>NZ_JARUBN010000001.1:1466666-2933333 GCF_029626265.1 Micromonospora sp. WMMD1102 | reverse complement strand
GATCATCCGCACCGAGCAGCGCGGCGCGTACGCCGGGGCGACCCAGCCGTACCTGGACGAGGCCCGGGTGCGCACGTACCCGAACGGGATGCGGGCGGTCACCGACGCGACGTTCTTCGTGCTGCCGGCCGAGGTGATCGGCACGGCCATGCGCCGCTGGTTCCCGATGGCGATGCACCTGCTGGACGGGCTCTTCCTCGGCATGCGGACCACCCAGACCGTGGTGGGCGAGCGGGAGCGGCTGCTGGCCCTCGGTTCGCTCTCGGCCGGGCTGACCCACGAGCTGAACAACCCGGCCGCCGCCGCCGTCCGGGCCACCTCGGTGCTGCGGGACCGGGTCGCCGGGATGCGGCACAAGCTGGCCATGATCGCCGACGGGCGGTTGGACGGCGAGCGGCTGCAACGGCTTGTCGAACTCCAGGAGAAGGCGGTCAAGCTGGCCGCCACCGCACCCGCGCTCTCCCCGCTGGAGACCAGCGACGCGGAGGACGCCCTGGCCGACTGGCTGGACGAGCACGACGTGACGGCCGGCTGGGACATCGCCCCGACGCTCACCGCCGGCGGCGTCGACGTGGCCTGGCTGGAGCAGGTGAGCGCGGCGGTACGCGCCGACGACCTGGAGCCGGCGATCCGCTGGCTCACCTACACTGTCGAGACCGAGCTGCTGCTCGGCGAGATCGACGACGCGCTCAGCCGGATCACCGGGCTGGTCGGCGCGGCGAAGCAGTACTCGCAACTGGATCGGGCACCGCACCGGACGGTCGACGTGCACGACCTGCTCGACGCGACGCTGGCGATGTTCAACTCCAAGCTGAAGCCCGGTGTCCGGGTGGTGAAGGAGTACGACCGCGCTCTGCCGCCGATCCCGGTCTACGCCGCCGAACTCAACCAGGTGTGGACGAACCTGGTCGACAACGCGCTCTACGCGATCGGCGCGGAGGGGGTGCTGACCGTACGCACCGGGCGGGACGACGACCGGATCGTGGTGGAGGTCGTCGACACCGGACCGGGCATCCCGGCCGACGTCCGGTCGCGGATCTTCGAGCCGTTCTTCACCACCAAGCCGATCGGCGACGGGACCGGGCTGGGGCTGGACATCTCGTACCGGATCGTGGTCAACAAGCACCACGGGGACATCCGGGTGGAGTCCGAGCCGGGGCGTACCGTCTTCCGGGTCTGCCTGCCGATCTCCGGGCCGGCGCCCGGCGCCGCCGAGACCGCCCTGTCCTGATCCGGATGCCCCCTCGCCGCCCCGGCGGGCGGGGTCGGTCAGCTCGTCGAGCGGAGCCGGCGGCCGGAGCCGTCCGCCCGCATCGCCGCGACCAGGTCCTCCCGGGCCCGGGCCACCCGGGACCGGATGGTGCCGACCGGGCAGTCGCAGACCTCGGCCGCCTCGGCGTAGCTGAGCCCGGCGACCTGGGTGGCGACGAACGCCTCCCGGCGGTCCGGTGGCAGGTCGGCCAGCAGCCGGGTCAGTTCCACGGCGCCCTCGAAGCCGCTGCTCTCCCGGGCCAGCTCGGCATCGGCGGCGAGCTGCCAGTCCGGCAGCGAGGCGACCCGGGGACGCCGCATGGCCGTCCGGACGTGGTCGACGCAGGCCCGCCGGGCGATCGAGAGCAGCCACGTCTTCGCCGACGACCTGGCCGCGAAGCGGGGCAGCGCGCGCATGGCCCGCAGGTAGGTCTCCTGGGCCAGGTCCTCCGCCTCACCGGCGCCGACCAGGTGGGAGACGAACCGCTGCACGTCGTGCTGGGTCGCCCGGATGAAGGCCGCTGCCGCCGATCGGTCGCCGGCCTTCGCGGCCAGCGCCAACCTGGTGATCTCGTCGCTGTCGACGCCGGGGGGAGGCATGCCCCAAAGCTACCCGTACCGGCCTCCACCGCGAATACCCCCGGTGGGCATACGATCGCCTTACGGGTCGATCATGGCCGCTGTCGACCGGCTCCGGTCACCCGAACGGGGAGATCGGCGGCGCAATGCTTACCCCCGAGGGAACCGACGGGACGCCGGGTCCGACTATGGATATGTGCGGTGCGAAGAGTCTCGAGAAGCCCTGTCGGCCCGACTGGACGGCGAGGACCACCCGGCCGAGCGGGCCGGCGTGGACCGCCACCTCGCCGGCTGCGCGAAATGCCGGAGCTGGCTGGAGAGCGCGACGGCGCTGAACAGGCTGGCCCGGACCAGCGTGGTGGGGCCACCGGCGGAGATCGACGACCGGATCCTCGCGGCCGTTCCCGGGCCGGGCCTGCTGGCCCGGCTGGCCGGTCCGCTGCGGATCGCGCTCGGGGTGGTGGGCGTGGCCCAGTTCCTGCTCGGTGCCGCCCAGATCGCCGGCATCGGCTCGACCGGCCATCCGCACGGCCTGGAGGTCGTCCTCGGCGGCGGCCCGGACCACCTGTGGCACGAGTCGGCCGCCTGGAACGTCGCGCTCGGTGCCGGATTTGCCTGGATCGCGCTGCGCCGCACCCGGCCGCTGGGGCTGGTGCCCACGCTCACCGCCTTCGTCGCTGTGCTGAGCCTGCTCTCGGTGAACGACGCGATCGCCGGCCGGGTCGATCCGTTCCGGATCCTCAGCCACGGGCTGATCCTGGCGGGCTATCTGATCATTCTCGGTCTGTCCCGGCCGGCGATCGAGTCGGGTGAGCCGCCGACCCGGCACGGCCAGCGGACCGGCTCGGGGTGGCGGGCGACCTTCGAGGAGGAGCCGGCGCCTGCGCCGGCGCCACGCCTGCGACTGGTCCGGGCCCGGCCCGGGACGGCCCAGGCGCACAGCGACCACCGGGCGGCCTGACCGCGCCTCCCGACCTCGACAGCCCTCCCTTCCAGCGGTTTCTCATGGCTTCCTCCTGATCATGACGCGGTGGACACCGGCGACTTCTACGGCGCGGGGCACAACGAGATGCTGCTCGGCCGCGCGCTGCGCGAACGCGAGCGCGACCAGGTCGCGATCAGTGTCAAGTTCGGCGCGCTCCGCGACCCGGACGGCGGCTGGCACGGCACCGACGGCCGCCCCGAAGCGGTACGGAACTTCCTCGCGTACACCCTGCGCCGGCTCGACACCGACTACGTGGACGTGTACCGGCTCAGCCGGCTCGACCCCGCGGTGCCGATCGAGGAGACCGTCGGCGCGGTCGCCGAGCAGGTGGCCGCCGGCCGGGTACGCCACATCGGCCTCTCCGAGGTCGGCGCGGCGACGATCCGCCGGGCCCAGGCCGTACACCCGATCGCCGACCTACAGATCGAGCTGGCTGGACCGGGTGCACGCGGGCCTGCCGGCGGTGAGCGCCAGCACGGCGCCGGCCCCTGAGCGGCTGCGATCCTGGCTGCACACGCTGCACGGGGCGAAGCGCGGAACGGCGCTCGACGACCCGGAACTCTTCGCCACCTACGTCGTGCTGGTCGGCGAGGCCAGTACGGTGATCGCCGCGTCGCTGGACGGAATGGTCGGGCAGCTCTCCCGGATCATCGCGGACGGGGTCGCCGACGGCGGCTTCGCCGTGCCGGACGTGCCACGGGCCGCCCGGGCGGTGCTGCACGCGACCGCCCGGTTCCACGATCCGGCCCACCGCGCCCACTGGGCCGAGCCGGACATCGGGGAACAGCTCGACGCTGTCTGCGACCTGCTGCTCGACGGCCTCCGGCCGCGCTGAACCGCCGCCCGGCCCGGCACCTTCCTGGTCCGGCACCCGTGGGGCCGAGCCCTTCCCGAGCCGGCACCTGCCGAGCCGGCACCGCCGGCCCGGCGCCCGAACACCTCTCGCGCATACTGTCGAGCTGCCCCGTCCATGCGCCCACCACGGGCAGGCCCGCGGACCGCGCACTCGTTCCCGGTCATCCGAACAGCGCATTGACTTTGTTAGTTAACTTTCCTAATGTTTCAGCAACTCAGCGACGTCGATCCCGATCCGCTTCGCCCGGTGCCGGCGCCGGAGTTTCCGCTGCCGCCGCACCGGCGCTGCGGCGACCCCACCCCCAGGTCGAATCGGGCCGCTGAGGCGTCTGCGACAGAAGGGAACGTGGATGTCACCCACCATGAGCGCCGAACGGGTACCCCCGGCGGAACGCCGCCCCCGCGTCCGGTCCAGGTTGTTCACCGGTGCGCTCGCACTCGCCACCGCCGCCACCGGGACGGCCGTCGCGCTCGCGCCGCTCTCCCCCGCCGAAGCCGTCGTACTGCCCAACAACTTCAAGAGCGTCGGCTATGCCGAGCTGGGCCGGCGACGTCAACGCCATCCAGTACGACAAGCTGACCCACGTCAACTACGCGTTCGTACTGCCGAACGCCAACGGCACGCTGCGGGCGGTGGAGAACCCGAGCAAGCTCTCCGCGCTGGTGTCGCGGGCGCACAGCAGCAACGTCAAGGTGTCGATCGCGATCGGCGGCTGGAACAACGGGGACGACTCGGCCTTCGAGGCGCTGGCCGGCAACGCCGCCAGCCGGACCACCTTCGTGAACAACGTGGTCAGCTTCGTGACGCAGTACAACCTGGACGGTGTCGACATGGACTGGGAGTACCCGGACCCCGGCACCTCGGCGAACAACTTCACCGCGCTGATGCAGCAACTCAGCGGCCAGCTCCGCAGCCGGGGCAAGCTGCTCACCGCCGCCGTGGTCTCCGAGGGCGGGAGTGTCAACGGCGTGCAGCCGGCCGTCTTCGGCTACGTCGACTGGCTGAACATCATGGCGTACGACGGCGGCAGCCCGCACGCCAACTACGACTGGTCGATAAACGCGGTGAACGGCTGGAAGGCGCGCGGCCTGCCGGCCGGCAAGGCGGTGCTCGGCGTACCCTTCTACAGCCGGCCCGGCTACTACACCTACTCGGCGCTTGTCGCGATGGACCCGGCCAACGCCAACCGGGACTGCACCACGGCCGGCGGCGCACAGCAGTGCTACAACGGCATCCCGACGGTGAAGCGCAAGACCCAGTGGGCGATGGCCAACGCCGGCGGCATGATGAACTGGGAGTTGTCCCAGGACACCAACAACTCGACCTCGCTGGTCAGCGCAATCTACGACACGGTGACCGCTGGCGGCACCCCGCCGCCGAGCGGCCGGACCGGCCAGATCACCGGCATCGCCGGCAAGTGCGTCGACGTCGCGGCGGCCTCCACCGCGAACGGGGCGGCGATCCAGCTCTACACCTGCAACGGCAGCAACGCCCAGCGCTGGACGGTCGGCACCGACGGCACGCTGCGCGCACTCGGCAAGTGCGCCGACATCACCGCCGCCTCGACCGCGAACGGCGCCAAGGTGCAGCTCTACGACTGCAACGGCACCGGCGCGCAGGTCTGGCAGGCGCAGAGCAACGGGACCCTGCGCAACCCCACCTCGAACAAGTGCCTGGACGCCACCGACAACAGCTCGGTCGACGGCACCCGGCTACAGATCTGGGACTGCTTCGGCGGCGCCAACCAGGTCTGGCGACTCCCGGCCTGATCCCGGGCACCGCATCCGGCCCGGTCGCCACAAGCGGCCGGGCCGGATGGCATCCGGCTGGCGCTGGTCCGGCTCGGGCACTCGGAGCGTCCGGTCAGGGTAGTCGGGCGAAGCGGCGAGCCCGTGGTCAGCGCGTCGGCAGGCTCCGGACGAAACCGCGCCACGCCGCCGGCTCGAACACCAGCGCCGGGCCCTGCCGGTCCTTGCTGTCCCGCACCCCGACCACCCCGGGCAGGTTGCGCGCCACCTCCACGCAGTTGCCACCGTTGTTGCCGCTGCGGGTGCTCTTGCGCCAGAGGGCGCCGGTCAGCTCCATGACGTCGCTACCTTCTTGATCAGCTCTAGTGACTGGTCGACCGGGAGCGCGTAGCCCCGGATCCGCTCCCACCTGCCGACGAGGGTAGCAATCTCGTCGGCACCGTCGACAATTCGCGCGGCGAGCTGGTTGTCCGCGTGCCCCGCCCGCCGGTTCTCCGGCAGGTCGGCCAGGGTGAAGGGTCCGCCGTAGCCGGGATACATTCCGGCCCGGGTCGGCACCACCTGGAGCTGCACGTTGGGCAACTGCGCGCAGGCGACGATCCGGGCCAGCTGCTCGGCCATCATCGGCCGGGCCTCCTCGGCGCCCCGCTCGATCACCGCCTGGTCGAGGACGGCGATGATCATCGGCGGGCGTTCCCTGGTGAGGATGGCCTGCCGGTCCAGCCGGGCGGCGACGAGCTGGTCCACCTCGTGCGGGGTGAGCCGCTCGCCGGCCAGGGTGGCGCGGGCGTACGCCTCGGTCTGTAGCAGGCCGGGCACGTAGGCGGTTTCGAACCAGCGGAGCGCGAGGGCGCGGCGTTCGATCTCCAGCCAGTCGCGGAACCAGGCCGGTGCGGTGCCGTCGCGGACCAGCTCCTCCCACATCTCGACGAGCAGCCCGCCCGCGCCGAGTTCGGCGTCGACCGCCCGCAGGTAGTCGGGCTTGAGCGGCTTGCTGCCGGTCTCGACCGCACTCACGTGCGTGTCGGAGAAATGCAACCGTTCTCCGAGTGCCGTCTGGGTCAGGCCGGCGGACACCCGACGGCGGCGCAATTCGTGGAGCAAGAATTCCAATGGTGACATTCCCACGATTCCCCCAGGATCCCCGATCGGAGCGCGCGGTTCCCGGCAGGTTGCCGGCCGCACCCCGATTCATCGACGCGCCTACCGAGGGTAGGGCCTGGTCGTCCAGGGTGGAAGGAGGGCGCACCCGTCCGGATCCGCAAAGGCGAAAGTAAATTGAAAGGACGGGCGGGTGTTGCCGACGGGGGCGGTGTCGGGGGGTAATGGAAGTTCCACCGCACCGCCCCCGTCTCCAATTCTGGCGACAGGAGACGACGTGAAAAGATCACAACGGATCAGAGCCCGGCATCGGCGGGACTGGCGGCGGCTGTGGCAGTACTGCCGCTGCGGCTACCGCTGGCGCTGCCCCGACTCGCCGGAACTGGTGCCGATGCCGTACGCGCCGACGGTGCCGCCGCTGGACCGCGCGGCGTACCAGGAACCGGTCCGGGCGTCGACGGTGGCGCTGGTGGTGGTACCGCCGGTCCCGGGCCGGACGGCCAACCAGCGGCCGGCGGCGCGAACCTCGGGCCGGAACAGCTGGCCGGCGGCGGGGACGGCGGCCGGGCGGACGCGGCATGCCGGACGCGTCCCGAGCTGAGCCCGCGCCGCCCGGCGCCGACGACGGGCGGCGTCCGACACCCGCGAACGGTACGCCGGCAGGCCCTTCCGGGCCGGAGCGGTACGTGACGTTGCGCCCGTACGGCGGATTCCGGGCGCACACCCACACCCGGCCGCTGTTCCGGTGCCGGGCCTGCGGAGCGCTCTGGCCGTGCGGGCGGGCCCGGCTGGTGCTGATCGCCATGTACCGCGGCAACCCGGCCGGGCTGCGCGAGCACCTGACCGCCCGGCTCGCCCTCGCGCTGGCCGACCAGCCGGACGCCGACCCGGCGGCGCTGACCGCCCGATTCCTCGGCTGGATACCGCCAGACCGTTGAGGCGCGCGCGGATACCGAGAGACGGATGATCGTGTGGATCTCGACGGTCCGTCGACCCTCGCGGATCCCGACGGTCCGTCGACCCTCGCGGATTCCGACGATCCGGTGACCGCGTGACGGACGACGACCCACCTGCCCCGGGATCGCTGCCCGGGGCAGGTGGGTCGGGTCGAGACGCCAGCGGTCGCGATCGACACGGGCCGAACGGGGGCGGTCGGCCCGGTGCGGCGCCTCAGGGGGCGGTCAGCGGGCGACGCAGCTCGGCGTGAGACCGGCCGCGCTGCCGGTGCCCTGGAAGCCGAACTCCGTCGACTGCCCGGCGGCGATCCGTCCGTTGTAGCTCACGTTCGTGAAGTCGACGGCTCCACTGCTGCCACTGCGCTGGGTGTTCCAGGCGTTGGTGATCGTCGTACCGGACGGCAGGGTGGCGCTGACGGTCCACCCGGTGGTGCCGGCGGAGCCGGCGGTGACCCGGACCGTGGCGACGAAACCGCCGGTCCAGGAGTTGAGCGAGGCCGTGGCGGTGCAGCCGGCCGGCGGGTTCGTGGGCGGGTTGGTCGGGCCGGTGGTCGGCGGCGTGCTGGGAGTGACGGTCGGGGTTGGGGTTGGGGTCGGGGTGGTGCCGTCGGTGAGGCTGCCGGGCACCGCTTGCAGGGCGTTGTACCAGGTCGTGGCCATCTTGCTGTAGCCGGTCGCGTTCGGGTGCACCCCGTCGGCCAGGTCGGCGGCGGTGAGCGCGTTGTACATGTTGACCAGGTAGACCGGCCGTCCGGCGTTCGCCCGGGTCTGCACGATCTGCGGGATCGCGGCGTTGAAGCTGCGCACCTGGGCGTCGGTACTCGCCGAGCCGGCCGGGACGATCGTCGCCACGAAGATCTTCGTCTCCGGTGCGGTGGCGGTGATCCGGTCGATCAGCGCGGCCAGCCGGTTCGGAGCGTTCGGCAGGTCCCGGTTCTGGAAGATGTCGTTGGTGCCGATGTGCAGCAGGATGGTGCGCGGCTGGAACGTGTTGAGCCAGCCGACGATGTTGGCGTCGAGCTGGTCGATCCGCCAGCCGGAGTGGCCCTCGTGGTTGCGGTCGCCGAGACTGGCCGGCCCGTTGGTCAGCGAGCCGACGAAGTCGACGCTGTAGCCGCCGGCCACCACCTTCTGCCACAGGTCGACCCGGTAACCGCCGGGCACGTTGAAGCCGTCGGTGATCGAGTCGCCGAGCGGCATTACCCGGACGGCGGCCGCCGCCTCCACCCGGTGTCCGGTGTGCAGCAGAACGGCCACGGTCGCCAGTACGGCCGCCAGCAGCGCCCCGGCACACCGCCGCATGGTCGTCGACATGGGCCACCCACCTTCCTGCACATCCACATGTATCTATCGGTTCCATTGAATGTCCCGGTTTCGGTCCTCGGGCGACCGTGGGCGAGACCGAGCGGCGAACGCGCCGTCAGCTGCGCCGAGCGGGCCAGCGGCCGTCATCGACGTAGTCAACCGAGGCGGAAGTCGACCACCCGGATCGGCGAGGGCGTGCTGCCGGTGGAGGCACGCTGGTAGAGGATGGACAGAACGTTGTCACTCTCCACCCGGGTCCGGTCCACGATCACCTCGCCGAAGGCGTTCAGCCCGGCGCCGTCGAAGCGGAGCGTCCAGTCCGTGTAGCCGCTCGCCCGGCTGGCGGCGACGATCCGGCCGTACGGCAGCACGACGTAGGCGTTGTCGGCGGCGTCCAGCACGATCTGGGACCGGCCGGTCGCGTTCAACGGCACCGGAAGCTCGACCTTGCGCCACCCGCCCGACGAGTTGCGGAACAGGTGGAAGGCGCGGCCGTTGGCCCGGCGCGCCGAGGCGTACGAGGTTACGCAGGAGGTGAACCGGCCGGGTACGTAACTGATCACGACGTGCGGGTAGCCGGTCGAGTCGACGTCCTGGCTCTCCTGGTTGATCAGCCCGTAGTTCGGCGGTAGCGGGTCGACCACCAGCCCCGGACTGGAGATCGAGACCAGGTTGCCCGAGTTGGTGGCGCCGACCAGCGTCCCGGCGTTGTCGCGCCAGGTCCGGCCCTGGTCGTCACTGTGCACGTAGCCGGTGTCGTGGTTGGTCAGCCCGCCGCTGTTGCAGGTGACCGCCGAGTTTCCCTCCCGCCAGGTGAACGCGGCGTGCAGCCGGCCGCCGGGACCGTAGGTGAGGCCGTGCAGGTACATGTTCCGGGTGGTGCTGGTGGCGCCGTTCGCGCTGTACGAGCCGGTCGCCGACGACCATCGGCCGAGCCGGCGCCAGGTGGAGCCGTCGTACTCGGCGAGTTCGTTCGTGCCGTTGCCCGAGCGCCCGGTCCGGTAACTGAGCTGGAGCCGGTTGCCGGGGGCGGTCCGGAACTGCGGGTACGTGATCGCGCCCAGCCCGACGGAGTCCAGGCTGCGCTGCACCGCGCCGAACCGGCCCGCCTCCCAGCTCCGCGACCAGGGGGCGGAGACCAACCCGGCCTCGGATTTGACGTAGTGGATCTCGCTGTCGTGGGTGTCCATCGCGACGTGCAGCCGACCGTCGCCCGGCGAGATGCCGAGCGCGATCGAGTTGTGCGAGTCGTCGACGCTCAACCGGTGCGGCAACCGGAGGAGCTGCCACGGCCCGGACGGCAGTTGCCGGCGGGCCAGTACGGCGTCCCGGGTCGAGGTGTACCAGGCGGCGTACTGGTGGCCGGCGTGGCTGACGATGCCGTCGCCGTAGGAGTTGTTGTTGACCAGGCCGTCGTAGGAGACGAAGTAGAGCGCGGCGGAGTCGAGCTGGGTGTCGCCGAGCCGGGTCACCCCGGGCGCCGCCGCGACCGCCCGGCCGGGTTGCACCACCATCCCGGCGAGTACGCCGAGGACCAGGGAGGCCGCCAACGCGGCCCGGCGGGACGACGGGACGGGCATGAGTTCTCTCCCTCGCGGCACGGGCGCTCCCGGCGTTCTCCCGGACTGAGCAGGCTGGGCGGATTCAAGTTACATCCACAGCTGTCAATCTGAAAGCCGCCGCGGGTCGTCCCACCGCAGGGGCGTCGCCGTCAGGGGCTACCCACCGAACTCTCCCGGCGGGCCGAGCTCTCCCGGCGGGCCGAGGTCTCCGCGCGGACCACGAAGCGGATCGACCTGGCCTCGGTGATGCAGGCGCGCAGCGGCGCCGCGAGTTCCCGGTGCCCCGGGCTGCGTTCCCACGCCTCGAAGTCGGCAAGCGACGCCCACTCGCTGGTGATCACCCACTGCTCGGGATCGCCCGACGCCTGGCAGACCTGGTCCACCAGGTGCCCCGGCACCCCCTCGGCGACCTCGTAACGGATCTGCTCGTACGCCTTCAGGAAGTCCTCGGTGCGCTCGCGTGGCACCCTGATCAGGAACAGCACCCTGGCCTTCGACATCCGGTCCTCCTCTGCACTCCCCCGGCCTACGCCGGAACCCCCGGCCTACGCCGGGGCGCGCCGCACCACCACGGCGCTGTTGAAACCGTCGAACCCGCGCGCCCCGACCAGCGCCACGTCCACCCGGCGCGGCCCGGAGTCCCGGACGAAGTCCAGCTCGCAGCCGGGCGCCGGGCGGTCCGGACCGGCCGTCGGCGGCAGCATCCCGTGCCGGATGCCGAGCAGCGCGGTCGCCACGTCCAGCGCCGAACCGCCCTGGTGCGCCCGCCCGGTCAGCGGCTTCTGCGTGGTCACCGGGGGCGGGCCCGCCCCGAACACCGCCCGCAGCGCCTCGGCCTCGGTACGGTCGTAGCGGGGCACGCCGAGCGCGTCCGGGAAGACCACGTCGACCTCGGCCGGATCGACCCCGGCCCGGTCCAGGGCAAGCCGCATCGCCCGGGCGTACTGCACCGGGTCCCCGGCGGCGAGCCGGCCGGTGTGCCGGGCGTCGTGACTGGCCCCCCAGCCGGCCACCTCGGCATAGCCGCGAACCCCCCGGGCGCGGGCGTGCGCCAGGTCCTCCACCACAAAGACCGCCCCACCCTCGGCCGGTACGTAGCCACTGGCCGCCACGTCGAACGGCCGGTACGCCGACGCCGGCTCCGGACAGCTGCTCAGCAGGCCACCGCGCAGCTGGCAGGTGAGCGCGTACGGGCTCAGCGGGCACTCGGTGCCGCCGGCCAGCACCACCGGAGTACCGCGCCGGATCATCCGTACCGCGTGCGCCAGGCTGTCCAGCCCACCGGCGGACTCGGCGGCCAACACCCCGCACGGCCCCTTGAACTGGTGCCGGATCGAAAGCTGGCCCACACTCGCCGCATAGAACCAGGCGATCGACTGGTACACCCCGACGGTCCGGGCCGGGCCACGCCAGAGCCGTTGCAGTTCCCGCTGACCGAAGAGGTTGCCGCCGGAGGAACTGGCCAGGGTCACCGCGTACCCGTAGGGATCCTCCGCCGTCTCCGGCAGGCCGGCGTCGACGAGAGCGAGCCGGGCCGCCGCGAAGCCGAGATGCGTCCACCTGTCGGTCTGCACCAGCTGCCGGTTGTCGGCGTAGTGCAGCGCGTCGAAGCCGGCCACCTCACCGGCCAGCCGGCAGGGATAGCGCTCGGGGTCGAAGAGGGTGATCCGGCCGATCCGGTTCTCCCCGGCCAGCACACACTTCCAGTGCGCCTCCGCGCCGATCCCGCTCGGCGCGACCACGCCGATCCCGGTGATCACCGCCCGACGCCGAGGCTCGTCCGCGACACCGCCGGCCGGCGTAGCGGTGCCGTCCGCCGCGCCGGTCACCGGTTCGGCCCACCGAACCGGGTGAAGACCATGGCCGACTGGAAGCCACCGAAGCCGCTGCCGACCGAGAGCGCCACCCGCACCGGCAGCTCCCGGGCGGTGTTCGGCGTGTAGTCCAGGTCGCACTCGGCGTCCCGGTTGGCCCAGTTGGCGGTCGGCGGCACCACACCGTGCTCGATGGCCAGCGCGCAGGCCGCCATCTCGATCGCCCCGATCGCGCCGAGCGAGTGCCCGACCATGGACTTGATCGAGCTGATCGGCACCTGGTACGCCGCCGCGCCGAGAGCCCGCTTGAAGGCGGCCGTCTCGTGCCGGTCGTTCTGCCGGGTGCCCGAGCCGTGCGCGCTGACGTACGACACGTCCGACGGGTCACACCGGGCCTGCGCCATCGCGTCGTCGATGGCCAACGCCATCTCCACCCCGTCGGGGCGCAGGCCGGTCATGTGGTAGCCGTTGCTCCGGTTGGCGTATCCGGCGGCCTCACAGTAGACCCGCGCACCGCGCCGCCGGGCGTGTGCCGCCTCCTCCAGGACGAGTACGGCGGCCCCCTCGGCGAGTACGAAGCCGTGCCGGTCCCGGTCGAACGGCCGGGAGGCGTGCGCCGGATCGTCGTTGTCCGGAGTCGTCGCCTTGATCGCGTCGAACGAGGCGACGGTGACCGGGGAGATCGGGCTGTCCGAGGCGCCGGCCAGCACCACGTCCGCCTCGTCGTCGGCGATGAGCTGCTGACCGTAGCCGATCGCGTCGATGCCCGAGGTGCAGCCGGTGGAGACCACCTGGGCCGGGCCGTGCAGCCCGTGCCGGCACGCGACGTCGGCGGCGAGACTGCTCGGCATCAACGCCTGGTAGAGGAACGGACCCGCCCGGTCCGGGTCCACCAGCCAGTCCGCACCGGAGTCGCTCACCTGCACGTACTCCCGTTCCAGCAGCATGGTGCCGCCCACCGCCGAGCCGAGCACCACTCCGGTGCGCTCCCGCGTCGGATCGGTCAACTCCAGACCACTGTCCGCGAGTGCCTCGATCGACGCGGCCAGCGCGAACTGGACGTACCGGTCGGCGCGCTGACGCTCGGCGACGCCGAGGCCGGCGCGGACCGGGTCGAAGTCGCACTCGGCGGCCACCTGGGACCGGAACGGCGACGGGTCGAAGAAGCTGATCCGGCGGGTCGCGGTACGACCGGCGGTGATGGTCGCCCAGAACTCGTCCCGGGTGGCGCCGCCGGGCGCGACCACCCCGATCCCGGTCACCACGCTGCGGCGCCGGCTCACGGCCCGGCCTCCGGTCCGCCCGCCACGACCGCCGCCGCCTGCGCCCGGTCCGCGCTGTCCGTGCGGTGTGCGCCGCCCGGCCGGTCCGGGCGGGACGCTTCGGCGGCCCGGTGCGCGCCAGGGGATTCCAGCTCGGACGGCTCGGTGTCGACGTGCCCGAGTTCCGGGCGCGGGGCCAGCGGACCTAGCTGGAAAATCACCTCGGCGGGCACGTCGGCCACGTTGCGCAGCCGGTGCCGCACGTTCACGGCCACGTACAGCGCCTCCCCGGTCCCGACCGGCACCGGCTCGTCGTTCAGGTCCACCACGATCGCGCCCCGCGCGACGTAGAGGAACTCCTCGCTGTACGGGTGGTAGTGCTCGGCGATCCGCTCGCCGGGAGCCAGGTTCGCCACCCCCATGAAACCCGACCCGCTGCCGACGGTGCGCGGACCGAGCAGTACCCGGATCTCGGCACCGCGACGGCGGTCCGGAGCGATGTCGCGGGCGGCCACCAACCGGCGGCCCGGCTCACTCATCGTCGGCCCCGGCGGTCCCGGCTACCGCTGCCTGCGCCTGCGTCTGCGTCTGCGACGGGGTCGGCGTCGGCGTCGGCGTCAGCACCGGCGCCGGGACCGCGGCCTGCGCCGGTACCTGTGTCGGGTCCGTCGCCGCCGGTTCGGCGGCGATCCGCTCGATCTTGTCCCGGATGATGTCCAGCTGGATCCGGCTGTTCGCGTTGATCCGGTCGGTCATCTGGGCGGTGGTCACCGGCGCCGTCGGTCGCATCTCGAAGTCCTGGGTCCAGGTCATCCGGGTACCGCCCGGCACCTCGGCATAGCGCCAGTGGATCCGCATGTACTCGAACGGCCCGGTCTCCACCCGATGCGCCCGCACCTCGCGCCGCACCGGATCGGCGGTGCGTTCGCTGACCCAACTCCAGGTGACCCCGTTCTCGTCGGGATACATGGTCAGCCGGAACCGTACGGTGTCGCCGCCGCGCTCGATGATCTCGACCGACTGGTACTCGGTGAACAGCCCGGTCCAGCCCGCGACGTCGTTCGTCACGTCCCAGACCAGCGGCAACGGGGCGGCGATCAGCACGCTGTTCTCGGTGTGACCCGGTCGGCCCGGCCCACTGGCGGAGGCGGCGGCGACCGGCTCCCCGTGCCGGGCGACCAGCTCGGCTATCTCCGCGATGCTGAGTCGCCCCGCCTCCTCCGGAAGCTGGACCCGGTAGCGGTCCGCCACCACCGCCTGTAGTTCGAGCAGCGCCAGCGAGTCCATGCCGAGTTCCTCCAGGGAGGCGTCCGGCGCGGCGTCCGCGGCGGCGGCGTCCAGTCCGCAGTGCCGGACCAGGATCGCGGTGATCTCCGACGCCGTCGCCGGTGACGGAACCGGCTCCCGCTGGATGGGTCCGGTCAACGCCGGATCCTCGTGCCTGACGGTCATCTGGTCCTCCTCGAATGGTTGGCGGTAGTGGGTGGGCCACCCGGCGACGCAGCCATTGCCGCCGTCGGGACGGCCGATATGGCCGGACTAGCCGGACTCGCCACGGCGGCCGGAACGGGCGCAGTGCCCGGCGCGGTCGGCGCGGGCGGAGCGGTCGGCGCGGCCGGCGCGGCCGGCGCGGCCGGCGCGGCCGGAGCGGCCGGAGCGGCCGGAGCGGCCGGAGCGGCCGGAGCGGCCGGAGCGGTCGGCGCGGGCGGGGTGTCGGCGGCGCGGAGCAGCCGGTCGACCAGGCCGGTCGAGTACCGTCCCTTGCGGAACCCGGCGTCGTCGAGGACCCGGCGCAGGAACGGGATCGTGGTCCGCACCCCCGGCCCGTCCACGTCGAACTCGTGCAGCGCCCGCTCCATCCGGCCGAGCGCCAGATCCCGGTCGGGCGCCCAGACCACCACCTTGGCCAGCAGCGAGTCGTAGTACGGGCCCACCAGGTAGCCGGGATAGCCGTGCGTGTCGACCCTGGTGAACGGCCCGCCCGGCGGGGAGAACCGGCTCAGCCGACCGGGGGTCGGCGCGAACCCCCGGTCGGGGTCCT
The DNA here is from genome assembly GCF_029626265.1 of Micromonospora sp. WMMD1102. Classification (NCBI taxonomy): domain Bacteria; kingdom Bacillati; phylum Actinomycetota; class Actinomycetes; order Micromonosporales; family Micromonosporaceae; genus Micromonospora; species Micromonospora sp. WMMD1102. The sequence continues at coordinate 2,917,873 of NZ_JARUBN010000001.1, read as the reverse complement.
CGACGTTGACCCGGCACTCCACCGCGACACCCGCGATCCGGACGTCCGCCTGGCGCAACCGCAGCGGTACCCCGGCCGCGATGTGCAACTGCTCGTGCACGAGATCCACACCGGTGATCATCTCGGTGACCGGATGCTCGACCTGGATCCGGCAGTTGACCTCCATGAAGGAGAACCGTTCGGCCTCGTCGACCAGGAACTCGAAGGTCGCCGCCCCGGTGTAGCCGGCCCGCAGCGCACCACGCAGCGCGGCCTTGGCGAGCGCGTCGAGGGTACCGACCGACAGCCCGGGTGCCGGTCCCTCCTCGACCAGCTTCTGGTGCCGCCGCTGCACCGAGCAGTCCCGGGTGCCCAGGTGGACGCCGTTGCCGTACCCGTCGCAGAGCAGCTGCACCTCGACGTGCCGCGCCTGCACGAGGTACCGCTCCAGGTAGACCCGGTCGTCGCCGAAGACGGCCTGGGCGGCGATCCTGGTCCGCTCGTACGCCGGCCCGAGTTCGTCGGCCGAGCGGACCACCGTCATCCCGCGCCCGCCGCCACCGGCCGCACACTTGATGATCACGGGATATCCGATCTCGTCGGCGATCTCCCGTGCCCTGGCCGCCGTACCGACGGTGGCCAGGCTGCCGGCCGGCAACGGCAGGCCGGCGTCCCGCATCAGCGACCGGGCCCGTGCCTTGTCGCCGAGCGCGGCCATCACCTCCGGCGACGGGCCGATGAAGACGAGACCGTTGTCGGCACAGATCTCGGCGAAGTCGGCATCCTCGGCGAGGAATCCATAACCCGGGTGTACGGCCTGCGCCCCGGTCCGCCGGGCCGCCTCGACGATCGCGGCGGCGTTGCGGTAGCTCTGCCGGCTCTCCGGCGGCCCGATGCAGACCGCCTCGTCGGCCAGCCGGACGACGGCCGAGTCCCGGTCCGCGACCGAGTACACCGCCACGGTCCGTACGCCCAGCTCCCGGCAGGCCCGGGCCACCCGGAGCGCGATCTCGCCACGATTGGCGATCAGGATCTTCTCGAACACCGCCGCACCGTCCTGGAAGTCACGCGGGTAGCAGGGCGACAAGTGGCTGCCCGAACTCGACCGGCTCGCCGTCCCGGACGAGCACCTCGGCGACCCGGCCACCCTGGTCGGCGACCACCTCGTTCATCAGCTTCATCGCCTCGACGATGCCGACCACCTGGCCGGGTTCCACCTTGTCGCCGACCTCGACGAACGGGGCGCCGCCGGGCTCGGCGGCCTGGTAGTAGGTGCCGACCATCGGCGCGAGGACCGTCCGGCGCGCGTCACCGCCGCCCAGCGCGCCGCCGGAGCCGGCCGAGCCGGCAAGGGCGACGGCGCCAGCCGGCAGGTGCTCGGGTGCGCCCGTCGAGAAGTGGCCGGACGCGCCGGCCGGCGGGGGGCCGGCTGCGCCAGCCGGCTCGGCCGGAGCAGCCGGAACGTGCCACTCGATCTCCAGCACGGTGTCGCCCCGGCGCAGGTGGATCCGACGTACCGGCCCGGCCGTCTCGGCCAGCAGCCGGCCCGCCTGCCGGCGCAGCTCGGCGAGTTCCATCTCTCCGCCCAACGCCTCGGCGGGCTTCTCCGTCCGGTCCGACGCCTCGGCAAGCTCCTCCCGGCTGAGCGCCTCGGCGGGCTTCTCCGCCCGGCCCGACGCCTCGGCAAGCTCCTCCCGGCTGAGCGCCTCGGCGGGCTTCTCCGCCCGGCCCGACGCCTCGGCAGGCTTCTTCCCCCCGCCCACCGCCTTGGCGGGCTGACCCGCCGGACCCGGCTGTCCGGGGATCGACGCGGCGCTCACTCGGGGCCCGCTTCCGACGGCAGCACGCTGGCCGCCGCACCGTACCGACGGAAGCGCCGACGGCGACGCCGGACCAGCTCCCCCGCGGGTACGTCGAGCAGCGGCGCCAGGTTCTCCAGCAGGGCGCGGCGGAGCAGCAGGGCCGCCCCCGCGGGATCGCGGTGTGCCCCCTCGGGCGGTTCGGCGACGATCTCGTCGGCTACTCCCAGCCGCAGCAGGTCGGGTGCGGTGAGCCGGAGCGCTTCGGCGGCCCGGGGCACCGCCGCCCGGTCGTTCCAGAGAATCGCGGCGCAGCCCTCGGGACTGATCACCGAGTAGACAGCGTTGCGCAGCATCAGCACCCGGTCGGCCACGGCCAGCGCGAGCGCGCCGCCGCTGCCACCCTCGCCGATGATCACCGATACGACCGGGGTCGGCAGCCCGGTCATCGCCAGGATGCTCTCGGCGATCGCGGCGGCCTGACCGTGCTGCTCCGCCTCCACTCCCGGATACGCGCCCGGGGTGTCGATCAGGGTCACCACCGGCAGGCGCAGGTTGGCCGCCAGCCGCATGACCCGGATCGCCTTGCGGTAGCCGGCCGGCCCGGCCATGCCGAAGTTGCGGGACCTCAGCTCCCTCGGCCGGTGTCCCTTCTGGTGCCCGATCACGGCGACGTACCGGTCGCCGAGCCGGGCCAGTCCGGCGACGATCGCCGGGCAGTCGACGCCGAGCCGGTCGCCGTGCAGCTCGACGAAGCCGTCGAAGGCGGCGGCCAGGTAGTCGAGTGTGGTCGGCCGGCCGGCGTGCCGGGCGGACCGGACGACCTGCCAGGCGTCGCTCGGATCCGGCACCGCCGCCGCGACCGCGACCGCCACCAGCGACGGCAACGGCGACGGCACCAGCGACGGCGACGGCGACGACGACGGCGACGACGGCAACGGCACCAGCGACGACGACACCAGCGACGACGACGGACCGGTCGCGGCCGACGACGTTCCGGGCCGGCGGGCCGGTGCCGGGGCGACGGCGGAGAGCAGCCAGCGCAGCCTGGGGCGTAGTGCCCGCCGCTCCACCACCATGTCGACCTGGCCGTGCCGGAGCAGGAAGTCGGTGGTCTGGAAGTCGGCCGGGAGCGCCTGCCGGATGGTCTGCCGGATCACCCGGGGACCGGCGAAGCCGAGCCGGGAACCGGTCTCGGCCAGCACGATGTCGGTGCAGGTCGCGAAGGAGGCGGCCACCCCGCCGTAGGTGGGATCGGTGACCAGGCTGACGGTCAGCAGCCCCGCCTCGCGCAGCGCGGCGATCGCCTGGCTGATGGTGGCCATCTGCATCAGCGCGAGTACGCCCTCCTGCATCCGGGCGCCCCCGGAGGCGGTGACCAGGAGCAGCGGCCGGCGCTCGGCGAGGGCGTGCTCGGCCGCCCGGGTGATCAGCTCACCGGTGACCGAGCCCAGGCTGCCGCCGAGAAAACGGAAGTCCATCACGGCCAGCACCAGGCCGTGCCCGCCGATCGTCGCCGTACCGCAGAGCACCGCCTCGGCCAGGCCGGTCGCCGCACGGGCTGCGGCGAGCCGCTGCGGGTACGGCATCGAGTCGACGAACCCGATCGGATCGACCTGGGCCGCCGGTCCGGGCAACGGGCGGAACGTGTCCCGGTCGACGAGTTGGGCGATCCGTTCGGGCGCGTCCAGCCGGCGATGGTCACCGCACTCGGGACAGACGTCGAGGTTGCGCCGCAGTCGCTTGCGGTAGAGCAGCGCCGGGCAGGAGCGGCAGCGGGTCCACGGCTGCTGGGCCAGGTCGGCGTACCCACGGTCGGCGTACCCGCTCCGGCCGGGCGAGACGGTGCCGGTGGACGTGCCGGCGGTCATCGCCGTACCTCGCTCGGGTCGGCGGGGGCGTCCCAGCGGTAGAAGCAGCGTGCCATGGCGTCCGCCGGCACCCGCCAGTTCGCCAGGTACGGCGTGACGTGCGGGGCGAGCCGCTCGCTGACCCGGACGAACTCGGGGTGCCGGCGGGCGTTCTCCACCGCGGCGGAACCCGGGCTCTCCGTCTCGATCAGGTGTACGTACAGGTCGTGCAGCCGGTACAGCGAGCGGTGCCGTACGCCGACCAGCCGGGGCAGCTCGGTCCGGTCCGACTCGGCGAAGATCTGTGCGACCTGTCCCTCGGCGGCCGGTACGACCTTCGCGACGATCAGTGAGCGATCCATCGTGCAGCCTCCCTGGGCGATTCCCGCGCTCCGGATGGGTGACACCGGTACCGGGCCGCGACAAGGGCCTTCCCCCCGACTGCGACTCGTCCGAACGACTGGTGACCACCCTGCCGACCCGGTGTCAACGCGGTGTCACCCGATCGCGTACTCCGTCCCCCTGTCGCGGTGACGCTCCGGTGACGGCAGAGCGGCAGAATGCCCGCACGCGAGCTGTCAGGAGGCACCTGATCCGCTCCCCGAGCAACGGCCGCAACCGCCTTATGCCCAGCTCAGAGCATCTGCGGCAGCAACCGAACGGGTACGTCGGAATGCCGACCGGCGGATTGACCGAGCGTAACGGCGATTGATAACCTTCGTCACACTTTGCGGTGCAAGCGGCCCGATCGGGCGGAGCGCGCGGAGCGGCATCGGCGAGCTGGACGGGGCGGTCCGGGCAGAGCGGACCTCGGGACACGGGTTCCGGGTGCAGGAGGGTGGGGCCGTGACTCCTGAGGAGAGCGCGCCGCACGACGGGCGCCGGACACCGGCCCAGCAGCCCGAGCACCAGTCCGGCCGCACCGTCCAGCTGTTCCTGCTGGACGGGTTCAGCCTGCTGCACGACGGGATACCGGTGGTAGTGCCGCGTGGACTGCAACGGATCATCGCGCTGGTCGGGCTGCGCCCGGGTGCGACCCGGGCGCACCTGGCCGGTCTGCTCTGGCCGGACACCCCCGAGGAGCGGGCGATGTCCTCGCTGCGCACCGCGCTGTGGCGGTTGCGTCAGGAGGGTAGTTGTCCGCTGCTCACCAGCGGGGACACGGTCCGGCTCGACCCGGTGGTACGGCTGGACATCGACGACCTCGTCCGGGCCGCCGAGCGGGTGCGCGACGGCGGCGACCCGCGCTGGGCGGCGCGGGTCCGGGGCGCCGGCCGGCACGACCTGCTGCCCGGCTGGTACGACGACTGGGTACTGCTGGAACGTGAACGGCTGCGCCAGCTCCGGCTGCACATGCTGGAGGACATCGCCCGGGGTCACCTGCGGGCCGGGCGGCACGGCGAGGCGTTGCAGGCCGCCCTCGAGGCGGTCCGCGCCGAGCCGCTGCGGGAGACGCCGCACCGGCTGATCGTCGAGATCCACCTTGACGAGGGCAACGCCTACGAGGCGCTACAGGCCTTCTACGTCTACCGGGACCTGCTGCTCCGCGAGCTGCAACTGGAGCCGTCCGAGACGATGTGTGCCCTGCTCAGTGATCTGCTCGCACCCATACCCCGGCCCACGGCGACACACCGGCCGGGTGCCCGCCCGTCGGCGGCGCGTGCCGAGGCGTACCCGGGCCGGCCGTCCCTGCCGGCGATGCCGGTCCGCCGCTGACCCGCCGTCCCAGCCCGTTCGCCACCCTGACGTCCGCGGCGTCAACCTGGCGTCACCGGAGGAGGACAGCGACCCCGGGCGGCGGTGACGGCATGGTGACGTCACTGCCGGCATGGTGATCGAGCCCGACCGGATGGCCGGAAGGTTGTCCGGGCCGCACCGGGTCCGGACGCCCGCCGGACCCGGTCGGACCCGGTCCGGATACGGACCGGATCGGGCCCGACTATCCAGTGGGGAGACGAGATGAATCGCGTGTTGATCGTCGGCAGGATCGTCCCAGGTACCGAGGATGAGATCGCCAAGATCCTCGCGGAGTCCGACAACACGGACCTGCACACGGTCACCGGGGTACGGCACCGCTCGCTCTACCAGCTCGACGACCTCTGCCTGCACCTGATGGAGACCGACGACTCGGCTCCGTCCCGGCTGGAGCAGGCCAACCGGCATCCGCTCTTCGTCGACGTGACGGAGCGGCTGCGTACCTACATCTCGCCGTACTCGCCGACCTGGCGCTCGCCGCGTGACGCGATGGCGCGGTGCTTCTACCGCTGGGACGGCCCGGAGACGACGGCATAGTACCACCGACCAAGCCCGGCCGGAAGGGGTCCGATGTCCACCAGACCAATGCACGTGCTCGTCGTCGGTGCCGGTACCGGCGGTATGTGCCTGGCGCACGGCCTTCGGCGGGCCGGCATCGGGGTCAGCGTCTACGAGCGCTACCGCGACCGGGGCGACGGCCTGCTCGGCTACCGGGTGGGGATCAACCCGACCGGCTGTAGGGCGCTGCGCGAGTGCCTGCCGCCGGAGCTGTTCACCACGTTCCTCGCCACCTGTGCCCGGGCGCCGCAGTACTTCAACGTGCTGACCGAGCAGCTGCACCGCACCGCCTCCTTCGCGCTGCGCCCCGAGGCCGACCCGACCAGCATCGACCAGTCGGTCTCCCGGATGACCCTGCGCCAGGTGCTGCTGACCGGCATGGACGACCTGGTGCACTTCGGCAAGACGTTCACGCACTACACCCGAACCGACGACGGCCGGGTCACCGCGCACTTCGCCGACGGCAGCACCGCCACCGGCGACCTGCTGGTCGGTGCCGACGGTACGCACTCCGCGGTACGCCGCCAGCACCTGCCGAACGCCGAGGTCCGGGACGCCGGGAGCATCAACATCGCCAGCAAGATCCCGTTGACCCCGCAGACCCGGAGCCTGCTCACCGAGGAGATGCACCGGGGCATCTCGCTGATCTTCGGTGCCGGCGGCGTGATGGGCGTACTGCACGTGATGGAGTTCAAGTGGGACCAGCGCGGTTCGGTCAAGCCCGGCGTCGGCGTCACCGATGCCCGGCTGATCGGGCAGTGGCCGGGTCTGCTCTTCGACAACACCCGGGACTGCATCAACCTGATCATCTGGAGTGCCGCCGACCGGTTCCCGCCGGACGTGATGCGACTGCGCGGCGAGCCGCTCGCCGAGGTGGCCCGGAAGCTGACCCGGAACTGGCATCCGCACCTGCGCGAGCTGCTCCGGCACAGCGACCCCGGCAGTGTCATCCCGATCAAGGTCGCCACGTCGGTACCGGTCGACCCCTGGCCGAGCAGCAACGTGACCCTGCTGGGCGACGCCATCCACACCATGACGCCGGGACGTGGAGTCGGGGCGAACACCGCGCTGCGGGACGCCGCACTGCTGCACCGCCAGTTGGTCGCGGTGGCGGCCGGCGCCAAGCCGCTGCTCGGAGCCGTCGCGGACTACGAGACGGAGATGATCCGGTACGGCTTCGCCCGGGTCGCCGACTCGCTGCGGACCAACGGCACCAACGGGGACGACCCGATCTACAAGCCGGTCATCGGCCGGTTGGCGATGCTGGCGGCCCGGGGCTACTTCAGCGTGACCAGCCGGCTTCCGCCACTGCGCCGCAGGTTCGTCGACGAGCTGTACAACTACCGGGGCGCGGAGGAGCTGAGGACCGAAGTCAAAGCTTGACGCCTCCGGCTCAGCCTGCTGATCCCTGGGCACGGCCCAGGGCGGGGGTGCTGTCCCGGACCACCACCTCGGCCCGGATCCGGCGCAGCCTGGGCCGCTCGGAGCGGGGCTGCATCACGAGTTCCAGCGCAGCCACGCCGACCTCCTCCAGCGGCAACCGCACCGTGGTGAGCGACGGCGTGACGTCCCGGAGCGTCACGATGTCGTCGAAGCCGGCCACCGCCATCCCGCCGGGCAGCGGCACCCCGTGGTCGCGCAGCGCCGAAATGGCACCGACCGCCATCACGTCGTTGACCGCGAAGACGCAACCGGCCCGCAGGTCGCGGGTCAGCAGGTCGCGCATGGTGAGGTAGCCGCCGTCCCGGGTGAAGTCGCCGTACGCCACCTGCGTCTGTGACATCCCGACGCCGAGGTCGGCGAGTCCGGCCTGGAATCCGGCGAGTCGGTCCCGGGCGGTGAGCAGGTGCCGTGGCCCGGCGAGTACGGCGAACCGCCGGTGTCCCAGCTCGACAAGCCGGCGGGCGAGCAGCCGCGCCCCTTCCCGGTTCTCCAGCAGCACCGTGTCGACAGGCAGGACGTGCTGGCTGATCAGCGCGACCCGGGCACCCGCCTCCTCGAGGATGCGCAACTGGGTGCCGAGCCGGTCCCGCAGTGCCCGGTCGGCGGTCCGGCTGCCGGCCACGATGACGGCGCGGGGCCGCTGGCCGCGCAGGGTCGCGAGGTAGTCGAGTTCGCGCTCCGGCCGGCCGGTGCTGTACATCATCACGATGCTGCGGTGCTGTTCGGCGGCGCGCATCACACCGGCCGCGATGGACGAGAAGAACGGGTCGGCGGTGTCGTGGACGAGCAGCCCGACCACGTTCGTACGGCCCCGGGCCATTGCCTGGGCCGGCGCGTTGGCGGAGTAGTCCAGCGCGGCCGCGGCGGCCAGCACCCGGTCCGTCAGGTCCGCCCGCACCTGGCGGGCGCCGTTGCCGTTGAGCACCCGTGACGCGGTCGCCACCGACACCCCGGCCTCCTGGGCCACGTCCATCAGGGTGATGGTGCCGGACGAACGCTTGGTCATGTGGCGGCCCCCGGGAAAGGTGTCGGCGGTGGCGTCCGGGCCGGCGACCCCGCCCGGCATCCGCACCCTACCGCCGGTCCGCCGCACCGCAGTCGCGGGAGAAGAGGAGGACGGCTCGCCTTGGTTTCCACGCGCCGGGCTGGACCGGATCAGTTCACAGTGCACTTTCGAGCCTGGACGGTGCGGCAGATGGCCCGGACTTCCCGGCTCGTCTTGCTCCGACCGGTCCGGGTGCCATACGATCCGATTATTGTGTCGATCGATACAGAAACGGGGAAACGTCATGGGACCACTCGCCGGCAAGGTCGCGCTGGTGACCGGAGGAAGTCGGGGCATCGGTGCCGCGATCGCCTGCACGCTGGCCCGGGACGGCGCGGACGTGGCCCTGACGTACCTGCGGGCGGAGCAGCGGGCCGAGGCCGTCGTCCGGGACGTCGCCGCTGGGCCGACGCGGGCTGGTACTGGCCGCCGACAACACCGACCCGGACGCGGTCACCGGCGCCGTGCAGCGCAACGCCGCCGAGTTCGGCCGGCTCGACATCCTGGTCAACAACGCCGGCATCTTCCGGTACGGGCCGATCGAGGAGATTTCCCTGGGCGACCTCGACCACACCCTCGCGGTACACGTCCGGGGTGTCTACGTCGCGATCAGGGCGGCGGTGCCGCACCTGGCCGACGGCGGGCGGGTGATCAGCATCGGCAGCTGCCTCGCCGAGCGGGTGCCGTACCCCGGGGTCGCGCTCTACGCGATGAGCAAGAGCGCGCTGGTCGGCCTGACCCGGGGGCTCGCCCGCGACCTCGGCGGGCGGGGCATCACCGTAAACGTGGTGCACCCGGGGTCGACCGACACCGAGATGAACCCGGCCGACGGCGAGACGGCGGAGGCCGAGCGCGGTCACATCGCGCTCGGCCGGTACGCGGACCCGGTCGAGATCGCGGCCACGGTGAGCCACCTCGCCGGGCCGGGCGGCCGGTACATCACCGGCACCTCGATCAGCGTGGACGGCGGCTTCGCCGCATGAGCGGGAGGAGCGGCGTGAGCGGGAGGAGCGGGGCCAGCCGGGTGGGCGGGGCGAGCGAGGTGGGCGGGGCGTCATGGCCTGGCTGCTGCTGATCGTCGCCGGGCTGCTGGAGGTCGTCTGGGCACTGGCGCTCAAGCAGACCGAGGGCTTCACCCGGCTCTGGCCCTCCCTGCTGGCCTGTTCCACCGCGCTGCTCAGCTTCGTACTGCTCTCGCTGGCACTGCGCGACCTGCCGGTTGGCACCGGCTACGCGGTCTGGGTGGGTGTCGGCGCGGTCGGGGTGACCCTGGCCGGTATCGTCGCCCTCGGTGAGAGCCTCAGCCCGGCCCGCCTGGTCTTCGTGGCGCTGATCGCGGTCGGCATCGTCGGGCTGAAGGTCTCCGGGACCTGACGGCCGCACACCTGGCCGGCGGGCGGCGACGCGCGGCGGTGCGGAAGGACGGTGGTCGGTGGGCGGGCGGGGTCGGCCGCGCGGGTTCGACCGCACCGAGGCGCTGGAACGGGCCATGGAGGTGTTCTGGCGGCACGGCTACGAGGGCGCCTCGATGACCGACCTGACCACCGCGATGGGCATCAACTCCCCCAGCCTGTACGCCGCGTTCGGCTGCAAGGAGGCGCTGTTCCGGGAGGCGGTGGCGCGCTACGACGAGATGGCGGGGCAGGTCCCACGGCAGGTGCTGCGGGACCTGCTCACCACCCGGGAGGCGTTCACCGCCCTGTTCCGGCACTACGCGCGCAGCTATGTGGACCCGGGGCGCCCGACCGGCTGCATGGTGGCTCTGGCGGCAACCACGATCAGCGCCGGCAACGACGGGGTGCGGGTGTTCCTGGCCGAGTGCCGGCAGGCCGACATCGCCCAGCTCAGGGCACGGCTCGACCAGGGGGTACGGGACGGCGACGTGCCCGCCGGCACCGACACCGGAGCGGCGGCGGAGTTCTTCTACGCGCTCTCCCTGGGCATGGCGCTGCGGGCTCGGGACGGCGCGACCGAGCAGACGCTGCTCACCCTCGCCGAGGCGGCGGTCGCCGGCTGGGACGAGATCCTGGCCTCGACCGCCCCGGCCCGGGGTTGACGACGGGCCGAGGGGGTTCGGGCCGAGGAGTTCGGGCCGAGCTGGATCTTGACGTTGCAGGTGGAACGGGGTTAGCTCGGGAAAGCGGTTACCCATCACGCCACCGAAGGGCCTTCTCGCTTCCATGACCTCCAGGGACCACGGCACCGGGCGGATCATCGTCACCCACGAGCACGGCCGTCGGGTCGTCGTCGACGCGAACGGTGTGAAGATCGCGACCTACGCGTACGACCCTCCGGTGCCGGCCTTCGAGGGGCCCAAGCCCTACCTGCACCCGCTGCGTACCCTCGACGGAGCCCTGGTCTCGGCGTACCGGCCGAACGACCACCGGTGGCACAAGGGGCTCCAGATGACCATCTCGCACCTCTCCGGGCAGAACTTCTGGGGCGGCAACTCGTACGTGCACGGCGAGGGCTACCGCGCCCGGGACAACGTCGGCCGGATGCGGCACGACGGCTTCGACCTGGTCGACGTGACCCCGACCGAGCTGACCCTGCGCGAGTCGCTGACCTGGATCACCTCCACCGGCGAGCACTGGGTCGCCGAGCGGCGGGAGCTGCGGTTCCACGGGGTGGACCCCGGACGCGGCAGCTGGATGCTGGACTTCGGCACCGAACTGCGCAACACCCGGAGCGCGGAACTCCGGGTCGGCAGCCCGACCACGCACGGCCGGCCGAACGCCGGCTACACCGGGTTCTTCTGGCGGGGTCCGCGCGGCTGGACGGACGGCCGGATCATCACCGCCGACGGTGGCGGCGGGCCGGAGACGATGGGCCGGCGGTCGCCCTGGCTGGCGTACACCGGGGAGCACGACGAGGTCGACGGCGGCGGCACCGTACTCGTCTTCGCCGGCACCTCCAGCGCGGCGGTCCCGCTGAGGTGGTTCGTCCGCAACACCCCGTTCCCGGCCGTCAACCCCTCCCCCGCCTTCGACGAGGAGGTGGTCCTCGCGCCCGACGAGAGCCTGCGGTTGCGACACCGGGTGGTCTTCGCCGACCGGGCCTGGGAGCGGAGCGAGATCGAGGCGTTCGCGGCGGAGCACGCACCGTGACCGAGGACCGGGACCTTTCCACGCCGGCGCCGCCGTTCCCCGGTGCCGTCGGCATCACCAACCTGCGGGTCTATCCCTGGCAGACCGACGACGGCCTGCACGGCGGCACGCCGCACGTGCACCTGTGCTGCACCGAGTGCTACATCGTGGTCGGCGGCCGGGGGCGGTTGCAGACGCTCACCCGACAGGGCTTCGAGGAGTCCACACTCGCCCCCGGCGACGTGCTCTGGTTCACCCCCGGCACCATCCACCGGGCGGTGAACGACGACGGGGCACTCCAGGTCGTCGTGGTCATGCAGAACAGCGGGCTGCCCGAGGCCGGCGACGCCGTGCTCACCCTGCCGCCGGGGCAGCTCACCGATCCGGCGACGTACCGGCGGGCGGTGTCGCTGACCGGGCCGGACGGCTCCGGCCGGCCCTCGGCGGAGCGGGCGCGGGCCCGCCGCGACCTCGCCATCGAGGGCTTCGCCGAACTCCGCCGCCGCAACGCCGCCGGGGACACGGGAGCGCTCGACGACTTCTACGCGGCCGCCGCCGCCCTGGTACGCCCGCAACTCGACGCCTGGCAGGCCCGCTGGGAACAGGGGGCGGCGGCGGTGAGCCGGCAGACCGGGGAGCAGCTCGACGCCCTGCGGCGCGGCGACCACCGCCACCTCGCCGAGGCCACCGTCACCCGGATCGTCCAACCCGAACAGACGACCCTCGGCATGTGCGGCTTCCTCTCCCCGTACGACCCGCCGCACGCCCGGCGTGACTGACCGCGCCCGGCACCCCTCGCGCTAAGGAGCAGTTGTGGAACCCATCCACGCCGCCGTGGTCGGGACCGGAAACATCGCCGGCCTGCACGCCGAGGCGCTGCGGCGGCTCGGCGACGAGGTACGCCTGGTCGGTGCCGTCGACACCGACGCCGGCCGGCTGTCGGCGTTCTGCGACCGGTACGACGTACCGGCCCGGCACCCCGACCTGGCCAGCCTGCTGGCGAAGGAGCGCCCGGAGCTGGTGCACGTCTGCACCCCGCCCGGCTCGCACCACGAGCTGGCCCTCGGCTGCCTGCGAGCCGGCGTCAACGTGCTGGTCGAGAAGCCACCGACGCTGAACCTCGGCGAGCTGGACGAGCTGGCCGAGGCGGAGCGGCGGCACGGGGCGGCTCTGGCCACCGTCTTCCAGCACCGGTTCGGCTCCGGCGCGCTGCGGCTGCGCGCCATGCTCGACGCCGGCGTGCTGGGCCGGCCGCTGCTGGCGGTCTGCCACACCACCTGGTTCCGCCCGCAGTCCTATTTCGACGTGGAGTGGCGCGGGCGCTGGGCCACCGAGGGCGGCGGCCCGACGATGGGCCACGGCATCCACCAGATGGACCTGCTCTGCGCGGTGCTCGGCGACTGGACCGAGGTCTCCGCCCTGGCCCGCCGGCAGGCCCGGCGCTCCGAGACCGAGGACCTGAGCATGGCCCAGGTCAGCTTCGCCAACGGCGCGGTGGCCAGCGTGGTGAACAGTCTGGTCTCGGTGCGGGAGGAGAGCTACCTGCGGTTCGACTTCGAACGGGCCACTGTCGAACTGACCCACCTGTACGGCTACGGCGACGACGACTGGCGGATCACCCCGGCACCCGAGTACGCCGAGCAGGTGCTCGCCGCCTGGCGCACCGGCCCGGCCGGAGTCCGCAGCAGTCACCAGGCGCAGTTCGCCGAGGTGCTCCGGAGCCTGCGCGGCGGCACCCCGCCCCCGGTCACCTCGGCGGAGGCCCGCCGCACGATGCGACTGGTCGCCGGGGTGTACGCGTCGGCCTTCACCCGCCGGCCGGTCCGGCCGGACGAGCTGGGTGCGGACTCGCCCTTCTACCGGCGGATGCAGGGGGACGGGCCGCGATGGTGAGTAGGCACCGAACACACCGGACGGTGTCGTCGGGACCGACTGGTTCGGACGGGCCGGGCTCGGCTGGTTCGGACGGGCCGGGCTCGGCTGGTTCGGACGGGCCGGGCTCGACGGGACCAGGCAACTCCGCGAGGGCAACTGTCGAGCTGCCCCGCTGATGCGCCCACCGAGCCCGGCTGCGGCTCAGCCTGCCGAAAGTACCTCGTGCAACCTGGCGGCGAAGGCTTCGGCCCGGTCGCCGAATCCTCCGTGGTCGCCGGGGAAGACCACCGGCGGCTCGCCCAGCCGCTCGGCCACCGCCACGGCCGCCCGGTACGGCGGTTGTCCCGTCGACGCCTCGCCCACCGCAGGCCGGACCTGGACGGACCCGTTGCGCAGGCCGTCGAGGTCCGGGAGGTGACCGCCGAACGGCGGCACCTCGTAGCCGACGAAGAACTCCATGTTCCGGCCGATCCGGGCGAGCATCGCGGCGGTCTCCGGATCCGGCTCTCCGGCCGGAGCCTCCGCCCCGCCGGGAATGCGCTCCGGCGCGGCGACGGCGGAAACCGGCGCGGACTGTCCGGCCACGGGCCCCGACCCGGCCGACCCGGCCACGGCCCCCGGCGCGGACCCGCCGGCGGCGGACCCCGGTCCCGGTTGCCGGTTGGCGGTGGGTGACGCTGCCCGCGTCTCGGCGGCGAAGGCGGCGGCGAGGACCTGGTTCGCCGCCTCGGCACCCGCTTTGGCGAAGGCCGCCGCCACGTCGCGCAGCAAGGCACGCCAGTGATCCCGGTCGGGCAGCAGTTCGAACACCGGCGGCTCGTGGGCGACCAGCACCCGGACCAGCTCCGGGTGCCGGGCGGCGAGGCCCAGGCCGATCATCGCTCCGGAACTGTTGCCGAAGACGTACGCCGGCTCCGCCGGTGTCACCCCCAGCGCGGTGAGCAGCCGGTACGCGTCGTCGGCGTGCGCCTCGATCCGCTGCGGACGGGGCGGACCGTCCAGCGGACTGCGCGAGTTGCCGCGCCGGTCGTAGGTCACCACCGTGTACCGGTCGGCGAGCAGCTCGGCCAACGCGGTGTACCCGGCGGCGTCGTACACGCCGCCGCAGATCAGCAGCAGGACCGGGCCGCTGCCGCGCACCTCGTGGTACAGCGTCGCGCCGGGTACGTCCAGGGTGTCGATCCTGGTCATCTCGTCGTACTCCTCGATGGATGGTTGTCGGGGGTGCCGGTCAGTTGGCAAGCCGGTAGCTCAGGTGGGCGACCCGTTCGGCGGCCTCGACCCGCAGCCCGGCAGCTCCGGGGATGCCGTCGAAGAGCCGCACGCCCCCACCGAGCAGTACCGGTGCCAGGTCGATGTCGAACTCGTCGACCAGCCCGGCCGCCAGGTACTGCTGGATCAGGTTGGCACCACCGGAGATCCGTACGTCCCGGTCCCCGGCCGCCGCCCGCGCCTGCGCCAGGGCGCTCTCGATGCCGTCGGTGACGAAGTGGAAGGTGGTGCCGCCCTTGCGGACCCATGGCTCGCGGGGTCGGTTGGTGACCACGAAGACCGGGCACCGGAACGGCGCCTCCTCGGGCCAGCTGACCTCGCCCTCGTCGAACATCCGCCGGCCCAGCACACTCGCTCCGGTCCG
This sequence comes from Micromonospora sp. WMMD1102, assembly GCF_029626265.1. Lineage (NCBI taxonomy): Bacteria > Bacillati > Actinomycetota > Actinomycetes > Micromonosporales > Micromonosporaceae > Micromonospora > Micromonospora sp. WMMD1102. The sequence continues at coordinate 2,902,847 of NZ_JARUBN010000001.1, read as the reverse complement.
CTCGAAGGTCTGCCGGATCCGGTCGTCGTCGGGGCCGGTCTCGCCGCCACCGCCGCCGTACCGCAGCCGCTGCCGGAAGGTCGCGGTGCGGTAGACCCACCCGTGGATCCGGCTACCGCCGTCGCCGAGCGGATTCTCCGGTCCGGCGTTCGGTCCGGCGAGGTAGCCGTCCAGGGAAACACCGACCGTGAAGAACACCTTGCTCATCGTCATCTCCTGTCCTGTGGTGCCGTGAAGTGCCGGCAAAGACGGACGGAGCCGCCGGACGGCATTCGACATCCGCCCCGGACGCGCACTCCGAGAGCGGGCAGTGCAGCCCCGAGAACGGACAGCGCGGGACACACGAGCGGAAATCACGGTCGGCGGTTGTTCCGCTCGGCCGGTCGAACCTGTTGACTGGCCGGAGGAACGACCACGGACGGGGAGGCGGCGAGTTGCGGGTCATCGGGGTGGGCTTCGGCCGTACCGGCACCAGGTCGACGAAGGAGGCGCTCGAACTGCTCGGCTTCGGCCCGTGTCACCACATGGCCGAACTGTTCGCGCAGCCGGCCAGCATCGCCGACTGGCTGCGGGCCGCCCGGGGCGGGCCGGTGGACTGGTCCCGGCTGCTGGGTGGCTACCGCAGCACCGTGGACTGGCCGAGCGTGTACTTCTGGCGGGAGCTGATCGAGGTCTATCCCCAGGCCAGGGTGCTGTTGACGGTACGCGACCCGCAGCGCTGGTACGACAGTGTCCACGACACCATCTACCGGGCCCGGACCATCGACCCGGAGGCGGCGCCACCAGGGCTGCGCGAGGCGGTGCGGGAGCACCCGGAGCTGCTGGACCAGCCGAAGCTGACGGACGCGCTGGTCTGGCGGGGCACCTTCGGCGGGCGGTTCGACGACCGGGAGCACGCCCTGCGGGTCTACGCGGACCACAACGCGGAGGTACGCGCCACCGTGCCGGCCGACCGGCTACTCGAGTTCGACGTGGCGCAGGGCTGGGAGCCGCTCTGCGCCTTTCTCGGCGTCGACCTGCCGGCCGAGCCGTTTCCGCTGCTCAACACGACGGCCTCGTTCCAGGAGCGGCTCGCGGAGCCGGCCGGTCCACGCCTCGACCTCTGACCGCTGGCCGGCCGCCCGGCGATCGGGGTCCGGCCACCGGTTCGCGGATGCGCCGGGACGGGTCGTGCTCCGCCGGGCGGGCGGAGCACGACCCGCCCGCACTCAGCGGTCCATCAGGGCGAAGACGCCCCAGCCGAGATACTCCCGCTGGTATCTGACGTGCCGTACCGGAGCCGTGTCGAGTTCCGCGCGCAGTTCGTCGTGCAGTTCGTCGTCGGGGTTCCGGTCGAGCCAGCGCCGCAGGTTGAGCCACTGGGCCGCGACGTAGCGGTCCCAGCTGCCCTGGTCGGCGAGGACCATCTCGACCACGTCGGTGCCGAGTTCGGCGAATCGTTCCAGCGTCTCGGGCAGCGGCAGGAAGTCGTCCCGGGTGGTCGCGTGGCACGCCTCGACGACCGTCTGGTCGGTCGGCTCGCGGCGCCAGTACGGCTCGCCGACCAGCATGATCCCGCCGGGGCGGAGGCTGCGCCGCAGCAGCGCCACGGTGCCCGGAACCCCGTCACCGATCCAGGTGGCACCGACACAGGCGGCGACGTCGACCGGGGTGTCGGCGACGTGGCCGGACGCGTCGCCGTGCACGAACTCGACCCGGTCGGTGACGCCGAGTTCGGCGGCCCGTGTCTCGGCCTGCCGAAGGAAGACCGTGCTGATGTCCACCCCGGTACCGGTCACCCGGTGGTCCCGGGCCCAGGTGCAGAGCATCTCGCCGGAGCCGCAGGCGAGGTCGAGGAGCCGGGCGCCGGGCGGCAGCCGCAGTGCCGCCCCCAGGGTGGCGAGCTTGCCGCTGTCGAACGGGTTGTGGATGCGGTGGCCGCGCTCCCGGATGGTGAAGTTACGTGGTAGGTCCACTTCTGGAAGTCCTTAGGTGTGAAGAGGTCGTGGGCATCAGCGTGGTCGTCCCGAGTTGACGGTCGGAACGGACTCGACACGCATAAAATGCACCTCTTCACACGTCGGGATCGACACTGACGCGGCCGACGCTAGGCCGGCCGGCCTACCCTGTCCACCGTTTTACCGCCGCGAACCGTCCCGGGGCGCGGCGGCGGAGTGCGCCTCAGCGGGCGAAGATCTGGGACTCGTCACGGAACGCCTTGAACTCCAGGGCGTTGCCGGCGGGGTCGCGGAAGAACATCGTCCACTGCTCCCCCGGCTCACCCGCGAACCGCAGGTACGGCTCGATCACGAACTCGCCGCCGCCGGCCCGGATCCGGTCCGCGAGGGCGTGGAAGTCGTCGACCGAGAGGATCAGCCCGAAGTGCGGCACCGGTACGTCGTGCCCGTCCACCGGATTGCGTCCGGCGTCGGCCTGGCCGATCCCCGGTACGGCGTGGGTCACCACCTGGTGACCGTAGAAGTCCCAGTCGACCCAGGTCTCCGCCGAACGTCCCTCGGCAAGGCCGAGTACGCCGCCGTAGAAGGCCCGGGCCCGGGCCAGGTCGTCGACCGGGATCGCCAGGTGGAAGCCGGGACGGGTGGCCACGGTCATCGTTCGCTCCTCTCCGCCGGGCGTTCCCGGCCGCTCCTCCCATCCAAGCATGATCTTTTTGCCGGGCCGTGACCAGTTCACCGTCCGACTCACCGGCCGTTCACCGGCCGAGGCCCTCGCCGGTGCGGCTGCCGAGACCCGCGCCGGTGCACCGGCCGGGCTCGACGACCTGGAAGCGGACCGGGCTTCCCGGAGCGGCCTGGGCGACCTGCGGAAGGTCGTCGGGGTGCAGCACGCCGATCACCGGATAGCCGCCCATGGTCGGATGGTCGGCCAGGAAGACCACCGGGGAGCCGGCCGCCGGCACCTGCACCGCGCCGAGTACCACGCCCTCGCTGCGCAGTTCCCCGCCGATCCGGCGGGGCAGCGCGGGGCCGTCGAGGCGTACCCCGATCCGGTTGCTGTGCACGGAGACCCGGTAGCACTCGGCGCCGAGGATGCGTACCGCGTCGTCGGTGAACCAGTCGGCCCGGGGGCCGGGCAGGACCCGCAGGGTCAGCTCCTCGACCAGGGTGCCGGTCGGTGCGACGTCGACCGGGGCCGGTGGCCCGGAGACCTCTCCCAGCGGCAGCCGGTCCCCGACGGCGAGTGGCGCGGGGCCGAGCCCGGAGAGCAGGTCGGTGGCGCGACTGCCGAGTACCGCCGGCACCGCGATCCCACCGGCGAGGGCGAGATAGTTGCGCAGCCCACGCCGGGCGGGGTGCACCTCGACGCGGGCGCCGGCCGGTACCGACACCGGAGCCGACCAGCTCGCCGGCCGGCCGTCCACGGTGACCGGTGCCCAGGCTCCGGTGACCGCGACGGTGCCGGCCCGGCCGAACCGCACCGCGACGCCGGTGACGGTCGTCTCGATCGTCGCCGCGCCGGGCGGGTTGCCGACCAGCCGGTTCGCCAGCAGGTGCGCGGGCAGGTCGAGGGCGCCCGAGTGCGGTACCCCGAGATGCGCGTGACCGGGCCGGCCGAGATCCTGCACGGTGCTGAGCGCGCCGGACCGGACGACCTCGACGAAGCGTCCACCGGTCACGCCGGTGCCCCGCCCGGCCCGGTCATCCGTCGACGTCCCGGCGGTCGACCTCCCGGCGGCCCGCGTCCCGAAGGCCCGCGTCCCGGAGCCCCGCGTCCCGAAGGTCCGCGTCCCGAAGGCCCGCGTTGTCAGGGTCGACGTCCCGGAACCGGACCCGGGTGCCGGGGGTGAGCAGGGCGACCGGGTCCCGGTCCGGGTCGAAGAGGACCAGGTCGGTGCTGCCGACCAGTTGCCAGCCGCCGGGCGAGTCCCGGGGGTAGATGCCGGCGTAGCCGCCGGCCAGCGCCACCGCGCCGGCCGGCACCCGGGTCCGGGGCACCGCCCGGCGGGGCAGGTGGTAGCGCTCCGGCAGCCCGGTCAGGTAGCCGAAGCCGGGGGCGAAGCCGCAGAACGCGACCCGGTATTCCGGAGCGCCGTGGATCCGCCGCACCTCCCGCTCCGCGACACCCCAGTGCCGGGCCACCTCGGCCAGGTCGGCGCCGTCATAGCGGACGGGCACCTCGACCAGCGGCCCGTCCGGGGGCCGGGCCGAGGTCGGCCGCCAGCCGTCGAGCCGCCCGGCCAGCGCCGCCGGATCGTCCACCCCGTCGACCAGCACGGTCACCTCACCGGGTACGACATCCCGCGCGCCACCGAGTTCGCCCCGGTCCCGCCGCCGGTGCAGTTCGGCGACAAGTGCGGCGGTCTGCCCCGGCTCGGCGACCTCCAGCAGCAACGCACGCAGCCCCACCGGGATGATCCGCACCCTCGCACCCTTCCCGTCGTACCCGCTCACAGCCCGAGGTACGAGCGGCGTACCTCGTCGGAGGCGGCCAGCTCGCCGGCCGGGCCGGACATCACCACCTCGCCGGTCTGCAACACGTACGCCCGGTCGGCCAGCTCCAGCGCCGCCCGCAGGTTCTGCTCGACCAGCAGCATGGTGGTGCCGGACCGACGGATCTCGGCCAGCACCTCGAAGATCATCCTGGTGAACTTCGGCGAGATGCCGAGCGAGGGCTCGTCCAGCATCAGCAGCTTCGGCCGGCTCATCAGCGCCCGGCCGAGCGCCACCATCTGCTGCTCGCCGCCGGAGAGCGTACCGGCGCGCTGGCCGGAGCGCTCGGCCAGCACCGGGAAGAGGTCGTAGACCCGGGCCAGGTCGCTCTCCCGCTCGGCGGCGCTGCTGTGGTAGCCGCCGAGCAGCAGGTTCTGCGACACCGTCTGGTGGCCGAAGAGCCGCCGCCCCTCCGGCACCAGCACCGCACCCCGGCGGGCGATCCGGTACGCCGGCAGCCCGCTCACCTCCTCGTCGAGGAAGGTCACCGTGCCGCGTACCGGCCGGTGCAGCCCGGAGACGGCCGCCAGCAGGGTGCTCTTGCCGGCCCCGTTCGCGCCGACCAGCGCCACCAGTTCGCCCGCCTCGACCCGCAGGTCGACGCCGCGCAGCGCGACGACACCGGCGTAGTCCACGTGGAGATCCCGAACGGTCAGCATCTACAACGCCTTCCCCAGGTACGCCTCGACCACCGCCGGATCGTGCGCGACCTGCTCCGGTGTACCCTCGCTGATCTTCTGCCCGTAGTGCAGCACCACCACCCGGTGGCAGAGCGGCATGATTACCTCCATCACGTGTTCCACCATCAGGATGGTGACGCCGTTCCGGTTGATGGTGCGGACGATCTCGACCGCCTCGCGCGCCTCGGTCGGCGTCAGCCCGGAGAGCACCTCGTCGAGCAGCAGCAGTTTCGGCCCGGTTGCCAGCGCCCGCCCCATCTCCAGACGCTTCTTCCAGGCGGCGGTGAGCGACGCGGCCGGTGCGTCCAGGACCGGGCCGAGTCCGGTCAGCTCGGCGACCTCGCCGGCCCGCCGTCGGGCGTCCCGGAGCCGGGGGTGCCGGGCGAAGGCCGCCGTGCTGAGGTTCTCCAGCACGCTCATCGAGCCGAAGACCCGCATCAGCTGGAAGGTGCGCCCCACGCCGGCCCGGGCGGCGCGGTGCGGTGCCCAGCCGGTGACGTCCCGGCCGTCGAACTCCAACCGACCGGAGGTGGGACGCTGGGCGCCGGCCACCATCGAGAAGAGCGTGCTCTTGCCGGCGCCGTTCGGCCCGATCAGCCCGACGATCGCCCCCGGTGCCACCTCGAAACTGACGTCGCGGTTGGCCCAGAGGCCGCCGAACCGGCAGGAGAGGTTGTCGATCCTCAGCAGCGTCCCGGTCATCGCTCCACCTCAGCAGATCCGGCCGGCCCCGGGGCATCGTCCCGCGGTCCCGCGGTCGCTCCGGGCGGTCCCGAGCCGTCTTCGGCCGGTCGGCCGCGGCCCAGCCGCCGGGCGACCGGGGCCCAGAGCCGCTGCCCGATGGCGAGCAGGCCGCCCGGCTCGGTGATCGAGATCAGCACGATCAGTGCGCCGTAGAGCAGCAGGTCGATCGAGCGGCCGCTGCCGGAGAACTCCTGCCGGGTGGCGTCCTGGACGAAGACCAGCACCCAGGCGCCGAGCAGCGGCCCCCAGAACCGGCCGACCCCACCGAGCACCGCCATCAGGGTGAACGACACCGACAGGTCGAGGCCGAGCCCGGAGGGCGGGTCGACGAAGAGCACGTACATCACGTAGTAGCCGCCGGCCAGCGCGGTGATCGCGCCGGAGAGCGCGGCGGCGGCGAGCTTGTAACGGTGTACGTCGATGCCGACCGCCGCCGCGGCCTCCTGGTCGTCCCGGATCGCCCGGACGTAGTTGCCGGCCCGGCCGCGCAGGAACGCCCAGACCGCCAGCGCGGCGAGGCCGAAGAAGCCGAGCGCGACGTAGTAGTACGGTCGCTTGTCCAGCAGCGAGAACTGGAGGTTGGCCAGCGAGGGCTCGACCACCGGCAACTCCCAGCCGTTCGCCTGGCCGAGTCCGGGCAGGTTGGTGACCAGGATGAAGACGATCTCGGCGACCGCGATCGTGGCGATCGAGTAGTAGTGGTGCCGCAGCCGGAAGCACGGCCAGCCGACGGCGGCGGCCAGCAGCGCGGCCAGTGGCAGCGAGAGCGCGATCGCCAGCCACGGCGACCAGCCCTGCCGGACCAGCAGCGCGGTGGTGTAGGCGCCGGTGCCGAAGTAGAGCGCGTGCCCGAAGGAGATCTGCCCGGTGTAGCCGCCGAGCAGGTTCCAACCGGTGGCCGCGATCCCGAAGGTCAACGCCAGGATGCCGATGTTGTGTGCCGCCGAGCCGGTGAAGACCAGCGGATAGGCGGCCAGCACCGCCAGGATCAACGCGGCGGTGCTGAACGCCGGCAGTCGACGGGCCGGCGGAGTGCCGGGCCGGGTCGGTGCCGGCCGGCGTGGCAGGGTCAGGGCGCTCGTCGCCCCAGCTTGATCGTGTCCGGTCATCGGGTCCCCAGGAGTCCCTGCGGTCGCACCAGGACGACCACCAGATAGAGGGCGAGCGCGGCGGCCAGGGTGTAGCTCGGGGCGTACAGCCCGACGACGCCCTGGGCGACTCCGACGAGCAGGCCGGCCAGGGCCGCCCCGGTGATGCTGCCGAAGCCGCCGAACGCGACCACCACGAAGGCCATCAGCACGAAGCTGACCCCGGCGGTCGGCGCGGCGGAGTAGGAGTTCATCAGCAGCGCCCCGGCGACGCCGGTGGCCAGGCCGGCGATCACCCAGCAGAGCGCGTACATCTTGCGGGGGTCGATGCCCATCAGCGACGCCGCCGCCGGGTCCTCCCCGGCGGCCCGTACGGCGCCACCGAGGCGGGTCCGGTTCATGAAGTACGCGACCGCGCCGGTGGCCAGCAGTGCGCCGGCCGCCATCACGACCTGCGGTCCGCCGACCACCACCGGGCCGATCTCCCAGCGCAGCCCGGCGGCCCAGGGCCGGGGCACGGTCCGGGTGTTCGGGGTCCAGAGGAACTGTGCCAGCCCGCGCAGGAACACCTGGAGTCCGAAGGTGACGATCACCTGGGCCAGCGGGGACCTGCCGAGCACCCGGCCGACCGCGCCGACGTACATCAGCGCGCCGGTGAGCGCGATCGAGACCCCGGCGAGCGGGATCGACAGCAGCGGGTCGAGGCCGAGCAGCGACCAGGCGAAGAAGGAGGTGTACATGCCGAGCATGACCATCTCGCCGTGTGCGAAGTTGACGATGTCCATCACGCCGTAGATGAGCGTCAGCCCGACCGCGACCAGCGCGAAGACGGCGCCGATCAGCAGGCCGTTGACCACCGACTGGAGCAGGTCGGTCATGGCGTCTCCCTGCCGGGTGCTCCGGTCCGCCGGTTCACCGCCGGGCCCTGTCCATCGGCCAGACCGGCGCCACCGTGGCCAGGTCGGCCGGGTGGACCACCCGGTACCTGCCGTCGATCATCTGCTCGACCACCCCGGCCGCGCCGGTGTTCTGTCCCTTGTCGTCGAAGCTGATCCCGGTCCACGGCATGATCGTCTTTTCGCCCGGGATGTCCAGCCCGCGCAACGCGTCCCTGATCTTCGCCGGTTCGACCGACTTCGCAGTGTCGATCGCCTGGGCCAGGGCGAGTACGGCGGTGAAGGCCCGCGCCGAGTTCTCGGTCATCGGTGCGCCGTAGCGCTGCTGGAAGAGGTCGGCGACGGTCTTCGCGGCCGGCCGCTTCGCGGCGATCTCACCGGACCAGGCCGCCCGGGTCGACGCCCCGTCGGCCAGCGCGCCGAGCCCGGTGGCGAAGGCGGGATCGGCGAACCCGGTGCCGTAGGCGAGCAGCGCCGGCGGGTAGTAGTCCAACTGGTCCAGCGTCTTCATCAGCTTGATGGCCGCGTCGGTGTAGGCGAGCACGAAGAGCACGTCCGGGTTCCTGCCGCGTACCTGCGCCACCTGGGAGCCGAGGTCGGCGGCGGTGGGGTCGAAGCCGACGTTGACGGTGACCGGCAGCCCGGCCTCGGCGGCGACCTTCTCGGTAACCCCGGCGCCGTCGTTGCCGAACTGGTCGTTGCTGTGGAAGACGCCGACCGAGCGGATCTGGGCGCCGGCCGCCTGCCGGGCCCGGAGGTAGTCGAACATCGACCGGGCGAAGGTCTCGTCGGTCGGCCCGGTCCGGAAGAACCACTTGAGGCCGCGCTCGGTCAGCGCCACCGACGAGGAGGCCTCGTTGACGAACGGTACGCCGAGCCGCTCGGCGCGCTGGCTGGCGGTGAGCGTCACCCCGGACTGGTACGAGCCGATCACCGCGGCGACCTTCTCGCCGGTGACCAGCCGGTCCACCTCGCCGGCACCCACCTCGGGCTTGCCCTGGGTGTCGCCGGTGATCAGTTTGACCGGGGCGCCGCCCAGTCCCGGCAGTCCCCGGCCGGGGCCGAGCGGCAGGTCCAGCCCGGGGTGGTCGTTGTTGACGACGTCCACGGCGAGTTCGGCGCCGTGCAGCACGTCGGTGCCCTGGGTGGCGTTCGGGCCGCTGAGCGGCCAGAGTCCGGCGAGTTTCACCTCGTCGGTGCTGCCGGCACCGTCGGATCCTCCGCAACCCGCGAGCGCGGCGGCGAGGACGAGAGCGGCCGTGATGCTTGTGGTTCTGCGCATGGTCACGCCTTTCTACGGCGGAGACGATGGTCTGCGGCGAAGACGGTGGGCTGCGGCGAAGACGGTGGGCTGCGGCGAAGACGGTGGCGAGGGGCCGGCGGCGTCGACCCCGGCCGGGCCCGGGAGTTGCCGGTCTCCCGGGCCCGGCGGGCGGTTCAGGCGACGGCCGCGCCGGCGGCCTTCACCAGGGCGACGGTCTGCTCGATGGTCTGCGCCCGGTCGGCGGCGAACGGCGGGTCGATGACGTCCAGCGGGTTCTGCGGATAGACGAGCGAGGAGATGTGCAGGTGCCCGCCGGGAACGTCGGTGGCGCCGAGGGCCAGCCGGAGCCGGTTCGACCGGTACATGCTCTCGTTGGAGAGGTAGTTGCCGCCCCCACCCGCCTGGGCCTGCGCGTCCGGGGAAGGGCCGTTGTCGTGGCAGGAGACCCTGGTCGGGTCCGGCCGGGTGTTGCCGGTCCATTCGCAGATGCGCGGGTTGAGCGCCGTCGGCCACGGCGTCGTGCCGGCGTCGATCATCTGCTGGTACGGCAGGGTGGTCTCGATGAACTCCGGGTCGGTTTCCGGCTGCGGCCAGTTCGTGACCTGGGGGACCAGTTCGGCGGTGCCCTCGTTGTTGTTGTCCGGGCTGCCGCCGCGCCAGGCGCCGGCCCACTGCTCGACGGCCATCCGGGCCCGGCCGCCCTGGCTGATCGTCATGATCAGGTCGGCGCGTTCCCGGCTGTTCCGGGTCAGGTGCGGTCCGAAGGCGTCCTCGACGTAGCCGAGGTCGAAGCCGCTCCAGGTCACCGGCAGCGACACCGCCTGGATCTGCACCAGCCGGTCGCCGACCCGGTACTCCTGCCCGTCGAGTTGCAGCGCCGACGCGCCCGACGGGTTCGACCGGCGGATCTCCCCGTTCAGCTGGTACGGGTCGAAGCCGCTGACCAGCACCCGGGTCACCGTACGGCCGGCGGAGAAGTCGGTGGCGGAGATGCCCCGGGAGGCGTACTCGAAGGTCTTCAGCAGGGCCGCCCGAGCGCTGTCGGTGAGCCGGAACGGGGGCGTCCACTGTCGCAGGTCCCGGGTGGCGGTCAGCCGCGACCAGTAGAGCGGGCGGTCGTCGTACCGTTCGATGCTGCCCATCCAACGCTTGCCCTGGGCCCGCTCGACGGCGGTACGCCACAGCTCGGCGCCGCGCGCCTTGAGCAGCCGGTCGGCGTCACCGGTCGACCGCACCTGGCACAGCTCGGCGGTGAACCGGGTGACGAACGGGGTGAAGCCGCCGACCTCGATCAGCGTGGTCGGCACCTGCACCCCGCCCGGCTGGGCGGGGGTGTCGATCCGGGTCTCCTCGTAGGTCGACGGGCGGCCGCGGTCGTAGCAGTCCCCGGCGGCGGTGGCGGCCCCGGCCGGCTGCGCCCCGGCAGCGCCCGGGGCGGCCAGCAGGGCCGCGCCGATGCCGGCGGCGGTGAGCAGCCTCAGTCGGCCACGTACACTCTCGGTCAACTTCTGCACATCCAAGGTGATCTTCTGCCTTTCCTCGGTAGCGCACCGGTTCCGCGTCTGGCGGCTCGAGGCGGAGGTACGGAGCCGGTGCGTGGGGTTGTGGCGGGCCGCCCGTGGCAGCGGGCTGCGCGTTCGGGTGCGGGAGCCGGTGCCCGTCGCTACGGTGGCAGCCGGGTCGACGGGCACCGGTCCAGCGGGTCCGGTGCTGCTGGCGGTGCCAGCAGGTCAGACGAACGAGGCGAGGGTGACGCCCGCGTCCTGCAACGCGGTGCGCACCTGGCGGGCCAGCTCGACCGCGCCCGGGGTGTCGCCGTGCACACAGATCGACCGGGCCCGCACCGACACCGGGGCACCGTCGACGGCTGTCACCTGTCCGGTGGTGGCCATCTTCACGCAGCGCCGGGCGACCGCCTCCGGATCGGTGACCAGCGCGTCGGGGCTGCCTCGGCTGGCCAGGCTGCCGTCGGCCCGGTAACCCCGGTCGGCGAACGCCTCCCGGACCGTCTTCAGTCCCACCTCGGCGGCCTGGCGCAGCAGTTGCGAGCCGGGCAGCCCGAGGATCGGCAGGCTCGGGTCGTACGCGGAGGCGGCGGTGACCACCGCGGCGGCCTGGGCCTGGTCGGTGACGGTGCGGTTGTAGAGCGCGCCGTGCGGCTTGACGTACCGGACCCGTCCGCCCTCGCTGCGGGCGATGCCGTCCAGCGCGGCGAGCTGGTAGAGCACGTCGTCGGAGAGCCGGTCGGGTTCGATGTCCATGGCCCGGCGGCCGAAGCCGGCCAGGTCCCGGTAGCCGACGTGGGCGCCAATGGAGACGTCCCGGCTGATCGCCTCGGCGCAGACCCGACGCATGATCGTCGGGTCGCCGCCGTGGAAGCCGCAGGCGACGTTGGCACTGGTCACGACGGAGAGCAGGGCCATGTCGTCGCCCAGCTGCCAGACCCCGAAGCCTTCGCCGAGGTCGCTGTTCAGATCGAGGATGACCGTCATGGCACCTCCTGGACTGCGGTGAACGCCGTCGATTTAGGTTGGCAGACTGTTGAACAATCCGTCAATGGTCATGTTGACTTGTAACCTCGTCGTAGCATGCACCTTCGCACGATTGTGGGCCCGACGGCATGAAGGACAATGACCGCGTGACGTGGCTGGCGAAGCTCCAGGACGACCGCTCGTTGATCACCCGGGCGAGTACCGCGCAACGGGTGGCGGAGATCCTGCGGGCACGGATCACCGAGGGAGCGCTGCTGCCCGGCACCCGGCTCTCCGAGGAGATGATCGGGGCGGCGCTCGGCGTCTCCCGCAACACGCTGCGGGAGTCGTTCCGGCTGCTGATGCACGAGCGGCTCGTCGTGCACGAACTCAACCGGGGCGTCTTTGTCCGGGTGCTCGACGTGCAGGACGTGATCGACATCTACCGGGTACGCCGGGTGCTGGAGTGCGCGGCCGTCGGCAACGCCCGACACAGTTCCGGCGAGGCGCTGGACGCGCTCGAGGCCGCCCTGGTCGAGGGCGAGCAGGCGGCGGCGGAGCAGCGGTGGTTCGACGTCGGCACCGCCAACATGCAGTTCCACCAGGCCATCGCCGGGCTGGCCGGCAGCCCCCGGATCGAGGAGATCATGCGGCAGGCGCTGGCCGAGATCCGCCTGGCGTTCCACGTGATGGCCGCACCGCAGACCTTCCATCAGCCCTACCTGGTGCGGCACCGGGAGCTGCTGGCACTGATCCGGGGCGGCGAGGTGGAACGGGCGCACGCGGTGCTCGACGACTACCTGCGGACCGCCGAGCGGCAACTGGTCGAGGCGTACGCCGAGCGGGTGCCGGAGGGCGTGCCCGCGCCCCGCTGACCAGGCTCTCGTCCGGCGGCGGCTCTCGCAGCCAGGCGCGCGACAGCGCCGCGACCCGGACCCCGCGTCAGACGGTGTGCAGGGTGTACACCCCGGCGTCGGTGCCGGTGCCGGACGCGCCGCCAAGAGCCGCCCAGGCGCTGCCGTTCCAGCCGGCCACGTGGTTCACTGCCACCCCACCGGCCCCGGCGAAGAAGCCACCGGCGATCAATCGTCCGTTGTGGACGCTCAGCGCCAGCACGATGTCCTCGGTGCCGGACCCCAGCGCGGACCAGCCGGAACCGTCCCACCGGGCGACGTAGTTCGCGGCCGCCCCGCCCGCCCGGGTGAACGTGCCGCCGACCACCAGCGCCGTGCCGAAGACGGCGAGGGCCCGCCCTTCGGCGTTCAGCCCCGCACCGAGCGCAGCCCAGGCGTTCCCGGTCCACCGGGCCAGGTAGCCGGCAGCGGTCCCGCCGGCCTGGGTGAACCCGCCGGTGGCCACCAGCGCGCCGTCGAAGACGGTGAGCGCCAGCACGTCGCCGTTGAAGCCGGTGCCGAGGGTCGACCAGGCGCTGCCGGTCCACCGGGCGATCCGGTTGGCGGCCGTACCGCCGGCCTGGCTGAAGCCGCCGCCGACGACCAGCGCGCCGTCGTGCACGGCCAGGTCCCAGACCGACGGTACGTCCACGCCGGTGCCGGCGGGACCGGTCAGCGGCCACCACTCGGTGCCGTCCCACCGGGCGATGTGGTTGACCGTCACTCCCCCGGCCCGGAGGAACTGCCCGCCGACGATCAGGTCCCCGTCGAAGACCGTCAGCGCGTCGACGAAGTCGAGGGGGTTGGTCATCACTCCGGTACCGGACGATCCGGTCAACGGCGCCCAGGCGGTGCCGTCCCAGCGGGCGATGCCGTTGACGCGTACCCCGCCGGCGTTGAGGAAGCTGCCGCCGGCGATCAGGTCGCCCTGGTAGACGACGAGAGCGGTGACCGAGCCGTCCGGTCCGCCGCCCGACGCCCCGGCCAGCCCGGACCAGGCGGCGCCGTTCCAGCTGGCGAGGCGGTCGACGGCGACCCCACCGGCCCGGGTGAAGGTGCCACCGGCGTACAGGCCGGGCGCGGCGTCGGAAACCGCCGAGCGGGCCGGATCGGCCGGGAGCGCCCGTGCGGTGGCCGAGGCCGGCGGCGCGACGGTCCAGGCACAGAGCATCGCCGCTGCGATCACGGAGAGTCCCCGCCGTAGGGTGGATGTGCCGGATCCGGACATGTGCGCTCCCCTCCGCCGGGTCCGTCCGAATTCGGCCGGATCCTGCCAGGAAAAATATACCAGCATCAATGTCCGGGCAAATCGACCATCCTCCCGGCGTGCCGCTGGTCAGGGGCGGGCGGATCGGCTGGCGAGCAGGCGGAACCCGCCCGCCCCGCCGGCACGTCCACCTGCCGCCGAGGCCCGGCGCACCGACAGCTCGCGGGCAGCTACCCGCGACGCAGGGTCAGCAGGGTGATCTCGCTCGGCGCGAAAACCCGGAACGGCGGCCCCCAGAAGCCGGTGCCGGCACTCGTGTAGAGCCGGGTCCGCTCGCCGTGCCGGGTCAACCCCCGCACCGTCGGCTGGTCGAGCCGGACCAGGAAGTTGAACGGCCAAATCTGCCCGCCGTGGGTGTGCCCGGACAGTTGCAGGTCGACGCCGTGCGCGACCGCCGCACCGACCTGCTTCGGCTGGTGCGCCAGGAGCACCACCGGCAGCTCCGGGTCGGCACCGGCCAGCGCGGCGGCGTGGTCGGGGCGGTGCCCGGGACGGCCGGACGCCCCGGCGGTCGCGTCGTCGACCCCGGCGAGTACCAGGCGGGACCCGTTCCGCTCGACCACCAGATGCCGGTTGTGCAACGGCTCCCAGCCGAGTTCACGCATGTGGTCGAGCCAGCCCTGCGCCTCGGCGAAGTACTCGTGGTTGCCGGTCACGTACGCCCGGGCGAGCCGGGCCCGCACCTCGCCCAGCGGCGCCGCCTGGGCACGCCGTTGCCCGACGGTGCCGTCGGCGATGTCACCGGTGTGGCAGACGATGTCGGCGTCGAGGTCGTTGACCGCCGCCACGACCCGGGCCGACCACCCGGCCCGGTCGATCGGCCCGTAGTGGGTGTCGGTGAGCAGGGCGATCCGCAGGCCGTCCAGCCCGGGACCGAGCCGACCGATCGGCACCTCGACCCGGCGGACCCGGGGCAGCCGCATCGCCTCGACGTACCCCCAGACCAGCAGGACCACCGAGACGACCGCGACCACGGCGGCGGTGATCCGCGAGCGGGCCGGATCGGCGACGCCGCCGACCGCCAGCCCGGCCCGCAGGACGTTGCCGAGCAGCGCCCAGGCGAAGAGCACCCAGACCACGCCCAACAGCGTGTCGCCGGTCCGGGCCGCCCAGTCCCGGCCCCGGCCGTGCCCGAGGTACATCAACACCGGGAACGTGGCGAGGGCCATCGCGAACAGGGTCGTGCCACCGGCGAAGACCGGGGTGGGCCAGTGCGCGCCCGCAGCGAGCAGGGTCCACCAGGGTACGCCGAAGAGCAGCGCCAGCACGGCGGTCAGGGTCAGGCCGAAAAGCAGTGGTCGCAGCAGCCGCCGGGCGGGCGCGACCGGTACCGCGGAAGCGGTTTCGCTGGCTGACACGGGCGGGGACTCCTTCGTCGGCTGCGCTCCGGGGCCGGGGGGCGAGGTCCGGCGCCCCGGTGGGTGCAGCATGGCACGGGCCGGGCGACATCGACCACGTTGCTGAGCCGGCTCTCAGCCAACGGCGGGTGTCGGAGCCGATTTAGACTGGATCGCGGAGTACGCGGAGCGGACGGGCCGGGAGGGATGATCGATGCCGAGCGGACACGAGTCCCGGGTCGAGCGGCAGATCCGCGAGGCCCAGGAGCGGGGCGAGTTCGACAACCTCCCCGGAGCCGGCAGCCCGCTACCCGGACACGGCGGCACGTACGACGAGAACTGGTGGATCCGGGACTGGGTACGCCGGGAGAACCTGACCGGCGTCGGACCTGCCTCGCTGATGATCCGCAAGGAGGCGGAACAAATGCCGGAGCGGCTGGACCGGGAGTCGTCGGAGGCAGCCGTCCGGGACGTGGTGACCGCGCTCAACGAACGGATCGTGCTGGCCCGACGCGGCCTCGTCGACGGGCCGCCGGTGCTGCTGCCGGTCTTCGACGTCGAGCGGGTCGTCGAGACCTGGCGCCGGCGGCGGAACGCCTGACCCGCCGGCGGCGGGACAGCTGACCATTGCACCGGCCAGCCGTTCCGGTTCACAAAGGACCGTCCGGAGCCCGGTGGGAGGTCGGCCAGGATCCCCCTTCCGGACGAACCGGACGCCGCCCGCAGCCGAGCCGGGACGGCCGTCCCCCGACCCGTCGAAAGGCTCGCTACTCTACTGCTCGCCATCCCCCATCCCCTCCTGTCGCTGGAGCCTCAGTGGAACGCGCCCTCGACGACCCGGCCGCCGGCGACTCCGGCCAGCCGGTGACGACCCTCGCCGACCGAGACCATCGGAACATTGGGCCGGACGGTCCCGACGCCCGGCGTGAACGGCCCCAGGACGACAGCGCCGGGCCGGACGGTTCCGACGCCCGGCGTGAACGGCCCGACGGCAGCGCCGGGCCGGACCACGACCCCGACGCGGTGCGCGGCGGCACGCCGTCCGACGCCGCCCACGACCGGGGCGGCCGGTCCGGGTCGCGGCTCCACCGTGGCCTCGTGGCGCTCCGGCCGCTGCTCTTCGCCGCCGCCGTGGCGGTCGTCGTGCTGGCGATCCAGGCGCTGGGGATAGCCGCCGGGTACAGCCCGTTCTCCGGGCGGGTCCAGTACGGGATGCGGGCCGCCCCGATCGTGGTGGCCGCACTGGCGGCGGCAGCCGTCTGGTGGGCCAGGCGGCGCGGGCGGTCCTGGGACGCCGACCTGATCCCGGCACTGTTCGGCGGGCTCGGCGCGCTGACCGTCCTCACCGGCCTGCACGGCACCCCGTTCGACCTGTACGCCCTGGACGGGGACCAGTTGTTCCGGACCGCCGCGGTGACCCGGTTCGCCGACTCCTGGTGGGGCGGCGACTACACCTACCGCGACCTGCCGGCCTACTACGCGCCGACCTACTTCTGGCTGCTGGGTCGGGTCGCCGACCTCGCCGGGACGGCACCGTGGCACATGCTCAAGTACGGCACGGTCGCGGTGAGCTTCCTCACGCCGATCGTGTCGTACCTGCTGTGGCGCCGGGTGGTGCCGCCCCGGGTCGCCGCACTGGTCTCCGCCGTACCGCTGATCGTCCCCGGGCTCGCCGAGACGTACGCCTGGATCGTCCTGGTCGCCTTCGTGCCGTGGTGGCTCCAGGTGGGGCACGACCTGACCCGGCCCGGCCTGCGGCGGTGGTCCCCGCTGGTGCTGGGCGCGATCGGCGCGGTGCTGTTCACCGTCTACTACTACTTCTTCTTCGTCATCCCGATCGTCCTGCTCCTCCAGATCGCCTGGGCCCGCCGACAGGGCCGGGTCGACTGGCGGGAGATCGGCCGGCCGCTCGGCATCCTCGGTATCTCCGCCCTCGGCTCGTCGCCGTACTGGGCACCGCTGGCCTGGAACTTCCTCACCGGGCCACACTTCGAATCGCTGAACAACCGGTGGATCACCCTCAACTCCGGCAAGCTCGCCCTGCCGATGCTCGAACCGTCGGTGCTCGGCGCGCTCTGCCTGCTCGGCCTGGTCTTCCTGGTGCTGACCGCCCGGGAGGCGCTGTCCCGGGCCCTGCTGACCCTGCTCGTCGCGGTGTACGCCTGGCACGTGCTGGGCTTCCTCTTCCTGGTCGCCGGCACGCCGCTGATGTCGTTCCGGATGCGCGAACTGGTGCCGGTCGTACTGCTCGCCGGGGCGGCGCTCGGACTGGTCCGGGTGGCCCGGCTCGCGGCCCGCAGGTTCTCCGCCGAACACGTCCGGCGGCTCGCCGCGACCGTCGCGGTGCTGCTCGCCGTCTTCGCCGGTGACCGGTTCGTCAACGTGGTGCTGGCGGAGATCGACAACGCGCACAACCGGACCCTGCCGAACGGCCAACTGCCGCCCTTCCACTCCCCCGACGCGAAGGCGTGGGGGTCACCCCCGGCCGAGCTGAGCGCGATCATCGACGCCCGGTACCGGGGCGAGGGGCGGCCGGTCGTACTGACCGGGCACTCCGACCTGATGGCGCTCCACCCGTACTACGGATTCGTGCAGTGGAACGCCAACTACAGCCATCCGACCGGCCAGTTCAGGAACCGGATCGAGTTCCTGACGGAGTTGTCCCGGGCAGCGACCCCGGCCGAGTTCGCCGGCCGGCTCCGGGACAACCCGTACGACCGGATCGACGTACTGGTGCTGCACCGCGACGCCGACCGGCTCGTCTTCAAGTTCCGGGACGACGCCTTCCCGTTCGGCACCACCAGGCGGGAGATCAGCTTCCCGAGCAGGCTGGTCGGGCCGGAGCACTTCGAGGTGTCGACGGTCGACGACACGCTCGTGGCGGTGCTGCGCCGGTAGGCCAGGGCGGTCGACGACACGCTCGTCGCGGTGCCGCGCCGGCAGGGACGGGACCGGTCGGCGGTATCGTCGTCCGGTGCGTGCCGACGGCGTCGGTCGGAGCCCGGTCGGCCGGTACCGGACCTCCGCGCGGACCGACTCACCCAACCGGACCGGCTCCGGTGACCAGGCCGGCTCCAGCGACCGGAACGGCTCCAGCGACCGGAACGGCTCCGGCGACCCGGCCGGTCGGTCCGGTACGGGCCGTCGGACCGGTCGGAGCGGCCCGAGCGGGTCGACCCGGTCCGCCGGTGCGGGGCGGACGCTGCGGGTCACCACCCGGAACGCCAGCTTCCAGCAGTGGTCGGCGCTGTTGACCAATCGCGGCAAGCGGCAGCGGGCCGGCGAGTTCCTGGTGCAGGGCGTCCGGCCGATCAGCCTGGCGGTGCGGCAGGGCTGGCCGGTGCACGCGCTGCTGCACCCGGACGGCGTACCGCTGTCCCGGTGGGCCACCGAACTGCTCGACCAGACCACCGGCACCCGGGTGGCGGTCTCCCCCGACCTGTTGCGGGAACTCGGCGGCAAGGAGGAGGACCAGCCGGAGCTGGTCGCCGTGCTGGAGCTGCCGGCGGACCGGCTGGAGCGGATCCCGACCGGGCCGGACGCGCTGGTGGTGGTCCTCGACCGGCCGACCGCACCGGGCAACATCGGCACCCTGGTCCGCTCCGCCGACGCTTTCGGCGCCGCCGGGGTGGTGGTGGTCGGGCACGCCGCCGACCCGTACGACCCGAGGGCGGTCCGGGCCAGCACCGGATCGCTGTTCGCGGTACCGGTGGTCCGCACCGGATCGCACCGCGACGTGCTGGACTGGCTCGGGAGCCTGCGCGGGGGCGGACTGCCGGTGCAGCTGCTCGGCACCGACGAGGCCGGCGAGGTGGAAATCGCCGAGCACGACCTCACCGGGCCCACGGTGCTGCTGGTCGGCAACGAGACGCACGGGCTCAGCGCCGCGTGGCGGCAGTCCTGCGATCGGATGCTGCGGATCCCGATCACCGGTTCGGCGAGTTCGCTGAACGCCGCCGCCGCCGGCACCGTCGCGCTCTACGAGGCGGCCCGGCAGCGGCGGAGCCGGCCGGCACCGCCCGGTGCCTCCGTGCGCCCGTGACAGCGGGCCGGCGGACAGGTCGGGGCCGATAGAGCGGATGGACCGGCAGCCGGCCGTCGGGCTGACCGCGCCGCTTGTCGACATGGAGTTCACCGAGGCGGAGCGGGTGTGCCGGGCCGGGGCCGGGCCAGCGTAGGGCCGGGGTGCCGGGCAGGGGGCCGGCGGACGTGAAGGTGGTCGTAGCACCACCGATCCGGGCCGGGCGGTCGACCAGAATGGCGGGATGGACTCCGCGACCGCCGACCGGCCACCGCCGTGGCGCCGGCTACCACCGTGGCTGGGGCGCCGGCTCGGCCGGGCCGGCCAGGCGCTGCTGTTGGCTGTGCTCTCCGTGACCGCCAACATCGTCCTGCTGGTGCTCTCGGTGCTCTCCCTCGGCTTCACCGTGCTGGGTGTGGGAGTGTTCGCCTTTCCGGTGGTGACCGCCGCGGTGCGCGGGGTCGCCGACCTCAACCGCCGGTTCGCCGGCCGCTGGACCGGCCGGGAGGTCGCCAGCCCGTACCGGCCGAAGCCGGCGCGGATGACAATCTGGCGCCGGTACCGGTGGACGGTGACCGACCCGGCCACCTGGCGGGACCTGCTCTGGCTGCTGCTGTCCGTCCCGGTCGGGCTGGTGCTCGGCCTGCTGCCGGCCTGCCTGCTGGCCTACGGCCTGGAGGGGCTGCTCGGGGTGCCGGTGCTGCTCTGGGCGCTGGACGTCTGGTACGGCTACGGCCTGCTCTGGCCGGTCGACAGTTTCGGCAAGGCCCTGCTGGTGGCGCCGCAGGCGGCCGTCTTCCTGGCCCTCGGCGGCGTGGCCGGCGACCTGGTCCACCGGCTGCACGCCGAATTCGTCCGGGCCCTGCTGTCGCCGACCTCGAAGGCGGCGCTGCGCCAGCGGGTACGCCAGCTCACCGAGACCCGGGCGGGGACCGTCGACGCGCAGGCCGCCGAGCTGCGCCGGATCGAGCGGGACCTGCACGACGGGGCCCAGGCCCGGCTGGTGGCGCTGAGCATGAGCATCGGGCTGGCCGAGGAGCTGATGAGCCGGGATCCGGCGGCAGCGCGACCGTTGATGGCCGAGGCCCGCCAGGCCAGCGGGCAGGCCCTCGGTGAGCTGCGGGACCTGGTCCGGGGCATGCATCCGCCGGTACTCGCCGAACGCGGGCTGGCCGGCGGGGTCCGGGCGCTCGCCCTGAAGCTGCCGCTGCCGGTCGAGGTCGACGTCGACCTGCCGGGCCGGCCACCGGCGCCGGTGGAGTCGGCGGTCTACTTCACCGCGGCCGAGCTGCTGACGAACGTCGCCAGGCACAGTGCGGCGCGGAGTGGCTGGCTGCGGCTGCGGCACGGCGACGGCCGGCTGCTGATGGTGGTCGGCGACGACGGTGTCGGCGGTGCCGACCCGGCCGGCGGGACCGGACTGCGGGGCATCGAACGACGGCTCGCCGCCTTCGATGGCACGATATGCGTGGCCAGCCCGCCCGGCGGGCCCACGACCGTGACCATGGAGCTGCCGTGCGAGTTGTCATCGCCGAGGACCTCGCCCTGCTCAGGGACGGCCTGACCCGGCTGTTCCGGGCGTTCGAGTTCGAGGTCGTCGCCGCGGTCGACAACGGGCCGGCGCTGCTGCCGGCCCTGCTCGACCACCGGCCCGACGTGGCGGTGGTGGACGTACGCCTGCCGCCGACCTTCACCGACGAGGGACTCCAGGCGGCGATCGAGGCCCGTACCCGGATTCCGGGTCTGCCGGTGCTGATCCTCTCCCAGCACGTGGAGCAGCTCTACGCCCGGGAGCTGCTGGCCGACCGGAGCGGGGCGATCGGCTACCTGCTCAAGGACCGGGTCTCCGACGTCGGCCAGTTCGTCGACGCGGTGCGGCGGGTGGCGGCCGGCGGCACCGTGATGGATCCGGAGGTGATCGCGGAGCTGCTGACCAACCGCTCCGGCAAGGAACCGCTGCACGCGCTCACCGCCCGGGAGCGCGAGGTGCTCGGCCTGATGGCGGAGGGCCGGTCGAACGCGGCGATCGCGGGCCGGCTCTTCGTCACCGAGAAGGCGGTCAGCAAGCACATAAACAACATCTTCAGCAAACTCGGCATTGCGCCGTCGGAGGACGACAACCGGCGGGTACTGGCCGTGCTGGCATACCTGAACGCCTGAATTGGCCGTCGGCGGAACTGGACTGGCCGTCGGCGGGACCGGATCGGCCGTCGGCAGGGGCACCCTCCACTGTGACCGATGGAATTGATCAGTGTAGTTCGCTACTATCCGCCATCAGTGCCTTACCCGGCGCCAAGGGTCCGGTCGCACCGATCACCAATGGTCAAGCCGATCGTCACGGACCGTCGCGCCGACCGTGCCCGCTCGACGGAGGGATCCGAGATGACGGACAGCCGGCAGGTGACCGCCCACCCGTACCCGTTCGCCGCCCCCGACCGGCTCAACCTCCACCCGCAGTACGCGCGGCTGCGTCGCGAGGAGCCACTGATCCGGGTGCAACTGCCGTTCGGCGAGGAGTCCTGGCTCGCCACCCGCCACGCCGACGTCCGGGTCGTACTCGGCGACGCCCGGTTCAGCCGGGCCGCCGGGGTCGGACGTGACCAGCCGCGCACCATGCCCCGGCAGCCGGACCAGGGCATGCTCGGGATGGATCCGCCGGACCACACCCGGTTGCGCCGGCTGGTGGCGAAGGCCTTCACCGCACGCCGGGTGGAGCTGCTCCGCGCCCGCGCCCAGGAGATCGCCGACGGGCTGGTCGACGAGATGGTCAAGGCCGGTCCCCCGATCGACCTGGTCGAGCACTTCGCCACCCCGTTGCCGATCCAGGTCATCTGCGAGCTGCTCGGCGTTCCGTTCGCCGATCGGGACAAGTTCCACACCTGGTCGGAGGCGATCGTCTCGACGACCTCGCTGCCTCCCGAGCAGATCCAGGCATACCTGGAGAGCCTCTGGGGCTACATCGGTGAGCTGGTGGCGATCCGGCGCCGTGAGCCGATCGACGACCTGCTCGGTGCGATGGTGCGGGCACGGGACGAGAACGAGGACCGGCTCACCGAGCAGGAGCTGGTGCAGCTCGCCGCCGGCCTGCTGGCCGCCGGGCACGAGACGACGGTGACCCAGATCCCGAACTTCGTCTACGTGCTGCTGGAGCACCCGTCCGAGCTGGCCCGGCTGCGGTCCGATTCCGCGCTGATCCCGAACGCCGTCGAGGAGCTGATGCGCTACGTACCGCTCGGGGCGGCCTCGGCCTTCCCCCGGTACGCGACGGAGGACATCGAGCTCGGCGGGGTACTCGTCCGGGCCGGCGAACCGGTGCTGCCGGCGGTCGGCTCGGCGAACCGGGACGAGTCGGTATTCGCCGACCCGGACCGGCTGGACCTGGGCCGGGAGGTCAATCCACACGTCGGCTTCGGTCACGGTGTGCACCACTGCGTCGGCGCGCAGCTCGCCCGGATGGAGTTGCGGGTGGCCATCGGTACCCTGGTCGGCCGCCTGCCCGGACTGCGGCTGGCGGTGCCGGAGCCGGAGATCCCGTGGAAGAGCGGCCTGCTGGTGCGCGGACCGCTCGCGCTGCCGGTGACCTGGTGAGCAGCACCGCCTGGCGGGTCAGCGTCGACCCGCAACGCTGTATCGGCTCGGGCATCTGCGCCGGCACGGCGCCGGAGCACTTCCGGCTCGTCGACGGGCTCGCCACCCCGCTGGCCGGGACGGTCGACCCGGCCGATCCGGTGGTCGACGCGGCCGAGTCCTGCCCGGTCGAGGCGATCCTGGTCCGGGACGCGAGCGACCAGCGACTCATCGCACCCGAGGGCTGACCCGGACCTGTCAGCCCGAAAAACCTGGACCGTCAGCCCGAACCTGGACCGTCAGCCCGAACCTGGACCGGGCGGCGCCGTCGCGCCGCCGGGTCCGGGTTCGGGTCCGCTCAGAGCAGTGCGTCGACCGGGGTCCTGATGAAGTCCAGCAACGCCTGGTTGACCTCGTCGGCATGGGTCCACGGGATGCCGTGCGGCGCACCCTTCAGGGTGACGAGCTGGCTGTTCGGCATCGCAGCGTGCATCCGCTGCCCGCACACCGGATAGGGCAGTACCCGGTCCGCGTCGCCCTGGATGATCAACGCCGGTACGTCGATCCGGGGCAGATCCTGCCGGAAATCGGTGAGCCAGGCGGGAATGGACGCCAGCGTGCCGATCGGCGAGGCGCTCACCGCCACGTTCCAGTTCATCCGGACCACCTCGTCGCTGACCCGCTTGCCGAGGTTCTCGTCGAGATTGTAGAAGTCGTGCAGGAACGACGACTGGTATTTTGCCCGGTCGGTGATCACATTCTGCATGAACCCGTCGAAGAGGCTCTGGTCGACGCCCTCCGGGTTGTCCTCGGTCTTCAGCAGGAACGGCGGGATCGGCGAGATGAAGACCGCCCGGTTCACCCTGGCGGAGCCGTAGTTGGAGATGTACCGCGCCACCTCGCCGGTGCCCATCGAGTGCCCGACCAGGATCACGTCGGTGAGGTCCAGCTCGTTCATCAGGATGCTGAGGTCGGCGGCGAAGGTGTCGTAGTCGTACCCCACGGCCGGCTGGCTCGACATGCCGAATCCTCGGCGGTCGTAGCTGATGGTCCGGTAGCCGGCGTTCAGCAGCGGGTTGATCTGTTTCTCCCACGCCGACCCGCTGAGCGGAAAGCCGTGGATGAGCACCACCGGCTGCCCGGCGCCATGATCCTCGTAGTGCAGATCGATGGGCGCGGAGTTCTCCACGCCGACAGTCAGATAGGGCACCCGTCTCTTCCCTTCCCCCGTGTCCGCCCGCAGTTGCCGGCGGGTGGCGTCGACCGACGCGCGTCGGCGAGTACCCCGTCCTCGCCGATAGATGCACGAATTGTCGATTTTGTCGTCCCAGATCAGCCTAGCCAGCCGCTCCGGACCGGGCCGACGGGATGGCGATATTCGCTGGTGACCTCAGATCGGGGAACCTAGGGTCTCCGGTGATGACGCTCTGCCATGATGTCGACGGATCCGGCCCCGCCGTTCTCCTGCTGCACTCCTCGGTCTGTGATCGCCGGATGTGGGACCAGCAGTGGCTCCCCCTGCGCGACGCCGGATACCAGGTGATCCGCTGCGACTTCCGGGGCTTCGGCGAGACTCCGCTGCCGGACCAGCCATACTCCGAGGTCACGGACGTGCTCGACCTGCTGGACACGCTCGGCGTGCGGCGGGTGGCCCTGGTGGCGGCCTCCTTCGGCGGTCGGGTCGGGCTGGAGTTCGCCGCCCGCTGGCCGGACCGGGTGAGCGGCATGGCACTGCTCTGTCCCGGCATGCCGGGACACCAGCCGGGCCCGGAGCTGGCGGCTTTCGGCAAGCGCGAGGACGAGTTGCTCGAGGCGGGCGACCTCGCGGGCGCCGTCGAGCTCAACGTGGCGACCTGGCTGGGGCCGGAAACCGACGAGCCGACCCGGGAACGGGTCCGAGACATGCAGCGGCACGCCTTCCAGGTGCAGCTCGCCGCCGTCGAGGACGTACCGCGTCTCGATCTCGGCGAGCCCGACCTCGGAGAGATCACCGCGCCCTGCCTCGTCGTCTCCGGCCGGCACGACCTGGCGGACTTCCGGCAGATCGCCGAACGGCTGCCCGGACTGCTGCCGAACGCCCGGCACCGCGAACTCCCCTGGGCCGGCCACCTGCCCAGCCTGGAACGACCAGCCGAGGTCACCGCCCTGCTCGTCGACTTCCTCCGCGAGACCCTGCCGCGCCACGAGACGCCCTGACCTGCCCCGGAGCCGCCACGCCTTTGGCCCGCCCCGCCACGCTCTGACCCGCCACGATCCGACCGACCGACCGACCGGTCGGCCGGTCGGCCGGCACGGCACGGCGGAGGACCTACCGCGAGGGCCTACTGCGAGGGCCGCCCGGCGAGCCACGCCGCGGGCCAGACCAGCAGCAGGACGAACGGGTACGCGAACAGCGTGTCGACCGCCACCCGGCTGAGCGGCGGCCGGGAGGACCAGTCGAGGACCAGGAGCAGTAGCGGACTCGGCAGCATGCCGGCGGCGACGACGACGGCCAGGGCCAGGCCGCGGCTGGCCAGCCGCGCGGTCACGGCGAGTGCCGCCTCGGTGGCGAGACCGGCGACGAGGCAGCCACCGACCAGCGCCACGAACCACAGATCCGGGTTGTGGTCCCAGAAGTAGAAGTGTTCCGGAGTACCCCACGGCAGGCGGAAGATGTTCCGGTCGGCCCGCTCGACCGCGAGCCCGACGATCCCGGCGACCACCCCGGCGACCGCCTGGGCGGCGAGTGCCGCGCCACGCCGACGGGTCCACAGCCCGGCCAGCACACCCGCCACTGGCAGCAGCTGCCAGGCGTACCGGTCCGTCCAGTATGGAATCGGCCCGTCGTACGTCGCGACGAGCGGGTATGCCGTCATCGTCGCACCCAGCACGGCGCCGAGCAGCAGCACGGCGGCGACGGCAGCCATTGGCCGGCGTGCCGCTGCCGTCGGCGACACAGGCACGGCTGCCGGCACCCCCGGTGCTGTCACCCGCGACAAGGGCGCTCCCGACGGTCCTCCCGGTGCTGTCACCGGCGGCCTGAGGGCTCCCGCCGGCACTTCCGGTGCTGTCACCGGCGGTCCCGGCGCCCCCGACGGTGGTGGCCCTGGTGCGGCGCTGGCCGGTTCGGGCATTGTGCGGAGGCTGCCGTGCGCGACGACCAGTTCGGGCTGGTCGATGACCGTCGGCGGCACCCCGAGCATCCGGTGCAGCATGGTGGCGACCAGCGGTATCCGACTGGACCCGCCGACCAGGAAGACCCCGGCCAGCCGGTCGGCTGCGACGCCGCCGGCAGCGAGTGTCGACGTGGTCAGCGCCACGGTCCGGTCCAGCAGCGGCCGGGCCAGCCGCTCGAACTCCTCCCGGGTCAGGTGGATGTCACGATCCAGTCCAGGTAGGACCATCGACGCCGAGGCGACCCGGCTGAGCTGCTCCTTCGCGGCCCGCGCCTCCTGACGCACGAGCTGCCACCAGCGCAGCGCGACGAGCGCGGTGTCGCGCGCGGGAACCTCGACCGCTTGATGCGCGATGATCCAGTCGACGATCGCGGCATCGACGTCGACCCCGCCGACGTCGTCCAGCCCGGCCGTGGCCAGTACCGCCCAGCCGCCGTCGGTCCTCCGTCGCACCGCGCTGACGTCGAACGTTCCGCCCCCGAGGTCGTACACCACGAGGGTGTCGCCCGGCCGCACCCGGTGCCCGAGCACCTCGGTGAAGTACATCGCCGCGGCGACCGGCTCGGCCACCAGGCCGGGGCTGCCCAGCCCCGCCCCGGTCGCGGCCTCGGCGAGCACGGTACGACGCCGCACACCCCAGCTCGCCGGATGGGTCAGCACCACCGGCCGGGGTACGACGCCGAGCGCACGCTGCGCCGTCTCGGCCACCCGGGCGAGCACCGCTCGGACGGCCTCTCCGACCGGTGTCTCGACCTCGCCGAGCAGCAGCGTCCCGTCGTCGATCCGGCGCTTGGGATTCGGCTCCAGCCGGCCCGGGTCGAGCCGTGCGCCGCGCAGCGCGTCGTGACCGACCAGCAGGTGACCGTCCGGCTGCGCCAACACCGCCGACGGGAGTAGCGGCGACGCGTCGAAGAGCAGCGACTCGATCCGGTCGCCCGGCATCCGCAGTGCGGCCACGGTGTGCGAGGTGCCGAAGTCGATGCCGAGGGCGGGTGGGGTCGCTGCCACGAACGGACGGTATCAATGGCGGCAAGCCCCATCCGGGCACGGACCGCGTCGCGGACCGCCACATCCGCCCGGACGCACCCGAGGGCGCGACCAGAGGCGCGACCGAGGGACTCCATCGCGGACCGCCACGTCCGCCCGGACCCACCGAAGGGCGCGGCCAGAGGCGCGACCGAGGGTGCCACCGAGGCTCGGCAGGGTCGGCCAAGGCGCACGCGGCGGCTCAGCAGGCGCCGAAGGCGCGGGCCAGGCGGCGGACCGCCTCGTCCATCAGATCGGGCGGGGCACTGGCATAGCTGAGGCGCAGGTGCGGGGCGGGGGGTTCGGCCGCGTACCAGGGGCGGCCGGGGAAGACGACGACCCCCTCGGCCGCCGCGGCGGCGGCCAGCGCGACGTCGTCGCTACCGTCCGGAAGCCGGACCCACAGGTGCATGCCGCCACGCGGGACCGGCTGCCCGGCGAGGTCCGGAAGGTGCCGGTGGAGCGCGGTGAGCAGCGCCTCGCGGCGAGCCCGCAGGGCTGTGCGCAGGGTACGGCGGTGCCGGGTCCACGCCAGGGTGCTGACGAACTCGATCGTGGCCTGTTGCAGTGGACCGGCCACGAAGAGGTCGTCACGCAGCCGGGCCGTACGCAGCCGGGCGCCGGCCGGGCCACGGGCACCGACGGCGGCGACGCGCAGCCCGGGAGCCGTCGACTTGGTAAGCGAACGGAGGTAGACGACGTGCCCGTCCGGGTCGTCGGCGGCAAGTGGCGGCGGGGGTTCACCGTCGATCGTGAGGTCGCGGGCGTAGTCGTCCTCGATCAGGAACGCCCCGGCGTCGCGTACGGCGGCGGTGACCCGGACCCGGCGGTTCCCGGCCAGCGTCGCGCCGTGCGGGTTGGCGTGCAGCGGCTGGCAGTAGAAGAGCCGGGCGCCGGTACGGGCGAACGCGGCGGCGAGTTGATCGGGGCGTACGCCGTCGCCGTCGACGGGCACCGGCACCACCCGCAGCCCGGCCGCCCGGGCGGTGGCCAGCGCGCCCAGGTAGGTCGGCGACTCGACGAGCAGGGTGTCACCGGGGACGGCGAGTGCGCGCAGTGCCGTCGACAACGCCGCCTGGCCACCGGGGCAGATGACCATGTCGTCGGCGCGCAGCCCGGACCCGGCCTCGCGGGCGAACCAGGCGCGCAGGTCCTCCCGCCCCTGCGCCGGGCCGCGCTGCCAGGTCGCCGGTTGCCGGGCGGCACGGCCGAGCGCGACGCCGAGCGCGGTGGCCGGTTGCAGCTCCGGTTCGAGGTAGCCGCCGGAGAGCGGGATCGCTCCGGCCGGCGGTATCGCCAGGAGCGCCTGCATCTCCTCCTCCCCCGGCCGGCCCGGACCGAGCGCGACGGTCTGCCAGGAAAGGTCGGGAGCGGCTCGCGGCCGCGGCGGTACGGCCACGAAGGTGCCCCGGCCGGGCCGCGCCTCGACCAGGCCCTCGGCCACCAGTTGCCGGATCGCCCCGGCGATCGTGACCGGTGAGGCGCGGTGCCGGGCGGTCAGCTCGCGGACCGAGGGCAGCCGCGTGCCGGGCGCCGCGACGGCCGCCAGGCCGCGCAGATCTTGGATAACGCGCTCTCGGGCGTTACCGTTGTCCATGAGGGATGAGAGTAGCGCTACTGCGCATCGGACGGTAACGGCGGGCCGGGCGTTCGGCCTCGCCCTCGGCGCACTCGGCGTACTCGCCTTCAGCATGTCGCTGCCGGCGACCCGGGTCGCGGTGCAGCAGCTCGACCCGTGGTTCATCGCCTTCGGCCGGGCCGTCGGCGCCACACTGCTGGCCTTCGCGTACCTGCGGATCACCGGGGCGCCCCGCCCCACCGGCGACCAGTGGCGGCGGCTGTCGGTCGTCGCGCTCGGCGTCGTCGTCGGGTTCCCGCTCTTCACCTCGCTGGCGCTGCTCACCCAGACCTCGGCACACGGCGCGGTCGTGATCACCGTGCTGCCCGCGATGACCGCCGTCTTCGCGGTAATACGGGCCGGCGAGCGTCCGCCGCCGCTGTTCTGGGTAGCGAGCGCCGCCGGGCTGCTGGCTGTGCTCGCCTTCCTCGCCGCCAGCGGTGCGGTGCACGGTGGGTTCTCCGTGGCCGACCTGTTCCTGCTCGCGGCGGTACTGCTCTGCGGCCTCGGGTACGCCGAGGGCGGCGTACTCGCCCGGGAGCTCGGCGGCGCCCGGACGATCTGCTGGGCCCTGCTGCTCTCGCTGCCGGTCACCCTGCCGGTCACGATCGTCGCCGCCGTGGCGGCCCCGCCGCGCGCCGACGCCGTCACCTGGTCGGCGTTCGGCTACCTCACCCTGGTCTCCATGTTCCTGGGCTTCTTCGCCTGGTACGCCGGCCTGGCCCGGGGCGGCATCGCCCAGGTCGGCCAGGTCCAGCTCGCGCAGCCGGTGCTCACCCTGGCCTGGTCGGCGCTGCTGCTCGGCGAGGCCGTCACCCCGGCGTCGATCGGGGCGGCGCTTGTGGTGCTGGCCTGCGTCGTCCTGATCCAGCGCACCCGGTCCCGGCCGACGCTGCCGGCAGATCGGGTGCGGCGGACCCGGGTGCGACGCCGCACCCCGGCCGGCGGCCACCGCGTCGGGCGGGCGGTGCCGACAGATCGGGTACGGCGGGCGGACGGAGCTGACGAGGCACGGTCGCCGGCACTTCGATGAGCGGGTCGACACCGGCACTCAGCTGAGCGGCCCGACGCCGACGGGATGGCCGGCGCCCGGCCATCCCGTCCGAGTCCCCGGTCAGGGACGGCGCCCGTAGACGCCGGCAACCAGACCGACGCCGACGGCCGCGAGACCGATCTGGAGGAAGAGTTCGATCCAGTCGATGCCGGGGGTCTTGGCCACGCCGAAGGCGGCGGCGAGAACCGTGCCGAGCAGTGCGGCGATGATGCCGATCGCCAGGGTCAGCCAGATCGGGAGGTTCTGCTTGCCTGGTACGACGAGCCGGCCGAGAGCGCCGATGATCAGACCGATGACGAGGGCACCGAAAATGCCGCTGATCTCCATGCTGAGTCTCCTTCGCGTGTTGTCGACCCGGGACGCAGTGCCCGTTGGCCTGCGGCGAGAAACCTTCGACCGGCCGTCGTGACGCCGCGCACCCGTCGACCGGGCGTCGTGACGCCGCGCACTCAACGACCGGTCGTCGTGGGATCCGGCCGCGGCGGTGCGATCCGTATGCTGGCCGGATGCGAATCGCCTTCGGCGCCGACGACGAGAACGAGGCGACCAGAGCGGTGCTGGGCTACCTGTCCGGACTCGGTGAGGTGCAGCGCGTCGGTAGCGGCGACCAGTGGCCGGAGATCGGTGCCGGGGTGGGCCGGGCGGTGGCCGACGGACGGGCCGACTTCGGCGTGCTGATGTGCTGGACGGGTACCGGCACCGCGATCGCGGCGAACAAGGTGCCCGGAGTACGCGCCGCACTCGCCTGGGAGCCGTGGATCGCCACCGGTGCCCGGCTCTGGAACGACGCGAACGTGCTCGCGCTGAGCCTGAAGCGGCTCGCCCCGGACGTGGCCGTCGAGGTCACCCGGGCGTTCCTCGAAACACCCCGGCCCGATCCAGACGAGGCGGAGAACATCGCCCGGCTCGCGGACCTGGAGCCGGAACGGCCCGCGCCGCGCTGACCATCGCCTCGGCCGGGCGCGCCGTCGCCGTCCGCGGCGACACAGTGGACCGGCCGGCCGACCGTATCCAAAGAAGGGTGAGATCCGATGCCGGTACGGGGGTACGACGTCATCGTCGTCGGCAGCCGGGTGGCCGGTGCGGCAACCGCCATGCTGCTGGCCCGCCGGGGCCTGCGGGTGCTGGCGGTGGACCGGGCACGCTTTCCCAGTGACACCCTCTCGACACACCAGATCCAGGTGCCGGGGATCGCCCGACTGCTCCGCTGGGGCCTGCTGGACCGGCTGGCGGCAACCGGCGCTCCGGCCACCCGGGAGGTCCGGCTCGACACCGGCTTCGGCGTCGTACTCGCCGGCCGCTACCCGGGACACGAGGGCGCCGACGCCCTCTACAGTCCACGGCGTACCCGGCTGGACGCACTGCTTGTCGACGCGGCCCGGGAGGCGGGTGCCGAGGTACGGGAGGGGTTCGACGTCGACGAGCTGGTCCGGGACGGGGACCGGGTGGTGGGGTTGCGCGGGCGGCAGCGCGGCGGCGCGGCGGTGACCGAGACCGCCTCGCTGGTGGTCGGCGCCGACGGCAAGCGGTCCACCGTCGCCGCCGCGGTACAGGCGACCGCCTACCGGGAGCAGCCGCCCCGCACGTTCGCCTGCTACACGTACTGGTCCGGGGTGGCGATGTCCGGCGGCGAGCTCTACCAGCGCCCCGGGCGTACGGTGGCCGTCTTCCCCACCGACGACGGCCTGACCATCGCCTACGTCGCCGGACCGGCCGGCGAGTTCCCGGCGTTCCGGGCCGACGTCGAGGCCCGCTACCTCGACACCCTCGACGACTGCGGCGATCTCGGCGCCCGGGTACGCGCCGGCCAGCGGGCCGAACGGTTCCGGCTCACCCCGGACCTGCCGAGCACGTTCCGGATGCCGCACGGCCCCGGCTGGGCGCTTGTCGGCGACGCCGGGCTGGTGCTGGACCCGATCACCGGACAGGGCATCGGGAACGCCTTCCGGGACGCCGAACTGCTTGTCGACGCCGTCGCCGCCGGGCTGGACAGCGGCGGCCGGCTCGACGACGAACTGGCCGGGTACCTGGCCCGCCGGGACGCCGCCGCGACACCGATGTACGACCTCACCCTCGAACTGGCCGCCTTCCGGCCGCCCGGCGCGGTGGACCGGGAACTCTTCACCGCGCTGGCCGCCCGGCCGACCGCCGTCGACCAGTTCCTCGGCGTACTCTCCGGAGCCGTTCCGATGTCCCGGTTCCGTTCCCCGGGCAACCTGCTGGGCCTGGTCGGCCCCCGGGCGCTGGCCCGGATCGCCGCCGCCCGGCTGCTGGGCGGTCGTCGCCGCACGGCTCCCCGGTTGCTGGGAGCGCCGGCTCAACGGTAGGAGCGTGCCTGGATGGCGTACAACTCGGCGTAGAATCCGCCGGCGGCCATCAGCTGGTCGTGGTCGCCGGCCTCCACGAGCCGGCCGCCGGACAGCACCAGGATGAGGTCCGCCATCCGCACCGTCGAGAAGCGGTGTGAGACCAGCACCGTGATCGCACCGGTGCTCGCGGCGGCCCGTCCGGCACTGGCCGCGTAGCGGGCGAAGAGCCGGTGTTCGGCCTCGGCGTCCAGGGCCGCCGTCGGCTCGTCGAGGACCAGCAGCAGCGGGGCCGGCCGCATCATCGCCCGGCCCAGCGCGATCTTCTGCCACTGCCCGCCGGAGAGCTGGCGCCCGTTGCGGTTCGAGAGGCCGAGCGGGGTGTCCAGCCCCCGGTCCAACTCCTCGACCAGCTCCGCCGCCTCCGCGCGGTCCAGCGCCGCCAGCACTGCCTCTTCGGAGTCGACAAGCGGCAGGTCGCCGACACCGACCGCCTGCCGCGCGGCGAGTTCCAACCGGACGAAGTCCTGGAAGCCGACCGCGATCCGGGCCCGCCAGTCGTCGAGCGGGAACCGCGCGATGTCCACCCCGTCAGCCTCGATCCGGCCCCGGTCCGGCTCGTACATCCGGCACAACAGCTTGACCAGCGTCGTCTTGCCGGCACCGTTCTCACCGACCAGGGCCACGGTCGCACCGGCCGGCAGCAGCACGTCCACACCGTCGGCGACGGTACGGTCGGTGCCCGGGTAGTCGAACCCGACCTCGCGCAGCCGGATCCCGTCCCGCAGCCGGGCCGGTACGGCGGCGTCCGGCGCCGGGCGCGGCGCCCGGGTGACCAGCTCCCGCAGCCAGCGGAAGCCGGCCAGGGCCAGCGACACCCGTTGCAGGTCCCGCAGCAGCCCGACCATGGCGCTCACCTGCTGGTTGACCAGCGCTGCCAGCGCGATGACCAGGACCACGTCCCCGACGCTGCGCCGGCCCGCCACCGCGTCCCGGAGCACCAGCAGCGCCGCCCCGGCGTAACCCAGGGCGAAGCAGGTCTGGCCGGCCACCCGCAACAGCGCCGCCCTCACCTCGGCCGGCCACAGCCGGCCGACGGTCGAACGCCACAGCGTGTCGTGCCGGCGGCGGAGTTCGGCGGTCATTCCGGAGACCCGCAGTTCCTTGGCCGCACCGGGGTCGGTGGCCAGGTCGAAGAGGTGCCGCGCCCGCCGGGCGCTCTCGGCGGTGGCGTCGCGGGCCCGGGAGAGCAGAAGTTCCGCCCGCTGCCCGAGCAGCATCGGTGGTACGGCGGCCAGCGGCAGCAACAGCAGGGCCGGGTGCAGCCGGGCGAGCAGCACCGCCGTGACGGTAACCGCGACAGCGGTGCCCAACCCGGAGAGCAGCGACTCCATGCTCCGCCAGCCGACCCGCTGCATCTCCTGGGTCAGCGTCTGCATCCGGTCGGCGTAGTCCGGGCGCTCGTGGTGCTCGATCGAGGCGGAACCGGTGACCACGTCGATGAGCTGGCGATCCTTGGTCAGCAGGTTGACCTCGCCGAGTTCGAAGTAGGCGATGTGCGCGAAGTGCCCGAGGGTGAGCGCCGCTACCGTCGCCGTCGCGGCGGCGCACCCGGCGAACACGGCGGCCGGCCGGTCACCGTCCAGCACCGCGTCGGTCAGCGCGCCGAGCGCGGCGGCGACCAGCGGCAGCGCGGCGGCCTCGGCGAGCTTGAGCAGTACCGCCAGGATCAGCTTGGCCGGTCGCTGGCGCCAGGAGAGGCGGACCAGTTCGAGGCAGCCGCGAACCGTCTCGACCATCACCGGTCACCCCCGTCCGGAATGGTCACGCCGGGCTCGTCGGCGAACAGTTCCGCCTGGAGGTGGAAGAGTTCGGCGTAACGGCCACCGGCGGCGACCAGCGCGTCGTGGTCACCCTCTTCCACCACCCGACCGTCGGCCAGCACCACGATGTGGTCGGCGTGCCGCACGCTGGAGAAGCGGTGCGAGATCAGCAACGAGGTCACCCCACGGGTCAACTCCACGAACCTGGCGAAGAACGCCGCCTCGGCCCGTACGTCGAGGGCGGCCGTCGGCTCGTCCAGCACCAGCAGCCGGGCGCCGTGGTCCACCCCGTACAGGGCGCGGGCGATGGCGACCCGCTGCCACTGCCCTCCGGAGAGGTCGACGCCGTCCGGATAGCTGCGGGACAGCGGTGTGTCCAGGCCGGCGGGCAGGCCGTCGAGCAGGTCGGCCAGGTCGGCCCGGTGCAGGGCCCGCCGGATCCGGTCCGGGTCGCGCGGCGCGTGCACGGCACCGAAGGCGACGTTGTCGGCGATCGACAGCTCATACCGGACGAAGTCCTGGAACACCACGCTGATCTGCCGGCGCCAGGCGGTGACGTCGAAGTCGCGCAGGTCGGCGCCGCCGAACCGGACGGTGCCGGCGGTCGGTTCGTGCAGCCGGGTCAGCAGCTTCACCAGGGTGGTCTTGCCCGCGCCGTTCAGGCCCACCAGGGCGGTGCAGCGGCCGGCCGGCAGGGTCAGGTCCAGGTCGGCGAGCACGTCGTGGTCAGCGCCGGGATAGCGGAAGGTGACGTGTTCGAACCGCACGACCGGCTCCGGCAGCCCGGCGGGGTCCCGAGACGAACCGCGGGCCGGCTCGCGAGACGAATCGTGGGCCGGCTCGACGGCCGGGTCGGGGTCCGGGCCGACAGCCGCGTCGCGGACGTCGTGTCCGACAGCCGCGTCGCGGCCCGGCTCGACGGGCCCGTCGCGGGCCGGGGCGGGGTGTCGGGCGATCGGGCCGTCGGTCGGACGCATCCGGCGCTCGAACCGGGACACGGCACCGGCGACCAGCATGCCGAACTGGGTCGGCGAGTCCGCCTCAGGGTAGTACTCGCCAAGCAGCAGCGCCGCCACCGTCGCCTGGAGGGCGAGTGCCAGCTCGGTGAGGGTGAGCCGGCCGGTACCGGCGTCCGCCACGGTGGTGAAGACCCAGACGGCGGTCACCAGCCCGATCGTCGTGTAGCCGAGGTAGGGCCAGAGGTAGACCCGGCGACGGGCCTGCCACACCGGCGCCAGCCAGCGCCGGTAGCTGCGTTCGTAGCGCTCGGCGAGCCAGCCGCCGAGCCCGTACACCCGCAGTTCCTTGGCGGCGCCCGGTCCGAGGACCAGGCCGCGCAGGTAGCGGCCCCGGCGGATCAGTGGGGTCACCTTCACCCACACCTGCGAGTACTTCCGTAGGCCGCCACGCTGGCCGTAGCGGAACAGCAGCGTGGTGACCGCCAGCAGTACCGCCGGGAGCCAGCCCACCACCACACCGACGAGTGCGGCGAACCCGGCCAGCCGGACATACCGGGCCACCAGGGCGAGCAGCCCGGCACAGCCCATCCCCGGCGTCTCCCAGTTGCTCTCCAGCCGGCGGGCCGCGTCGGCAAGGGCGTCCAGCGCCGCCGGATCCTCCATCCGGGCGATCCCGGTCCCGCCGAGCGCGGTGGCGATGACCCGGTCGTGCACGGCACCGTCCACCCGTAGCCTGACGAGTTCACCGAGCGCCACCTGCACCGGTGCGAGCGCCTGCTGGGCCAGGAAGAGCGCGGCAGCCGTGCCGAACGCCCAGAACAGCCCGGCCGACGCGGGCGATCCCGGACCGGCGTCGACCGCCGCCGGCACCCGCCCGACCAGGACGCTGCTGGCCACCACGAACGCCACCGGCAGCACCCCGAGGGTCAGGTTCACGCCGAGCAGGGCGGTGACCGGCCCCGGACCGGCCGTCCGCAGCCCGCCGAGCAGCAACAGGCGCGGCCGGACCGCCTCCGCCCACCAGCTCACCGGCCCGCTCCGTCCCGCTGGCCCGCCCCGTCCAACCCAGGCGCTCCCTCCAGCCGAGGCGCTCCGTCCAGCGCCGGCAGCACCGACCGCAACCGGTAGGCGTACGGCACGGCGCGCAGGAACAGTCGCACCTCGTCGCGTACCCGGGCGCGCACGTCGACGGCGAACCGGGCCTGTGCGGCAAGACGGGTCCGCTCGTCCGGTGGCCGGTCGGCGGGTGTCGACCCGAAGCCCAGTTCGGCGTCGATCTCGCTGATCAGTCGACGGGTCCTGGCCGCCTTCGCGGCGAGCCGGCCGGCCAGCTCCGACAGCGGCACCTGGGCACCGCCGGAGGCGCCCACTCCGGTCGGACCGGCCCGGTGGCCGGTGCCGGTGCACCAGCCCGCCTCCCGCTCCAGTACGGCGACCGCGGCGGCCTGCTCGTCGCCGGCCAGCGTACGCAGCCGCTGCCGGGTCGACCTGACGTCCATGAACGCGATGATCCCCGCGGGGACGAGTACCTGCACGCAGGCGGCCAGCACCGGGGCGGGCAGCGGGCGACGCTCCCGCAGCAGCCGGGCGGCGGTACGCAGCAGGGCCGGCGCCGGGGTGGCCCGGTCGGCGTACCAGCGGGTGCGGAGTCTGGCCAGCGCCCGTCCGGTCGCCGCCGCACCGAGCCGCGTCTCGACCGTGCCGAGGACCCGCAGATGTGCCACCGCCCGCCCCCGGTACGCGAGCCCGTCCCGGAACAGCTCACCGGCGAGTACGGCGGCAGCACGGTCCAGACCCTCGTCGACCCGGGTCAGCCCGTACCGACCGAAGCCCGCCGGGTCGAAGGGGCCGGGCACCGTCTCGGCGTAGTCCCGGCCCAACTCCTCGATCAGCCGGTTGACCAGGTCGCCTTCCCGCTCCTGCCGGTGTGCCAGGAACGGCCCGGAGTGCCGTGGCCCGCGCTCGTGCAGCAGGAAGGCGGTCGGCGACTCGTGCGGCTCCGGCCGGCCTCTGGTGGTGACGGCCAGGCTGATCGCGAGCGCGAAGTCCTCGTTGCGTCCCCGCCGGACCGCGAACTCGACCCCCTCGCCGGTGCCGCTGGTCACGAACGCGCCGCCCCGGAACTTGCGCGGGCCGCCGGTGAACGCCGCCTGCCGGACCTGCCGGCACGGCGGATCGGTGTCACAGACGTCGATGCTGCGTTCCGAGGCCACGAAGAAGCGTTCCAGCAGCAGGGCACTGCGCCGATCCGGATGTCCGGTGTAGGCGGCGGACACCAGGGTCGGCCCGGTCTCCTCCAGGATGCCCAGCAGGTCGGTGGGCCACGGCCGGGGCGCCGCCCGGTCCGACCGGCCAGCCAGGTGCCCGGCAAGCAGCCGCCCGGCCTCCGACCCGACGGTGCTGGCCGCCGCGCGCAGTTCGGCGTCCCGCACCGCGGCCGTGCCCGCCGCGCGCAGTTCGGCGTCCCGCCCCACGGCCGTGCCCGCCGCGCGCAGTTCGGCGTCCCGCACCGCGGCCGTGGCCGCCGCGCGCTGTTCGGGCAGGGTGGCGTCGAGTGCCGCCGGCCGGACGTCGTCGTCGCAGACGAGTACCCGCCGGCCGGCGGCCGACAGGATCGCCCAGTTCCGCTGCTCGGCGGCCGACCCGGCCCAGCTCCCGTCGGCACGCCACGCGCCGAGCAGCCGGTCCAGCACCGGCCGGTCGACATCCCCGTCCGGCAGGCTCCGCTCGAAGACGGACCGCAGGGCGTCCTTCTCGGCCGGCCCGACGTAGCGGACCGGCAGGCCCGCCGAGGCGGCGTCGCCCACCACCGAGCGGACCCGTGGACGCCGCACCGGACCCGAGTCGTCGTAGACCACCACCTCGACATGTCGCCGACCGAAGTGGCGCAGGTTGGCGTGCAGGGCCGCGAGGCAGTCGGCCAGGGTCTCCGGACGGTCGTGGGTGATCACGGCGATCCGGTCGATCCGCCCCGACCACGGTTGGTACGGCACCGCCGCCCGCTCCGGCACCGCCTGCTCGGCGAGCTGCCGGAGCAGGGTGCGGGGCAACGCCGGTGCCGCCGTCGACGCGTCGACGACCCGGTACGCCCAGCCGCCCTCCGGCCACAGGGACAGCCGCCGACCGCCGTACAGGGCGAGTTGGTCGAGCAGCACGAGCAGGTCGGCGGCGAGGTGCGCGTCGGGTACCCGGATCACCGCCTCGGCACGCGCGCCCGCCAGCAGTTCGGCGACCTCGTCCTGGTCGCGCAGTCGGGCCGTCAGCTCGGACGCGAGCGCTCCGGCCAGCCCGGTCCAGGCGCGGACCCGGCGCAGCACCGCGTTCACCAGCGCGGCGCGCGGCAGCGTCCGGTGCCCGGTCGTGGTCATCGACGCACCGTGCCGGGACCGGTCACCGCCGCCGCACCCTCCGCGCCGGCACGGTCGGCTGCCGCCACCCCGCCGGAGGCGATCGGGTCGTCCGGCGACAGGCAGGCCGGATGGCCGAGCAGGGCACGGTAGCTGTCCATACTGGACGCGAGTGCCTCCTGGGCGACCGGCGGCAGGGTGCGCGGATCGCAGGGTGTGGGGCGGGACGGGTAGAGGCGGGTCGCGGTGAAGGCCCGGCCGACCCACCGGTGTCCCTCGTCCCGGTCCAGGCCCGCCTCGAACCACCGCCCCGGCGGATGCCACGGCCCGGTGACCATCCGCTCGTCGAACCGGACCGCCAGCCGGCCGCACACCTCGGCGATCCGGCCCGGCCGGTACTGCAGGTCGCCGAAGTCCACGATCGCCAGCCGGGGCACGCCCGCCTCGACCAGCGTCCGGACCAGCTCGACGGTACGCAGCCAGCAGAGCACCCCGACCCGGAAGATGGCCCGGTTGAACCACTCGGTGTCGGAGGCGCACTCCCGCCGGCCCGGCTGCGCGTCGTAGAGGTCGCCGACCAGCCGGTGCACCGGCCGGAAGTCCCGGGTCCGCCGCAGGTACGCCAGCACGTCCTGCCAGCAGCCGCGCACCCCGGGACGCACGATCGGAAAATCGAGGCAGGCCGCGGCGGCGTACCGGTCGAGCAGCCGGGCCGTCTCCCGCCGTCCGACCGGCATCCCGGTCCGCTCGACCAGCTTGTCCCGCAACAGTTCCCGGTTGCCCAGCACGGCGAGCAGTTCCGAGGCGACCTGCTGCACCGGGTCCCGGACGACGACGAGAAACCGGTCGTACGGCGCGAACAGCTCGTCGGGATGGTCGGGCAGGAACGCCGCCTGCTCCTTGACGTAGGGCAGCCGGTCCGGTGCCTCCCGCTCCACCTCGCGCAGGGCCCGGAACAGTCCGTCCCGCCCGTCCTCCAGCAGCCGCGACCGCAGTACGGCGGCGACGTCCGGGCTCTGCCCCATCATCCGGGCCACGGCGTTGGATCCGCCGCGCGGCACCGAGATCTGCAGGATCTTCGGCCTCACCGGTCGATCACCGGTGGGCACACCCAGCGTGCGTCGAGCATCCGTCTCACGCTCCCCCGTGACGTCCGCCCCGACCCCGCTGACCGGCGTCGGCGGCGAACACCGAGACGATCTACGCGGGTCTATCTACCCCGTTCGACACCGATCCATGCGTTAAGCTCCGGTCACATGGCCGCCGATGATCCGTCCACCGCCGACTTCCCCGCCCGGCAGCGCATCGCCGCGGGGCACGAGGACCTACCCGTGCTGTCGGCGGCCGTGATGACCCACCCGGACCGGCTGTCGCAGGCCCGCGCGGTGGCCGCCGGGCTCGCCCCGCTGGACGCCGCGCTCGCGGTCGATCCGGAGCCGGACGGCCCGCCGAGCACCGTCCGCAGTGCCCGGCTGGCCTACGCCGCGGTCGCCCCGGACGCCACCCACCACCTCGTCGTGCAGGACGACGTCCTGCTGCCGGACGGCTTCGCGGCCGCCGCGCGGCAGAGCCTGGCCCGGCAGCCCCGGGCGGCGGTCAGCTACTTCGTCGAGTGGGGTTCGCGGACGGCCGCACTGGTCCGGTTCGCGGCCCTGACCGGCGCCTCCTGGGTGCCGATGGTGAATCCGTACGTGCCGACCCAGGCACTCGCGCTGCCGGCCGACGTCGCCCGGGAGTTCGCGGCCTTCCTGGCGACCCAGCCGGACACCGGGGTGGCCGACGACGAACTGGCCCTCGACTTCCTCGGCCGGGCCGGGGTGCCGTGCCTGGTGACCGTGCCCAATCTCGTCGAGCACGACGACCGGTCCAGTCTGATCGGCAACCACGCGCACGGTGTACGCCTGTCCGCCTGTCTCCTTCCCGACGGGCCCGGACCGGCCGGCGACGCCGCGCAGCTCACCGGCGGCGTGCTCGACGTTCCGGCGCTGCTGCCCTTCCTGGCCTGGACCGACGGCACCGCCACCACCATCGACACCACGGACGGCTCCTACTCGACCCGGTTGCCGACCGGTCGGGTGCTCGCCGGGTGGGGCTGGGACGGGACGGAGCTGACCGACGCCTACCGGGCGGCGCTCGCCGACATCCCGGCCGGCGGCGCGCTGCGCGCCGAGATCGGCGACCGCCACCTGCGCGCGCTCTGGGAGACCGCGGTGGCGACGGGCGTGGTGCTCAGCACCAACTGGCCGGAGAGTGCCGAACGGCTGACCGAGCGCCTGGAGACTCCGCTGGCGCGGCGTGCCCTGCGCAGCATGGGACCCGGGGCACTGCGCACCTTCCACGACTTCGACCTGCTGACCGGCCGCACCGAGGAGTTCGCCGCGCTGGCCACCGCCGGCCTGCTGCACGGCGCCGGCCAGAAGCCGCCAACCTGACCCGCATGCCCTAACGGCTGCGCCGGGTGATTCGCACGCCGTAGGCGATCATGCCGATGACCAGGAGCGCGGAGATGCCCTGCAGGCCGGGCGAGTCGTCGAAGCCTCCGTAGACGAATCCGGCACCGCCGAGCGCGGCGGCGAGGATGGCGGCGGTGACGGGCAGGTACCTCATCGGACCTCCGTTCGGCGGGCGGGCCCTGCGCCCGACCGGTCGG
Organism: Micromonospora sp. WMMD1102; assembly: GCF_029626265.1. NCBI lineage: Bacteria > Bacillati > Actinomycetota > Actinomycetes > Micromonosporales > Micromonosporaceae > Micromonospora > Micromonospora sp. WMMD1102. The sequence continues at coordinate 2,862,251 of NZ_JARUBN010000001.1, read as the reverse complement.
CGCGCCCGGCGTGCGTGTCGTGGCCTCCGGTCGGACCGTCAGTGTGCCCGGTCAGCGCCCGCCGCAGCGAGTCGACGAGCGCCCGGCCGGAGTCGGGCCAGCGCGGCACCGCGAAGCCGGCGCCGAGCCGGGGCAACGTGCCGCGCAGGGCGCTGTCGACCAGTCTGGTCAGCCGGGCGGCGTCGGTCAACGGATAGAAGTGCGCGTGGCCGTCGACCGTCTCCCGCAGCGGTGGGATGTCGGTGCAGACCACCTCGCAACCGCAGGCCAGCGCCTCCAGGGGTCCGAGGTGGTTGCCCTCGTTCCGGGAGGCGACCAGCAGGGCCGAAGCCCCGGAGTAGAGCGCGGCCAGGGTGTCGTCGTCGACCCGGCCGGTGAACACCACCGACCCTGCGGCGGACGCGTCCCGCAGCAGCGCGACGACCTCCGGGCGGGCCTCGGCATAGCCGCCCACCACGACGAGCCGGGCGTCGGCCGGGAACCGTTCGGCAGCCGCCAGCCACCGGGCGAGCAGCCAGTCGAACCGCTTGATCGGACCGGCGAGCCCGACATAGAGGCAGTACGGGCCGGGCAGTGCGTACCGGACACGGGCGGCGGTCACCTCGGCCGGCGGGCGCCGGTGGAAGATCTCGGTACGGACCGCGCAGGGCACCAGGTCGATCGCACCGGCCGGTACGCCGAGCAGCCGCACCAGGTCGTCACCGGTCGCCCGGGAGACCGCCACGATCCGGCTGGCACCGGCCGCGAGCGCCCGGTTGAGCGCCCGGAAGTAGCGCCGGAAGGTCCCGCCGTGCCCGTCGTCCCAGTCGGAGAGCGCGGCGAGTTCCGCGCCGAGCGCCGTCCACTGTGCGGAGCCGAAGTGCCGGACGAACTGCTCCCGACCGTAGTCGTGTTCCGGGAAGCGCAACCGGGTCAGGTCGTGCACCGTGTAGCTGTAAGGAATCGGACAGCGCCGGTCCAGGGTGTAGTGGGTGGTGTGGTAGAGGTCGAACTCGCCGCTGCCCAGCAGGGTGCGCAGTTCGGCGCTGCGGCGTACGAAGCCGTCCGGTTCGGCGGCCACCAGCAGGCGTACCGGCGCGGTCCCGATCGCCTCCCGTGCCACCGTGGCCTGCACCGGGTCGACGTACGCGGTGAGCCGTGGGGTGTCGCCGACGCTCGCCAGCACGGCCAGTTCACGCAGCAGGTTGGCGCCGTACCGGGCGATGCCGGTCGGCTGGTTGGCACGGATGTCGACCAGGACCCGCGTCATACGCCTCCGTCCAGGCTCAGGTCTGCCCCGGAACCTGACTCCACCGGATCGGTCCGTTCGATCGGTTCGGTCCGTTCGGGTTCGGTCGGTTCGGTCGATGGAGACACTAGTAGTCAGATGATTACATGGCGAAGTGGACCTCGACGACTACTTCGTTTTCGGTGCCTCCGGGCCGTATCGGCGCAACGAGGTCTTCACCGACCGGGAGGAGTACACCCGGCTGCTGATCGAGCGGGCGCACCGGATGGCCGCCGAGCCGTGTTCCACGGCGGACCTGCTCGACTTCGGCCGGCCGGCCCGGAACGTGGTGGTGATCTACGGCCAGGGCGGGATCGGCAAGACCACCCTGGTCAACCAGTTCTGCGCGGAGCTGACCGCGTCGACCGCTCCCGAGCTGCCCAAACGCCGGGTCGTGTCGAGTTTCGACTTCGCCGACGGCAGCAACCTCGGTTTCGAGACCGTCGTCCTGCGGGTCCGCGCCGCGCTGGGCCGGCTCGGCCGGCCGTTCACCGCCTTCGACACGGGCCTGTCGGTCTACTGGGAGTTGAAGCATCCCGGCGTCAGTCTCACCGACTTCGTCGGGCGCAGCGGCTTCCTCGGCCAGGAGGACCGGGAGGAGACCGCGCAGCAGATCGCCGGGGTCGTCGACGAACTGCTCGGCTCGGTCGCGGTGGTGGAGGTCGGCTACAAGATGGCGACCGGACTGGTACGCCGGCTGCGCGAGGCCGCCGAGGTGCGCCGCCTCCGGCGCGAGTTCCCACCCTTCGACCTCATCCTCCGGGAGAACGATCCGGACCGGATGCTCGGCTACCTGCCCATCCTGCTCGCCTGGGACATCGAGCGGATCCGGGCCAGGCGCCCGGCGCTGGCGGTCTGCCACCTCGACACCTTCGAGGCCGTCCAGGCGCTGCCCCGGGAGAAGGGACTGCTGGAGGACCTGCTCGCCCGGATGGTCTACCTGATGCCCAACGTGCTGTTCGTGGTGGCCAGCCGGCGTCCGCTGCGCTGGCACGACCCGGTCCGCGCGGTCACCCTCACCTACGGCGGCGCCACGCGCTGGCCGCGCCTGGCCGGAGTGGACGGGGTCAGCGACCAGTACGCGCTCGCCGGGCTGACCCCCGACTACGCCGACGCCTTCCTGCGGGAGCGGCTGACGGCCGACGGCGGAGAGCCGGCGATCGAGGAGGCGGTACGCCGGCGGATCGTCGACGCCTCGGCCGGCTCGCCGCTCTATCTCGAACTGTCGGTCAGCCAGTACCGCAGTGCGGCGCTGCGCGGGGAGCACCCGGATCCGGCCCAGTTCGGCGGCCCGTTGCCCGAACTCGTCCTGCGGATCATGCGCGACCTCTCCCCCGCCGAACGCAACCTGTTGCGCGCCGCCGCGCTGCTCGCGGCGTTCGACGCCGACATCCTGCGCGCGGTACTCCCGGACGTGGCGACGGCGACGATCCACCGCTTCCTCACCAACAGCTTCGTCCGGCACGCGGCGGGCACCTGGCCGGAGTACCGGATCCACCAGAATCTCCGGCAGAGCATCAACGCCTGCGACGAGTACACCGACGACGGCTGGGTCGGTGCCGAGCGGGTCGACCGGGCTGCCCGGGCCACCGCCCGGGTCACCGAGGTCGGCCTGGAGGTCTGGCGGCCCGACGACGGCGACACGGTGGTGTCGGCGCAGCGCAGCCAGTGCGCGGTGGCCGCGATGCTGCTGGTGCTCCAGGCGGCCGTCGAGCACGAGCTGCTGCCGGACGGGCTCGGGGACCTCACCTACACGCTCAGCCAGCTCGGGCACTGGCAGGTGCTCGCCGCACTGCCGCCCGCCGACGGTGCCGCGCCCGCGCTGCGCCGGCTGGTCGAGGCGGCCCGGCTGGCCGCCACCGCCGAGGTCGACGCCCGTCCCCGCTACCAGCGGCTCAAGGCGCTGGCGCAGTCGCCGTGGCAGCACCCCTACGACGCGTACGTCGCCTACGAACTCGGCTCGCTGACCCAGTCGACCGGGCACCACGCGGAAGGCGACGAGTTCTTCGCCTCGCTCGATCAGGCCGGGCCGCTGCTGCGCGGCGCCGGGGCGTGGGGCCGGGCCGGGGTGGCGCTGCGCCGCAGCCGGCTCGGCGAGGTGCTGGGCTATGCCCCCTCGTCGGCCGGCCAGCCGCTGGAGGACGCCCGGACGTGGGACCTGCTCGGACACGTCTACCAGCACGGCGGCGACTTCGCCCGGTCCGCCGACTTCTTCCGGCGGTCGCTCGACCAGGCGCGGGCCACCGGTGCACCGCTCTGGGGCGCCCGGGCCGCCCGGCACCTGGCGCTGGCCACCATGTGGACCGACCCTGGGCTCGCGGTCTCGATGCTGCCGGAGGCCCGGGACCTCAACCAGTCGCTCGGGGACCTGATCGGACTGGCGCAGTGCGACCTCGCGGCGGCGGTGGGAGCGGCTGCCGAGGGCGACCGCGACGAGGTGGACGAGCTGCTCGCCCGGGCCGACCGGCTGACCGAGGAGTCCGGCGTGGTCGGTCAGCTGCTGCCGGTCGGCGCGATCACGGTACTCACGGCGCTGGCCACCGACCGGCCCGAGCTGGCCCGTACCGCCGCGCTGGCGCTCGCCGCCGACGCCCGCTCCGACCAGCTCGCGCCTCCGGTCTGGGCGGCCGTCGCCGGGTTGTGGCTCGGCGACGACGGGCTGCACGACTTCGCGGCGATCGGCTGGTACGACTCCGCCGAGCTGGCCCGGCAGCGCTGGCTGGGCCCGCTGCGGATGCTCCGGGCCGCCCGCGCGGCGGCCGAACCGGGCGGGTGAGCGCCCAGTGGACGAGCCGGACGCGGCCACGCCCTCGGACCGGCCGGACGCGGCGGGAGTTCCGCCCCGCGAACCGGCCGCGGAGATGCCGCGTCGTGGGCCGGGCACGGAGATGCCGCGTCGTGAGCCGGGCACGGAGATGCCGCGTCGTGAGCCGGGCACGGAGATGCCGCGTCGTGAGCCGGGCACGGAGATGCCGCGTCGTGGGCCGGGCACGGAGATGCCGCGTTGTGGGCCGCTCGACCTGAACCTGAGCGGGGACGCGACGCCGTCGGCCGGCGAGCTGCCGGGTGAGGTGGTCGACGCGCTGGTCCGGGCGGCGGCGCGGAGTCCGGCCTACGACGGCCCGTCGCCGACAGATTCCGGCGCGACCGTGCTGCCGGGCCGCCGGACCCTGATCAAGGTGCAGCACCGCCGGCACGAGACGCTCGCGGTCTGCCTCGACTACGAGCGGGTACGCGTCGCCGCCGCCATCCCGGCACCGGCCCTGCTCGACCACGGCGAGATCCTGGCCGGCGGTGCGCGCCGGTGGTGGACCGTGCTGGAGCGGGTGCCCGGGTCACACGGCGGCGGCGGCCCGCTGCTGTCCCGGCGCCAGCGGGCGGTCACCGCCACCATGCGCCGCTGGCACGACCACGCCCCGCCGGTCGGTCGCCGGCTGGACGCGCCGGGCAGCGCCGTGATGTTCTTCGGCGAGATCCGGCTGCGGGACCCGTCCTGCGCCTTACGCCTGGCGGCGGCCCTCGACCAGGCGTGCCGGGGTGCCCCGATGACGGCGATCCACGGGGACATGGCGGTCGGGCACAACGTGCTGTTCACCGGGGCGCGGCTGCGCGCCGTACTCGACCCGGGCGCCATCCAGGTCGGCCCGCCGATGCTCGACCTGGCCTGGTGCATCGCGGTCGACCTCGGCCTCGGCGGCACCGTCGAGTCGGCGCTGGCCGGCTACGGCGGCGGGGTGGACCACGAGCGGCTCGACCGACTGCTGCCGTTGATGCTGGCCCGGCGCCGGTTCGACCTGCTCAACCAGCGCCGCCCGGTGGCCGCGGAGCGGCTGGCGGCACACCTTCGGGCCCGCTGGCCGGAGCTGCTGGACTGGCTTCCGCCGCCGGACCCGGTCCCGTCCCGCGTTCCCGGCTGACGACGCGCTGTCGAGGCTCGACCTCCGGTGGCCGCGCCGTACGCCGCGGATCCTCGTGGTCCGGCGATCGTGCGGTGCGACGCAGTCCCTCGTGGACCGGTGCCAGTGCGGTGCGCCGCGGTCCCGCATGGTCCGGCGGCCATGCGGTGCGAGACAGTCCCTCGTAGACCGGTGACCGTGCCGTGCGCGACAGTCCCTCGTGGAGCTGGACGGGTCGCCAGTCCGGCAGCAGCGTACGGAGCCGGCGGATGTCGGCCACCACCGCCGGGCTGTCGCACGCCCTCGTCCGGGCCGGGTCGAAGACGGCGGTGCCGGCCAGCCCGAGGACCTCCAGGATGCCGGCCACCACGTCCCGGCCGGCGGTGCCCCGGCCGGTGCCGACGTTCACCCGGCCCGTCGCGCCCTGGGCGAGCAGCGCCAGCACGGCGTCGGCGGCATCCTCGACGTAGACGTAGTCGCGGACGGTCCGCAGGTCACCGAGGCGCAGCGGGCCACCGGCCCGGGCCTGGGCGAGCGCGGTCGGGACCAGGTGCTCGACGGTGGGGCCGGGGCCGTAGAGGTTGAACAGCCGCACCGACAACGCGGCCACGCCGCGCCGGGCGGCGTACCGGTGCACCATCCGCTCCCCGGCCAGCTTGGTCCGCCCGTAGAGGGTGGGCGGGGCGCACCGGGAACGTTCGGAGAGCGGGCGGGTGGAGTCGGCGTAGACGGCCGCCGAGGAGGCGAAGACGAACCGCTGTGGGCGGTGGGCCCGCCAGGCGGCGAGCATGCTGGCAGTGCCGTCGACGTTCACCCGCCCGGTCTCCGCCGGGTCCCGCTCGCACTCCGGGATGAAGTGCTTAGCGGCGAGGTGGATCACCGCCCAGGGACGTACGGCATGGTGCAGCTCGGCCACCGCGTCGGCGTCGCAGACGCTGGTCCGGTGGTGCACCACGTCGGCGTCGTCGGCGAACTCGCGCAGCCGGCGCAGTGTGCCCGCGCTGCCGTCGTCGACCACGGTCACCTGCCGGCCGGCGGCGCGCAGCCGGCGGACCACGGCGACCCCCAGGAATCCCGCTCCGCCGGTGACGAGCACCGGGGAGCCGGTGTCGGTCAGCGCGCGGGTCGTGTCGGCACGCCCCGGCCTCATGAGATGGAAGGATAGGTGCCGATGCGTTGTCCACACCATGGACGAGGTGGTGAGCGGATGGTCGGGGTTCTGACGGACGGACGGATCGACGCCCCCGACGGCATCGGGCGCTACACCCGCTGCACGATCGCGGCGCTCCGGTCCGTGGTCGGGATACCGGTCCCGGGGGACGGGATCCGGCTCGACGTGCTGGCGCCGACCGGCACGCCACGGTACGGCTCCGCCGAGGCCGACGAGCTGCTCGACACGGCCCGCCGGGTGGGCGCCGACGTCATCCACCTGTTCGACTACCGGATCCCGTGGCCCGATCCCGGCATCCCACTGGTGGTGACCGTGCACGACGTGGTCCGGCTGCGCGATCCCGGTCTGTGCTACCCGGACGCCGCCTTCGCCGCGCGGTTCGGTGCCGACGACCTGGCGGCGATGCGCCGGGCGGTCGCGGAACTGCGCGCACTCACTCCGCCGGCACCGGCCGCGCGGGCACATCCCGCCTCGGTGCACGAGGAGTACTACGGGCTGATGATGGCGCATCTCGCGGCGACCGCACACCGGATCGTCGTACCGACCGAGACCGTCGCCGGGCAGTTCCGGGCCGCCGTCCGGGCCGACGCACCGGTGCTGGTCAGCTCGTGGGGCAGCGATCACCTGCTCGGCGCGCCGGCACCGCCGGAGCGGGTTCCACAGGTGCCGGACGGGTTCGTCCTCTACGTCGGGCTGGCCCGGGCACACAAGCGGATCGGCGCGGTGCTGGACGCGTACGCCCGCACGGCGAGCCGGCGTCGCGGCGTGCCGCTGGTGCTGGTCGGCAACGACTTCGCCCCCGGCGGTCCCGGTGCCGCGCTGGTCGCCGGTCACCCGGTCGCGGCCGAGGCGGTGCTGCTCGGCGCGGTCGACGACAGCGTGTTGCAATCGCTGTACCTGCGGGCCGGTGCCCTGGTCAGTCTCTCGGCGAGCGAGGGTTTCGGGTTTCCGCCGCTGGAGGCGCTGGCGGTCGGGACGGCGGTGGTCGCCGCCGACATCCCCACCTACCGGGAACTGCTCGGCACGGCGGCCCGGCTCGTCGACCCGGACGACCTGGCCGGCACCGCCCGGGCGATCGACGAGTCGGTCACCGCCGGCCCGCCCCCGGCGGCACGGGAGGTCGCGCCCCGACCGTGGGCGACGCACGCGCGGACACTGCTCGACCTCTACCGGGAGGCGGTACGCGACCGGCCAACGCGCGGAAGTTGACCGCCGCGCGCGGAGTTTGACCGGCCAGCGCGCGTAAACGTTGACCGGTCCGGCGGCGGCGACTCCGCTGGCCGGAGACGGTCTGGCAGGATCTCCGGGATGGAGCAGGTTCCGCCGACCGAGGCAGCCGCGCTGCTCGCCCAGGCCCGGCGGGTGGTCGTCTTCACCGGCGCCGGGATCTCGGCCGAAAGCGGCGTGCCGACCTTCCGGGACGACCTCACCGGGCTGTGGGCCCGGTTCGACGCCACCCAACTCGCCACTCCGGAGGCGTTCCACGCCGACCCGGACCTGGTCTGGGGTTGGTACGAGTGGCGCCGAGCCCGGGTACGCCGGGCCAGGCCGAACCCCGGGCACCTCGCCACGGCCGCCATCGAGTCCCTGTGCCCCGACACCATGCTGGTCACCCAGAACGTCGACGACCTGCACGAGCGGGCCGGTTCCCGCTTCCCCGTCCACCTGCACGGCAGCCTCTTCGCACCGCGCTGCATCGGCGCGGGCGCCCACCCGGCCGCCCTGCCGGAGCCGGCGGAGGACGAGCCCGCCGACCCGGGCGAGGGCGCCCGGATCCCGCCACCCCGCTGCGCACAATGCGGTTGGCTCGTCCGGCCCGGGGTGGTGTGGTTCGGCGAGGCCCTACCGGAGGCCGCGTTGACGGCGGCGGTCGAGGCTGCCGCCGGTTGCGACGTGCTGCTGACCGTCGGCACCTCGGGAGTGGTCTATCCCGCGGCCGAGATCCCGCTGGTCGCGGCACGCCGTGGCGCTGCCGTGATCCAGGTCAACCCGGAACCGACGCCGCTCGACGACGTCTGTGCGGTGAACCTGCGCGGAACGGCGGCCCAGGTGCTTCCGACCCTCGTCACCGCCGCCCGGTCCGCCCGTCGTTGATCGCGCTCCACCAGCACCAGCTCACCCGGACCGGACGGGCTGGCCGGTGCCTGCACCTGAGCTGGGTTCGGCCCGGCGTCCGGCCGCCGATGGTCGTCGGCCCGTTGCCGCGACCTGTCACATGTAGCTGAGGCTGACCCAGAAGACGAGCGCGGAGGCGGCGAGCAGCCCGCCGAGGGTGGTACCGGTGAGGATCAGCGCCGGCGCGATCCGGATCCGGTCCCGCAGCAGCAGGTAGACGCCGACGGCGGCGATGAAGGCGATCACCGCGAGGTAGACGACGAAGAGGAAGCTCGCGGTGACCACGGCGGCCGAACCGGCGGCGGCCAGCGCGGCACGCTGCGGGCCGAGGTCGCGACGGAAAACCGGGTAGCCGACCGCGGCGGCGAAGACCGCGACGAAGGCCAGCACCGCCGGGATGGCGAGCGTGGCGAGGTAGAGCATCAGCAAGAAGCTCGCGGTGACGCCGATCGTGACGCCCGCACCGGCCCCGACGGCCCGCCGCAGGCCGAGATCGCGCAGCAGTACCAGGTAGGCGACGGCGCCGGCACAGACGGCGGTACCGCCGATGAGGATCGCGAGTGACGAGTCCACGGTCTTCCTTCTGGTCGAGGGCGGTGGTCGAGGGCGGTGGTCGAGGGCGGTGGTCGCCGGACGACAGGAATCGTACGAAAGCCGCGCACCCCATCAGGACTCGTCGGGTCGTACGTGCCAGGTCGCGTCCGGCAGCGGCTGCCGGAGGTGACGGCAGCGGCTAACGGAGCGGTGCCGAGTGGATCGCGAGTACGGCCTGGACGAGTGCCGCGTGGGTCAGGGTCTGCGGATAGTTGCCGAGCATGGCACCGGTGCCCGGGTCCAGTTCCTCGGCGTAGAGGCCGAGTGGGCTGGCCCGGTCGAGAAGGTCCCGGAACAGCTCCACCGCCTCGGTCCGCCGGCCGGTGGCGGCGAGCGCCTGCACCAGCCAGAACGAGCAGGGCAGGAAGGCCCCCTCGGTGCCGGGTAGCCCGTCGCGGCCGGGTGGATAGCGGTAGAGCAGCGGGCCGCCGGCCCCGAGGTCGCTCCGGACGGCGTCGACGGTACGCCCGACCCGGGGCGAGCCGGCGTCCTCGATGCCGAGCAGCGGCAGCACCAGCAGCGCGGCGTCGACGTCCCCGGATCCGTAGCCCCGGACGTAGTTCGTCCGCCCGGGGTCGACCCCGTGCACCCGTACGTCCTCGGTGATCGCCTGGCGGGCGTCCTGCCAGCGTCGCCGCTGCCGCTCCGGCGCCGGCCGGATCTCGGCGATCCGCAGCGCCCGGTCCAGCGCGAGCCAGCCCATCAGTTTGGAGTGCACGTGCTGGGCCGGGTGGCGTAGCTCCCAGATGCCGGCGTCGGGCTCCCGCCACCGCCGGGCGACCACGTCGGCGAAGCCGCGCACGGTCCGCCAGGTCTCCGCGTCGAGGTGGTGACCGGCCCGCGCGTACACCCAGACGGCGTCGACGACCCAGCCGTAGCCGTCGAGTTGGTGTTGGCCGGCCGCGTCGTTGCCGACCCGTACCGGGGTGCTGCCGGCGTAGCCGGGCCAGCCGGCGAGCCGCCGCTCGGCCGGTACCCGCAGGCCGTCCAGGGTGAACAGGGCCGGCAGGCGCGGTCGCTGCAACCGGCTTGCCCGCAGCAGCCAGGCGAGGAAGCCGCGCGCCTGGTCGGGCTTGCCGACGCCGAGGAACGCGGCGACGCTGATGCTGGCGTCCCGGGGCCAGACGTAGCGGTAGTCCCAGTTCCGTGTCCCGCCGGGCTGTTCCGGCAGCGACGTCGTCGGCGCCGCGACCGGGGCGTGCGACGGCGAGTACGTCAGCAGCCGCAGGGTGAGCAGGCTGCGCGCCACCGCCTCCCGGAACGGCAGTTCGGGGTCGATCTCGGCGACCCACGCCCGCCAGCGCGTCTCGTCGGCCAGCAGCAGATCCCAGGCGCGGGCCGGGTCGACCTGCACCAGCGGTTCTCGGTGTGCCACGGCCAGCACGAAGGTGACCGGGCGCCCCGGATGCACGGTCAGCGGGGTCGACCGACCTGCCGCGACGGCCACCGGACCGGTGGCACCGCTCGGCAACCCAGCGCCACCGGGCAACACCGTGTCGCTCGGCAACACGGCGCCGCTCGGCGACACCGCGCAGCTAAGCGACACCGCGCAGCTAAGCGACACCGCGAGCGAGCCCCACTCGCAGACGAGCAGTGACCCGCGCCGACGTGCCCGGGGCCGCCGGTGTGCGGTGCCGAGCCGGGGGTCGAACTCGACGACCGCGTCGACGGGACCTCCCTCGGCGTGCAGGCGCCGGACCAGCAGGTTCGTCGGCAGCAGCCGCCCGGTCACCTCGGCCACCATCCCCTCGTCGAGAGTGAGTCGCCGGTCGCCGACCGCCCAGGTGGTCCGCAGGGTCGCGGTGTGTCGGCGGTACCGCCGCTCGACGACCCCGGCCGGACCGGTCGGACCGATCCGGTACGTGCCGGCCGCCGGGCCGCCGACCAGCCGGCCGAACAGGGACGCGCCGTCGAACCGGGGCACGCACATCCAGTCGATCGCACCCGCGCTGGAGACCAGGGCGGCGGTACGGGTGTCCCCGAGCAGCCCGTAGTCCGCGATCGGCGGTGGCTCGGCGGCGTGACCGGGGCTCATCGGACCTGTAGGAGCAGCCCGAGTACGGTCCCGTAGAGGACGTGTACGGCTACCGTCACCGCCGGGGTCTGCACCCCGTAGTTGAGGGCGAACAGGCCCGGCGGCTCCAGTACGGCAGTACTGGCCGGACCGGCCCGCAGCGACGCCATCCGGGGGTGTACGCCGGGCAGCAGCGGCAGCAGCACGGTAAGCGCGACGGCGACGTGCACCACGCCGAGCAGCGCCCCGAGCCACCAGGTGGCCCGGCCGAGCAGGGCGAACGTGGCGGCGTAGCCCAGCGCGAATCCCTGACCGGCCAGCAGGTGGATGAAGAACCCGGCCACCCGGGCCCGGTCGGGGTCCTCGGTGACCAGGGTGCCGAGGATCAGCGGCAGGTCGACCCGGGTGAGCCCGACGAGCTGCGCGGTGATCATCGCAGCGGTGAGTACGGCGGTGGCCACCACCCCGAAGAGTGCCCACCCGGCCCAGTCCATCTCAGCCGACCCAGTCCAGCTCAGCGGGCGCGGCCGGCCGCCCGGACGCACCCGTCCGGCCCGGTCGGCAGGGCGGGTACCGGATCGGCCATCGTGCTGCCTCCTGGTCTCTGCGTGACCCGGCGCGTCCGAGGTCCCGCCACCTCGACGCGAACCCGGCATCTGATTCGTCCGAATATCTACCGTAATGCGGCTGCGCGCTCCAGCACCGCACGGCTCGCCGGCTCGGGGGCTCGAAAACGCCGGGCTGCGGTATGCGGCCGACTGCCAGCAGAGCCGGGACGAAATTGGCTCTATTCCACCCTGGACGGATTCGCGCAGCCGGGCGGAAGATGACCGGAACCAATCGCGTCCGATGATCCGCAAATGCACCGGAATATATGGAGACGATAAACGTGAGTACTGTTCCGGTAATCCTCAAGCGCCTCCGCGCCGAGCGCGCCGTCACCCAGGACCAGGTTGCCGAGGCGGTAAAGGTCAGTAAGTCGTTGATCGCCGCCTTCGAGACAAGCCGACTCGCACCGAAGGCGGACACGGCGGAGCGGCTGGACGAGTATTTCGACACGGGAAAGGAGATTCAGAAGGCGGCGTTCGAGGCCCGGAAACACGTGCGCCAGGCACCGCAGTGGTTCCGCCCGTGGCGAGAGGTGGAAGACACCGCCACCAGCCTCCGATATTTCCAGCTCAGCCTGGTTCCCGGCCTGCTGCAAACCGAGGCGTACGCCCGGTCGGTCCTCGACAGCGGACTGCGCAGCCCGCAGGAGGTCGACGAGGAGGTGGCCCGCCGGCTGGCCCGCCAGGTCGCCGTCTTCGACCGCCCGGATCCACCGGTCTGCTCCTTCGTGCTCGACGTCGCCGCGCTACGTTGCGGCGACCCGGAGCTGACCGGGGCACAACTGCGACACCTCGCCGACCTCGGCGCCCGGCCGGGCGTCTATCTGTGCGTCGTGCCCGAGACGGTCGGGATGTATCCCGGCCGCTCCGGGGCGTTCGCGCTCGGCACCCTCGACGACGGCCGCATGGTCGGCTATCTGGAGGACTTCTTCGAGGGACGGGTGCACGCCGAGCCGGACCGGGTGACCGCGCTGGACCGGATGTGGCACGCCGTCAGTGCGGTAGCGTTGCCGTGCGACCAGTCCCGAGACCTGATCCTGAGGATGGTGAAGGACCTGTGACCACCGACAGTCCACTCGCGACCGAGAGCAGCCCGCGCTGGCGCACGTCGCGCCGCAGCAACCAGTCCGGCGGCGACTGCGTCGAGGTCGCCGACAACCTGCCCGGCCGGATACTGGTCCGGGACAGCAAGAACCGTCCCGGACCAGTGCTGACCTTCACCCCCGAGGCATGGCGCGGCTTCGTCCGGCACGCCGCGACGCCCTGATACCGGCACGCCGCGACACCCTGATACCGGGACGCTCCGGGGTCACCGGGCCGCGCCGGCGCGCCGCTTGGTCCAGACGTCGAAGGCGACCGCCGCGAGCAGCACCGCACCCTTGACCAGCATCACCCGTTCGCTCGGCTCGCCCATCAGCGACATGCCGTTGTTGATGACACCCATGATCAGGCCGCCGGTGATCGCTCCGACCACCTTGCCGACGCCGCCCTGCACCGCCGCCCCGCCGATGAACGCCGCCGCGATCGCGTCGAGTTCGAAGGCGTTGCCGGCGGTCGGGCCGGCCTGGTTGAGCCGGCCGGCGAAGATGATCCCGGCGAGTGCGGCGAGCACACCCATGTTGACGAAGATCCAGAAGATCACCGACTTGACCTTGACGCCGCTCAGTGTCGCGGCCTGGAGGTTGCCGCCGACGGCGTAGATCTGCCGGCCGAAGACCGCCCGGTTGGTCAGCAGCGTGTACGCCAGGATCAGCCCGGCGAGCAGGATCAGCACCCAGGGCAGGTTCTTGAACCGGGCCAGCTGCACGATCACCGTCATCACCACGACGCCGGCCAGGGCGAGCTTGAGGACGAAGAGCGGCAGCGGCTCGACGCTCTGCTGGTAGCGGAGCCGGGCCGTCCGGCTACGCCACTGCACCGCCACGATGCCGGCCATCGCGGCGATCCCGACCAGCAGGCTGAACAGGTCGGCCCCGCCCAGCGGGCCGAGCCCGATATTGCCCAGGTAGCCCTCGGTGAAGCCGTTGGCGAGGGTACGCACCGGGTCCGGGAACGGGCCGATGCCCTGGTTGCCGAGGACGGTGAGGGTGAGCGCCCGGAACAGCAGCATGCCGGCCAGGGTCACGATGAAGGCCGGGATGCCGAAGTAGGCGACCCAGAATCCCTGCCAGGCGCCGATCAACCCGCCGACGACCAGGGTGATCAGCAGGGCCAGCGGCCAGGGTACGTCGTGTTCGACCATCAGCACCGCGGCGATCGCGCCGGTCACCGCCACCACCGAGCCGACAGAGAGGTCGATGTGCCCGGCGATGATGATCAGAATCATGCCGATCGCCAGGATCAGCACGTACGAGTTCTGCACGACGATGTTCGAGATGTTCTGCGGTTGCAGCAGGGCACCGCCGGTGAGTACCGAGAAGAGCAGCACGATCAGCGCGAAGGCGACGTAGATGCCGCTCTGCCGCAGGTTCACCGAGAACCGGCGGCCGGGTCCGCCGGCCGGGGCGGACGGTTCACCGAGACCGGGGCCGCTCACCGCGACGTCGGCGTTGGTGGGTGCGGTGGCGCTCATCGAGGGTCTGCTCCTGTCCGTTCGTCGGGTCGCTTCACCGGCCGGAGCCGTTCGCCGCGCCCGCTTCGTCCGAGGTGGTGCGGGCGTCGCCGTGGTCGGCCTGGCCCTTTGTCATGTACCGCATCAGGTGTTCCTGGGTCGCCTCCGCGCGCGACACCTCGGCGGTGACCCGGCCGGCGGAGAGGGTGTAGATGCGGTCGCAGAGCCCGAGCAGCTCGGGCAGCTCGGACGAGATGACCAGGATGGCCTTACCCTCGTCGGCGAGCCGGTTGATGATCGAGTAGATCTCGTACTTGGCGCCGACGTCGATGCCCCGGGTCGGCTCGTCCAGGATCAGCACGTCGGGGTTCGTGAAGATCCACTTCGAGAGTACGACCTTCTGCTGGTTGCCGCCGCTGAGCTTGCCGGTCACGCTCAGCACGCTCGGCGCCTTGATGTTCATGCTGGCCCGGAACTCGTCGGCGACCTGGTACTCCCGGTGGTCGTCGACCCAGCCGCGCCGGGCCAGCAGGCTCAGGCCGGCGGCCGAGACGTTCCGCTTGATGTCCTCGATCAGGTTGAGCCCGTACCGCTTGCGGTCCTCGGTGGCGTACGCGATGCCGTGCCGGATGGCGTCCCGCACCGACCGTACGCTGATCTCCTTGCCGTCCTTGACCAGCCGGCCGGAGATGTTCGTCCCGTACGAGCGCCCGAAGACGCTCATCGCCAGCTCGGTCCGGCCGGCGCCCATCAGCCCGGCCAGCCCGACGATCTCGCCGCGTCGGAGCGTCAGGTTGGCGTTCGACACCACCGCCCGGCCGTGCTGGGTGGGGCTGTGCACGGTCCAGTCCTCGATCCGCAGCACCTCGCTGCCGATCCTCGGCTCGCGCGGCGGGAACCGGTGGTCGAGGTCCCGGCCGACCATCCCGGAGATGATCCGGTCCTCGGTCACCTCGTCGGAGCCGGTGTCCAGGGTCTCGATGGTCCGCCCGTCCCGCAGGATGGTGATCCGGTCGGCGACCGCCGCGATCTCGTTCAGCTTGTGCGAGATGATCACGCAGGTGATGCCCTGGTCGCGCAGGCCGCGCAGCAGGTCGAGCAGGTGCGCCGAGTCCCGGTCGTTGAGCGCCGCGGTCGGTTCGTCCAGGATGAGCAACCGGACCCGCTTGGACAGCGCCTTGGCGATCTCGACGAGCTGCTGCTTGCCGACGCCGATGTCGCTGACCTGGGTCACCGGGTTCTCGTAGAGCCCGACCCGGGCCAGCAGCTCGGCCGCCTCGTGGTTGGTCCGGTTCCAGTCGATCAGGCCACGGCCGGCCCGTTCGTTGCCGAGGAAGATGTTCTCCGCGATGGAGAGCTGCGGACAGAGTGCCAGCTCCTGGTGGATGATGACGATCCCGCGCCGCTCGCTGTCCCGGATGTCGGAGAAGGCGCAGGGCTCGCCGTCGAAGAAGATCTCTCCCGAGTACGAGCCGTGCGGGTAGACCCCGGAGAGCACCTTCATCAACGTGGACTTCCCGGCGCCGTTCTCGCCGCAGATCGCGTGGATCTCACCCCGGCGCACCGAGAGGTCGACCTCCTGGAGGGCGCGTACCCCGGGGAAGGTCTTGGTGATGTCCCGCATCCGCAGAATGTCGTCGGTCATGCCAACGGATCGCCTCCCGGCTCGATGGGTGAGCATATGTTCCCGCCACGGGTGCGGCGGCCGCACCGGGGGATCACCCCGGGGCGACCGCCGCCGGTACGACTACTGGATCTGTTCCGGCTTGTAGTAGCCGGTGTCGATCAGCGTCGCCTTGTAGTTGGCCTTGTTGACGATGACCGGGTCGAGCAGGAACGAGGGCACGACCTTGTTGCCGTTGTCGTAGTCCTTCTCGTTGTTGACCTCGGGCTTGTTCCCCTTGAGCACCGCGTCGGCCATCTTCACCGCCACCTCGGCGAGCTGCCGGGTGTCCTTGTAGATGGTCGAGTACTGCTCGTCGGCGATGATCGACTTGACCGACGCCACCTCGGCGTCCTGCCCGGTCACCACCGGGTACGGCTGGCCGCCCGTGCCGTAGCCGTTGCTCTTCAGCGCCGATAGGATGCCGATCGAGAGCCCGTCGTACGGCGACAGCACCCCGTCGACCTTCGCCCCGCCGCTGTACGTCTTGGTCAGCAGGTCCTCCATCCGGCGCTGCGCGGTGCCGGCCTCCCAGCGCAGGATCGCGACGGTCTTGAAGTCCTTCTGCCCGCTCTTCACCACCAGGGTCCCGTTGTCGATGTACGGCTGGAGCACCGACATCGCGCCGTTGAAGAAGAATGTGGCGTTGTTGTCGTCCGGCGAGCCGGCGAACAACTCGACGTTGAACGGGCCCTTGGCGGTGCCGTCCGAGCCGTCCTCGTTCTTCAGCTTCAGCCCGACCAGCAGCGAGGTCGCCTGCTGCACCCCGACCTTGAAGTTGTCGAAGGTGGCGTAGTAGTCGACGTTCGGGCTGTTCCGGATCAACCGGTCGTACGCGATGACCGGGATCTTGTTGTCCGCCGCGTTCTGCAACTGGGTGGTGATGGCGGTGCCGTCGATCGAGGCGATGATCAGCACCTTGGCGCCCTTGGTGATCTGGTTCTCGATCTGGTTGACCTGGGCCGGGATATCGTTCTCGGCGTACTGGAGGTCGACGGTGTAGCCGAGCTTCTCCAGCCCCGCCTTGACGTTGTTGCCGTCGTGGATCCACCGCTCCGAGGACTTGGTCGGCATCGTCACCCCGACGAGCGCCCCGGCGTTGTCGCCGGAGCCACCCTCCTCGTCCACGGTCTTGGTACTCGATCCGCACGCGGTGAGCGCGACGGCCAGCGTGGCCGCGCCGGCCACCGCCGCGAGCCGGACGAATTTCATATGCTCCTCCAATTCCTGGGTACGGCGTGCGGGTCAGCCCCGGCCGGGCAGCCCTTGGGCGAGTCGGTGGTAGGCCTGGTTCCAGCGCAGCCGGTCCCGGAAGTCGGCGGTCGTGGTCCGGTCGTCGATCATCACGAGTTCGGTGTGCAGCATGTCGGCGAAGTCCCGCAGAGTGGCCGAGCTGACCGACTGGGTGAGTACGGTGTGGTGCGGGCCGCCGGCGGTGAGCCACGACTCGGCGGAGGTGCTCAGCGACGGCGCCGGCTTCCACACCGCGCGGGCGACCGGAAGCCGGGGCATCGGCTCGTCCGGCGGTACCACCTCGATCTCGTTGGCGACCAGCCGGAACCGCTCCCCCAGGTCGGCCATCCCGATCACCACGCCGGGGCCGGCGACGGCGTCGAAGACGAGCCGGACCGGATCCTCCCGGCCGCCGATACCGAGCGGGTGGATCTCGCAGGACGGGCGCTCGCCGGCGATGCTGGGGCAGACCTCCAGCATGTGCGCGCCGAGGATCTTCGGCTCGCCCGGTCCGAAGTGGTAGGTGTAGTCCTCCATGAAGGACGTTCCCTGGGGCAGCCCGGCGCCCATCGCCTTGACGGCGGCGAGCAGGGTCGAGGTCTTCCAGTCCCCCTCGCCGCCGAAGCCGTAGCCGTCGGCCATCAACCGCTGCACGGCGAGGCCGGGCAGCTGGCGCAGCCCACCGAGGTCCTCGAAGTTGGTGGTGAACGCCCCGAACCCGCCCTCGGTCAGGAACTCGCGCAGCCCCGCCTCGATCCGGGCGGCGTACCGCAGCGACTCGTGCCGGTCGCCGTCCTTGGCCAGTTCGGGTGCGAGCCGGTAGCTGTCGGCGTACTCGCCGACCAGGCGCTCGATCTCCTGCTCGGCGACCCGGTCCACCACCTCGACCAGGTCGTTGACCCCGTAGGTGTTCACCGAGACGCCGAAGCGCAGCTCCGCCTCAACCTTGTCACCCTCGGTGACGGCGACGTCACGCATGTTGTCGCCGAACCGGGCCAGCCGGAGGTTGCGCAGGTGCGCGTAGCCGAGCGCGGCGCGGGCCCACTCGTCGATCCGGGCCACCACCGTCGGGTCGGAGGCGTGCCCGGCAATGGTCTTGCGGGCCAGCCCGAGCCGGGTCTGGATGAAGCCGAACTCACGGTCGCCGTGCGCGGCCTGGTTGAGGTTCATGAAGTCCATGTCGATGGACTCCCAGGGCAGCGCCTCGTTGAGCTGGGTGTGCAGGTGCAGCAGGGGCTTGCGCAGCGCGTCCAGCCCACTGATCCACATCTTGGCGGGCGAGAACGTGTGCATCCAGGCGATGACGCCGAGGCAGTGCGGGTCGGCGTTCGCCTCCAGCAGCACTCTACGGATCGCCGACGCCTCGGTGAGGACCGGCTTCCAGACGATCTCCGCGACGATCCGGCCGGAGCCGGTGAGCGTGTCCAGGATCTGCTGAGACTGGGACGCGACCTGGTCGAGGGTCTCCGGACCGTACAGGTGCTGGCTGCCGGTGAGGAACCAGATCTGCGGGTGCGTGGCCGGCGGCATGTCCACCTCTCCTACTTGGGGTATGGCTGCTGCCACCCCCGACGGTCTGGTCGCGATCACGTCGCGAGCCGAGTGTTACCGCTAACATTGGAGCAGTCAAACGGTACACCGTAACGCTTCAGTAACGGGAGAGCGGGGAATCCGCAGGTCCGTGCGCCGAGACGGTGAGCGGTCGCTGTGGCACGTTGAAAGGTCGATCCACTCCCCGAATCCCGCACCCGCGAGCATCGTCCGGCCCACCCGGATGAGCGGCCGGGCCGCGGCCCTGCCACCGGCCAACACGCCGGAAGCAAGGGCCACGCCGGGAAGCAGTAGCCGCGCCGGGAAGCAGTGGCCCCGGCGAAAGCAGTGGCCCCGCCGGGAGGTAACGGTCCGGTACGCAGACTGTCGAGCTGGGTGCACAGACGGGGCACCCGGAGCCGGCGCGGTCGGGGCCCAGACAACCCCGGGAGTGGGCGCACGAGCGGGGCAGCTCGACAGTCTCCCCGCCAGCTACTTCCCGCCGACTACTCCCGCCAGCTACTTCGGCCGATCCCGCCGTCGCCTCGCCCCGCCTCGCCCCCGCCGCTACCCTCCGCCGCGACCTCGACGAGACCCGAGCGCGCGGGCCCCGGCACACCGGCCCGATCCGGGCAGCCCTGCCGATGACCCCGCCGTACGTCGACCCGGCGTGGGAACCCGACCCGAACGGCCCGCCGGACGACGGGGTCTACGGTCCCGTACCGCACACCCGGTTGCCGTTCCGGTCGATCCTGATGGCCAGCCGGACCGACCCGTACACGACGTTCGCACAGTTCGAGCGGTACGCCGAGGCGTGGGGCGCCGAGCTGTACGACGCGGGCGACGCCGGGCACGTCGAGACCGCGAGCGGATACGGCCGCCGGCCGGCGGGTGAGCGGCTGATCGACCGACTCCGGCAGCCCCCGGAGTAAGCAGCCCGGAACCGCCGGCACAGTCCACTGTCGTCCCGTCGCGCCCGACACCCTGAGTCAGCGCTCAGGTACCATCACCCGGCGGCCGAGGCGGACACGACCGGGTCACCGGCCCTCGGAGGGGCTTCGGGCGCACTGGTCCCGCCTCGCTAGGATCCGCAGGGAGCGAAGCGGAAGTGGGTTGGGATGCAGCCAGTGGGTCCGTACCAGTTCATCGAGGCGGTCAGCCTGTGCCAGGTCGGCAGCGTCTGGTCCGCCATCGACGGGCAGGGCAACTCGTACACGGTGGCCGTGCTGGACGCCGCCGTCGCGGGTGACCAACGTTGGCGCGACGCGTTCGCCGGCACCGCCCAGGCGTTGGCCCAGCCCAGCGCGGGCGGCCCCCGGTACGTGCACGCCGAGTTCGCCACCCCCGCGCCGTGGGTCGCCTACGCCGCGAGCGAAGCCGGCGGCGGCGAGCGGCTCTTCGCCGCGCTGGGCATGGAGTGCCGGCCGGCGCAGGAGGGCGTCGGGGACGGCGATTCGCCGACCATGAAGACCACCGCCGCACCGGCGAACGGCACCGCACCGAACGGTTCCGCCGGGCCGGACGACGACGAGCTGGCCACCCCCACCACCCGGCTCACGCCCGGCGCCCCGGCACCGAACCCGTGGCAGGCCGGCCCCCCACAGTCGACCCCGGTGGTGAACGCGACCCCGGTGCCGACCTCGACCCCGACGTCCGCACCGCCGCACCAGACCTCCGCACCGCCGCACCAGGTCTCGGTGCCGCCGCACCAGAGTTCCGCGCCGCCCTACCAGGTCTCCGTGCCACCGGACCAGAGTTCCGGGCCGCCCTACCAGAGCTCGGTGCCGCCGTACCAGATCTCCGGGCCGCCCGACTCGATCTCCGGGCCGCCGCAGCCGCTGCCCGAGATGCCCAGGCCGTACTCGGCCGAACCGGCCACGGACGCCTCCGGTTACGACCCGCTCTACTCGCCGGTGCGGCACATCGTGCCCTCCGAGCCGAAGCCGCGCCGAAACTGGCTCCTGGTCGCCGTCGCCGTGGTCGTCGTCCTGGTGCTGGCCGGTGGTGGGACCATCCTCGCCGTGAGCCTCTCCGGCGGCGACGGCGGTGACGAGCCGCCACCGGACGCCAAGCCGAGCGCGAGCGTCCTGCCGCCGCCGGCACCGACGAACCCGCCGCTGCAACCGGGCCTGGAGCCGCCGACGCCGGGATCGTGGCCGACGAAGTGGCCGACGTTCACCGAGCGGGACGAGGTGCGCACCCTGCCGGACCTGGAGGGCCTGACCTTCACCGTCAAGGTGCCGAGCAGCTGGCAGTGCGTGCTCTCCGGTCGGGCGGAGGGCTTCACCAAGTACAACTGCGGGGTGCCGCCGGGCAGCGACAAACCGGAGTTCGGCGGGGAGCTGATCGTGCGCGACTGCGCGCAGCCCTGTGACGAGGCGCAGCAGGTCGCGATGCGGCAGGCCGAGGAGGCGTGGGGCAAGCGCTGGATCCGCAGCGGGCAGTTCTCCGCGTACGTCGAGACGAACACGTTGCAGGAGAACGGTGAGCAGCGGCACGGGCTGGTCGTCGTCGGGTACTTCAAGAGCGGCAGCGAGGGCGTCGTCGACCGGCAGCTGGTGCTGCGGATGACCGCCCCCGTGGACGGCGCCCTGGAGCTGCGCCGGGTGGCCACCTACCTCCGGGAGACCCTGATCTTCTGAGCACCGCACAGCCGGGGTGGGAAGGGGCGGTCAGCCTGCGGTCTGTTCGGCGATCCAGCCGGTCAACCGCCGCGCAAACGCCCGGTGGGAGAAGCCGGCGGCGTGCGGCGGCAGCCGGTCGAGGTCGAGCTCGTCGAGACGGCGGAGCAGGGGCACGAAGTCGGCGGCGGTCAGCGAGTCGACGAGCAGCCCGGTCTGCCCGTCGACGACCGTCTCCAGCAGCCCGCCACGGCGCAGGCCGATCACCGGAGTACCGCAGGCCTGCGCCTCCACCGGGATGATGCCGAAGTCCTCGTGCACCGGGAAGAGCAGGGCGCGTGCTCCCCAGTAGAGCCGGCGGAGCCGCTCCCGGTCGGGCTGCACCTCGAAGCGGACCGGCACGGCGGCCCGGGCGGCGGCGCGGCGCAGGTTCGCCTCCGCGGGCCCCGAGCCGGCGATCACCAGCGGCACCCCGGCGGCCTCGGCGATCGCGATGATCAGGTCGAAGTTCTTGTACGGAATCCACCGCCCGACCCCGAGCAGATAGTCCCGGGACTGCTCCCGGTCCGCCTGCGGTGCACCGGCGAAGAAGTCGGTGTCCACCGGCGGGTTCACGACCGTCGCGTCCCGCCGCCAGTACCGCGCGATCCGGTCCCGCACCTCCCGGGAGTTCGCGGCGTACGCGTGCACGTGCCGGCTCAGCCGCAGGTCGGCGGCTTGCAGCACCCGCCGGGGTGCGGCCAGCAGCGGGTTGGCGCCCCGGCCGTCGAAGGACGGGCTCCAGATGTAGCGGGCCGGCGAGTGCACGTAGCTCAGGTAGCGGGTGTGTTCGGGAGTGCCCAGCCGGACGGTGTGCGCGAAGGCGTGGCTGGACGAGATGACCACGTCGAACCGTTCCCGGCTGAGCGTCCGCCAGACCAGCGGCATCAACGGCAACGCCACCGCCTTGGTACGCCGCAGCGGCGTCCGGGCCAGCCACGACTCCCGCAGGTCCGGCTCGACGACACCCTCGTCCTTCCAGAGCACGAACCGCCGGGCGTGCGGCAGTTGCGCCGCGATCTGCCGGAAGACGTTCTCCGAACCGCCGGTGGCGCCGAACCACTCGTGCACCACCGCCACCGACCGGTCCGCGAGCAGCCGCGGGACCGGCGCGTCGGCGCCGGGGCGGGCGGTTCCGGTGTCCTGGTCGCGGACCTCTCCGGCTGTCATGTCGACGCTCCCTCCGACGGACTGAAAGACGGGCTGGCAGGCGGACCGTCAGGCGGACCAACCTGGTTTCCATCGCTCACACCCCGCTCTTGCGCCCGGCCAGTCCGGCGACCCGGGCCCAGATGCCGAGCAGGAAGGTCCGGCGCAGTCCGGGCAGCAGTGCGGCGGAGCCGACCCAGACCAGCAGGATCCCGAGGCAGGAGGCGACCAGCCGGAGCAGGCCCAGCCCGGCGAGCAGGTAGCCGAGCGCACCGGCCGCGACCGTGCCGGGCAGCAACGCGGCGGCGAGCTTCAGGCTGAACCCGAGCACCCCCAGCAGGCGGGCCGAGACGAGGAACATCAACAGCCCGCCGACCGAGGCCGCCACCCCCAGGGTGAGCGCGCCCCAGTGCCGGAACAGCAGCAGGTTCAGCCCGGCGGCAGCCGTGTAGGAGACCGCCATCACGATCGCGACCTGGAAGTTGCGGCCCCGGGCGTTCAGCACCTTGACCAGGGTGTAGCCGATCACCTGCGCCCAGATGCCGAGCGCGAAGCCGAGCAGCAGGGTGGCGGAGATCCGTACCGCCTGCTCGTCGAACTCGCCGCGCGCGTAGAGCAGGGTGACGATGCCGGTGCTGTTGAGGCAGAGGATCAACGAGAGCGGCACGGTCACGAAGAGCACCGGCGGAAGCAGCCGGCGCAGGCCGCCGGCCACCGCGCCCGGCTCCATCTTGGCGAACGAGGCCAGCCCGGCCAGCCCGAGCGGGGCGGCGAGCAGCGCCATGCAGGAGTCGACGACGAACCGGGCGTACTCGGTCGCCGCGACCACCTCGACGCCGAGCAGCGAGCCGACCGCCCGCTCCACCCCGATCGAGCCCTGCAGGATCACCGGGATCAGCAGCAGCGGCCGGAGCCGGTGCCAGAACATCCGCAGCGCCAGCCGCCGGGCGGCCCCGTCCGGCAACCGCGCGTCCGGATCGCCGTCGACCCCGGTCAGGTAGCCCCGGCGCCGGACCCAGTAGATGCCGAAGAGCCAGAGCAGCACGTAGGGCACGGTGAAGCCCCAGGCGAGCAGCTCGACCCGGCCGGTGAGATAGGCCAGCAGCGTCGCGGCGATCAGCCCGAGGCTCTGCGCCGACGGGCGGATGTTGATCAGGCGTACGTCGTCGTGCGCGAGGCCGACCAGGGTGTGCAGGTTGTAGTGCACGTAGCACGGCACCGCCAGGGCGGCGATCCCGAGCATCGTCGCGGCGATCCGGGCGGTCTCCGCGTCGAGGCCGGGCGCCAGCAGGTCGACCCAGGCGGCCCGGCCGAGCAGCAGCCCCACGGCGAGCAGCAACGAGAACGCGGTGAGCAGCGAGCGTACGGTGCGGTAGAGCACCAGGGCCATCGCCGGCCGTTCGGTGCGGTACTGCACGTACAGCGGCAGGAACCCGGCGGAGAGCGCGTCGGCGGTGAAGAAGTTGATCGGGATCAGGGTCGCGGTCAGCGCGACCCGGTTGGCCGCCACCACCCGGCCGGCGCCGAAGAGCGCCGCGAGCAGCACCTCGCGGAGCAGCCCGAGCACCTTTCCGGTCACCCCGCCGAGCAGCAGCCGGAAGAAGATCCTGGTCACGGTGTTCCGGGCCGGCCGGCGAGTTCGTCGAAGAGCGTCAGGTAGCTGCGGGCACAGTGTGCCAGGGTGAGTTCCTCGGGAAGCAGGCTCGACCGGGGACCGGCAGCCGGCGGCATCCCGGTCAGGATCTCGGCGAGGGCGCCGGGATCGGCGGGGTCGACTGGGTGCAGCACGCCGGCCAGCGAGTCCGGCCCGGTGGCGCCGGTCGGAAGTACGCAGGGCAGCCCACCGGCCAGCGCCTCCAGGATCGCCATCGGCAGCCCCACTTCCAGCCGTGCCGTGGTGAGCAGGGCGACGTCGGCCGCCGCGTAGTACCGCCCGACCTCCTCCGGCGGCACCCGGCCGACGAAGGTGACCAGCTCGGCCAGCCGCAGGTCGCGGACCAGGGCGCGCAACCGGCCCTCGTCCGGGCCGTCGCCGACCAGCAGGAACCGGAACCGGTCGCCGTGGCCCCGGTCGCGCAGTACCGCCGCCGCGCGCAGCGCCCGGTCCAGCCGCTTCTGCACGTGCAGCCGGCCGACGCAGCCGACCACTGTGACCCGGTCGTCGACGCCGAGTGCCGCCCGCAGCTTCCGGCGCTGCTCGACACCGCCGGTGTGGTCCGCCGGGCGTACCCCGTTCGGGATCAGCCGGATCCGGTCCGGCCGGACCGCCCAGCGCTGCGGCGCGGCGGCCAGCGACTCGGCGACCCGCCCGCCGACCGCGACCACCCGGTCGAAGTCCCGGTACCGGACCAGGTCCCGGGCCAGCCAGCCGACGTTCTTCGGCGCGGTCGCCAGCGACCGCAGGTTCCCGGCCCGCAGCTTCGAGCCGATCTCCATCATCGAGGTGCCGTGCGCCTGCAACACGAACGGCGTACCCGGATGCCGCTCCCGGGCCCGGACCACCGAGTACGCCCCGGCGCTCACCGACAGCACCGCCCCGGGCGGCGTCGCGCAGGCCGCCCAGTACGCCCGGGACTCCCGCCACCAGGCCGCGGAGTACCGTCCGGGCCGGGTACCGGCCAGCGGCACCACCTCGACCCCGTCCGCCGCGAACGGACCGGGCACCCCGGGGATGGCCGTGGTGACGACCCGGACCTGGCGGCCCTGCCGGGCGAGTTCGGCGGCGAGACTCCAGGCCAGTGTCTCCATGCCGCCGGTGTGGTGGTGCGGGGTGGCCCGGGAGAAGACCATTATGGACTCGGTCATAGCAGCGTCCCGTAGAGCGATTCGAGCTTGTCGGTCTGGCTGCGCAGGTTGAAGCGTTCGACGACCGTCCGCCGGCCGGCCTCGCCGAACCGGCGGCAGAGGTCCGGGTCCGTCAGCAGCGCGGTCAGCCGCTCGGCGAGCCCGGCGACGTCCCGCTCGGCCACCAGATAGCCGTCGGTGCCGTCGGTGACCGCCTCCGCGATCCCGCCGTGCCGGGTGCCGACCACCGGGCGCCCGCTGGCCGCCGCCTCCAGCAGCACCGTCGGCAGCCCCTCCTGGTCCCCGGAGGCGGCGGTGACGCTCGGCTGGCAGAGCAGCCGGGAACGGCGCAGGCAGCCGAGTGTCTCGGGATGCGGCAGTGCGCCGAGGAAGCGTACCGCCGCCGCGACGTCGAGCTGCCGGGCGAGCGCGTCCAGCGACTCCCGCAGCGGTCCGTCGCCGACCACCACCAGCTCGGCGTCCGGCACCGCCCGGCGTACCACGGCGAACGCCCGCAGCAGGTCCGCGGTGCCCTTCTTCTCCACCAGCCGGGCCACGTGCAGGATCCGGGGCGTCTCGACCGGCCCGGCCGGCGGGATCAGGTCGACGTCGACCCCGGTCGGCAGCACGACGAGCCGGTCGGCGGGATAGCCCCAGTCCAGCGCCCTGGCCCGGATGTGCTCGGAGACGCAGACGAACCTCGCCCCGGCGTCGAAGAGTTCGTTGCGCCAGGCGACGTAGTTCACCCAGGACGTCTTCCGGGACGCCAGCAGCCGGGACTTGGTGATCGTCACGTCGAACCCGTGCAGGGTGGTGACCAGTGGCACGCCCAGCGCGCGGGCCACCGGCACCACGTAGACGCCCTCCACCCCGAAGTGTGCGTGCAGCAGTGCCGTGCCGCGTTCGGCCAGCAGCCGGCGCAGCGGCTCCGACCGGCGGGTCAGGGTGTAGGCGAGCACCGCCGCCCGGCCGAAGTCGGCGACGCTCACCGTGTCGGGCCGGGCCGGGTCACCGCTCGGTCCGCCCGTCGGTGCCGGGCTAGCCGAGCCGGCTGGCGGCGGGTTCGGGACCGGGTCCCTCGCCACGAACAGCGGGTGGAAGCTCCGCATCGCCAGGGCCTGGCTGGTGATGAACGTCTCCGACGGCCGGAACTGCTGGTGGCGTACGACTCCCACGGTCGGGGTGGCTTGCACTGTCCTGGGTCTCCTCGGCAACGGGCCGGACGAGGTAGGCGATGAGCAGCGAGACGATCGGGATCAGGTGGATGTCGCCGAAGACGTCGGTGTTCTCGCCGAGCCCCTGGACCAGGATCCAGCCGATCGCCGTGCCGGCGCAGATCACGAACGGTTGCCCGGCGCGGCCGTCCGACAGCCGCCGGACGACGAGCCGGAACGCGGCGACGAAGAAGGCGACGGTGAGCACCAGTCCGGCGAGGCCGGTCACCGCCCAGGCGCCGAGCAGGATGTTGTGCGGCGGGAAGACCCGCCAGATGTCGTGCCGGTCGGCGTAGCCGGCGAACCCGACGTCCCAGCCGCCGTAGCCGAGCCCGAGCAGCGGGCTGTCCCGGAACTCCTCGGCACCGAACTGCCAGATGGCGGTCCGGCCGACGAACGCGTCCACCAGGGCGTCCAGGAAACCGCGGTTGAGGGCGAGCAGCAGCACCACGGCCGCCGCCAGCGGCACGGCGGCGAACAGCAGATAGCGCCGGACGGCCGGGGTGGCGTACCGGCGCAGCCGGTGGAAGGCGTACGCGGCGGCGGGCAGCGCGAACACCAGCACCGTGGCCGACTTGGAGCCGGTGAACGGCACCGCCAGCAGCGCCAGTACGCCGACCACCCGCAGCCAGCGGGTCCCGGTCAGCGCCGCCAGGGCGAACGCGGCGAGGCCGTTGACCCCGAGGAACATCGCCGCCACGTTGGCGTTGATGAAGACGCCACCGGCCTTCGCCGGGTCCAGCACGTTGTTCGGGTTGTCCCCGAAGAGCGCCGCGACGGTGTTCTGCCCGGCGAAGAAGCCGCCGATCGAGTGCAGGTAGGCGTCCTCCAGGCCGGGCAGCAGCCGGAATCCGACCACCAGGGCGGCTTCGAACAGCACCCACGGCCAGTACCAGAGGTGCAGCCGGCGCAGTGCCGCGGCGCCGCCGCCGGCCACCGCCACCATCAGCACCACTGTGACGACGAACTGGCCGAGCAGCGTGATGGACTGCAAGCCGGCGCGCGGCTCGGGTGACCAGGCCAGCGCGAGCAGCCGGAGCGCCAGCAGGGCCAGCAGGATCCGGACCAGGGCCAGCCGGAGCAGCCCGCGGGCGAGTCCGCCCCGGGTGGCGAGCAGGACCACCGGGGCGAGCAGCAGCGCGACCACGGTGCCGAGGGCGATGTCGACGCTTCCCCTGGGCAGCAGGTAGAGCTGGGGCAGGGCGAGCACCAGTACGACGGTCGCCAGGACGGCGAGCCGGTGCGGCCGGGCGGCGGCGCGGGCCAGCTCGTCGCCGAGGCGGCGGGCGGCCGGCAGCACCCTAGGCACCAGGCGCCCCGGTCACCGGTGCCGGCTGCCCACCGGCGGCCTGGCCGGCGATGCCGCGCAGCAGCTCGCCCCGGGCCCGCCAGCCGAAATCGCGGGCGTGGCCGACCCGGGCGGCGATCTCCTCTTCGGTGGCGGGTGCGAGGGCGTCGAGTACCCGGTTGACGAAGTCGTCGACGGAGTCCGCCACGCCGATCGCGTCGCTGCCCCGGGCCGCCCGGACCACGTCCGGCACGGCGGTGCTCACCACGGAGAGCCCGGCCGACAGGTATTCGTAGCACTTCAGCGGGCTGACCCCGGTGGTGTATGCGTTCAGGGCGTACGGCACCAGACCCACCGTGGCGGTGCCGGCCACCTCGGCCAGCTCGTCGATGCCGAGCACCCCGAGATAGCGCGCGCCGAGCCGGACCAGCTCGGCCAGTTCGGTGTCGAAGCCGCCGCCACCGGCCGCGACCGGACCGGCGAGTAGCAGCTCACCCCGGCCGCGCAGCCCCTCGGCCAGGGCGCGCAGCAGCGGGTAGTCCAGTTTGTGCGGTGACAGGTTGCCGGCGAAGAGTGCCACCGGACGGCGTTGCGCGGCGGGCCGGCCGGCGGCGGCGAAGACGTCCACGTCGGCGACGTTCGGCAGCACCCGCACGTCCGGGAAGCCGGTCGTGCGCAGGTGCGCGCCGACGGCCTCGCTGGTGGCGATCGCCGGCCGGGCCAGGGTGGCCAGCCGGCGCTCTCCGGCGGCGACGGCGACCGCGTCGACACCGGGGAACGCGCCGAGCAGGTCGACGCAGTGGTAGACGGTGAAGTCGGCGTACCGTTCGAGCCCGTACGTCACCGGGGTGAACGTCCACAGCCCCCGGGGTCGCGGGCTGTTCCGCCAAGCGGTGACGGCGCGTTCCAGCAGGATCCGGTTGACCAGCCGGGTCGGCCGGCGGTGCACCGGCACGATCAGCGGCGAGACGATGCTGGCCCGCTCCGGCACCGGCCGGTGCGTCGTGCCGGAGTGCCCGCGCACCCGGTTGCGGACCCGGCGGGCGATCCGGCTCAGGTCGCGGGCGTCGAGGCGCACGCGGCGCAGGCCGAGCGACTCGACGAAGTGGGTCTCGAAGTCGCGGGCGAACTCCCGCACCACGTAGTGCTGGTTCGTCGCGATCTGCGCGCTCCACTCGGCGGTGCCCAGCACCAGCATCGTCGGAGTCATCGTGTCCACGGAGGCGCACTGCTGCACCAGGGTACCCTAGGGGAGCGGGCGGCCCGGCCGACAGCCACCCTCGCCGCCGACCCGCTTTACTCGGGTTTGTCCGCCAGGAGTCGCTCGGGTTTGTCCGCCAGTAGTCGCCGGACGAGCACCCTCCACACCCGACCCGGCCGCCGGCACGGGCTGCCGTTTTCCGCCGGTCGCGACGCCGGCCGGGAGGGTTTGCCGCTGTCCCGGTTTCTCGCCTATGTTGCCTTCATGACCGACGACGTCGCGCTGCTCCTGCGCCGGGCCGGGTTCGGTCCGACGGCGGCGGAGCTGGCGGCGGCGAAACAGTCGGGATACCCCGACACCCTCTCCGGGTTGCTCGCCCCGCTCGGGCCGGACGTCGGGGCGACCAGCTCCCCCGTCCCGAAGCTCGGCCCCGACCCGCACGCCAACCTGCCGAACCCGACCCGGGAGCAGCACGTCCGGGCCGACACGATGCGCAAGGCCCAGGCCGAGCTGATCGAGCGGTGGTGGCTGGACCGGATGACGGTCGCCAGCCACCAGGCGGTGGAGAAGCTGGTTTTCTTCTGGCACGGGCACTGGGCAACCTCGGTCGACAAGGTGAGCAGCGCGCAGTACATGCTGACCCAGCACCGGACGATCCGGGCCGCCCGGGACGTGGTGGACCTGGCCCACCGGATGATCGTGGACCAGGCCCTCATCTACTGGCTGGACGGGCAGCACAACAAGAAGGACGCACCGAACGAGAACCTCGCCCGGGAACTCTTCGAGCTGTTCCTGCTCGGCATCGGCCAGTACACCGAACGCGACGTCCGGGAGGCGGGCCGGGCGCTCACCGGCTGGCGGACGATCCTGGAGCAGGAGACACCGGTCTTCGACCGGCAGCGGCACGACCCGGGCCGCAAGACGATCCTCGGTCAGACCGCCAAATTCGACGCGCACAGCCTGGTCAACCTGCTGCTGACCCGCCCGGAGTGCCCCCGCTTCCTGGCCGCCCGGATGTGGTTCCGGTACGCCTCGCACAGCGAGCCGATCCCGGAGCGGGTCCGGGAGAAGATGGCCGAGGCGTTCCCGGCGCCGATGGCGATGCTGCGCGCGCTCTTCGAGGACGACGCCTTCGCCGGCACCGCGCACACCCTGGTGAAGCAGCCGGTGGAGTGGCTGGTCGGGGCGATGCGGCAGCTCGGCCTGCGGATGAGCAGCCTGCCGGTCGAGACCGCCATGGAGATCGTGTACGCGATGCGCGCCCTCGGACAGCTCCCGTTCGCCCCGCCCAGCGTGGGCGGCTGGCCGGCCGGCACGGCCTGGTTGACCTCGGCCGCCGCCCAGGTCAGGATGAACCTTGCCGGGAAGCTGGCCGCGCTGCACCAACCGGGGCGGCTCACCCCGGAGGACGTGGCGCACCTGCTCTGCCTGGACGGCTGGACCGACCGGACCTACCAGGTGCTCCGTGACGTCGGCGACCCGCGCCAACTGCTCGTCCTCGGCCTGTCGAGCCCGGAATACCTGGTGACCTGAGATGGACGCGCTTACCCGACGCCGTTTCCTGCTCGCCTCCGGTGTCGTCGGCGCCGGTGCGCTGGCGGCCACCGGTGCCGGCCTGGGCCTGGCCGAGCTGCTGGAGAAGTCGTCCCCGGTCGACCCCGCCGACCCGGGCCGGACCCTGGTGCTGGTCACCCTCTACGGCGGCAACGACGGCCTGAACACCGTCATCCCGTACCAGGACCGCCGCTACCACGGGCTGCGGCCCGAGTTGGCGTACCCGGCCGAGAAGGTGCTGCACCTGGACGACACCCTGGGCCTGAACCCGAAACTGACCGGGCTGAAGCGGCTCTGGGACGCGGGGCGGCTCGCGGTCGTGCTGGGCGTCGGCTATCCGAAGCCGGACCGCAGCCACTTCCGGTCGATGGACATCTGGCAGACCGCGTCACCGGAGATGCCGATCTACAGCGGCTGGGTCGGGCGGTGGCTGGACGGCACCAGGGCGTCCCCGGAGACGGCGGTGAGCTTCGAGCCGGTGCTGCCGCCGCTGCTCGCCGGGGAGACCCGGGCCGGTGCCTGCGTCAGCCTCGGCGGCCTCAAACTGCCACCCGGCATCGACACCGGGCTCGTCGGGGCGCTCGGCGGGGCGCAGCCGGGCGAGCCGGCGATGCAGGCCCGCGCCGCCGCCTCCTACGCCGACCTGCTCCGGGTGGAGCAGCTGGTGCGGCAGGGCCGGGAGCTGCCCCAGGCCGACGGCGGGCCGATGGGCCCGGCGACCGGCACCGGCGGCTCGAGCGCGCTCGCCGGGCAGCTCGGGCTGGTCGCCCGCTGCGTCGAGGCGAACGTACCGACCCGGGTGTACTCGGTGAGTCTCGGCGGGTTCGACACGCACGCCAGCGAGATCGCCGGGCACGAGATGCTGTTGACCCAGCTCGACCAGGCGCTGGCCGCTTTCGTGGAGCGGATGACCCGGACCGAGGCCGGCCGGCGGGTCACCGTGGTGGTCTACAGCGAGTTCGGGCGGCGGGTCCGGGCGAACGCCTCGGACGGCACCGACCACGGCACCGCCGGACCGGTCTTCGTGCTCGGCGGCGACGTGACCGGCGGTCTCTACGGCGAGCAGCCGAGCCTGACCGACCTGGACGACGGCGACCTGCGGGCCACGGTCGACTTCCGGCAGGTCTTCGGCACCGTCCTCGGTTCGGTGCTCGGCGCCGACCCGGCCCGCTACCTGGGCGGCTACCAGGTCACCCCGCTGCCGTTCCTGCCCGCCGCCGGATAGCCGACGGGCCGCGAGCCGGCCACGCCGAGGGATTGCTCACCTGCCGCCGCCCCGGAACACCTCGATGACCGTACGCAGCAGCACCTTGGTGTCCAGCCAGAGCGACCAGTTCTCGATGTAGTAGTTGTCGAACCGGGCGCGGTCGGAGATCGGGGTGTCCCCGCGCAGGCCACTCACCTGGGCCAGCCCGGTCAGCCCGACCGGCACCCGGTGCCGCATCGCGTAGTCGGGATGCTCGGCGGAGAACTTCTGCACGAAGTACGGCCGCTCGGGGCGGGGGCCGACCACGGTCATGTCGCCGCGCAGGATGTTCCAGAGCTGGGGCAGCTCGTCCAGCGAGGTGCGCCGCATGAACCGGCCGACCGGGCCGATCCGCTGGTCGTCGGCGATCGACCAGTGGGTCCGGGACTCGGTCTCGTCCGCCGGTTTCATGGTGCGGAACTTGATGACGTCGAACGGCCTGCCGTACCGGCCGATCCGTTCCTGGTGGAAGAAGATCCCGCGACCGCCCTCCAACCAGGTGGCGAGGGCGCAGAGCACCAGCATCGGGCTCAGCACGACGAGCGCCACGACACAGAAGACGATGTCGGAGGCGCGCTTGAGCAGCCAGCGCAGGCCGGTGAGGCTGGTGTGCCGGATCTGCACCATCGGGATCGCACCGATGTGGTCGGGCAGCCCGCCGGGCGAACGCGAGCCCCAGAGCCGGGGCACGCTCCAGATGTCGCAGTCCGCGAACTCCGGGCGGGCCAGCAACTCCATCAGGCTGTTCTCCGGGCAGTCGGGCTCGGCGACGACGAGCACGTCGCACTCGACCAGCCGGATCCGGTCGGCGAGCTGGTCCAACGTGCCGATCAGCGGCGGCGAGCCGGGCCCGGACCGCTCCTCGGCGTCGACACAGCCGGCGAAGCGCAACCCGTACTGCGGATAGCGGCGCAACAGCCGGGCGAGTTCGGCGGCGACCGGACCGCTGCCGATGATGATGGCGTTGTGCTCCACCCAGCGCCGCTTGCGGGCGACCGTCACCGCCCGCCGGGTGATCGCACGGCCTACGATGACCAGCCCGGCGGAGAGCACGACACCCCGCATGAAACCGGTCATGTACTCGACCGAGCCGTGCCGCATCGCCGCGATGATGGCGACGATCGCGGCGGAGGCGAGCAGCCGACCGCAGAGGCTCGGCAGCTCGTCCAGGATGCTCATGTGTCGACGGGCCCGGTAGAGCCCGCCGGCGGCGAAGATGGCCACGGTGAGCCCGGCGGTGAAGACCGTCCCCCGCCAGTATCGGTCGGTGACCAGCAGCGGCCCGAGCAGCGCGACGAGGTCGACCGGTGCGGTAACCATCCAGGCGCGCAGTCGACGGGTCCGCACGGAGGCGCGGGAGCCGGCGTACGGCAGCACCGCCGTGGTGTCGGTGCCGACCCGTAACCGCTCGGCCGGCCCAGGGGGACCGGTGCGGGGCCGCGGCACCGGCGGCGCGTCGATGGCCGGGTCGACGGCACCGGCGACCGGCATGCCCGGCGCGGCCGGCGACCGCTCCGGCGGGCCGGTGTCGGGCAGGCCGACCACCGGATCATGCGATGCCAACGGCCAGCTCGACATCTGCTACCTCCCCCGTGACGACGACCGCCGCTACCGGACGCCGGGTGCAGGATACGGCCGTGGGTGTCCCGCCCCGGCGGGGGCGGTCACTTCGCTCTACTCAGGATCTCGGGTACCGCGTCGCGCCGGACCGCGTCGTAGAAGGTCTTCACCTCGTCGGTCTTGGCGAACACCACGCTCTCGTCGCCGACCCGGCCGGTGCCCTTGGTCGGGCTGGTGAGGAAGGTCAGGTTGCCGCTGCGCAGGTGCCGCAGCTCCGTCCCCATGTCCAGCAGGGAGAGGGTCTTGTCGACCGAGACCGCGTCGGCGGAGGCCCGGATGAAGGAGTTCAGCTTGGCTGGGTTGGCCAATGTGCCACCGGAGGCCGCCTTGTCGAGGATGGCCCGGATCACCTGCTGCTGGTGCCGGATCCGGGCGAAGTCGCCGTCCTTGAACGCGTAGCGCTCGCGGGCGTAGTCCAGCGCCTGCGCGCCGTCCATCACCTGCTTGCCCTTCTTGAACTCGCGGCGGCCACCGGGCAGCAGCGAGTGCGTGGAGGTGAAGCTCTCCTCGACGGTGAGCTGCACGCCGCCGAGCGCGTCCACGATCTCCTTGAAGCCGGCGAAGTCGACGAGCGCCACGTGGTCGATCCGCACCCCGGTGAACTTCTCGACAGTTTGCACCATCAGCGGAATCCCGCCCCACGCGTAGGCCGCGTTGATTTTCGCGTCCCGACCGCCGTGCTTGCCGTCCTTGGACTTCGGCACGTTGACCCAGGTGTCCCGGGGGATGGAGACGAGCTGTGCGCTCGACCGGTCCGCCGGCAGGTGGGCGAGGATGATGGTGTCGCTGCGCGATCCGCCGGTGCTGGACGGATCGCGGGTGTCGCTGCCCAGGATCAGGATGTTCTTGGCGTCCTTCGCCACCTTGACCGGACGCGACTCCTCGGGAACCTCGTCGAACGCCTCGACCCGTTCGATGCCCGACTCCAGCGAGTGGACGTAGATGCCGGCCGCAACCGCTCCCCCGCCGCCCAGCAGTGCCAACACCAGCAGCGTGATGAGGACGATCCGCCGGGTGCGTCGCCGGCGGCGCTTCGGCGGCGGCGCCTCGGTGGAACTCCCGTCCGGAGTCGCCGCGATGACCTCGGTGGAGTCGGACTCCGCGAGTGAGGGGTGGTGTGGCATGGCCTCGATGCTACTGATGCACGCAACAGTGAAAAGCCCCGGTCGCACGGCCGATCCGCCCCGGCACACCCGACCGCACTGCGCCGCAGCTCAGGCGGGGTCCGCGTCCGGGTGCCCGGTCCGGGCGGTCCGGCACACCCGACCGTACTGCGCCAACCCGACGGCGTTGCCGCGCCGCAACCCGATCGGCGTTCCGGCCGGGCGACCCGGCACACCCGACCGTGCCGCGCCGCAACCCGACGGCGTTCCGGCCGGGTGGGAAAGGCGCCGAGGGGCCGTACTTTCCGGCCGAGTATCGCCGTTTCGGTGCGACCGGCCGGCCAGATCGGTGACAGTGCGAGGCGAGCGGTGTCGGACGAGGTGCAGCGGTGTCGGACGAGGCGGAGCATGGTGCGGCGACAGCGGCGAAACGGGAACGGTGCGCGGCCAGCGGAGCAGCCGAGCAGCGTCCTCAGCCCGTCGGCCGAGTTCCCGGCGCTGGACGAGGCCGAACTGGCCGCCCTGGGCGGGGTCGGCCGGCGGTGGCGGGTGGACCTGGCCGACCAGCCGCCCCGGGACGCCGTACTGCCGCTGGATCCGGGACTGGAGAACTACCGGCACCGGGCGGCGCCGAGCCGCTCGGGCCGGCTGGGCCGGATCGAGATGTTCAGGACGACCGAGCGGCAGGGGCAGTTGACCGCCACCGGCCCGGCCAGCCCCACCGGCAGCCGGCCCGGCCGGGCCGCCACGGCACTGCGGCGGGCCCTGCTCGGCCCACCGCTGGCCAGCACGGCGGTGCTGCACGAGCGGATGCGGAAACTCGTCGCCCTGCCGGTGCTCTCCTCCGACCTGCTCTCCTCGGTCGCGTACGGGCCGGAGGCGATGCTCGCCGTCCTGGTGCTGGCCGGCAGCGGCGCGCTGGGCCTGGCCCTGCCGATCGCCGCCGCACTGGTACTGCTGATGATCACGGTCGGTACGTCGTACCGGCAGACGGTCTACGCCTATCCGCACGGCGCCGGCTCCTATCTGGTGGCCTCCGACAGTCTCGGCACCCGGGCCGGGCTCACCGCCGCGGCCGGACTGATCATCGACTACGTGCTGACCGTCTCGGTGTCGGTGGCGGCCGGCGTGGAGGCGATCACCTCGGCGCTGCCCGGGCTGACCCCGTACACGGTGCCGCTCGGCCTGTTGGTGATCGCCGTGCTGCTCGCCGGCAACCTGCGCGGGGTACGGGCGTCCGGCAAGCTCTTCGCCGCGCCGACGTACCTCTTCCTGGCCGCCATCGGGCTGCTCTTCGCCGTCGGGGTGGCCCGGGCGGCGGGCCGGGGATTCGAACCCGTCCCGCCGCCACCGGTCGGCGCGGTCGAGGGACTCGGCCTGCTGGTCGTGCTCCGCGCCTTCGCCTCCGGCGCCTCCTCGATGACCGGGATCGAGGCGGTCGCCGACGCGGTGCCGGCGTTCCGGCCGGTCGAGTGGCGCCAGGCCCGGACCACGCTCACCTGGATGGTCGGCATCCTGGTGGTGCTCTTCGCCGGGCTGACCCTGCTGATCCACCTCAACGGCCTGGTCCCGCGGCCCGACGAGACGCTGCTGTCCCAACTCGCCCGCGAGACGTTCCGCACCGGCCCGTGGTACGCGCTGATCCAGGCCGCCACCACCCTGGTCCTGCTGCTGGCCGCGAACACCGCCTTCAACGACTTCCCCCGGTTGCTCTTCTTCATGGCCCGGGACAGCTACGCCCCCCGACAGTTCCTGCACATGGGAGACCGGCTCGCGTTCAGCAACGGCATCATCGTGCTGGCCGTGGCGGCGGCGCTGATCTTCGTGGCGTTCGGCGGCTACACCCAGTCGCTGATCCCGCTCTACGCGGTCGGGGTCTTCCTG
Source organism: Micromonospora sp. WMMD1102 (assembly GCF_029626265.1). NCBI lineage: Bacteria > Bacillati > Actinomycetota > Actinomycetes > Micromonosporales > Micromonosporaceae > Micromonospora > Micromonospora sp. WMMD1102. Next base: position 2,825,906 of record NZ_JARUBN010000001.1, on the reverse strand, counting down.
GCCTTCACCCTCTCCCAGGGCGGCATGGTGGTGCACTGGCGCCGGCACCGGGAACCGGGCTGGCGCTGGCGGGCGGCGCTGAACGCCACCGGTGCGCTGCTCTGCGGCCTGGTCCTGGTCACCGCCGGGGTCACCAAGTTCGCCGAGGGCGCCTGGGTGGTGGTGGTCGCCGTGCCGCTGCTGGTGCTGCTCTGCCTACAGATCAGACGGCACTACGACGCGATGCGACAGGCGTTGACCGTGCCGGCGGGCGCTCCGGGCACCGGGGCGGAGCTGGTCCCGGGCGAGCTGCGGCACCTGGTGGTCGTACCGGTGGCCCGGCTGAACCTGGCCGCCCTGCGGGCACTGGCGTACGCGACCTCGCTCGGGCAGCCGGCCTTCGCCGTACACCTCACCTCCGAGCAGGAGGAGGCCGACCGGTTCCGCCGACAGTGGGAGGCCTGGGGTGGCCACCTGCGGCTGGAGACGATCATCTCGCCGTACCGGACCGTGATCGCGCCGCTGGCCCAGTACGTCGGGGCGCTGCGCTCGGCACGGCCGGAGGTCACCCTGACCGTGGTGGTACCGGAGATCGTGGTCCGGCACCTGTGGCACCACATCCTGCACACCCGGACCGAGCTGCGGCTGCGTCGCGCCCTGCGGGGCGTACCCGGTGTGGTGGTCACCAGCGTCCCCGTCCAGCTGCCCGAGTGACCCGACCGGAAGCGCCCGGACGGGTCGGCTAGGCGGGGCAGGACGGCGGGGCGGGACGGCGGGCGTCGTGCGGACGATCGCAGCACTCTGGTCGACCGACGCGGCGGTTCCGCCCTGGCCCGTCCGGTCGGGTCGGTGCCCGATCGAGGACAATGCCGCGACCGGACGGCGTGTGGGTCGGGCGAGCCGCGGCCCGGCAGAGCAAACTGTCCGCGTGGAGGCGCAGCAGGTACTCGGCGGTCGCTACCGGCTGGAAGACCAGCTCGGCCGGGGCGGGATGGCGGTGGTCTGGCGGGCCCGGGACGAGGTCCTCGGCCGGCCGGTCGCGGTCAAGCTGCTGGCTGGCCGGCATGCCCGGGACCCGGTCTCGCGACGCCGGATCCGGCACGAGGCTCGGGCGGCAGCCGCGCTGTCACACCCGAACGTCGCTCAGGTGTACGACTTCGGCGAGTCGGTGACCGGCCCGACCTGCGTCCCGTACGTGGTGATGGAACTCGTCGAGGGCGGCACCCTCGAACAGCGCCTCGCCGCGGGGCCGCTGCCGCCGAAGGCCGCCTTCCGGATCTGCGCCGAGGTGGCGGCGGCGCTGGCCGCCGCGCACGACCGTGGACTGGTGCACCGGGACATCAAGCCCGGCAACGTGATGGTGACCCCGGCCGGGGCGAAGGTCGTCGACTTCGGCATCGCCGCGGCGGTCGGACCGGGCGACGCCGAGGAGTGGGGTGACGAACTGCTCGGCACCCCCGGCTATCTCGCCCCGGAACGGATCAGCGGTGACACGGTGGTGCCCGCCTCCGACGTGTACGGCGTCGGGGTGCTGCTCTACCGTCTGCTGGCGGGACGCCCACCGTGGAGCGCGGAGACCGCGACCCAGATGCTCCGGGCCCACGTGTACGTCGAACCGGCGCCGCTGCCGCCGCTGCCCGACGTACCGGCGACGGTCGTCGAGCTGTGTCGGCGCTGCCTCGAGAAGGATCCGGAGCGGCGTCCGGCGGCCCGCGAGGTGGCCGCCGTGCTCGCCCGGTCCGCCGGGGTACGGATCGTCGACGACGAACTCGCCCACTCGCTGGCCCCGGTCGCGGTCGACGGCGAACCCTCGACGGTGCTGGTCCCGCCGGGCGCCGGCCGCCGCAGGACGCGGTTCCGGGCCGGAGTGCTGGCGGCCGGCGGGGCGGCGGTGGCGGTCAGCGCGCTGCTGCTCTGGTTCGTCGATCCGCTCGGCTCGGGACTCGGCCGCAGCAGCGGTGGCGCATGGCCGGGGCCGAGTGGTGGACCGACCGTCGGCACCGGTCCGCCGGGGACCACCGGTGGTGCTCCGGGCACCCCGGCGAACCGGCCGGAGCCGCCGACGCCGCTCGTCGGCGCCCCGGGGAACCCGAGCGGTGGTCCCGTGCCCGGGCCGGCGACCGGGTTCCCCCCGGTTGGTCAGCCGGGCGGGGGGCCGGGCGGCGGCCCGGGTGGTGATCCGGGCGGCGGCGATCCGGGCACCCCGACCGGGCCCGACGAGCCGGCGCCGTCGACCCCGGAGTCGCCGCCGACGACCTCGGCGCCGGAGGAACGGACGCTGACCTCCGACGGCGGATCGGTCCGGGCGACCTGCACCGACGGCGGCGCCTGGCTGCTGTCCTGGAACCCGAGCCGCCCCTACCGGACCGACGCGGTGGACCCCGGGCCGGCACCGACCACGATGGTCCGGTTCCGGCACGGCAACCGCACCGTGCAGATGACCGTCACCTGTGCCGACGGCGTGCCGACGAGCACTAACACCAGCTCCTAGCAGTCCTCGTCGGGCTGTTCCGACGTGTTGCTCCGAGCAGTGGCTCGGGTGGCTCGGCTCCCGGACGTGCACGAGCGAGGACTCGCGCGGGTGCGGGCGCGGCGGTCGGTAGCCCGCACGCCCGAAGGTTGCGCCAGCGACCCGTCACCCGAACGCGGCCGTACGCGCCGCCCGGACGGTGCGGACGGCGCGCACGGGAAGGTGCGACGGTCAGAACCTGCCGGCCCTGATGTCGGCGACCGTCACCCGGGAGACCTGGAACGTCTGCACGAAGGAGGTCCCCGCGCCCGGGTCGTCGAGCACGGCCCTGATCGGCACACCGTTCTGGGCGTTGATCGTCAGCACCTGTTCGGTGTCGTCCGTCCATACCCCCGCGGTGATGGTCAGGGTGGGCTGCCCGCCGGTCGTCGACTCCACGACGGTGACGTCGGGGATGGTGGAGACCAGGCGGAGCACGCCCGCCCGTACCTCCGGGTCGCCTCCCCCGGCGGAGAGCACGTCGACGCTGTTGACCCAGAGGTGGTTGTCGGCGATCCTCTCCCGGTCCCTGTCGGTGAGCGGCGGCGGGTTCGGGACCCCCTTCTGCCGAAGGACTTCCGTTCGCTGTTTCTCCTGCTCGGCGGTGGTGGAGGGCTGCCCCTCGTCGTACACCGAGTTGATCATTTGCTCGCGGGCTCTGCCGAGGTCACCGGTTGCCGCGTTCCGCGCCGCCGCCACCCCACGGGCGTGGAAGCCGTTGCCGAGGTTCTCGGCACGAGCGACCACACGCGGAAGTTCGCGCCTGGCCTCCGTGTAGTAGTACTCGCCGCTGTCGGCGTACAGGTGGTACCGGGTACGAGACGGCACGGTACCCCGACGGACGTCGACCTTCTCGACGATCAGCGACGCGTCGCCGGGCAGCGGGGCGTCCGCTGCCGTGAGGCTGGCCGCCAGGGACACGAGCTTGATGTCGCCGGCCGGTGCCGGGGAGGCGGATCCAGCCGCCTGGTTGTCCGGGCCGGTCGGAGCCGGGGCCGTGCCGGACCCGGTGGCCATCGGCAGGGCCAGCGCGAGCGCGGCCACGGCCGCGATGCCGCCACCGGCGGCCACGCCGAACACGCCGCGCCTGCGTCGCCGGGCCCGGCCGCGCCGCTCGATCGCCTCGACCGGACGATCCATCCGTACGTCGGAGAGGGTCTGCTTCACCGCGTCCCACACCTCATCGTCGTTCATGATCCAATCTCCTAACGGGCTGCGGGCACGAGCTGCGCGCGCAGGGTTGCGGTGGCACGGGACAGATGGACGGCTACGGTCTGGGCGGAAATGTTCAACACCTCGGCCACGGACCTGGTGTCCAGGTCGAGCCAGATGCGCAACACGACCACCTCACGCTGCCGCCGCGGCAGCCGGCGAACGGCTTCCAGCAGGGCGTCGTCGGTGTCGAAGTCGTCCTCGACGGGGGACGCCCGCTCGTGGCCGTCGAGGGCCACCTCCCGCCGGCGTCGCCGCCACCAGGACACCCGGACGTTGAGTGCGGTGCGCACCACCCACGCCGCCGGTGCCGGATGCCGGCTCACCCGCGGCCAGGAGGCCCAGGCGCGCGCGTACGCCTCAGCGACCAGATCCTCGGCCAGCGCGCGATCGCCCGTACCAGCCAGTACGGCGCGCAGGCAGTTGTCTCGGGAGCGCTGGTAGAAGTCCGCGAAGTCCTTCCGTTCTCGGTCCACACGGGGTTTACGCATCAGCGCCCCCATCCATTTACCCCACCGGAAGAAATTCTCCGTCGATCATGGTCTGGCGACGACAGAACGGATGACGCGGTTTCGAACCTCGATCCGGAGGTTACCTCCGGACGTAGTCACATCCGGCTGGCGACGGTACCGGCCACCTGCTCCAGCGGCTCGCGGCTCTCCTTCGGGTCGGCGAGCAGCACCAGCTTCACCGCGACCCACCGGCCGCCCTTCTGGACGAAGACGGCACCGTCCTCGGCGTACGCCTCGTCGCCGACGCCGGGCAGCGGCCAGATCTCGTGCCCGAGCTCACGCTCGATGTCGAGGAACTTCTTCGCCCCGTCGCCGACGTAGACCTCCACCTGTGCCGTGGGTCCGGTGACGGGTCCGGTGTAGGTGCACGTCTCCCGGACCGGTACGGCGTCCTCGAGCGGCGTACCGGCCAGCTTCTCCGCCTCCGCCCTGGTGACGAGTGCGCAGGCATCCAGCGGACCGGCCGCCGGTGCCGCCGGTGCCGTGTCGGTCGGCTCGGTCCCCGGGGCGGCACCGCCGACGGCCGGCGGGGCAGCACCAGGGTCCGTTGCCGGCGGGCCGTCGCCGCCGAACCGGCCGCACCCGGCGGAGAGGGCGAGGGCGAATGCCACTGCTCGCCGGCCTGGCCGAGCCGACGGTCCGGGAGCGGGCGTGCAGCGCGACGGACGCACCCGGGCTCCTGTCGCCCAGAGCGTCAGGCGGACGCCGCCCAGAGCCTCACGCCAGGCCGCTCCGGAGCCTCAGGAAAGCCGCCCACCGGACCTTCCGGAAGGCCACCGCCCGGGGCCGCACGCGGGCCGCCCCCGAGCCTCGGGCCGGTCGCCAGGCGCCAGGCCGATCGCGAAGGAGTCAGGCCGCCGGCAGGGTGTCCATGAACGAGCTGACCGAGAAGACCGCGTTGCCGGCGCCGGGCGGGCCGTACCCGGGCGGGCTGCTCAGGCCGTTCGCCTCCATCGTCGCCCGGTACGCCTCCAGCAGCCGGATGTGGTACTCCAGCGGTGCGCCCTGCGGGTTGGTCCGGCCGAGCGGGGTGGTCGGTTCCGGGCACCAGGTGGTGAACCGGGGCGTGATCCCCCGGGACATGAAGAACTGGAGTCCCTCGGTGGTCGACTCGATCGCCTCGTCGACGGTGCCGAAGCCGAACGGCTCGGCCATCTCGATCCCGGCCACGAAGTTCGGGATCACGTTGCGCGGGCCGAAGATCTCGGCGGAGTCGAGGATGCGACGGTGCCACTCCTCGCGGCCGACGTACCGCTCCTTGCCTGGGCAGTAGAGCTCGAACAGCCGCTTGTCCCAGACCTCGTAGTTGGGATGGTAGATCCGGATGCCGTAGTCGTGGAACCGCTGCACGTCCGCCTTGGGCAGGGCCTGCGCGACGACCTTGCCGATCCACCGGCCCGGGAACCGCTCCTCGATCGCCTTGGCGTACCGGCCGTAGAAGTCGGCCTCGGCCAGCCCGTCGACCTTGGAGGTGACACTCCCCCCGGTCAGCGTGTACGCCTTCGACGCGCCGAGGGTGTCGTGCCGGTCGATGATCTCCATCGCCTCCAGCACCTCGGCCACCGGCTTCACCCCGGTGTACGGCCGCCCGGCCGCCTTGTGCTGCCGCCAGTTGTGGTTGATGTCGCAGTACTGGCACTCCTCCTTGGCGCCGAAGTACTGGCAGACCCGGAAGACGGTCAGATAGATCAGGTAACCCCACTGGATGGTCGGGGCGACCTCCATCACCGACTTGCCGCCGGCCAGGGTGTGCCGGTAGTACTCCGGCATCGGCGGCAGTCCGACGTCGGCGATCGGCCGGTCGTCGAGATAGAGCCGGAGCACACCGTCCCCGCCGTCCTTCACCCGGTACGGCGAGTCCGGGTTGACCCGCACCGAGACGACCGTGCGGCGCAGCTCGTACGGGCCGCCGGTCAGGACGATCTCCTCCGGTGGCCGGCGCAGCGCCGCCGAACCCAGCTCGGGCAGGGTCCGGTGGTCGAAGGAGAAGATGAAGTACGACTTCGGCTTGACCTCGCCGTTCTCGTTGTCGGTCAGCGCCGAGTCGTCGAACGCCATGCCGCCGCGCAGCAGGTCCTCCTTGATGACCGCCTCGCGTGGAATGTGCGGAAAGCGCCCCATCAGGTCCTCGACGAGATCAGTGCGGGTCTGCACGCGCGCCCTCTTCTCCTCCGCCACGACGCCGCCGGGTCCCCGGCGAGCCTGCCGTCACCATGGCACCCCGGGCCGGTCCTCCGGCGACCGCCTCCTCGGCGGTGTGCTCCCGACCACGCTACCCGGGCATCCGCCGGCCCCGGCCGGTGGATCAAGCCTGGGCGTACCGATGGACGAAGATCACATCCCGGGCCGGTCAGCCCGGCGGTCGCCGCTCCGGTCAGCCCGGCAGTTGCCGCTTCTGCACCTTGCCCATGGCGTTGCGGGGCAGCGCCTCGACCAGGTGCACCCGGCGGGGCCGCTTGTGCCGGGACAGCCCGGTGGCGACGAAGTCGATCAGGGCCTGGGCGGTCACGCCGTCGCCGACGACGTACGCCACCACCTCCTGCCCGAGGTCCGGGTGCGGCGCCCCGACCACCGCCGCCTCTCGGACCCCGGGATGTGCCAGCAGCATGTTCTCCACCTCACCGGCGCCGATCCGGTACCCGCCGCTCTTGATCAGGTCGGTGCTGGCCCGGCCGACGATCCGGTGCTGCCCGTCCGGGCGGACCGTCGCCACGTCACCGGTGCGGAACCAGCCGTCCGGGGTGTGCGCGGCGGCGGTCGCCTCCGGCATCCCCAGGTAGCCGGCGAAGAGGGTCGGACCCCGGACCTGGAGTTCGCCGATGCTCTCCCCGTCGGCCGGCAGCACCGCACCGGCGTCGTCGACCAGCCGGGTCCGCACCCCGGGCAGCGGCAGACCGACGTGTCCGGGCGGGCGGTCCCCGTCGGCCCGGGTGCTGACCGTGATCAGGGTCTCGGTCATGCCGTACCGCTCGACCGGCCGGTGCCCGGTCAGTCCGGCCAGCCGGGCGAAGACCGGTTCCGGCAGCGGCGCGCTGCCGGAGACAAGTAACCGGGCAGCGCTCAGCGCACGGGCCGACGACGGGTCGTCGGCGATCCTCGACCAGACCGTCGGTACGCCGAACAGCAGCGTCCCGCCGGCCGCCGCGTACCGTCCCGGCAGCGGCCGGCCGGTGTGCACCAGTCGGCAGCCGACCCGCAGCGCGCCGAGTACGCCGAGCACCAGCCCGTGCACGTGGTACAGCGGCAGCCCGTGCACCAGGATGTCGTCGGGGCTCCACGCCCACGCCTGCGCCAGGGCGTCCAGGTCGTGCGCGATCGCGTCCCGGGTCAGCAGGACGCCCTTGGGCGCCCCGGTCGTGCCGCTGGTGTAGAGGATCAGCGCGGTGGCCGTACCCGGTGGTTCGGCAAGCCCGCCGCCCGACGCGGGCCGGCCGGCGCGGACCGGCTCGACCGGCACCGGCACCGGATGCGGCGGCGGGACGTCCGCCAGCAGCAGCGCGGCCCCGGAGTCGGTGAGGATGTGCGCGAGTTCCACCGGTCCGGCGTCGGCGGGCACCGGCACCACCGGTACCCCGGCCAGTAACCCGCCGAGCACGCCGACGACGCCGGGAAGCGTGGCGGTGGCGTGCACGGCGACGGCCGGCGCTCCGACCAGCCGGCTGGCCACCGCCTCGGCCGCCGCCCGGAGTTCCGCCCAGGAGGCGGGCTCGCCGTCGACCCGGATCGCGTCCGGGCGGTCGGGTAGGCGGCCACCCAGCGCCGGCAGCAGCATCCGTCCCTCCCGTCGGTCGACTGCCGACGATCCTGCCAGGGTCAGCCTGGCTGGGCGACCTGCCACCGGACCGGTCCAGGCCAGCCAGCTCCGCCTCCTCGGTCACCGCACACCGGCCACCTCCGGCCAGGTCGGCCACCGCACACCGGCCAACTCCGCCCGCTCGGCCGCTTCCGCCTGCTCGTGGTCCGCCGGCTCGGCTGCTTCAGCCCGCTCGGCTGCTTCAGCCCGCTCGGCTGCTTCAGCCCGCTCGTGGTCCGCCGGCTCGTGGTCACATCGGTGGATTGGGTTCGATGGCGAACTGCCCGGGGTCCCGCAGCACGTCGGCGACGACGACCCCGGCCATGACCGTGGTGGCCAGGAACGGCGCGGCCAGCATCGGCAGTACGGCGGCGACCGGCGTGAGCAGGGCGAAGCAGAGCAGCCCGGCCGACCAGGTCACCGGAATCCGCCGGCTCGCCTCGCGCTCGAACCACACCCTGCCGAGCAGGAAGAGGACGGGGCCACCGAAGATGAGGACGAGCCAGCTCGGGTCCCGCCCGGCATACGGGTCCTCGATCAGCAGGCCGTACCCCACCGCCGTGGCGACGATCCCGCAGACCATGACCAGGTGGGTGTAGCCGGCCGACCGGCTGAACCGGAGCGGGTCGCTGCTGCGTTCGAAGGCCGCGGCCAGTGTCGACCCGGCCGGCTGGTAGAAGTAGGTGCGCCAGAAGAGCACCGTGGTGACGAAGCTCGCCACGAAGATCGAGGTCCGCTCCACGGCGAAGCCGACGTCGCTGAGGATGAACCCGGTGACCAGGATCGTCTCACCGAGTGCGATCAGCAACACCTGCTGGTACCGCTCGGCCAGGTGGGCCGCCCCGATGCCCCAGAAGGTCGAGTCGCTGCGGCCGTAGCCCGGGGTCGGCCAGCGCAGGGCGGCACCGAGGAACTCCACGACCACCGCCGCCGTCCAGCAGATGCCGCGTCCGGCACCACCGGTGAGCGCCCCGGCAATCCAGCCCACCGAGGCGAGGGTCGACCAGAACAGGATCCGGATCGACACCGGCTGCCGGGGATGGCCGCGTTGCACCAGGACCAGCAGCAGCGGGCGACCGATGTGCACTGCGACGAAGGTGCTGGCGAAGATCACGCCACGCTCGCCGAAGGCCAGCGGCAGCGACACGGCCATGATCATGGCGCCGAACATCGACGCGACGATGATGATCTGGATCTCGATCCGGCGCGGATCGAACCGGCTGGTCATCCAGGCGGTGAGCAGCCAGACCTGCCAGAGGGCGAGCAGGACCAGCAGGGTCTGCCCGAGTTCGGAGAGGAGGGTACGACGGCTCATGGTGAAGTCGTAGGTCAGCCGCTGGGAGAGCCGGGTGAGCGCGAAGACGTACACCAGGTCGAGGAGAAGTTCCAGGTAGGTGGGGCGTCCCTGGCTCCTGGAGTCGCCGAGGCGGCCGCCCGTCATCGGCCGCTGCGGAATTTCCGTGTTGTCCGGATCTGCCCTGTCACCCGGCAGTCATACCACGATCTCCGGCCAGTGGACCGGGATAACGCGGCATCGGCGGACCGGTGGATGGCGCCCCGGGTGAGGGCGAGCACCCACCGGTGCCGGCGGGCTGGCCCCGTGCCGGCGGGCTGGTCAGCCTAGGCCGACCCGGGCCGCCACTGCGGTGTCCGGGTGGTCGCTGAACACGCCGTCCAGGCCGAGGCCGTAGAAGAGTTCGTACTCGGCGACGATGTCACCCCGGGCGTTCGGGTCGGCGCCGATCCGGAAGTCGACCGGCAGGAACTGGTTCTCCGCCCGGAACGTCCAGGCGTGCACGACCAGACCGGCCCGGTGGGCGTCCCGGACCAGTGTGGTCGGGGCGAGCAGCCTGCCGTTCGCGTCCCGGGGCACCAGCAGGTTCTTGTTCGTCCCGATCCCGTCCGCGTAGCCGTCGATCCAGCGCAGGTTCTCCGGCTTGACCAGGTCGGCATAGCTCCGCGGGTCACCGGCCACGGTGAAGTCGTACGGCCGACCGCTCGCGTCCAGCAACTGCACCAGCCGTACGTCGGTCAGCCTGTCCAACTCGCGCAGGTTGGCGGTCTCGAAGGACTGGATGATCACCGGGTCCTTGCGGCCGGTCAGACCGTTCTTCCGCAGTACCCGGACCAGCGGCTCCTCCAGCGGCAGCCCGATCGACCGGAAGTAGCTGGGGTGCTTGGTCTCCGGGTAGATCCCGATGGTCCGGCCCAGCCGCCGGCTCTCGGTCCGGGCCAGGTCGACGACCTCCTGGAGGGTCGGCACCGGGAACCGGCCGTCGAAGGTCGTGTTGGTGACCCGCACCTGCGGCAGCCGCTCCCTGGCCCGCAGCGTCCGCAGCTCGGCCAGGGTGAAGTCCTCGGTGAACCAGCCGGTCACCGCGGTTCCGTCGATGGTCTTCGTGGTCCTCCGGTCGGCGAACTCGGGGTGGGCGGCGACGTCGGTGGTACCCGAGATCTCGTTCTCGTGCCGCGCCACCAGCGCGCCGTCCCGAGTGGAGACCAGGTCGGGCTCGATGAAGTCGGCACCCATCCGGATCGCCAGCCGGTAGGCCTCCAGGGTGTGCTCCGGGCGGTAGCCGCTGGCGCCGCGGTGCGCGATCACCAGCGGGCGGTCAGCGGCCACCGGCCGCGACCGGTCGCCGTGCGCCGCGGCCTGGCTGTCCGGCACCCGGCTGGCCGACGCTTGACTGGCCGGCAACTTGCTGTCCGGCACCCGGCTGGCCGACACCTGACTGGCCGGCACCGCCACGGCGGTCGCCAGCAACGCCCCGGCGAGGCCGAGCGCGGAAAGGGTACGTGGCAATGTCGTCTCCCGTCGGTCGAGGCGGGACGGTGCCGGGGAGCCCGGCTCCATCCGCCGATCGACCTGGAATCCAACCCCGCCCCGGCGACCGCCGGTCGGGCAGCGGCTGTCCGGAGGATGAACTCCTCCGGTGCCGTCGCCCGGGGTTGCCGCTGCCGGCCATCGGGTCTCCTCCCGTGTCTGCCTTGACCTCCGATGCCTAACGGTTATGCTCCCACCGCCAGGCATCGGAGGTCGGCGGATGAAACATCTCATGCTCGGGCTGCTCGCCGCCGGCCCGGCGCACGGCTACGAGCTGCGTCGACGCTACGACGAACTGTTCGCCGACGCGGGCGGCGAGGTCAACATCGGTCAGATCTACGTGACACTCGGCCGGCTGGAGCGGGACGGACTCGTCACGCACACCGCCGAGTCCGGTGCCGACCGGCGCGACCGCAAGGTCTACCGGCTCACCGCGCCGGGCACGGCCGCGCTGCGTCAGTGGCTCGCCGACCCCGCCGAACCTCCGCTGGTCAGGCCCGACGTGCTGCTCCGGCTGGTCGCCGCCCGGCTGGCCGCGCCACTGCTGCCCGACGTGGATCCCCGGACGGTCGTCACCGAGCACCGGCAGCGCTGCCTGGAAGCGCTCCGGGAACTCGACCGGCAGGCGGCCCGCACCGCCGCCGGAAGTGTCAGCGGGCTGCTGCTACAGGCCACCGCACTGCACCTACAGGCCGAGTTGCGCTGGTTGGACGCGTGCCAGCAACAGCTCGCACAAATCGAACTCAAGACCACGTGGACGGGAGACGGCGATGGGTGATCCGCTGCTGCACGCCCGCGGCCTGGTGCGCACCTACCACGGCGGCGTACGGGACGCGGCCGCGCTCCGGGACGTCTCGATCGAGGTGGCGGCCGGGGACTGGGTCGCGGTGACCGGTCCGAGCGGCTCGGGCAAGTCCACCCTGCTGCACCTGCTCGGCGGGCTCGACCGCCCCGACCGGGGCGAGGTGTGGCTGGCCGGCCAGCGGCTGGACACCCGCTCGGAGAGCGGGCGTGCCCTGCTGCGGCGCCGGCACGTCGGCTTCGTCTTCCAGTTCCTCAACCTGGTGCCCACGATGACGGCCGCCGGCAACGTGGAGCTGCCACTCCTGCTCCAGGGCACCGGCCGCCGCGAGGCCCGCCGCCGTTCGCTGGAGGTCCTCGACGAACTGGATTTGGTCGAGGCCGCCGACGCCGCGCCGGCCGAACTCTCCGGCGGCCAGCAGCAACGGGTGGCGCTGGCCCGTGCCGTCGTACACCGCCCGGACGTGCTGCTGGCCGACGAACCGACCGGGGCGCTGGACTCGACCGCCGCCGAGAACGTGCTCGACCTGCTGCGCCGACGCCACGTCGGCGGCCAGAGCATCGTGCTGGTCACCCACGACCACCGGGTCGCGTCGGCCGCCGACCGGGTGCTGACCATGCTGGACGGGCAGGTCGTCGACGAGCGGGACCTGACCGGCCCGCCCGGCCGGCCGGCGTTGCGCAACCTCATCGACCTGGAGAGCTGAGCCGTGTCCGCCGTCCTCCGGCTCGCCCGCTCCGGCCTGCGCGGCGGCAACCGGGCCAGCGCACTCGCCACCGTGCTGGTCACCGCGCTGGCCACCACCGGCGTGGTCGCCGGGCTCGCCGTGCAGGGGCAGGCCGGCGCCGAGGTGGACCGGATCCACCGGGACGCCGGCCGGCCGGACCTGGTCGTCTACGGCACACCGGAGGCGCTGGCGGCGATACGCCCGGACCCGGCGTTCGCGGCGACCGGCCCGGTACGCCCGTACGTCGACGCGGCGGTGATGCTCGGTCCGGACCCGGTCGACGCCCGGATCACCGTCCTGCCCGACGAGTCGTCCCCGGGGCGGCCGGTGCTGCGTACCGGCGAGCTGCCGGCGGCCGGGGTGCCCGGGGAGGTGCTCCTGGACCAGGCTGCCGCGACCGAGGCCGGCATCCGCACCGGTGACCCTCTCCGGCTGACCGTGGCCGGTCGGCCGGCGACGCTGACCGTCGTCGGCACCGCGGTCGACCTGACCGACTGCTTCTATCCGGACTGCGACCCGATCCGGCTCTTCGTCGACCCGGCCACCCTGGCCGCCCTCGCCGCACCGGCGGCCGTGCCCGCCCCGCCCCGGCCGGGGAGGGCCGTCGGAAGCGCGCTGCTGGTCGCCCGGCTGGTCGACCCGGGCCAGGCCGACGCGGTGGCCGCCCGGCTCGGCACCCTCGACGGCGTGCACGCGGTCCAGCCGTGGCCGGACACCAGGGCGGACATCACCGTCCGGGACCGCATCTTCGGCGCCTCGCTGGCCGGCTTCGGCCTCTTCGTGCTGCTCGCCGCCGCGTTCGTGGTCGCCGGCACCGCCACCGCCCGGCTCCTGGCGAGGCGGCGGGAGATCGCGCTGCTCCGCGCGGTCGGCTACACCACCCGACAGGTGGTCACCGGACTGGTCACCGAGGCACTGCTGCTCGGTGCGGCGGGCGTACTCGCCGGCTGGGCGGCCGGCTCGCTGCTCGCACCGTACCTCCAGATCGGACTCGGCGGTGCGCTCGGCCGGCCCGTACCGCGGATCGCCCCACTGGCACTGCTCAACTCCGCCCTGCTGGTCGGCGCCGTGCTCACCGCCGCCACCGTGCTGCCGGCCTGGCGGGCGGCCCGGCAACCGGTCTCCGACGTGCTGCGCAGCGCCCCGCCGCAGGGCGCGGCACCGGCGTGGGTCACCCGGCTGCTCGACCGGCTCCGGCTGCCGCCGGCCCACCGGTACGGGCTCGGTGCCGTGCTCGGCCGTCCCGGGCGCTCGACGTTGACCGCGGCCGCCCTGGCGGTCGCCGTGGCGGCGGTCGTCGTCGGGGTCGGCTTCAGCGCCACGATGGACCGGCTGGTCGCCGAGCCGGCCCGGACCGGTGACCCCTACGACGCCGTGGTGGTGCCGGGTGACACCGATCCGGCCGTGCTGACCGCCGCGCTGGCGGGTACGCCCGGCGCCGCCGGCTGGTACAGCAAGTTCGACCGGCGGACCACCCTCGGCGACCAGACGTTCCTGTCCCGGGCCGTCGGCGGGGACCCGGCCGCGGCCCGGTTCCTGGTCCGGGAGGGTCGGCCGCTGCGGGCGCCCGGCGAGGCGATCGCCGGTTACGGCCTGCTGCGTCGGTTCGACCTGCGGCTCGGCGACACGATCGAGGTGCGGGCCGGGCAGGTCCCGCTGCGCCTGACCGTCGTGGGGTGGTACAGCGAGACCGAGGACACCGGCGAACTGCTGATGTACCGGGCCGAGATGCTGCCGCCGGGACTGGCACCCGACGCCTACCTGGTCTCCGCCGGACCGGCCGGTACGCCGGAGGCACTGGCCGCCGCGCTGCGGGGCCGGCTCGGCCCCGGGGTCACGGTGCACGCCCGGTCCGCCGACCCCGACGACCTCGGCACGTACGCCGTGGCGATGCGCCTGCTGGCCGCCCTCGTCCTGCTGGTCAGTTTCGCCAACCTGGCCGCCGCGCTGCTCACCGGTGCCCGGGAACGCGCCCGGACTCTCGGGGTGCTCCGGGCGGTCGGGTTCACGGTGCGGCAGACCCTCGCCCAGTCCGCGACCGGCGGCGCCACGCTCGGCCTCGCCGGCGCGCTCGTCGGGCTTCCGGTCGGGCTGCTGGTGTTCCGGCTGCTCACCGACCAGGTGACGATCAGCATCGGTGCCGGTCCGGGGCTCGCCCAGCCGCCCTCCGCTGTGCTGCTCGCCGCGACCGTGCCGGCGACCGCCCTGGCCGGGGCACTCGCCGGGACGCTCGCCGCCGCCCGGCCGGCCCGGAGCTGGGCCGCCGCCCTGGTCCGGCACGAGTAACCCTCGGTCGTCCGGTGACCGGCAGGCTGGCCGGATGGACCGTTCCAACAGCTGAGACGATCGCCAGGAACATTTCGGCGAAACAGGTACGACTGCCGTCGTACGCGTGGCGGGGAGACAGCGGCACGCCACCCCTGGTAACGTCGGCGACACTCGGCGTCGAATCATGGATCTCCATGTTTCCGTGCGCCGTCGCGTCGTACCGGCAGGTGTTCGAGCAGGGAGTGGCACTGCCCCGATGAGTCTCTCAGTTCTTCTCGCGTCGCCGGTGCGCACCGCACCGGGCCCGGTGGTCGTGGCCCGGCCGTCGATCAGCCGCGCCGGTCTGTCGGAGGTGACGGGATGACAAGTTCTGTCGACGTACGGGACGGCTATCCTCTCTCGCCGGTCCAGCGCGCCGTCCTCACGCCCGGTTCCGCCGAGGCGGATCCGGCGACCGACCTCGAACAGGTCCGACTCGTCATCCGTGGCCGGCTGCGGGTCGCCGAGTTCCAGCAGGCCTGGCACCGGGTGATCGCCCGGCACGAGATACTGCGCACCGGGTTCGTCCGGCACGATGGCCGCGAGTCCGTGCAGGTGGAACCGGTGGCGGTGGACCCGGTGCAGGCGGGGCCGGTGCAGGTGGTCTGGCCGGAGGCACCGCCGCCCGGGTGGCACCTCGACGACCTGCGGACCATCCGGGCCTGCCAGCGTCGGCGCGGCCTCGCCGAACTGCTCGCCGCCGACCGGGTCCGCGGGTTCGCCCTGGACGTCCCGCCGCTGTGCCGGTTCGCCCTGCTCCGCGTCTCCGAAACCGAGCACCTGCTGGTCTGGACTGCGCACCACCTGGTCGTCGACGGGTGGAGCCTGCCGATCCTGCTCGGTGAGGCGCTGTCCGAATACCGCGCGGCGGTCGAGGGCCGGGACGCGGAGCTGCCCACCCCGCCGCCGTTCCGGGACCATGTCGCGTGGTCGACCGCCCGGGACCTGGCCGAGGCGGAGCAGTTCTGGCGGACCGAGCTGGCCGACCTGCCGCCGCCCGGGCCGGTGCAGCGCGATCTCCCGGACTGGCGCGGAGAGCCGGCCGACGCCTTCGACGAGTACTCCCTCGAACTGACCAGTGAGGACACCTACCTGCTGCACGAGACGATCGGCCAGCAGCGACTCACGCTTCCGGCGGTGGTCCAGGGCTGCTGGGCCCGCCTGCTCGCCGCCCGCACCGACACCGGTGCCGGCACCGCCGCCGACGTCGTCATCGGTGCGACGGTCGCCGGCCGGGCCGGTGGACCGGCGGCGGAGACGCTTGTCGGCCCGCTGACCAACACCGTGCCGGTCCGGGTGCGGATCCGGCCCGACCAGCCGGTCGGGGTGTGGCTGCGCGGGTTGCAGGCACGGCAGGCCCTGGCCCGGCCGTTCGACCACGTGCCGCCGGCCCTGCTCCGGTCCTGGGCCGGGTTGCCCGCCGACGCGCCGCTCTTCGCCAGCGTGCTCGACTTCGAGACCTATCCGATGGACAACGACCTGTTCACCGGTACGGCCGACGCCTCGACGATCTCGGTACGCTTCGACGGCCGCTGGACGACGTCGCACCACCCGCTCCGCCTGGTCGTCGTGCCCGGCGAGCGGCTCGGCCTGCACGCCCGCTACGACCTGCGCCAACTCGGCCCGGAAACCGTCGAGAGTCTGCTCACCGAGTTGGCGCTCCTGCTCAGCCTGGTCGCCACGGATCCGGACCGCCCGGTGTCGGCGCTCCGCCCGCCGGACGACGAGCCACTGCCCACCGACTAGTTCCCGCCGGGCAGCACCTCTGCCGGCTGGTCCCTCAAGCTGGTTCCCCTGGCCCAGCTGGCAGGTCCCCCCTACAGCTGGCTCCCCGGCCCACCTGGCGGGTGCGGTGCGGATCCCGGCGCTGCGGCGAATTCCGGCGCTGCGGCGGCTTCCGGCCGGGCGGTCGTCCGGAAGCCGGCGGCGTAGCGGTCCCGTACCACCTGGGGCGCCTTCGCCGGCGAGCCGGTGTCGAACGGCGGCTGCGGGTCGTACTCGATGGCGAGCTGGATGGCCTCGGCGGTGGTCCGGTCGGTGAGCCGGGCGGCCAGGGTGAGCGCCATGTCGATCCCGGCGGAAACGCCGGCAGCGGTGATCAGCGTGCCGTCCTCGACCACCCGCTGTGCCGTGTAGGTCGCGCCGAACGACGCCAGCCGCTCTGCGGACCCCCAGTGCGTGGTGGCGGTACGCCCGCGCAGCAGCCCGGCGGCGCCGAGCAGCAGCGATCCGGTGCAGACCGAGGTCGTCCACCGGGCGGTGCCCTGCACCCGCCTGATCCAGTCCACCAGTTCCCCGCCGCCGAGCTGGTCCCGCACGGCACCGCCGGGCACCACGAGTACGTCGCAGGAGTCGATGTCGGCCAGGGCGGCGTCGGCGGTCAGCGCGAGGGTACCGGCGGTGTTCCGGACCGGTCCGGGACTCGTCGCCGCGAACACCACGTCGGCGTCGGGCAGCAGCTTGAGTACGTCGTACGGGCCGACCGCGTCCAGCGCGGTGAACCGTTCGAAGAGCGGGATGACGATGCGCATGGTGCTGGTCCTCTCAACCGAAGTGTCGGCGGTACTGGCCGGGGGTGACCCCGACCGTGCGTCGGAAGCGGCGGTGCATCGTCTCGACGGTGCCGAAGCCGCAGTGCCGGGCGACCGATCCGAGCGGGGTGTCGGTGGTCTCCAGCAGGCGGCGGGCGGCCTCGATCCGGGCCGACTCGACGTACGCCGCGGGCGTCTGTCCGGTCTGCGCGCTGAAGACCCGGGCGAAGTGTCGTTCGCTCATCCCGGCCCGGGCGGCGAGGACGGGCACGGTGAGGTCGTCGGCGAGGTGCTCGGTCACCCACTCCTGGAGCTGGCGCAGCCCGCCCCGGGCCGGTCGCTGGGCGGCGAGCTGGGTGCTGAACTGGGCCTGGCCGCCGGGTCGTTGCACGAACATGACCAGTCGGCGGGCGATCGTCCGGGACGTCTCGGCGCCCCGGTCCTGCTCGACCAGGGCGAGCGCGAGGTCGAGCCCGGCGGTGATCCCGGCCGAGGTCCACACGGCACCGTCCCGGACGAAGATCGGGTCCGGCTGCACGGTGACCGCCGGATAGCGGTGGGCCAGTTCGGCGCAGCTTCCCCAGTGGGTGACCGCACGCCGCCCGTCGAGCAGCCCCGCCTCGGCCAGCAGGAACGCTCCGCTGCACACCGCCGCGACCCGCCGGGACCGCCCGGCGGCGGCGCGGATCCAGTCGACCAGCCGCCGGTCGGCGCAGGCTTCCACCCGACCGGGACCACCGGTGACCACAAGCGTGTCGATCGGGCCGGTGTGCTCGTCGATGCCGAGGTCCGGGGTCACGGTCAGGCCGCCGCTGGCGGTGACCGGACCGGGCAGCGGCGCGACGGTCTCCGGCCGGTAGCCCGGCGCGAGCCGCTCGGCCTGCGCGAACACCTCGTGCGGGCCGGTCAGGTCGAGCACCTGGAACCTCGGGAAGATCACGAAGACGATCCGACGGTCATGCACCGACCCATCGTCCCGAGCCGCGGATCTGGCGGCAATGACAGGACACTGACGCTTTCGGCCATCCCCCCGGCTGTCACCAGAGTCGCCGGCTGCGTGGGCGGGCTGCGAGCAGATCGATGGTTAGAATGTGCCGTCGATACGGCGGGACAGCGGGGGGCGCTGTGGTCGAGGTTCCTGATGAGATCCTGGCTGGGCTGGTCGGTCCGGTGGCTGCGGCGCTGCCGCGGCTCGTCGACCGCATCCCACCGGCACCGGCGGCCGAACTCGGCCGGTTACGAGCGGTCGCCGACGAGGATCTCTGGCCGATCCGCGAACCGGCCGTCCGGCACTCCCGGGCGATGGCGATGGCCATGGCCCGCCCTGCCCGCCGGCCGGGATCGGGCCACTCCCCGGTACGCGACGCGCTCGGCTCGCTGCCGGCGTTGCTCACCGAGCGGCTGCTCGGCGCGCTCGAGTTGACGGTCGCGGAACTGGACCTGACCGGTGCACCGGACCTGACGGGATTCCTGCCCGAACCGTTCACCGGCAACGTCGGCATCGCCAGCCTGAACGGGCAGAGCGAGGCGGTCACCGGCGCGGTCCTGCTGGAGCAGATCCGGCCCGGTGCCGTGCCGCTGGTCGTCGCGCTGACCCGCCGGCTGGCCAGCCATCCACGGCTGGCCCCCATGCTGGCGGTCCGGCCCGACCTCACCGACGAGGCCGAGGTCGCGGCGGCGCACGGGGCGGCACAACTCTCGCTGGCCGTGGCCACCGCGGTCGTCGTGTCACACCGGACCGGCATTCCGCCGTGGGCCACGAACCCGCCGGCCGTGCTCGGAGTCGCGATCGGCACCGCCGCCCTGCTGCTCCGGGAAATCCCGATGCCGGCCAACTACGCCGGGGCGGTGCTGGCCAGGGCCAGGGCGGAGTACCTGATGCCCCGCCGGTCCACTGGCTCGGTGCAGATGTCGGGGCACCGGTTCGGGCTGCTGGAGGGCGACCACGTCCCGGAGGTCGACTTCGACGGCAACGGGCTGGTGACGGTCGTACCAGGTGGTGCGGTGATCCGCACCGGTGCCGAGAGCGGTCAGGTCCGGCTGCTGCTGACCGTCCTGGACGGGCCGCCGCCCGAGGTCGGGCCCGGCTGGGAGGAAGTCGTCGAGGTGAGCTGGCGGGCTGCCGCCGGCGGCGCCTCGGTGGTCGGGTCCGGTCCGGCCGAGCCGCAACTGCGGCGGGCCACCCCGCCCTGGCCGGGCGACTACCGGCTGCGGGTACACGCCCGGGGCAGGGACGACACGGACGAGCCGCACAACGAGTACTACGAGCTGATGATCTGGCAGGGGCCGGAGGCGCCGGAGATCGTGCACGCCCGTACCGACCGGCTGGGGCACCGGCTGCGCGGCGAGCCGGAGCCGGTACGCCTCGAACGGCCGGAAACCGCCTATCGATGGGTACGCCGAAGCGTGCTGTCCGAGGCGGCGACGGTCACCGTGACGACCGGGGCGGCTGTCGGGGACGTACTCCGGGCGTTCGGCGCGGACCCTGCCCGGCCGGAGTCGATGCGGGCGATCGACGAGGACCTGATGCGCAGCCAGTCGATCGATCCGTGGGTCGCGGTGCTGGACGTCGGCGACGCCGTGATCGCGGTCGAGTACAACGGCTGGCAGGGTTCGACCGCCCCGGTCCTGTCCCGCGCCTCGGCCGGCGGCCGGACCGCCAGCATGTACTGGAACGTCAACGGGGTGACCCGGCTGTCGTTCGCGGAGCACGGCGAGGTGCTGCTGTCGGTGGAACCGTTCGACAACCTCGAAGCGCCGCCGGCACTCGGCACAGCGCTGGCCGACCTCGACTTCGGCGACCACCAGCGCGGCAAGCGGCTGATGGGGCTGGTCGCGGTGCAGCGGTTCACCGGTCACGGCATCACCGCCGAGGCGCTGGCCCGGATCGAGGCCGCCGACATCGCCTTCCGGATCGTGCCGGACCTGCCCACCCTGTATCCCCGCCGCCCGCAGCCCGACACCACGCTCGGGGCGACCATCGTGGCACTGGCCGGGCAGCCCGACGCCCTGCTCGGGGTGACCGCCGGGGCGTTGACCGGGCTACCCGAGGCGGAGTTGCGGGACCTGGCCTGGTGGGTCGCGGCGGAGGCGGCCCGGTACGCGGGGCTGGACGACGACCCGGACGTCGCCGCCAGCATCGCCGCCCGTGCCCTGACCGACGAGGCGCAGTTGCGCGCCCGCCGCTCCCAGCTGCACGACGGGGAACACCGCTGGCTCTGGCTCACCCTGCACCGGGCGACGAACCCGGACCCGGTAGCCGCGGTGACGGACACCATGGAGGCGGCACGGTACGCGGCCGGGCCGCACGCGGCGAACCTGGTGGCCGACGCCCGCGCCCGGATCACCGGCGCGGACCGGCGGTGACGGCGGGCACGGCGGTCCACTGTGCTCTGTCGCTCCGGCACGGCGGGAGGATTCGTTGCCGCTCCTCCGCACCCGACCCGCCGACTGTGCGGATGACGTCGAGCCGCTCTTGAATCCGGGCGGGTGGGGGCGGATCCTGGCAGTACATCGACTGCCGACAATCGGGGGTTGCGGGATGCGCCTCGTACCGATCCTCGTCCTCGCCCTCGCCGTGGTGCTGCCGGCCACCCCGGCCGCCGCGCATCCGGAGCGGAGCGCCGCACCCGGCCCGGCCACCGTGGCCGAGGTGCGCACCGCCGGAACCGCCTGGGGCACCGATCCGGCGACCGGCCGGACAACGTTGACCGTCGACGACTCCGTGCCCGAGACCCAGGCACGGCTGCTCCGGGCCGTGGCCGAGCGCTCCGGCGCGGTGTTCCGGCGCGAACCGGGCCGGCTGCGCCTGCTCATCGCGGGCGGGCAGGCGGTCTACGGCCCCGCCACCGCCCGGTGCTCCCTCGGCGCCAACGTACGGGCCGGCGGCACCGCCTACTTCGTCACCGCCGGGCACTGCACCCGGGCCGCCACGACCTGGTACGCCGACAGCGGCCGGACGGTCCCGCTCGGCACCACCACCGGCAGCAGCTTCCCCGGCAACGACTACGGCATCGTGCGCTACACCGGCACGGTCAGCCGGCCCAGCGCCGTCTACACCTATCCGAACCTGCTCCCGATCACCGGTGCCGGCAGCCCGTACGTCGGTCGGGCCGTCTGCCGCAGCGGAGCCACCACCGGGGTACGCTGCGGCACGGTCACCGGCCTCAACCAGACCGTGAACTACGCCGAGGGCAGCGTTTCCGGGCTCATCCGCACCAACATCTGCGCCGAGCCGGGCGACAGCGGCGGGCCGCTCTACGCCGCGTCGACCGGGACGATCCTCGGCATCCTCTCCGGTGGCAGCGGCAACTGCACCAGCGGTGGGACGACGTACTACCAGCCGATCAGGGAGATCCTCGCGGCGTACGGCGTCACCATCCCATAGCAGCGGTAGACCTGGCGGCTGTCCGGTGTAGACGGTCTCGGTTGGAACGATCGGTCAGGATGTCGTCAGGCCGAGCGCGGTCAGCCCGCTGCTCAGGTCTGCGGCGGTGACCAGATGACGGAAGCTGCCCTGCTCTCGCAGGCCGATTCGGCAGTCGTCGGCGCCGAAGTGGACGGTGATCCAGTGGCCGGCGTGGTGTGCACCGAGCCTGAGCAGCATCGGTTCCGGGTCGGCGATCGCGTCCGACATCGGCGCGTGTGGTGCGGCGATCGGCTGCGCCGGGTCCTCCGGCACCGCCTCGACCAGCACACTTGCCAGATAGTCGAGGGCATAGTCGATCGCGGCGGCCAGGGCTCGTGGGCTCGCCCTCCGGCGCCGTCGGGGCGGCGACGGTTATCTCGACGTACCAGCAGACGCCGTGCACGCGCAGCGGGTCGTCGGCGTCGTGCCGGTTGTCGCGTACCGAGACGTCGACCGCCAGGCCGAGGCCGTGGGCGAGCCGGATCAGCTGCGCCAACGACGGCACCTCGGGTGCTGCGGTCAGCACGATCAGCCGGCCGGCGGGTCTGCCCCGACCGGCCTCGGCGAGCTGCTGGGTCAGCGGCTCGACGCCGGTCACGTGCAGGGTGACGTACCCCTCGCGAAGGTCCTGGCCGACCGACCAGCCGCCGTCGGCCTCGGTGAGATCCTCCGGTCGTACCCCGAAGGTCCTGGCGTGGGTGGCCAGCCGGAAGCGCTCCGGGAGCTGGACCACCGGTTTGCCGCCGGGTTGGGTCGCGACCAGCGGCGCGGGCGCGGCGTCGCCGGCCCGCCAGTTCAGGTGTACGACCTGGTGGTCCAGGTCGGTGAGGGTGACGGCCAGACCCTGGAAGATCCGGTGGCCGTCCAGGCAGGTGTGGCAGGTCAGCATCCCGGCGCGCAGGCCGGTGCCGGCGCAACTGCAGAAGGTCTGGCGGATCGAGAGTGGACTCGGCGTCGTCCGCTCACTCGACGTCAAGGCGATGTGCACGCTCTACGACGTCAAGCCGGAACTGGTCGGCGCCCTGGTCGGGCTGGCCACCCAGACCAGGGCCAAGGGCTGGTGGCACGCGTACGGCGACGCCATCCCCGAGTGGTTCGAACTGTACGTCGGCCTCGAAGCGGTCGCGTCACACCAGCGGCGATACGACGAGGCGCTGATACCTGGGCTGCTGCAGACCAGAGGCTACGCGCTGGCGGTCTACCAACATCGGTTGACGAGGAGCGACGAGGAGCGAGACCGACTGGTCGAGATCCGGCTACAACGCCAATCTCTTCTGACGAGACGCCTACCACCCGCCCCGAAGCTTGAGGTGATCATCCATGAGGGAGCGTTGCTTCGAACAGTGGGCAGCCGCGAGACGATGGCCGCGCAGCTCAACCACCTGCTGGTGGTAGGCGCACTACCCAATGTCTCGATCCGGGTGTTGCCGCTGGCCGCTGGCCTTCACTACGGCGCCGTCGCCGGCACGTTCGTCATGCTTTCGTTCCCGTCCGGCAACCGAAACACCCCGGAGCCACCAATCGTGTACTGCGAATCGCTGACCGGAGCGCTCTACCTCGACCGGCCGAGCGAACTGGCCGCCTACGAAACCGTCTGGGCCGGGCTGACCGCGCTCGCCCTTGATGAGGGACAATCGAGGCACATGATCGGAAAAATTGCTGCGGAGGTCCACCATGGCTGACCTGACCGGCGCCCAGTGGCGTAAGAGCACTCGAAGCGGCGACAACGGTGGCGACTGCGTCGAGATCGCCGACAACCTGACCGACGTCGTCGCCGTACGCGACAGCAAAGACCAGGCCGGACCGGTCCTCGCCTTCCCGGCGTACGCCTGGTCCGCCTTCGTCGTCGGAGTCAAGACCGCCAGCGTCGTCCGCTGACCGACCCACTCCAATCAATGCCCTCGGCCGTCGGCCGGGGGCAACTGCTGTTCTGTGGTTGATGCTCAGCGTTTGTCGTCGCCGCTCAGCATCTGGTCCGCGAGTTGACGTGCCGCCAGGGCAGGGCGGCTGTGTGGGCGCATGGCTCCGATGGCGAGCGCGCCGTTGATGAGCACCACGAGCTGGTCTGCGGCGAGTGCCGGTCGCGGGTGGCCGAGTTCGTTCAGTTCGCGTTCCAGGATCTCGCGGATGCGTTCGTTGTAGCGGCGGGTGACGGCATGCCCTGGATGGTCGGGGTCGGCGAGGGCGAGGTCTGCGGCGAGATATCGGCAGCCGCGGAATCCGGGCTCTTGGATGACCTCGTCGAGCCAGTCGAAGATGGCGAGCAGACGTTCGCGCGGATTGGATCCCGCTGCCCGCATCGCCTGCTCGTAGGCGGCCTCGTCCTCCGCCGCGGTCACGCGCAGGACTTCGGCGATCAGCCCGTCCTTGCCGCCGAAGTGCTCGTAGAGGGAGCGCCGCGCGACGTTCGCGGCCTTCAGCAGGGCGTCGACGCCCACTGCGGTGCCCTGCTGGTAGGTCAGCTCCTTGGCTGCGGCCAGCAGACGTTCCCGAGGTCCGGCGGTTGTCTTCGTGTTCACGTGCACCAGACTACTTGACAGATAGACCAGTCGGTCTACGATCATAGTAGATCGACTGGTCTATCTAAGGAGCCGAACATGTCTCGTCCCACCGCCGACGTAGTCACCCGCTTCAACCAGGCGTTCGCCGACCATGACCCTGGGCTGCTCGCCGACCTGGTCGGCGAGGACTGCGTGATGGAAGCGATCCAGCCCGCGCCTGACGGCGCCCGCACCGAGGGGCGCGACGACTGTCTCGGGTTCTGGGAGGCGCTCATCGCCGACCACTCGAGCCTGTTCGTGCCCCAGGGTCATTGCGTTCTGGGGTAGCTGCTGGTCATTGCAGTGATGAGGTCGTGCGGGCGACGGTCGGCGCGTCTGGTGGCGCGGGCGATGTTGGTATCGCCGTTGGTGCGGTGGTAACTGGCCGCGGTGTTACGTAGCGTCGCCATGATTGCGGGGCCGGTGCCGGTTCTGGCTTGGTGGAGGTCTTCACGGAACGTGACGTCGCGGACATGATGGACCTGATTCTCGATCAGCCACTCGTTTCGGGCCCAGGACTGCAGGTCCGCGGGTTGGGCGTGCTCGGCGGGGAGGGAGATGGTGTAGTAGGCGGTTTCCCTGGTGGTCTTGCCCTTGAGGGTGCGGGTGCGGGTGATCCGGACGGCCTGCTCGGCGTGAGGGAACAGCAGACCGCCGGGGGTGGCTACGGTGAGCGCCTTGACCGTGCGGGTCTCCCGCCGGCCGTGACCGGTTTCGCGGCGTCGGTCACCCACCGGGACCTGGGCCCAGGGCAAGGCCTTGAGCTGGGCAAACACGGTCGGCTGGTTACCTTTGACCGGGATGAGCAGGTCGGCGCCGCGAGCGGCGACCTCGGTCGCGTGGCTGGTCTGTGTATGGAGGGCGTCGGCCACGAAGATGAGGCCGTCCAGGCTACCCAGAACCTGTTCGACCGCGTCCAGCAGTGGGGTGAACGCGGGGATTTCGTTGCTTTTCGCGGCCACGGTGACCTGAGCGAGCACGATGCCGGTGCTGGTGTCCAGCGCGGACAGCAGGTGGACCCGGCTGCCATCGGCGCGGCGGGCGCCGCGCATGGTCTTGCCGTCGATGGCGATGACGATCCGGTACCGCCGAGGTCGGGGCGTGACCGGAGGCGGGACGCGGGTACGCAGCCAGTCGGCGAGCACGGTGGCCAGCAGGTCAGCGTCCAACCTGGTCAGCAGCCGCCAGATCGTGGTCGCGGCCGGGACGGCGCGGATGAACCCGAGCCGGGCCCTGGCGAGGTCATCGAGGTCGTGCAGCCAGTCCGCGATGGCCGCGAACGATGATGCGCCGGCGGTCACGGCGCACACCGCGACGGTCAGTAGCCCGACGAGCGGGTAACGCGCCCCACGCGGGGACCGGGGGTCCGCGATGGTGGCCAACGAGTGCTGGAGCCCAGCTTCTTCACCCTCGGTGACAAGGCGCGGTGGCGAGTCGGTGGGGGTGCGAACTGCGGACAGTACCTGAATCGGGCATGCTGACATCGCGGGTGAGGTCCTCAAGGTGTCCGGGAGCGTCGAGAACTCCATGATCACCTACAGGCCTCACCCGCCTTCCTCAACCCCGCAAGGGTCCGCCCACCCCGGGAATCCCCAGTTCAACGGCCACTCGACCAAACACGCAATAGCCCTGGTTCGTGCCCGAGGACGTGGTGATCGCAGGCGAGCGGGCGACGATCCGCTGGCGGTATCACTTCGGCGACGCACTTGCGGAGTCCGTCCGCGGCGTGACGCTCATCCGCGTCAGCGACAGGAGGATCGTCGAAGCCCTCGCCTACAGCAAGACCGGAGACATTCCCCTCGCCGCCGAGGCAGAGCACGACGAGCCGCCCGGCGCCGGTACGGGGACGAGGGTCAGGACTACCCAGGAAGCTCTCGACCGCTACAACGATGCCTTCCGACTGCACGACCCGAAGCTGCTGGAAGATCTGATCGCGGACGATTGCTTCATCGAGGACTCGGGCCCCGCGCCCGAGGGTACGCGGCGCGTGGGCGGTCCCGCCTGCCTGGCACGGTGGTCCGAACTCGCCGCAGACCGGGCGCTGACCTTCACGCCGGAGCCCGCCGAGATCCTGGGTGACCTCGCGGTCCAACCATGGCGCCTCGAGTGGGGCGTCGGCGAGAAGGACCGCGTCCGTGGCCTCAACCTGATCCGCATTCGCGACGGCCTGATCGTCGAAGCGCGCGGCTATGTCAAGGCATGACTTACCCGACGCCCAACAGCCAGAGGAAAGATGATGATCATCATTGCCGGCCACGAACTCGTGGCAGCCGAGGAACGAGACGCCTTCGTCGAGGCGTTCCGCGGCATGGTCACGCGCGCTCGCGACTTCGACGGTTGCCTGCACATCGCCATCACGGCCGACTCGGTCGACCCCGAACGGGTCAACGTCACCGAAGTGTGGAGAGACGTCGCGGCCCTGAAGAAGTGGCGGAGACAAGCCAAGGGGCCGACGGTCGCCAAGCCGACGTATGCGGACATCAAGCGATACGACGCGAGCGACGGCGGATCGCTGTTCTGAAGTCGAACCGGATGGTTCAGAGGAAGGACGGCTTGGTGAGCCGCCAGGCGGCGCCGATCAGGGCGACGTGCGAGAGCGCCAGCGGGATGTTGCCGAGCTGCGCGCCCGTCCGAGGGTCGATCTGTTCGGCGAACAGGCCGAGGTCGTTGGCGCGGGCCGCGGTTCGTTCGAAGAGGGCGGCGGCCCGGTCCAGGTCACCCGCCATCGCCAGGCACTCGACCAGCCAGAACGTGCAGGCCACGAAGCCGGCCGGCTCGTCCGGCCAGCGTCGCACCAGGCCGTCGGTGGTCAGCCTGGTGGCGATCGCCTCGATGGTGGCCCGCATCCGGGGATCGGTGGCCCGCACGATGCCGGTGAAGGGCAGCACCAGGACCGCCGCGTCCAACTGGTCCGAGCCGATCACCCCGGTGTACGCGCCGACCTGCTCGTTCCAGCCGTCCCGGAGTACGGTGGCCCGGATCTCGTCGCGGACGGCGGCCCACCGTTCGGGGTCGGCGCGCGGGCCGAGGATCGGCGCGAGCTGCACCGCGCTGTCCAGGGCGCCCCAGCTCAGAGCCTTGGACGCGAGGTGCTGCCGCTCCGGACCGCGTTCCTCCCACATGCCGGCGTCCGGTTCCCGCCAGTGGGTGGCCTGTTCCGCCAGGCCGACCAGCATCGCCTGGAGTTCCTGGGAGATCTCGCCCAACTGGTCCCGCACCAGGTATGCGCAGAGCAGCACCTGACCGGGCACGTCCTGCTGCCGCTGCCGCCAGGCGTCGTTGCCGATCCGGACCGGCCGGCTGCCGGCGTACCCGCGCAGGTGGTCGAGGGAGTACTCGGAGAGGTTCCGCTCGCCGGCCACGCCGTACATGATCGGCACTGGCTCGTCTCCGGTACGCCCGGCCGAGCGGGCGGCCCAGTCGAAGAGCCGGCCGGTCTCGGCGGGACATGCGGTGACCCAGAGTGCCCGCATGGTGTGGAAGAAGTCCCGCAACCAGGCGTAGCGGTAGTCGTAGTTGTCGGTGCCGCCGAGGCGCTCCGGAAGCGAGGTGGTGACGGCGGCGACCACCGCCCCGCTGGGCCGGTAGGTGAGGCCCTGCATCACCAGCGCGTGGTGCCGGACGAGTTCGGCGTAGCGGCCCTCGTACGTGTGCAGCTGCCGCACCGACCGCCATGCCTCGACCGTGTCCGCGAGCGCCGATACGGCATCGAGGTGCCGTCGCGGCTGTCCGTAGGCCGGTGCGGAGGCGAGGTCGAAGGCGAACACCTGGCCGGCGGAGACGTCGAACTCGCCGTACGCCCGGCCCCGGGCGCAGTCCAGCGACACCGGACTGCGCAGGGTCAGGCTCAGCGGTCCGGCACTGGTCCGCACCTGCCCGCCGGCGCAGTGCAGGTACGGCACGATCAGCCCCAGGTCCGGTCGGGGGACGTACTCGCAGCTCATCCGTACCGTGCCGGTCAGCCCCTCGACGATCCGGGCCAGCGCCATCGGGCTGTTCTGCCCCAGCTCGTGTCCCCGGATGCCGGGCTCGGCCAGCAGTCCGTCGGTGACGGCGACGCTGCCGGCGCCGGTGTGGTGCACGGTGCGCAGCACCAGCGAACCGTCGACGTACGCCCGCTCGGTGCGCCGGTCCGACCCGGCGACCGGTCGCAGGCTCCAGTGTCCGGCGTCCGGATCCAGTAGCCGCCCGAACACCGACGGTGCGTCGAACCGGCCGGGGCACCACCAGTCGATCGAGCCGTCCCGGTCGACAAGCGCCGCCGAGGCACAGTCGGAGAGCAGACCGTAGTCGGCGATCGGGACGTCGGACATTCCGCGCGCTTACCCGGTTCCACCGGGACTAGTGCCCTGTCTTGCATGCCGATCGGATGACCCGGTGCTGCCAGGTATTTTTCCGAGCTGGCGATCTCCCGGCGTCGGGTCGGGTGCGGGGTGGGGATATTCGCCGGGGAGACTGTCGAGCTGCCCCGCTTGTGCGCCCACCCTGCCGAGCTGCCCGAACCCCCGGCTCCGCCCACCAGTCGGCCCGAACCGCATCACCCCGTCGGCAACCCGGCTTCCGTGCCCCGTCTGTGCACCCAGCTCGACAGTCTCCGCGCCGACTATCCCCCGCTCCGCCGGCGGGCCGCTCATCTGGTCAGCCGGGCCGTCGGTCTCGGCGCCGGCACGCTGCCGGGATGGACGGGCCGCGGTACGCCACACCGGCACCGGCAGGTGTCATTATGATGCGATGACAGCCGGAAGGTGGGAGAAATCGCCCGACCTCGACTCCACCGGCGCCGTCCTGTCCCTGACCGTGGTCCGCGACGGCGCCGAGGTCCGGGTGGCAGCCGACGGCGAGGTGGACATGAGTACCGCCGACAGCCTGCGCGAGTGCGTGGACGAGGTGCTGGCGGAGAGACCGGCCAGACTCACCGTCGACCTGGCCGGCGTCACCTTCCTGGACTCCAGCGGCATCGCCACCCTCGTGCACGCCTACAACCGGGCGACCGGGCAGAACGCCGGACTGGACGTGGTGAACTGCCGGCGCAACGTCCGCCGGGTTCTCGAGCTGACCGGCCTGCTCTTCGTGACGGGCGACGCCGACTGAACCCTCCGGCCGGCAACCGTCAGTCCGGCCAGCGGCCGGTCATCCGGCGGACGCCGACCGCGCCGCTGCGGTCGACGGCCGCCTTCACCACACCGAAGATCAGACCTTGCAGGGCCGCGGCCGCGAGGATCTCGCCCCAGCCGCGGTCCTCGTCGGTCGCGTACGGAGCTTCACGGTCGCCGGCCACCTGCTTCCAGACCTGTTTGAAGGCGAAGCTCGCGATCGCACCCGCGCTGACCCCGAGCAGCACCCCGACCGGCTTGTACGCGATCTTCGAAACCGTACGGCCCATCTCCGACCCTCCAATGAGTACTTGCGCTCTTCGTCCCGCACCAGCGTCGGACTCGTCCCGCACCAGTGTCGGATCTGCTACCCGAGGCTCGGTCGCGGAAAACACCCGCCGGATCCGGACAGGCGGGACGGTCGAGGTCAGCCGACCGAGGCAGGGAACCGTTCCCAGCACCGGTGCGCGGCCAGCAGCTGCCGTACGTCGGTGAAGACCTCCGTCGCGGCCTCGCCCGTGACGACGCCGGGTGTGTCGGTCACCCCGACCCGGCGCAGTACGGCCGCACCGGGACCCCAGCCGCCGATCGCCTTCGCGTGCCGCCAGCACTCCTCGACGAGCAGCAGCACCCGTGGGTCCACTGCCGGCGAGTCGGCCGCAGCCGCCTTGGCGTCCCGGGCCGGGAGCGCGTCCGGCGCGGGTGCCGGCGCCCCGGCCAGCAGCAGCGCGTCGAACTCGACCGACCGGGCGGTGGCGAAGGTCCGCTGCACCGGCAGGCCGGCGACCGTGCCGCCGTGCGGCGCGACCAGCAGCGGCACCATGCCGGCGGCGAACACCGCCTGCCGGACCTCGTCGACGCCGCCGAGATCGGCACCGGCGTCGACGACGATCCCGACCGTCCGGCCGTCGGTCGGCCAGCTGCGGCCGAGCTGTGACAGCGCGGCGCTGGGCGTGACGTCGGCGAGCGGCACCGTCGGCTCCGGCGCGGGCAGGCCGAGACCGGCGGCGACCTGGGCACAGAGCACCGGGTCGATGTTGGCCAGGCAGCGCAGTTGGCGTTCCCTGATCGCCTGGTGGTAGCACTTGCCCAGCTCGAAGGTGTAGGCGCGGACGATGTGCTCCCGCTCCACGTCGGTCATGCTCAGCCAGAAGAGCCGGGCCTGGCTGAAGTGGTCGTCGAAGGAGACCGGGTTGGCGCGTACCTTGGGCGCCTCCGCCACCCGCACCGGCACGTCGACGAACGCGTTCTCGTCGTCCCCGGCCGGGAACGGGTTGCCCCCGTCGAGCGAGTTCGGCCGGTACGGCGCCACCCCGGCATGCACCGCGTGCTGGTGGAAGCCGTCCCGGAGCATGTCGTTGACCGGTGCGTGCGGACGGTTGACCGGGATCTGCGAGTAGTTCGGCCCGCCGAGCCGGGTCAGCTGGGTGTCGACGTAGGAGAAGAGCCGGCCCTGCAACAGCGGGTCGTTGGTGACGTCGATGCCGGGCGGCAGGTGGCCGACGTGGAAGGCGACCTGCTCGGTCTCGGCGAAGAAGTTGGTAGGGGTCCGGTTCAGGGTCAGCCGTCCCACCGGCTGCACCGGGGCGAGTTCCTCCGGCACGATCTTCGTCGGGTCGAGCAGGTCCACGCCGGCGAAGGTCTCCTCCGGGGTGTCCGGCAGCACCTGGATGCCGAGTTCCCACTCGGGGAAGGCGCCGGCCTCGATCGCGTCGTAGAGGTCCCGGCGGTGGAAGTCCGGGTCGACGCCGCCGAGCAACTGCGCCTCCTCCCAGGTCAGCGAGTGCACACCCAGGGTGGGCTTCCAGTGGAACTTCACCAGCGCCGTCTCCCCGGCCGCGTTCACCAGCCGGAAGGTGTGTACGCCGAAGCCTTCCATCATCCGGTACGAGCGCGGGATGCCCCGGTCGGACATGTTCCAGATGGTGTGGTGCTGCGCCTCGGTGTGCAGGGAGACGAAGTCCCAGAAGGTGTCGTGCGCGCTCTGGGCCTGCGGGATCTCGCGGTCGGGGTGCGGCTTCCCGGCGTGGATGACGTCGGGGAACTTGATGGCGTCCTGGATGAAGAAGACCGGGATGTTGTTGGCGACGAGGTCGAAGGTGCCTTCGTCGGTGTAGAACTTGGTGGCGAAGCCACGGGTGTCCCGGACCGTGTCGGCCGAGCCGCGCGAGCCGAGCACCGTGGAGAAGCGGACGAACACGTCGGTCTTGCGGCCCTTGCCGAGGAAGCCGGCCCTGGTGACCGCCTCGGCGGTGCCGTAGCCGACGAACACCCCGTGCGCCCCGGCTCCCCGGGCGTGCACCACCCGCTCGGGGATCCGTTCGTGGTCGAAGTGGGTGATCTTCTCCCGCAGGTGGTGGTCCTGGAGCAGGACCGGTCCCCTGGGCCCGGCCTTGAGCGAGTGGTCGGTGTCCCGCAGCCGTGCACCCTGCGCGGTCGTCAGGTAGGCGCCCCGCTGTCCGCAGGCGACCGCCGGAACGCCGGTCGGCGTCCCGGTCGGGGTACGGGTCTCCGGAGCGCCCTGCTCCTTCTTCGGCGGCAGCGGTTCCCGTGGGTCGGTGGGTTCGGTCAGCGGAGGCGGAACGCTGCCCGGCGCACCCGGCAGCTCCGTCGCCGGCCCGTCGGTCAGCGCCTCCGTGGCCGCCTCGACGACCTCCTTGACCGCCTTGGCGGGCTTGCTGGCATCCATTTGGGCAGGTCCTCCATCTGGTGACTGGATTGTGCCCTCAGCTCCCTACCCTGCTCTGATCAGGCAAAACGCGCCGATGTCAGGATTTTGCGGGATGGCTGTGTGATTCGTCCCGCCGACGCCGGCCGAGTAGCGCGCGGCTGTTCTGGGTAGCGGAAGACCCGTGGACGCAGTTGGGCAGGCAGACCGGGACCGTACCCCGCAGGCGGGTCGGTCCGTGACGGGTACCCAGGCATGAGCGTCGACACCGGGCCGGCCAGCGCTCGCCGCGGGCCGGCGATCCCGGCCCACGCCCTCCTCGACGAGGTCGGACTGGAACTGCTGGTCGAGACGGCTCGGCTGTGGAGCCGGGTGGGCCACTTCGACGAGGCGGGCGACTTCCACCTGCACGGGGTCACCGGGCCGGACGAGTACACCGCGCTCGGCAACGAACCGCTCCGAACTGGACGCCTGGCCGGCAGCTCCGGCTACCGGTCGGCGCCCAGGGCCGGCAGCACCTGCTTGGCGTACAGCTCGAAGAGACCCTGGTAGTGCGGCCCGGTGTTGGCCACGTAGACCTCGTCGAAGCCCGCCTGCGCGTACTTGTCGATCATCTCCAGGTGGGCATTCGGGTCGTCGCCGCAGACGAACGCCTGCTTCACCTGCTCCTCGGTGACCAGGTGGGAGGCCTGCTCGAAGTGCCGGGGCGAGGGCAGCACCTGGGACAGCTCGCCGGGTACGCCGGCATTGGGCCACCGCTGGTAGGCGATCCTGGCGCCCTCCTCGACGCTGCCGGCGTACGCCGCCTTGAAGCCGGCCTGGCACGGCTTGTCCCCGCCGCCGTTGGCCCGGAACCGGTCGACCAGCTCCTTGTCCGGCATCATGCTGATGTAGCCGTCGCCGATCCGGGCGGCGAGGTCGATCGCCTTCGGGCCGAAGCCGGAGACGTAGATCGGCGGCGGGGTCTCCGGTCGGGTGTAGATCCGGGCGTTCTCGACCCGGTAGTGCCTGCCCTGGTGTTCCACGAACTCGCCCCGCCACAGCTCGCGGATCACCTCGACGGCCTCCTCCAGCATCTCCAACCTGGTGCCGGCATTCGGCCAGGCGTCGCCGAAGATGTGCTCGTTCAGTGCCTCGCCGGTGCCGACGCCGAGCACGAACCGGCCGGAGTGCAGCACCGCGGTCGTCGCGGCGGCCTGGGCGATCACCGCCGGATGGATCCGGACGGTGGGGCAGGTCACGGCCGTGGTGACCGGCAGCGAGCAGACCTGGCTGAGCGCGCCGAGCATCGACCAGACGAATCCGCTCTGCCCCTGCGCGTCCACCCAGGGGTGGTAGTGGTCGGAGATCCACAGGGCCTGGAAGCCCGCCGCCTCCGCCCCGCGAGCCTGCTCCAGCAGTTCAGCCGGGGTGTACTCCTCGCTGGACAGGAAGTAGCCGATGCGCATGCCGTCCTCCTCGAATCGGGCGTGCTCACCGCCCTACCCGGATCGATGCCAGATCAGTCGTCCGCCCGCCGCCTCCAACCACGCCGGGCTCGACACCACCGGGCCCGACGGCGCCGGTGCCGTCGAGCCCGGTGGGGAGACGGCGGTCGACTCCCCGGATGTGCCGACCGCCTGGTGTGCTGTCTGGCGTCGGCCACCGCGACCACCCCGACGAGGCCGCTGATCACCTTTGCCCACGAATAGCTCCTGCTCGACCTCTCCTACCCAGATGCGCGGCCGTTGATGCCGCCGCCGTTGCCCAGGTTGCGGGTTGGGGCGGCCCGTACCCGGGTAGCAGTTCGTCATGCGGCGGCGTTTCGTCATGCAGCGGCGTTCGTCATGCATGGGCCTTGGGAGGCGGACAGATGAAGGCACTGACCTGGCAGGGCAAGCGCGACGTACGGGTGACGGAGGTCCCGGACCCCCGTGTCGAGGAGCCGACCGACGCGGTGATCCGGGTGACCTCGACCGCCATCTGTGGTTCCGACCTGCACCTTTACGAGGTGCTGGGTGCCTATCTCAAACCGGGCGACGTCCTGGGCCACGAGACGATGGGCATCGTCGAGGAGGTCGGCCCGGCGGTGGACCGGCTCCGGCCGGGTGACCGGGTGGTGGTGCCGTTCAACATCTCCTGCGGTTCGTGCTGGATGTGCCAGCGCCAGCTCTACGCCCAGTGCGAGACGACCCAGGTCCGCTCCGAGGGCAAGGGTGCGGCCCTGTTCGGCTACACCTCCCTCTACGGCTCGGTGCCGGGCGGCCAGGCCGAGTACCTGCGCGTCCCGCACGCACAGTTCGGCCCGGTCAAGGTGCCGTCGACGGGTTCGGACGAGCGCTACCTCTACCTCTCCGACATCCTGCCGACGGCCTGGCAGGCGGTGCGGTACGCGGACGTGCCCGAGGGCGGCACGCTCGCCGTCTTCGGCCTCGGGCCGGTCGGGCAGTTCTGTGCCCGGGTCGGCCGTCAGCTCGGCGCCGCCCGGGTCATCGGACTCGACCTGGTCCCCGAGCGGCTGGCGATGGCGCGGCGGCACGGCGTGGAGACCGTCGACGTCAGCGACCTGGACGACGTGCCGGGTGCCCTGCTCGACCTGGTCGACGGCCGTGGCCCCGACTCGGTCGTCGACGCGGTCGGGATGGAGGCGCACGGGTCGCCGTGGGGCAAGCTCGCCCAGACCGTGGTGGGACTGCTGCCGGATCCGGTGGCCCGGTCGATGACCGACCGGTTCGGTGTGGACCGGCTCAGCGTCCTGCACGCCGCCGTCAAGTCGGTACGCCGGGGCGGCACCGTCTCGCTCTCCGGGGTCTACGGCGGGGAACTCGACCCGATGCCGTTGATGGAGATGTTCGACCGTGGGGTGCAGCTGCGGATGGGGCAGGCGCACGTGCGCCGCTGGACCGACGAGATCATGCCATTGCTGGGCCGGGACGACGATCCGCTCGGGGTGGAGGACCTGCGCACCCACCGGCTGCCGCTGGAGCGGGCCGCCGAGGGCTACGAGATGTTCCAGCAGAAGACGGACGGCTGCATCAAGGTGGTACTCGCCCCGTAGCGACGGCCCTTCCCGCCCGCTCGGCCGCAGGATCAGGCGGCCGAGGGGCGTGGCCAGCACCCCTCGGCCGCCTGATCCGTCGTCAACTGGCGCGGAGCAACCGCACCGACAGCGGCGCGAAGACCACCGTCAGCCCCGTGCAGGCGACCAGGACCCAGCCGTCATCGGGTCCAGTCGTCCTCCTCGACCAGTTCGCCCTGTTCCGCGCTGACATCACCGGCGACGGCGAACGCCGCGGCGGCCTCCGGCAGGCTCGGCGCGCCGGCGAGGGCCGCTTGCAGGGTCTCGGGCGAGTCCCACCGCCACATGTCCACCCAGGTCCGCTCGTCGACGCGGATCAGTCGGGTCTCGGTCGGGCCGGCGAACGCCGCCCTGATCGCTGCGAGCAGGTTGCCGCGCCGCTCCAGCACGGTACCGGCGTCCACAGGGTCGGCCGTGAATCGCTGTCGTCCAGATGACAGCCATCTTCGTACCTCTTCTCTAGAGAAACTTTTTAGAGTCGAACTCTAGTGTTACAGTGCAAGCATGCAACTGGTCAAGAGCACCGGCAAGAAGGGCGAGAAGTCGCGGCAGACTCGGCGACGGATCCTGCGGGCCGCGTACGAGTTGTTCGTCGACCAGGGCTACGGGGTGACGACGTTGCAGGGCGTCGCCGAGCGGGCCGGCGTCGCGGTGCAGACCATCTACTTCGCCTTCGGCAACAAGCCTTCGCTGCTCAAGGAACTGGTTGACGTCACCATCGCCGGCGACGACGAGCCGATCCCCACGATGCAGCGAGCCTGGTTCCTCGACGCTCTCGCGACCGACACCGCCGAGGCGCACCTGCTGGCACACGTACGAGGCACCTGCGAGGTCCTCGAGCGGGTCGCGCCGATCATGGAGGTGCTACGCGCCGCCAGCGCGCAGGACCCTAGCCTGGCCAGCATGTGGCCACAGGTCGGCGATCCGCGTCTCGAAGTCCAGACCGTCGCGGCGCGCAGCCTGGTGGCAAAGCCCGGCGCCAAGGCCGACCTGTCCGTCGAGCACGCTGCCGACCTGCTGTTCGGCCTGCTGAGTCCGGAGCTGTATCTGCTATTCGTCCGCGACCGGGGCTGGCATCAAGATCGCTGGGAAGAATGGGTCCACGGCATGCTCCACACACAGCTCTGTGCATAGGCCATATGTCGAGATCGGTGCCAGGCTCGGCCTGGTGTGAGGATCCTCGCGTGTCGGTGGCCGTGATGTGGCGAGGTCTGCGGTAGACGGTCGTCGGTTTAGCAGCGGGTCGGCAGGGCATGACGGGAGCTGTCGGCAGGGCATGACGGGAGCCGTCGGCAGGGCATGACGGGAGCTGTCGGCAGGGCGTGACGGGAGCTGTCGGCAGGGCGTGACGGGAGCAGGCTGTCCCGGCGTGGTCGGGCGGCGAACGCGGCGACGCAGATCTCGGTGTCGCGTCCTGCCGGACGGCGGTGCCGGCGACCGAAACCGACGACCGCAGGGAGCACCGACATGACCGACACCCCCGGCCGCCCGCTCGCGCTGGTCACCGGCGCGTCCACCGGCATCGGCTACGAGTTGGCCAAGGAGTTCGCCCGCAACGGCTTCGACCTGGTGCTGGTCGCCGAGAACGAGCAGATCCGCCAGGCGGCCCGGGACGTCGAGGCGCTGGGCGCCACCGTCGAGGCCGTCCAGGCCGACCTGGCGACACCCACCGGCGTCCAGCAGGCGTACGACCGGGTCGCCGCGACCGGCCGTCCGCTCGACGCACTGGTGGTCAACGCCGGCATCGGTGTCAACGGCAGGTTCGCCGAGTCCGACCTCGCCGACGAACTGCGGCTGGTCGACCTCAACGTACGGTCGGCGGTGCACCTGGCCAAGCTGGGGATACCGCCGATGGTGGCCCGGGGTGCCGGACGGGTCATGTTCACCTCGTCCATCGCCGCCACCCAGCCGGGGCCGTTCGAGGCCGGGTACGCCGCCTCCAAGGCGTTCCTGCTGTCGTTCTCGGAGGCGCTGCACAACGAACTCAAGGACTCCGGGGTGACCGTGACCGCGCTGATGCCCGGCGCCACCGAGACCGAGTTCTTCGACCGGGCCGACATGCGGGACACCCGGCTTGGCGCCGCCCCGAAGGACGACCCGGCCAAGGTGGCCCGGCACGGGTTCGAGGCCATGATGGCGGGCCGGGACCACGTGGTCGCCGGGTCGGTGCACAACCGACTGCTGGCCGGTGCGGCCAAGCTGGTGCCCGAACGCGTCAAGGCGGAGCTGCACAGCAGGCTGGCAAGGCCCGGCTCCGCCAAGGAGTGAGTAACGGGACGAGACAGGGTAGGAACACCCGGGTCAATCGAAACCGACCTGAAGGAGCAGACCCGTGGGAACCGTCCGTGCCCTGGTGCTGTGCTGCACCCTCAAGCCCTCACCCGCTCCGTCCAGTGCGGAACTGCTCGGCCGGGAGGTCCTCGCGGCACTCGCCGACCACGACGTGGACGGTGAACTGGTCCGGGTGGTGGACCACAAGGTGAAGTTCGGTATCTCCTCGGACGAGGGTGACGGTGACGAGTGGCCGGACATCCGTGCCAAGCTGATGGCGGCGCAGATCCTGGTGGTCGCCACCCCGATCTGGTTGGGGCAGCCGTCGAGCGTCTGCAAGATGGTGCTGGAGCGCCTCGACGCGGAGCTCTCCGAGACCGACGAGCAGGGCCGGCTGCGCACGTACGGCAATGTGGGTGCGGTGGCCGTGGTCGGCAACGAGGACGGTGCGCACCACGTCACCGCCGAGGTGCTCCAGGCGCTCGACGACGTCGGGTTCAGCATCGCCGCCGCCGCCTCGACCTACTGGGTCGGTGAGGCGATGGGCGGCACCGACTACCGGGATGCCGGGCCGAAGCCGGACACCACGGGCAGCGCCACCGCAACGCTTGCCCGCAACAGTGCACATCTGGCGCACCTGCTCGCGGCACACCCGTACCCGGCGAGTTGACCCGGCACGTCCGGACCCGGCCTTCCCGCGGGGAATTCACCACGAAAGCCGCTGGTCACCGCTGGTCACCGCAGGCCGGACAGTGCCGGTGAGACAGGTGACTACCGCTCACCCCGGCCGTGGCCCACCGCCCGGCGTACCGCGTCGCCCCGCTCCCGCCGCGCCGGGCGTCGTCCGGCATCCGGTCGGTCCGTCCGGCAGGGCACCACGGCCCGACAGCAATCGGTATATCAGCCGAGCAACCGGGTAACCGGCCGCCGACACCGCAGGCGAAGCTGGGGGCGGAAGATGACACAGGACAGGAATGCCGACCCGTCCGGGGACGGTCACCGGTCGAAGACCCAGGTTGCGCAGCACGGCGCCATGGAGACCGGACAGCGGTTGACGCAGACCGGCGGGGGCCTCGCGCGCAACGCCGCCGACCGGGGGCGGGACGTCGCGACCGAGGCCGGCCGACAGGCCAACGAACTGATGGGACAGGCGTCGGCCCAGCTCAAGCAGCAGGCCGGCGCGCAGCAGGAGCGCGCCGCGTCCGGGCTGCGGGCACTCGGCGACGAGCTGCGGGCGATGTCCGAACGCAGCGAGCGCCCGGGAGTCGGCACGGACCTGGTCCGGCACGCGGCCGACCGGATCCAGCAGGCCGCCGGCTGGCTCGACCAGCGCGAACCCGGGATGGTACTCGACGACGTACGCGACTACGCCCGCCGCAACCCGGGACTCTTCCTCGCCGGTGCCGCCGTCGCCGGTGTGCTCGCCGGCCGGCTGACCCGGACCCGGGAGGCGTTGCACGGCGGTTCGTCGGGTCCAGATCCGGACGGACGGCAGGCCGGATCGCAGGGCCGGTCCGGCAACCCGGCGGGACAGTCACCCGGGATGGGCGACATACCGCAGGCTGGACAGCCGCACGGCAACCCGCTGCCGGAAGCCGGCCAGTACGGCGGACTCGGCGAGGGACGCGCCAGCGAGGTACGACGGTGAGCGTGTCGGCGGGCGGGCTCGGCGCCGACCGGGAGCGGGATCCCGCCCGTTCCTCGATCGGCGAACTGCTCGGCGCCGTCACCCGCGACACCTCGACCCTGGTCCGGCAGGAGATCCAGCTGGCAAAGCTGGAACTGCGGCAGGAGGTACGCACCGCGGGCCGGGTCGCCGGGATGTTCGGCGGTGCCGCGCTGGGTGCGCTGATGGTGCTGCTGTTCCTCTCGTACGCCCTGTGGTGGGGGTTGTCGAACGTGATGGACCAGGGGTGGGCGGCACTGGTGGTGGCCGGAGTGTGGGCCGTGGTCGCCGCCGTTCTCGTCGGGGTGGCCCGGCAACAGTCGCGCAGTCTCCGGCCACTGCCACAGACGTCGGAGTCGATCCGGCGGATGCCCGGCGCCATCCGGGACCGGACACAGCATCGATCGGGGGGACAGGGATGAGTACGGACCCAGGCTCGATCCGAGCCGACGCCGACCGCACCCAGGATCGTCTGGGTGAGAACCTGAACGCGCTCGGCGACCGGATGAACCCGCGCAGCATGGCGCACCAGCAGGCCGGCAGGGCCCGGGGTGCCTGGCAGCGGCTCCGGGAGTCGGTGATGGGCCGCACCGAGCACACCCGGCAGGAGATGAGCGGGGCGATGTCCCAGGCGCGGCAGGGAGCCCAGCACGCGCGCGGCGGCATGCACCAGGCCGGGGAGATGTCCCGGGCCGGGATCTCCTCGGCCGGCCACCGGGCACAGGCGCTGGGCCAGCAGACCCGGCAGGTGTCGGAGGGGCATCCGCTGGCGGCCGGGCTCGTCGCGTTCGGACTCGGGGTGCTGGCCTCCGCGCTGCTGCCGGCCGGCCCGGCGGAACGGCGGATGGTCGGCCGGCTCCGGGACGAGGTGACCGAGCACTCCGGCGCGCTGAAGCAGCAGGCCAGCGGCATGGCTGCGCAGGCGCAGCAGAACCTGCGGGAACCGGCCCAGCACGCGGTCGAGTCGGTCCGGTCCCGCGCCGGGCAGCACGCGGGCGAGATGCGGGACCAGGCACGCTCGTCGGCGGAGGAGCTGCGGGGACAGACCCGCGAGACGATGGGCGAGGTACGCCGCCGCTGACCGCTGGTCTGCCGGGCGGCTCCCGGGGCACCGGGTCCGAGCGCCGTCGCTGGTTGAGCTTCGCGGGTGGGGGCGGTGGCAGGTGTGCGCAGTGAATGTCGTGGTAGCGACAACAACTGCGCACACCCACCCGCCCAGCTCCGGGCCGGTGTGCTGATCAACTTTCCCGTTTTCCACGACCGTCGCCTGGGTAGCTCCTGCCTCGAAGGAGACAGGAGGCGCAGCATGGCCGAGCGGAGGCAGTACCACGTCGTCCCGGAGACCGACGGGTGGAAACTGGAAGACGATTCGGACGTCGTGGGGCGTTACTGCACCAAGGAGAGCGCGATCGCCGCCGGCCGGGCGGCGGCCCGGGCGAACCGGCCGAGTCGACTCGTCGTACACAAGTACTTCGGGCGGGTCGAGACGGAACACACCTACCCACACGGCCCGGTCACGTCCGCCGGGTGAGGCGGAGCCGCCGGCAGTCCTGCTCCCCGACACGCCCGCCGCCCCGCACGCCACGCCGTGACCGGGTTTTCCGGGAACTCCGGCAGGGAAGCAGGGCACGGGGAGAGACCCCCTGACCGAGGAGGGAACCTCCGGAACGAAGGAGGTTCCGGCAATGGGACGACAGACCGTCTCGGCGGAGCGGACCCGCGCCGGGCAGGCGACCGGTCCGGAGGGTGCGGCACGGGTACGTCGTTGGTTGCGCGACAACGGGCTGGCCGTGACGATGTTCGGCGCGTTCCTGCTCTTCCTCGTGTTGCAGAGCGTCTTCGGCTGGCAGACCCACAACGAGGAGCTGGTCCAGGCGGGGGTGCGTCCGCAGAGCTATCCCGGCTATCTCGGCACCGGACACTTCGCCGAGGCGGTCTTCGAGAACTGGGAGTCCGAGTTCCTCCAGATGGGCGCGTACGTGCTGCTCACCGTCTATCTGGTGCAGCGCGGCTCGGCCGAGTCCAAGACCGAGCCGGCCGAGGACCGGGCCGGTGACGACCCGGCCAGGGCGAAGTCGAACTCGCCCTGGCCGGTAGGCGCCGGTGGCCTGCTGCTGGTGCTCTACCGCAACAGCCTCTCCATCGCGCTCTTCCTGCTCTTCGGCGTCTCCTTCGTGCTGCACCTGCTCGGTGGCACCGCCGAGCACAACGAGCAGCAGGCGTTGGAGTCCGGCGCGCCGCCCGTCACCGCCTGGGAGTTCCTGGGCAGCAGCGACTTCTGGTTCCAGTCGATGCAGAACTGGCAGAGCGAGTTCCTCGCCGTCGGCACCCTGATCGTGCTCAGCGTCTTCCTGCGCCAGCACGGGTCGCCGGAGTCGAAGCCGGTGAACACCCCGCACCACGAGACCGGAGCCTGAGACCGACCGGGTACGCTCGGTCAGCTCGCCCGAGCGGCGCCCCGCCGGGCACGCCCCCTGGTGACGTACGGCAGCACGAACAGGTACAGGCCGGTGCCGAGGAGCAGGAAGAGCGGGAGCAGCGGCAGGTAGTACACCCAGGCGGCCGGCTCTGCCTGGGTCAGCACGGCGACGGTGGCGGCGACGACGGTCACCGTGAACGCGACGGACAGCCAGCGATGAGTCTGGCGGACCCACTTGTTCCAACGCAACGCAACCCTCCAGCAGGCAGATGGTCTGTTCCGGCCCGACGGGCCATGACGGTCACGCTATGTGCGGCGCCGCCGCCTCCGCTTCTCGATTCGTGACCGGTTCCCGGTCGGGTCCGAGGCGAGGACACAGCCAAAAGCTTTTGTGTGGTTCCTACAAACCGGGCCGCATACTGTTCGGTGCCTACGACATGGCGCCGCCGGTCCGCAGGCAGAAAAGTGATCACTGCGGGGGCGATCGCCCCGTGGCGGGTTCGTCGTGGGTCTACCGGAGGGGTCGGTCGGGTGTTCAGCCGTATCGCCATCGTCAACCGTGGTGAGGCCGCGATGCGGCTCATCCACGCGGTCCGGGAGCTGGCTGCGGAGACCGGGAGGCGGATCGAGACCGTCGCCCTCTACACCGAAGTCGACCGTACCGCCACGTTCGTGCGGGAAGCGGACATCGCGTACGATCTCGGTCCGGCCGCCGCCCGCCCGTACCTGGACATGGCGGCGCTGGAGCGCGCGCTGCTGCGGACCGGCGCCGACGCCGCCTGGGTCGGCTGGGGCTTCGTCGCCGAGGACCCGGCCTTCGCGGAACTCTGCGAGAAGATCGGGGTCACCTTCGTCGGGCCGAGCCCGGACGCCATGCGCCAACTCGGCGACAAGATCGGCGCGAAGCTCCTCGCCGAGGAGGTCGGGGTGCCGGTCGCGCCGTGGAGCCGGGGCGCGGTCGAGACCCTGGACGCCGCGCTGGTGGCGGCGGCCGAGATCGGTTATCCGCTGAT
Source organism: Micromonospora sp. WMMD1102 (assembly GCF_029626265.1). NCBI lineage: Bacteria > Bacillati > Actinomycetota > Actinomycetes > Micromonosporales > Micromonosporaceae > Micromonospora > Micromonospora sp. WMMD1102. The sequence continues at coordinate 2,783,574 of NZ_JARUBN010000001.1, read as the reverse complement.
GTTGAAGGCGACCGCCGGTGGCGGTGGACGCGGCATCCGGGTGATCACCAACGACGCCGAACTCGCCGACGCCTTCGAGCGGACCCGCCAGGAGGCGGCACGGGCCTTCGGCAGCGGTGTCGTCTTCCTGGAACGCCTGGTCACCGGCGCCCGGCACGTCGAGGTCCAGGTGATCGCCGACGGTCAGGGCACCGCCTGGGCGCTCGGCGTCCGGGACTGTTCGGTGCAGCGGCGCAACCAGAAGGTGATCGAGGAGTCGGCGTCGCCGGTGCTCGCTCCGGAGCAGGCGGCCGAGCTGAAGGCGTCGGCCGAGCGGCTCGCCGTCGCGGTCGGTTACCGGGGTGCGGCGACAGTCGAGTTCCTCTACCACCCCGGCGACCGGCTGTTCGCGTTCCTGGAGGTGAACACGCGGCTTCAGGTCGAGCATCCGATCACCGAGGCCACCACCGGGTTCGACCTGGTCAAGGCACAGTTGCAGGTGGCCTCGGGTGGCCGGCTGGAGGGCCGGCCACCGGTGGAGCGCGGGCACGCCGTCGAGGCCCGGCTCAACGCCGAGGACCCGGACCGCGACTTCGCGCCCTCCCCCGGCCGGATCGCCAGGCTGGACCTGCCGGCCGGGCCGGGCATCCGGGTGGACACCGGCGTCAGCGAGGGTGACACCATCCCCGCCGACTTCGACTCGATGATCGCCAAGGTCATCGCCTACGGCCGGGACCGTGCCGAGGCACTCGGCAGGCTGCGCCGGGCGATGGCCGAGACCACTGTGGTGATCGAGGGCGGCGCGACGAACAAGAGCTTCGTGCTCGACCTGCTCGACCAGCCCGAGGTCATCGACGCCAGCGCGGACACCGGCTGGATCGACCGGGTCCGCGGCGAGGGCCGGCTGGTCGCGCACCGGCACTCCGCCGTCGCGCTGGCGGCGGCGGCGATCGAGACGTACGAGGAGGAGGAGCGCGCCGAACGACGGCGGCTGCTGGCCACGGCGGCCGGCGGGCGCCCACAGGTGCAGCACGCCAGCGGCCGGCCACTGGACCTCAAGTTGCGCGGGGCCGGCTACCGGCTGCGGGTGGCCCGGGTCGGGCCGCACCGGTTCCGGGTCGGCATCGAGTCCGGCGGCGGGATCCGCACCGCCGACGTCGAACTCGACCGCTTCGACCGGCACAGCGGGCAGATCGTCGTCAACGGCAACCGGTACCGGCTGCTCACCGGCACGCACGGACCGACCCACCTGGTCGAGGTGGCCGGGGTGACGCACCGGGTCAGTCGGGACGAGGGCGGCGTGCTCCGCTCCCCCATGCCCGCGCTGGTGGTCGCCACCCCGCTGCGGGTCGGTGCCGAGGTCGAGGCCGGCGCGCCGGTGCTGGTGCTGGAGGCCATGAAGATGGAGACGGTGCTGCGGGCGCCGTTCAAGGCACGGCTGAAGGAGTGCACCGTCTCGGTCGGCAGCCAGGTGCAGGCCGGCGCCCCGCTGCTGCGGCTGGAGCCGCTCGGCGACGGCACCGACGACGGCCCGGCCGCCGCCTCCGTCAAGCTGGACCTGCCGGCCGCCCCCGACGAGGCTCCGGCGGACCAGCGCGTCCGGCGCGGCCAGGAGGACCTGCGCGGCCTGCTGCTCGGCTTCGACGTCGACCCGCACGACGACCGCCGGGTGCTCGACGACTACCTCGCCACCCGGCGGACGGCCATCGAGGCCGGCCACCGGCCGCTGGTCGCCGAACTCGACCTCGTCGACGTCTTCGCCAACCTCGCCGAGCTGAGCCGCAACCGGCCCGGCGGCGAGGACGGCGGCGGCGAGGCGCACGTGCACAGCGCCCGCGAGTACTTCCACACCTACCTACAGAGCCTCGACGTCGAGCGGGCCGGGCTGCCGGACGCGTTCCAGGCCAAGCTCGCCCGGGCGCTCGGGCACTACGGCGTCACCGAACTGGACCGGTCGCCGGAACTCGAGGCGGCGGTGTTCCGGATCTTCCTCGCCCAGCAGCGCGCCGCCGCCGACGCCGCCGTCGTCGTCGCTGCGCTGCTGCGCGACTGGCTGCGGGAGCCGCCGCCGGACGAGAGCCTGCGCGAGCCGGCCGGTCTCGCCCTGGAGCGGCTGATCGCCGCGACACAGGTCCGCTTCCCGGTGGTCGCCGACCTCGCCCGGGGCGTGGTCTTCGGCTGGTTCGCCCAGCCGCTGCTGCGGCGCAACCGCGCCCGCGTCTACGCCCGGGTCCGCGCCCACCTGCGGCACCTGGACGCCCGGCCGGACGCACCGGACCGCGCCGAGCGGATCGCCGAGATGGTACGCAGCACCGAGCCGCTGGTCCGGCTGCTCGGCCAGCGACTCGTCCGCGACCACCTCGACAACGCGGTGATGCTGGAGGTGCTCACCCGGCGGTACTACGGCAACAAGGGGCTGACCGGCGTGGCGACCCGGCAGGCCGCGGGCTGCACCTTCGTGGTCGCGCAGCGCGCCGACTCCCGCCTCGTCTCCGCCGCCGTACGCTTCGACGCGCTGGGCGGCGCCCTGCGCGGCCTAGCCGAGCTGGCCGGTGGCGGGGACGCCGTCGACGCCGACGTCTACCTCGGCTGGGAGAACCAGCCGGAGGACTTCGACGAGATGGCGAACGCGCTGCTGGAGGTGGTGAACGCGCATCCGCTGCCGGCGCAGGTCCGCCGGCTCACCACCACCGTCGCGGGTCGCGGCGGTGCGGTGATGCACCATCACTTCACGTTCCGACCCGTCAGCACGGAGACGACGGACGGGCAACCGGCCGGGACGGGCGACGGGCAGCGGGCTGGGATGGCCGAGGAGCGGCTGATCCGGGGGCTGCACCCGTACATCGCGCAGCGGATGCAGATCGAGCGGCTGCGCGAGTTCGACCTGACCCGGCTGCCGTCGGCGGACGAGGAGGTCTACCTCTTCCAGGGAGTGGCCCGGGAGAACCCGTCCGACCAGCGCCTGGTCGCCTTCGCACAGGTGCGCGACCTGACCGAGCTGCGCGAGCAGGACGGCCGGCTGGTGGCGCTGCCGACCACCGAGGACACCGTCGCCGCCTGCCTCGACTCGATCCGCCGGGCCCAGTCGCGCCGGCCGTCGAAGACCCGCTTCAACACCAACCGGATCGTGATCTACGTCTGGCCGCCGGTCGGCCTCACCCGGGAGGAGATGGAGATGATCGCCGGGCGGGTACGCCCGACGACCGCCGGAGCCGGGCTGGAGGAGATCCTCTTCATCGCCCGCCAGCGCGACCCCGCGACCGGCGCACTGACGAAGGTCGGCGTACGGATCTCCTTCGACGTGACCGGCGGTGCCGAGCTGACCATCGGCGAGCCGCCGACCGAGCCGGTCGAGCCGCTCGACGACTACCGGCTGAAGGTGCTCCGGGCGAGCAGCCGCAACACGGTGTACCCGTACGAGCTGACCGGGCTGCTCGGCGACTTCGTCGAGCACGATCTCGACGACGACCACACGCTGGTGCCCGTCGACCGGCCGAAGGGGCACAACCGGGCGGCGATCGTCGCCGGCCTGGTCAGCACCCCGACCGCCCGGCACCCGCAGGGCGTCACCCGGGTCGTGCTGCTCGGCGACCCGACCAAGTCGCTGGGTGCCCTGTCGGAGCCGGAGTGCCGCCGGGTGATCGCCGCACTCGACCTGGCGCAGCGGCTGGGGGTGCCACTGGAGTGGTACGCGCTCTCCGCCGGTGCCCGGATCTCCATGACGTCCGGCACCGAGAACATGGACTGGGTGGCGGCAGCGCTCAAGCGGATCGTCGAGTTCACCCAGGCCGGCGGTGAGATCAACATCGTGGTCGCCGGCATCAACGTCGGCGCGCAGCCGTACTGGAACGCCGAGGCGACGATGCTGATGCACACCAGGGGCATCCTGGTGATGACCCCCGAGTCGGCGATGGTGCTCACCGGCAAGCAGGCGCTGGACTTCTCCGGCGGAGTGTCGGCCGAGGACAACTTCGGCATCGGCGGCTACGACCGGGTGATGGGCCCGAACGGGCAGGCGCAGTACTGGGCGCCCGACCTGGCCGCCGCCCGGGACCTGCTGATGGCGCACTACGACCACACGTACCTGGCGCCGGGTGAGGCGACACCGCGCCGGGCGGCCAGCACCGACCCGGTCGACCGGGACATCCGGGACTTCCCGCACGCGGTGCCGGGCAGCGACTTCAACACCGTCGGCGAGATCTTCTCCGCCGAGGCGAACCCGGACCGGAAGAAGCCGTTCGACATCCGTACGGTGATGCGGGCGCTGGCCGACCAGGACCATCCGGTGCTGGAGCGCTGGGCCGGGATGGCCGACGCGGAGACCGCCGTCGTCCAGGACGTCTACCTCGGCGGCATCCCGGTCTGCCTGCTCGGCATCGAGTCCCGGACGGTGCCCCGGCGCGGCTTCCCGCCCACCGACGGCCCGGACTCCTACACGGCGGGCACGCTCTTCCCGGCGTCGTCCAAGAAGGCCGCCCGGGCGATCAACGCCGCCAGCGGCAACCGGCCGCTGGTGGTGCTGGCGAACCTGTCCGGCTTCGACGGCTCCCCGGAGTCGATGCGCAAGCTGCAACTGGAGTACGGCGCCGAGATCGGCCGGGCGGTCGTCAACTTCCGCGGACCGATCGTGTTCTGCGTGATCTCGCGGTACCACGGCGGCGCGTTCGTGGTCTTCTCCAAAACGCTGAACCCCGGGATGACCGTACTGGCGCTGGAGGGCTCGTTCGCCTCGGTGCTCGGCGGTGCCCCGGCCGCCGCCGCGGTCTTCGCCGGCGACGTCGACGCGCGCACCGCGGCCGACCCCCGGGTACGTGACCTGGAGGCCCGGGTGGCGTCCGCGTCCGGTGCGGACCGCGCGGCGCTGACCGCGGAACTCGACGAGCTGCGCCTGACGGTACGGGCCGAGAAGCTCGGCGAGGTGGCCACGGAGTTCGACCGCGTGCACAACATCCAGCGCGCCGTCGAGGTCGGCTCCGTCGACGCCGTCGTCCGGGCCGCCGAACTCCGCCCCCGGGTGATCGAGGCCATCGAGGCACACCTGCGGCGACCGGCCGGGGCCGGACAGCGCACCGACGACAGCGCGGCACCGGCGCCGGTCGGCTGAGCCCGGCTCGCCCGAGCCCCGGGGCGCAGCCGGCGACCGTCGGCTGCGCCCCGCGCCCCGTCGGGGCGAAGGTCCCGCCGGCACGGTCCCGTCCGGCCCTACGACGCGCGGCTCCCACCCTGTTACCAACAAGGTGACGATCCGCGTCGAGGGAGACGAGAGGCGGCCGGTGATGCCCAAGTACGTGTTCGACTTCATCGAGGGCGGCAAGGACCTGGCGGAGCTGCTCGGCGGCAAGGGCGCGAACCTGGCCGAGATGACCCGGCTGGGGCTGCCGGTGCCGCCCGGGTTCACGGTCAGCACCGAGGCGTGCCGCGGCTACCTGGCCACCGGCACCGTCCCGGCAGGACTGTTCGACCAGGTGAACCGGCATCTGCGACTGGTCGAGGACCGGTTCGGCAAGGTGTTCGGCGATCCCCGGGACCCGCTGCTGCTCTCGGTGCGGTCCGGCGGAAAATACTCCATGCCCGGGATGATGGAGACGATTCTCGACATCGGACTGACCGACGCGAGCGTACCGGGGCTGGCGGCGTGTTCCGGCGATCCCCGGGCGGCCTGGGACTCGTACCGGCGGCTGATCGCGATGTTCGGCCGGACCGTGCGGGGCGTGCCGGCCGAGGCGTTCGAGCGGGAGTTGGCGGCGCACCGGTCACACGCCGGGGTCGCCAACGACGCCGAGCTGACCGAGGCGGACCTGCGGCACCTGGTCGACGTCTACAAGAAGGTCTTCCACGACCACACCGGCCGGGACTTCCCGCAGGCGCCGCACGAGCAGCTCTACCAGGCCATCGAGGCGGTCTTCGCGTCCTGGAACACCGAGCGGGCCGTGCTGTACCGGCGGCAGGAGCACATCCCGCACGACCTCGGTACCGCCGTGAACGTGATGGCGATGGTCTTCGGCAACCTCGGCCCCGACTCCGGTACGGGGGTGGCCTTCACCCGCGACCCGGCCACCGGCGCCACTGGCGTGTACGGCGACTACCTGGCCAACGCGCAGGGCGAGGACGTGGTCGCCGGCATCCGGACCCCGGTGCCGCTGGAGGAGTTGGAGCGGCTCGACGCGCGCAGCTTCGCCCAGTTGACCTCGATCATGGCGATGCTGGAGCGGCACTACCGGGACCTGTGCGACATCGAGTTCACGATCGAGCGCGGGAAACTGTGGATGTTGCAGACCCGGGTCGGCAAGCGCACCCCGGCGGCGGCGTTCACCATCGCCGCCCAACTGGTCGACGAGGGTGTGATCGAGCTGGACGAGGCGCTGCTCCGGGTCACCGGTGCGCAACTCGACCAGCTCATGTTCCCGCGCTTCGACCGTACGGCGGCGCCTAAGCCGCTCGCGGTCGGCATACCGGCCTCGCCCGGCGCGGCCAGCGGACGGGTGGTCTTCGACGCGGTCCGGGCGGCACAGTGGGCGGCTACCGGCGAGCGGGTGATCCTGGTACGCCGGGAGACGAACCCGGACGACCTGCCCGGCATGATCGCCGCACAGGGCATCCTCACCTCCCGGGGCGGCAAGACGTCGCACGCCGCCGTGGTGGCGCGCGGCATGGGGCGGACCTGCGTGTGCGGGGCGGAGGCGCTGGACGTCGACGCGACCGGCAGGCGGTTCAGCGTGGCCGGGACGGTGGTGTCCGAGGGAGACGTCGTCTCGATCGACGGCACGACCGGGGAGGTCTTCCCGGGTGAGCTGCCGGTGCGTCCCTCGCCCGTCGCCAGGTACCTCCAGGGCGATGTGCCGGCAGCCGGGACGGACGCGCTGCTGGACGCCGTACACCGGTTGGTGACGCACGCCGACCGGGTGCGGCGGCTGGGGGTCCAGGCGAACGCCGACACCGGTGTGGACGCGGGCCGGGCCCGGCGGTTCGGTGCCGAAGGGATCGGGCTGTGCCGCACCGAGCACATGTTCCTCGGCGAGCGCCGGGCCCTGGTCGAGCGGCTCATCCTGGCCGACGGCGACGGTGAGCGGGCGGCAGCGCTGGCCGCCCTGCTGCCGTCGCAGCGCGCTGACTTCGTGCAGATCTTCGAGGCGATGGACGGCCTGCCGGTGACGGTACGGCTGCTGGACCCGCCGTTGCACGAGTTCCTGCCGCCGCTGGCCGAGCTGACCGCCCGGGTGGCCCGGGCCGAGGCGCTGGGCCGGGATCCGGGCCGGGACGGCGCGCTGCTGGCCGCGGTACGCCGGATGCACGAGCAGAACCCGATGCTGGGCCTGCGCGGGGTGCGGCTCGGCCTGGTGATCCCCGGGCTCTTCGCCATGCAGGTCCGGGCGATCGCGCAGGCCGCCGCCGACTGCGCGGCGCGCGGGTTGTCGCCACGCCCCGAGATCATGGTGCCGCTGGTCGCGACCGCGCCGGAACTGGCTGCGGTACGCGCCGAGGCGGAGCAGATCCTCGCCGAGACCGACGGGCTGCCCCCGGTGCCGATCGGCACGATGATCGAGGTACCCCGGGCGGCGTTGACCGCCGGTGAGATCGCCGGGGTGGCGGAGTTCTTCTCGTTCGGCACCAACGACCTGACCCAGCTCGGTTGGGGCTTCTCCCGGGACGACGTGGAGGGCGAGTTCTTCCCCCGCTACCTGGGGATGGGCATCTTCGGCGTCTCCCCGTTCGAGTCGATCGACACCTCGGGGGTGGGGCGGCTGGTGCGGATCGCCACCGAGGAGGGCCGGGCGGCCCGCCCCGACCTGAGGATCGGGGTCTGCGGCGAGCACGGCGGCGAGCCGGACTCGATCCACTTCTTCCACGACGCCGGCCTGGACTACGTCTCCTGCTCGCCGTTCCGGGTCCCGGTCGCCCGGCTGGAGGCCGGCCGCGCCGCGGTCGCCGCCCGGACGTCGACCACCTCTGACAGCCGTTAGCGAGGCCCGCGATGCCCGAGATCCTCCTGCATCCACCTGACGACCCGATCCCTCCCGCCGGACCACCGGCCGAACAGAGCACCCCACCCGGCACACCGGCCGAACAGAACACTCCCGTCGGACCACCGGTCGAGCTGGGCCGACCCGAGCCGGTCACGCTGGTGCCGGTGGTCCGGGGCCGCACCCACCCGCGCCCGGTCGGCGCGTACCTGCTGGCCGGCGGAACGGTCCGCTACCGGCCCGCGTTCGACGTGGAGGCCCTCGCGGCAGTGGTCCTGGCCGCCGCCGTCGTCACGGCGGTGGTGGTCCGCCGCCGGCCCGCCCCGGCCGTCGGCGGCATCCGAATGGGTCCCGGCGGCTGGGTGAGCCTCAAGGGCGTACCGGCACCCGGCCTGACCTCGGCCGGCCGACCTTGGTGGGCCCGGATCCTGCGGGCCCACCGGCTTGTCGTCGAACCGCCGAGCAGGACTCGGTGAGTTCCCGGGACATCGAGGTGCATCTCGTTGGTCCGGCCGGTCGGCCGGCCGGCCTGCACGTCCCGATCCGGAGAGGACAGATCATGACCGAGCGCGGGATCCCGGTCGGCCGCGGGACCGCCGGGTGGCACCGGTGCCTGCGGTGGATGTACCGGGGCGGCCGCCCGAACCGGCTGGCCCGGCTGCTCAACCGGATGTCGGCCTGGCAGTTCGCGGCCGGCCTGCTGGCCCACCCCAACTGGGTCACCCTGGAGGTGCCCGGACGGCGCACCGGCCGCCCGGTGGCGCTGCCGCTGGTCGTCGCCGACCTCGACGGCGAGCGTTACCTGGTGTCGATGCTCGGTCCGGACGCCAACTGGGTCCGCAACGTCCGCGCGGCCAGCGGCCGGGCCGTCCTCCGCCGGCACGGCGGCCGGGAACCGGTCCGGCTGCGGGCCGTACCGGCGGCCCGGCGGGCGCCGATCCTGCGCCGCTACCTCGACCTGGCCCCCGGCGCCCGACCGCACCTGCCGGTCCGGCAGGGTGCCCCGCTCGCCGAGTTCGAGCGGGTGGCAGCGCGCTTTCCGGTCTTCCGGATCACGCCGGATCCGCCAGACCTGCCAGCTCCACCAGATCCACCAGACCTGCCGGATCTGCCGGGTCCGCCGCCCGGTGTGCCGGGCGGCGTGGGCCCGTGACCTCGGTCCGGCCGGGAGCGTCGCGTCACACACCGCCGGTCGGTACCGAGGTCCCGGCCCCGACGGGACCTGTGGCCCTGCCCCGCCCGGTCCGGTCGGGGCGAGGCTGGGGGTGACCCCGGAGCGAGGGCGGACCGGCGGTACGCGGCAGTCCCGGCGACTGCCCGACCCGGCCCCGAGCCGACAGGAGGAGACGATGACCACGCTCGACGCCTGGCGCGGATTCGAGGGCACGGAATGGCGGCACCGGATCGACGTCGCCGCGTTCATCCGGCAGAACTACACGCCCTACGAGGGGGACGGCGCCTTCCTGGCCGGCCCCACGGCGCGCACCACCGCGCTCTGGGACGGGCTCGGGCCGCTCTTCGCCGAGGAGCGGCGCCGGGGGATCTACGACGTCGACGCCGGCACCCCGTCGACGATCACCTCGCACGGGCCGGGATACCTCGACCGGGAGCACGAGCTGATCGTCGGGTTGCAGACCGACGCGCCGCTGCGCCGGGCGATCCTGCCGGCCGGTGGGATCCGGATGGTGCAGACCGCCCTGGAGGCGTACGGCCGCAGCCTCGATCCGCGGGTGCTGGAGACGTTCACCCGGCACCGCAAGACGCACAACGACGGGGTTTTCGACGCGTACCCGGACGCGGTCCGGCGGGCCCGCCGCTCGCACGTGATCACCGGGCTGCCGGACTCCTACGGCCGGGGACGGATCATCGGCGACTACCGCCGGATCCCGCTCTACGGTGTCGACCAGCTCGTCGCCGGCCGGCTCGCCGACCGGGCCCGGCTCGACGCGTACCGCTCCTCCCCGGCGGTGATCCGGGACCGGGAGGAGCTGGCCGAGCAGGTCCGGGCGCTGGACGAGCTGAAGACGATGGCGGCCGGCTACGGGTACGACATCTCCGGCCCGGCCAGCACCGGCCGGGAGGCGATCCAGTGGCTCTACTTCGGCTACCTGGCGGCGACCAAGGAGCAGAACGGGGCGGCGATGTCGCTCGGCCGCACCGCCACCTTCCTCGACGTCTATCTCCAGCGGGACCTGGCCGAGGGGCGGCTGACCGAGGAGCAGGCGCAGGAACTCGTCGACGACCTGGTGATCAAGTTGCGGATCATCCGCTTCCTGCGCACCCCCGAGTACGACCAGCTCTTCTCCGGCGACCCGACCTGGGTCACCGAGGCGCTCGGCGGGATGGGCCGGGACGGCCGTACCCTGGTGACCCGGACCGCCTTCCGGTTCCTGCGCACCCTGCACAATCTCGGCCCGGCACCGGAGCCCAACCTCACCGTGCTGTGGTCGCCGGCCCTGCCCGACGGCTTCAAGCGGTACTGCGCCCAGGTGTCGCTGGACACCAGCGCGGTGCAGTACCAGAACGACGAGCTGCTGCGCCCTGGGTTCGGCGACGACACCGCGATCGCCTGCTGCGTCTCGGCGATGCGGGTCGGCAAGGACATGCAGTTCTTCGGCGCCCGGGCCAACGTGGCCAAGGCGCTGCTCTACGCGGCGGCCGGGACGAGATCACCGGTGCCCAGGTGGCCCCGGCGACGCCACCGGTCGGCGGCGAGGTGCTCGACTACGACGAGGTGGTGGCGGCCTTCGAGCGGACGCTGGACTGGCTGGTCGCCACCTACGTCGACGCGCTCAACGTCATCCACTACATGCACGACAGGTACGCCTACGAGCGGCTGGAGATGGCCCTGCACGACTACCCGGTGCACCGGTTCCTCGCCACCGGCATCGCCGGGCTCTCCGTCGCGGTGGACAGCCTCTCGGCGATCAAGCACGCCAAGGTGAAGGTGTTGCGCGACGAGACCGGGCTGGCCGTCGACTTCGCCGTCGACGGAGACTTCCCGTGCTACGGCAACCACGACGACCGGGCCGACGCGATCGCCGTCTGGCTGGTCGAGGCGTTCATGGACCGGTTGCGCCGGCAGCCGACGTACCGCAGTGCCGAGCCGACGCTGTCGGTGCTGACCATCACCTCGAACGTGGTCTACGGCAGGCACACCGGGAACACCCCGGACGGGCGGCGCGCGGGTGAGCCGTTCGCGCCCGGTGCCAACCCCGGCAACGGCCGGGACCGGCACGGGCTGGTCGCCTCGGCGCTGTCGGTGGCGAAGCTGCCGTATGCCAGCGCCCGGGACGGGATCTCGCTGACCAGCACCATCACCCCGGACGGACTCGGGCGGACCCGCGAGGAGCAGACGACCAACCTGGTCGGCGTACTGGACGGCTACACCGACGCCGGCGGCTACCACATGAACGTGAACGTGCTCGACCGGGCCACCCTGGTCGACGCGATGGCCCACCCCGAGCGCTACCCGCAGTTGACGATCCGGGTCTCCGGCTACGCGGTCAACTTCGTCCGGCTCACCCCGGAACAGCAGCGCGACGTCATCTCCCGCACCTTCCACGGTTCGCTGTGAACACCGCCGCCCGAACCGCTGCGGTCACCGGGGCCGGGGCGACCACCGGGGCCGGTCCGATCACCGGGGCCGTGCACTCCTGGGACGTCTCGACCGGGGTGGACGGTCCCGGCACCAGGTTCGTGGTGTTCCTGGCCGGCTGCCCGCTGCGCTGCCGGTACTGCCAGAACCCGGACACCTGGCGGATCCGGCCCGGCCAGCGCACCGACCTCGACGCGCTCTGGGGACTGGTCTCCGGCTTCACCCGGTTCATCCAGGTCTCCGGCGGCGGCCTCACCGTCAGCGGGGGCGAGCCGCTGCTCCAGCCGGCCTTCACCGCGGCGCTGCTGCTCCGGGCCCGGGACGCGGGCCTGCACACCGCGCTGGACACCTCGGGGGGGCTCGGCGACCGGGCCGGCGACGCACTGCTGGACGCCACCAGTCTGGTGCTGCTCGACATCAAGTCCGGCGACCCGGCGACCTACCGCAGGGTGACCGGCGGCGAGCTGGCCCCGACGCTGCGGTTCGCCCGCCGGCTCGCGGACCGGGGCAATCCGATGTGGATCCGGTTCGTGCTCGTGCCGGGCCTGACCGACGCGCCGGCCAACGTCGAGGCGGTGGCCCGGCAGGCCGCCGCGCTCGGCACGGTGCAACGGGTCGAGGTGCTGCCGTTCCACCGTCTCGGCGCGGCCAAGTACGCGGCCCTGGGGCTGCGCTTCCCGCTCGCGGAGACCCCGCCGCCGTCGCCGGAGCTGCTGGCGCGGGTACGCGACCAGTTCCGCGCGCACGGCCTGACCACCCTGTGACCCGCGACCAGCCGAACCGAGCCGTGCCAAGGCGCGCTGTGGTGCGCACGCGCCCCGGGCTGCCGGCCGAGCAGACCATCAAGGTGGTGTCCGCCGACTGACCGGACGGCGCCCGCACCGGTTGCGGCCCGACAGCACACGCACCCGGGACCACACGTACCCGGGACCACACGGCTACGGCCACGGCTACGGCTACGGCTACGGCTACGAGGCGCGGTACTCCGGGTAGCCGTACAGGTCGAGCAGGCGGGTGCGGGTGGCCTGGAGCCGGTCCAGCATGACGGCCATGAAGCGGCGGTTCAGCTCGTACCCGAGCGTCGGGTCGTCCGCCATCAGGTGCCGTACCCCGGACGCGTCGAACTCGACCGCCCGGACCGGCTCGACGGCCATCGCCCCGAACTGCCAGCGGTGCGGCGCGAACAGCCAGGACCAGCCCAGCACCTCGCCCCCACCGACGGTCTCGATCACCACGTCACCCCGGCCGTGCGTGGGCAGGTCCAGCGCCACCTGCCCGGAGCGGAGCAGCCAGAACCGGGTCGCCGACCGCCCGGCCGCGAAGAGCCGGTAGCCGCGGTTGCGGTACACCGGGTGGGCGTAGGCGGTGAGCCGGTCCAGCCAGCCCGGCGCCAGGCCGGCGAGGAACGGCTGCTCGGCCAGCAGTACGCGGGTGCTTGTCATCACGTCCCCAATCGCCGTGCCAACGGCGTCGGGCCCGGTACGCCGACCGAGCCCGACTCCGCCCCGGCCCGCGTCGAGCGGGCCGGGCGCTGTCAGCTACCGTCCGTCCCGACCGCGATCGGGATGCTCCTGCCGGCACTCTCGGGCGTACCGACCAGCACTTTGACCGTCAGGATCCCGTCGGCGTACTCGGCGGTTATGGTCTCCTCCCGGGCGCCCGCCGGCAGCGGGACGGTGCGGTAGAAGGATCCGTAGTGGAACTCCGAGCGGGTCCGGTCCGTCCGCTCGCCGGAGCGCACGACGTGCAGCCGCAGCTCGCCGTCCGCGCACGTCACGGTGACGTCCTTGGCCGGGTCGGTGCCGGGCAGTTCCGCCCGGAGGGTGTACGTCTCGCCCTCCAGGAACTCCTCGATCCGGATGGCCGGCGCCAGCAGCGGGAACATGGACAGGCTGCTGACCCAGTCCAGCGGGAGAAGTCCGCCCCGGGCCTTGCTGATGGTCGACATCACGACCTCCTCGTCGTCGTCCTCTTCATCACACCTGCTGGCCGGGGCGGGCTACCAGGGACCAACGGCCCGCACCAGCCGCCGTCAGTCCCGCCCGGCGATCAGCACGGTGAGGTCCAGCAGCCGGTTGAGATAGCCCCACTCGTTGTCGTACCAGCCGAAGACCTTTACCAGCGTCCCGGCCGCCTGGGTGAGCGCGGCGTCGAAGACGCAGGAGGCCGGGTCGCCGACGACGTCCCGGGAGACCAGCGGCCGGTCGGTGTAGCGCAGCACGCCGTGCAGCGGTCCGTCCGCCGCCGCCGCGGCGAACGCCCCGTTCACCTCCGACACCGACGCCGGGGTGACGAGTTCGCAGGTCAGGTCGCAGATCGAGCCGTCCTCCACCGGCACCCGCAGCGCCACCCCGTCCAGCCGGCCGGCGACCTCCGGCAGCACCAGGCCGATCGCCTTCGCCGCCCCGGTGCCGGTCGGGATGATGTTGACGGCGGCCGACCGGGCCCGACGCAGGTCCTTGTGCGGGGCGTCCAGCACCGTCTGGTCGTTCGTGTACGCGTGCACGGTCGTCAGGTAGCCACGGGACAGCCCGAAGGTGTCGGCCAGCACCTTGACCATCGGCGCCGCGCAGTTGGTGGTGCAGGACGCGGCGGAGATCACCTGCTGCGCCGGGTGGTAGGCCGACTCGTTGACGCCGACCACGATCGTGGCGTCCACGCCCTTGCCGGGTGCGGAGAGCAGCACCCGTCGGGCGCCGGCCTTGAGGTGCTCCCCCGCCGCGTCCCGGGTACGCAGCCGGCCCGTCGCCTCCACGACGAGGTCGACGCCGAGCCGGGCCCAGGGCAGCCGTTCCGGCTCCCGTTCGGCGAACGTGGCGATCCGGCGGCCGTCGACGACCAGGTCCGTACCGTCGACGGCGACGTCGGCGTCGAGCGGGCCGAACGTCGAGTCGTAGGCCAGCAGGTGGGCCAGTACCCTCGGCTCGCAGAGGTCGTTCACGGCGACCACCTCGAAGCCGTCGTCGGCGAGCCGCCGGTCCAGCAGCCCGCGCAGGTAGTTGCGGCCGATCCGGCCGAAACCGTTGATCGCGATCCGGTAGTTCATCTCGCACCTCCCGCTGCCGCGCGGAGTCGTCGCGCGCGGGCCGTCCGTCCGGTGTCGTCCGCCGCCAGCAGCAGCCCGTGGGCGAGGTCGGCGAGCGCCCGCGAGACGGCGAGTTCGTCGCCGATCTCCGGCACCCGCCGGTCCGCCGGGTTGCGCCACGCCACGCCGTAACCGACCAGCCCGATCCGCTGCGGTGTCTGGAGCCGAGCCTCCGCCCGGGTACGCCGCTCGTCGTCGCACTCCTCGATGACGATGTCGACGGTCCATCGTTCCGCCCGAGCCATCGTGATCACCTCCGCATCTCCAGCCTGGCCCGACCCGCGGCCGGCGGACAGGGGCGAAGGTCCCGTGGCGATGCCGAACCCCGCCCTGCCCGGCAGCCGCCGCACGGCAGGCGGCTAGGCCGACGGTCCGGTGGCGCTGAACGGGTGCGACCGGTTCCACCGGGACCGGGCCAGTTCGGCGTCGTCCAGGTCGTAGCTGAGGTGGTCGCGCACCGCGACCACGCCGAGCACCGATCCGACCAGCTGGACCGTGAGCTCGGCCAGGGTGCGGCGGTCGAGGTGGCCGTCCAGCGTCACGACCCCGCCGTCGACCACGACCCGCACCTCGAACGGCTCCAGCCACAGCGTCCGGCGCAGCACCTCGTCCACGACGTCCCGCCGCAACTCCTCGTCCCGGCGCAGGTGCACCTTCAGTACGTCGGCGCGGGAGACGATCCCGACCAGGCTGCCGTCGGGCGCCACCACCGGCAGCCGCTTGACGCCCTTCTCCGTCATCAGACGTGCGGCGGCCGGCAGCGAGGTGTCCACCCCGGCGGTCACCACGGGCGTGCTCATCAGCTCCCGCGCGGTCCTGCCCGCGCCCTTCTCCCGGGGCGAGCGCCGCCGGCTGGGGAAGATGCGACGCTGTCCACCGGCGGTTCCGGCGAACTCGACCTTGTAGAGCAGGTCGGCCTCGGAGACCACGCCGACGACCTGCCCGGTCGGGTCGACCACCGGCACCGCGCTGATCCGGCCGTCGGCGAGGACGTCGACGATGGTCCGGTAGCTGGCGTCCTCGGGCACCGCCACGACGTCGGCGGTCATCACGTCCCGCACCGTCCATTTCTTCATGGCCTTCTCCTTCCCGGGCACACCCGCCGGTAGGTCCGGGCCGCACCCACGGGTGCGGCCGGCCGGCACACGGACCGGGATCTCCACGGTCTGCCCGCCGGAACGGGTCCTCCCCTCCATGGCACGCCGTCCGAGGCGGAACCGGACAGGGTCGAACGGCCCGCCCGCCGGTGGCGAGCGACCCTTCTTCCTCTCGGGATGCCGTTCGGCCCGCCGTCACGGACAGCGGGTCACCCGCCGGGCGGGACCATCGGCCCTACGCCGCGGGCCCCGGCCGCGGTTACGTTCCGTCCTGGGAGCCCGGTCGGCGGGCGTGTCCCGGAGAAGTCCGGCGGGAAGCCGGTGGAGGAAGCCATGAACGCACACCCCATCGTCGTCGGGTACGACGCCTCCGACGGTGCCCGGGCCGCCCTCTCGTGGGCGCTGGCCGAGGCCGCCCGTACCGGTGCGCAGGTGACGCTGCTCTTCGCGTTCGAGTGGCCGGCCGTGGCCAGTACGGTCGCCCCGGTGGCGACGAGCTGGCCGGACCAGGGTGCCCGGGAGGACGCGCGGAAGATGCTCGACTCCGCGATCCTCGACGCCTTCCAGACCCACCCCCGGGTGGTGGTCACCGGCACCGTGCAGGACGGTCCGGCGGCGGTCCTGCTCCGGGAGCAGTCCCGACAGGCCCGGCTGCTGGTACTCGGCAGCCGTGGTCACGGCGGCTTCACCGGCCTCCTCCTCGGCTCCACCACCGTCGCCGTGTCGGCACACGCGCACTGTCCCGTCGTCGTGGTGCGGGGCGAGCGGGAGCGGCCGGACGGCCCCGTCGTCGTCGGCGTGGACGGCTCCCCCGGTGCGCAGCTCGCCCTGGAGTACGCCTTCGCGCAGGCGGCGGCCCGCGACGCCGAGTTGCGGGTGGTCCGGGCCTGGACGCCGATCGCCCCGCGTTGGCAGCCGCCGGGCTACGGCCCCGAGGAGCAGGCGGCGGTCGAGCGGGCCGAACTCGACCGGGTGCTCACCGACGGCCGGAGCAGATACCCGCAGGTCCGGGTGACCGTCGAGGTGACCCCCGGGCCGGCCGGCCGGGTGGTGGTCGACGCGAGCCGGGACGCCCAGCTGGTGATCGTGGGCACCCGGGGACACGGCGGCTTCGGCGGGCTGCTGCTCGGCTCGATCAGCCAGCAACTGCTGCACCACGCGCACTGCCCGGTCGCCGTCGTCCGGGAACTCGCGTCGGTCACCGACTGACCACCCGGGCGCGGTCGCCCGACCGGGTCCGGCGACCAGGTCAGTTCAGTGAGGAGTCAGAGATGAGCGCCGTGAAGCGCTGGAACGTGGAGATCCTCGTCGGCGCGGCGGACGGCCGGACGTACGCCGAGGCACAGCTCTACGACGAGATCCGCGACGACCTGGTCGGCGCCGGCCAGGCGCGGCTGCGGCCCGACGGGTCGACCCCCGGGCTCGTCGGGGAGGAGGTCGCGGTGGCCCGTGCCCTGTCGGACCTGGGACACCGCCTCCTGGTGGCCGCCTCCGGAGACCTGGAGGAGGCCGTCCACACCCCCGTCACCCTGGAGCACTGACCTCGATTCGAGGGATCAGTCCTGGCCGAGGACGACCTTCAGCGCGCCGGTCTCGGCCGGTCGGCCGAAGACGTCGTACGCCGCCATGAAGTCGTCGAGCGGGAACCGGTGCGTGATCATGTGTCCCACGTCGAGCTGACCCGCGCCCAGCATGGTGAGCAGGTCCGGCGTCGAGTACGTGTCGACCAGCCCGGTCGTGATCGTGACGTTGCGGCCCCACAGCTCTTCCAGGTGCAGCACGGCCGGCTTGCCGTGCACGCCGATGTTGGCGACCCGGCCGCCCGGCCGGACCAGCGTGGTGCAGGTCTCGAACGCCCGCGGCGTGCCGACCGCCTCCATCACCACGTCCGCGCCGAGCCCGCCGGTCAGGGCCAGGACCACCTGCCGGGGATCCTCGTCGGCGTCGACCACGACGTCCGCGCCGAACTGCTTGGCCGCCCGCAACCGGCTCGCCGCTCTGTCCACGGCGACGATGTGCGCCGGCGAGTACAGCCGGGCGGTCAGGATCGCGGCGAGCCCGATCGGGCCGCTGCCGACCACCACAACGGTGTCGCCGGGCCGCACCTGGCCGTTGAGCACACCCACCTCGTAGGAGGTGGGCAGGATGTCGGCCAGCATCACGGCGGCCTCGTCGCGCACGTTCGCCGGCAACCGGTACGTGGACAGGTCGGCGAAGGGCAGTCGCGCGTACTGCGCCTGCACGCCGTCGACACGGTGGCCGAGGAGCCATCCGCCGCCGTCGCGGCACTGTCCATAGTGGCTCGCTCGGCAGTATCGGCATTTGCCGCACGCCGAGATGCAGGAGGCCAGCACCCGGTCACCCGGGCTCAGCCCGGTCACCCCGGCACCCACCTCGACGACGGTGCCGACGGCCTCGTGCCCGAGAATCCGTCCCGGCTCGACCTCGGGTACGTCACCGGCCAGGATGTGCAGGTCGGTGCCGCAGATCGTCACGGTGTCCACCTTGACGATCGCGTCCCGGGGGTCCGTGATCGTGGGGTCGGGGACGTCCCGCCAGGACTTCCGGCCCGGCCCCTCGTACACCACTGCTCTCATCGGTGCCTCCAATCCTCCTGCCTCCAACCTGCGCCCCGGGCGGGTCCGTCGGCAGGGCCGGTGCGCACCCCGGGGCGGGACCAAGGTCCCGCCCCGGGGACGACGGCCGGTCAGGAGCAGACGGCGTGGTCGACGAAGGCGTCGACGGCGTCGTCCGGGTCACCCCGGAAGTCCGGCGTCAGCGCGACGGTGACCTGGCGGCGCCGGTCCTCGGTGGTGAACGACCAGGACTGGTACGTCAGGGCGTCGCCGTCGTTGCCGTACACCCGGATCCCGCACGGGGTGACCCGCCAGGTCAGTCCGAGGCCGTACCGCCCGTCCTCGATCCCCGGCGTGCGCATCTCGTCGAGCAGGTGCTTCGGCAGCAGATGCCCACCGAGCAGTGCGGCGAAGAACCTGTTGAGGTCGCTCGCCGTGGAGACCAGCTCGCCACCGGCGCCCAGCACCGACGGGTTCATCTCGGTGTAGTCGAGCAGCGGCGGCGGGCTGCCCTCCCCCACCGGCACGTAGCCGCGCGAGTGCGGCCCGCGGATGAACGGCGACGTTCCGGGCATCTCGGTTCTGGGCAGCGGCAACGGCCGGATGATCCGGCGGGCGATCTCGTCGCCGTACGACTCGCCGGTCACCTCCTCGACGATCTGGCCGAGCAGCACGTAGTTGGTGTTCGAGTACCCGAAGGTGCGACCGGGCGGCTCGAAGGCCGGCGGCTCGGCCACCGCCCGCGCGACGAGTTCGGCGGCGGTCCAGGTCCGCCACCGGTTCGCGAAGAACTCCGGTCGCGGCGGCATCGGCAGCGTCCGCCGGACGTCGTACAAGCCGCTGGTGTGGTCGAGCAGGTGGCGCACGGTGACCAGGTGACCGTCCGGGACGACTCCGGGCAGCCACTCCTCGACCGTGTCGTCCAGCCGCAGCAGGCCGTCGTCGACGAGTTGCAGGACGACGACGGCGAGGAACGTCTTCGTGATGCTGCCGGCCCGGAACCGGCCGTGCGCCGGGACCGCCCGGGTGGTGTCCAGCGCGGCGACACCGCTGGTGCCCCGCCAGACTCCGTGCTCGTCGCGTACCTCCGCCAGCGCGCCCACCGCGCCGACGGCCACCACCTCGTCGAGCCGGCGCTGCGACTCGGCGCGGTCCGGCTTTTCGGGCGCGGCGGCGACCGCGACCGGCGCCGCGACCACCGCCACGGCCGCCGTCGCCGCCACCAGAACCCGACGTACTCGCTTCATCCCCGACCTCCCGTGAGCAGTTCGTCAGGAAGGAGCCTTCCGGACCGGCAGGGGCGGACATATCCGGGAACGCCCTGGGTGAACCCCGGAAGGCCGGCTCAGGGTTCACCGGACGAGGTGGCCACGGCAGTCCACGTGCGCGGTCGCCGGGGTCGACGGCGCCGGGGTCAACAGCGGCGGCATCGACGGCGCCGGGGTCAACGGCCTGGGTCGACCGAATCCGCCACGGACGACAGCAGTCCGGCGAGTGCGACCGGTTGGGTGACCATCGGCCAGTGGCCGGAGTCGATGTCGACCAGTTCCAGGTGTCTGACCCTGGCGAGTTCGGGCAGGTCGCCGCCGTCGATCCAGCTCCGTGCCTGGGCCGGGGTGAACTCCGGGCAGACGAGCACGACCGGCACCTCGAACCGCCGCTCGTCGTGCAGGCGCACCACGCCCCTGGCCACCTCCGCCGGGACCGGGACCGCCCGGGCGGCGAAGGTGCGCCGGGCCTCCTCATCGAGGTCGGCCGAGTCCGGCCCTTCGAACGGACCCCAGCCGGGGAAGGGCATCACACCGTCGGCCAGGTCGAAGAAGTCGGCGTAGCTGCCGCCGTCGACGGTCGGGAAACCGCCGACGAGGACGACCTCGGCCACCTTCTCCGGTCGCGCGTCGGCGGCCAGCCAGGCCAGCGTGCAGGCGGCGGAGTGCCCCACCACCACGGGCTTCCCGGTGGCCGCGTCGACCGCGGCGAGGACCGCCGCCACCTGGTCGTCGAGGGTGGCGGTGGTCGACCCGTCGCCCTGGCCGGGGAGGGCGACCGGAACGGCACGGTGGCCGCGCGCCTCGATCGCGGGCACGACACCGTCCCAGACGGATTCGTCCAGCCAGAGGCCGGCGACAAGCAGAATGTCCATGATCAGTTCTTCCTCTTCGGCGCGCTCGGGTCGGGTCCGGTGCCGGGCACACCGTAGGACCGGTTCCGGACGATCCGCGTCCGGTTTCCGTCGGCGACCGCCTAGTCTTGCCCGGATGCCGAGCGAACTCAGTCCGACCGCACGGGCACTGCGGGCCATGGAGATCCTCCAGGCCCGTCCCGGCGCGACCGCCGGCGAACTCGCCGAGGGGCTCGGGGTCACCGAGCGGGCCGCCCGCCGGTACGTCGGGATCCTCCGCGAGGCAGGCATTCCGGTCGAGTCGACCCGGGGACCGTACGGCGGTTACCGGCTCGGGCGCGGCACCCGGCTGCCTCCGGTCGTCTTCACCGAGCCCGAGGCGATCGGACTGGTCATGGCGGTACTCGACAGCCAGCCGACCGCCGTGCACGTCGACGACCTGGTCGGCTCGGCCCTGCACAAGGTCATCCGGGCCCTGCCGGGAAGTGTCGGGCGGCAGGCGGCGGCGCTGCGCGAGTACGCCTCGGCGGCCCCCGACCGGTCTTCGGCCCGACCCGATCCGAGCCTGGCCAGTGCTCTCGTCGCCGCCGTCGCCGCCCGCCGACGGGTGCTGTTGACCTATCGGAGCGGGTCCGGCAACGAGTGGGAGGCCGAGGTCGACCCGTGGGCGGTCGTGGTCCGGCACGGCCGCTGGTACCTGCTGTGCCACTCGCACCGCGCCGACGCGATCCGCACCTACCGACTGGACCGGGTCCGTGCCGTCCGGGAGACCGCGCACCGGTTCGTCCCGCCCGAGGACCTCGACCCGGTGGCGACGCTGGAGGAGAACCTGGGCAGCGGATGGGAGTTCCCCACCCGGGTGGTGTTCGACGCCCCGCTGACCGAGGTGGCCCGCTGGGTCCGGCCGCCGATGGGACGTCTCGAACCACTCGGCGACGGGTGCGTGCTCCTCGGCAGCACGGGCAATCCGGCGATGTACGCCCAGGAGTGGCTGGCCACCGTACCGTTCGCCTTCCGCGTCGACGGCGGCCCCGAACTCCGGGCCGCGGTCGCGGCGGTGGGGGCGCGGTTCACCGCCGCCCTCGCCGACCCGCCTTGACAGCATGCCGGGGCCCGCCGTGACAGCGTGGCGGGCCCCGGCGGACGGATCAGCAGTACAGGTTGGCTCCCGCCGACACGCCGAGGATGCCGACGAACTGCTGGTACCTGCTGACGCGGCTCTGCACCTGCCCGGGGTTGCCCCCGTTGCACTCGATCGAGCCGTTGATGCTGCGGATGGTCTCGCCGAAGCCGGCGCCGTTGACCATCGCGTTGTGCGCCGTCATCCGGCCCGGGCCGTTCTGGGTCATCCAGTACCAGATGGCGGTCTTCCAGGCGACCGCGGCGTCGTTCTGCACCAGCCACGGATTGGTCAGCAATGGCAGCCCGAGGGCTTTGCCGGCGGCGTTGTAGTTGAAGTTCCAGCTCAGCTGGATCGGCCCGCGCCCGTAGTAGGCGGCCTGCCCGGCGGGGCAGCCGTACGGCTGGCCGGCGTCGCAGTAGTGCGGGTAGTTGGCGGTGTTCTGCTCCACGATGTGCACGAGCCCGCCGGTCTCGTGGTGCACGTTCGCCAGGAAGGCCGCCGCCTCCTGACGCTGGACGGTGCTGCTGCCGGTCCTGCTGAAGGCCGGGTAGGCGCTGATCGCGGCGACCAGGCCGGAGTAGGTGTAGAAGGAGGTGCGGCCCGGGAACATCTGGCCGAACTGCGCCTCGCTGACCACGAAGTTGCCGGGGTTGGTCGGCGCGGTGGGCGGCGAGCGTCCGGGTGCCGTCCGAGACCTCGACCCGCCCGTCGGCGGCCGGCCCGAGACGCTGCACGGCGAAGCCGGTGACCAGTGCGATGCGGCCGGCTTCGACGTGTTCCCGCAGCCGGCTGCCGAGGGCGCCCCGGGCCGGCAGGGCGTCGGCGGTCTCCCCGCCGTAGCTGCGACCCGGGTCGCCGGCCCGGATCGCCCAGGTGACCTGTGTCCCGTCGACCTGGCCGGCGAGTTCGGCGAGCGCGAGCAGGGTGTTCGCGGCGGAGTGGCCGGCGCCGACGACCAGGGTGTGCCGGCCGGCGAACCGCTCCCGGCCGGCGCCGAGGACGTCGGGTAGGGCGGGTTCGAGGAACGGGCCCGCCTCGTTCTCGCCGTGCGCGGGGATCCCGGAGCCGCCGAGGACGTTCGGAGTGGCCCAGGTGCCGCTGGCGTCGACGACCGCCCGGGCGAGCAGGTCCGCGCCGGAGTTCAGCCGGAGCAGCAGCGGCGCGTTCTCCCGGCCGGCGGTGCGGAGCCGGTCCATGCCGAGCCGGGTCACCGCGCGGACCCGGGTCCGGTAGCGGATGTTCGGCTTGAGTGCGGGGAGGTCGGCCAGCGGCTGGAGGTATTCGCCGACGAGTTGGGCGCCGGTCGGCAGGGTCGCCGGATCGGGTTCGACCCAGCCGGCGTCGTGCAGCAGTCGGGCGGCGGCCGGATCGACGTCGTACCGCCAGGGCGAGAAGAGCCGTACGTGTCCCCACTGGGCAACGGCGGCGCCCGGTCCGTTCCCGGCTTCGAGCAGGGTGAACGGCAGCCCGCGCTCGTGCAGGTGGGCGGCGGCGGCCAGCCCGACGGGTCCGGCGCCGATCACCGCCACCGGCAGTTGGTCCAAGCCGTCACTCATCGAAACTCCCCCTGCCCGTAAGGCGCCCCGTCAGCGGCCCACAGACTTCCCCGGGACCCCTTGTCTTGAGGTTCTTCGAATCAGAGATTTGCGCACTGTTTTGACATCTGTCAACCTAGACCCATGTCGAAGCAGCTGCCGACACTCAGCCTGGCCGACCTCAACGCCGGGCTGCCGTGCTGCGCGCCGATCAGCGAGCAGCGGATCCCGGCGGAGACCGCCGTCGCGCTCGCCCCGGCCTTCAAGGCACTCGGCGACCCGGTGCGTCTCCAGTTGATGTCGATGATCGCCTCGGCACCGGACGGTGAGATCTGCGTCTGCGATCTCACCCCGGCGTTCGAGCTGTCCGGGCCGACGATCTCGCACCACCTGAAGACGCTGCGCGAGGCTGGCCTGGTCGACGCCGAGCGCCGGGGCACCTGGGTCTACTACCGCGCCCGGCCGGCCCTACTGCGCCAGCTCGCCGGCCTACTCGAATCCGGCGGCCCGGCGAGCGCCTGAACATCCCGCCTCCGCCCGCTGGACGCGGGCGACCAGCGAAGACACCTGATGTTCACCCGGCCGCACTGGACGCGGCACGACCACGAATGCTTACATCAGGGCGTGCTGATATCAGAAGCGCCTGATGTGATCAAGTTACTGGCCGATCCGCTCCGGGCGCAGCTCGTCGACCTGCTCGCCCAGGGACCGGCCTGCACCTGCCATCTGGTCGCCGACACCGGCGCGAAGCAGCCCAACGTCTCCGGCCACCTGCGGCAACTGCGCGACGCCGGCCTCGTCGCCGCCGAACCGCACGGCCGGTTCACGTACTACCGGCTGCTTCCCGAGGCCCTGGAAGCCGCCGCCGCGCAGCTCACCGAACTCGCCGCCCGGGCCCGGACCAACGCCGGATCCCGTCGGGAGTGCTGATGACCACCACCGCCCCCACAGCCGACGCGGGATCCCCGGTCGTCGCCCGACTCTCCCGCCTCGACCGGTTCCTACCGATCTGGATCGGCCTGGCAATGGTCGCCGGACTGCTGCTCGGCCGACTCGTCCCCGGCCTGAACGCCGGCCTGGAAGCGGTGAAGGTCGGCGGGATCTCGCTGCCGATCGCCGTCGGGCTGCTGGTCATGATGTACCCGGTGCTGGCCAAGGTGCGCTACGACCGGCTCGACACCGTCACCGGCGACCGCCGACTGCTGATCTCCTCCCTGGTGTTGAACTGGCTCGTCGGCCCGGCGGTCATGTTCGCGCTGGCCTGGATCTTCCTGGCCGACCACGCCGAGTACCGCACCGGACTGGTCATCGTCGGGCTGGCCCGGTGCATCGCCATGGTGATCATCTGGAACGACCTCGCCTGCGGCGACCGCGAGGCCGCCGCCGTACTCGTCGCCCTGAACTCCGTCTTCCAGGTCGTCGCCTTCGGCGTACTCGGGTGGTTCTACCTCTCCGTGCTGCCCGACTTGCTCGGCCTGTCCGGTGAAGCGTTGCAGGTCTCCGGCTGGGAGATCGCCGGCAACGTACTCATCTTCCTCGGCATCCCGCTGCTCGCCGGCTACCTCACCCGGCGGCTCGGCGAGCGCACGAGAGGCCGCACCTGGTACGAGGAGCGTTTCCTGCCGAAGATCGGCCCGGTCGCTCTGTACGGGCTGCTCTTCACCATCGTCCTCCTGTTCGCCCTCCAGGGCGACGCGATCACCAGCCAGCCGTGGGACGTCGCGCTGATCGCGGTGCCGCTACTGGCCTACTTCGCGATCATGTGGGCCGGCTCCTACGGCCTCGGCCGGGCCATCGGGCTGAGCTACGAACGCACCACCACCCTGGCGTTCACCGCCGCCGGGAACAACTTCGAGCTGGCCATCGCCGTGGCGATCGGCACCTTCGGCGTCACCAGCGGCCAGGCCCTGGCCGGTGTCGTCGGGCCGCTGATCGAGGTACCCGTCCTCGTCGCCCTTGTCTACGTCAGCCTCGCCCTGCGACGGCGCCTCTTCCCGGCCACGCCTCGCGTCCGGACCTCCCGATGAGCGCCGCGGGCTGCGCCCCCTGATCCTCGAAGCAGGCGACCGGACCACCGGCTCCTGGTCCCACTACTACGACAGCCTCACCCTGTTCTCCCCCGCCCGGTACAGCGGCATGCCGGACCTGCCGTTCCCGGGTGACCCCGACCGCTATCCGGGACGGGACGAGGTGGTGGCCTATCTCCAGCGGTACGCCCCAGCGCTGGGCGTGGAGATCCACACAGGCGTGCGGGTCGAGGCGGTGCAGCGGGGACGTGGTGCCGGGTTCGTGGTGCGGACCGCCGACGGGCGGCATGTCGAGGCTGCCGGGGTGGTGGCTGCCAGCGGTTCGTTCGGCAACCCGTATCTGCCCGTACTGCCCGGGCAGGAGGACGTCGGGGGTGAGGTGCTGCACGTGGCGGCCTACCGCGACCCGAAGCCGTTCATCGGGAGGCGGGTAGTGGTGGTCGGCGGCGGCAACTCGGCAGTCCAGGTCGGCTACGAGCTGGCCGAGGTCGCGGCGGTGACGCTCGCGACCCGGCAGCCGGTCCGCTTCGTCCCGCAGGTCTTCCTGGGCCGCGACCTGCACCACTGGCTCGATGTCACCAGGTTCGACGCGCTGCCGCAGGCATGGCTGGCCCGCCTCGTCGACCGGACGCCGGTACTCGACACCGGCGCCTACCGTGCGGCGATGACCGACGGGCTGTTCACCCGGCGGCCGGTGTTCACCGCCTTCACCCCCGAGGGCGTGCAGTGGCCGGACGGCACGTCGGAGGCCGTCGACGCGGTGATCTTCGCAACCGGTTACCGGCCACACCTGGACTATCTGCGCCCCCTCGGCGCACTGGATCCGTCCGGATCACCCCGGCATACCGCAGGCGTCTCGACGACCCATCCCGGCCTGGCGTACGTCGGGCTGGAGTTCCAACGCTCGTTCTCCTCCAACACCCTGCGGGGCGTGGCGCGCGACGCCGAGTACGTGATGGGGCCCCTGGCAGCCCATGTCGGCGACACCAGGGCGCCGGTCATCCGTTGACAGAACGAAGTAGCTCAGCAATCATTGACTCAATGAACGCTGAGATGTCTTCCCTGGATTTCCGGGCCCGGGTGCACGCCGCGTTGGGCGACCCGGCCCGGTTGGCGATCGTCGACATCCTCACACTCGGCGACGCCTCCCCCGGCGAGGTCGGCGAGGCCCTGCGGATGCCGACCAATCTGGTCGCCCACCACCTGAAGGTGCTGCAGGACAGCGGCCTCGTCGCCCGGAGCCGGTCCGAGGGCGACCGACGACGCAGTTACCTGCGACTCGTCCCGGAAACCCTGACGGTGATCTCGGCACCGCCCGCACCGGAGGCCGTCCGGGTGGTGTTCGTCTGCACGCACAACTCCGCCCGTTCGCAACTGGCCGCCGCGCTGTGGGCCGGCCACAGCCGGGTGCCGGCGGCGTCGGCGGGCACCGAACCGGCCGAGCGGGTCCATCCCCGGGCGCTGCGGGTCGCCCGCCGCCACGGCCTGCGCCTGGCTCCGACCCGCACCACACATGTCGATGACCTGGTCCGCGAGGACGACCTCGTCATCGCGGTCTGCGACAACGCACACGAGCACCTGCCCACTGGCGCCCGGCCGCGACTGCACTGGTCGGTGCCGGATCCCGCACGAGCCGACACCGACGACGCGTTCGAGTCGGCGTTCGCCGACATCGCCACCCGCGTCGAGCGGCTGGCCTCCATCCTGCTTCCGGGAGAAGACCATGACTGACCTCACCACGCATCGCCGCCCCGACATCTCGATCGACCAGCAACTTGCCCTGCGCACCGCCGCCGTACGACTCGCCGACGAGTTCGGCGGGGTCTACGGAACCGAGACGGTCGAACGGTTCCTGCACACCAGCTACGACCAGTTCGCCCTGGCCAGCACGGTTCCGCACTTCCTCCCACTGCTGGCCGAACGGTTCGCCCGACAGCGGCTACAGGCTCTGGCCCGGGTCGAGGGCCTGCACCAGGACGGCCGGCCGGTCGTGCTGTTCCTCTGCGTCCACAACGCCGGACGCAGCCAGATGGCCCTCGGCTTCTTCCACCATCTCGCCGGCGACCGCGCCGTCGCCTGGTCCGGCGGCTCCGAGCCGGGCACCGAGGTCAACCCCGCGGCGGTCGCCGCAATGGCCGAACGCGGCATCGACATTTCCACCGAGTACCCGAAACCCTGGACGGACGAGGTGGTCCGGGCCGCCGACGTCGTGGTCACCATGGGCTGCGGCGACGCCTGCCCGATCTTCCCCGGCACCCGCTACGAGAACTGGGACCTCGACGACCCCGCCGGCAGGACCGCCGACCAGGTCCGGCCGATCCGCGACGAGATCGAACGCCGCGTCCGACGACTGCTCGACCAGCTCTCCGTACCAACCAGGCACTGAGCCGTACCGCAGAACCGCATTGACGCTCGGCTTCGGATTTTCCACCCAGCAGGCCGAGGTGGCTCTGATAGCCACCATCTCAAGGTCCTCGTCGACGCCGGTATCCTCAAGCGCGAAAAGCGGGGCAGCTGGGTCTGGTACTCCCTCGTGTCCCACCGGCTCGAACCAATCCGGCACCTTCCCGGCTACCAGAGCCTGTTTCCGGCCGCCGCCTGACGTTCGGGCGGCCACCCCGGCTCGGTGCGGTCGGCGGACTTTGACGCGTACCGTACGAGCATGATCACCTGCGTCGTGCACTACACCATCGACCCCGCGCAGATCGACGCGTTCGAACGGTTCGCCCGCACCTGGATGCGCCTGGTCGCCAGGCACGGCGGTGTGCACCACGGCTACTTCCTGCCCGCCGAGGGCGCCAGCGACCGGGCCGAAGCGCTGTTCAGCTTCGAGAGCCTGGCGGCCTACGAGCGCTACCGGGCCCATTTCGGCGTCGACCCCGAGTTCGTCGCGGCCGACCGGATCCGCGAGGACTCCGGCTGTGTCATCCGGTACGAGCGGACCTTCATGCGTCCGCTCCTGCCGACGGACTGACGGGCACCTCCCGGGCGGCTCCCCCGCGTCGTGGAGCCGACCGGGTCGACGGGAAGTAGGGGGAACGGGGATGTCCGACGACAACGGCCTGCTGCGGCCACCGGAGGAGCAGGCGTACCGGATGCTGCTGCGGCTCTCCGCGGCCGGGCCCGCCGACCTCGCCGGGCAGGCCGGGATGCCGCTGGAGGAGGCCGCCGGGCTGCTGGACGGCCTGCGGGACAAGGGACTCGCGGTGGCCCGTCCCGGGCCGGAACGGATCTTCGAACCGTTGCCGCCGGACGTCGCCCTCGGCAACACCCTGCTGCGCCGGCAGGAGTCGCTGGAGACCGCCCGGCAGGCGGTCGCCGCGCTGACCGAGGAGTACCGGAGCAGCGTCCGGCGCCGCAACGCCGACCATCTGGTGGAGGTGGTGGTCGGTACGGCCGCGTTGCGGGACCGGCTGCGTGACCTCCAGGAGTCGGCCCGGGTGGAAATCCTCTGGTTCTGCCGGGCCAACCCGCTCGCCATGTCCGGCGCGGAGAACGCCGAGGAGTCCGGGGCGCTGGCCCGTGGGGTGCGGTACCGGGCGATCTACGAGCGGGCGCTGCTGGAGACGCCCGGCGAGCTGGAGAGCATCGCCGAGAGCGTACGCGCCGGGGAGGACGCCCGGTCCCTGCCGAGGTTGCCGGTCCGGATCGCCATCGCCGACCGGTCGACCGCGATCTGCCCGCTGGTGCCGGACGACGAGCGCGACGTCGGCGAGCCGACCGCCGCGCTGATCCGGCGCAGTGAATTGCTCGACGCCCTGCTGGCCCTCTTCGAGAGCCACTGGGACCGGGCCACCCCGATCCGCTGGGACGCCGAGCGGGGTGGTCTCGCCGGGGCGCCGCCCGACGACGCGCTGGACGACGGTGAGCGGTTCCTGCTCTCGCTCTTCGTGGCCGGCTTCCCCGACAAGTCGATCGCCTCGCAGCTCGGCGTCAGTCGCCGGACCGTCCAGCGCCGGCTGGAACGGCTGATGGCGCTGGCCGGGGTGGACACCCGTACCGGGCTGGCGTTCCAGGCCGCCCGCCGGGGCTGGCTCTGACCGGCGGGACGACAGACACCACCCGGCTCCGGGCGGGACGACCGGATCGCCGTCCCTCCCGGAGCCGATCAGCACAGACTGTGCCGCCCGGAACCCGGTCAGCGCAGGCCGTACGCCCGGATCACGGTCTGGGTGACCGCGTTGCCGGACCGGTCGGTGGCCCCGACCCGCAGCGACACCGTGCCCTCGCCGGCCGGAACGCTGGCCCGGTAGGCGTTGCCGTGCCCGGTGACCGGGACCCGCCGCCAGCTGGCACCCTCGTCGAAGGAGACCTCGACGGTCAGGCTGGTGCCCCGGGCAGCGGGGTGCCCGTCCTGGTGCCGGAGGGTCAGCCCCACGGTGTGCCGCCGACCGGCGGCCCGGCCGGTCAGGTCCACCGGCACCGCGTAGTCGAGCTGCAACAGCGGCAGCGGCCGCGCCCCGTCGCCGGCGGACCGACCGGAACGGAACTGCCACACCGTCTCGGTACGGGTGCCCCAGCTCCACTCCGCACCGTCGCGCTCGGTGGTCAGGGCCAGCCGGTAACCGGCCTCCGGCCCGGTGGTGGGTACGTCCCGCCGGGCGTCCGGCAGCTCGGCCAGCAGCTTCCCGTCCCGCCACAGCGTCCCGGACACCCGGGTCGCCTCGCCGATCGTGTGGTGGCCCTCGGCGTCGACGAACTCCGGCACCCGCAGCGCCAGGGTGTCACCGGTCCGGCTGGAGACCAGCTCGGGTACCCCGCGCGGCGAGTTGGGACGGACCACCGGGGCGATCCAGGTCTGCTCGGCCCTACCGGCGCGGTAGCTGGTGGGCGGTTCGGTCATCCCGGTTTGGAGGGCGCCGAAATCGTTCCAGGGCCACTCGTGGCTGACCCGGTGCTGCCAGAGCGCGTCGCCGGTGGTCACCCACTCCTCGCGCTCCTTGGGAGTGGCCACGAACCGGGACGTGTCGTTCCATGCATAGGTCTGCCAGGGGCGCCATCCGAACCTCTGCTCCTTTGCCCAGGGGAATCCGCCGTTGTCGGCGTACCGAGTGGTGATCCTTGTCGAGTTGTTCGCGGTAACCCGGTAGACGATCCGGTCCGGGATCCGGTTCCGTTCGACGTGCTGCACGTCGTAGAGGTAGGGGCTGGAGGTGGTGAGGGTCAGCTCGACCGTCGCCGCCTTCCGGTGGGCCCGGGCGATCAGCCGCTGGCCGTCGTCGTGTGCCACGGCCAGCATCGGGATCGGTTCCCGGTCCCCGGTGGGCCGCCAGACCGTCCAGGCCGACCAGTCCGCCGGGCGCACCATCAGGGTCACCGCCGCGCCCGCCTCGGCCGCCGCCGCGGTCACCTCGCTCTCGCTCGGCGCGTCCTCCCCGGCCGGTTCGTCTGAGGACTCGACCAGCACCGCCGCGCCGCGCACCTTCGCCGCCGCCAGCTCCTCCGGGCTGCCCCGGCCGGCGTGCACGAGCCGGAACCGGCGGGTCCCGTCGTACGCCGGGGACTGGCCGGTCAGGTTGACGTCGAGCGGGCCGGGAACCCCGGGTACCTCGGTGCGCACCATCGGCGCGACGAGCTGCCACCGGGAGGAGAACTCGTACGCCCCGGCGCTCGGCTTGCGGGTCGGGGTGACGTTCACCTGCTGCACCGTACTGAAGTGCATGGTGCCGTGGCTGATCTGCCGGCCGGTGCCGGTGACCCGGTGCACGTAGTAGCTCAGTACCGCCTGCTGCTCGGCCGGGCGCGGCGTCTCGATCCGGATCGGGGTGCCCCGGCGGGCGTCGAGGAGTACCTCGATGTCCCGGTCGACCCGCAGTTCGGGATCGGTGATCAGGGTGGCCTGCTCGTCGAGTACGCCGCCGTCCTCGATCAGGGCGTGCAGCAGGTAGGGCCCCTCGGCCACCTCGATGGTCCGGGTCAGGCCCGGCCAGAGGAAGTTGAGGTTGTCCCAGCGGTAGCTGTCGCCCATCACCGCGAGCACCGGCACCGCAACCGGCTGGCCGGCCCGGCCGACCGCGCGGAAGCTGACCGTGTGCCGGGGCCCGTCCAGGCTGACGCCGACCGCCGTACTGGCGTGCACCCCGTCCGGGCCGGTCGCGACGATCTGTCCGCCGAAGAGCCCCCGGTCGAGTTTGGCCAGGTCGAGGGTGACGGGGACCTGCACCGAACCTCCGGCGGGCACGGTGACGGTTCCGGAGCCGGTGGTGACGGCGTCCGTCTCCGGCATCCCGCTGGCTACGTTGACCAGTTCGACGGCGAGGGTGAGGGTGACCGGGGTCGGCCCGTCGTTCGTGTAGCTGACACTCCTGCCGACCGGCACCGCCGCCGCACCGGCGCGGGCGGTCGCGGTGCCGTCCGGGTCGGTGTGCAGGCCGAAGTCGACCTGGCCGGTGGCGTGCAGCCGCTGGCCGACGGCGCGCGCCACGTCCACCCGGCCGGTGCCCTGCTCGAACACCGACAGTTCCGGGTTGCTCCGGGCGGTGCTGACCAGTGCGTCCTTCAGCCGGGCCGCCGACCAGTCCGGGTGGGCCTGGGCCAGCAGTGCCGCCGCGCCGGCCACGTGCGGCGTCGCCATCGAGGTGCCGGAGGCGGCGGTGTAGTGGTCGTCGACCGGCCGGCCCATGCCGGTACCGGCGGCGCGGGCGGCGACGATGTCCACCCCAGGGGCGGTGATGTCCGGCTTGAGTCCCTCGTCACCGAGTCGGGGACCCCGGCTGGAGAAGTCGGCCAGCGACTCGTCCCGGTCGACCGCACCGACGGTCAGCGCGGACCGGGCCGCACCGGGGGTACCGACGCTGTAGTTCGCGCCCTCGTTGCCGGCGGCGACCACGAAGAGGGTGCCGGTGTCGGCGGTGATCCGGTCCACCGCCTCGCTGAGCGGGTCGGTGCCGTCGGTCGGCCCGCCGCCGAGGCTCAGGTTGACCACTGCCGCGCCCTGCTCGGCGGCCCACTCCATTCCGGCGATGATCCAGGAGTCGTAGCCGCTGCCGTCGTCACCGAGCACCTTGCCGGCCAGCAGGCTCGCACCCGGGGCCACCCCCTTGCGAGTGCCGGCGGATCCGGCGCCGGTGCCGGCGACGGTCGCCGCGACGTGCGTACCGTGTCCGTGGTGGTCGGTGGCGTCCGGGCTGCCGCTGAAGTCCCGGGCCTGCGTCACCCTGCCGGCCAGGTCCGGATGGGTCTGGTCGACGCCGGTGTCCAGCACCGCCACCGTGACCCCGGCACCGTCCAGGCCGGCCTGCCAGGCGGCCGGGGCGCCGATCTGGGCGACGCTGAGGTCCAGCACCGGCCGGACCCGGCCGTCCAGCCAGATCTGCCGGAGCCCGCCGCCGAGGGTGGTGGCGGCGGAGCGCGCCGGGCCGGCCTTCCCGGTCTGCCCGACGGTTTGCCAGAATCCGGCCAGCGAGTCCTTCCCGGCGGCCAGGGCCGCGCCGCCGATGCTGGTCAGCGGCCGGGTGGCGGTGGTACCGGCCAGGGCGCGGGCGCCGGCGGCCGGGTCCTGGTAGCGGACGATCAGCGGCAGGCTGGCCGAGGCGTTGTCGGCGTACCCGTCGGCGATCAGCTCCTCGACGTCGAACAGGTCTGGGTCCAGGGCGCCGGCCGAGACGTACGGCACGACGTCGCTGGGCAGTACCCGCAGTCCGCCGTCGGACTCGACGGTGTGGAAGGTGATCCGCTCCCGTCCGGCGGCCGGGCGGACCGTGGCCGCGTACCGGCCGGCGCCGGCCGGCGATACCTCGACGACGTCACCGGTGATCAGGGTGACCCGCGCCCCGGCGGTGGCCGCGCCTGCCCGGTCCGGCGACCCGGCGCCGGGCGGTACGACGGGCCGGGGCGCGGCGGCGGCCGGTGGCCCCACGGCGGTGAGCGCGAGTACGGCGGCCAGCCCGGCAGCGGTACGGCGCAGCGGAGGTGACATGACGGTTGCTCCTCGACTTCGGCGTGGACGCCGGCAACGGCGCCAGTCGGAGTCTGTGGCCGGAGCATTTCGTCGGTCATCAACCTGTGCTGCCGCAGAGGCGACATGGCACCAAGTGGACACCGGGCCACGATGGCTCTCCCACACCGAGCAGGCCCGAACAGTACATCATCTGATGTACTGTGATCCGGTGCAGACGTTGACGCACGGACAGGTGCTGGCCCGGTTCGGTCACGCGCTGTCGGACCCGACCCGGGCGCGACTGCTGCTGGCCCTGCGCGACGGTCCGGGCTACCCGGCCGAACTGGCCGAACTGCTCGGCACCACCCGGCAGAACCTGTCGAACCATCTCGCCTGCCTGCGCGGCTGCGGCCTGGTGGTCGCCGCGCCCGAGGGTCGCCGGACCCGTTACGAGCTGGCCGACGCCCGGCTGGCGCACGCCCTGGGCGACCTGCTGGGCCTGGTGCTGGCGGTGGACCCGGCCGCCTGCCCGGACGCCGCCGCGAAGGGGTGCTGCTGATGACGGCGCCGATCGGGCTCCGGCCGCCCGGCCCGACACCGGACCGGCGCGCCGCGCTCGTCCGCCGGGTACGGCTGCTGGTCGCCGCCACGATCACCTACAACGTCGTGGAGGCGGCGGTGGCGATCACCGCCGGTACGCTCGCCTCGTCGACCGCGCTGAAGGCCGGCGCGACGACGCACTCACCGTCGCCCGGACGGATCCGAGTCCTCCCCGGATCCGTTCCCGGTTTCCAGGTTGTCCCCCGGCGTACCGCCGACCCGGCGTACCTCCCGCTCCGCCTCGTCGTGCGGCAGTCCGGCCGTGCCGAGCAGGTCGGTGGCGATGGCGCGGATCTGCGCGACGACCACGTTGCCGGAAAAGCCCAGCCCCTGCCGGTAGGCGGCACTCGCCTGCTCCACGGCCCGGCACACCATCGCGGTGCACGTCTTGGGGATGACACCCCGGCGCAGGTCCCGCTGCACCACCTTCGCGGCCTCGGCCAGGCTGCAGATGGACTCGACGAGTTCCCTCGGCGCCGGTTCGTCGTCGCGCAGCAGGGTCACCGCCCGCCTGGTCAGCACCCGGGCGTTGCGCACGGCGCGTTCGATGTACTCGGCCGCCTTCATGTAGTGCTGTAGGGCGGCACGCGCCCGCCAACGCACCGGGGCGATGGTGGCGGCCTCCCGCCCCTCCGGCAGCACCTGGTAGAACTCCTCGAGCTTGTCCTCGCCCCGGGTCAGCGTGGCAAGCGCCTCCTGTAGCGGGTCCTGATCACGCTCGGCGAGGCCGCGCGCGGTCACCGTCAACCCCTCGACGAGTACGTCCAGGGCCGGGCGGGCCACCCGGGACACCACGGTCACCGGGTTCACCGGCAGCACCAGGGCCATCACCGCCAACGCCACCGCACCGCCGATCAGGGCGTCGATGATGCGGGTGAAGTAGATCCCCTCGCTCGGCGGGCGCAGGGTCGC
Source organism: Micromonospora sp. WMMD1102 (assembly GCF_029626265.1). Classification (NCBI taxonomy): domain Bacteria; kingdom Bacillati; phylum Actinomycetota; class Actinomycetes; order Micromonosporales; family Micromonosporaceae; genus Micromonospora; species Micromonospora sp. WMMD1102. The sequence goes on along the minus strand of NZ_JARUBN010000001.1, from coordinate 2,749,080 downwards.
CACCAGTACCGACGAGGTGGCGGCCTGGGAGACCACTCCGGCCGACCCGCCGGCCAGGATCGTCACGCTCATCGCCAGCGCGGCGCCGACCCCGATCTGCCAGGCGCCCGTCCCGATCACGTAGATCAGCCCGTCGCCGACGGCGATGCCGGCGATGACTCCGAGCACCAGTTCCACCGCCCGGCGCAGGCGCTGACCCGTCGATATCCCCAGTGTGATCATGGCCGCGATCGGAGCGAAGACCGGCTGCGGGTTGCCGAGTACCCCGGCGGCCAGGAACCAGGCCAGCGCCGCGGCCACAGCGCTCTGGGCCACCACCACCTCGACGGCTCGGAACTGACGCCACCGTTCGACCAGCAGTTCGCGGGCCTTCCCCAGACGCCGACGCGGACCGGTCACCGCCACCGCCTCGGGAATCTGCCGGACATCACGATGCCACGATAGGGAGGATCCCCGGATACAGGAGCCAATCCGACAATTGCGGCACGACTCGACCCCGCCGCCCGCCGAGGGCTTGAAGTGGTGTCCGGCGGGAATGCTGCCCGGGTAGGGCGGACGATCATGGGAGCGGCGGCTGGCGCGGTTACCGGACAGACCTCTCCGAACCCGACCAATCACGGCGCGACCAATCACGAGAGACGGATCATGGAACGGATCGTCACACCGTACGGGCGGCATTCGACCGCCGCCGAGGTCGTCGCCGGGACCGACCTGTCCGGGCGGCGGGCCGTCGTGACCGGAGGGGCCTCCGGGATCGGGCTGGAGACGGCCCGGGCGCTGGCCGGTGCGGGGGCGCAGGTGACCGTGACCGCCCAGGACGGCAACGCCGACGAGGCGGCGTACGACATCGCGACGTCCACCGGAAATCCCGAGGTACGGGGCGCCGCGCTCGAACTGACCGACGTCTCGTCCATCCGCGCCTTCGTCGACGCCTGGGCAGGACCGCTGCACATCCTGGTCAACAACGCCGGAGTGATGGCGGTGCCCGAACTGCGCCGGACCCCGGAAGGCTGGGAGGTGCAGTTCGCCGTCAACCACCTCGGCCACTACCTGCTCGCGGTCGGGCTGCGCGACGCACTGACCCGGGCCGGCGGCGCCCGGATCGTCTCGGTCAGTTCGAGCGCCCACCACCTCTCCCCCGTCGTCTTCGAGGACATCCACTATCTGCACCGCGAGTACCATCCCCGGCTGGCGTACGCCCAGGCGAAGACCGCGGTGGCGCTCTTCGCGGTCGGCGCCGCCAGCCGTTGGGCCGACCGGGCGATCACCGCCAACGCCGTCAACCCCGGCGCGATCGCCACCGGCCTCCAGCAGTACATCGGCGGTGATCTCGGCGTACCGGCCGATCTCCAGAAGAGCCCGCAGCAGGGTGCGGCCACCTCCGTGCTGGTGGCCACCTCGCCGTTGCTGGACGGTGTCACCGGCCGCTACTTCAACGACTGCGCGGAGGCGACTCCGGTCACCGTGCTGCCGACGGACGACGCCGACCTCGCCTCGTCGGTCTCGTACCACGCGGTCGACCCGGAGCAGGCCGACCGGCTGTGGCGGGCCTGCGCCGAGATGGTCGGCTGACGGTCCGTCGGCGCCAGGTCCTCCATCGGCCGGGTCACCGCACCGGCGTACCGGCGCGGTCAGCCGGACCGCCCGCCGGGCCGTCCGACACGCGTCACGGGCGGCTCCCGACGACGCCGCAAGGGGGTGGCACCGGCTGGCGCCACCCCCCGTCACGGAACCGCTGTCACCTGGCGGTACAGCTCAGCGTGGGTGCGGTGTTCGTGCCGTTCCAGGAACCGTTGAAGCCGAAACTGGTCGAGGCGTTCGCGCTCAACGAGCCGTTGTGCCCGACGTTCGTGGCGGTGACCGACGACCCGCTGGAGGTCACTGTCGCGTTCCACGAACTGGTGATGCTCTGGCCGTTGGGCCAGGTCCAGTTCACCGTCCATCCGGAGATGGCTGCGTTGCCGGCCCGGACCGTGACCTGGGCGCCGAAGCCCCCGGACCACTCGCTCGTCTTGGCGAACGTCGCGGTGCAGCCACCGTTGCCAGCCGGCGGGGTGGTCGGCGGGGTGGTCGGCGGCATCGTCGGCGGGTTGGTGGGCGGGTTCGTCGGCGGGTTCGTCGGCTCGCCGCCACCGCCGAAGATCACGTCGCTGCACAGGTAGTACGGCTGGTCGAGGTGGCTCGCCTGCCAGATCGTGTAGACGACGTGCCGCCCGGTCCGGTTGCCCGCGTTCACCTGGGCCTCGTACAGCCCGGTGGTCGGGTAGCTGCCGGTCCGCAGCACCAGGTCCAGGCTGCCCCAGGTGAGCGCCTGCCTGGTGGGGTCGAAGCCCTGCTTGGTGATGTAGATCAGCATGTAGTCGGCGCCGTGCCGGGCTCCGTCGGTGAGCGTCAGCGTGAAGTTGTTCGGCATCGGCTTCGCGACCCACGCACCGACCGTGTCCAGCGAGGCGTACAGCCCGTTCTGGGTACGTCCGCCGCTACACAGCTGCCCGTCCGGGACGGCGGCCTGGTGGTTGCCGCCGACGTTCTCCCGGTACAGGCCGTTCCAGTTCCACATGGTGTTCGGGTTGGCCTGCCAGGCCTGCGCACACATCGGGTCGGTCTGCGCCATGTCGGGGTTGAGGTGGTCGTCTCCCCAGCGCTCCCAGCAGCCGTAGTTCCGGGACGGCGGGTTGGTGACCGAACCGTGCGCCGCGGCCGGGCCGGGTTGGTGGATGACGAACATCGTGAACCCGCTGACGAGCAGGGCGACCACGCCGAGGATCAGGTGGCGGGCTCTTCGTGAGGCTTTCATCTGTGCTCCAGCATTCCGCCGACGCCTGTGCCGCTCGACGGGATGCCCTGGCCCGGCGAGGAACACGCGCCGACCAACAATGAAGAATCTTGAGAGCGCAGGCATGTCGACTGCGCTGCCCGCGATGGTGGGTGGCTCCCGGCGGTGATCCTACGGGATGCATCCAGGGATGTGAATCCGCTGCTGGTCCGGCGTCAGCGGTACCCAGGGCACGGGTCTCCGCTCGTCACCGGCCGCCGTCCGCCGATCGACCTGTGCGACGGGCCGCGCCGAAGGGAGGATCCCGGGCCGGCCCAGGAGTTGGTCTGATCAGCTGGACGGACAGGTCGGTGGTGCGGACGGCACCAGGGCTGCCAGGATCACCGGCATGCGCATCACCCGTCGTACCCTGGTCGGCGCCGGCCTCGCCGCCGCCACCGCGACCCTCACCGGCTGCGACGAGCCCGGCACCGCCAGTCGGGACGTGGCCTGGGGCGGTAACGGTGGTCAGCCACCCACGACGGGCACCGGCGGAGTCGCCGGCCCGGCACCCACCGGCACGGCGACCCCGGCCGACGTCCCGGGGGTCGCGTCCGAACCGGAACCGGTGCCCGGCAACCGACTCGGCCACGCGGCGGAGGTGACCGCCCTGCTCAAGCGCCACCTTCCCGCCACCGCGAGCACCTTCCAGCACAGTGGCTTCCCCGGCGCCGTCGCCATCGTCCGGTACAGGGGTGTCAGCACCGTGCAGACCGCGGTCGGCGAGGCACTGCGGTACGGTGCCGGGCCGAAACTCCTCCCGGCGGGTCAACGGGTTGCGATGCGCCCCGACTCGATCTTCGACCTGGCCTCGGTCACCAAGGTCTACACCGCGATCCTGCTGCTCCAGCAGGTCGAGAAGGGCCGGGTGGAGCTGGCCGCGCCGGTCCGCGACTATCTGCCCGCGTTCGGCGGCACCGGCAAGGGGCGGGTCACCGTCGAGATGCTGCTGACCCACACCAGCGGTCTGCCGGTCGGCGCCAAGGTCACCGGTCTGCCCGACAACACCGCCCGGTGGAACGCCGTACTGAGCACCCCGCTGGTCAGCGGCGCCACCCCTGGCGATACGTTCCGATACTCCAGCGTCGGCCTGATGGTCGCTGGCAAGATCGTGGAGAAGGTCACCGGTCAGCGTCTCGACCAGGCGCTCAAGACCAACCTGACCAGCCCACTCGGCCTGCGCTCCACCGGCTTCAACCCCAACACCTGGCTCTCGGCCAGCGCCAGGGCGACCCGACTGGTTGCCACCGACGCCCGATCCTCCCGGGGGCTGCTGCGCGGTGTCGTACACGACGACGTCGCCAACCACCTCGGCGGGATCGCCGGACACGCCGGGATCTTCGCCTCCGCCGCCGACCTCGCCGTCATCGGCCAACTCCTGCTGGACGGCGGCACCTACCGGGGCACCCGCATCCTCTCCGCCGAGACCGTGGCCCGGATGCGGACGAACCACAACGCCGGCAAACCCGCCGTCGACCCGGACCGGCCGAACCGCACCTCGGCGCACGGTCTCGGCGTCGTCCTCGACCAGCCCTGGTTCATGGGCAGGCTCTCCTCGCCCCGCGCCTTCGGACACACCGGCTTCGCCGGACCCTCCCTGCTGGTGGACCCGGGCCGCAGACTCGTGCTCGCCCTGCTCACCAACCGGGCCCATCCCAACTGGAGCTGGGCGAACCCCGACCCGGTACGGGCAGCCGTGGCAGACCTACTCACCTCCGTCAGGTGATCGACGCGTGCCGACTAGGCTCGCCCCATGTCACCCCCGCCGCCCCCTGACGACCGCCCGGTGCGCAAGCTGGTGTGGGCCTCGGACGAGCTGCTCGCCCGGATCGGACAACAGGTCCAGCCGCGGACCAGTCTGCCGAGGAGGGTTGCGCAGGCAGCGACAACCGCCGTCCTCTTCAGCTGGCCGCCGGCCTTCGTCGTCTTCGCGGTCAGCACGGTTGCCGCGCCGTCGCTGACAAACGGGGCCAGCGTCGGCAGGGCGGCCTTCTGGGCGCTCCAGTTCGCGATCCTGGTCGCGGTCACGGCGGCGGTCACAACCCTGGTCCGGCGCTCCGAGACAGCCGAGGCGGCCCCGCCCGGCCCTACGGCCTCGGAGACGCCGGAGACGCCGAATCGCGATGTCTCCAGAGTCTCGCCGCGCATCGCCCTGTACGTGCTGGTCACCGCTGTCTGCGCGTCGTCGGTGCTCGCCCTGCACGGCCTGTCCGTCAGCCAGACCGCCATCCTGACCATCGGGCTCGTCGTCGTGCTGCACCTGCTGCCCGCGGTCGTCGCCAGGTTGCTACGACGCTCCCGCAGCCGCCGTCGGGCGCAGTCGTCTCCTTAGGACCCTCGGCCCGGAGAGGTGACGGCAGTGGTGGCGGCGCCGACAGGCCCGCCCCCGGCCGGGTGCCGGAGGCGGGCTCGGGATCGCCGGCCGGTCGTTGCCGGTCGGAGAAAGAGTCAGCTGCCGTCCAGTGCGACGGCGATGTCACCGACCGGCAGCGGGAACTCGCCCACCGCGCTCGCCGCCCCGGTGAGCAGGTCGACGGTGTAGAACGTGGCCGAGCCGTCGGTGAGCATCAGGACGGCGAAGGCCGACAGTGCGGTCGTCTTGCCGTTGGTCAGCTTGCTGAAGATGTCGAAGCCCGCGTTGGAGCCGGCGTCCGGGCCGAGCCTGCCGGTCGGGACCAGCAGGCCGTCGTTGGCCGGCGACTGGATGACAACCTGGTCCGAGACCGTGTTGAGGTCGAACAGGGTGGTCCCGGTGTCCGAGTTCAGGTCGTTGTTCGTGTACGCGGCAGCGGTCACCCCGGTCGCCGCCGTGGTCGACGGCGAGTTGGTGAGCGGCTCGTCCACGATCGTGGTGCCCGCGCCCGAGCCGTTGTCGATGTTGTGCCGCAGGTTCTGTCCGGTGTCGCTGATCACCCGGAGCCGGTTCGCCGCCGGGTTGAAGTCGACCCCGAACACCGAACCCTGCAACGGAACGCTGAGCTGCGAGACCTTCTTGAGTACGGCGCCCGGGATCGAGATCGTGTACACGCCGCCGTGGTTGCCGACCCCGTAGAGCAGCCCGTCCTGCACCCGGAAGTCGATGCCGATCAGCGCGGTGTCGACGCTGAGTCCGGTGACGGCCCTGACCCAGTCGTTCACCGTCGGGTCGTCGGTGGTGAACGTGAGCAGAGAACGACCGTTGGCCGTGATCCCGTATGCCCGCAGCCCGTCAGCCGAATCGGCCGCCGAACTGCTGCCGCCGACCCCGACCAGCACGGCCGCCGTGGTGGCCGCCAGGGCCATCGCCGCCGCGATTCCTCTTCTGGTCCTCGTCTCCATCGCCTGTCCTCCCCAGTTCGCCTCGTCCGGCCGGACCGCCCGACCGGACGCAGGTGGCGGATCCCCCACCGAACCCCGCCACCGGAACCACCCGTCGCGCCGCGCTACCCCGCGGCCGGCGGGCCGGATGCCGCAGGCCCACCTGCCTGTGGCCGCCGGCCCCGACGAATCGAAGCTATTGAGGCGGACTGGGCGCAGACTGGACGCCAACTGGAGCGGAGCGTGCTCGCCGAGCGCGGATCCGAGCCGGGCGGGTCACTCCCAGCGGCTACCTAGATTGGGCTCAGACGATCCGAAGTTCCTGGCGTTGTTCGCCAGCAGGTCAGGGCCCGGTGGGATCGGCAAGGCGGCGCGCGGCGGCGACGACGTCGGCCCGGCGCTGTGCGATCTCGTCCGGGTGTTCGGCCGATGTGCCGGTGATCATGCGCGCGACCTGCGGCATCACCGTCCAGTAGGCGGCGATCGCGAGCAGGATGAAGTGGAGTACGTCCGGGGCGAATGTCGACGTCACGCGACCGGAGTCCTGTCCCGCTTCGATGACGGCTGACCTGCGCTGGTAGGTGTCCCGCCGCTGTGCCTCGTCGGGAACCTCGTCGGCGTGCGACAACGCTTCCCACATGAGGAGGCGGACGAACTGCGGGTGCTCGCGGCTGTAGTCGTAGAGCCGCCCGGCGAATTCACCGATGGCGTCGAGATCCGTCGCGTCGAGTGGCACGGCCCCCGCGGTCGTGGCGAACTGCTCCCGGAGCACCACGGCGAACAGTTGGGACTTGCTGCCGTAGTAGTTGTAGACGCGCTCCTTGTTGACGCCGGCGCGCTTGGCGATCCGCTCGATCGTGATGCCATCCGGGCCGTGGGCGACGAACTCCGCGGTGGCGGCCTCGAAGATCTTGCGCTTGGTTCCCTCGACGTCCTTGGCCACGGGCCGATCCTCGCTGTTGTCCAACGGAAACTCGAGGAAGAGATCGCCCGAGCCTTCGACAACGTCGAGCGCACCCTCGGCACGGCCGGGGCCACCTGGCGCGACGTCGTATCCGTGGACTCCTTCCACCTCCCGGACGCCCCCGACTCGATCGGCGAGGCCCACGGCCAGTTGATGGTGGAGCAGTTCCGTAAGCGGATGGGTGACCGGTCGCCCATCTGGACCATGATCGGCGTCGCGGCTCTCGCCGCACCGAAGATGCGCGTCGAGATCCGGGTGACCGCCGTCGTCGGTCGCGCCTGACCGGTCACGAACGATTCACGATGACGCGGTACGCGTGCGCCGGGCCGGCCTTCCCGCCGGCCCTGCACACCCAGTCGATCCCGGACAGGCACCGAGGTGTGAGATGCCAGATCTGAACCCGGTCGCAGCGCAGCGCATCGAGGCCGTTGTCGTTGCCGCCCTGGCCGTCGTCGTGACCGTCACCGCCGGGTATTCCTGGTGGTGGCTGCTTGCCCTCTTCCTCGTCTTCGACCTGTCCATGCTCGGCTACCTGCACGGGCCACGACTCGGAGCCACCTGTTACAACCTGGCGCACTCCTACACCCTGCCGGCGCTGCTCGGCGCGGTGGCCGTGATCGCGACCGCACTCGGCGACCCGATCGACTGGCTCGCAGTCCTGGCCATCGCGTGGGCATTCCACGTCGCGGTCGACCGCGCCCTCGGTTACGGGCTCAATACGGCCGAGGGGTTCGAAGACACCCACCTCGGTCGGATCGGGAAGGCCCGGCGCCTCGACAAGTGATCCGGCCGGGTCAGGTGAAAGGCTGGCGGGCCGGCGGCTACCTGAAGGCGGCGATGTTGCGCGCGGCCCAGTTTGCGAAGCTGCGCGCCGAGTTCAGCTACGGCGGCCAGGCCACTGACTACCACCCGGCCGAAACAAGGATCACCCCCGCACGGGCGTTCGAGGTGGTGCGCGAGATCGTCGGCACCGGCGAACGACCGACGACCGTGGACTGGGACGAGCAGGGTGCGGCTCCGGTGGATGGCGGCCCGGTCGTGGCTGACGACCCCTGGGCCTGACCGGCGGGATGGCGTCATGAGCGCCGCGCACCGGTGGTGACGCGTCACACGCCCTGTTGGAGGCACAAGAAGCCGTCCGAGTGCCACTTCCGGGCTAACTGTCGCGCCAGCGGACCCGGGTCGGGCGGGCGCCAGTCGCCGCGTACTCGAGGGCGGCATCACGGACCGCACCCGGGGTCACGCTGGCCAGGTCCGGACCGCAAGCGATGCGCTCGCCGCCGTAGTCGAACTCGATTCTCTCGACTTCGGCCGGCCACGGCGGCAACTCCGGCTCGTAGCCCGAACTGCCGACCGGCCCGGTCCAGTAAAGGAATCCCCGGACCGGATGCCCGAGCCCGAGCTGCAACGACGGCAACGCTGGCGGCATGCCCGGCCGGAAGCCCGGCTCCAGGAACCTGGGCGGATAAAGCCCGACCACCTGCGGTTCAGGGGCGAGCGCCGCCAGGCAACCCAGCAGGGCATCCAGTTCGGCGACGCTGCCCACCTCCTCCCACCTGCCCTGCCCCCACACCGCCGCCACCATCACCCGGCAGCTCCGGCATCTTCCGAGGACGGCCCACCCTCGCCCGGTCTGGCAGGTCTCGGCAGGTCGGTGAGCCGGCCTGCCAGGACCAGCCGCTCGTAGGCCCACCGCCACTCGTCGCACCGGCTCCGCCCACACCGCACGCACACCCCGAGGTCGGGATCGTTGGCGTGCGTCAGCATCGTGTCCCGGAAGTGCGCCGCCATCTCGTCGGAGACCTCGACGGCCGCGGACGGCCGCCCGACCGGTAGGTCCGTCACCGCCGATCACCCCGGCACCGGCCGTCGGTGAGCCGGGCGTTCCGGGTCTGCCAGCTTCGCAACGCCGCCTTGATCCGGTCCGCGTCGGCGCGGGCGACCCGGACGTCGCGCCGCAGCAGGTCCACCTCGTCGGCCAGCCGGGTGAGGAACCGGTACACCTCGTCCGGGTCCAACCCGCGCCGCCACGGCCCCCGCCCGAACCGGACCGACCGGATGTCCGTCGAGGTCAGCCTGGGATACACCGCGCTCACCGCCGACCACCACCAGCCTGATCGGGTACGCCCACCAGCGCCCCAACCGCAACACCACCCCACCCCACCCTCCGGGCGGCTCCCGCAAACCAGTACACCTGTGCCCTCCCGACGTCGTCCGCGCCTGTCGTGGATCGACACCGAGGCGGGCGGGGTCGGCAGTCCGCCACGCCGGCATGGCGGAAACCGTTGGCCACAGCACCCGCCCCGGGCCGTACGACCAGCCTTCTGGCCAGGGATCCGACGGCACAGTGTGCGACTTTCGTGGAATCGAGGCGGAAATGTTGCATCTCAGCCGGAGATCTGGATAACTGTCCAATGGCGCCCCTGCTGACAAGCCACGACGGAAGGCACCCGCAATGGCTTTGAGGAGACATCGTCTGGTCAGCCGACGAAAGTCGGTCGGGCACACCCAGGAAAGCCTCGCCGAGAGGCTTGGTGTCGATCGCACTACGGTCGTGCGCTGGGAACGTGCCGAGTCGGAGCCCCAGCCGTGAGTACGCCGAGGACTCGCCAATGCTCTTCAGGTGACCTTGGAGGAACTCGCCCAACTGCTTGAGGAGGTTGAGGAAGCGAGAACGCGGCAGGGTGGTCGTCTCGCGTACGTGTTGAAAAATCCACGGGCAGCCGATCTCGCGACCGTCTCCTACCTCCGCCGGGAACTTGACACCATCACCGACACGTACGACACCATGCCATCTACCTCGCTGTTACCGACTGCGGCACGCCTACACAGTGAGATCACGTTCCTACATTCCTACGCGTCGCTTGGCGGGGTCCGGCGAGCACTGGCCACCGTACAGGCCGCCTCGGCGATGCTAATGGGACAGCTCGTCTGGGATGCCTCGCAGCGTCGGGATTGCCGGACCGCCGTCGGGTACTACAACCAGGCAGTCGGCGTCGCCAAGCAGAACGGTGATGTTCTACCTGAGGCGCATGCGCGGCTGCGCGCCGGCTTCGTGGCCCTCTACGCCGACTGCGAGCCCAAGCGAGGGTTGGCCCGAGCAGCCCAAGCAGCCCGACTCGCGACCAGCGTTGGTAGCTATGCATTGGCCGGCCTGGCGATGCTGCACGTCGGAGAAGCAAACGCGATGATGGGAGAGCGCTCCTCATGTGAGGAGGCACTTCGTCAGGCAGAGGACTGGCTCCAGAGGGTAGACGCAGCCGACCCAGCGCACCGGCTCGTGGCAGCCGAGCAATTCAACCGGATGGCGGGGTCCTGTTACCTGGCGCTCGGGGAACCCCGGAAGGCCCAGGCCGTACTCGAAGCCACATCTCTCGCCATGCGTGGACGAGAAAAGTCTCGCTCTATCGTCCTCGGAAACCTTGCCCTGGCCCACATTCGGCAACATCACATCGACGAGTCGACTGCCGTACTGCACGAGGCGATCGACATTGTCGAACAGACCCGGGCTGGCGGCGGGGCAAACGTCCTATTCGGCGCATGCCGAGAGCTTCAGGCATGGCGCAACAACCTCAGCGTTGACGACGTGACCGACCGGGTACTTTCACTCATGGCGAAATGAGGGGTGCATGAATATCAACCAGGAGAAGCAGGAGGTACGTGAAGAAGTATGGCGCCGGCTGGAGAAGTTGGGTGCCACCCTGCCTCCTGGTGCACACGGTCGGATTCCAAACTTCCTTGGTGCCGACCGGGCGTCCGCTCGACTGGCCGACCTACCACAGTGGCAGCAAGCCCGGGTGGTCAAATCCAACCCGGACAAAAGCCAATTGCCGGTTAGGCTGCAAGCACTCAGGGACCACAAGCTGCTTTATATGGCCGTTCCCAGGCTCGCCGCTCCCCGGCCGTTCTACTTACTCGATCCAAGCAACCTCGGCGCTCCGCCCGACCTCATAGCCACTGGGGCGGGTGCAGCCGCCCACGCCCCCACCGTCGACGTTGCACAAATGCAGCCGATTGAGATGGTGATTTGCGGTAGCGTGGCCGTAAACCGCTACGGAGTGCGCGTCGGCAAGGGAGCCGGTTACTCCGACATCGAGGTCGCCCTCCTGACTGAGGCCGGTCTGATTACGGCTGCTACGTTACTTGTCACGACGGTCCACCAACTTCAAGTTCTTGACGCACCCCTACCCGAATCGCCACACGACTTCAGTGTCGACCTGGTCGTAACCCCCGACGAAGTTATTTGGTGCGGCCACCCTCGGCGGCCTCTCGGTATCTACTGGGACGCACTCAGCGACGACAAGATTGCCGAAATCCCAGCCCTCGCGAACAACGCCCGACGTCCGAGGTGAGGTCGGTGTGTCGGAGCTGAAGTCCCGGCGTATCCTCGTTCGATGTACGGTGCCGACGAGCTTCGCGCCGCCCTGCCCGGGACATGGCGGGTGCTCGCGACCACCTTCCCGATGTGGCTCTCCGGTCGGCGGCTGGCGCCCACCTTCAGCTACACCCTGCTGCCTGGCGAGCCGCTGGTGTTGCGGGACGAGGTCCGCTACCGGACCCGGTCGGGGAGGTCGCGGTCGATCGTCGGCACCGACCGCTTCGACCCGGCGTCCGGCGGTTTCGTCTGGCGCGGCCGACATCTCCTCGCCGCACTGACCAGCCGGTGGCGGGTGGCCCGGCTCAGCGACGACGGTAGTGTCGCCACCCTCACCTTCGGCCGGTCGATGCTGACGCCGGCCGGTGTCGACATCATCGGCAGAGGCCCCGGGGAGCGACCGGAGCTGCAAGCTTCCGCCTCTCCGGAGTCGTTGGGTCTGGACGCGGCCGAGTTCGCGGCCCTGCGCTGGCTGCCGCCCGTCGACGTGCTGGAGCCGGACGAGCGGTCGGGGCAACGCGACCGGCCACAGTGAACGGTTAGCATCGAGGGATGCAGCGTCGTCCGGTAGCGGTCTGGTGACCGTCGAGCGGCTTGCGCCGCCACCGATCGTTCCCGGGATGCCGATGCTCGGCAACGCCCTGAGCATGGTGGGAGACGTCCAGGGCTTTCTCGTCCGGGCGTACCAGCGGCACGGCGGGATCTTCCGGATCCGGGCCCTGCACCAGTCGTTCACCGTGCTGGCCGGCGCCGAGGCCAACCACCTGCTGCGCGACCGGGGCGACGAGCTGTTCTCCAGTGCAACGACGATGGGCGGGCTTGACCGGGAGTTCGACATGCGGGTGCACGTGCTGCGCGGCCGACCGCACCGGCACCTGCGGAAGTTGCTGGCCACCGGGATCTCGCGCGACCTGCTCGCGGCCCGCTGGGAGACGGTCACCGCCGAGACCGAGCGGATGCTGGCGGACTGGCGGACCGGCCCAGCCTCGCCGTGGTCGACCAGTTCCAGCGGCTGGCGGCGGCCCAGCTCTCCGTCACGCTCACCGGTGCTAGTTCGGTCGAGCGGTTCGACACCCTCCGGTACGCCTTCGAACTGATGCTCGACGTCACCCTCGCCGGGAAGTGGCCACCGGCGGTGCTCCGCTGGCCGGCGTACCGGAAGGCCCGGGCGGAGATCCTGGCCTTCGCCCGTACGTCGCTGGCGGAGCGGGCCGCCCGACCGGCCGGCGGCCCGGCGGACCTGCTCGACCAGGCGCTGCGGGCCGTGGACGAACACGGCAACCCGTATCCGGCCGAGATTCGGGCCGGGATGGCTCTCCAGGGTTACTTCGCCGGCATCAACACGGTGGCCTACCTCTACAGCTTCATGCTCTACGCGCTGCTGCGTCACCCCGAACTGCTGGCCCGGGTCACCGCCGAGGTCGACGCCGTCTACCGCCGCGACGGCCGGCTCCGCTTCGACGACCTGCGCAACCTCGGCACACTGCGGGATCTGGTGCTGGAGACGCTGCGGGTGTATCCGCCGGCGCCGGCCTCGGCCCGGACCGCCCGGACGACGTTCGGGTTCCAGGGGCACCGGGTCGAGGAGGGCAGCCGACTGCTGGTCGCGACAACGGTGCCGCACCGGTTGGCCGAGTACTATCCCGAGCCGCAGCGCTTCGACGTCGACCGGGACTTCGCGGCCAGCCGGCGGGCCGGCGTCTACGCCCCGTTCTCCGTCGGCAGCCACACCTGCCTCGGCGCCGGGATGACCGAGGTGCTCGCCGTCGCCACCATGGCGATGCTGGTACGCCGGCTCCGGCTGGCACTGCCCACCCCGGACCACGAACTCCGGATCCGGGCGACTCCGGGACCGAACCCGGGTCGACGGTTCCGGGTCGCGGTGCTGACCGACCGGTAGCGGGCCGCTCCGCACCTCGGATCACCGGCAGCCGCCGACCGCCGAGGCCGGTTACCTGGCGGCGCGCTGCATCAGGGCCACGTATCCGTCCTCAAGGGATGGTGCGGCCGGCCGCGCGTCCGGGGTCGGCGGTGTCGGGCTGACCACCCGGTAGTGGGTGCCGTCCGACCGGCTGACCGCCGAGACCACCACGCCGGTCGGCGGCGGCGCCCCGACACCGGACACCACCTCCCAGGTCGCGCCCTCGCCGACCCGGACCAGGTCGGTGACCAGCCCGGTGTAGACAACCCGGCCGCCCGCCATCACCGCCGCCTGCTGGCAGGTCTGCGCCACGTCCTCCACGATGTGGGTACTCAGCAGCACCGTCCGGTGCCCGGCCAGCCCGGAGAGCAGGGTCCGGAAGCGTACCCGCTCCTCCGGGTCCAGCCCGGCGGTCGGCTCGTCGACCACGATCAGGGCCGGGTCGCCGAGCAGCGCCTGCGCGATGCCGACCCGCCGGCGCATGCCACCGGAGAAGCCTTTCATCCGCCGGCCGGCCACCTCGGTCAACGCCACCAGTTCCAGCAGTTCGTCCACCTGCCGGCGACGCGCCTTCGTGTCGTCGAGTCCCTTGAGCAACCCGACGTAGTCCAGGAACTCCCGGGGCGACAGGTCGGGATAGAGCCCGAGATCCTGCGGCAGGTAACCGAGCCTGCGCTGCACGGCCAGCCGACCGGCCCCGGTTGCCAGGTCGTGCCCGCCGACCCGCACCTGCCCACCGCTGGGCGGCAGTACTCCGGCGAGGATCCGCATCAACGTGGTCTTGCCGGCGCCGTTCGCGCCGAGCAGCCCGTACATGCCGCCGGGGATGGCCAGGTCGACCGAGTGCAGCGCGGTGACCCTGCCGAACCGGCGGGTCAGACCGGTGGTCTGGATGTCCATGCGGGAAGAGCCTTTCGGAAAGGGGAGGCGGATCAGGGGGCGTGCCGGCGGCGGGACAGCACGACGTGCGTGACCAGCAGCGGCAGCAGGCCGAGCAGCACGAGCAGGACGATGCTGAGCAGCGCACTGCCGGCGCCCGGTGCGGGACGCAGGAAGGAGAGCCAGCCGGGTACCCCGGCGAAGAGCGCCAGCTCGCCCGCCAGCCAGCTCGCCGGGTAGTCGCCGATCGGGGTGAGCAGGGTGCCGGTCAGCGACGGCAGGAAGTCCGGGGCGAGCATGTTGCCCCAGAACCAGTACCCGACGAAGAGCACCCGGAACAGCGGCGCGGAGACGGCCAGCGGGCAGGTCACGGCGAACCCGGCGACGAAGGCCAGTCCGGGGAGCATGACGACGGCGAACACCGGCACCGCCCAGCCGAGCATCAGCGGGTCGCCCCGGTGCACGCTCTCGTAGCCGCCGGCGACGAGCATCACCAGCAGGACCGGCAGCGCGGTGGCGACGAGCCCGCCGAGGTACTTCCCGGCCAGCAGCAGACCCGGCCGGACCGGCAGGCTCTCCAGCAGCGGGGCGGTGCCGAGCCGGCGGTCCCGGATCAGCCGGTCCGCAAGCACCATGCCGAAGCCGAGCGGCACCAGGATGCCGAACAGCAGCGCCCAGCCGGTCATCACCTCCGGCGCGGACGCGTCCGCCGGCAGGTAGCGCGGCCCGCGCGGCCCCTGGAAGAGCGCGATGACCGCCGCCAGGACCAGTGTCGCCAGCCACAGCGACCGTTTGCGGGCCTGCATCCGGAACTCGTACCGGCCGACCGCGAGCAGTTCCGACATGCCGCTCACTCCTCCTCTTCGGACAACAGCAGATGGGGGCGGCGCAGCAGCAGTGCGACCGTCGCGGCGAGCAGCAGCCCGGTAAGCGTCAACACCAGCCGGTTCGTCAGCCAGCCCTCCCCGGTGCCGACCCGGCTGGTGGTGAACAGGAACAACGGGCGGGTCAGGTCGTGTCCGACCAGCGGAGCCGCGAAGATCTGCTCGCCGATCCAGAGCCCGGCGACGGCGCTGCTGGCCAGTACGACGCTGCGGCCGGCGAGGGCCAGCAGTACCGCGAGGGCGGCCAGCCAGAGCGTCGGCGGTGCCCAGACCAGTGCCGAGGCGAGCGGGTCGGGGCCGGTCCACCAGCCGGTGAGGCCGAGTCCTGCCGAGTAGGCCAGCGCGGCGAGCACGGCGGCCAGCCCAAGGATGCCGAGTCGGCGGCCGAGGGTGCGGGCGTACCGGGTGGGCAGCGCGAGTTGCAGTTCGCGGGCGTCGTCCCGGGCCACCAGGGTCACCGCGGTCATCGCCACCGCCAGCGGCAGCAGCGCCTCCAGGCCGGTGAGCAGCAGGTCGCCGATCTGCCGTCGGCCGGCTCCGCCGTTGCCGGAGAGCAGCGCCATGGCGACCGCCACCACCAGGCCGGCCGGAGGCGCGACGCCGGCCGCCCAGCCGGCCCGCCGGGCCTCGTGCCGCCAGAGCTGCGTGCTTCCGTGCCGCCGCAGCGGAATGTGCCAGGAACCTTGTGCCATCACGCAACTGGGTGCGTCGGCGGGCTGCCGGGGTTCACCGGCCCGCCCGGTGACCCGGGCCACACCGGCCCGCCCCGGTTGGCCCGGGTGCCGAACTTGAGGGCCGGTCAGCGTCCGTAGGCGCGGGTGCCGAACTCCAGGGCCGGTCAGCGGCCGTAGGCGCGGCGTCCGAGGCTGGCCGGCAGGTGCGGTAGGAGTACCAGTGTGCCGGCCATCAGCAGCGCCGCGCACAGCAGCAGCGGCCCGCTGGTCCGCCAGAGCGGTTCGACCAGCCGGTCCACCGTGCCGTCCAGCGCGTTGGAGCCGGCCAGCAGGCGGAGTACCCAGAGGCCCATCGCGACCCCGATGCCGACCGCCGGCCGCCAGAGCACCGACAGCGCGAAGCTGACCGCCGAGAGCAGGGCCATCGGTCCGAGCCAGGCGGCGAAGAGCCCCGGCGGCGCACCCGCGTCGAACCAGGCCAGCCCGAGGGAGGCGGCCGAGGCGGCGCCGAAGATCGCGCCGAGCACCAGGGTGAGCCGGGCCAGCAGCACCGCGCGTACCCCGGTGCGGCTCGCCGCGACGAGTTCGCCGGCCGGGTCGGTGCCGCTGCCGCAGGCCCCGGCCACTCCGAGCGCCGCGACCAGGGGTACCACGATGGCCAGGACCTGCTCGGAGCTGCCCGGCGGCGCCCAGCCGGCGACGGCGGTGCCGGCCGCCATCACCACGGCGGCGACCGGCCAGACCCGCCGGTCGACCAGCCGGCGCTGCGCGGCCAGGATCCGCACCGCCCGTCGCCCGGCGGCGCCGCCGAGCGGTGCCGCATACCGGGGTACGCCGGGCGCGGCGCCCCGGGCCGGCGCCAGCCGGGCAAGCACCGCGGCCAGCAATCCCGGCGACGGTACGCCGACCCCCGCGACCCGGTCACCGACGGCGTCGGCCACCCGTCGCCAGGCGGTCAGTTCGGCGGCACAGCCGGGACAGTCGGCGACGTGCCTGGCCACCGGGTCGGCCCGCTCCGCAGGCAGGGTTCCGGCGGCGAACGCCGACAGCAGCTCACTCGGATGGGTCATCGTCCCGCCTCCCGTCCGGAAACCCCGACCGGCGCACTGTCGGCGGGCAGTGCCCGGGCCAGGCCGGCCCGGGCGTGGAACAGTCGACTCTTCACGGTGCCGACCGGGATGCCGAGCACCTCGGCGATCTCGGCGTGCGCGAGCCCGGCGCCGAAGGCCAGCTCCAGCACCTCCCGGTGCGCCGGAGCCAGCTCGGCCAGGGCGGCGGCCACCGCCCGGGCGTCGGCCCGGGCCAGCGCCACCGCCTCCGGACCCGGCTCGCCGGCCGGCACCTCGGCGGCGGCCTCGACCGGCAGCGGAGCCGGCCGTTGCCCGGTCATCCGGCGCAGCGCCTGCCGGCGGCAGATGCTGAACAGCCAGGTACGCACCGCCGACCGCCCCTCGAACGAGCCGGCTCCCCGCCAGGTGGCCAGGAAGGTGTCCTGGAGCGCCTCCTCGGCCCGCCCACGGTCACCGAGCAGCCCCTCGGCGTACGCGAGCAGCGGCTGGCCGTGCCGGGCGTACAGCTCCTCGAAGGCGCGCTGGTCCCCGGCGGCCACCCGGTGCAGCAGCTCGCGGTCGACGTCATCCATCCCGTCCTGGGTAGCCCGCCGGCCCGCCCGGGTTCACGCTCCGGCGGCAATTGTGCCCGTCGTCACAGCCTCCGGCCGGGCTGGGCAGTGCCTCGGCCGGGCTGGGCGTCGGGTGGAGGGCTCCCCGGGTTTGCGCCGAACGTGACGCACAACGAGAAATGATCTTGTAACGCCGCGGAAAACCGCAGCTCGGACGATGCCATTACCCCCGTCCCCCCGCAACTTGGAGGTCGCATTGTCCAGCCTTCCGGGTCGGCTCCGGCCGACACCTCGGCGCCTGGCCGCCGTACTCGTCCCGGTCCTCACCGCGGCGCTCACCGCCACGGTCGTCTCCGTGCTCCACCGCTCCCCCGAACCGGCAGCCGTGGCGCTGCCCCCGATCAGCGGCACGGTCTCCGGGGTCACCGGGCCGACCGAGATCCGCAGCGTCGAATACGGCCGGGCGGTCGCGGCCGCGAAGGCGAAGAAGCCCAGGGTCACCGTGATCGGCACCGGCGGCACCATCTCCGGCGTCGCCACCTCCCGGAGCAGCTTCACCGACTACCAGTCCGGCCGGATCGCCATCGGTGACCTGGTCGCCCGGCTCCAGCCGGAGATCGGCCAGGTCGCCGACGTCTCCACCGTGCAGTTCGGCAACAAGGGCTCCGGCGGTTACACCATCGCCGAGTTCCACGCCCTCACCCTGGCCGTGGAGGCGGCGCTGAAGAAGTCCGACGCGGTGGTGGTGACCAGCGGCACCGACACGATGGAGGAGTTCGCGTACTGGTTGGACCTGACCGTGCGCAGCCGCAAGCCGGTGGTGCTGACCGGTGCGATGCGGCCGTGGGCGGCGGTGACCCCGGACGGGCCGCAGGTGATCGGCGCCGACGGACCGGCCAACCTGTACAACTCGATCGTGCTGGCCGCCAGCCAGTCCACCTACTGCTACGGCACTGTGTTGATGCTCGGCGACGAGTTCCACGCCGCCCGGGACGTCACCAAGACCAGCTCCTACCGGATGGACACCTTCCAGTCCCGCGAGCTGGGCGTACTCGGCTGGGTCGACGGGCCGAACATCAAGGTCGGCCGGGCACCGGCCCGGGTCGCCGACTGCGACGCCAAGCAGCGCTGGCTGACTCCGTTCGACCTGTCCACGATCGCCCCGACCGCGCTGCCCCGGGTCGAGGTGGTCTACGGCTACCAGCAGGCCGGCGGTGAGGCGATCACCGCGTTCGCGGACGCCGGGGTCAAGGGCATCGTCACCGCCGGCACCGGTGCCGGCGGCATCTCGTCGGCGCAGAGCAGCGCCCGGACCGCCGCCGCGGCCAAGGGGGTCGTCTTCGTCAGCACCACCCGGACCGGGTCCGGCTCGGTCTACGGCGGCAGCACCAGCGCGCCGATCATCGCCGGGGAGGACCTGCTGCCGCAGAAGGCGCGACTGCTGCTGATCCTCAGCCTCGCCTTCGCACCGACCGACCTGGCCAAGGTGCGCGGCTGGGTCGGCACGCTCGGCAATCCGGAGTGGCACACCGCCCCCAAGGGCAACCCGAAGGACTGACCGCGGCGCCGGGCGGCGGCGGGCCGGTGGCGCGACGACCATGGACAGCAGGCCGTCCGGTCGGTTCAATTCGTGACCATGGGTGAGCCGAGCAAGATTCTGCTGGACGAGTCGGAGATGCCGCGCCGCTGGTACAACGTCGTGGCCGACCTGCCCGCCGCGCCGCCGCCGGTGCTGCATCCCGGCACACTGGCCCCGGTCGGGCCGGACGACCTGGCACCGCTGTTCCCGACGAGCCTGATCGAGCAGGAGGTGACCGCCGAGCGCTACGTGGACATCCCGGAGGAGGTACTCGACGTCTACCGGCTCTGGCGACCGTCCCCGCTGTATCGGGCGCACCGGCTGGAACGGGCGCTCGGCACACCGGCCAAGATCTTCTACAAGTACGAGGGGGTGTCGCCGGCCGGGTCGCACAAGCCGAACACGGCGGTGCCGCAGGCGTACTACAACGCGGCGGCGGGAGTCCGGCGGCTGACCACCGAGACCGGGGCCGGCCAGTGGGGCACCGCGCTCGCCTTCGCCTGCTCGCAGTACGGCCTGGACTGCGAGGTGTGGCAGGTGCGCGCCTCGTACGACCAGAAGCCGTACCGGAAGATCATGATCGAGATGTTCGGTGGCGTGATCCACCCCTCGCCGTCCGAGCTGACCGCGGCCGGCCGGGCGGTGCTGGCGAGCCACCCGGACTCCCCCGGCTCGCTCGGCATCGCGATCTCCGAGGCGGTCGAGGTGGCCGCCGGCAGCCCGGACACCAACTACGCGCTGGGCAGCGTGCTCAACCACGTACTGCTGCACCAGACGGTGATCGGCGAGGAGGCGATCACCCAGTTCGGCAAGGTCGGGCTGACCCCGGACGTGATCGTCGGGTGCACCGGCGGCGGCTCCAACTTCGGCGGGCTGGCGTTCCCATTCCTCCGGGAGAAGCTGGCCGGCCGGATGGAGGTGACGATCCGGGCCGTCGAACCGGCGAGCTGCCCGTCGCTGACCCGGGGCGTCTACGCGTACGACTTCGGCGACACCGCCGGGATGACGCCGCTGATGAAGATGCACACCCTCGGACACGACTTCATTCCTGACCCGATCCATGCCGGCGGGCTGCGCTACCACGGGATGTCACCGCTGATCTCGCACGTCTACGAGCTGGGGCTGATCGAGGCGGTGGCGAAGAACCAGCGGGAGTGCTTCGAGGCGGGCGTGCGGTTTGCGCGTACCGAAGGAATCGTGCCGGCTCCCGAGCCCACCCACGCGCTGGCCGCCTGCATCGAGGAGGCGCTGCGGTGCAGGGAGACCGGCGAGGAAAAGGTGATCCTGACCGCACTGTGCGGACACGGGCACCTGGACCTCGCCGCCTACGGCGCATACCTCGCCGGTGACCTGGCCGACCACGAACTCTCCGAGGCGCAGCTGCACGCCGCCACCGCCGGACTGCCCGTCGTGGACGGACGGTAGCCCGTCGCCTCGCCCCGACGCGGCGTGGGCGGCTATCCCCGGGAGGAGATCTGCTGTACCGCCCAGCCGTTGCCGTCCGGATCGCTGAAGAAGACGAACCCGACGTTGTCCAGCGGGTCGTCGACCGGCCTCGGGTTCTCGCCGAGCACCTGGATCTCGCTCACCTGGACGCCCCGCTCGACGAGTTGGGCGCGCGCCTCGGCCAGGTCGGGGACGACCAGTTGCAAACCACGCAGCGAGCCGGGCGGCATCTCCGGTACGGCGCCGGTGCCGATCACGACCGAGCAGCCGGAGCCGGGCGGGGTGAGCTGGACGATGCGCACCCCGTCGCCGATCCGGGTGTCGTGGTCGACGTGGAAGCCGAGTTGGTCGGCGTAGAAGCTCTTGGCCCGGTCCACGTCGGAGACGGGAACAACCACCACTTCCAGGGTCCAGTTCACGATGACTTCCTCTCAGCGCGGGCGTTCGGCTGCGTGTCTGTGCGGGCGTTCGGCTGCGTGTCGTCGGGTGGTCGGCAGGTCTCCGGTCAGCTCCGCCAGCAGGTCGTCGAGCCGGCCGTAGCCCTCGGCGACACCTCGTCGCATCGGATAGCGGAGCACCCGGTCCCGGCCCTCCGGGGTGGCGTACCGGATCGTGGTGGTCAGGGTGGTCAGTCCGGCCCGTTCGACGAGCCGGTGGGCGATCAGGGTGTCGCCCGGGTACGACTGGTCGTCGTACCGCTCGGTGTAGACCAGCCGGCGGGAGGGCTCGATCAACTGGTAGAGCCCGCCGTGCGCCATCTCCGCGCCGCCGGGGCCCCGGGAGACGAACCGCCACGCGCCGCCGACCCGCAGGTCCAGCTGGCAGTCGACGAGCTGCCAACCGTGCGCGCCGAACCAGCGGCGGAGCAGGTCGGGGCGGGTCAGCGCGTCGAAGAGCAACGCGGCCGGCGCGTCGAAGGCCCGGGTCAGCACGATCTCCAGGTCGGTCGGCGTGGTCACGGTCAGCTCCCGACCGCCGCCGCTCACCGGGCCCGCCCCGGGCCGCTCTCGGAACCCTGCTCCGCAACGGATCCGGCGCTGTTGCCGGCGGCCTCGGCGGCCTGCGGCGTCGTCCCGGCGGCGTGTGCCGGCGTCCCGGCGGCGTGCGTCTCGGCGGCCTGGAGTTCGGCGAGCAGGCCGTCGAGTCGCTGATAGCTCTCCGCCCAGTAGTCGCGGTAGTTCTCCAGCCAGTCCACGGCCGCCTTGAGCGGCTGCGCCTCCAACCGGCAGGGCCGGCGTTGCGCGTCCCGCCCCCGGGAGATCAGCCCGGCCCGTTCCAGCACCTTGAGATGCTTGGAGACGGCGGGCTGGCTCATCGCGAACGGGGCGGCCAACTCGGCGACGCTCGCCTCTCCGGCGGCCAGCCGGGCGAGGATCGCCCGCCGGGTCGGGTCGGCCAACGCCGCGAAGGTCGCGTCGAGCAACCTCGGACTCATGTTCGTAACCTTTCGGTTCTATAACTACATGGTTTATATCCTCGCCCGGTCGGGGCCGTCAAGCCCTCTTCGTTGGGCACCGCCCGGGGCTGGACCGGCTCCGACCGGTGCGGACAGCGAGGTCGCTGGATACCATCGGCCATGGCCAGACCCAGGATCGACCCGGTCACCTGGCGACCGGAGCGGGCACCGGCCCGAGCCCGCCACGGTCGCGGGGCAAACCCGATGCCACCGGTACGCCTGCACGCGGTCCCCGGCCAGGGACCCGAGGACATCGCTGTCGACTCCGCCGGGCGGGTCTACACCGGACTCACCAACGGCCACCTGGTGCGACTCCCGGCAACCGCCGACGCCGGTCGGCAGGTCGGTCGGGTCGACGCCGATGGCGATGGCGACGCCGATCGCGATGCCGTCCTTCGACCGGTCGCCGAGACCGGGGGTCGGCCGCTCGGCATCGAGGTGGACCACGACGACCGGCTGGTGGTCTGCGACGCCGTGCGCGGACTTCTCCGGGTCGATCCGGCCACCTCCGGGGTGAGCACCCTGGTCGCCACCGGCACTCAGGTCGGATCGGCGCCACTGCGGCTGTGCAACAACGCGGCGGTCGCCGAGGACGGCTCGATCTGGTTCAGCGACTCGTCCCAGCGTTTCGAGCTGGTGCACTGGAAGGCGGACCTGCTCGAACACTCCGGCACGGGGCGACTGCTGCGGTGGCATCCGGACGGGCGTACCGAGGAGGTGCTGACCGGGCTCCAGTTCGCCAACGGAGTGGCCCTGGCGGCCGACGAGTCGTACGTGGTGGTGGCCGAGACCGGGGCGTACCGGCTGACTCGGGTGTGGCTGTCCGGGCCGCGTACCGGAGAGGTGGACCGGCTGGCCGACAACCTGCCGGCCTTTCCCGACAACCTCGCCCGGGACGGCGACGGGCTGCTCTGGATCGCGATGGGCTCGCCCCGCAACGCGCTGCTGGACCGGGTCGCGCCCTGGCACCCGGCGATCCGGCGGGCGGTCTGGGCGCTGCCGGAGGCGTTGCAACCGAAGCCGGCGAACACCGCCTGGGTGCAGGCGCTCGACACCGACGGCCGGGTCCGGTACGACTTCCAGGCGACCGTCCCCGGCTTCGCCACGGTGACCGGCGTACGCCGCCACGGCGACACCCTCTGGCTGGGCAGCCTGCACGGCGGTGTCGTCGCCGCCTTCGACCTGCCGGCCACGACCTCGGCGGCAGACCCGCCCGACCCGAGCTGACCGCCCGACCCGAGCTGACCGCCCGAGGGCGTGGTTACGCCGCCGAGCGCAGGCGTTCCACGGCCTTTGCCGTCAGGTTCCGGACGAAGGACTCGTCACCGCTGGCGTTCTCCCAGCCCAGATCGGCCACCACCGTGACGTGGTCACCGACCCGGGCGACCACGGCCGGAGTGGTGGTCACCGCTTCGTCGCCACCGTAGTCGAACCGGGCGGAGACCCGGAGCAGCAACGACTCGTCCCCGGCCGGACCGGTCCCGGCGGCTTCCCAGCGGTGCTTGCCCGGATCCAGGCTGCCCGGACAGCGCCGTACCGCGGCCACGATCTCGGCGAAGGCCGAATCCGCGTGCCCCGGGTGCAGCCCCACGTACTGCAGGACCACCCGTGGGGTCTCGTTCGCGGCCGGGCTGACGTACGCCCGCATGGCGACGGCCGCGACCCGGGTCGCGTCGCCCGGATACGGTGTACCGCACGGCCGCGCCGGTCGCAGGTGGGCGTTGTCGCCTGCCGGCAACGGTTCGAGCTTCGCCCCGCCGAGATCCTCCGGTCGCAGCAGCGCCGACGAGGGGATCACGTCCGACGCCCCGGGCGACGGCGAGCCGGACGCGGAGGGCGAGCCGGGTGGCGAGTTCGGCTCGGCCGTGGACGGGGCGGACGACGAGGTGCCGGTGGGAGAGGGCCCGGCGCCGCCGTCGGCGGAGCAGCCGACCATCAGGGCGAGCGCCACTGCGGTGGCGGACAGGGCGGTTGGACGCGAACGGCGCATTGGCACTCCCGGTGGTGGTCGGCTCCTCGGCACCGCACTGCCCACGCGGCAGTTCCGACAAACGTGATTTCCCCGGACGACTCACTCCGCACCTGCCGCAGGCAGTCCGCAAAATTCCCTATCACTACCTTTTAGTGTTAGGTTAGCTGCTGATGAGTAATGAAATGTACTCGGTCGAGCAGGTGGCCGACCGGCTCGGCCTGCACGTCCGGACCGTGCGCGGATACATCCGCTCCGGCCGGCTCCGGGCGGTCCGGATCGGCAAGCAGTACCGGATCGCCAGAGCCGATCTCGACGCCCTGACCGGCGGCCCGGACCCGGCCCCGCGCGGCGGACCGGCCGTCGTCGAGGTGTCGAGCATCGTGCAGATCGACGGCGTCGGCCGGGCGGCGGCCGACCGGCTCGGCACCTTCCTGCTGGCCGGGGCCAACACCAACCACGACCCCGCGCGTCCGCTGCGGGTGCAGACCGTGCACGACGAGGAACGAGGCCGCATGAAGATCGTGATACTCGGTGACGCGGAGTCCACCGCCGAACTGCTGCGCCTGCTCGACGCCGTGCTGCACGGCGACAACGGCCTGCTCGACGGGGAGGTGCGGGGTGCCTGACGAGATCCAGGACCGGGCCGGGATGCCGGTGCTGGTCTGCGACCCGGCCGGGCCGCCGATCACCACCGAACGCGACGCGCTGGACCTGATCGGCGCCGCATTCCTCGGCGCCGCGGTGGTCGCGGTGCCGGCGAGCCGGTTGGACCCGAGCTTCTTCTCCCTCGGTACCCGTTTCGCCGGCGAGGTGATGCAGAAGTTCGTCAACTACCGGCTGCGGCTGGTGGTGGTCGGCGACATCTCCGGACATCTGGCGACGAGTTCGGCGCTGCGCGCCCTGGTGGACGAGTCGAACCGGGCCGACCAGATCTGGTTCGTGCCGGATCTCGACGCCCTCGACGACCGACTCCGCGCTCTGGCCGACCGGCCGGGCGCCCGTCTGGCCTGACGGGTTCCGGTCCACCCGCCGCGCGTTCCTGCCGCAATTCTCGGCCACACGCCTGCCGCTCGACGCCCGTGCCGCTCGACGCCCGCAACACCTGAGCGTCCCAAGCCGGGGCACCGCCCGTCGTACCGGGCCGGTAGCCTGCCCGCCGTGAACAGCCCAGCGGGGGCCGGAGTCGGGCTGACCGACGAATTCGCGGCCCGGCGTGCCGTACTCGACCACGTGCTCGCGCTGGTCGGCACGGCACCCTGCGGCGACGCCCTGGTGCTGCGGGGCAGCATGACGATGCGGTCCTGGGTCGGTGACCGGGCACGGGAGCCGGGCGACCTCGACTGGGTGGTCCGGCCGCGCGTTCCGGTCCCCCTCGACGACCTGCATCCGCACCCCTATGTCGACTGTCTCGACCCGGTCCGGCTCTGGCCGGAGGCGGTGCACGGGGTGCCTCGGGACGAGCCCTGGATGTTCGAGGACTTCGACACCGGCGGGCTGCCGGCGCGGCTGCCTCCGGAGGGGCTGCACTGGGTCGAGGCCGCCGAGACCGCCGCGCTGCCCCGCCCGCACGAGGACGTCGCCGAGTTGCTGCGCCGGCACCCCTCGGCCGGTGCCGACGTGCGGGTCGAGCCGGACGGGATCGTCGAGGAGCACACCTGGGGCTACTCGTACGACTCCGGATATCGGGACGTCGACGGGTCGGGCGGCGGCGGAAGCCGGCTCGTCGTGCCGTGGCGGGCCGGCGACGCGCTGGCCGGCACGGTCCGGCTCGATTTCGCGTACGACGAGCGGCTGCCCGAGCCGCCCCGACTGCTCGCGGTGCCCCGGCGGGACGGTGCCGGCCCGCCGACGGTGGTGTGGGCGGCGACGCCGGAACTCTCACTCGGCTGGAAACTCCAGTGGCTCTGCGTCGACCAGGCCGTCGAGGGACTGTCGGCCGGAAAGGACCTCTACGACGCCGTACTCCTCGCCGAACTGCCCGGCGTACGGCTGTCGCCCCGGCTGCTCCGTACGCTGCTGCACCGGATCCCCGACCCGGATCTGCTGCGACCGTCGGCGGTCCGGGGCTGGACGGTCGACTGGTCGGCCCTGCCCAGCGGGCATCCGCCGGCCGGGACCGACCCGGCGCCCTGGCTCGACCGGCTGGCCGCCGCGCTGTCGGCGGGCCTGCTGGGCTAGTCGGGACATCCCGGCGTCACCGGGCCCGCTGGTCCTCCTCGTCCTGCTCGTAGACGTCCGGCACTCCGTCGGCGTCGGAGTCGCGCTCCTCCAACAGGCAGATCCGCTGGTAGTGCCGGTTGCGGGCGCGCAGTACGACCGCGGCCAGCAGCGCCGCGACCAGCGAGCCGAGCAGTACGCCGATCTTGGTGTGGTCGTCGCGGTCGCTGCCGGCGCCGAACGCCAGCTCGCCGATCAGCAGGGAGACGGTGAACCCGATGCCGGCCAGCAGGGCGAGGCCGAACACGTCCCACCAGCCGAGCCCTTCGGCGAGTCGGGCCCGGGTGAACCGCTGCACCAGCCAGGTCGCGCCGAAGACCCCGACGACCTTGCCCACGACCAGCCCGATCACCACCCCGATGGCGACCGAGTCGCGCAGCGAGGCGCCGAGGCCGCCCGCGCCGACCACCGACACCCCGGCGGCGAAGAACGCGAAGATCGGCACCGCGACCCCGGCGGAGATCGGCCGGAACCGGTGTTCGAAGTGCTCGGCCAGACCCGGGCCGGGTCCCGGCTTCCGGCGCAGCACCGGCACGGTGAACGCGAGCGCGACCCCGGCGACGGTGGCGTGCACCCCGGAGGCGTGCACCAGCGTCCAGGTCACCGCGGCCAGCGGCAGCAGCAGCCACCAGGACCGGACCCGACGCTGGACCAGCAGGCCGAACAGGGCCAGCGGCAGCAGCGCCAGGAGCAGCCAGCCGAGGTGCAGTGCGCTGGTGTAGAAGATGGCGATGATCACGATGGCCAGCAGGTCGTCGACCACCGCCAGGGTGAGCAGGAAGGTGCGCATCGCCGCCGGCAGGTGCGTGTTGATCACCCCGAGTACGGCCAGCGCGAAGGCGATGTCGGTGGCGGTCGGGATCGCCCACCCGGCCAGCGCCCCGTTCCCGGCGTTCAGGTTGACCGCCGTGTAGATCAGGGCTGGTACCACCATCCCGCCGACGGCGGCCGCGACCGGCAGCATCGCCCGGCGGGGTTGCCGAAGGTCCCCGGCGACGAACTCGCGCTTGAGTTCCAACCCGGCGACGAAGAAGAAGATCGCCAGCAGGCCGTCGGCCGCCCAGCTGCCCAGCGACAGTTCGAGGTGCAGCGCGGCCGGCCCGATCGTGAGATCGCCGAGCGACCGGTATGCCTCCGACCACGGCGAATTCGCCCAGACCAGGGCGATCACCGCAGCGATCAGCAGCAGCACCCCACCGACGGTCTCGGCACGCAGGATGTCCGCGATCCGGCGGGCCTCGGGCCAGCTGCCCCGGGAGAACAGGCTCGGCGTGCGGCTGCCGGGAGTTGCCATCAGGGAGCCTCCGGTGGGGTCGACGAATGCAGCGCCGACCAGACTTCCCGGCACACCCGATCCCACCCTATCGAACCCACGATCACCACCCCAACAGGTAAGCCCGGCTGGCGGTGCCACCGGTTGCCGGAATCCCTCTACCGGAACCCCGGTCGGAAGCGCGGTCGAAGAGAATCCGGGTCGGATGTCGGATCCGGACCCGTGCCGATCGTCTACCAGGTGACGGGCCACCGCCCCGGAGGCGGGCCACTGCCCTACGACATGGAAGGGGACGGAAAGTGAAGTACGTGCTGATGTTCGTCGACACCGAGCAGTTCGCGGCTGAGCTGGCCGGGATGGACGAGGCCGAACGGGCGCGCGCGTTCGGGCGGGTCCAGCAGTGGTTCGAGGACCACAGCGACAAGATCCTCCACCACACTCACCTGATGCCGGCGGACACCGCGACCACCGTACGGCTGGAGGGCGGCGAACCGCTGGTCTCCGACGGCCCGTTCGTGGAGGGCAAGGAGATCATCAGCGGCTACGTCGAGATCGAGGTCGCGGATCTGGACGAGGCGGTGGGCATGGTCCGGAGCTGGCCGGCCTGTCCGGTGGTGGAGATCAGGCCGATCGCGGCATGACGGTTACCCACGGCGAGCTGGCCCGGGTGGTACGCGCCCACGCAGGCCAGCTCGCCGCGTCGCTGGTGCACCTGACCGGCGACTTCAGCACGGCCGAGGACCTGGTCCAGGACGCGGTCGAGGCGGCGCTGCGGCACTGGCCGGCCGAGGGGATCCCGGACCGGCCGGACGCCTGGCTCTACACCGTCGCCCGGCGCAGGGGCCTCGACGTACTGCGTCGGGACGCCCGGCACCGGGACAAACTCGCGCTGATCGTCTGGCCGACGCGGCCGGACCCCGGCGACCGGCTCCGGCTGATCTTCACCTGCTGCCATCCGGCCCTGCCCCGTACCGCACAGGTCGCGCTGACCCTGCGGGTGGTCTGCGGGCTGACCACCGCACAGATCGCCCGGGCCTTCCTCGTGCCGGAGAGCACGGTCGGCCAGCGGATCACCCGGGCGAAACGCAAGATCGCCGATGCCAGGATTCCGTACCGGATTCCCGCCGACGACGAACTCGGCGGCCGGCTCGCCGAGGTACTTGCCGTGATCTACCTGCTGTTCAACGAGGCGTACCTGCCGAGCACCGCCGGTCCGGCGCCGGACCGCGACCTGGCCGACGACGCCGAGTTCCTCGTCGCCACCCTGCACGCGCTGATGCCCGGCGAGCCGGAGGTGGCCGGGCTGCTCGCGCTGGTCCGACTGCACCGGGCCCGGACCGCCGCCCGGTTCGACGCGCACGGCGGCATCGTCCGGCTACCCGACCAGGACCGGAGCCGCTGGGACCGGGCGGCGATCGCGGACGCGACCCGGCTGCTCGCCGGCGCCGCCGCCCGGCGCCGGCCCGGGCCCTACCAGTTGCAGGCCGCGATCGTCGGCTGTCACGCCGAGGCCGCCTGCTGGGCGGAGACCGACTGGCCGCAGATCCTCGTCCTCTACGACATGCTGCTGCGGCTGGCCCCGTCACCGGTGATCCGCCTGCACCGGGCCGTCGCCAACCGCTACGTCGGCGGCGCCGCCGCCGCGCTCGCCGAGGTCGACGCCCTTGCGGGGGAACTGGACGGCTACCACCTGCTGCACGCCACCCGGGCCGAACTGCTGCGCGACCTGGGACGGCCGGACGAGGCGCACGCCGCCGACGGGCGTGCGCTGGCGCTGGCCGGCAATCCCGCCGAGCAGTCGTTGCTGCGCCAGCGCCTCAACTGGACCTGACCCGGTTACGGCCGGCCCGACCGGTGCCGGGTGCCGACCGGCCCGGTTCCACCCGCTCGCTTGCCGCCGTCGTCGTTCGACGGGTGGGGAACAATTGGCGCTGTTACGTTGAAAAGATGTTCACCCGGACCAGAGGTATCTTCCGGTCCCTGTTGCTCTACCACTGCCGACCGGCCACCCAGCGCCGGGCCGCACGGCTCTACGGACAGTTCCTGCACCCGGGAGACATCGGATTCGACATCGGCGCGCACGTGGGCGGCCGGGTACGCATCTGGCGCCGGCTCGGCGCCCGGGTCGTCGCCGTCGAACCGCAACCGGACTGCCTGCGCGTGCTGCGCTGGGCGTTCCGGCGGGACCGGAACGTCACGGTCGTGCCGGCGGCGCTCGGCGCCCGAGCTGGGCGGGCCACGATGGCGCTCTCCACCGCCACCCCGACGGTGTCCAGCATGTCGGCCGAGTGGATCCGCTCGGTGGCACAGGATCGCAGCTTCGCGCAGGTGAGGTGGGATCGTGCGGTCGAGGTGGAGGTGGCCACCCTCAACGACCTCATCGCGCTGCACGGCACGCCGGCGTTCTGCAAGATCGATGTCGAGGGCTTCGAGGTGGATGTCCTGGCCGGGCTCAGCCAGCCGGTGGCCGCGCTGTCGTTCGAGTACCTTCCGTCGGCACACGACGCCGCACTCACCGCACTCGACATCGTGGACCGCCTCGGCACGACGGCCGGCGGATACCGCTACAACTACTCGCCGATCGAGACCATGCGGTTCGCCAGCCCACGTTGGCTGGACGCCCCCGACCTGGTACGACTACTCGAACGGTTCCGCCCGCTGGGCCGCTCCGGTGACGTCTACGCCCGACTGCCCCGGACACCGGTCCAGCTGGCCCGGGTCGACCGGGACCGGCGCCCGCCGCACTGATCGGCGGTGGCACCGATCGCCGGTGGCACCACCGCAGCCGGAGCAGCAGACCCCGGCCCGTCGGCTCCGGCGGGTAGGCTACCGAGTCGTGGAAGCCTCGGACCGGGAGCGCCGGCACAGGGCGGCGGAGCTGTTCTGGACCGCCGGACGCCGGCCCGGCGCGGACGCCAGCCGCGAGGCGGTCGACGGTCGCGAGACGGACGGCAGCCGCGAGACGGTCGACGCGCCGGTCCGAGCCCACCGCCCGACCGCGTGACCCACGAGCGGTCCGGTGTACCCGTGCTGCGCCGATTGACCGGGACGGACGCGCTGGCGCTGCGCGACCGGCTGGTCGAGACGTACGCGGCGGTGTTCTGTGCGCCGCCGTGGAACGATCCGCCCGAGCGGGCCGCCCGGTTCGGTGAACTGCTGTCCGGCTGGGCCCGGATGCCCGGCTTCGTCGCCGTACTGGCCGAAGCCGACGGGACCGCCGAAGTCGGTGGAGCCTCGGAAGTCGGTGGGATGGCCGCAGTCGGTGGGATGGCCGAAGCCGGCGGGGCCACCGGATCCGGGGGTTACGGTGGGGCGGTTCGTGGATTCGCGCTCGGGTTGACCACGCCGGCCCCGTTCCCCACCGACCGCGCCTACGGGCAGGTGCGCCGCCTGCTCGGACCGGCGGCCGAGACGCTCCCCGGCTGGCTGGAGGTGGCCGAACTGGCGGTACGTCCGGCTGCCCGACGGTCGGGACTCGGTCGACGGCTGTTGGCCGCGCTGACCGGCGAGCGGCCGGCATGGCTGCTGACCGTCCCGCAGGTCGCCGGTACCACCGACTTCTACGACGCGGTGGGCTGGATCCGGCACGGCACCGGGTACGGCATCACGCTCTACACCAACCAGCCGCTGCCGCGCTGACACGTCGGCGTCACCGGACCGGCGTTCCCGAACCACCGGCGGCGCCGCCGCAGGCCATCCCACAGACCTCGCCCATGTCTAGAAAACTTGACATGATGTCTGGGCTTCTTTACTCTTCGAGATGTCAAAAATTCTTTACTCCTCGAAGGCGGCGACATGTCGTACGAAGAGAAGGGCACCTGGGTCGCCCTGGTGGTCGGCGTCACCGTCTACCTCGGCTATCTCGCGGTCGTCCTCGGTCGGCTGGCCGGCACACCCGCCGCCGCGGTGAGCTACGTGCCGGCGCTGCTGCTCGCCATCGGCGTCTCGATCGTCGCGTCGATCGTGGCCCGGATCGCGGTCGAGATCGCCCGCCCCAGCGACAGCCACTCCGGCGACGTGCGGGACAGGGAGATCCACTGGCTCGGTGACCGGATCGGGCAGCGAATGCTGATGACCGCCGCGCTCGCCGCGCTCGGCCTGGCGCTCTTCGAGGCCGCGTACTTCTGGATCGCGAACGTGCTCTATCTCGGATTCGTCGCCGCCTCGGTGCTCGGTTCCGTGGTCAAGCTCCGCGCCTATCGCAGGGGAATGTAGTCGTGGTCAAGCCGACCCGGGTGACGAACTCGATCCGCGCCCTCAGGTTCGCGGCCGGCGAGATGACGCAGGCCCAGCTCGCCGAGCGGATCGGGGTGACCCGCCAGACCATCATCGCGATCGAGCAGGGCCGCTACTCGCCGTCCCTGGAGATGGCGTTCCAGATCGCCCACGTCTTCGCCGTACCGATCGACGAAGTGTTCCACTATCCCGCCCCCGGAGGTGAGCAGTCGTGAGAGCAGCCGTCTACCGAAGCTACGGTCCACCCGACGTCGTCCGGATCGAGGAGGTTCCGACGCCGGTCCCCGGCGGCCAGGAGATCGTGGTCCGGGTGCACGCCGCGACCTTGGACGTCACCGACGCCACCGCCCGGTGCGGTTCACCGGGCTACTCGCGGCTCTTCTTCGGGCTGCGCCGGCCGAAGTGGACGGTGCTGGGCTCCGACTTCGCCGGAGTGGTCGAGGCGGTCGGCTCCGCCGTGACCCGGGTCCGGGTCGGCGACGAGGTCGTCGGGGTCACCGGGCCGGACTTCGGCGCGCACGCCGAGTACGTCCGGATCCACCAGGACGGCGCGCTCGCCCCCAAGCCGGCGAACCTCGACTTCGCCGAGGCGGTCGCCCTGGCCGACGCGACCGCGCTGGCGTTCCTGCGCGACCGGGCCCGGCTGCGTCCGGGCGAGTCGCTCCTGGTCAACGGCGCCTCCGGAGCCGTCGGAAGCGCCGCGGTGCAACTCGGCCGGCACTTCGGTGCCCGGGTCACCGGAGTGTGCAGCACCGCCCACCTCGAACTGGTACGCGAACTCGGCGCCGAGGAGGTGCTCGACTACACCACTGTGGACTTCACCCGTTCCGGCCGGCGCTACGACGTCGTCTTCGACGTGGCCGGCACGAGTTCGTTCGGGCGGTCCCGCCGGGTGCTCACCCCGACCGGCCGCTATCTCAGTCCGGTCCCGTCACCGGGCCTGCTGGTCCAGATGCCCTGGACGACGGCGTTCGGCCGGCGCAGGGCGATAGTGGCGTTCACCGGGCTGCGGAAGGCGGCGGAGAAGACCCGGGACCTGTTGTTCACCCGGGAGTTGGCGCAGGCCGGCACGCTCCGGCCGGTCATCGCCGCCCGCTATCCCCTGGAGCGGATCACCGAGGCGCACCAGCATCTCGACCGCGGCAAGTACGGCAACATCGTGGTCACCATGACCGGAGCCGGCACCGACACTACTCGTGCCGGCTGACTCCCTCGGAGTGCATGCCGGTCTCCTCCTGCAACGGGTTGTTGCGAAGGTCGTCGAGCGCGGTGTCGTCGGGGAAGTACCGGCGTCCCGACCCCGGATCGGGCGGTGCCCCCGGCCCCGCCTCCAGGGTCCGGGTCGGTTCGACCGACCCGAACCCGTGCTTGCCGCTGCCCTGCGCCCACGGCCCGGGCGGCTCGGCGTCGGCCCGGCGCTCGCCGCGCCGCGCGGGCGGCAGGCCAGCCTCCTCGCTTCCCTCGTCCAGCGGCGAGTCCCCGGCCGCGCCCCACGGCGCGTCCCGATCCTCGGTGCCGCCGGTGGTGCCCCACGGCTGGACCGACTGCGGACCACGGTCCGACCCGTCCGGTACCACCCGGTCGCCGCCCCCGTCGACCGCGCCGACCTGACCCTCCGGGTCCTGGTCCACCGGTCGCCTCTTCGCGCCCATAGCCACCGCCCTCGCTGACGAGTCCCCCCGACCGACCTTCCGGCCGGGCCCGATTCCGGCGCGGATGCGTTCCCCGCTCACCCGGAGACATGCGACCAGCCGGGCAAAGATCTCCGCCGACCGGGAGTGGATCTTCCAGCGTCCCGGCCAGGCGCGATGGCACGGTGTTCCGCGCCCGAGCGTCGCCGTGGGCGGCCCGACAGCGTCCGATCGCTTCGTAGCCGCCCGGCAGGGTCGGACGAAGGGTCTCCGGTCAGGCCCGCATGACGGTGGCGATCGGGATGCGGGCGGCCCGGACGGCCGGGATGAGTCCGCCGAGCAGCCCGGCCACCAGGCCGGCGACGACGCCCGCGACACCCGCCTGCCACGGGAACACCATGTCCGCCAGGAACGGCGCCCGGCCGGCGAGGAGTGTGCCGGCCGCGCTCAGGGCCAGCGCGGACGCCCCGATGGCGGCCGCGGCGGTGAGCAGACCGGTGAGCAGGGTCTCGGCCAGGACGATGCCGGCCAGCAGCAGTCGCGAGGTGCCGACCGCCCGGCGCAGCGCGAACTCCTCGACCCGCTCCCCCACGGTCGCCAGCCCGACGTTGAGGATGCCCGCCACCCCGATCAGCAGCACCAGGCTCGCCATGCCGAGGAAGATCCAGCGGATCAGCGCGAGGTCGCGGGCGATCTCCTTGCGGGCCTGGATCGTCTCGAAGTGGATCTGGTCGGCCGGTACCCCGGTCGCGGTGAGCCGGAGCACCAGCAGCCGTTCCAGCTCGCCGCTGCCCGGAGCCATCATCACCTGGAGTCCCGGACCGAACTCGCCGGTGCCGGTGGCCGGTGGCAGCCAGGTGGCCAGTTCGTCGGCGCGGGCGTAGGCGACCGGCTGCGGGTTGCCGTCGTCGACCACGCCGATGATCCGGGGCGTCGGGTTGGCGGTCGCGCCGTCGATGCGCATCTCGGCCGGTACCTGGTGCCGGCTGAAGCCCTTCGCCGCCTCCTCGTTGAGCACCAGCCCGGGTGCCAGGGACGGCGCCGAGGCGAAGTCCAGCCACCGCCCGGAGACCGGCCGGAACGGCTTGAACTGGCGGATGTCGCCGGTCAACGTGTTCAGGATCAGCTCGATCGCCTGGCCGGAAACCGGGGCGGCCGTGTCGCCGCCGGGTGACGTGGGCCGGCAGCCGTACTGGTCGCAGTACATCGGGCCGCCGGGACCGCCGTAGCCGCCAGGCTGGTCGAACGGTGCTCCGCCGGGGTTGACCGGGGCGACTCCCGGCTCGCCGACGATCGCCTGCCGGGTGGCGATCGCGACCGCGTCCGGCCGGTTGGCCAGGGTGTCGATGCTGGTCTGGACGCTCTGCGCGGTTCCCGGCAGGTACGCCTGGCGGGTGCCGTCCTTGCCCACCTGTAGCGCGAGGTTCTCCAACTGGGCCCGTTCGAGGGTCTCGGCGCCGGCCTGCACCACCACCACGGCCAGTACGCCGAGGAAGAGGCTCACCATCGACAGGAAGGTACGCATCTTCCGGGCCCGGATGCCCTGCAGGCCGATGATCGTCGCGGACCGGAACCTGCCGGAGAGCCGGATCACCGGACCTTCCCTTCCTGGCCGGCGTACGGCGCACTGACCGACCCGCTCCCGGCCGGCACGTCCACCGGCCCGGCAGCCCCGGCCGGCACCGGTGCGGAGGAGCCGGTCGGGGCGGCCTCCGGCGTCCACGCCTCGTCCGGATCGGTCGTGGCGGCGGGCCGCAGCAATCCGTCGCTGAGCCGCAGCACCCGGCTCATCTTGTTGGCATGGTCCCAGTCGTGGGTGACCAGGATCAGCCCACAGCCCCGGTCGGTGGCCGAGCGCATCACCTCGATCACCAGGTTGCCGGTCTCGGTGTCCAGCGCGCCGGTCGGCTCGTCGGCGAGCAGCAGGCGGGGTTCCCGGACCAGGGCGCGGGCGACGGCCACCCGCTGCTGTTCACCGCCGGAGAGCCGGGCCGGACGGTGCTTCGCCAGGTGCGCGATGCCGACCTGGTCGAGGGCGGCCATGGTGCGGGCCCGGCGCTTGCGGCGCGGCAGCCAGCCCTGCCCGTTGACCAGCGCCATCGCCACGTTCTGCGCGGCCGTGAGATGCCCCAGCAGGAAGAACCGCTGGAACACGAAGCCGAACTCGGCGCTGCGCAGGGCCGCCGCCCGGCGCTCGGGCAGCCGGCTGATGTCCCGGCCGCCGAGCAGATAGCGACCGCCGTCCGGCCGGTCGAAGAGGCCGATCAGGCTGAGCAGGGTGCTCTTGCCCGAGCCGGACCGACCGACGATCGCCACACTCTCTCCACCGTCGACGGTCAGGTCGACGCCGTCGAGGATCGTCCGTGGCGCGCGCTGGCCCTTCAGCGTCTTGGTGATGCCGTCCAGTTCCAGCAGCGCCGTCATTTCCCGCCCATCGGGTCGGCGGGGCCGCCGGGCTGTGCCGGCTTGGCCGGCGGCAGGTTGGGGCCGGGGACGGCGACCGTCTCGTCCCCGGTCAGTCCTGACTTGATCTGCACGACCTTGCCGTCGCTGAGCCCGAGCACCACGTCCCGGGTCTCCCGGGTGCCGTCCGGGCCGACCACGTCCACCTTGCCGCTGCCCTGCCCGCCGGCGACGGCCTCGACCGGGAGCACCAGCGCGTTCTTCGCCCGGGCGGTCACCACCTCCAGGGTGGCGACGGCACCGTTGATCAGTTTGACGTTCGACGGCGCCGCGCAGACCAGTCGCATGCCGGTCGGCTCGGACGGTTCGACCGGCCGCCCCGGGTCCGGTCGCGGTGGGGCAGGTGGTGCCCCCGGGCCGGCGGACGGGTCGGTCGACGGCTCCGGGGCCGGCGGGTCCGGGATCGTGCCGGCCGGCAGCGCGGCGATGGTGCCGAGAACCTTGCAGGCGAACGGACCGGGCCCGTTCTTGATCTGGGCCTGCACGGTGGCCACCGAGTCGGAGATCTGGTACGCCTGAGCGCCGTCGATCTCCGCGACCAGTCCGTAGCCGATTCGTTTCGCCGACACCACCGGCATCCCCACCGCGACGTTGGACCGGTCGTCCAGGAGTCGACCGGCGAAGACGGCTCCGGCCGGGACGTCGACCCGGTGCGACCTGCCCTTGGCCCAGATGCTCGCCACCCGGGTCGGCTTGGTCGGCGTGCTCCTCGGCTGCTCGACGTCGCGATAACGGATCTGGCCGGTGACCGGGGCGACCACTCCGAAGACGGGATTGATGGTGACCTTGCCGGAGAGGCTGACCCGATTGTCGAGGTTCTGCCGAGCCGGCTTGGCGGTGGTCAGGGTGGTGCCCCGGGCCGCGAGGCCGGGAGTCTCGGCCTCCGGCTCGGACGCCGTGCACGCGGTGGCCGCACCGACGAGCAACACGAGCACACCCGAACGCAGCAGTAATCGCCTTCGCACCGGCACCCCTCACGCAGATCTGGACGACATCTGACAAGACGCGGTTTGCCGGTCGTCGGTTGCGTACGAACGGGAAGTTGTCGCGACGAGCGCCGGCAGCGGGCGGCGGTACGGTCGTCCTGCGCACCGCTACCGCCGTATCAAACCAGAACGAACTCACCGGCATTGTCCCGTCCCGACCGGGAACGGCCCCACAACCGGGGAGTCGGTGCACCGGGATCGGAGGCCGGTCGGCAAACCCGCGCTGCCGGCCCGAACCGGTCCGACCCGCCGGCAAGCTCCGCGCTGCCGGTCCGGGCGGATTCGGCGCCGGGCGGACGTTCAGTCGAAGTGCCGGACCTTCGGCCACAGCTCGGCCCAGGTCAGCCGGCGGTCACGGCAGACCACGATCGGCACGCCCTGTTCCTCGTTGTCGACCCCGACCCCGTTGTCCAGCCGTCCGGCGAGCCGGCAGGTGCCGAAGTACCGCCGGAGTTCACCCTCCTCGCCCACCCCGACTCCGACCAGCACGGTCGCCGACTCCGGTGGCGGGCCGTAGTAGCCGAGCTCGTTGTGTCCACTGTAGATGGCGGGGAGCCGGTCGGCGCCGAGCCGGGTGAGCGCACCCGCCTCGCCGTAGTTGGCGGTCAACACGACCGCCACGGCCCGGTCGGCGGGCGGCAGGGCGTCGTACGCCCGGACCACCTGGTCGACGTAGCGGGGCCAGCCGACCGAGTCGGCGGCGGTGATGTTGATCCCAGGCACCGGGGTGGCACCGAGCGCCCCCACCGGCAGCAGCGGCAGCGCGATCACCGCGCTCGACACCGCGTTGAGCAGGTACGCCGTACCGACCACGAGCTTGCGGGTCCGCTGCCGTCCCCGGCCCAGCCAGTCGGCCAGCACCACACACCCGGCGGCGAAGAGCGCGCCGAGCAGCCCGTACGGGTAGTACGGCTGGCCGCCCGACACCAGCACCAGTACGCAGACCACCAGGTAGGCCACGGCGACTGCGCGTACCGGTCGCCACGGTGGGCGGCGCAGCAGTCCGACCAGCCCGGCCAGCCAGACAGCCGCCAGCGGGGGGCCGATCAGCAGGAACTGGAACGGCACGAAGGTGCTCCGCGATTCGGCGCCCTTGTCCTCGGCAATCGCCGCCGCCATATCCGCCTGCGGCAGTTCGTGGCTGAGCTGGTAGACGAGGTTCGGTGCACCGACCAGCAGGGCCAGCCCGACGCCCGCCCAGAGCCAGCGGTCGAGCAGTACCCGGCGCGGGCCGACAGCCAGCAACCCGGCGCCGAGCCCGACCAGCAGCAGCACCACGAGCAGTTTGTTGTAGAGGCCGATCCCGAGCACCGCCCCGGCCAGCAGCCACCAGCGCGGCTGGTGCCGCAGCAGCGCCCGGCTGACACAGAGGACGATGCCGAGCCAGACCACCATGTCGAAACCGGCGGTCAGCAGTACGTGTCCGAAGATCAGCGTGGCCCCGCCGGTGCCCAGACCGGCCGCGGCCAGGGTCTGCGCGAGCGCGCCGCCGCCGAGTTCCCGGGCGAGCAGGGCCGCCAGCAGCAGCGCGGCCAGTACCCCGAGGGTGGCCGGCACCCGCAGCCCCCAGAGCGAGCCGCCGGAGAGAGTGTCGGCCAGCCGGGCGATCGCCGGGGTCAGCGGCGGCTGGTCCCGGTAGCCCCAGTCGGGTTGGAGCATCAGGAAGTACAGCTCGTCGCGGTGGTAGCCGTAACCGCCGTTGGTGGCCAGCAGCACG
This sequence comes from Micromonospora sp. WMMD1102, assembly GCF_029626265.1. Classification (NCBI taxonomy): domain Bacteria; kingdom Bacillati; phylum Actinomycetota; class Actinomycetes; order Micromonosporales; family Micromonosporaceae; genus Micromonospora; species Micromonospora sp. WMMD1102. Next base: position 2,710,674 of record NZ_JARUBN010000001.1, on the reverse strand, counting down.
GCGGCGACCAGGCCGGCGACGACGCCGAGCGGACGCCACGCGACCGGGGCGAGGGCGACCCGCCCACCGCCGCCGGTCCCGCCCGCCCCCGTCGCACTCGTGCCAGCCGAGTCCGTGCCGGGCGAGTCCGTGCCACCCGAGTCCGTGCCACCCGAGTCCGGGCCGGGCGCGTTCGCTCCGTGCGGAGCCGCTCCGGGTACGTCCGTGGCGTTCGGGTCCGGCGACCCGACGGTCGCGGCGGGTCCGACGGCGTGCTCGGTCATGGAATGGCCCTCCCCCTGACGGCGACGGCACCGGCCGTCCGTAACCCGGGGCCTCTCGCCGATGCCTAACGGTTAGAGCTTAACCGTTAGGCATCGGCTGTCAACGCTCTCCGCGAGCAGTCCCGCGAGCAGTGGCCGGGCCGGCACCGTCCGAACTGCACGGCGCGAGTCCCGCGACGATCCCGCCGACACCTGGCGGGCCGGGTCGCGCGGCTATCCCGCCGGCACCTGGCGGGCCGGGTTGCCCCGCCAGACGGTGCCGGACGGCAGGCTGCTGCCCTTCATCACGAACGAGTCCGGCGCCACCAGCACCCCGTCGGCCAGCTCCACGCCGTAGTGCACCAGGGCACCCGTGCCGACCGAGCAGCCGCTACCGAGCCGGATCCGATCCGTCTTGAACGACCCGTCCTCCAGCGAGTGGGAGTGCAGCGTCGACCCCTCGCTCAGGGTGCAGTGGTCGCCGATCTCCACCAGGGTCCGCTCCGGCATCCCGCAGCCGTCGTCGAAGACCCGCCGGCCGACCCGTACACCGTGCAGGCGCAGCAACATCGGCTTGAGCGGGGTGCCGTTGAACAGGCCGAGATGCCCGACCCCGGTGAGCTTCCAGTACCGCTCGTGCCGCCAGTACCGGGGGTCGTAGATCGAGCAGTGCAGCGGGCGCAGCCGGCGGAAACCGAGGCAGAGCCAGTCCACCAGCACCGAGTAGCCGACGATCGTCAGCACGGCGAGGACGATTCCGGCACTGAACGTCCAGAGGTTCGGCCGGGCACCGTCGTGGATGCCCTCCACCCGTACCACGATCTGGATGGCGAGGTGGAAGAGCAGCCAGCCGCTGAGCAGGTACCAGCCCATGGTGCAGACGTTCGATCGGTTCTTCCGGGCCAGCCGGCGGCGGAACTCGTCCCCGCTCCGGTACGCGTCGAAGGCGGTGTCCCGGCGTACCGAGCGGGGGATCTCGAACGGCGGCGACCCCAGCAACCCGACGCCGGAGCGGACCGGGCCGTCGATCGGCACCATCACCTTCGTCGCCAGCAGGCAGTCGTCGCCCACCCGGGCGCCGGCCGGGAAGATGATCCGGTTGCCGAGGAAGTTCTCCGCGTTGATGGTGACCTGGGACAGCGCAAACGAGCTGGGCGAGTAGCGGGCGTTGCCCATCGACAGCCCGTCGGAGACCAGCACCCCGCCGCGTACCTCGCAGAGAAAGGGCGTGTCGTGCTTCTGCCCGCAGCCGAAGTTCGAGCCGGTCTGCCGTACCTGCCGGAATCGCCAGCCGACCGCCCGGAGATAGCCGACCACGTACGAGCTGTCTCCGAAGAGGAGGTTGAAGAACGGCACGTTACTGAACCGGGAGACGGTCTGGTAGCAGATCCACCGCCAGCCGTAGAGCGGGTAGACCCGGTCGGCGGTGAGGAAGAGGTTCGCCAGCCGGGGCACCGCCAGCACCAACAGGGCAGCGAGCAGGAATCCGCCGAGATACATCAGCGTCGACCCGGGGACCGTGCTGACGTCCAGCGCGAAGGCGAGCGCGGCGAGTACGACGAGTAGCTGGGTGTCCAGCACGACCCGGCCGGCGAGCTGGACGACGCCGTAGGCACCCCGGCGGGCTGCCGAGCAGCGTCGGGGCTCCGGGGCCGGATTGCCGCTGCCGCCGGGTACCGCCGGTGAGCCGTGGAAGCGCGCTCCGGCCGGTACGACCTGCCCGGCGCGCGGCGACGAGGCGTGCCCGAGGTGCGCGCCGTCGCCGAGTACGGTGTCGAGGTCGAGCACGCAGCCCTCGCCCACGTTCGCGTTCCGGCCCAGCCGGACCGGGCCGGTGGTGATCCAGCCGGCCTCGGCCCGGTAACCGGAGAAGCTCACCCCCTTGCCGACGACGGTCCCGGCACCGATCTCGACCAGGTCGGTGCAGACCGGCACCGAGCGGGACAGCACCAGCGCACCCGGGCCGACCTTCGCGCCCAGCGCCCGCAGGTAGAGGTTGTAGACCGGCGATCCGGCGAAGAGGACCAGCGGATTGGCCCGGATCATCCGCTTCACCACCCAGAACCGGAGGTAGCGCAACCCCCAGATCGGAAAGGTGCCGGCCCGCCACCGCCCGACGAGCAGCCACTTCAGCGCCACCGGCAGCACCGCCAGGGCCACGAACCAGGCCACCCCGAAGCCCAGCGAGCGCAGCGCGAATCCGGCCGCACCGCTGCCGTCGGTGATCCAGTTGTAGCCGGTGAGTACCACCGCGGCGAGCAGCACGACGTACCCCAGGCCGAAGAGGGTCTGGAACACCGCGCAGCCGTACCATTCGAGATCGCTCGGGACGCGGTGGGCCGGACGCGCCGGTTCGGGCGGTGCCGGCGGGACTTCCGCCGCGACGACGACCGCGAGGGCACGCACGGTCGGATGCAGGTACACGTCCTTTATCGACACGTCGACGCGCAGCCGTTCGCGCAGCCGGGCGCAGTACCGGGACATCACCAGCGAGTCGGCGCCGAGGTCGGTGAAGAAGTCGTCCCGGACCGAAACCCGGTCCACCCGCAGCAGGTCGGCGAGGAGGTCCGCCAGCGCCGACTCGGTCTTGCCGACCGGTGCGACCAGCGGCGTGGTCGGCAGCGTGCGTGGCCCGGACGGCGCCGGCAGCCGCTTGCGGTCCACCTTGTCGCTGGGCAGCGTCGGCAGCTCCGGCAACTCCTCCAGGTATGCCGGCACCATGTAGCCGGGCAGCCGGCCGCGCAGCGCGGCCAGTGCCGCCGCCGGATCCAGCGCGTCCGCGCCACCCCGGCGGGTGTAGAAGGCGGCGAGCTCGACCACACCGGGCTCCGGCTGGTACGTCGTCACCGCCGCCTGGGCCACCTCCGGCAGCCGCAGCAGCACCGACTCGATCTCGGTCAGCTCGATCCGGTAGCCCCGCACCTTCACCTGGCTGTCGATCCGGCCCAGGTATTCGAGCTGTCCGTCCGGGGTGATCCGGCCCAGGTCCCCGGTCCGGTAGATCCGTCCCGACGGGTTGTCCGGGATGCCGACGGTGTCCGGGACGAACGCCCGGGCGGTCAGGTCGGGCCGGTTGACGTACCCCGGGGAGAGGCCGATCCCGGCGACCCCGATCTCGCCGGTCGCGCCGACCGGCAGCAGCCGCTGCGCGGAATCCAGGATCACCACCGAGTACGTCGGCAGCGGCACCCCGATCGTCACCGGCCGGCCCGGCTCCAGCCGGCTCCAGGTGGCGGTGACCGAGGTCTCGGTCGGTCCGTAGACGTTCAGCAGCGTACGTCCCGGCCGGTGCCACCGGTCCACCAACCGTGCCGGGCACGCCTCGCCGGAGACCAGCACGAACCGCAGCTGCGGCAGCTCCTCCTCGATCGTGGCCAGCAGCGTCGGCACGCAACAGAGCGCGGTGACCCGGTTGCGGGCGAGGAAGTCGGCCAGGTCGCTGCCGACCAGCGCCCCGGGGGCGGTGCTGGGCACCAGCGTCGCGCCGGCGACCAGCGGCACCCAGATCTCCTCGACCGAGAAGTCGAAGGCGATCGTCATCCCCTGGTAGACGCGGTCCTCCGGACGCAGCCCGTAACACTCCACGGCCACCCGGACGAAGTTGCAGATGTTCGCCTGGTCGATGGCGACGCCCTTGGGCCGGCCGGTACTGCCGGAGGTGTAGATCAGGTAGGCCAGGTCGCGCCCGCCGGGCCCCGGATCGTCCGGATCGAGTTCGTCCCGCCCGACCTCGCCCCGCCGGAGTTCGTGCGGCCCGATGCGGTGGCACGGGTAGTGGTCGAGGTCCGGGGAGGTGTCGAGCAGGATCACCGTGCCGGGGAGGCCGTCGAGCCGGTCGGCCAGGCTGCCGAGCGTGACGACGGTTTCGACACCTGCGTCGGAGAGTACGAAGCCGATCCGATCCGCCGGGAAACCGGCGTCCACGGGGACGTACACGGCATGGATCTTGGAAACCGCGAGCATGGCCAGATAGGCGGAGGCCGACCGGTCGAGCAGCAGCCCGACCCGGTCCCCCGGGCGTACGCCACGGGCCCGGAGCAGCCGGGCGAACTGGTTGGCCCGGGCGTCCAGTTCGGCGAAGGTCAGCCTGCGCTCGCCGTCGTCCACGGCCAGGTGCCCCGGGTCGCCCTCGGCGGCGAACCGGTCGCACCGCTGCTCGAAGAGATGGTGCAGGCGCTCACCCGGCCGCCAGCGAACCCGGTTGTCCGCGCCCTGTGCCGTCAGCACCGGACCGGGGCGGTCGGGGCGGATGTCCGGGGTCGGGGTACGGGGCGCGACCGTGGCCGCCTCCCGGGGTGTCACCGGGGCCGGCCCCGTCACGCGGGCACCAGGCCGGAAGAGCCGCGCAGGTCCCGCTCCGGTCCGACGTCCGGCCGCCGGTCGACACCCCGGGCCGCCGCCAGCAGGATGTCGAGACCGTGCCGGAGCTGCTCGTCCTCGGTGGTCAACGGCGCCAGCACCTTCACCACCTGGTCGTACGGACCGGCGGTCTCCAGCATCAGACCCTCGGCGAAACAGCGCCGGGTGATGGTGGCGGCCAGCTCCCCGGAGCCGACGTCGACGCCGCGCATCATCCCGCGTCCCTTCGGCACCGCGCCCGGCACCGAGTCGGCCACCTCGGCCAGCCCGCGTGCGAGCAGGTCGGCCCGGCGGGCTACGTCGGCGGTGAAGTCGGCGTCGGCCCAGAACTTCGTCAGCGCCACCCCGGCGGTGACGAAGGCGTGCACGTTGCCCCGGAACGTGCCGTTGTGCTCGCCTGGCTGCCAGACGTCGTACTCGGGGCGGATCAGCAGCAGCGCCATCGGCAGGCCGTACCCGGAGATCGACTTCGAGAGTACGACCAGGTCCGGAACGATCCCGTACGGCTCGAAGCTGAAGAACGTGCCGGTACGCCCGCAGCCCGCCTGCACGTCGTCGACGATCAGCAGTGCGCCGCTGTCCCGGGCCAGCTCGGCGATCCGCCGCAGCCAGGCGGCCGAGGCGACGTTGAGGCCGCCCTCGCCCTGCACGGTCTCCAGCATGATCGCGGCGGGCGCGTCCAGTCCGCTGGACGGATCCCGCAGCATCCGCTCCAGCAGGTCGGCGGTGTCGACACCGGCTCCCTGGTATCCGTCGTACGGCATCCGGGTCACCCCGGACAGCGGCAGCTGCGGACCGACCCGGTGGTGCCGGTTCCCGGTCGCCGCGAGCGCGCCCAGCGAGACGCCGTGGAAGCCGTTGGTGAAGGCGACGACGTTGCTCCGACCGGTCACCTTGCGGGCCAGCTTGAGGGCCGCCTCGACGGCGTTCGCCCCGGTCGGCCCGGTGAACTGCACCCGGTAGTCGAGCCGGCGGGGCAGCAGCACCAGCGACTCGAACGCGGCGAGGAACTCGCTCTTGGCCGAGCTGGACAGGTCGAGGCTGTGCGCGAGTCCGCACTGTTCCAGATGGGCGATCAGCGCCGCCCGCATGTCGGGGTCGTTGTGCCCGTAGTTCAGCGATCCCGCACCGGCGACGAAATCGAGGTACTCGCGACCGGTGACGTCCCGGACCACGCTTCCTTCCGCCGTTTCGAATACACAGTCGAATCGACGGCAGTAGCTCCGTACCGCCGATTCCCTACGTTCGAAAATACGACTCTCGTCCGCGCCCGCCGCTCCGCGCACCTGTCATCGCTCCTTCCGGGGCTCTGCCCGTTCCACCTGGTCGACCGCAGCCGTCGACCAGGTCCTGGAGTGTGGGATGTCAGTAGGTCCAACCGGTGAATGCGGTCCGGGTTGCGGCAGCACAAGACGGCGAAGTCAATCGGTAGGATTACCGACTGAACGCTTGCATTCCGGTCGGGTCAGCGCCCTGTTATGTGAATTCCGCTCCGCGGACACAATCGCGTGCCGGTCACCCGGCACGGCCGGTCGGACGGCGGCGGACCGCGGTCGGCGCAGGCCGCCGCGTCGTCGGCGAGCGGCAGCCGCGGGTCAGCGGTAGTCGCAGACCCCGGTGGGGAAGATCTGTTCGAGGCGGCGCCGCTCGGCGTCGGTCGGGCGCCACGAGCCGTAGAGCCCCCGGGCGATCGCCGACCGGACCGGCTGCCGGGCACAGGCGTAGACGCCGCCCTCGATCGGTCCGCCGGCGACGGTCCGGGAGGTGCCGTAGAGCGGGAACTGCCGGGTGCAGGCGCCGGCCGGCCGGTTGTCGAGGATGCCGTCCCAGACGTGCTCACCCCGAGCGATCTCGGTGCCGGCGGTGCTGAAGCAGCGGTCCACGGCCAGTGCCGGCTTGTTGCCCGGCACGCCCTTCCACGGGCGGGCCCGGAGGTTGGCCATCCAGTCGTCGATCACCGCCAGCGCCTCGGGTGTCTGGTCGAACGCCTCCGCCGGCCGCGCGTCGGTGAACCAGATGACCTGGTTGCCGGCGTCCCGGTCGTGGTCGCGCATCCGCTGCCGGGACGCGAACGACTGGTGCGCGTTGTGCATGTCCAGTTGCTCTTCGAGGTAGTGCCGCCAGTCGACGATCGGGATGTCGATGTCGCCGGTGAAGACGATTCCGGCGGCGTACGCGGCCCGGATCGCCTGCCGGTCACCCGTGGTACGCGGCGCGGGTGTCCGCCCGCCGTCCGGGGAGAGTCGCATGTTCCGGGACGACCAGGGGTCGAACTGCGCCGGGTCGGCACAGGCCGCCTGGGTGAACGGGCAGCCCTCCTGCACCATCTCCGGCTGCGGCTTCCACGAGCCGACCCGGGCGTTCAGGTCGAGGAACTCGGCCGGGGTGATCCGACCCGAGGTCACCGCCGAGAGCCCGTACTGCACGCCGACGTTGTCCCAGGTGGACCGGGCGTACCCGTCCGGACCGGTGCCGTAGACGTTTACCAGGTCACCCCAGTGCGACCACTGCACCGTCTCCGTCACGCCCGGCGGGTCCATCTGCGCCCAGAGCGGGTCGCCGGGGAACCAGCGCGGGTTGAGCGCCAGCGGGGTCAGACCGCGCCAGCCCTCGACGCACTCGGTGGAGCCGGGCGCACCGCCGAGGTACGGGTTCGGCACCGTCGCGCTGGCGTTCATGCCGATCAGCCAGGTCCGGTTCTCCCAGTCGCGCCACTTCGGGTTCGCCCGGTCGGTGACGTCCATGTAGTACTCCAGCAACTCGCAGTCGCCGACGTGGATCGTCTGGGTGGCCATGTCCGGGTAGGAGTACTGCGGGATGGCGGCGTCGATCACCCGGTTGCCGTGGTTCTGGCCGTAGACGTACTGCTGGATGCCGCCGCCGGAGCCGCCGACCCCGACGGTGTAGAGCGGGACGCCGTACTCCTCGACGAAGTGTTCCCTGAGCATCAGCGCGGTCTCGCCGCCGAGGACCAGGTTGTAGTGGGTGGCGGTCCGGGTGCCGGTGGAGTAGAGCACGGCGTAGCCGAGCGAGAGCGCCTCGTGGTAGAGGTGCCCGCCGGGCAGCCGCCCCTGGTCGTGGCCGATCGCCACCCCGCCGTCGAAGCGGTAGACGGCCCGCCGGTTCCAGTGCCCGTCCAGGACGGCGACGGAGTAGACGAAGCGGTTGATGGTGCCGCGTTCCCGGCGTACCACGTAGTCGACGGTCCGGCCGTCCAGGGTGCGGGTGGTGGTCAGGTCGGCCGGTCGGGTGCCGTCGGCGGGCATCGGCTTGAAGGTCCCGTCGGCGGCCCGGTAGAGCCGGTCGGTGACGGTCGGGGCGGCACAGTCCCGGCTCCAGCCGACGACCGCGCCGTCCGGGCCGGGCACCCGCATCCCCTGCCCGTCCCGGTTGTCCACCAGCGGGACGCCGAGGCCGTTCTGCTGGGTACGGCAGAGGAACGGGTACTGTCGCGGCCCGGAGAAGATCGGGCCCGAGCCGTGGTCGCGGACGACGAGGGTCGCGGTACGGGCCCGCCGGGCACTCGCCCGGAGCAGGTTGTCCCCGACCTGGAGCCCGTCGACCACGCCCCGCAGCGACCGGCCGTCGACCCGGAACGCCCGGGTGACGTCGGTGCCGTCGCGGGTGACCCGGACCGAGCGCGGGTCGATCCGGCCGGTGAGTGCCACCCGGACCAGCGCGTCCCCGCCGCTGACCTGGTCGGCCCGGCTGGAGAGCACCTCGATGCCGAGCCGCTGCCCGGTCGCGCCGGTCCCGGCCGTCGCCGGTGTCGCCGGACCGAGGACGAGCACGACGCCCAGGGCGAGACCGGTGGTACGCGTACGGCGGGCGAGGAACCTGCGCAGAGACATCGGTCGCTCCGTCTTCTCCCGCACCAGCCCCGGCCGGTGCCGAGCATCGACGATGTCACGAGGGTCGCTCACTTGTCGAGATCAGGTCGCGGTACGGCTCCAGGTCAGGCCGCGGTGCGACCCAGTTGTTAGACATTCCATTGACGGTCGTCACGAATCCTTCTACATTTGCAGTGACTACCATCGATCTATTGAGGTGCTTGTGATGAGGAGAGCAGGTCACAGACGTCGCCCGACGATCCTGGTGCTGACCGGCGCCGCGACCGCCATGGGCGCGATGCTGGTGGCGACCGCGCTGCCGTCCGGCGCGGCCCCGTCGCCAGCCGCGGGGACAGCCGCCTCGGGGGCCGGCGTCGGCGTGCTGGCCGCGAGCGCGGGATGCGGTAAGGCGCCGACGCTGGCCAACGGCACACACTCGATCCAGAGTGGCGGGAGGACCCGCACCTTCGTGCTGAGGCGTCCCGACAACTACGACAACAACCGCCCCTACCGGCTGGTCTTCGGGTTCCACTGGCTCAACGGCAACGCCCACTCGGTGGTCAGCGGGAACTACTACGGGCTGCTGCCGCTGTCGAACAACAGCACGATCTTCGTCGCGCCCGAGGGCCTCAACGCCGGCTGGGCCAACTCCGGCGGCGAGGACGTCACCTTCACCGACAACATGATCCAGACGATCACCAACGCCCTCTGCGTCGACACCCAGCAGCTGTACTCGCTGGGGTTCAGCTACGGCGGCGGCATGAGCTACGCGCTGGCCTGTGCCCGCTCGACCGTCTTCCGGGCGGTCGCCATCTACTCCGGTGGCGTGATCAGCGGCTGCAACGGCGGCACCCAGCCCATCGCGTACCTCCAGGCGCACGGCCTCGGTGACAACGTACTCGGCATCTCCGGTGCGCGGTCGATGCGCGACAGGTTCGTCGCGAACAACCGCTGCAACTCGGCGAGCCCGCCCGAGCCGGCCCAGGGCAGCGGCAGGCACACCGAGTTCCACTACTCGGGCTGCGCGGCGGGATACCCGGTCGCCTGGTACGCCTTCGACGGCGGCCACACCCCCACCCCGCAGGACTCCGGCACCAACGCGTACTGGCTCCCGCAGGAGACCTGGGAGTTCTTCACGCAGTTCCAGAGCAACCCGACACCCGGCCCGACCAACCCGACGCCGGGCCCCACCACCCCGACGCCGGGACCGACCACGCCGGGACCGACCACGCCGCCGCCGTCCTCCGGCGCGTGCCGGGTCACCAGCACCGTGAACGCGTGGAACACCGGCCTGACCGAGAGCATCACCATCACCAACACCGGTACGAGCGCGGTCAACGGCTGGTCCCTGGTCTTCACCCTGCCGGGCGGCCAGACCATCACCTCGGGCTGGAACGCCAGCTACTCGCCGGCCTCCGGGCAGGTGACGGCGAGGAACGCCTCCTACAACGCCGCCATCGCGCCGAACGCCTCGGTGAGCATCGGATTCCAGGCCACCCACACCGGTAACACCGCCAGGCCGAGTTCGTTCACCCTGAACGGCGCAGCCTGCACCCTCGCCTGATTCCGGCGAGCGGCTGGGGTGGAGTCGAGCCGGGCTCCACCCCAGCCGGCTGTTCCCGGCTGTTCCCGGCTGCCGGCTCGCGCCGGTCAGCTCATCTCCACCCCGTACGCCTCCTCGCGCACGTCCACGTCCGGGTGCCGGCGCAGGCCGACCAGCAGATCCCGCCACGGCGCCGACCAGCCGAAGCCGGCACCGTGCCGGACCAGCGCCACCGCGAACAGCCCGCCAGCGAGGTCGCCCCGCTCCGTCAGTCGCGCGATCGTGCCGGTGAGGGTCGTCGGGTCGGGCAGCTCGCGGAGGTTCCGCAGACGCGCGCCGACACGTTCGGCGGTGCGGATCGCCAGCACCGGCCGGCCGGTGCACAGGTCGGCGACCTCGTCCAGGTTGTCCAGCCGGCCGAGGTCGACCAGCAACCTGCCGGCCGTACCGGTGAACGACGGTCGACCGGCGAGCCACCTCGCGGATTCGACGAGCGCGGTCCGATCCGCACCGGCCGGTCGGCTCCCGGACCGCACGGCGGCGCCGCGGGCGAGCAGCTCGATGCGGCGTCGGGCCGGCCGGTCCGCGCCCGGGTCGCCCGGACGGTCGTCGCCGGTGTCGCGGTCCACGAGCCGGGCCAGCGCGGGGCCGAACACGTCGTCGCCGCCGGCCCTGAGCAGGTTGGCGACCTCGATGTGCACAATCGTCTCGCCGGGGTCGGTGAGCCGGTCCACCACCAGGTCGGCCACCCCGGACAGCCAGGGCGCCCACTCGCCGAGCTGGCCGAAGGCGGCCCGTCGGACCTCCCGGTCGGCGGCCCGGCAGGCGTCGACGACCAGCGCGGCGTAGCGCGGCCGGTGCCGCTCCGACATCGTGTACGGGTACCCGCCCAGGACCGCACGCCGCTCCTCCCGGCTGCCGTCGACCGCCGCGCGCAGGATGGTCCAGCTCGGCTCGGTGTGCAACCGCTGCCGGGCGGCGGAGACGATCGCCGCCCGCACGTCCCGGTGCGCGTCCGGATCGGTGTACGCGTCGAGCAGCGTCGCCATCACCTGCGGCGGCCCGTACCGCCCCAGCAGCCGGGCCGCCTCCTTCCGACTCGTGACCTTCGCGGGACCGGTCAGCACCTCGCCGAGCGGGTCGACAAGCCGGGACGGCGGGACGTGCCGGGCCGCCCGGCCCGCCGCGTAGAGCGCTACCCGCGCCCGGTCGCCGTCGGCGTACCGGAGCAGCACCGGCAGTGCCTCGGCCGGCCGGTCGGTCCAGACCAGCGCGCCCAGCGCCGCCTCCGCGATCACCACCTCGGCCGCGTCGACGTGCCGCAGCACCAGTTCATGGCCGAAGCCGGGGACCACGGCGGCGGCCCGGATCGCCGCCGCGCGCTGCCAGATTCCCGCGTCGGGGTCGGCGACGATCAGCTCCTGAAGCTGCCCGAAGCGGGCCTGCTGACGGGGCAGCCAGCGGTCGACCCGCAACGCCCGGCCGGGCACCCAGCGCTTCCCCGGCTCGACGAACCGGCCGCTCGGACGGCGGTCCAGCACCCGGTCCAGCAGGTCGGTACGGGAGGTGCAGATCGTCGACCAGACCAGGTGGATCGTCACCGCCGACGAGTCCCCGTCGAGCACCGCGCCGACCCGGTCCGCGCGGGTACGCGGGTCGGCGAGCCAGAGCACGACCGCCGTCCGGGCCACCGACGGCAGCGTGTCCGGCCCGGTGGCCCGACGCAGCAACTCCTGCAACCGCGGCAGCCGCCAGGCCCGCCTGCCCAGCGCGTGGGTGAGCGCGAAGAGCGGACCGTACCGGCCGCGCGCCATCCCGGCCTCGACCCAGCCGCGCAGCCGCTCGAAGACAAGCGTCTCCTGCCCACGGCGCAGCACCGTGTCGAAGCGGCGCAGGACCGGCACGTTCGCGCCGCCGCTGGCCAGGTCGATCGTGAGCAGTGCCCAGTCGCGCAGTTGCGGCACGCTGTGCTGGTGCGCGAGTACCTCGGTGGCGAGGGTGCTCAGTGCGCTCGTGGTGGCGGCGGAGGCGTCCCGGGCGTCGACCGCGTCGGTGGTCAGCCGGGTGAGCCCGGCCGCCGACTCCGCGGTGAGCAGGGGTGCCGCCTTCGCCAGCGCGGTGAGCGCGGCGGCACGTACCGGATCCTGTTCGTTGTGCAGCCGGTCGAGCCGGGCGACCACCTCGGCCACCGCCCGTGGCTCCCGGGAACGGCGGGCGGCCTGCACCAGCAGGGTGTACCCGTGCGCCCGCTCGTCGGCGTCGCCCGAACGCAGCGCGACCTCCAGCGCCGCGGACGCCTCCGGCCAGGCCAGGTACGCACTCCAGGTGCGCACCTCGGCCTCCCGCTCGCGGATCCGGGCCAGCCCCAGCACCCGGGTCGCCTCCCGGATCCGGACCGCGACCGGCAGCACCTCCATGATCTCACCGGCCGGCACCAGCACCGCCGGGTCCGTCTCGGCCAGCGCCCGGTCGTACAGTTCGCCGCGCCGGGCCGGCGACACCGCGTCGAGCAGCGCCGCCAGCGCCCGGCTGTGTTCCCGGAACCGCCTGGCGAGCGGAACCAGCTCGTCGGTGGGCAGCGTCGCGAGGCGGCGCAGCAGGGCCGGCGGCAGCACGTTCGCCCGCAGCCAGGCCGCGCGGCCGGGCGTGCCGAGCAGCCGGGCGACCCGAGGAGCGTCGTGGGCCGCGAGCGCGGCGTACCCGCCCAGCGAGCCGGGCAGCGACTCCTCGGGTGCGTACCGTTCGAGCAGGTCGAGGGCCTGTTCCGGAGCACAGCGCAGCACCGCCTCGGCGGCGGTGCCCCAGATCCTGCCCCGACGTTCGGGCCGGGCGGAGGCCAGCCGCTCGCGTACCCGGTCCACCAGCGGACCCTGGTGCCACCGCACCAGGCGTTCGAGGTCGATCGCGTGCTCGAGGTCGGGCAGCAACGCCCGTACCGTGTCGGCACCGCAGGCCGGCAGCAGCGCGGCGGCCTCCTCGTCGCCGAACCGGGCACGGACCTCGGTGACGAGCGGGTCGGCGAGAGCCGGCGTGTGCCTGCGGCGCAGGGCGCGGTAGACCCGGCGCCGCTCCACCACCGGCCGGTCGACGACATCGCCGACCGGTAGGCCGGCGCGGAGCGCCCCGGTGAGCGCGGCGCCCCGGATCGACGGCTCCGGGTCGGCGGTGGCGGCGACGATGCCGTCGCCGTCCCGGGTCACCAGCGCGGCGACCAGAGCCAGACCTCGCTCGTAGCGGCCCTGGGCACGCAGGTCGGCACAGATCTGGACACGGTCGGGCGCGCTGCGCGCCCACCGGGCGAGGCGGACCATCCGCTCCCGGTAGGACAGCGGTTCCAGCGACGTCAGCAGGGTACGGGTGGCGGCGAGCACAGCGATCATTGTGCCGGCCGGTTCACCCGGACGAGATCCAATATCGCCCCCGCCGGCTGCCCCGGGCGGAACGCCGACCGTGCACGCCGCTGCCGCTGGCGGCCCGCCGACGGTGCGCGGCGGCGGTTGTCGGCGAAGATGGTCCGATGACCGCAGACGCACCCGCCGTTTCCAACCCGCTCCAGCCGCTCGACGAGAGCTGGCAGCGCGGGCTCGCCATCGTCGCCCATCCCGACGACCTGGAGTTCGGCGCCGCCGCAGCCGTCGCCCGCTGGACGCGCCAGGGCAAGGAGATCACCTACGTGCTGCTCACCAGCGGCGAGGCCGGGATCGACGGGATGGAGCCGGCCCTGGCCGGGCCGGCCCGCGAGGAGGAGCAGCGCGCGTCGGCGGCAATCGTCGGCGTGTCCCAGGTCGACTTCCTCGGCCTGCCCGACGGCATCCTGGAATACGGTGTCGCGCTGCGTCGTGAACTCAGCCGGGTGATCCGGACGTACCGGCCGGAGATCGTGATCACCAACAACTTCCGGGACAGCTGGGACGCGGAGGGCAACGCGCTGAACATGTCCGACCACATCGTCACCGGTCGGGCCACCCTCGACGCCGCCCGGGACGCCGGCAACCGCTGGGTGTTCCGCGAGCAGCTCGACGCCGGACTGGAGAGGTGGGGCGGCGTACGGGAGGTGTGGGCGGCCGGCTCTCCGCAGTCGAAGCACGGCGTCGACACCACCGAGACGTTCGACCTCGGCGTCCGGTCGCTGGAGGCGCACGCCGCCTACCTGCGCGGCCTCGGCGCCGGGAACTTCGACCCCGAGGAGTTCCTGGAGGGCATCTCCCGGCAGACCGGCAGCCGCCTGGGTGTCAGGCACGCCGCCGGTTTCGAGGTCTTCCGCCTCGGCCTGTACTGAGGGCCGTCACCTCGGGCCGCCGGAGCCGCTCCTCGCCGGCAACTGCGGGCTCGGTCGCCGACCGCCGTCGAGCCAGCCGGACGTGCCCGGTTCAGCCAGGGCGGGCCGTCCCGGCGAGCAGGTCGACGACGGCGGAGGCGGTCGTCGGATGCGCGCCGAGCAGTGACGCCGCCCCGGCCGACCGGTTCCCGGCTGCCGGTGGACCCGCCGGTTGCCAGCCGGAATCGCAGCCGAGCAGCTCGGCGACCGCGTCGCAGCCGACCGGATACTCCCGCAGCAGACCGGCCACGGGCCCGGACGACGACACCGGAGGATCGGCAGGCCCGGTGCCCGGCACCGCCGGGACGGGCGCGGACGCGTCGGCCGACCAGGGCGGTGTCCAGCTGTCCAGCGCGGCCAGGCCGGCCGGGAACGTCCGGCCCGCCTCCCGGACCAGCAACGGGACCAGATCCGGCGCCTGCGCGCGCAGCGTCGTGATCAGCTTCGGCAGCCAGGGCAGCAGCACCGGGTCCGGCAGGCGGGCGAACGCCTCCGAGATCACCTCCACGACGAACGGGGCCAGCGACGGCACCGCCTCCAGAGCCTGCACGAAACCACTCAGGTACTGCGGAAACGCTGGCAGGACCAGCGGATTCGTCAGCAGCTCGGCACAGCGTGCCCGCAGCTGTGCCAGGGCGAGCAGTCCCAGGTGCGACTGGGCGGCCCAGAGCAGCGCCACCTTCGCCGGGTCCTCCGGGTGCGACTGGCGCACCGCCAGCTCCAGTTGGGCACGGTCGCAGCCGAGGGAGAGCGCGAGACTCTCCATCGAGAAGAGGAAGCCGAGCATCGCGGCGACCTGGCGTACGCCGGTCTCCTCCTCGACGAACGCTGTCGGCAGCAGGGTGCAGTAGTGCGCGTACCCGGTGGTGACGAAGGACTCGCACCAGGCCGGCAGCTCCGGCTCGCTGTTGCGGTAGTGCGTCAGCAGCCGGCGGATCCGGCGCAGCACCTCGGGCGCGTCGTCCACGGTGCGCTCGGCGGAGAGCAGTTCGACCGCCCGCCCGCCGAGTTCGTCGACGAACCGCCGGCTGGGCAGGAACTTGATGGCGTCCTCCACCGCCGCCAGCGCGACCGCGGCGGTGGCGTCCGGCGCCCAGACAGCCTGGCGCAGCCGCTTCTCCAGCACCTGTTCGACGGTGATGCCCTGGTAGCCCAACTCGATCACCGCACGCTGGTGCCGACCCAGGCCGAGATCCCAGCTCTCCTGGATGGAGCGCTCGCCGAGCCGCCGCTCCCCCATGATCGGCCGGACGATACCGTCCGGCAGCAGGCGGTGCAGCACCCAGAGCAGGTCCGAGCAGGGCACCAGCTCCGGCTGGGCGGTCAGGTCCAGCAGGGCCCGCTGGACGGTGCGCGCGTCCAGGGCGAGCCCCAGCGGCGCGAGCCGGTCGAAGACGTCCCGGGCCAGCGGCGGCAGGGCGTCGTAGCCGACCTGGCCGATCCGGTCGCCGCCGAGCAGGATGTCGCAGAGCCGGCGTACGTCCCGGCGACCGGGTACGACGTCCTTCTCGATGCAGGTGACGGCCGCGTCGGCGAAGTCGTACGGAGTGGGCCGGGCCCGGTTGCGGATGCCGGCCAGCAGGATCGAGGTCTCGAAGACCGCGATCGCGTCGGCGGTGCTGGCCAGGTAGCCGTTGCGCCGGGCCAGCCGCACGATGTCGACGCACCAGCCGAGCAGTTCGGCCTCGTCGACCTCGTTCAGCACCGGTGGCCGGGACAGGAACCCGGTGAGCCGGTCGGCGGCCGGCGTCGGTGCCGGGACGGGCACCGGGGCCGGCTGTTTCTTCGGCCTGCTCCGCTTGCGACCGCCGGCCGCCTCCCCGGTCAGCCGGTACGGCCGGACACCGCCCCTGCCGACCGCCTTCGCCCAGCCGGCCTGGGCGATCGACACCGAGCCGGGAGCCAGGTCGAACTGCCGCTCGATCGCCGAGTGGCTGGACGGGATGAGCCCGTAGAGCCAGCGGGTGCCGGTGCGCGGACTGATCTCCCAGTCGGGTGTGCCGGGGGCGGTACCGAACTCGGCGACCGGGCTGGCGGCGTGAAAGGCACCGCAGACGTACAGGCAGCGGGACCTGTCGACGCCGGAGGCGGCCAGGTGCTGCCGCATCCGGGTCCACATGTAGCGCTCCCGGTCTTCGTCCCGGTCGTCGTCGCCGGCTCCGGCCGGTGGACGCAGCCGCCGGAACAGGCTGCCGACCAGCACCATGACCTGCCGGTACGTGTCGTAGTCGGCGTCGGCGAGCGGCTGCTCGACGTACTGGTCCCACCACTCCGACCAGTGCCGGACCCTACCGTGGTGCAGCAGGTGGGCGCGGAGTTCGGCGAACCGGGGACGCAGGTCGCCGATGCCGATCCCGACCGCCTCGCCGTGCAGCGCCGCCTCCTCCTCCACCGGCTGCGCTCCGGCGTCGTCCGGGGAGTCGTCGGTGCCGCCGGAGGACGGCCCGGCGTCGGCGGCCGGATCAGATGCCTCGGTCGGTTGCCACTGGAAGACGTGGTCCGCCGAGCGGTCCACCAGGACCAGTTCGACGCCCGGGGTCTCCAGCGCGTACGCGATGGCCTGGTATTCCGCCGACGCCTCGCTGATCGGGGCGACGATGTTCAGCGGTGCCCAGGCCGGCGGGAACCCGTCGAGGTCGGAGGCGAACGCCTGCAACGCCACCGGCAGCCGGCAGTTGCGCAGCTCCTCCAGCAGTGGACGCAGGTCCTCGCACAACTCCAGGTAGATGACGCTGGGCTGCTTCTCCCGCAGCCTGCGCGCCATCGCGAGGGCCGAGGCGGGCGAGTGGTGGCAGACCGGGAAGATCTCCAACTCCTCCCCCAGCGCCCGGTCGACGTCGTCGACGATTCCGCCGAGGATGTCGGCGAGCGCGTCGGGACCGCCGGCGAACTCACTCGCCGCCGACCGCAGCTGCTCGCGCAGCGGGGCGAAGGTGTTCGCCGGCCGGACCGGGGTGACCTCTGCTCCGGTACTCATGACAGCGTGGCGATCGCCTCACGACCGCCCTCGAGGAACTCCGGCCACGAGCCGCCGTCGGACTTGCTGCGCGGCTCGACCACGCCGTGCAGGTATTTGTTGAGGATCGCCAGGTCCTCGGGCGCCCGCCGGGCCAGCGAGCCGACAAGTGAACCGGCCAGCGTGCCGGCCCGCAGGGTGCGGTCGCCGAAGAAGTGGCTGTGCAGGATCGCGTCCTCCAGCACACCGATCTGTTCGGCGGTGGAGAGCGCCGACTCCAGCTTCTCGTCGTCGCTGCCGGCCGAGGCCGCCGCCGCGCGCAGGTCGGCGAAGCTCTGCAACAGGATGTCGAGCAACGTCGGCGGCACGTCCAGCTCGATCCGGTGCCGGCGCAGCAACTCGGTGGTGCGGAACCGGACGATCTCCGCCTCGCTGCGCTTGTTCGTCACCACCGGGATGCGGACGAAGTTGAACCGCCGCTTGAGTGCCGAGGAGAGGTCGTTCACGCCCCGGTCCCGGCTGTTGGCGGTGGCGATGATCGAGAATCCGGGCTGGGCGAAGACGATGTTGTCGTCGTCCAGCTCCGGGATGGAGACGTACTTCTCGGAGAGGATCGAGATCAGTGCGTCCTGTACGTCGCTCGTCGCCCGGGTCAGCTCCTCGAACCGGCCGACCACACCCTGCTCCATCGCGGTCATGATCGGCGACGGGATCATCGACTCCCGGGACTGACCCCGGGCGATCACCATCGAGACGTTCCAGGAGTATTTGATGTGGTCCTCGGTGGTGCCGGCGGTGCCCTGCACCACCAGCGTCGAGTTGCGGCAGGTCGCGGCGGCGAGCAGCTCGGCGAGCCAGCTCTTGCCGGTGCCGGGGTCACCGATCAGCAGCAGGCCCCGGTCCGAGGCCAGGGTCACGATGCTGCGCTCGACGAAACTCCGGTCACCGAACCACTTCTGCGGGATCTCCCGGTCCAGTCCGTCGGCCCGCTCGGAGCCGAGCACGAAGATCCGGACCATTCGCGGGCTGAGCCGCCAGGAGAACGGCCTGGGGCCGTCGTCGACCGACTCCAGCCAGTCGAGTTCCTCGGCGTACTTCACCTCGGCGGGGGCACGCAACATGTCGGTCATTCGGTGGGTCTCCTAGCTGAGGAAGTTCTTGAGTTCGAAGACGAGCTTGCGGATGTGACCGGAGAGGACCGGGGTGCCGAGGTCCTTGAAACGCTGCCGGAACCACGGGTTGACGCTCTGCTGGCCGCCGCTGCTGACCGAGCCGACCGGGATCACGCGTACCCCGCTGCGGTGCGCCGTCGCGAGGCCCTCGAAGACGCCCTGCGGATTCGACTCGTAGTAGTCGGAGATCCAGACGACGACCGTGTTGCGCGGCTCGGCGATCTTCGGCCGGACCAGGGTGAGCGCCGCCGTGCCGTCCGTACCGCCGCCGAGCCTGGTGCGCAGCAGCACCTCGAAGGGGTCGTGCACCCACGGCGTCAGGTCCAGCGCCCGGGTGTCGTACGCCACCAGGTGCACGTCGACCTTGGGCAGCCCGGCGAAGATCGAGGCCAGGATGGTGCAGTTCACCATCGCGTCCACCATGGACCCCGACTGGTCCACCACCACGATCAGCCGGGCCGGGGTGGTGCGCCGGGCGGTCTGCCGGTAGTAGAGCCGGTCGACGTAGAGCCGCTGGTCCTCCGGACTCCAGTTGGTGAGGTTCTTCCAGATGGTCCGTTCCAGGTCGAGGTTGCGGAAGACCCGCTTCGGCGGCACCGACCGGTCGATGGTGCCCACACTCGTCTGCTGCACCTGGGTACGCAGCACCTCGGCGACCTCGTCGACGAACCGCCGGATCAGTGCCTTGGCGTTGGCCAGCGCCACCCCGGAGAGGTTGTGCTTGTCCCGCAGCAGTTGCTCGATCAGCGACATGCTCGGGGTCAGCTGGCGGGCCAGTGCGCTGTTGCCGAGCACCTCGCGCAACTGCATCCGGCGCACCAGGTCCCCCTCCAACCCGGCCAGTACGCCGGCCAGCTCACCGCTGCCGACGTCGAACCCGTCGCCGGGCCGGGTCCCCACCCCGGACCCGCCGCCGGCCCCGGGCTGGTTGCCGGCACCGGGCTGGCCGTGCCCCGGCACGCCGGACCCGCTCCCGGCACCGGCCCGGCCGTGCCGCAGCTGCCCCGGCGCCAGCCCGAGCGCCTGCTCGAACCAGCCGGCGTCGGACTGCCAGCGGGCCAACTGGCCGGCGGTGACGTTGCCCGAGCCGGTCGCAAAGACGTTCAGCAGCAGCTTCGAGACCAGGGCCGCCCGGCGCACCTCGGCGGCGCCGACCCGCCGCACCGCCGAGTCGGGCTGCTCGCCGTCGCCGCCCGGCAGCGCGTCGCCGCCCGGCAGCGCGTCCTCGGACGGCGGCGCCATCAGGTTCCGCAACTCGTCGGCGAGTTCGGGGAAGCGCTGCACGACGGTGTCCACCGAGACGGTCGGATCGAGCAGGGCCGCCGGCAAACCGAGGTCGTCGACGACCGCGACGCTCGCCGACTCCAGCGCCGGCTGCTCGTCCGGGTCGAAGAGGCGGGCCAGCAGGCGCCAGTAGAGCACCCGGCGGCGGTTCTCGGCGGCCCGGAGCGCGTCGTCCGACTGTCCACTTCGCTCGTTCATCGGCGCAGCAACCGTCCCGCCCGCTCCCGCAGCACTCCCACCGCGTCACCGGACCTGGCCTCCGCCTTGACCACCTTGGGATCGGTGGGGCCGAGCGCCCAGTCGCCGGTGTGCGCCTCGGCCGCCGCGCGCTTCACGGTGTAGCGCACGGCGAGTGGCTGCAGCCGCCAGCGACCGGCGTCCCAGCGCAGCAGTCCGAGACAGGCCGTCGACCTGGCCACCAGCTGCGGGGTCAGCGGTGCGCAGCCGGGCAGCCGGGACACGTCGACCGGCAGGGACTGCCCGTCGAGTTCCAGGGTCAGCCCGCCGTCCTCGGCGGTCGCCGTCGAGTAGCCCTCGACGAGAACCGGCTCGGCGATGCGTACCGGATGGCGGTCCAGGGGCGGGACGGCCGGCGCGACCGCCTCGGGCAGCCGGAGCCGGGCGGTGGCGAACGGGTCGGCCGGCTCGCCCGGCCGGGCCTGGTCGTCCCGCCACAGCAGGTCACCGCCGGGCAGCAGCGGAAGGTCGGTGACCACCACGGCCTGCCGCCGGGCGAGCGCACCGAGCAGCACCGGGTGACCGGCCAGCAGCTGCCAGACCGCCGGGCCGACGATCGTCTCCACCTTCGCCGCCGAGACGCTGGCCCGGACCAGCCGGGGCGGCGCGCTGCCGGCCGGTTCGAGCACGGCGTGCACCTGCACCTGGACCGCCGTGCCGTGCTCGTGCACGTCGGCACCGAGCGGCAGCAGCCGCCCGGAGACGGTGTCGGCAGCCGGTCCGGCCGGCCAGCCACCGGGCTGGGCGAGCAGCAGGGCGCGGCTCCACAGGTCGGCCCAGCGCCGGGCCGGGAGCCGGTCCATCGTCGCCACCGGCACGGATCCGCGCAGCTCGGCCGCCATGCCGTCGAGGAGTACCGCCAGCCGGCGCAGCGACGGGACCGCCAGCGCCGCGTCGAGGGTCTGCGCGGAGGAGGCGACGAGGTCGTGGTCGACGCCGCGCCAGCCCGCGATGGCCAGCTCGCGCAGCCAGGACCGGCAACCGGCCAGCACGTTCTCCGGAGCCGGCGGCGCGGAACCGGCCGGTGCGGGCGCCGGCCAGTCCGCGCGGGAGCGGCCGAGCGCGGCGTCCAGCCGGGCCAGCAGCGCGTCGTGCACGGCTCCGAGCAGCGCGGCCCGCCCGCCGGCCAGCGCGGTCAGGTGCTCGTCGGCGAGCGAACCCGCGACCACCTTCTCCACGGCCTCGCGCACCCGGTCGGCCAGCGGTGTCGCCGCGAGGGCGTCGGCCAGCGCGGTCAGCGCCGCCCGGGGCTGTTCGCCCAGCCGGGCGAAGCCGTGGGTGAAACCGTCGTCGAAGCCGCCGACCAGGTCGAGCGCCTCGTCGATCCCGGTACCGGCCGGGCCGAGCCCGGCCAGTTGGGTGGGAAGCATCAGGCGGCCGCCCCCGTCGCCGGAAACCAGTGCAGCTCGGGCAGTGGCTCGGTGCTGCCCGGCAGTTCGAGGTAACCCAGGTGTCGCAGGAAGCGGCTGAAGACCACCGCCGCCGGGGTCGGCTCGGGGCCGCCGGTCAGCCGGGTCGCCAGGTCGGCACCGGAGCAGGCGCCGTCGGCCAGGTCGATCCGCAGGTAGCGGGCGACCCGCTCGACGCCGTACTGCACGGTGGCCTCGTCCAGCAGGGCGTGCAGGTGCTTGCAGGGCGCACCGCGCAGCCCGCCGCACGGGCGGTTGTTGTTGGTGCTGCAGTGGTAGGCGTGGCTGCCGGCGGCGATCGACGAGACGTAGACCCGTTCGACGTCCGACCCGCTCGACACCACACCCTGCAACCGTCCGTTCGCCAACTCGACGAACGGGACCTTCGCCAGCTTGCGGGGCTGCACCGCCGGCAGCACCCGGGCGGCGCTGCGCCGCTCCCATCCGACCTCGACCGTTCCCACGACCCCCGCCCTTCCCGACCGCTGTTCCGCGAAGCCTTCTCTCGACCGATGTGTCGCGAAGGCCCTCGACCGAAGTTCCGGGAAGCCTTCTCGACGGTGCTCCGGGAGAGCCTTCTCGAACGGTGCTTCGAGACGTTCTCTCGTCCGGTGCCCCGAGAAGATAGACCGGCGCGGCGACATTTTCCGCACCGGGCGCTGGGGTCTCGACGGACGTCGAGGTCAGCCGCCGGCACGGCGGGGGGAGCGCCCGGCGTGGCGACGCCGGCGGGGCGGGGCGGCACGCGTACCGCCCCGCCCCGCCGGGGTGTTCAGTCGGCGCTGCGGGCCATCGCGCGTACCCCGACGGCCAGGCCGACGGCGGCGGTGACCAGCGCCGCGACCAAGCCCCAGAGCACGCTTCTGGCGCCGAGGTCACCGGCGAAGAGTGCGCGCTCCGCCTCGACCAGATGGGCCAGCGGGTTGACCTGGGCAGCCGCCCGCATCCAGCCCGGACCGGTCTCCAGCGGCAGCAGGATCCCGGAGAGCAGCATCAGCGGGAAGATCAGGGTCTGCTGCACCGCCCAGAACATCCAGTCCTGCTTGCGTACGGCGATCGCGAGCGCGTAGCTCAGCGCACCGAGCCCGACCCCGAAGACCGCGAGCAGTGCCAGCCCGACCAGCGCGCCGACCGGATAGAGCCGGAAGCCGAACGGGATCATCACCGCGACGATGATCGCCGCCTGGCCGGCCAGCGGCACCATCTCCTTCAGCGCGCGGCCGACCAGCAGCGAGGGCCGCGACAGCGGGGTGACAAGCATCCGCTCGTGCGCACCGGTCTGGAACTCGAACAGCAGGTTCGCCCCGGTGGTAGAGGTGCCGAACAGGGCGGTCATCACCAGGATCGCCGGCACGAACCACTGCCAGACGCCACCGGAGCCGAGGGTGCTGCCGGCCTGACTGCCGAGCGAGCCGACCAGCAACGGCCCGAACAGGCCCAGGAAGACCAGCGGCTGCACCATGCCGAAGACGACCGAGAACGGGTCGTGCCGCAGCGGACGCAGCTCGCGGGCCAGCACGATACCGGTGTCCCGGAGCAGGCCGAGCGGACCGGAAGGGCGGCCGCGGGTGCCGGCCGGGGCGGGGTGCGGTGCGGGAGCGGTGGCGCCGATGGTGGTCACGGGACGTCCTTCCGGGTCTGCGGGTCCTGCGGGCTGCCCTGCGCGGTCGGTTCCTCGTGCTCGGCCTCGCGCAGGCTGCGGCCGGTGAGGCTGAGGAAGACGTCGTCCAACGTGGGCTGGTGCACCTGGGCCGTGCCGACCCGTACGCCGGCCTCGACCGCGGCCCGGAGCAGTTCGGGCAGCGCCGCCGGCCCGTCGGCGACGTGTGCCTCGACCCGGGAACCGGTGCGGGTCACCTCCCGGGCGCCGGGCAGCCGGTCGACGAGCCGGGCCAGTTGCCGGACGTCCGGCTCCGCAGCGGTGAGCACGATCCGGTCGCCGGCGAGTTTCGCCTTCAGGGCCGCCGCCGAGTCGTCGGCGATGACCTCACCGTGGTCGACGATCACGACCCGCTCCGCCATCGAGTCCGCCTCGTCCAGGTAGTGCGTGCTGAACACCACCGTCATGGCCGCCTCGGCGCGCATCCGTAGGATGTGGTCCCGGAGGTTCGCCCGGTTCTGCGGGTCGAGGCCGGTGGAGGGCTCGTCGAGGAAGAGCAGGGACGGCGCGTGCACCAGGCCCATCGCCACGTCCAGCCGGCGACGCTGGCCGCCGGAGAGCGCCGAGACCTTCCGGCCGGCCAGCTCGGTGAGGTCCAGGGCGGCCAACAGCTCGTCCGCCCGCCGCCGGGCGGTCCGGCGGTCCAGGCCGTAGATCGCGCCCTGGGTACGCAGCTCGTCGTGGACCCGCTGGGTGTGCCCGGCCCCGTTGCCCTGGCCGACGTACCCGATGTGCCGGCGGACCTGGCCGGGTTCCCGGACGACGTCGTGCCCGGCGACGGTGGCGGTGCCGGAGGTCGGCGCGATAAGCGTGGTGAGCATCCGCATCGTGGTCGTCTTGCCGGCGCCGTTCGGGCCGAGCAGGGCGACCAGTTCACCGGGCTCGATCCGCAGGCTGATGCCCCGGACGGCATGCACGGTCTGGCTGCGGCTCACCACGAAGTCCCGGGTGAGCGAGCGGGCGTCGATCATTCGGGGCTCCCCGGTCGGAGGGTCGGTCGTCTCATGCCGGAAACGTTAGAACCGATAGCGGCCAGTTCTTGTCCTGAATCTCGAGCAGACTCGTCGGCATGGCGAACACCAGCTCCCGAACCCTCCGCCTGCTCTCCCTGTTGCAGACCCACCGCTACTGGCCCGGCGGGGAACTCGCCGACCGGCTCGGCGTCTCGGTCCGCACCCTCCGCCGCGACGTCGACCGGCTGCGCGAGCTCGGCTATCCGGTCGACGCGCACCGGGGCGTCGACGGCGGCTACCAGCTCGCCCCGGGCGCCGCCCTGCCACCGCTGGTCGTCGACGACGAGGAGGCGGTGGCGCTCGCCGTCGGTCTACAGGCCGCCGCGCACGGAGCGGTCGCCGGCATCCAGGAGTCGTCGATCCGCGCCTTCACCAAGGTCGTCCAGGTGATGCCGGCCCGGCTGCGGCGGCGGGTGGACGCGCTGCGCGCGATGACCGTACCGGCGCCCTGGGGTGACGGCGGGCCGACCGTCGAGGCGGCGATCCTGACCACCGTCGCGCAAGCCTGCCGGGACACCGAGCGGGTGCGGTTCGGCTACACCGCCCGGGACGGGCAGCGGACCGAACGGCACGTCGAGCCGTACCGGCTGGTCTCGCTCGGCCGGCGGTGGTATCTGGTCGGCTACGACCTGACCCGGCACGACTGGCGCAGCTTCCGGCTCGACCGGCTGAGCGACCCGCGCGGCACCGGAGCCCGGTTCAATCCCCGGCAACTGCCCGCCGAGGACGCCGCGGCCTTCGTCCGGGCCGGGTTCGAGAACCTGCCGGCGCCGTACCGGGTGGAGGTGCTGGTGCAGGCTCCCGCGGCCACGGTCGAGGAGCGGCTGTCCCGCTGGGCCAGCGTCGAGTACGTCGACGAGCGGCGCTGCCGGATGGTGATGACCACCGACACGCTGGACTGGCCGGTCATGGCGCTCGGCACGCTCGGCGCGGAGTTCGAGGTGCTCTCCCCGCCGGAGCTGCTCGAACAGCTCCGCGAGTGGAGCGACCGGTTCCGCCGGGCCACCGGCGGCTGAGCCGGCTCGCCCGGCGGCGTCGGTGCGGTCGGCGGAAGGCCGAGGGCAACCCCTTTCCCCGACGACGCCCCTTCGCACCTCGTGTGCGACGGTCGGGCGGGCTCGATCGATAGCCTTCGGTGATGCGAGGCTCGCGGGATGACGACGGTTTGGCCGACCTCGACGACATCGAGCGGCGGCTGCGGGCGATCCGGGACGACCCGGAGAAGTCGACGACACTCCGGGAGCTGGCGCAGTACCAGCTCGAACGGATCGCCGCGCTCCGGGCAGCCCGGGACGGCAGCCGCACCGGCACTCCGGCCGTGACGGTGGACCGGCTCGGCCCGTTCCGGTTCTCGGCCCTTCCCGCGACCGGCATCGTCGGCATCGAGATCGATCGAGGCGACGACCTCGGCCCGCTGGTGGCCGTCGTCTCCGCCACCGAGATCCGCCGGCTGACACCCCTGTTCCGGCACATCCGGGAGCATGCCGCGCGCGGCGAGTCGATCCAGATCGACGTCCGGGCGGCATTCGTCGACCTGCTCGGCCACGACCCCTTCGACGACCAAAGCGGCGGCGACTGACGACCGGGGCGGCACCGGACGCAGACCCGGACGGGCGCTTCCGGGCCGACGGTCGCACCGACCTCGTCCGCTTCCGGGCCGACGGTCCGCGACCTCGTCCGCCGGCCGGCACCGGCTCAGACCCGGACCGGCGCCTCCGGGCCGACGGTCGCGGCGTTCTCGTCCGTCGGCCCGGCTGGTCCCGCCCGTTCCGTCGGTCCCGCCGGACCGGCTGGTTCCGCCGGACCGGCGGTCTCCGGCGGTACGTCGAGCGGGTGTGCCAACTCGTCCTGCGGCATCCGGGCCAGCACGATCGCCAGTACGGCAAGCGCGGCCGGCAGCAGGCCGGCGAGCGCGAACGTGGGGCCGAGCCCGATGCCGGCGCTGACCGGCCCGGCGATCGCCATCGACAGCGGCATGAAGACCAGCGAGACGAAGAAGTCGAGGCTGGAGACCCGACCGAGCATGTGCGGCGGAACCCGGCGTTGCAACAGGGTGCCCCAGATGACCATCGGTGCGGAGAAGCAGATCCCGACGACGAAGACCGCCACCGCGATCGGCCAGACCCGGCCGGCGACGCCGACCACGGCCAGCGGCAGGCAGCCCAGCCCCCAGAAGAGGTTCATGATGGTCAGGTATCGCCGGGGCATCCGGAAGGCGGCCATCCCCAGCGAGCCGATCGCGCCGCCGATGCCGAACGCCGCCATCACCAGCGCGTGGTCGCCGGGCCCACCACCGGCCTGATCTTTGATCACGAAGGGCACGAGCACCTCGATCGGTCCCATGATCAGCAGAATCAGGACCGAGGCGTAGAGGAGCGTGGCGAGCAGCCAGGGCGTACGTCCCATGTAGACGAAGCCGTCGCGCAGGTCGGTGAGCGTCGACCGGATCGGATGCGCCCCCGGCGCCGTCTGCTCGTGCCGCAGCGGCACCGGGCGCAGCGCCAGCAGGAACAGCAGACCGGCCAACTCCAGCACGGTCACCACCAGCAGCGCGGCGCCTGGCGACCAGGCGGCGATCAGGAGGCTGGCCAGCGCCGGACCGGCAGCCTGCATGATCATCGGCCGGAGCATCCCCTCGACACCGTTTGCCGCCATGAGATCGTCGGGCGGCAGGATCGACGGCAGCAGTGCGGAGTACGCCGGATAGTGAAAGCCGTTGCCGACGCCGATCAGCAGCGCCACCGCCGCGAGCTGCCACAAACGCAGCTGGTCGGCCAGCGCCAGCACCGCGACCAGGCCGACGGCGACCGTCCGGGCTCCCGCCACCGCCAGCAGGATGCGGCACTGCGGGATCCGGTCCGCCAGCACCCCGCCGAGGAGTGTGGTGGCAAGCATGCCTGCCGCCATGGCGGCGGAGACGAAGGAGAGCTGGCCGGGCCCGCCGCCGAGCGCGATCACCTGCCAGACCACGGCGATGAGCCACACCCCGGCCGCGAGCAGCGACATCGTCAGGGCACCGGCGAGGAGTTGGTACTGCCGGTGGCGGAGCGGGCGCAGTGGCCCGCGCAGCCAGCCCGACCGGCTCTCCCCCGTGACGCCGTCCATTGCCCGCTCCCCCTCGTCGTCCACGTCTGCTCGATGATGTCGGTCGGCCGGTAACCGGCGGGCCTGTCGACGGCCGACCTCGCAACCGCAGCACCGCACCGGGATCGGCTTCCGCGTCATTCTCGTCGGCGCCTGTGACATTTTGCTGTCACCCGTCACCCGGCCCTGCGCACCATCGCCGGTCGGCGGTCGGCGGTCGGGGGTCGGGGGTCGGGGGTCGGCGGTCGGGGGTCGGGGGTCGGGGGTCGGGGGTCGGGGGTCGGGGGTCGGGCGCCGGGGGCACCCGGCCGAGGCGACGAGCGCCGGTCAGCGCACGGACGCGCGCTGGTACGCGACCCGGGCCCAGAAATAGCCGACCGCGGCGATGCCGACGCACCAGAGCACGGCGACGGGTCCGCTGTCGCCGACCGGGGTGCCGGTGAGCAGCGCGCGCAGCGTCTCGATGATCGGGGTGAAAGGCTGGTGCTCGGCGAACCAGCGCAGTCCGCCCGGCAGCGACTCGGTCGGCACGAACCCGCTGCCGAAGAAGGGCAGCAGCATCAGCGGCATCGGCACGTTGCTGGCGTTCTCGACACTTCCGGCCGCCATCCCGAGCGCGATGCAGAGCCAGGTGAGCGCCACGCCGACCAGCGCGACCATGCCGACCGTGCCGAGCCAGCCGAGCGGGCTGGCCGTCGGCCGGAACCCGACCAGCACCGCGACGCCGAGCACGATCCCGACCGCGACGAGGGTCTGCGCGACGGTGCCGACGACGTGCCCGGTCAGCACCGCGGCGCGGGAGATCGCCATCGTCCGGAACCGGGCCACGATCCCCTCGGTCATGTCCATCGCGACCGAGAGCGCCGCAGCCTGGGCGGCGGTGGCCACCGCCATCAGGATGATGCCGGGGGTGACGTACTCGACGTACTCGGCCCGGCCGCCGGACTCTCCGCCGAGGCCGGCGCCGAGGGTGCCGCCGAACACGTAGACGAAGAGCAGCAGGAAGATCACCGGCATCCCGGCGAGGATCACGGTCACCGACGGATAGCGGAGCATGTGCAGCAGATTGCGCCGCAACATGGTCCACGAGTCGCTGGCGGCGTAGGAGAGGGTGGTCATCGGGAGGTCTCCTGCTTCTGATTGGCCTGGCCGGTGAGGGCCAGGAAGACGTCGTCGAGATCGGGGGTGTGCACGGAGAGGGTGTCCACCTCGATCGATTGGCCGTCGAGCCGGTCGAGCAGGGTGCGCAGGTCACGTACGCTGCCGTCGGTCGGCACCTGGAGCACGAGCGCGTCGTCGTCCCGAACGGAGTCGTCCAGCCGGCGGGCCGCCGCGTCGAGCGCGAAGGCGTCGGCGAAGCGCAGCCGGACGTGCCCGCCGGGGACCATCCGCTTGAGCTGGTCCGGGGTGCCCTGCGCGACGAGCCTGCCGGAGTCGAGCACCGCGATCCGCCCGGCGAGCTGGTCCGCCTCCTCCAGGTACTGCGTGGTGAGGAAGATGGTGACCCCGTCGGCCACCAGGTCGCGGACGATCCGCCACATGGTGCGCCGGCTGCGCGGGTCCAGCCCGGTGGTCGGCTCGTCGAGGAAGATGATCCGGGGCTGGCCGACCAGGGTCATCGCCAGGTCGAGCCGGCGCCGCATCCCGCCGGAGTACGTCGAGGCGAGCTTGCCGGCGGCGTCGACCAGGTCGAACCGGTCGAGCAGTTCGGTGGTCCGCTCGCGGCCCTCCCGGCGGCCGAGGTGCCGCAGGTCCGCCATCAGCCGCAGGTTCTCCTCCCCGGTGAGCAGGTTGTCCACGGCCGAGAACTGGCCGGTCACCCCGATCGCCGCGCGTACCCGGTCCGGGTGCCGGGCCGGGTCGTGTCCGGCGACACGCAGCTCACCGGCGTCGGCGGCGAGCAGGGTGGAGAGGATCTGTACGGTGGTGGTCTTGCCGGCACCGTTCGGGCCGAGCAGGGCGAAGATGCTGCCCTCCGCGACGTCGAGGTCGACGCCGTCCAGTACGACGTGCGCGCCGAACGACTTGCGCAGTCCGCTGACCGTGATCGCCGAAGTTGCCGTACTCATGTCCGGTCGTCTCCTCTGCGGCTGGGATGGGGGTTCACTGCTGCGGGGCGGGCGTGGCGCGTCGGACCACGATGTCGCCGGTGACCGTGCGGGCGCGTATCCGGATCGTCTCGTCGGACTCGGCGGGTCCCTCTGCGACGTCCAGCGCGTTGTGCACCCGACCGGCCGTGGAGTTCAGGTCCAGCCAGGCGGCGGTGCCGGTCCGGATGCCGAGTTCCAGTTCGCCGGCGACCGCGTCGAGGACGACGGAACCGCGTACCACCTCGTGGATCCGGATGTTGCCGTTGGCGGTCTTGGCGGTGACCCCGGCGAGTGCCCGTCGCACCTCGATGTCGCCGTTGGCCACGTGCAGCCGCAGGTCGCCGGTGACCTCGCCGAGGACCGAGTCGCCGTTGGAGTTCTTGATCACGGCCGGACCGTCGATCCCGCCGACCCGGACGGCACCGGAGTGGGTGGTGACCTCGGCCCGGCCGGTGATCGCGCCAACGGTGACCTTGCCGCTGCTGGTGTGCAGCTGCGCCGGGCCGGTCCGGTCGAGCTGGATGTGGCCCAGGTGGGTCTTGAGCCGGGTCTCGCCCAGCCGTCCCTCGACGGAGAAGTCGCCCGATGCCGCGTCCCCGTGCAACTGGGAGCCGCTGGGCAGCGTGACGGACACGTCGATCGAGCCGACCTTGCTGCTGAACATCGGCCGCAGTTTCGGCGTCCGGATCAGGAGTTTGCCGTCGGCGTAGCTGATCCGGGTCTGCTCGGCGGCCCGGACGTCGAGTTCCCGGGTCGGATCGCTCGGGCGAACCTCGACGGTGGTCTCGGTGCGCTCGTCGGCGTCGATCCGGACGTGCCCGAGGGTCAGGTCGACGGTGGCGGAGATCGGTGCCGGGGTGTCGAAGGTTGGCATGGGATCGCCCTTCTGGGACTGGCCGGAGACCGGCAGCGGAGATTCGGGGTGGCGGCCGGGGCCGGCCTGGTCGGGGTGTGGGGCGGCGGGCGGGTGCACGGTCAGCGGGCCCATCCGGTGTAGGACTGCCCGAGCACGCCGCCGCGCCGGCCGGGACGGCGGGCCGGGTCCTCCTGTTCCAGGGCGGCGGCGGCGACCCGGACCAACCAGGCGTTGACCGAGAGCCGCTCGCGGCCGGCGGCCTCCTCGATCCTGGCCTTGAGCTGCTCGGGCAACCGGAAGTTGATCCGGGCCACGGCGCCCTCGTCGACCTCCGGCTGCACTGCCGGCCGACCGGCCGCGCCGCCCGGTGCCGGTGGTCGGAGGTCCGCCGCCTGCTCCGGGTCGGCGGAAGGCTGGTCGACCGGCGGCGGCGTCACCACGAAGCCCGGCTCGCCGCCGCGTAACCGCAGGTCGACCGAGCCGGGCGCGAGGTCGCGGGTGATCTCGTCCGCCGCCGCCGACAGCGCGTCCAGCAGGGTGAGCCGGACGGCCGACTCGAGTGGCGCCGTGAGTCGGTCGGCCAGGACCCGGGCCTCCTCCCCGCCGGCCTCGGCGGCGACGGCAAGCTGCCGGCGCAGGTTCTCGACGTACTGCGTGATGTCCATGGCACCATCATGGCGCCATATTGGCGCCATTGCAAGTCGGCGTGCCGCCATCTTGACGTCGAGACGGCGCAAGCGGGTCGCCACGGTAGCGCCATGGGCCGAACGGAGTACCGGTGAATCGTCGCCAGGGCCGACGAGATGTTCGGATCGGACCGGCACGCTGGCCCCATGCGGAGACGGATCTTCACCGCCCTCGGCCTGGCCCTGCTGATCAGCGCGGCGGCGGCGCTGGCGCTGTTCAGCGGATTCGAGGTGCGCACCTCGGCCGATCCGGAGGCTCCGACCAAACCGTTGGCCGGAATCGTCGCCGCCACCCTGGTCGGCCTGCTGCTGGTCCGGCTCGTCCCGCTCCGGCTACCGGCGATGCCGCCTGCCGAGGCGGCGCACCGACCCGTACTCCGCCGGCAGGTCGTCGGGCTGACCGCCGTCGCGCTGCTGCTGTCCGCGCTGGTGCTCGCCGTCGACCCCGGCATCTGGTACGGGCCGGTCAAGCTCGTGCTCTTCCTCGGCGGCACCGCGCTGCTGCTCCGGCTGTACCGGACCGACTGGCGGGGCGGCCGTGCACACCGGCGCGACCTGCCGACCCGGTGGTACTGGCTCGGCCCGCTGCCCGCCCTGCTCGGCTGGGCGTACCTGCTCTACTACAGCCCGCTCGCCGGCAGCGAGGACGTGTCCGGCTACCGCCAGTACGACCGGGTCTATCTGCTCGCCGCCATGCTGCTGACCTTCGTCACCGCGAGCCTCGCCGAGGAGATCTTCTACCGGGCGGTGTTGCAGACCCGGCTGGAGGCGCTGTACGGGCGCTGGCCGGCCATCGTCGCCACCTCGCTGCTCTTCGCCGCCATGCACACGCATCGGATCGGCGACGGTCCACTGTGGGAGGTCGTCGCCGTGATACTCGCCTGGAACGGCGGATTCGGCCTGCTCGCCGGCTACCTCTGGGCCCGCTACCGCAACCTCTGGGCCGTCGTCGCCCTGCACACCGCGGTCAACTCACTCAGCCTGCTGCCACTGCTCGTCGGCTGAAGACGGTCAGGCCGACGCCGGACAGGACGGGCCGGCTGAAGGCGGGCAGGCCGCGGGCCCGGCAGGACTGGGCCGGTCGACGGCGGGTCAGACCGCGACCGGGGCGAACCGGGCGACGTAGCGGCGCTGCCACGGCGTCTCGACCGCGCCCCGGGCATAGTGCTCGCGGACGAAGGCGACCGCCTGCCCGGCCGGTACGCCGTCGACGATCGCGAGGCAGGCCAGCGCGGTACCGGTCCGCCCCTTGCCGCCCCCGCAGGCGATCTCCACCCGCTCGTCCGCGGCCCGTTCCCAGGCCCGCAGCAGGACGGTCCGGAAATCCGCGCTGTCCCGGGGCAGCCAGAAGTCGGGCCAGCGCACCCACTGGCTCTGCCACGGCAGCTCCGCCGGAGCGCGACCGAGCAGGTAGACCCCGAACGTCGGCTCCGGTCCCGGCGGCAGCGGGTGGCGCAGGCCCCGGCCCCGCACCAGCCGCCCCGACGGCAGGCGCAGCACACCGGGGCCCGTCGGATCCCAGTTCTCGATCATCCCGGCAGTCTAGGCCGGGTCGGTCAGGCCGGTGTGCCCCGGACGGTCAGGTCGCGGAGCCGGCCGATGTTGTCGAACGAGCCGAAGCCGACCCGGCCCGACCCGAAGGTGGTGTCGGCGGCGGTCATCAGCGGATCGCGGAAACCGTCGAGATAGACCGCGATCTCACCGGTCGCCGGCTGGTGCACCAGGCGGACCCGGTGCCAGCGCTCGTCGGTGACCGCCGGGGCCGCTCCCTCGGACCGCCCGTTCCACTGGTGGTCCAGCCGTTCCCGGTCGGCGTTGTCGACCTTGAAGATGCCGTTGTGCGGATAGATCGTGTTGTCGGTCGACAGGTGTGCGTAGTAGAACTCGGTGTCCGAGCGCCAACCGAAGAGGATGATCACGTCCCGGTTGGTCTCCGCGACCGGCGTGTCCAGGCGTACCTCCGCGTCGACCTGGACGGCGCCGAACGCCGGCCCGGCGGTCAGCACCGCGTACTCGAACGGCCGGCGCGGGCCGGGGCGCGCGACACCGGGCTCGGCCAGGATCACCTGCTCGCCGGTGAACCTCCACAGTTGCGGGGTCACCGGTTGCCAGTTGGTCGGGCGCATGGTGTCCCGCACCCGGGTGCCGCCGACCGGTCCGGCGGCGTACTCCCGGGTGCCGGTGACCTTCCAGATCTTCCCGTTCGCCTTGGCCAGCAGGTACAGCTCGCCCCGGGCGTCGGTGCCGAACCGCAGGTCCACCCGTTCGGGATCACCGGGCGCACCCGGGCCGGAGAGGTCCTGCATCCGCACCGGGTTACCGGCGGCGTCGAAGAGGGCGAGCCGGTGGATCGGCGCGAGGTCGCGGCCCCGGCGCATCCGGTCGGCCTCGGTGTAGAGCACCCGGCCGTCGACCAGGTCGCCGAAGACGTACTTGCCGCGCAGTGCCGGCACGTCCCGGCCCCGGTAGACGAAACCGCCGGCCACCGCGACACCGACGTCCGCCGTGCAGTTCCAGCCCGGCGCCGGCTCGTGGTCGTACGCCGCGACCGGGTACGTGTAGCCGTGGTCGGCGTCGTCCGGCGGCAGCGGAAGGATCCGGTCGCACGGGTTCGTCGCCGTCCTGTCGAAGACGAAGGCGCCCTCCCGCTCGCTCCAGCCGAGGTTGTCACCGGCCCGCACCTCGTAGATCGCCTCGATGGCGTGCTCGCCGATGTGCCCGAGGTACATCCGCCCGGTGGCCCGGTCCCAGCTGAACCGGTGCGGGTCCCGCATCCCGATCGCGTAGATCTCGCCGAGCGCGCCGGGCCGGCCGACGAACGGGTTCGACGGCGGGATGCCGTACCGCCCGTTCGGGGCGTTGCTGCCGGCCGGGTCGATCCGGAGCAGCTTGCCGTGCGGCATCGCCAGGTTCTGCGGGTCGGTGTTGCGCACGCCCACCCCGCCGTCGCCGGCCGCGACGTAGAGCAGGCCGTGCTCGGCGTCGCCCCGGCGGGCGGTCGGGTTGAAGTTGATCTCCTGAATGCCGTGCACCCGGCCGCCGAACCCGATCCGCAGCACCTCCCGGCGGCTGCCGGCAAAGGTGTCGGCGGCCGGGTCGGTGGCGGTCCACTCGGTGACGATGCCGTGGAAGACCGTGTTCGGTTGGCTGTAGTCCGGGACCGCCGGGTTGGACGGCGCCGACTCGGTGTGCACGGTGTAGAACCGGCCGTTGCGGCCGAAGTCAGGGTGGAAGGCGACGTATCCGAACCCCTGGCCGAGCCCCTGGCCGGAGAAGAAGCGCGGCGCGAAGGTGCCGGCCACGTCCAGGTAGACCCGCGGCACCCCGTCGCGCACCAGATGGAGGCTGCCGTTCAGGTCGGGTACCGCCCGCCGGCCCGAGCCGTCCGGCAGCTCCATGATGGTGTTGATCCGGGCCTGCCGCATCAGCCTCGGGTCGGTCGGTGCCGGCGTCGGCTCCGACTTCGGGAACGTCGCGTACTCGCTCAGGACCAGCCCGAGCCGCGACTGGATCTGCTGCTCCGGCACGGGGTCGTAGATCGCGTCGGCGGCCCGGGCCGGGCCCGCGGCGACCAGGGTGGAGAGGACGAGCCCGGCGGCACCGAGCAACGCGGTGCCGACGGGTCTGCGCAGGCGACGGGTGGAGGTACGCACGCGGGTCACTCCGTTCTCTGGACGGAACTCGGGAATGGACGAAAGGTCGGCTTCCAGGTCACGTACCGGTGGTGGCGCTCGACCTGCCGGTTCCGTCAGTGCGCCCGGGCCGGCCGCCGAGGTAGAGGTCGGCGAGCTGCGGGTCGGCGAGCAGGTCGGCCGCCGGCCCGGAGATGTGCACCCGCCCTAGATCGAGTACGCAGCCGAGGTCGGCGGTCTCCAGCGCGCGCCGGGCGTTCTGCTCGACCAGCAGCACCGCCGTGCCGGCGTCGCGCATCCGGACCACCTGCTCGAAGACCGTGCTGGTCGCCTTCGGGTCCAGCCCCATCGACGGCTCGTCGAGGAGCACCACCCGGGGCTCGACCATCAGCGACCGGGCGAACTCGACCTGCTTCTGCTGCCCGCCGGAGAGCAGCCCGGCGAGGGTGTCCCAGCGCTGCCCGACCACCGGGAAGAGGTCCCGGACGAAGTCGGCCCTGCGGGCCAGCACCGCCCTGTCCCGCAGCGTGTAGCCGCCGAGCAGCACGTTCTCGGCCACCGTCATCTCCCGGAAGACGCTGTGCCCCTGGAGCACGTGCGCCACCCCGGAGGCGAGCATCCGCTGCGGTCCCTGGCCGGTGACGTCGACGCCGCCGACGAGGATCCGGCCGGACCGGGGTTTCAGCAGCCCGCTGGCCACCCTGAGCACCGTGGACTTGCCGGCGCCGTTCGGCCCGACCAGGCAGACGATCGAGCCGGCCCCGACCGATACGGAGAGCCCGCGCAGCACCGGGGCCGCCCGGCCGTAGCCGGCCTGTACGTCGACGAGTTCGATCTCAGACGCCAAGGTACGCCCCCAGCACCCGCTCGTCGGAGCGGATCACCGACGGCGGCCCCTCGGCGATCGGCCGTCCCCGGTCGAACACCACGACGTGGTCGCTGATGCTCATCACCAGGTCCATGTTGTGCTCGACGATCACGAAGGTCCTCCCCTCGGCGTTCAGCTCGCGCACCAGCGCGCCGATCCGGTCCAGCAGGGCCGGGTTCACGCCGCCGGCCGGCTCGTCCAGCAGCACCGTCTCCGGGCCGCTCATCAGCACCCCGGCGAGTTCCAGCAGCTTCTGCTGCCCCCAGGACATGTTCCGGGCCTCGACGTCGGCAAGGTGTTCGATGCCGAGCCGGGTCAGCCAGCCCCGGGCCCGGTCCAGCTCGGCCCGGCGCCGGGCGCCCCGCAGCTGGCTCCAGAACCCGGCCGGCCGGGCCGCGACGAGGACGTTGTCCAGCGCCGACATCCGGGGGAAGACCCGGCACAGCTGGAAGGTCCGGCCGATCCCGGCCTGGGCGATCGCGTGCGGGCTCCGCCGGGTGATGTCCGCGTCCCGGTACGTCGTCCGGCCGCCGTCCGGCCGGATCATCCCGGTGACGCAGTTGAAGAAGGTCGTCTTGCCGGAGCCGTTCGGCCCGATCAGCGCGTTGACCTGCCCGTGCCGGAACGTCACGGTGGCCGCGTCCAGCGCCGTCACCCCGCCGAACGTCTTGGTCAGCCCGGTCGTGGCCAGGCTGCCCGGCGCGCCCGCCTGCGGGCCGGGCGTACTCGTCTCCTGCTCGGCCGGCGCTCCGGTCATGTCCGCTCCTCCGCCGAAGGTCCTTCGGGGGCGCCGACGGGAGTCCCGGCCGGTGGTTCGGCCGGCTCGTCACCGTCGGGCGGCTCGACCGGCCGGTCACCGTCGGGCGGCCGGTCCTGGCGTGCGCGCAGCTCGGCCGCGCTGACCTCGCGGATCGACTGGCCTGCCGGCCGCATGAACCGGTCGGCCAGCGCGCCCAGCGCCGGCAGCACCCCGTCCGGCATGAACATCACCACCAGGGCCAGCAGCAGTCCGGTGGCGACCAGGTGCAGCGGGGTGTTGCCGAACTCCACCTTGAAGTACTCCAGTCCGATGCCGACCACTCCGGCGCCGACCAGCGGGCCGAAGAGCTGGCGCACCCCGCCGAGCAGCGCCATCAGCACCAGGTAGGAGCCGGTCAGGATGGAGAACTGGAAGACCGGGTCGAGGTCGCCGAACCAAAGCGCGTAGAGGCCGCCGGCCAGCCCGGTGAAGCCGGCCGAGACCACGAAGACCACCAGCTTGTACCCGAAGGTCGGGGTGCCCAGCGACTCCGCCTTGTCCTCGTCCTCCCGGACCGCCTTCAGGCCGAGCCCGAAACGGGACCGGTCGACCAGCCACCAGACCAGCAGCGCGACCGCGAGCAGGGCGGCGAAGAGATAGAAGAAGACCCGGTGGTGCTCGGGCCGGAGCAGGCCGGGAAACGGGCGCGGCACGACCAGTCCGCGCGACCCGCCGGTCAGGGACGCCCAACTCTGGAAGACCAGCAGCAGGATCAGCACCAGCGCGATCGACACGATCACGAACGAGGCGCCGCGCACCCGCAGGGCCGCGTACCCGACCGGGACGGCGAAGGCCGCCACCAGCAGGGTCGCCGCGACCAGTGCGACGAAGCTCGGCAGCCCGGCCCGGACCACGAGCAGGCCGGTGGCATAGCCGCCGAGCCCGGCCAGCGCACCGTGCCCGAGCGAGATGTACCCGGTGAACCCGCCGACGAAGTTCCACGACGTCGAGAGCACCGCGTAGTTCAGCACCACCACGCCGGCCGAGAGGACGTACGGGTTCGGCGCCCAGGACGGGAAGGAGAGTACGGCGACGGCCAGGGCCAGGATCGCGCCGGCCCGGAGCGCCCCGCCGAGCCGGCGCCGCGCGGTGGCCGAGAGCGCACCGGCGGTGGGTCCGGTGGCCGGGAGTGCACCGGCGGTGCGTGCGGTCGCCGGGGCTTCAGAAGCGCTGGGCAAGGCGGCCTCCGAAGAATCCCTGCGGGCGGAACGCCAGCGTCGCGAAGAGAGCGAGATAGAAGACCGTCTGCGCCCAGGTGGTGCCGAGCGGGATCTGCAACAGGCTCTGCGCCAGCCCGAGCAGCATCGCGGCGATGGCCGCCCCCGGCACGCTGCCCAGCCCGCCGACCACGATGATCGCCATCAGCGGGCCGATCCAGTGCCAGTGCAGCGACGGGTAGATGGTGGTGTCCAAGGCCAGCGCCGTGCCACCGACGGCGGCGGTGGCCAGCCCGAGACCGAAGCCGAAGCCGGCCACCCGGTCGGTGTCGATCCCGACCAGCCGGGCGGCGTCGGCGTGCTGGATCGTCGCCCGCAGCGCCCAGCCGAACCGGGTCCGCTTGAGCAGCAGATAGAGCGCGAGCAGGGCGACCGCGGCGAGCCCGAACGCGATCAGTTTGACCACCGCGATCCGGGCGCCGAAGAGGCCGATGCTGGCCGAGCCGTAGCCGAGCTGGATCCGCCGCTGGGTGCCGGTGAAGGCGTACCCGAGCAGCCCTTCGACGAGCACCGCGATGGCGAAGGTGAGCAGCACCGACATCATGGTCAGGGTCACCGGACGCAGCCGGGCCAGCAGCAGCCGCTGGAGCAGCACGCCGAGGCCGAAGAAGAGCGGGACGGTGACCACCATCGACAGCAGCGGGTCCACCCCCAGCCTGGCGTGCGACCACCAGGCGAGGTAGGCGGCGAGGATGAGGAACGCCGAGTGGGCGATCATCACCACCCGCATGATGCCGAAGTAGAGCGTCAGGCCGGCGGCCAGCAGGGCGTACAGCCCACCCAGCAGCAGGCCCAGGAGAACGCTCTGGAAGAGCAGGGCGCCGGACGGCATCGGCTAGCTCACCAGGCCGGCTTCGGGTAGACGAGGTCGACTTCCCTCGCCTCGGCCGGCAGCACGATCTGGATCTGCCCGCCGACCCACTGCTGGATCATGTGCGCGCCCTGCGGCTTGCCGGTGTCGTCCCACGTCAACGGCCCGACCACGGTCTCCACCTTGTTGCCGCGGATCCACTCCACCAGCTTCTGCTGGCACTCGCCCTGCTCGGCGCAGCCGACCGCGCCGACGGCGGCGGCCACCACCTGACCGGTGGTGTACGCGTTCGCCTCGTCCTCCTCCGGCGGCGACCCGAACTGCTCGGTGTACTTCCGCACGAACTCGACGTTGCTCGGGTAGGGCGCCTTCTGGGTGTAGCCGGTCGGCGCCAGGATGCCCTCGGTCTTGTTGCCGATCGCGGCGGCGAACTCGGGGCTGGTCGGCGCGGTCGAGAAGGCGGCGAGTTTCGGCTGGTAACGCAGCTGTTGCAGGGCGACGATCAGATTCACCCCGTCCTGGTACTGCGAACCGCCGACCACCATGTCCGCCCTCGACGCCGCGATCTTGGCGGCGATGGTGCCGAAGTCGGTGGTGTTCGGCGGGTACACCTCGTCGACGACGGTACGCACCCCGGCCGCCTCCAGCTTCGCCTTCAGCCCGTACGCGGTGCCCTGGGCGAACGGGTCGTCCATCGCGGCGTACGCCACGGTGGCCGGCCGCTGGCCGGGCGGCAGCGCGAGCAGGTATTCGGCGAGGTGGTTGTAGTGGTCGTCGGCGACCGCGGGTGCGGCGTAGAAGAGATTCTCGAAGCCCTGCTCGAAGACCTCCTTGGCGGCACCGGCCGGCTCGACGAAGAGCATGCCGTACTCCTGCGCCACCCGGGCGGCCGGCACGACGAGGCGGGTCGAGAAGGGACCCACCACGATGTCCACGTTGTCCTTGCCGATCAGCTGCTCGTAGTCGGCGACCACCCGGTCGGCGTTGGACTGGTCGTCCAGGATCTTCAGCTCGACCTGCCGGCCGAGCAGGCCGCCCCGGTCGTTGGTGATCTTCGCCCAGGCCTCGTAGCCGCGCTGCACGCCCTTGCCGGGCTCGGCGAAGTCGCCGGTCAGCGGCAGCGAGATCCCGACGACGATCGGATCGTCGGAGGAGCCCGATCCGCCGCCGCCGTCGCCGCAGCCGGCCAGCAGGAGTGTCACCGCCGCACCGACGGCTGTCGCCCATCGTCCGCGTGTCGCTCGGGATGCCATTCCGGACGCTCCCCTCGCAGAGGTAACGAAAGCGCTTACGGAAGCGCTTTCGTACCATAGGCTGTGGCCTGCGTCACTCGCAATAGTTACCGCCTGCCGTCGTCGATGTTTCCCGGGAGTTGCCGATGCCGAAGCCTGGCGGGGGGCGGCTGCGCCTCGTCGACGTCGCCGAACGGGCCGGTGTCTCGCTGGCGACCGCGTCCCGGGCGCTCGCCGGGCGGGACGGCGTCAGCCCGGCGGTCGCCGACCGGGTCCGCCAGGTCTCCCGGGAACTCGGGTACGTCGCCAACCCGTACGCCCGGACCCTGGCCGGTGGGGTCAGCTCGACCGTCGGGCTGGTGGTGCACCAGGTCGACGACCCGTACTTCTCCGAGATCGCCGGCGGCGTCATCCAGGTCGCCGACGAGCAGGGCCTGCTGGTGCAGATCTGCCACTCCGGCCGCGACCCCGAACACGAGTTGCGGCAGCTGCGGCACCTGATCGCCCAGCGGGTCGGCATCATCCTGATCGCCGGTTCCGGCTACGACGACCCGCGGGTGCAGGCCGAGGCGCGCCGTGAACTGACGGCCTACCAGGACCTGGGCGGCCGGGTCGCGGTGATCGGCCGGCATCCGCTGGGGGTGGACGCGGTACTGCCGGACAACGAGGCCGGCGGCCGGGCCCTCGGCGAGCACCTGCTGGCCCTCGGACACCGGCGGATCGCCGTCGCCGCCGCGACCGGCGGACTCACCACCGTCATCGACCGGCTCGCC
The DNA here is from genome assembly GCF_029626265.1 of Micromonospora sp. WMMD1102. Taxonomy (NCBI): domain Bacteria; kingdom Bacillati; phylum Actinomycetota; class Actinomycetes; order Micromonosporales; family Micromonosporaceae; genus Micromonospora; species Micromonospora sp. WMMD1102. Next base: position 2,670,603 of record NZ_JARUBN010000001.1, on the reverse strand, counting down.
GGGGTGGCGACGGCGCTGCGCCGGCACGGGCTGCACCTCGACGACCTGCCGGTCGTGCACACCGACTTCACCCGGGACGGTGGCCGGGCCGCCGCCGAACGGATCCTGCGGGACCATCCCGGGACGACCGCGATCGTGGCCCTGAACGACTCGATGGCGATCGGGGTGCTCGCCACGCTGCGCGCGCACCGGGTCGGCGTACCCGAGCGGATCTCGGTGGTCGGGTTCAACGACGTCTCGGTCGCCGCGGACCTCGCGCCCGGGCTCACCACCGTCCGGCTGCCGATGACCGACATGGGGCGGATGGCCCTGGACCTGGCCCTCCGGCCGCGCTCGAAGCGGCCACGGCGCCGGCCCACCGGACACGCGCTGGTGATCCGCGACTCGACCGGCCCGGTACCCGGCTGACGCCGCCACCGTCGCAGGCCCGGACCGCCGACCCAACCGCCGGGGCAGCCACCGACCTGCCTGCCGGAGCAGCCACCGATTTAACCGCCGGGACGGCCACCGACCTGCCTGCCGGGGTACCCGCCGCCCCCCGTCGTCGCGGCGCGCGCACCCCGGCAGGCGGGCCGGACCCGCCCGGCTGCCGCCCCGACCGGCGGGCTACTCGGTACGCAGCGCGGTGGCGGTACGGGTACCCGCCGCCCAGCCGGCCGGCAGCAGCGAGCCGAGTACGGCGATGAGGACGCCGCCGAGGCCGAAGAGCAGCAACTGGCCGGGCTGGTAGATGTCGAGCACCGAGTCCGGCAGGTACAGCCCCACGGCACTGCCCATCTCGGTGACGGTCAGCCGCTGCAACAGGACACCGACGGGCACCCCGACCGCACCACCGACCAGTCCGGTGACCACCACCGAGGCGACCACCATCCCGACCGTCTGCCGTGGGGTCATGCCCAGCGCCTTGTGCACCCCGAGATCGTGTACCCGTTCCCGGGTCTCCAGCACCACCATGTTGAGTACGCCCAGCGCGGCCACGGTGGCCAGCATCAGGGTGAGCAGGCCGGTCAACGTGTTGACCACCAGGATGATCTCGTCCGCCTCCTGCTCGTCGACCACCGCGTGGGCGTCCACCGTGGCCAGTGCCGCGTTCAGTCCCTCGACGTATTCGACCGGGTCGGTACCGGGATCGAGCGTGACGTAGTACTCCTCTGGCCGCAGGTCCGGTTGGGAGGCCGCGAGCGTCGCGACGCTGGTGAGGATCTGCATCCCCCTGGACTCGATGTTGAAGACCTCGCCGACGATCCGGGCGTCGATCCGGGTGCCGTGGTCGAACAGCACGACGGCGTCGCCGACCCGGGTGCCGGTGGCGGTCAGGAACGGTCGGGCGACCACGATCTCCCCGGGCCCGCCGAACCAGCTACCGGAGATCATCTCGTAGCCGTACGCGGAGCCGTCGCCGGTGAAGGCGAGGGTGTCCAGCGAACTGGTCAGCCCGCTTGTGGTCACCGCCGTCTGCGCGACACCGCTGTACCCGCGGGTTCCGGCCTGCGCGGTGATCGCGCCGACCACCGCCACCGGATCCGGCGGCACCGGGCCGCCTCTCGGCGGGGCGGCCGGGGCCGCCGGGCCACCCACCGGCGGCGGACCGGAGATCGGCCGACCCGGGTGGACGAGGACGTCGCCGTGGCTCTCCGTGGCCTGGACCGCGTTCAGCGAGGCGCCCAGCCCGACGGCGAAGGTCGCGGCGGCGGCACCGAACGCGATCGCCGCGACGATGGTGGCCGACCGGAGTACCCGGGCGAACGGCTGGGCCAGCCCCAGGGTCACCGGCCGGGGCAGCGGAAGCCGCGCCGACAGCCGGGCCGCCCACCTCCCCCGGCCCCGTCCCGGGGTACGCCCGACGGCGAGCACGTCGACCGTGCGCAGCCGCCCGGCCCGGAACGCCGCCACCCAGGCGGTCACGCTGACCAGGACCAGCGCCCCGGCGAGTACCAGCAGGTTGACCCAGCCGCTGACGCCGGTGTCCGTGGTGCCGTAGACCTCGTTGGTCTGCGCCTGGATCGGCAGGACCAGCAGGTTGCCGGCCAGCACCCCGAGCAGGGCGCCGACCACCGCCGGGACCAGCGCCTGTGCCGTGTACGCCCGGACCACCTGCCCCGGAGTGCAGCCGAGGGCCTTCAGCACGCCGATCCGGTGCGTGCCGGTACTGACCGCACCGGCGACGACGTTGCCGATGATCAGCACCGCCATGAGTACGCCCAGCACGCCGAAGGCGGTGAGGAACGGCACGAACAGCAGGGTGTTGCCGGCGCTGTTGGTCCTGGTGGTGAGCCAGGAGCGGGCGCCGGCCAGCGCACCCGGCGGCACGCTCGCCTCGATCGCGGCGCGGGCCGAGTCGACCTGTGCGGCGGTGTCGCTCGCGGCGAGCCGGTAGAGCATCTGGTAGCCGGCGGTGGCACCCGGTGCGGTCAACGCCGCGACCTGTTCCGGCACCACCCAGCCGCCGGCGGTCTCGCTCACCGACCGGGCCACCCCGACCACCGTCAGGCTCGGGCTGCCGGCCGGCGCGTCCAGGGCGAGCGAGTCACCGACCTTCGGCTGGAAGCTGCGCGGCAGCCGCAGGTCGGCGGGGAGGACGATCTCGCCGGGGCCGGTCACCCACCGCCCGTCGGTCACCGTGACGGCGTCGACCGGTCCACCTGGTTCGGCCCGCCCGACCACGGTGAGCGGCCGCACCGCTCCGCCGCGACCGGCGGCCGGCGTGATCGTCGCGGTCGGGAACGGGCCGGCCGCCGCGGTCACCCCGGCGGCCCGCGCGGACGCCGACAGCTGCGCCGCCGTGGCCTTGGTCCCGTCGAACCGCACCGCCAGGTGCGCACCGTCCTGCTGGGCGAAGGCCCGGTCGAACGGAGCCATGGAGGCCACCATCAGCGACCCGCCGAGTACGGCGGCGGTCACCGCGATCATCACCACCAGCCCGACCACCACCGTCTGCACCCGGCGCCGCCCCACACCGGACCGGACCACCCCGCCCAGCGCACTCATCGGACCGGCTCCATCGCGCTGTCGGCGGCGACCCGACCGTCGACGAGCCGGACGGTGCGGGACGCGCACGACCGGGCCAGGGTCAGGTCGTGGGTGACCAGCACGATCGTCTGCCCCTCGGTGTGCAGTTCGGTCAGCAGGTTCCGGACCTCCTCGCCGGCGGCGGTGTCCAGCGCGCCGGTCGGTTCGTCGGCGAGCAGCAGCGCCGGCCGGTTGACCAGGGCCCGGGCCACCGCGACGCGCTGCCGCTCACCGCCGGAGAGCCGGCCCGGATAGGCGTCCGCGTGCCGGTCCACACCGAGCGTGCCGAGCAGTTCCATCGCCCGCCGCCGGGCGGCGCCCCGGGCCGTACCGGACAACTGGGCCGGCAGCATGACGTTGTCGGCGACGGTCAGGTCGTCGAGGAGGTTGAAGAACTGGAACACCATGCCGATCTTCGCCCGCCGGTAGCGGGCGGAAGCGGCCTCACCCAACTGGTCGACCCGGACGCCGCCCACGGTCACCGTGCCGGCGCTCGGCCGGTCCAGCCCGGCGACCAGGTTCAGCAGCGTGGACTTGCCGCTGCCGGACGGCCCCAGGATCGCGACCGCCTCCCCGGCCGCGATCCGCAGCGACACGGCGTCGAGTGCCGGCGGCCCCTCGTCGTACCTGCGGCTCACGTCGGCCAACTCGATCAACGGAACGCTCATCCTGGATCTCCCCCTACCTCGGGCACCTCTGGCCGCTCGAAGCTAGGTCCGCCGGACGGCCGCCGGCGTCGGTCGCCGGAGCCAGATCCGGTACCGCCCGGGGATGAACCGGTCCGGGGTCATCCCCGCGGCGTAGTCGACGGAGTTAGCCGGGTGGTCAGGCCGGCGGATGTCCGTCGTCGGTGACGGTGGGCGAGAATGGCCCTGTGATGCAGGGGGCGATGGCCGGCGGGCTGGGGGCCCGGCTCAGGCTGCTGCTGCGGCCGTCCGGTTCGCTGCCGCCGCTGTCCTGGCGCGGCCAGGTGTTCGACGTGGTGGTGGCGCTGGGCCTGCTGCTCGCCGCCGTCGTGGAGGGCAACGACCAGGACCGGGAACAGCGGGTGTCGGACGGGTTCGACTACCGGAACCCGACCGGCCACCCACCCGAGTACCGGGACCCGCCCGAGTATCGGGACCCACCCGGGTACCCGGAGCCGCCCGAGCCCCTCGCGCCACCGGCCCCGGTCGCGCCCGACCTGCCCGCGCGCTGGCCTGGGCCCGAACCGTTCCTGCCGATCGAGGACTACGCGATCGGCTCGACGGTCGTCATGCTCCTGGTGGTGGTACTGCCGCTGGTGATCCGCCGCCGCTACCCGCTCGCCGTGCTCTGGCTCGTCCTGCTCACGGCGCCACTGGCCAGGGACTACAACGCCGCGCTGCGGGTCTCCTTCTACGCCTGCGTCATCGCGGCGTACACCGCCGCCGTGTACAGCCCCTACCGGGTACCGGCGCTGGCGAGCCTGCCCGCCGCGGCGTTCCTCTACACCCAGATCCAGGAACCGGCGGTGCCCACCGTCCCGCAGAACGCCGTACCCTTCCTGATCCTGATCCCGATCGTCCTGGCCGCCAACGGACTGCGCCGGTGGCGACGGCGGGCCGACGAGGACCGGGCCCGGCTGTCCAGACTGGAACACGAGCAGGCCGAGGCGCTGCGCCGGGCCGCCGAGCACGAACGGGCCCGGATCGCCCGCGAACTGCACGACGTGGTGACGCACAACGTCAGCGTGATGGTCATCCAGGCCGGCGCCGCCCGCAAGGTCATGCGGACCAGCCCGGAGCAGGCCCGGGAGGCACTGCTCTCGGTCGAGGCCGGTGGCCGGGCCGCGATGGCCGAACTCCGGCACGTCATGGGACTGCTCACCATGGACGACGACGGAGCGGGCGACGGGAACGGCGGTCCGGTCGGCAGCCGCGACGGTCCGGTCGGCGACGCCGGGGGCGCCGGCCTGGCGCCGCAGCCGGGCCTCGACCGGCTGGAGGCCCTGATCCAGCGGGTACGCGACACCGGGATGCCGGTGGAACTGACCGTCACCGGGCAGCCCCGCCCGCTGCCGCCGGGGATCGAACTGACCGCCTACCGGGTGGTCCAGGAGGCGCTCACCAACACCGTCAAGCACGCCACCGGCGCGAGCGCCAGGGTCCTGGTGGAGTACGGCACCGACCAGCTGCGGGTCGAGGTCGTCGACACCGGCGGCACGCCCGGCGTCTCCGCCGCCACCGGCAACGGGCGTGGCCTGATGGGGCTGCGCGAACGACTGGCCGTCTACGGCGGGACACTGCGCGCCGGACACCGGCTCAGCGGGGGCTACCAGGTCGCCGCGCGAATCCCACTGGAGGCGCCGTGAACCCGCCGCTGCGCGTCGTCGTCGCCGACGACCAGGCGCTGGTCCGCACCGGATTCCGGATGATCCTCACCGCGGACGCCATCGACGTGGTCGCCGAGGCGACGAACGGCGCCGAGGCGGTCGATGCGGTCCGGCGCACCCTGCCGGACGTCGTCCTGATGGACGTCCGGATGCCGGAGATGGACGGCCTGGAGGCCACCCGGCGCATCCTGACCGGTGCTGCCACCGACCCGCGCGTGATCATCCTGACCACGTTCGACCTGGACCACTACGTCTACGCGGCGCTCTCCGCCGGAGCCAGCGGATTCCTGCTCAAGGACGTCACCCCCGAGCACCTGGTCGCCGCGGTCCGGATGGTCCGGTCCGGCGACGCGCTGCTGGCCCCGGCCATCACCCGGCGGCTCGTCGAGCGGTTCGCCGACCGCGGCGCCGACCCGGCCGCACCGCACCGCGACCTCTCCACGCTCACCCCGCGGGAACTCGAGGTGCTGCGGTTGCTGGCCCAGGGCCTGAGTAACGCCGAACTCGCCGCCCGACTCCACCTGTCCGAGGCGACCGTCAAGACGCACGTCGCCCGCATCCTCGGCAAACTCGGGCTCCGCGACCGCGTCCAGGCGGTCGTGGTCGCCTACGAGACCGGGCTGGTGAGCCCCGGCCAGGGACAGCCCGGATAGCCCGCGTCGCCGGGACCGTCCGCGCCGCCGGCCGGGTGCCGCCCACCATGTCGGATGCCCGCCTCCCGGTATCGAGCCTCTTGCCTCGGTTTCGCCCACCCGCCACCCTGTTAGGCATGTGGCGGGCGACATGGTCGTAGCTCGCGAGAGCGGGTACGGCGTCAGCGCTTTCGGGGACCGGGGTGACGGGGGCGTCGACAGGGTACGGCTGGAGATCCTCGGCCCGGTGCGGGCCTGGCGCGGCGGGCACGAGATCGCCTTCTCCGCACCCGGTCAACGGGCCGTGCTCGGCCTGCTCGCCCTGGCCGCCGGCCGGCCGATGCCCCGGGCCGAGATCGTCGACGCGCTCTGGGAGGGCGGCGAGCCGCCACCGAGCGCCACAAACGTGATCCAGACACACGTCAAGAATCTCCGGCGGCTGCTCGAACCCGACCGTCGCACGCACACCGCCAGCGTCGTACTCCCCCGGGTCGGCGACGGGTACGCGGTCGGCGTACCGGCCCGCAACCTCGACCTCTGCGTGTTCCGGGAACTCGCCGGTGCGGCGGCCGAGGCACACCGCCGGGACGACCTGCCCGGCTCCGTCCGGCTCTGGCAGCGGGCCCTCGCACTGTGGCGGGCCGCGCCACTGGTCGACGTACCCTCGCTCGCCGGACACCCGAAGGTCGTCGCACTCGCCGAGGAACGCCGGGCGGCGGTGGGCCGGTACGGCGAGGTCATGATCGCCCTCGGGCGGGCCGCCGACGTACTGCCGGCGCTGGAGGAGGTGGCGGCGAGCAGCCCGCTGGACGAGACCGCCCAGGCCCTGCTGCTCCGGGCCTACCACGCGCTCGGCCGGCGGGACCGGGCCGTCGCGGTCTACCGCACCGCCCGGTCGCGGCTCGTCGACGAGTTGGGCGTCGAACCGGGCCCCGAACTCGCCGCCGCCTACCGGGACGCGTTGCGGGCCGCCGAGCCCACCGGACCGCCACCGGCTCCGCCGGCCGCCACCCGCGCCGGGCCGGACGACCCGCCGCCCGTCCCGGCGCAACTTCCCGCCGACGTACCCGGATTCAGCGGCCGGGCGACCGAACTGTCCAGGTTGGACGACCTGCTCGCCGGGTCCCGCCGACGCCGGTCGGGGGTTCCGGTCGTCGTGCTCGCCGGCACCGCCGGAGTCGGCAAGACCGCCCTCGCGCTGCGCTGGGGACACCACGCCCGGCACCGCTTCCCGGACGGGCAGCTCTATGTCAACCTGCGCGGCTACGACGTCGACCGGCCGATGCCGCCGCAGGAGGCGCTGGCCGGCTTCCTCCGGGCGCTCGGCGTGCCCGGCACCGAGGTACCGTTCGAACTCGACGAGTGCGCGGCCCGGTACCGCAGCGAACTCGACGGCCGGCGGATGCTGATCGTGCTGGACAACGCGGCGTCGGTGGAGCAGGCCCGGCCGCTGCTGCCGGGCAGCGCCTCCTGCGCCGCGCTGGTCACCAGCCGGGACACCCTGGCCGGGCTGGTCGCCCGCGACGGCGCCGAGCGGATCGAACTCGGACTGCTCTCCAGCGCCGACTCGGTGGAACTGCTCTGGCACACCCTCGGCGACCGGGTCGCGCACGAACCGACGGCCGCCGCCGCGCTCGCCGAACGCTGCGCCCACCTGCCGCTGGCGCTGCGGGTCGCCGCCGAACTCGTGCTCACCCGGCCGACCGCGCCGCTGTCGGTACTCGTCGCCGAACTGGCCGACCAGCAACACCGGCTACGGCTGCTCGACGCGGGCGGCGACCCGCGCACCGGGGTCCGGGCCGTGCTCTCCTGGTCGTACCAGCAACTGCCGGCCGCGACCGCCCGCGCCTTCCGGATGCTGGGCCCGCACCCCGGGCCGGACGTCGACCGGTACGCCGCGGCGGCGCTCTTCGACACCGAGCCGGAGTCGGCCCGGCACCTGCTCGACACGCTCGCCCGGGCGAACCTCGTGCAGCCGGCCGGCAACCACCGGTACACCTTCCACGACCTGCTCCGGGCGTACGCGACCGAACGCTGCGCGGCCGACGAGCCCGCCTCGACTGTCGACGCCGCGCTGGACCGCCTCTTCGACTACGAACTGGCCGCCGTCACGGCCGCGATCGACACGCTCTATCCGGCGGAACGGCACCGCCGGGCGCCCGTCGACAGGCCACCGGTGGCGCCACCGCCGATGCCGGACCCGCAGGTGGCCCGGGGATGGCTGGACGCCGAACGGCCGGCCCTGGTCGCGACGGCCGTCCGGGCCGCCGAACGCGGTCGGTCCAGCCACGCGGTGCGGCTGACCCTGACCCTGCTGCGCTACCTGGAGAGCGGCGGCTACTTCGCCGAGGCCGAACGGATGCACACGCACGCCCTGGCCGCCGCCCGCCAGGCCGGCGACCGGGTCACCGAGGCACACCTGCTGACCGGGCTCGCCGTGATGTACGCCCAGCAGGGCCGGTACACCCCGTCGACCGCCCGGCTGCGCGAGGCGGTGGCGCTCGCCCGGGAGAACGGCGACAGTGCCGCCGAGGCGCGGGCGCTGGGCAACCTCGGTTACGTCCAACAGCGGCAGGGCCGGTACGACGAGGCCGTCGAGGCGCTGCGCTCCGCCCTGCTGCTCTGCCGGCGGGTCGGTGACCCGGCCGGCGAGACGCGGGCCGGCGGCAACCTCGGGCACGTACTGCTGCGCCAGGGCAGCTACCGCGAGGCGGGGGTATACCTGCGTACCTCCATCGTGCTCTGCCGACGGATCGCCGACGCGACCGGGGAGGCGTACGCGCTGACCAGTGTCGGGGAGCTGCACCTGCGGGGCGGGCGGCTGCTCACCGCCGCCGGCCGGCACCGGCGGGCACTGGCGCTGTTCGAGGCCGTCGGCGACCCGGCCGGCAAGGCGCTGGCGCTGGACGGCCTCGGCCGGGTACGCCTGCGGCAGGGCGACCACGAGGCCGCGCTGGACCTGGTGGAGCAGGCGCTCACCCTGCTGCGCCGGGTCGGCGAGCGGGCCGGCGAAGCCTCCACCACCAACAGTCTCGGCGAGATCCTGCACCTGATGGGTCGGCAAGGTCCGGCCCGGACGCAGCACAGCACCGCGCTCAGCCTGGCCACCGAGATCGGCGACAGCTACGAGCAGGCTCGGGCGCACGCCGGGCTGGGCCGGACGTACCTGGCGGGAGGTGACCATGGGCGTGCCGAGACACACCGGAGTTCGGCCAGCGCCCTCTACCGGATGCTCGGGGTGCCCGAGGCGACCGGGTCCGGGGACGAGTCGGCCCACCTCGACCAGCGCCCCGGCGCCGCCGCTCAGAAACCGTCCTGACGTCGCTGCCCGGGGTACACGGGCTGGTCCGGCATGCCTGGGTCACGGCCGGTCCGGGGCGGTGCCGGCACCGGGCGGTTCCGTTCCGGCCCGGTGCGTGCTCCGGCGCCGGTGGGACAGCTCGGCGTGGTGGTGGTCGCCGGCGTGGCTGGCCGGATCGGTGTGCACGGTGGCTCCGGTGAGCCGCGGTACGGCGTGACAGAGCTGGTGTTCGGCGTCGGCGGCGACCTCGTGGGCCTGGAGCAGGCTCAGCTCGGCGTCGACCACCAGGGTCGCCTCGGCGTGCAGCCGGTGGCCGATCCAGCGCATCCGTATCCCGGTCACCTGCCGCACGCCCGGCACCGCTCGCAGGGTCGCTTCGGCCCGGTCGACCAGGTCCGGGTCGACGGCGTCCATCAGCCGGCGGTAGACCTGCCGGGCGGCATCCTTGAGCACCAACAGGATCGCGGCGGTGATCAGCAGCCCGACCAGGGGGTCCGCCCACCGCCAGCCCAGGGCGGCACCGCCGGCGCCGAGCAGCACCGCCAGCGAGGTGAACCCGTCGGCGCGGGCGTGCAGCCCGTCCGCGACCAGGGCGGCCGACCCGATCCGCCGCCCGACGCCGATCCGGTACCGGGCGACGAGTTCGTTGCCGACGAAGCCGAGCAGCGCGGCGGCGGCGACGTACGGCAGGTGCCGGACGTCCTGCGGGGCCAGCAGCCGCCGAACCGCCTCGTGGCCGGCGAAGGCGGCGGAGGCGGCGATTGTCGCGACGATGGCGATCCCGGCCAGGTCCTCGGCCCGGCCGTAGCCGTAGGTGTACGTCCGGGTCGCGGCGCGTCGGCCGAGCAGGAAGGCGATGCCCAGCGGCACCGCGGTCAGCGCGTCGGCGACGTTGTGCAGGGTGTCGCCGAGCAGCGCCACGGAGCCGGACAGAGCAACGACGACCGCCTGCGCCGCGGCGGTGGCCCCGAGGACGGCGAGCGAGATCCACAGTGCCCGCAGGCCGGCCCGGGAGGTCTCCATCGCGGTGTCGACCTTGTCGGCGGTGTCGTGCGAGTGCGGGGTGACCAGGTGGCCGAGTCGGTGCCGTAGGCGTCGACCGGGTTCGTGGTGCTGGCTGTGCTGGTGGTCGTGGCTACGGTCCTGGCTGTGGCTGTGGTTTTGGCCGTGGCTGTGGTCGTGGTCCATGTGCCGCTGCCCTCCCTGTCGAGAGGGAGGTTACGTGCTCATGTACGCACGCGACAACGAAGCAGGTGCCAACCCTTCGCAACAGCGAGCGCCTGGCACGGCTGGCGGGGTGCTACTCCTCAATGGCGCCACCCATCCGGCGCAGGTGGCGACGGAAGCTGTACGCCGGATCCTCGGCACGCCGGGCAAGATAGTCGGCGAACCCGGTCTGCTCACGCAACGTCTGCCCGGCCCGGATCCGGTCAGCCTGGTCGCGTTCGGTGCGCCGGATCAGGTCCGCCGTCGCCAGCACCTCGTCGCCGCGGTCGGCGGGCACGAACAGCACCCCGTCGCCGTCGGCGAAGACGATGTCCGACGCGTCGACAAGGTGCGTACCGAACCGCGCGCTGACCAGGGCGGACTGCTCGGCTTCGGCGAGCCGTACCGGGCCGGGCGGGTAGCTGCCGTAGCTGAAGACGGGCAGCCCGATCTCCACCAACTCCGGGGTGTCCCGGTGCAGGCCCCAGATCACCAGACCGGCCAGGCCCGCCGCGACGGCCTCCAGCACCATCAGGTCGCCGACGCACGCCTCGTCCACCCGCCCGCCGTTGTCGACGACGAGGACGTCACCCGGGCCGGCGTTGCCGAGCGCCTCCAGGAACACGTCCACGCTGCCGTAGTGCCGGGCGGGCAGGACGCGTCCGGCGAGGCGCTGCCCAGGTACGACGGCGGCGATGCCGGGCGGGGCGACCCGCAACGGCACGTCGAGGCGTACGCAGGCATCGGCCACCAGTGGCGTGGACAGTTCGGCGAAGGCGTCGCGCACCGGGGTTTCCTCCTTGGTCGGATGCGGTCGGCGACGGGCTCGCGCGCCGACGGGAGGGCCGATGCTATCGACGCTCACCGGACCGTGGTGCGGGCCAATTCGCTGCTCGTGGCTCCCGTCGGGCTCCTCCTGGTCGGGGCATGAGGGCGCCGACGGGTCGGGGTGGGGCCGGGCCTGCCGTGCCTGGCTCCGGGCGGTCAGGCTTGATCCCTCCGCCAGGCGCGGCAGGCCCGGCCGTCGTGCGCGGTGCCCGGACGACGGCGCCGGGCGGTGCGCTCAGCGCGGCGCGGACTGGACGGAGAATCGGGCCGCCGCCGCGCCGTCGAGCCGGCCGGGTGGCAGCCGGCGCCCGCAGAGTACGAGCAGCAGGTCCTGGGCGAGACCCCGCAGTGCGGCGCCGGAGCCGAGGCTCCAGTCGAGATCGGTGGCGTGCAACGCGACTCCGGTGAGGTCCGCGCCGAAGTAGGCGACGTTGCGCGGCTTCATCCCGGACAGCACCAGACCAACCCGCTCCGGCGGCACCCGGCGGTCCAGCCCGAGTCCCACCGTGATGTCGAGTCCGTGGATCACGTCGTGCGACAACGCGCCGTGCGCGCCGCCGCCCGGCGGGGTCCAGCGGTGTTCCACGTTGTCCCGCAGCGAGCCGAGCAGGCGTTCGGCGGGTAGTTCGGCGGCGTCGCGTCGAGCGGACCGGTCCGCCATCCGGTCGATGCTTCCCCGGGCCCTGAGCAGTTCCAGCACGGTACGCCCGAGCGAGATCCGGTACGGCAACGTGGTGTGCGCGACGACCTCGCGTACCCGCCAGCCGGCGCAGAGCGTGGCCCCGTCCCACTGCTCGGGGTGGAGCGCGGCGAGCAACTCCACCTGCTCCCGCCGTTCCGCCCGCACCTCGGCCCACACATGGTCCTCGTTCATCGTCTCTTCTTCTCCTCCTCCGGCCGCACCGGCACCGGCGGGCCCTGCTGGGGATACGGGACGGGCACCGGAAACTCATCGGACGGGAGCCCGGAACCTCATCCGTCTTCGGCCGAACCGACCGCCGACTCGCGCCTGGGTATGGTCGGAGCGGTGGAGACGAGCGTGGGGGCGGCCGAGACGAGCGTGGGCGCGGCGGAGACGGACGCGCGGGCGGCCCGGCTGGAGCCGTTCCGGACGGAGCTGACCGGTTACTGCTACCGGATGCTCGGCTCCGGGTTCGAGGCCGAGGACGCCGTCCAGGAGACGCTGGTACGGGCCTGGCGGTCGTTCGACAGGTACGACGAGCGGCTCGGCTCGCTGCGGAGCGGCACGACGTCGAGGCGCTGGTGGCGCTGCTGCGCGAGGACGCGACGATGTCGATGCCGCCGTTCCGGTTCTGGCTGCGGGGCCGGGACCGGATCCGGCTGGCGCTGCTGGATCCGGCCGCGTCCTGCGCGGGTGCCCGGCTGGTCCCGGTCGCGGCGAACGGGTCACCGGCGTTCTGGCAGCTCCGCCCGTGTCCCGACGGTGGCTACCTGCCGTTCGGGCTGGTCCTGCTCGACGTGGTCGACGGGCTGGTGGCGGGCCTGACGACCTTCCTCGACGCCGACCGGCTGGTCACCCTCCTCGGCCCGCCGGGCGGGTTGCGGCCCGCCGACCGGTGAGTTCCGGCCGGCGCCTCGGGGAAAGGCGCCGGCCGGATCCGGTCAGCAGCCGATCACCCAGTGGTTCGGGCCGGTCTGCCGCAGTGTCGTGCTGGCGAAGACGTTGTAGAGACCCATCCGGGTGCCGGAGCCGAGCGCGTAGGCGTACCCGCCGGACTGGTAGGCGCGGCCGGCCTGCACGTGTGCGTAGTTGCTGGCGGTGACGCAGACCGGGTCCTCGCCCGGTTCACCCGGATCGCCGGGGTCCCCCGGGTCGCCGGGATCGCCAGGGTCGGTGCCGGCGCCGAGGCCGAAGAAGACCGCGTCCCGGTACGCCGAGCAGATGGTGTCCAGGAAGTACGCGGCAGCGGTGCCGCACTGGTCGGCGCCGGAGCCCGGGTCGACCGGGGTACCGTGGCCCATCCCGGCGACCTGGTAGAGGCGTACCTGGTCGGCGCCGTAGGTCTCCAGCGTGGTGCCGCCGGGCAGGCTGGAGGTGCCGGTCGGGGTCTGCGACACGCCGAGCACGTTCGTCCACTGGTCACGTGACTCGGTGGCGTTGACGGTGCCGACGGTGTAGTCGGCGGTGCCGTGCCAGATCGCCACCTTCGGCCGCGCGCCGGAGTAGCCCGGGTACGCCTGCCGGACCAGGTCGCCCCACTGCGCCGGACTGCGGTCGACGCCCGGGTTCATGCAGCTGAACGCGTTGACCATGCTGGTGGCGCAGCGGTAGGGGATGCCGGCGACGATCGAGCCGGCCGCGAAGGTGTCCGGATAGCTGGCGAGCATCGCCGCCGCCATCGCACCACCGGCGGAGAGGCCGCTGACGTAGACCCGGTTGGCGGCGATGCCGAAGCTCGCACGGGCGTGGTCGACCATCTGCTTGACGGAGAGCGCCTCGCCCTGGCCCCGGGCGGTGTCACCCGGCTCGAACCAGTTGAAGCAGGAGGTGGAGTTGTTCGCCGACTTCTGCTCCGGCACGATCAGCGCGAACCCCCACTGGTCGGCGTACTTGCGCCAGCCGGAGTTGCTGAAGTAGCCGTTGGCGTTCTGGGCGCAGCCGTGCAGCAGGACCACGGCAGCCCCGTTGCCGGGCAGGTTGTCCGGGCGGTAGGCGTACATGGTGAGGTTGCCGGGGTTGGAGCCGAAGCCGGTCACCTGACCGAAGGTGGCGGCCTTGGCGGGCCCGGCGACGGCGAGCACTCCCACCGCGGCGAGTACGGGCACGAGGGCGGCCCGCACGAGGCGGGCCAGGACGGGTCTGCGGCGCATGGTGAGCCTCCGGCGGTGGTGTGGGCTGGATCACCCTGAAGTTGCCGCGACGTTACGACCGGAAGACGAACCGCCGACATGTCCTCCGGTCACACATTTCCGGAGATCGAAGTGATGACGGTCGCCATGGCAGCCCGACGGCGGACCGTCGGAACCAGCCCAGCCGGGCCGCGTCCGGCACGGGACCGAGCACAGGTGATGGCGGACGGCGTCCGCAAGGCATCCTCCACCGCGACCCATGTCAACCGGTCCATGGCCTGCCTGCCAACTGGCTGGCTCGCCGGCTCGCTGGGGGATACCTCGCGTGCGGACTGTCGAGCTGGGTGCATGGACGGGGCGCGACATTTCGGGCGTTGTCGCGGGGTGGTGGGCGCACGGGCGGGGCAGCTCGACAGTCTCCGTCCGGGGTGCCGTCTGGCCGCGCGTTGACCGCGACGAAACGGGCCGGATGTCCGGTTCGGGTTCGTGATCGAGTCGGTCCGGCGGAATGTTGGCGGGGGGTCGGTCGTTACATTACGCGTACGGCCGAGTAGTACCGCCCGTGACCTGGGCAGATAGCTGGGCTGGCGGGAATGATCCCGGCCCCCCGGTCGTTACATACGGTGTTCGGCTGAGTGCGGACCGCGCCGTGTCCCCCGCGGGTGCTGGTAGCCCGGCCGAGCCAAGTCTTGAGTTCTGTTTTTCCGATGGCGCCTGCCGTCCCCCCTTTGGCGGGTGTCTCATCCCCGATTGGAAGGACGACCATCATGAACACGATGCTGTTCAGCCGGTGGCTTCCGGCCGTCGAGAAGACGTCGATCGTTCGTAAGGGTGCCCTCGGTGTTGCTGGTCTGGCGTTCGTCGGTGGCGCTGTTGCCGGCCCGGCCGTGGCCGCGCAGGCCAGCCCGGAGCATGTGGGTTCGCCGGTGTCGCAGTCCGTCATGGCCGACAAGGACCACAAGGGCGACAAGGGTGACAAGAAGAGCGACAAGGGTGACAGGAAGAAGGATCGTAAGGGTAAGCCGTCGCGGGACCGCCTCGTGCCGCATGGTGTGTCCGGTGAGCAGTCGCGGATTCCGCTGTCGGCCGAGCAGGCTGACAACGTGCGGGCGATTGTCAAGGCGACGAAGAAGGCGGGGATGGACGAGCGTGCCGCGGTGATCGCGGTGGGTACCTCGCTGCAGGAGTCGAAGTTGGAGAACCTGGGTCATCTGGGTGACCGCAACGACCATGACTCGCAGGGGCTGTTCCAGCAGCGTCCGTCGTCGGGTTGGGGTTCGGTGGAGCAGATCACCGATCCGGAGTATGCGACGACCGCGTTCCTGAAGGGTCTGGCGCAGGTTGATGGTTGGCGGGACCTGCCGTTGACCGTGGCGGCGCAGAAGGTACAGGTGTCGGCCTTCCCGCAGGCGTACGCGCAGTGGGAGGACCAGGCAGCCGACCTCGTCGCCGAAGCCTGGAACAACAGCTAACCAGCTACCGAGAACCACCCGCTGGCCGGGTCCCCACCACAGGGGACCCGGCCAGCGGCGTACCCGGTCAACAAAGACAATCCGTGGCCGGTCAGGCCCGGACGGGTGTCTCAGTCCACGGCCGGCTTGCGCGGTTGTCGGAGGGCCGGTGCCGCGCCGGTCACGGTGAAGCTCGACCCCGGCTCGACCACGACGTTTCCGGTGGCCGAGTTGGTGATGGTCACGTTCGACAGCGTCGCGCTGCCCCGCGCCCCGTTCATCGCCAGGATCCCGGCCCCGTTGTTCGACCGGTCGATCCGGACGTTGCTGACCACCACCCCCGGCATGTTGCCGCCGCCGGACTTGAACTGGATGCCGTCGTACGTCGAGTCGACGATCTCGGTGTCCCGGATGGTGACCCCGACGATGTCCCGGGTCGCCGGGAAGAGCGTGATCGCTCCGAACTTCTGCTGCTCGCCCCAGAAGGCGCCGCCGGTGCGGTAGAGCCCGTTGTTCGCGATCAGCGTCTGCCCGGAGAACGGCAGCGGGTCGTGGTCGGTGGCCAGCATG
The DNA here is from genome assembly GCF_029626265.1 of Micromonospora sp. WMMD1102. Lineage (NCBI taxonomy): Bacteria > Bacillati > Actinomycetota > Actinomycetes > Micromonosporales > Micromonosporaceae > Micromonospora > Micromonospora sp. WMMD1102. The sequence goes on along the minus strand of NZ_JARUBN010000001.1, from coordinate 2,654,442 downwards.
ATCCCCGGGTAGTTCATCGTGTCGTAGACCAGGTTGTTCTCGATCCGATTGCCGTGGCCGCCGTAGACGGCGATGCCGTTGGCCCGCCACGGAAGCTGGATCGTGTTGTTGACGAAGGCGTTGGAGTGGCCGATGTCGCCCGAGGGGTCCCGGACGTAGCGGCTGGCCCAGACCGCCAGCGCGTCGTCACCGGTGTTCCGGAACGAGGAGTTGAAGACCCGCGAGTTCCGGGTGCCGTTGGCGAAGTTGATCCCGTCGGCGTACGTGTTGCGGATCCGCATCCCGGTGAAGTTCAGCCCGTCGCCGGGCCCCCAGAGCGCCGGGATGTTGTCGTAGTCCCGGCCGACCCAGACGCCGACGTTGGCGTGCTCGATCCAGACGTTGCTGATCCGGGTGCCCTCGCCGAACCGGCCGTTGAGTCCGACCCCGCCCTCGGCACCGCCCGGCCCGCCCCGGATCCGGCCCGAGCCGAAGATGGCGAGGTCGGAGATCTGGGTGTTGTCGTCGATGTCGAACCCGAAGTTGCCCTCGTGCGGATGGTTGATCCCACCGGCCCGCAGGTGCGGCTCGGTCAGCGTGTAGAGCTGCGAGTGCCACATCCCGGCACCCCGGATCGTCACGTCGCTGATCCCGACCTGGTTCCACTGGCCCCGGTCCAGCGGGTCGTCGGTGAGGATCTTCTGCTCCTGCCGCCACTGCCCCGGCGGGATCCAGACGCAGCCGATCACCCCGTTCTGGTCGTCGGTCACCGCCCGCTGGATCGCGGCGGTGTCGTCGAGCCCGTCGTTCGGTACCGCACCGTACTGCGTGATCGAGGTGCAGCCGGCCGGCTGGCTCGCCGCCGGAGCGACCTGCTCCAGATCGACCAGGTCGATGACATAGAAGGCCGCCGTGTCGCCGCTGTCGCGCTGGAGCCGGAACCGGGTGCCGGCCGGGTACGACTGGTTCAGCAGCGCGTTCGACTCGTCGAAGAGCCGCCGGGCGTCCCCGCCGGGCGTGTTCGACAGCCCCTCCGGGTCGTCGGTGTTGCCGTACAGCCAGCTGTGTCGGGAGGAGAGGGTCAGCTTGCGCAGGAAGGTGTCGTTGACGTACAGGCTGATGGTGGCCTCGATGCCACCGCCGCCCGGCGCGTCCGGGATCGAGTTGCGGACCACGATCGAGTTGGCCGCGTTCGTCGAGGTGAACTCGACGTACTGGCCGGTGCTGTTCAACCGGACCGACCGGCGCCCGGATGACTCGGTGCCGAAGTTGGTGTGCCCGAAGGTGCGCAGCGGGTCCGCCTCCAGCAGGGTGCCCTGGTAGCGGCCGGCTTCCGCCTCGTACGACACGTACGGCACCGCCGCGCCGCGCCCGACGACGATCGACTGGGTACGTACGTTGTTCCCCTCGTTCGTCTCCGCGACGGCGCCGGTGGCGTCCGCGGTGGCGGTGATGGTGGCGCCGCCGCTGGTGGCGATCCAGCTGCCGCCGATCGCCACGTTGCTTGTCGCACCGGCCGCGATCGACGGGGTGTTGGTGTTCAGCGTGGTGCCGCCGACCGTCACCCGGGTGACAGTGGTCGCGCCGGTCGCCGCGGTACCCCGGTTCTGCACCGCCACCGTGAAGCTGACCGACGCGCCGACCGCCGGGTTCGGCGGGTTGGTGGTGATGCCGACGACCTGTAGGTCCGGGCCGGGAGCCTGGGCGACGACCATCGGCGACGGTGTGGTGAAGCTGTTGTTGGCGTCGTTCTGCTCGACGATCGTGTTGGTCGGGTCGACCACCGAGGTGACCGGATAGCTGCCCTGCGGCCGGGTGCCGGCGTTCACGGTCACCGTGGCCGAGGCACCGGCGGCCAGCGCAGGCACCGGGGCGCTGCCGGCGACAGTGCCGCCGAGGCTGACGTCGACGGTGGTCGCGGCGGCCGACGCCGACCCGTTGTTGCGGACGGTCGCCGACAGGATGACCGGGGTGGTCTCGGTCGGCGCGGCCGGCGTCCAGGTGGTCGCGCTGACCACCAGGTCCGGGTTGGGCGCGGGCGTGCCGCAGACCTCCAGCTCGGCGACCTGGCCGGACGGGGCGCCGGTGTTGGCGGTGAACCGGAGCTGCACGTCCGCGGTGGTAGCGGCGACCGGGATCGTCACCGTGTTGTCGCCCTGCGCGAACTGGTAGTTCGCCGCCGGCACCAGGCCGGTGTACGCCGTCGCCGCCTGGTCCCGGCCGAGCACCTGGATCTGCTGGGTACGGGTGCCCCAGCTCGGGTCCGGGTTCAGTTTCACCCGTACCGCCGTGATCGCGTGGTTGGCGCCGAGCGCCACGGTCAGGGTCTGCGGATAGCCCGGCGCTCCCTCCCAGTACGTGCCGAGCGACCCGTCCACGGCATTGGCGGGTACGAAGGTGAAGGTGGAGCCGCTGGCGGTGACCGGCCTGCCCCGGGCGACGTTCGTGCAGCCAGGCGGCTGGCTGCCGGTCCGGGTCACGGTGTTGCTGTTGCCGGAGAGGTTGCCCGCCACGTCCCGGGCCCGGACGAAGTACGACACGGTGGTGTCGGTCGGCTGGGTGTCGGTGTAGCTGGTGACGGTGCCGAGCGAGGCCACCTGTGCACCGTTGCGGTAGACCAGGTAGCCGGCCAGGCCGCTGCCGCCGGCGTTGTCGGTCGAGGCGCCCCAGTTCAGCGTGATCGCCGTACCGGACTGGGTGTAGCGGAGGGTGCCGGGCGCGCTCGGCGGGGTGGTGTCGGTGCCGCCGCCGGCCGGGCCGTAGACCTCCAGTTCGGCGAGCTGCCCGGCCGGCCAGCCGCTGTTCGCGGTGATGGTGACCCGGAGGTAACGGATGCTGGCTTCGGTGAACGTGATAGTCACCGCGTTGCCGCCGACCGCCGGGTCGAAGGTGTACGTCCGGGACGCGGCCAGGTCGGTGAAGGAGGACCCGTCGGTGCTGCCCCGCACGCTGAGCGTCTGGGTGCGGGTGCCCCAGCCGGCGGTCGGCAGCTTCAGGACGGCCCGGTCGACCGGTACGGCCGAGCCGAGGTCGACCTGGAGCCAGCCCGGAAAGGCGTGGTTGACGCTCTCCCAATAGCTGCCCTGGTTGCCGTCGACCGCCCGGGACGGGTCGTAGACGTCGGCGTGTCCACTCGCCTGGGTGGGGCGGCCCTGGGCGAGGTTGACCTCGGCCAGGGCGGCGGGCAGGTCCGGCCGGGTCACCGGTTGGGCCGGGGCTGCCTGTCGGTGGGCGATCGGCGGTGCGTCGGCCGCGTGTGCGGCGGGCGTCGACCAGCCCAGGGTGACGATCATGGCGGCGGCGACCGTCGCCGCCGTCGCAGGGACCAGATGGGAGCGTCTCATCACTGTCCTTCTTGGTGCTGGGACGGTTGCGCGGGTGGCCGGAGCTGGCGGGGATCGAGCGGCACCGCCAAGCGGAGCTGAAGCACTGTTGGGAAGTTCCGCCCTACAGTGGCGAACAGAGCAACAGTTTGTTCTGTTCTTGCAGGAGGTTGGCCAAAGGTTACCGGCGCACTTCCGGGCCGTCAACGCTTCCACCGTGATCGATGCGCCTGCGCGTCCACCGGATCCCCGGAGGTGGGGACCACACCCGGTAAGACGTCCTAGGAGGCTAGGTATCGAAGTACGGGCGGGCCGGGAGGTACCGCCGCCAGCATCTGTACCAACATTGCCGGAGCGCGGAGGGCTGCTTATCGAGTACGCCCGGGGCACACTGCGTGCATGAGTCACCACGGTGGGCGGGTGCCGGATCACCTGCTGATCCGGATCACCCAGCGGACCGATCCGGTGTCGGCGCTCTCCGAGGACGACGCCCGGCGCCGGTCGCTCGCCTACCCGAAACTGATGTGGGGCGCCCCGGTCTTCGGCTACGCCGTGGAGGAGACGATCGGCCGGTGGCGGATCCTCAGCCTCGGCGGCGACCGGCCACAGGGCAGCCGGGACGGCCTCGGCTCGTACTTCCGACGGCTGCGCGGCGAGACACCCGAGACCGCCGGACACGCGGTCGAGCGGCGGGAGTACCAGGAGGCGATCCGGCTGCTCGACTGGGAGGTGGTCGACGACCTCACCGTGCACGACCGGCGTTACCGGATCATCCGCGCCCAGCCGTTCATCCGGATGGGACCGGACGGGCCCGAACCGCCCCGCCCCACCGACCCCGACCCGTACCCGTCCGGCAGCACCCGGGAGGCTCCGGCCCAGGAGGAGGGATTCGTCATCGACCCGGCCGCCAGCACCGGCCTCTCCGACGGGCTGCTGCGGATCGAGATGGTCCCCGCGTTCTACCAGGCCGGCATCGTGCCCGACGAGGTACGGGCCGACTCCCGCCGGGCGCTGGCCAGCCATCCGAACGTGGTGCTGCTGCCGGTCGGCTTCACCATCGGCGAGTACGTCGACGGCGCCTGGCAACCCCGGTCCTTCAGCACCTACCCGACGCCGCAGGCGGCCCGCGACTCCGCGTTCCTGCGGTTCAGCGACATCGTGCCGCACGAGGACGCGACGCTGGATGAGATCCGGGCCGCCTACACCCGGGCGCTGGAGGAGTTCGAGTCACCGGTCACGGACGAGTTCGAGATCCGGGGTGTGTGCTGCCGGATCACCCGGGTGGAGCGGTTCGTCCGGGTCGGACCGGACGGCCCGGAGGGTCCCCGACCGTCCGACTGGGACCCGGAGCCGCCACCGGAGCTGCACTGCCAGCAACTGCGCGAACAGGGCCTGCTGCCCGATCCGGACTGACCCGCCGATCGGTGCCGACGTGCTGCTGGGCCTGCTGGAGGTGTCAGGTGCCGGGCTTGATGGAGACGTCAGCTGCCGGCCGGCCGGTTCGGCGCAGCCGGCGGCGACCGGCGGTGACCCCGAGGCCGACCAGTGCCACGGCCAGCAGCGTGCCGGCGACCAGCAGCGCCCGCCGCGACGTGGCCCGCTCCGGTCCGGCCGGGACCGCCCCGGCGCTCGCCTCGACGGCTGCCGGAGCGACCGCGCTCCCCTGCACCGACACCGGGTCCAGCGCGAACGGGTTGCGGTCGGGGTCGACCGGAAGCTCCGGCGGCCGGATCGCACCCGGCCAGTGTTTCGCCGTCTCGGCCGGCTGGAGCGGAGCCGGAACGCGGAACACCTCCAACGCGCCGGGGAGGGTAAGGGTGCCGATCCTGAAGTCGGCGAACTCGCCCTGCACGGCGGTCACCTCCCAGGTTCCGGCCCGCGGCACGGTGACCGCCGCCGCGTAGTGCGCCGGCTCCGGCAGTGCCGACGCGGAAAACGACACCGAGGTGCCGCTCTCGTCGGTGAACCGCAGCGCCACCGGGCCGAGGTCGCCCTCGTAGGGGTGGAAGCCGTGCTGGAGCACCCAGAGCCCGACGGTGTAGGCCCGGCCCGGTTCCAGCCGCTCCGGCAGCGGGTCCAGCAGGGTCGCGGCCCAGTTGCCGGCCCGGGCCGGCGCCGGGGCGAGCAGCAGGGTGCCGGCCAGCCCGACAAGCGTCGCGGCGAGCGCGGCGAGCATCCGACGGGTACGCATCGTCGACCACCTCCAACCGGGACGAGCCGCACCACGGCCACGCGGTTCCCCGCCGGGCGTACCAGTTGGTCCGCACGCAGACGCCGGGACCCGGCGCTCCGCTGGGAGCGCCGGGTCCCGGCCGGGTCGGGTCGCCCCGGCCGCTGGTCAGCGGCCCGGTAGCGGGACCCGGGACCAGTCGAGGTCCGAGCCGAGATAGAAGCTCGGGTACGACGGCTGGTTGTACGTCGTCTGCTGCCGCGCCACCTCGACCCGGTACTGCGGATCGTGCATCAGCGTGTAGAGCTTGCGGTCGGTCAGCTCGGTACTCAGGTAGATCCGGACCGCCGAACTGTCGACGGTGCGGACCAGCATCTCCTCGCGCCAGTCGCCGAGCACGTCGGCGACCAGCCCCGGGTTGCCCTTCGTCCCGTTGTTGGTCCGGGTCCCCTCGGCGGTGAGCAGCCGGCCCCGCTGCCAGTCGTCGATCGTCGGGGTGACCTCCAGGGCACCGCCGACGATCTGGGTGGTCATGTCGGCCGCCCACCGGATGCTCTGGTTGGTGCCCGGGATGACGGTGCCGAGCAGCTCACCGTCGGCGGTACGCAGCCCGGGACCGTCCGGCTGGCCGCCGACCACTGTCGCCCAGGTCTCCAGCCCCGGCTCGGCCGGCACCACGTCGCCGACCATGCCGCGGCCGGTGTCCACCCCGGTGTACCCGCCGTAGACCACCTCGCCGGTGTGGGCGTCCCGCAGCGCATAGCCGTACGGCGCGCCGGAGGCGCCCTCGTGCACCATGAAGATCTCCAGCCCGGGACGGGCCGGGTCGATGTCGGTGACGTGCAGGGCGTCGCCGTGCCCGACCTTCGCCCGGGCACCCGGATTGGCGCTGCCCGCCGGCAGCGTGCCGTAGGAGCTGTACAGCAGGCTGCCGTCGTGGTCGATGGTGGCCCCGCCGTAGACGATCTCCTGCTTGCCGTCGGCGTCCACGTCGGCGACGGAGAGCGAGTGCGCGCCCTGGGTGGTCAGGGTGCCGTACTCCGGATCGGTCCCCTCCCGGCCGTGCGGGCCGTCGTCGAACGGATTCGACATCGGCACCCAGCCGCTGTCGACGTACCAGTCCTCGCGCAGTCGCCGGCCGTCCCAGCGGTACGCCACCAGGGTCGCCCGGGTGTAGTAGCCCCGGGCGAAGACCGCCGACGGGTGCCGGCCGTCCAGATAGGCCACCCCGGACAGGAACCGGTCGACCCGGTTGCCCGGCTCGATCCGGCTCATCGCGTAGTCGCCCCACATCAGCCCGTCGTCGTGCCGGCCGGGCTTGTAGCGGATCGTCTGCAACTCGCGGCCGGTCGCCCCGTCGAAGACGGTCAGGTACTCCGGCCCGTCCACTACGAAGCCCTGGAACGACCGCAACACGTTGCGGGTACTGCGGGCCGGGGCGTACACGTCGAGGAAGTGGTCGACGAGCGCCTCGGCGTCGGGGCGGAACAGCGGGTAGCTGTAGGTCGGGGCGATCCCGAAGGCCTGTTCCAGGGTCGCCGGCCAGCGCCCGGCCACCACCTCCGGGTGCCGGTGCCAGCCTAGAAAGAGGTCGACAAGCTTCTGTCGGTACGCCGCCGGGTCGAGCCGGTAGTCGTCGGTGTGCGCGTACCCGGCCCGGACGTCCTCGCGGGGCATCGTCACGTACCGCTCGGAGACCGCCCGGCCGTGCTTGTCGTAGCGGGTGACCCTGCTGCCGGGGGCGGTCTTCAGCATCATCTCGGCGCGGTTGTCGCCGTCGAAGTCGTAGACCAGGAACTGCGTGTAGTGCGCCCCGGCCCGGATGTTGACCCCGAGCGAGACGCGGTGCAGCAGGGTGCCGTCAAGTTCGTAGGTGTCGAGGTAGACCTCGCCGGTGTAACCGACCTGGGAGACGTCCTTGGAGTTCGACGGATCCCACTTGACGACGTACTCGTACTGCCCGTCGCCGTCGACGTCGCCGACGCTGATGTCGTTCGCCGCGTACGTGTACGCCTCGCCGGTCGGGGTCACCCCGTCGGCCGGCTTGCGCAGTGGCAGGTCGCGGTGGCCCTCGGCCCACGGCCTGACGGCGGCGCTCCGGGCGCCCGTCCGGCCCCGGACCACCGGCGCGACCTGGTAGCCGGCGGTGGCGGTGCCGGCCCGGTCGAGGTAGTTGGTGCTGTCGGTGACGGTGCCGATCCGCCGCCCGTCCCGGTAGACGGCGAAGTCGGTGCCGGTCAGGCCGGCACCGCCGTGCCCGGTCGCCTCGGCGCCGAGCAGCCGCCAGCTGAGGAAGACTCCGTCGGTGGTGGGGACCGCGACGAGGCCGCGGTCGAGGCGTTCGAGGCGGGGTCCGGTGCCGTACGGCCCGCCGCCCGACCGGGCGTCCGACTGGGCGTCCGGCCGGGCGTCCGGCCGGGCGGAGACCGCCGCCGGGCTGCCGACCAGCAGGACGGTCACCGAGATGCCCGCGACGAGTGCCCGGGACAGCACGGCGGTCGGCCGGCCTCCCCTGCTTCGAGATGTCATGGGTCTCCAATGTGGGATTCGACCCGATCCTGCGGGTGGGACGGCGTGCGACCGGGCTGAAACGATACAACTCCCTGAGAATTCTCGATGTCCGGCGAACTTGTCAAGGTGGCACGGCGACCCGGCGGCCCCGCGGAGGGAGTCGGCGCGGAGACTGTCGAGCGGGGTGCACAGGCGGGGCACGGAAGTTGGGGTTGCCGACCGGTGTGCCGCGTGCGGTTCGGGTCGGTCGGCGGGCGGGACCGGGGTTCGGGCAGCCCGGCCGGGTGGGCGCACAAGCGGGGCAGCTCGACAGTCTCCCCGGCGGGTATCCCAACCCCGCTCCCGACCCGACCCGACCCGACGCCAGGAGATCGCCGGCTCGCATACCTGGAAGCACCGGTTACCCGATCAACTCCAAAGCCAGTGCACTGGCGCGGCACGCCGCTGACGGGCCTGGCGCGCGGTAGGCCGCTGACGGGCCTAGCGCGGTACGCCGCGGACGGCCAGTTCGAACTCGGGGCGGCGCAACGAGGCGCCGAAGACCGGACCGCCGGGTTCGAGCAGCCGGCCCGCGCCGAGGCTGTCCAGCAGGACGGCGTCGTAGCCGATCCGCTCGACGACGTCGGCGACCAGGTCCGCCGCCCCCTTGTCGTCGGCGGCCACCCCGAGTGCGCGCCGCTCGAGGTGCCCTGCCGGTCGGCGCTCCTCCTCGAGCTGGTGGTAACCGGCGTGGTTGAAGGACTTCACCACCGTCGACCGGTCCAGCCGGCGCGCCACGATCTCGCTGCTGCCGTACCGGGAATCCTCGAAGAGCGCCTGTACGCCGTCGGTCGGCGGCCAGTAGTTCATCGTGTCGACGACCAGCTTGCCGGCGACCAGCCCCGGGTCGAAGTCCGCGAATCGGTGCAACGGGATCGCCAGCACCACGAGGTCGACGTCCCGTACCGCGTCGGCGGCCCATCGCGGCTCGGCGCCCGGCACCAGGATCTGGGTGATCAGGGCGATCCGCTCCGGGTCACCCGAGGCGGCGATGCTGACCGGATGACCGGCGGCGACGGCGATCCGGGCGATCACCGGCCCGACGTGTCCGGCGCCGAGCACGGCTATCCGGGGCAGCGGCGGCGATGCGGTCATGGCCGAGGAGTTCCCAGCGCGAGGGCCGTACGCACCGGGCCGCGCGGGCTGCGGGTGTCGGGCCGGATCCGCCCCGTTTCGACCCCGGTGCCCGAGGCAGTGGCCTGGCCGGGGCGGGTGGAAGTGTGCTTGCAGCGCAGGCCGTACCGCCGTGTCCGCACGGTCGTCCCCCCGTCCCGTTGACGCCCCGAATATACCCGGATTCCGGGGCCGGTCCGCCCGCTGCTCCGGTCCACCGCCGCCGGTCCGAGGCGGCGCTCGAAGGCCACCGCCGGGCTGCCGGCTCGACACGGCCGGGCATGCTGGCGTTGAATGACGGGTCAGCCGGGCAGTGACCGGCGGTGGCCGGATAATGCCGGGGCTTTGCCCGGCCAGGCCGGCCGGGCCGGCCGAAGCGGGAAGGGCTGTGGGGGCAACATGGACGCGACGGCGCCGGATCCGGTGCGGGCCTATCTGGACGGCACGGCGCAGCGCCTCCAGGCCGACGGCTGCGAGGTACGGACCGAGGACTGGAACGGCCTGCCGGTCCTTGTCGGTTACCGCGCCGACTTCAGGTTGCAGTGGATGGCCACCAAGCTGCACCTGTTCACCCTCGCCGCACCCGCGCCACTGGTGACGGCGAGGGCCATCGAGGAGTTCACCATCTCGGCCCTGGACTACGTGGTGGCCCGCAAGGGGCAACTGCGGGGCATGCAGAGCGGCGTCGCGGTCTTTCCCGCGCTGGTCGGCTCCCAGGTCGAGCCAGCGGCGGTGGACTGGGCCCAACGGAGGCAGGTGGTCCGGTTCGCCGCCATGGCCCGCCCGGTGGTGGTGGACGCCGGCACGGGAACCGCCGCCTGCTTCCGAGGATTCGCGGCGCTCGGCCTCTTCTACTCGGCCCACTTCCGCCGCAAGCTCGCCGCCTACTTCCCGTCGAGTTGATCCCCTCCCTCCGTACGCACGGTCCGGCTGTCGCCGCCGGCTGATCGCTGACCCGACTGATCGCTGACCCGGCCCGACTCGTCGAGGTCGCGGAACCGAGTACGACTTCGGTATATCGCCTCACCCAATAGGGCGGTATTATGTTCCGCATCATAGCGGCGGAGCACCAGCCGGCCGACGACAACGACCGGCACACCCAACTTCTTCGCGGCGTGCTGGACATGTGCCTGCTCGCCCTGCTGGCCCGCCGACCCGCGCACGGCTACGAGCTGGTGCGGCGCATGGAGGATGCCGACTTCGGCGTCATCAGCTACGGCACCATCTATCCCCTGCTGACCCGGCTGCGTCGCCTCGGTCTCGTCGCCGACGAGCAGCAGGCGAGCCCGAACGGCCCACCCCGCAAGGTCTACGCACTCACCGACCTCGGCCGAGTCCAGCTGGACGCCTGGCAGAAACAGTGGGACCGCTTCGCCGGCACGGTCGGCGCCGTCCTCACCGCATCCGACCACGACCCCACCAGGAGTTGACCGTGGACACCATCGACAACGTACTGGCCGAAGCCGACCGGGCCTGGCGGGCGTACGGGATCGGTCGGGCCGACCGGGCGACACTCGCCGCCGACCTGCGCCTCGACCTGGAGGCCGCGGCGGCGGACGGCGGCGATCCGGCGCAGCTGGTCGGCGGCGACGTGGCCGGCTTCGCGCGCCGGCTCGCCGACGAGGCAGGTGTCCGACGGGTACGCCACGACTACGGCCGGCTGCTCCGCACCGCCCTGGCCGGCGCGGCGCTCGGTGGCGTGGGCGGCTACGTCGTGCTGGCCGCACTGTATCCGCTGTTCGTGCGCGCGGTGGACATTCCCCGTTCGATCGAGATACCGGTCTACCTTGCCGTCGCCGTCTACTACGGCGTGCCAGCCGCAGTCGTGGTCACCGGCGCCGTCACGGCGGTCCGGCTCCGGCTGGGCGACCTCCCGCAGATCAGGAGAACCGCCTGGCTGATGGGGGTGCTGCTGCCGGTGGCCGGCATCCTGGTCACCCTGCACGCCTGGTTCGTCGCGATGGGCTGGCTGGCGTACCGGCGTACCCGACCGGCCCTCCAGCAGCACCGCCCGGACCTCGCCGAGCAGGTACACCCAAACCATGGCGAGTACGCGGAGTACAGATAGCGATCCAGGCAAAGAAGACTGCTGCTCCGGACCCCACCATCGCGGCACCCCCGCGTGCGTGCAGAGTAGATCAAGCGTTTCGAGCACCAAACGATCGGCGCGGGAACACCCTCAGGTGCCCGGGGGGGGGAATGTCGTAGGGCTCCGCTATCGTCTGGGCCCATGGCGGACGGTCGCATAACAGCGGAGTTGTTGTTTCAGCATCCCGGTTCACCCGACAGTGGCCGCAATCGCTACATAGCGGATGGTCCCGATCTACGTGACGCTGAGGTTCTTCTAGGGGAGATCGAGACTCTGCGCGGGCAGCCCCGTGATGCCTGGCCCCGCCCGTACGCGCTGGCCGAGAAGTTGCGGAGCCTTGGCGCCGAGATGGAGTACCCGAGCTGGTATGTGTTGGCGCGGCTAGTTTATCGTGAGGCGGTTGACGTCTACCGCGCCGACGGCATCAAGGTCACCGGCGACGCACTCGGCGACTACCGCCACGTGCTGGACCGGCTGGGCAGTGTTCTGGTGAAGTTGAAGCGTCACGAGGAAGCGTTGCCGATCCGCCAGGAGCAGCAGGCGGTGAGCCTGCGCCTGGCGGCCGTGGACGTTACGGCTCTGGACCTCGCCAACGATGCGCAAACCGAAGTCGTCAACACCTTGGTGCGGCTCGGGCAGCGCGACGAAGCGGTGGACTCGGCCGCCGAGGCGATCCGTCAGATCCGGCAGCAACCAGACGACAAGCCCGGTCGGCCCAAGAGCTTCACCCTGGCGTACGCACTCGACAAATATGTCGACTGTCTTACCGGCGTCGGCCGTTTCGACGAAGCCGTTGACGCCGCGGCCGAGGCAGTGAGCATCTGGCGGCGTCACCGCGACGCCGGTGACGAGTCGGGCTGGCTCGGCACCGATCGGCTGGGCCAGGCCTTGGGGCGGCTGGCCGACGCTCTCGCCGAAGTCAGGAGATACCAGGAGGCGTACGCGAGCATCGCCGAGCAGGTGGAGATCCGCAGGCGGGCGGTCGATGGAGACGATGACTGGTTCGGATTGTCCGTCCTGGGGATCACCCTGAACAATGCCGGCAACGGCCTGGGGCGGTTGGGCCGGTATCGCGAGGCGGTGGCCGTCGCAGAGGAAGCGGTGCGTCTCGATCGTGCACAAGCAGCGCGGGCGGTGGACCGCAAACAGCGTTTCCTGCGCTTGTTCCCTGGTGAGGAGGAGCTTCTTCACTCGGGTGATCAGCCGGTGGGCAGGGAACTTTTCGCCGATGGCGGGTTGCGGGAAGTCAACGATCTCTTTGACGACGACGAACTTGGTGAGGAATTTCTCGAATCCATCGATTTCGACGATGAGATCCGAGAGGAACACCTCAGTGACTTCCGCGCGAAGGTCCGCGAGGCCGACATGGGCTTGTGCGTCACGCTCTACAACCTCGGCGGTAGCCTGCACAACCTGAACCGGGTCGAGGAGGCGCTTGCGGCGGACTCCGAGGCGGTCGAAATCGCCCGACGCCACCACGATGACGGCCCGAAACTCGCAATAGCATTGAACAACAAGGCATGCGTCCTGGTGGAGCTGGGGCGTCCGGAGGAGGCGGTGGTGGCCGCTCGGGAAGCTGTCGCACTGCTCACCACACTCGTGGTCGCCGATCCTGACGAGCATGAACCGACGCTCGCGCTCGCCTTGCACACGTTGTCCCTGTCGGCACCGGATCGCGAGGAGGCGCTGAGTGCTTCGATGCAGTGCCTGGACATTTACCGACGCCGGTACCAGCTCGATCCGCACGGTCTGGCGGGACGACTCGCCGAGGCGCTGACGGATCACGGCCGCATACGAGCCCGGCGAGGCGAACACGCCGAGGCGCTGGCCGCCGCGGCGGAGTCGGTGGCGATGTACGAGCGGCTGGCCGCCCAGAATCCGGCTCGCTACCGCGGCGGACACGCATGCGCACTGTTGAACCTCGCGGAGGTCCACGCGGCTGCGGGAGGCGCGCAGCTGGAGGCAAGCATGGCGGCGGAACGGGCGGTCGCACTATACGAGGCGCTGGCCGCGGACCTGCCTGAGGCGTATGAGCACCGTCTGGCCCACGCACGCTCCGTCCTACGTCCGTGATGTGCTGCGAACCCGCAGCACGCCGATGCCGCCGTCGACGCCCTCGAGGCGGTCCCCGGCCGCTTCGTGCTGGCGTACGGGAACATCCAGCAGGGGCCGTGGGAGTTGGGCGACCAGCCCGGAGTTCCGCGACGTCGTGCAGCGCCGGAGGGCGAGCAAGGGCGACATGCTCGGCTTCCAGATGGCCTTCGACCTCCACGGCGACCCCGCCTTCCCGGAGCGGGCCGCCTTCGAGGTAGCCCGCCGAACTCGGGGTACCGGTCACCACCCATGCCGGTGTCTGGGGCGCCACCAACGACGACGGCATCCGGCTGATGCACGAGAACGGGTTCATGACCCCGGCCACCGTCTACGTGCACGCGGTCACGCTGACCCGGGACTCGTACAACCGGATCGCCGCCACCGGCGGATCTGTCTCGCTCTCTCCACGGAGAGCGAGCAGAGCGCCGGCCAGGGTTACCCACCCACCTGGCAACTGCGGCACCACGACATCCCGGTCTCGCTCTCCATGGACACCAGCGTCTGGTGGAGCGGCGACCTGTTCACCGCGATGCAGGCCACGCTCGGCGCGGACCGTTCCCGGGAGCACCTGGAGGCACACGCCCGACAGGACACCGTCACGCACTGCCATCTGCGCGCCGAGCAGGTCGTCGAGTGGGCCACCCGGGGCGGCAGCCGCGCCCTTCGGCCTGGACGACCGGGTGGGCAGCCTGGAGCCGGGCAAGAAGGCGGACGTCGTACTCGTCAAGAACGACGACTCGCCGGTGATGTTCCCGATCCTCAACCCATACGGCCACGTCGCCTTCCATGCGCAGCGCGGTGACATGCTGGACAACCCGTACACCTACAACGAGTGGGACGCCGGCTCGGCCCAGTGGAAACGCGGAGTCCGGCGATCGACAGTCGATCTCCAGGTGGCGAGTTCGTGCTGGTCATGGGCGACCGGGGCGGCGGGTAGAGTTGCCGTCGTGCCGGCCCGTCGCGGGCGTCGAGCGTCACCTGAAGGGACTGTGCATTGACACCGCCAGCGGGCAGCACGTCGGGTACGTCCGTCAACCGCCTGGCCACCGCCATCCCGCTACTCGCGGTGGCGGCCCTGGCCGCGGTCTGGGGACGCAGCCTGCCGGCGGCGGTCGAGGTCGTCGTGGTGATCCTGCTGGCCGGCTCGGTACTCGCCGCGGTGCACCATGCGGAGGTCGTCGCCCACCGGGTCGGCGAGCCGTTCGGTTCGCTGATCCTCGCAGTCGCCGTGACCGTCATCGAGGTGGGGCTGATCATCACGCTGATGGTCTCCGGCGGTCCCGGCACGGCCTCGCTGGCCCGGGACACCGTTTTCGCGGCCGTGATGATCACCTGCAACGGCATCGTCGGGCTGTCCCTACTGGTGGCCACCGCACGCCGTCGGGTGACGTCGTTCAACGCCGAGGGCACCGGCGCCGCCCTGGCCACCGTCGTCACGCTCGCCGCGCTCAGTCTGGTGCTGCCCACCTTCACCCTCGGTACCTCGGGACCGGAGTTCACCGGTGCCCAGCTGGCGTTCGCCGCGGTCGCGTCACTGGTCCTCTACGCCCTCTTCGTGGTGGTGCAGAACGTCCGGCACCGGGACTACTTCCTGCCGGTCGACGACGGCATCATCCAGCGGCGCGCCAAGCCCAGGACGACGCCGGCACCGAAGCCGAAACCGAAACCGGCGCCGGTCGGCGGCAACGCCGCGGTGAACGACAACGCCGCAGTGGACGGCAACGCCACGGTGGACGACGACGAGGAGCACGCGGCAGCGCCTCCCACGTCGACCACGCTGGTCAGCCTCGGCATGCTGGTCGCCGCCCTCGTCGCGGTAGTCGGCCTTGCCAAGGTGGAGTCCAAGACCATCGAGGACGGGGTCACCAGCGCCGGCCTGCCGCACGCGGTCGTCGGTGTGGTCATCGCGCTGCTGATCCTGCTGCCGGAGACCATCGCGGCGGTCCGCAACGCCCGCCGCCAGCGGGTGCAGATCAGTCTCAACCTCGCTCTCGGCTCCGCCATGGCCAGCATCGGCCTCACCATTCCGGCCATCGCGATCGCCTCGCTCTGGCTGGACGGCCCGCTACTGCTCGGTCTCGGTTCGACCCAGATCGTCCTGCTGGCGCTGACCGCCGGGGTCGGCATCCTGACCGTGATGCCCGGCCGGGCCACCGTGTTGCAGGGCGCCGTACACCTCTCCGTCTGCGCCGCGTTCCTGTTCCTGGCCGCCAACCCCTGACGCCGCGCCGTCGAGGCCGACGTCGAGGGCGGGGACCGGGCGAGAGCAAAGGGGTCAGCGCGGCGGTGTGGCACCGGCCGGATCGGGCTTGACCGCGCGGGTCGCGAAGTAGCCCGGCAGCCAGCCGGCGGTGGCGTCGGAGTGGTGCGGCGCCTCGGCGAATCCGACGACGACGAAACCGGCGGCGAGCTGACCGCCGATCTGCTCGGCCAGGCTGTGACTGTACTCCAGTGGTGCGTCCGGCCCCCACAGCCGCTCGCGTTCCTCGGCCGGCACGTGCGTGAGATCGCTGTACGGAAGCCGGTGCCGCACCAGCAGCTCGCCGCGCCCGTCCAACGCCTCGTGGTCGAAGAGGTAGACGTCGGGGTTGACGAAGCCGCAGAGCAGCGCGCCGCCCGGCCGCAGCACCCGGAAACACTCCCGCCACACCGGGCCGAGCTCCGGGACGAAGAGGTTCGAGACCGGGTTGAAGACCAGGTCGAAGGAGTCGTCGGCAAAGACCGACAGGTCCCGCATGTCGCCGAGTACCGTCCGCAGCGCCAAACCGTCCCGCCGGGCCACCAGCTCGTCCTGGTCGAGCTGCCGGGGCGAGTTGTCGAAGACGGTGACCCGGGCACCGGCGGCGGCGAGCGTCGGGCCCTGCTGCCCGCCGCCGGAGGCCAGGCAAAGTATGTCCGCGTCCGCCAGGTCAGCCGGAAACCACGCCCGGTCCACGGGCTGATGACCGATGAGTACGACGGACCAGTCGCCGGCCCGGGCCCTGGCGACCGTCTCCGCCGAGACCGGTCGGGACCACTCGTTGCCCTTGTCGACCTGCCGGTCCCAGGCCGCCCGGTTGTGCAGCACCGGATCGAGGTTCATCGGCCCACGTTAGCGGCCGGCCCACGGACCGCCGGGCGAATTTCCCACGCCGTGCTGGGGCTGGCCGTGCTGGGGCTGGCTGTGCTGGGGCTGGCTGTGCTGGTGCTGGGCGGGTGTCGGCTGGCGGTGCTCGACCGGACCCCGGTGCGCCGACGCCAGCCAGGCCGGCAGGCTCTCCGGGCTCACCGGCTCGCCGTAGAGGCCGCCCTGGGCGCCTGAACAACCGGACCGGGCGACCGCGTCGAGCAGGACCGGCGAGGCGATCCCGGCCACGACGGTGGGCATGCCCAGGGACCGGGCCAGTTCCACGGTCGAGCGGACCACGACGGCGTCCTGCGGGCTGTCGAGCATCGGCTCGACGAACGACGGGTCCAGCTTCAGCTCGTCGACCGGCGTGCTGCGCAACCGGGTCAGGGACGGAGCCGACCGGCCGTAGTGGTCGAGGCAGAGCCGGACCCCGAAGTGCCGGAACTGACCCAGCGCCATCGCCGTCCGGCGGGCGTCGACCAGCAGCACCTCCTCGGCGATCTCCAGGGTCAGCGCCGCCGAGGGCATGCCCACCTTGTTGATCATCTTCGCCACGTCGTACGGAAGGTGGGAGTCGAGCAGGTCGGCCACCGAGATGTCCGCGGCAACCCCCAGGTCGTAGCCCTTGGCACGCCAGGCCGCGCAGCTCTCCGTCGCCGACCGCAACAGGAGCCGGGTGAGTTGCCGGGTCAGTCCGACCTGTGCCGCCAGTCGTTGCAACCGCTCCGGCTCGATCCAGCCGTAGACCGGGTGACGCCAGCGCAGCAGCGCTTCCAGCGCCACCGGGCGGCGCGTCGCCAACTCGATCTTCGGCTGGTAGTACACGAAGAGCTGCTCGTTCTCGACGGCGCGCAACAGGTCCGGCAGCAGGTGCGAACTCAGGTCGCCGCGCAGGCTCGGATCGTAGATCTCGACCTCCGAGCGGTTCGCCTTCGCCGCGTGCAACGCGTCGGCGGCGCAGTGGATCAGCTCGGCGGCGGTGGTCGCGTGCCCGGGCGCGATGGCCACCCCGGCGCTCAGCTCGATCCGCACCGGGACCGGGCCGGCGGTGACCGGACTGCCCAGGCTGCGCAGCAGGTGAGCGGTGTCCCTGGCGATGCTCTCCGGGGTGCCGGCCGCCACCGTACGCAGGATGGCGATCTCCGCGCCGCCGAGCCGCACCGCGACCGCATCGCCCGGCAGCGCCGCACGCAACCGGGAGCCGACGGTGTGCAGGATCGTGTCGCCGGCCGTGTACCCGAGGGTGCGGTTCATCTCCCGCAGATGGTCCACGCTCACGATGGTGAGCGGCAGCGCCGCGCCCGGCGGCAGGCCGCCGAGCATGCCGGGCAGCGCCGAGTCGAGCACCCGCCGGTTGCCCAGGCCGCTCAGCTCGTCCGTCGTCGCCTCGACCCGGGTACGGGTCAACTCGCGGGTCTGCTCGAAGGTGAGCGCCGTCCGGACGCCCGCCGCGACCAGGCACCCGCCGGCCAGGACGATCGAGACCGGATGCAGCGGTACGAGCGTGCCGACGATCAGCACCCCGAGCGCGCAGAGCGAGAAGAGGATCGGCACCAGCAGCGCGGCGAAACCCTTCACCTCGTCGACCCGGCGGCGGCGGCGCAGCGAGCCGGCCAGCGCCATCAGGCCGAGGCCGACCATCCACACTCCGTCGATCCAGGTACCGTCCTGGTAGGTGTCGTCGGCCAGGCTGAACAGGTATGCCGTGTCGGCCACCGCGAAGGCCCCGGCACCCAGCCCCAGCAGCCACCACACCGGATCGGTACGCCACCGCACCATGGCCAGCGCCGCCACCGCGACGACCGTCAGCACCAGGTCGCCGATCGGATAGCTCAGGTTGGTGACGGTCTCCCCGAACGCCGCACCGGCGCTGGTCGGCAGCACGTCGGTGAGCGTCACCGCCGAGAAGACCGCCCCGGCGGCCAGCGAGGTGACCACGCCGTCCAGCCACACCGAGGCGGGTAGGCGACGTACGGTGGCCCGGGCCAGGGCGATGAAGCCGACGTACGCCAGCGGGTAGAGGCCCACGTAGAAGACGTCCGCGAGGGAGGGCACCGGGATGTCACCGGCCTCGGCACTGGCGAAGTTGGCCGCCCAGTAGATGTCGCCGGCCGACCACGAGGCGATCCCGGCCCCGACGCAACCCCAGGCGAGCCGGTTCTGCCGAACCAGGATCGGCCGGGCCAGCGCCAGCAGTGCGGCGGCGACCAGCACCGCGGAATAGCACCAGGTGTCCAGGAAGACGGGTCGCTGGCCACCGAACGGGATCAGGGTGCTGACCGCGTACGCCACGGCGAGCGTCGCGACCAGCACCTTGGCCGCCCGGTAGAGGGGCGAGTCCAGTACGGCCAGATCGGGGTCCAGGGCGGGGTCGGCCGCGCGGAGACTGCTCACTACTGTCCTACTTCCGATCCGGGTGCGAAGCGTCGCCGGGCAGGGCGGTGGGCGCCGGCCGGTTCGCCGCAGACGTGAGCCCGGGGCGGCCCACCAACCGGGGATGGACCTGTTCGGCTGGGCCCGTCAACCGTTCGGGGACACCGGTGCGGGAAACGGAAATGCCTTCGCGGCACCGGACTTTGCCGGTGGACGCAGGTGCGCCCCGCTGCCCGCATCCGCGGCCCCATTGGTCGCCACGCCTGGCAGCGTCGGTCGCCATTGCTCTGCTCGCCCCGTCTGAGCACCGACTTCAATATCCGAAATCACGCACTCGTCGGTGCGAGCCGCGCGCCCTGCGCTGTGCCGGACCGTAAGCTATCACGCCCGCTTTCCGTCCACAATCAACACCCGCTCCGCACTTCCCGACGCGTGGCACACGACAGGTGCGGCGGCTCGATCTGATCATCGTGGCCAATATGATCATGTCATTCCCGCCGCTCCGCCACCCTCGCCGGCGACACCGGCTCGTCAATCCGGACGAGCCGGACCCTGGGCAGGAAGTTCACCCTGTCGTCCCGACCGCCGGCACTCGGCATCCGCATTCGCGCAGGCCCCCACACAGTCGCTCGTACCGTTTGCGGAACTGACTACCCGGTCAGTTTTTTCCGCCTGGTGCGAACACTCGCTTGGTCCTATGGAGGTGGTGCGGGGTAAAGTCCGGCACAGAGACCAGCCAACGGGAGGAGTCGGGGCGTGGCTAAGCAAGTAATCCACAAGTTGGTCGATGACCTGGACGGCGGCGACGCCGACGAAACCGTCAGGTTTTCCCTCGACGGGGTGCAGTACGAAATCGACCTTTCCGCGAAGAACGCTGGTAGGTTGCGGGACGCCTTCGCGCCGTACACGGCATCCGGCCAGCGCCTCGGTCGGGGCGCAGCGGCGGTCGGTGGCCGCTCGGCCCGGAGCAGGAGCGGTGCGGCCGGAACCCGGGAACAGAACAAGGCCATCCGGGCCTGGGCCAAGGAGTCCGGCCGGGGGATATCGGATCGTGGGCGTATCCCGCAGGAGATCGTCGACGAGTACCACGCGACGACCGGTCGGTGAGTCCCGGTTCCGGCCCCGTGGAGGCGGCGCGGAAATTGGGATTGCCGCCCGTCGCAGAACTCGTCGACTGTTGTCGTTTGCTGACCTGATCCGGAGTTTGTGCGTTCGTCGTGCGGGGCTGTGTCGAAGGGCGGGGTCGGCACGGTCACGCGGCAGGGTCGCGGTCCCGCATGGCAAGGTCGGCGGGGCTGCCCGGCAGGGTCGACGAGGTCGCACGGCGGGGCGGCGGGGCGACGAGTTCGGGCGGCAAGGCGGCGAGTCGACGGCCGGCGCGCGAGCCGTCGGCGATGCGCTCAGCCGGGTGGCGGCAGCCCGGCGGTCAGGTCCAGCGCGGTCGCGATGAGTGCGTGCGCCCGGGTGGTGATCGCGGTGAGCAGCCCGTTGGCGTGCTCGTCGCTGTGCCGGGCGGCGGCCTGGAGGGCGTGCAGGGCGTTGTCGAGTTGGTCGAGCCTGGCGTCGAGGTCGTCGGCTACCGGTCGGCGCAGGGCCGCCGCGATCTCCTGCAACGGCACTCCGTGCGCCTCCAGTGCCCGGATCGTCGCGATCCGCTCGACCACCTCGGGCTGGTATAGCCGGTAGTTTCCGCCGGAGCGGGCAGCGGGGGTGATGAGGTCGAGACTGGTGTAGAAGTCGACGGTACGCGGGGAGACGCCGGCCTGAGCCGCCACCTCACCGATCCGCAACAGAGTCTGGTCGACGACGGTCCACCTCCGCGCCTCGTCCCCTTCCGCCGGAACCTTACAACGGCCGGACGGTACGGCCACAGACGCCTGCCGCCGGTCGGCCGACCGACCGGCGGCACCGGCACGCCGCTCAGTCGGCCGGGGTGCCCGACTTCCCGGTCGCGCCCTCGGCCTCGGCCCCGGCCCGGATACCCGCCTCGGCCCGGATACCCGCCTCGGCCTGGATACCTGCCTCGGTCGAGGGTGACTTCACGTAGGTGGGGTGCAGGTGCACGGGCTGTGCCGCGCCGCGCTGTGCCGCGCTGCGCTGCTGGCGGGCCCGGACCCGCAGGTTGAGGAACTCGACGAAGATGGAGAACGCGATCGGGCCGTACACGTAGCCCTTCGGGATGTGCTGGTCGAAGCCCTCGGCGATCAGGCTGGCGCCGATGAGCAGCAGGAACGACAGGGCCAGCATCTTCACCGTCGGGTGGGTGTTGACGAAGCGGCTCACGGCACCGGCCGAGACCAGCATGATCACCATCGCCACCACGACCGCCGCCACCATGATGAACAACTGGTCCACCATGCCGACAGCGGTGATCACCGAGTCGAGCGAGAAGACGATGTCGAGGACGAGGATCTGCGCGATCACCGCCGCGAACGACGAGGTGGCCCGGGCCGATTTGCCGTGCTCGGCACCTTCCAGATGCTCGTGTATCTCGTAGGTCGCCTTGCCCAGCAGGAACAACCCGCCCAGTAGCAGGATCAGGTCGCGGCCGGAGATCTCCTGACCGACGACCGTGAACAGCGGCGCGGTCAGCCCGATCACCCAGGAGAGCGACGCCAGCAGCAGCAGCCGGGTCACCAGGGCCAGTGACAGCCCGATGGTGCGGGCCCGCGCCTGCTGATGCTCGGGCAGCCGGCCGGCCAGGATCGAGATGAACACCACGTTGTCGATGCCCAGCACGACCTCCAGCAGCAGCAGCGTCGCGAACGCCACCCACAGCTCGGGACTGCTCAAGAACTCCATGTCACCCTCGACGTCTCGGCGGGCCGGCGGGGGCCGCCAGCCAGATCCGAGAACCATACAGCCTCACGTAATGGTGAGAGCGTGCCGGCCACGACCGGATGCCGGCCACCGGGGTACGTCGGGCGCGGTTTCCGAAGTGCACCTCCGGACCGCGTCCGCGACCACCGTTCCCGCCGAGCCGGCGCCGGGCCTCGCCACGGCACCGCCGGGTCAGGGGGCCACGGAGCGGCCGGGTCAGGGGGTTACGGAGCGGCCGTTGCCGGCCGGCAGTGCGCTCAGCGAGAAGCGCTGACGGAGACTGGTCATCATCGGGTGCAGGGCCTTCACCGTCTCCCGCCGGTCGCCGCCGGCGTCGTGCAGCAGCACGATCGAGCCGGGACGCACACCGGAGGTCACGACGCGGCTGATCGTGCCGCTGCCGGGCCGGGTCCAGTCCCGCGGGTCCACCGCCCAGTGCAGTGACGTCATGCCGAGCCGCCCGGCCACCGCGACCACGGCCCGAGTCCAGGCACCACCAGGCTGCCGGAAGTACCCGATCTCGACCCCCGGCGCGGCGGCCTGGATGGCCCGGTTCGTACGCGTCAGGTCCGCCATGATGGCGGCCGGGGACCGACGGCCGAGGCGTACGTCGTGCGACCAGGAGTGGTTGCAGAGGGTGTGGCCGTCGTCGGCGATCGCCCGGACCAGTTCCGGATGGGCCCGCACGTTGACCCCGACCACGCAGAAGGTGGCCCTGACCTGTTGCCGTCGCAGCAGTGCGAGAACCTGCGGGGTGTAGCGGGGGTCCGGACCGTCGTCGAAGGTGAGCGCCACCTGTGCTGACCCGCTGGTGATCCTCGCCCCGAACGGTCCACCGGGCTCGGGTCCGAGCCGCCGGACGAGGTCCGATGCCGCACGGTCGCCCGGGTCGGCGGCCCGGACGGTCGGAGTGGGTTCGGGCGGAACCGGTCCGGTCGCGGTCGGCGCGACGGCCGCCGTCGACTGCCGCGGGGCGCGCGAGTCCGCGACGGCGTCGACGAGCAGATAGGAGCCGGCGACGATTCCGCCCACACCCAGTACGGCGGCGATCGCGATCCAGGGTCTCGACATGCCGGCGAGCTTATGTAGTTTTGATAACTAAAAGGATGGAATGCCGGATTTACCAGGCGCCGGGACCACCGACCAGCGAGGGCAAGCGGACGCGACTAACACAGAGTCATGGTATAGATACTTTCAGTACAGATTCGCGTAACCTGTCCGGTTTCGGGTCGTTCTGCGGATGGAAGGGCGCGTGTGAACAGGCGTCTTCCACTCGCTGCCGCCTGACTTCCACGGGGGAAACGTGACATCCATTCGGAGAAAGCTGTCCATCCTGGCGGTGACCCTGGTCGCCGGCGCTGCCGTACTGCACCTCCAGTCACCGGCGCTGGCCCAACCCGGTTCCGCCAGCGCCCGAGGGCTGGGGGTCGACCTCTCGGCTACCGTCGGCGGTCTCGTGGTGATCGAAGCCGACGCCGTGATCGGCAGCGCGGTCGCGCCAGCCGGTGGCGGCACCGACACCTCGACCCTGGTGGACATCTCCCTGACCGGTGCGACCGGGGTCACCGCCTCGGGCACCGTGGAGGAGGTCACCGCCACCCGTGGCGCGACCGAATCCTCCGCGTTCTCCGCCGTCACCGACCTGAACCTGACAGTGCTCGGCATCGACGTGATCCAGGCACCCGAGGCGACCGCCGTGGTCACCTGCCCACTGACCGGGGCGCAGACCGCCGAGACCACGCTCGCCGAGATCCTCCTCTTCGGTCAGACAGTGGTGCTGACCGCGAACGGCCCCAGTGTGCAGGGCAGCGGGGCCGTCGCCGTACCGGGACTGCTAGACGCTGCGCTGAACGCGACGTTGACGCGTACCGAGACCACCACCGCGGACGGCGCGGCGGCGACCGCCATCCTGGCCGCCCTCACCCTGACCGGGACCGTGGCCGGTGAACCGGTGACCATCCCGGTCGGCACGGTGGTCGTGGCCCAGGCGACCTGCGAACGTCCGCTGGCACCAGCGCCGCCGACCAGCACCGCCATCGACCCGGACTCCGGACCGCAGTCCGGCGGCCAGACCGTCACCATCACCGGCACCAACTTCGTACCCGGCCAGACCACCGTCACCTTCGACGGAGTACCCGCCACCGACGTCACCGTGGCCCCCGGCGGCACCACCCTCACCGCCGTCACCCCGGCGAATCCGATCGGCCCGGCCGACGTGGTAGTCACCACCCCCGGCGGCTCGGCCGAACCACTCGACTACACCTACCTCGCCGACGGCAGCGACGCCACCTTCACCGGGCTGACCCCACCCTCCGGCCCCACCAGCGGCGGCACCACCGTCACCATCACCGGCACCGGCCTGACCGGCGCCATCGCGGTCGACTTCAACGGGCTGCCCAGCACCGACTTCACCATCGACCCGGCCGGTACGACGATCACCGTCGTCACCCCGCCGAACCCGGCCGGTCCGGCCCTGGTCGAGGTGATCTTCCCGGCCGGCCGGGTCACCGCGCCGACCTTCAGCTACGTCGCACCGACGATCACCTCGATCGTGCCGGACACCGGCCCGAGCGCCGGCGGTACCCGGGTGACGATCACCGGAACCGGCTTCACCGACGCCACCGGAGTCACCTTCGACGACAACCCCGGCACCGACCTGGTGGTCGACCCGAGCGGCACGTCGCTCACCGTCACCACCCCGCCGGGCCCACCCGGACCCGTCGACGTCCTCGTGCTGATACCCGGCGCCGACGCCGCGGCGCCCGGTGGCTTCACCTACCAGGCGGCCGCGCCGACCACCACCGCCATCGACCCGGACTCCGGACCGCAGTCCGGCGGCCAGACCGTCACCATCACCGGCACCAACTTCGTACCCGGCCAGACCACCGTCACCCTCGACGGAGTACCCGCCACCGACGTCACCGTGGCCCCCGGCGGCACCACCCTCACCGCCGTCACCCCGGCGAACCCGATCGGCCCGGCCGACGTGGTAGTCACCACCCCCGGCGGCTCGGCCGAACCACTCGACTACACCTACCTCGCCGACGGCAGTGACGCCGTGGTGACCGGGCTCGACCCGACCTCCGGCCCGACCAGTGGCGGCACCACCGTCACCATCACGGGCACCGGCTTCACCGGCGCCACCGGCGTCAGTTTCGACGGCGTCGCGGGCACCGGCTTCACCGTCGACCCGGCCGGCACGACGATCACCGTCGTCACCCCGCCGAACGCCGCCGGTCCGGCCGACGTCAGCCTGGTCTTCCCGGCCGGCACCGCCGCGGGCGGCACCTTCGGCTACATCGGACCGACGGTCACGTCGGTCTCCCCGCCGGCCGGGCCGAGCACCGGGGGCACCCGGGTGACGGTCACCGGCACCGGCCTCACCGGCGCCACCGGAGTCGACTTCGGCGGCAACCCCGGCACCGACCTGGTAGTCGACCCGGACGGCACCTCGCTCACCGTCACCACCCCGCCCGGCACGCCGGGCACGGTCGACGTCACCGTGCTGCTACCCGGCGCCGACGCCGTCGCCGAGGACGGCTTCGACTACCAGGCGGTGGCCCCGGTCATCAACACGGTCGATCCCGGCCAGGGGCCGACTGTGGGTGGCCCGGTCGTGACGGTCGGCGGTATCGGCTTCGTGCCGGGACAGACCACCGTGACGATCTGTGGTCGTACCATCCCGGCAGGTGAGGTCACTGTCAGCCAGGACGGCACCTCGCTGACGTTCCGCGCACCGGCCTGCCCGCCCGGGGACACCGCGATCACCGTCGGCACGCCGGGGGGCGTCTCCAACACGCTCTTCTTCCGGTACGTCGGGGTGCCACCACTTCCGGTCACCGGTGATCCGGTACGCCCGCTGATCGGCTTCAGTGCGGCAGTGACGGCGCTCGGGATCGTCCTGTTGCTGTCCACCCGCCGACGCCGTACCGGTGACCCGGTCGGCTGAGCAGAAGCGGACGCCTCGCGGGCCTCGGGACCAACCGTCCCGGGGCCCGCGACACATCTCGTGCCGCGCCGGCCGGCAACGGGGGTCGACCGGTGACGCCGCTCGGGTGCTCGTTCCGCTGAGCATGCGGGCAGCAGCCTCAGGTGCCGAGCATGCCGACAGCTCCGGGGGGCTCGGGTGGGGCGGCCTCAGGTGGTCGGGGTGGGCAGCGCGGGTGCCGGACCGGGGTCCGGGAGTGGGTCCGCCACACCGAGCGGGGCGTACCGGCCGGTGGAGAGCGGTCGGAACCGCGGCGGCGCCGCGGCCACGACCTCGTCCTCGTCGAGCCGGCCGGCCAGGTAGCGGCTGGTGTCGTCGAGCCGCAGCACCCGGAAGCCGGGCTGCTCGTGCAGCCAGCGTCGCACCTCGGCGGCGGCGAACCAGCCGTTGACCCACCGAACCGGCCACCAGCGCCAGCCGAAGGACAGCAGGGCCGGCGGCGTGGCCTGCCATATCGAGGAGCCGTCGAACTCGACCCGCAGTCGCCGCCCGCGCAGCCGGCGCGGCCGGTGCACCAGCAGGATCCGCCGGTCGTCCACGCGTTCCCCGGTGACGATCCGGAAGTAGTGCTCGGCAGCCCACTGGCCGTCGCCGGAGAGTACCGACCATGGCCGCACGTCGCCCTCGGGAAGCGCACCGACGTCGCCCCGGAGTGCCGCCGCGAGGTCGCGCAGACCGATGCCCGTCCGGCGGCGGCCGATCCGCCTGCCGAGATGTTCCGCCAGCAGTACGAGCCGGAACACCGCCAGCCGGTGCCGGGGCTCGGTCAGTCGCAGGTAGCGGACCAGTCCGCCGACGCGGTGCCGGCTACCCGACGCGGTGCCGAGCAGTCGGCCGGAGGTACCCGGGTCACGGCTGGCGAGCGCCTGCGGAACCGTCCAGAGCCGGTGCCCGGCGTCCCGCAGCGAGCGGGCCAGCATCAGGCCGTGCCCGTGGACCGGGAAGCGCTCGTCGAGGACCCACTCCTGCTCCAGCACCTCGCGGCGGAGCAGCAGGCAGTCGCAGGAGGCGAGTTGACGTGGCCGGGTCAGGGCGTCGCCGCCCGACGGGATCCGGTGCCGCGCGGGCCGGAAGCCCGGGAGCCGGCGCAGCGACGGGGCGCCGGCACCGACGACGGAGCGGAACCCCGGCAGCGGAAGGTCCGGCTGCCGGATCGTCCCGTCCGGGTCGAGCAGCAGCGGTCCGACCCCGGCGGCGTCGGGCCGGTCGCGGAGGAAGCCGGCCATGAGGTCCAGCGCGCCGGGACGGATCCGGACGGCGCCGGTGAGCAGCAGGATCAGCTCACCGACGGCCTGCCGGTACGCCTGGTTCACCGCCGCCGCGTAGCCGACGTTGCACCGGTTGCGGATCAGCCGTACCAACGGATCCGCCGCGAGCATCTCGGCGGATCCGTCCGTCGAGGCATTGTCGACGGCCACCACCTCGAACGGGAGGGCGCCGTCGCTGGCGTCGCGAAGCGCGTCCAGGCAGCGACGCGTCTGCTCCCGGGCGTTCCAACTGACCAACAGCACCGAGACCGCCGGGCGGTTCACGGCCGCCCCGTCACCCGGATCGGCAGCGTGCCGGGGCCGCCGCGCCGAGCGCCCCGACCGGCCCGGTGCGGTGGGGCCTGGTGCGGCGGCGCGCTACGACGGCGGTACGCCGGCCTGCTCCGGACACCCGGGTGCGGGTTGCTGGTCAGCACGTCGGCCTTCCTGCTGCGGTGTGGTCTGCCGGTGCGCCAGGACTCCGACGCCCGTCTTCACCAAGCTTAATCCGCATGAATCCGTCATATCTGCCGAATCACATCTCCGGCGACCGGTGGTCGGCACCCCCGCACGGTCACGACGGCAGCGAGACTTCGCCGTCCCAGGACGGCAGCGAAAGTTCGCCGTGTCACGACGGCAGCGAAAGTTCGCCGTTCACCCGGCGCGGGATACCCAGCGGGTTGCTGGCGCGCAGGGCTGCCGGCAGCAGCTCGTCGGGCATCCCCTGGTAGGCGACGGGACGCAGGAAGCGGCGAACCGCGGTGACCCCGACCGAGGTGTGCAACGAGCCGGTGGTCGCCGGCCACGGCCCGCCGTGCTGCATCGCCCAGGTCACCGCCACCCCGGTCGGCCAGCCGTTCCAGATGACCCGACCGGCCCGCCGGGCCGCCAGCTCCACCACCCGGGCCGCCACCTCGTCGGCTTCCTCGCCGTGCACGGTGGCGGTCAGCGCGCCCGGGACCACGGCGAGCGCCGCCAGCAGTTCCGCCTCGTCGGCGTACTCGACCAGCAGGGCGGCCGGGCCGAAGCACTCCTCGAGCAGCCGGTCGGCATACCGAACCAGGTCACCGGCGGAGACGGCCAGCAGTTGTGCGCCGGCCCGGAAGCCCGGCTCCTCGACCGGGGCGGGCGGCACCACCGTGCGTACCCCGGGCACCGCGGCCAGCGCGGCGGCCCCCTCCTGGTACGCGTCGCGGATCCGGGCGTTCAGCAGCGGGCCGAGCGACGCCTCCCCGACCGCCTTGCCGAGTACCCCGTCGAGGTGGTGCCCGGCGGGCAGGAAGAGCAGGCCGGGCTTGGTGCAGAACTGGCCCGAGCCCATGGTGACCGAGCCGACGAAAGCCTCGGCGATCGCGTTGCCCCGGGCCGCCAGTGCGGCCGGGGTGACCACGGTCGGGTTCAGCGAGCCGAGTTCGCCGTAGAACGGGATCGGGTCGGGGCGGCCGGCGGCCAGGTCGGCCAGCGCCCGACCGCCCGCGGCGGAGCCGGTGAAGGCGCCGGCCGCGATGGCCGGATGGGTGATCAGCTCCCGGCCGGCTTCCATCCCCCGGACCACCGCGAAGGTGCCGACCGGGGCGCCCCCCTCGGCCAACGCGCTGGTGACCAGCGCACCGCACAGGTCGGAGAGCCCGGGGTGACCGGGATGTGCCTTCACCACCACCGGGCAGCCGGCGGCGAGCGCGCTGGCGGTGTCGCCGCCCGGCACCGAGAAGGCGAGCGGGAAGTTCGACGCGGCGTAGACCGCCACCGGGCCGACCGGGACCAGCATCCGGCGTAGGTCCGGCCGGGGTGCCGGCAGCGCATCCGGATCCGGCAGGTCGATCACCGCCTCCAGGAAGGACCCTTCCGCCACGGCGTCGGCGAACATCTCCAGCTGCACCCGGGTACGGGTCAGCTCGGTGTGCAGCCGGGGCGTACCGAGGCCGGTCTCGGCGTCGCCGAGCGCCACGATCTCGTCCCGGGAACCCTCCAGCGCGGCACCGATCCGGCGGAGCAGTTCCGCCCGGGTGGTCAGCGGCAGGGCCGCGTACGCCGGTACGGCGGCGGCCACCACCCGGCACACCGCGTCGAGTCCGTCGGTGCCGGTGTGCGGCACCGCGTCGCCGTTCGGCGCACCGGTGTAGGGGTTCATCGGCTGGTCGGTGTCCATCCCAGTCTCCGTCGGTCCAGTGGTGGTCACGGGGCGAGTACAAGTGTGCGCAACGTACTGTCCAGGGCGGTCGCCTCCACCCCGCCGGGCCAGCCGCGCAGCAGCGTGCCGCCCTTGGCGACGACGACCACCGCCGGAGGTTCCCGGACCGCGTACGCGCGCGCGACGCGCTGGTCGGCGTCGACGAGTACCGGATATTCCACCCGGTGCCCGCGAAGGTACTCCTGGAGGGCGTCCGGTTCGTCGTCGCCGGCCACGCCGACGAAGACCACCCGGTCGCGCAGCTCGCGGGCGAGCTGGCTGAGGCCGTCCTGCCGGGCGGCGCAGGTGTTGCACCAGGAGGTGAAGAAGGTCAGCACCACCGGCCGGTCAACCCACAGGTCCGCCAGCGCGAGCGGACTGCCGTCGGTGAGCGTACCGGTTGCCTTCGGCGCGCCGGGCAGGTCGGTCGGCGCGGGACGCAGCGCGAGGTCGGCCGGCGCCGGACCGGGCAGCACGGCGGCGCCGCCGGCGGTCGGTGGGGCCGGCTCGCGGCCGCCGCCGTCCCCGGTGCAGCCGGCCGCGACCACCGTGGCAGTCATCACCAGCCCGACCAGGACGGCGAGTCGGTGCCGGCGGGTCACGACGGCACCACCGCGACCAGCGCGGGTCCCTCGCTGTCGTCCCGGGTCAGCTCGATCGGCCGGCGGTCGTCCACGACCAGTCGGTACGCCTTCCGGTCGGCCACCGTCACCGGTACGGCGAACTCGCAGAACGTCGGGATGCGGGACACCTCCAGATCCTCGGTGAAGGTCCGGACCGACTTCCCCGGCGGCAGCGCACCCTCGGCCAGCGTCTCTCCGTCGCCGTCCACCACTCGGTACGCCGCCCGGTTGTGGAAGTAGGTGTACGGCCCGGTGCCGGCGCACTCGACACCCTCGGGTCGGATGTTGATGTCCCGGACCAGCACCCGGACGGTCAGCTCGGCGCGCGGCTCCTCGCCGCCGCAGCCGGCCAGCGCCGCGAGCAGCAGCAGCGCCAGCAGTGGCAGCGGCAGCAGGAGCCGTGACCGCAGTGGCAGGGGCAGCAGGGGCCGTGACCGCAGTGGCAGGGGCAGCAGGGGCCGTGACCGCAGTGGCAGGGGCCGTGGCGGCGCCGCCGGCAGGCGAGGTCGCATCTTCCCTCCCCCAGGGTTGGCGGCGAGCTGCCCGGGGGGGCGGCGCGCCACCCCCCGGGCGTCCCGCCGGGTGCGTCAGGACTTCTGGACCCGGCACTGCCTGGTCACGGACTTCGTCGGGTCGCTCTCCGAGGTGGCGGTGAGCCTGACGACGCCGGTCTGGGTGGCCGACGGGGTCGCCCCGACCGAGACCCGGACCGTGTCGGATTTGCCGAACCCGGCCGTGGCCAGCGCGTTCGGCAACTCGACCCGCCAGCCCTTTCCGTTGACCGTCGCGGAGAGGCGGTAGACGTCGGACTTCAGGTAGGCGGTGACGTTCTCCGGGTGCGCCTGGCCGCCGGCCGCGTACGCGCCGGTGTTGGTCAGGGTGAACGAGCAGGTCACGCCCCGGTTGGTCGGCCGGGTCGCGGTGGTCACCTCGCCACTGGAGAGGGCCACGCCGTGGCTGGCCGGCCCGGCGCCGTCGAGCGAGCGCACCGCCACCGTGTACGACAGCACGCCGTCACCGTCCCGCTTGTGGTCGAGCACGTAGAAGTGCAGCCGGTTGGCCTCGTCCACGTACTCGTACTCGCTGCCGGAGCGGGTGCCGGCGTGGAACAGCGCGTCGGAGAGCTGCCGGTAGTCCCCCATGGTGATCTTCTGCGGGGTGCCGTCCGGCCGGTAGAAGTCGATCATGTCGATGTCCTGCGGATTGGCGTCGACCACCCAAACGAAGGGCGCGCTGTCGGCGTTCTTCGTCTTCGACAGCAGTACCCCGCTGTCCGGGGTGAACGAGTCCGCGCCCATCCGGTCCACGACCTCGACGGTGTAGTTGTTGAAGCTGCCGCCGTCGCAGAGCGGTTCGGTGCTGGTGTCGCAGGCCGGTGACCGGTCCCGGTTCATCGCGATGTTGATCCCGGTGAGCCCCTTCGGGCCGGCGTCCACCGCCCGGGCGGTCACCGTCGCCACCACCATGCCGGAGGTGGCCAGCGCCTCCCGGTTCAGCCGCAGCAGGTGCTCCTCGCCGAGCAGACCGATCTTGACCTTGTCGCGGACGGTGTGCAGCGAACCCATCGAGCCGCCGTTGACCGGCGGGATCTGCCACCGGGTGTGCGGTCCGCCGGGCCCGTTGAACGAGCCGCGCGACATCATGCTCCAGATCCCGGTGTACGCCCGCCGCAACGGCACGCCGTACGGGTTGTTGTAGTTGTCGCCGATGCTGAGCAGGTGGCTCAGCTCGTGCGCGTACACGCCCATGCCGGAACTCTCGGCCTGGGTGGAGGAGCCACCTCCGGCGTTCGGCCAGATGGTCGAGGCCGCCTTCCAGGAGGTCCACTCGACGTACCGGGTACGGGCGTGGTTCGGCAGGTTCGGGTCCGGCGGGCCCCAGGCGTCCGGCACGTCCTCCTTGGTCTGGAACATCATCTGGCCGAACTCCTGCCAGGTGGACGACTCGTCCTGTCCGGCGGAGAGGATGAAGACCAGCTCGAACGAGTCGGCCACCTCGTCACCGACCGCCGCCCGCCAGGCACCCAGCCCGTCGGTGCGGATGTTCTTGGCACACTGCTCGCCGGCGGGGCAGGCACCGGGGTTGAAGCCGTTGTCGATGCCGTACTGGTAGGACTTCGCCGGCATCTCGTACGGGCCGAACCCGGTCAGGTCCACCCCGTACCGTCCGTTGGAGTCCTGCATCCAGTACTCGTGCAGGGTGTGGCCGCGGTTGAGGTCGTTCGGCCGGTTGAGGAAGTCGGTGTAGAAGGTCGCCACCTGGTCGCGCGGGATGTTCGCGGCCGTCGACTGGGGGTTGCCGAAGACCGTCGACCGGGGCCGCTGGGTCACCACGAACGGCTGGTCCGGATAGTCGAGGGTGACCAGAGCGATCTTGAAGTTGCGGACCGAGCCGGCGATGCCCGGGTCGGCCCAGTTCGTGTTCGGCGGGGTGACGTAGTCGTCCCAGCTCATGCCGTCCGGGTTCACCCAGGACTGCGGGTCGAGTACGTCGAACGGGCCGTTGCCACCGGCCGGGTTGCCCGGTGCGGCGGTGGCCGGCGTGCTGGCGGCGCCGGCGACCAGCGCTGCCGCGAGCGTCGCGGCCAGCGCCGACTGCCACGCCCGTGGCCTGGCGGACAGTAGGTGCATCCAGTCACCTCTCGTTCTGCCTCGGGGCGCCGGTCGGGGGTTCGTCCGGCACTCCCGACGTCGATCATCCATGATCATGCCGACGCGAATCTATGCCACGCGGCCCGCGCCGTCACCCTACTGATGCCGCCAGGTCCCCCGGCCGCTTCAGACACCTGCCGAACCCCGACCGCCGCCCGGACCGCTCGACTCTCCACAAGGGACGGTCAGCCTGGGGCGGAGGTCGGATCCGGAAGCTCTCCGCGAACGGGTCCGCGCGGCAGGCTCACGGTGCCGTCAGCCGGCCGCCGCCGTAGGAGTTGAGCAATGCCTGACCGCCCGGGTCGTCGGCGCCGAGCAACTCCACCGTCGCCTCGGTCACCTTGCGCAGCAGTTCCGCCCGGGCCGCCCGGACGGTGGCCAGGATCTCCTCGGCCACCCGGTCGGCGGGCTGTTGCCGGGTCCGCTCGTCCAACCGCAGTCCGACCAGCGCACCGGCCGGGTCGAGCGTCGCCTCGACCAGCCCGTCGGCGCCGCGGACCGTCACCCGCAGTCCGGCCAGCCGGCGGGGACAGCTCGGCGGCCCGCTCCGCCCGGTCGGCGAAGGACGACTGCCAGGCGTCGACCCGGCGCTGCGCCGCGTCGAGTTCCGCGCCGTTCTCCCATCTGCCGGCATCCGCTGCGGCCACCGCGTCACCCCCCGGTCCCAGTCTGCCCGGCGCCGACGGTTTCCGGTCGCCCGGCGCCGACGGTTTCGGTTGCCCGGTCAGGGGATCTCCAGCACCGGCCGCACCGGCGTCTCCCCGGCGAGGTCACCGTCGTAGACCGCCTCGGCCAGGCACGCGTCCCGGTAGGCGGTGGCGAGGGTGAGCCAGCTCAGGAAGTCGCCGAGGTGTGACCGGAACCGTCCGACGGCGCAGGGTTCCGGGTCGGGCCGCCGGCCGGCGCTGGAGACGGCGCCCCGGATCCCGGGTGAGCGGGCTGGCGGGTGCTCGACAACCAGACGGCGCCGGAGTTGCCGGACCCGGCCGCGCCGGACCGGCCCGCCAGGTAGTCGGCGATCCGCGCCTCGGTCCAGCCGTGACTGGCCCGCAGCCCACGGGCGATCGTCGCCAGATACGCCGGTGCCGGCGGGTTCGCGGGTACGTCCCCGGCCCGCCACGGCGCGGTCAGGGTGAGCACCGGATGCCCGTCCAGGATGCCGGCGCAGAGCACCGTCTCGTAACGGCCCGGACCGGTGCTGACCCGCCCGGTGGCGACCGCCGCCTCGACCAGGTCCAGCGGACCGCCCGGTACCCGGTGCATCTCCTGCGCGGCCACGTCCGCGAACTGGTCGGCGCTGAGCAGGTACGCCCGGGCCGCCACCACCCCGGGCAGCTCCGGGTCGTAGAAGGCCATCCCGCCGGTCCAGGTTCGCGACTCGAGCGCGAAGTAGAGGCCGCCGGGCAGCAGGACCGGGCGGTCCTGCCGGGGCGGGGTGCTGTCCCGGCAGCCGGGGTGCTCCCGGAGCCCGCCGACCGGCCGGCCACCGGCCAGATAGCAGCCGAACCGGTCGGCGTCCATGTTCGACCCGTAGGCCGCGTACCAGACCGGGTCGGGGCCGGCCGGTCGGGCGGACGGGTCAGGCCGCCGGGACGTACTTCTCCAGGTCGTCGAGGATCCTGCCGGCGGCGGTTACACCGATCCCGGTCATCCAGGTCTCGTCGGCCACCACGTACGCCTTGCCGGCCCTGACCGCCGAGAGGTTCTTCCAGAGGCTGCCGCCGGTCACCTTCGCCTGCTCGGCGGCGGCCTTCTCGCCGTACGCCGTGACGAAGATGATGTCGCCGTCGACCTCCGGGATCCGCTCCGGGCTGACCTTGTCGAACCGCTTGTCCTCCTTGGCCGCCAGCAGTTGCCGCTCCGGCCGGCCCACCCCGACGTCACCGAGGACGAGGCCGGAGAAGGAGTCCGGACCGTAGATCCGGATCTCGGTGGGCAGGAATCGGACGATGGAGATCTTCCGGGCGGCGGCGTCGCCGAGCCTGGCGCCGAGTTCCCGGGCCCGCTTCTCGTAACCGGCCAGCAGGTCCCTGGCCTCCTGCTCCTTGCCGAGCGCCTTGCCGTCGAGCAG
Source organism: Micromonospora sp. WMMD1102 (assembly GCF_029626265.1). Lineage (NCBI taxonomy): Bacteria > Bacillati > Actinomycetota > Actinomycetes > Micromonosporales > Micromonosporaceae > Micromonospora > Micromonospora sp. WMMD1102. The sequence goes on along the minus strand of NZ_JARUBN010000001.1, from coordinate 2,620,072 downwards.
GAAGTTCTCCTTCCAGGTGATGCCGACCTTCTCGGTGAAGACGGTGGGCGCGATCGCGGAGAGCTCGTCGTAGAACTTCTCCTGCCGGAACTTGCTGCCGAGGATCAGGTCCGGCCGCAACGCGGTGATCGCCTCCAGGTCCGGCTCGGCGAGCAGCCCCACCGGCTCGATCCCGGCGACCTTCTCCGCACCGAAGTACGACGGCCAGGCGCCGACCTCGGTTCGGGCGGCACCGACCGGCACGACGCCGAGGGAGAGGGCGGTGTCGAACTTGTCGGTGTCGAGCACCACCACCCGGTTCGGCTGGGCCGGCACCTCGGTGCTGCCCATGGCGTGTGCGACGGTCCGGGTCCCCTGCCCGGCGGCGTCCTCCCCGACCACCGGGTCACTGCTGGTGCAGCCGGTCAGGCCGGCACCGAGGGCGGCGACGGCGAGCAGGGTTATGACGGTGCGGCGCATGGCGTACCTTTCTTCAGCGTGAGCGTGCCGAGCGTCGGGACGACGAGTGGTGCCCCGGTCACCGGGCAGGGCACGACGACACAGTCGAGCCCGAACACCTCGCGGACCAGGTCCACGGTGAGCATCTGCCGGGGCGGCCCGGCCGCGACGACCGTGCCGTCGCGCATCGCGATCAGGTGGTCGGCGTACCGGGCGGCCTGGTTGAGGTCGTGCAGGACGGCGACGACGGTCCGGCCCCGCTCGGCACGCAGCCGGTGCAGCAGGTCCAGCACCTCCACCTGGTGGGCCAGGTCGAGGAAGGTGGTCGGCTCGTCCAGCAGCAGCGCCTCGGTGTCCTGGGCCAGCGTCATGGCGATCCAGACCCGCTGCCGCTGCCCGCCGGAGAGGGTGTCGACGGGGCGTTCGGCCAGTGCCGAGACGTCGGCCAACGCCATCGCATCCCGGACCGCCGCCTCGTCCTCCGGCGACCACTGCCGCCACCACCGCTGGTACGGCTGCCGCCCCCGCCCGACCAGGTCGGCCACGGTCACCCCCTCGGGCACCAGCGGGCTCTGCGGGAGTACGCCCAGCCGGCGGGCGACGGCGCGGGTCGGCAGTTCCCGGATCGCCGCCCCGTCGAGCAGTACGGTGCCCCGGCGCGGGGTGAGCAGCCGGGCCATGGTCCGCAGCAGCGTCGACTTTCCGCAGGCGTTCGGCCCGACGATCACGGTGAACGCGTCGGAGGGCAGGTCCAGGTCGAGGCCGTCGAGCACCGTCCGGTCCTCGTACCCGACCGCCAGGTCGCGGGTGGAGAGCATCTAGGACACCTTCCGTCGGCCACGGAGCAGCAGGTAGATCAGGTAGGGGCCACCAAGGGCGGCGGTGAGTACCCCAGCCGGAAGCTGGGTGGGTGCGAAGAGCCGGCGGGCGGCCAGGTCGGCGAGGACCACCAGCAGGGCGCCGACCAGGGCGGCGCAGAGCAGCGACGGCCGTTCGGCCCGGACCAGCCGGCGGGCCAGTTGCGGGGCGACCAGGGCGACGAAGTCCACGGCACCGACCTGGGCGGTGACCATCGCGGCGGCCACTACCCCGGTGGTGGCCAGGCCGATCCGGCGGGCGACCGGGCGCAGCCCGATGCCGCGTGCGGTGTCGTCGTCCAGCGCGCTGCCGTGCAGCGCCCAGCCGGCCCAGAGGAGCACCGGCAGCAGCACCAGCAGGGTCGCCCCGAGATAGCCGGTCTCCTGCCAGCCCTTGCCGGCCAGGGTGCCGACCAGCCAGAGCTGCGCCCGGATTCCGTCGATCGGGTCCGCCGAGAGCATCACCACCTCGGTCAGCGCCCGCAGCGCCACCGCGACGGCGACGCCGGCCAGCACGAACCGCTGCGCCGCCAGCCCGTGCCGCAGCCCGAGCAGCAGCACCGCGACCGCTGCCAGCAGGCCACCCGCGAGCGCCGCCGGAGCGATCAGCACCGCGCTCGCGCCGGTGGTCAGCGCCACGGTGGCGGCGAGTCCGGCGCCCTGGCTGACGCCGATCACGTCGGGACTGGCCAGCGGGTTGCGGGCGACGCTCTGGATCAGCGTGCCGGCGATGCCGAAGACGGCACCGACCGCCGCCGCCAGGACCACCCGGGGCAGCCGCAGGTCGAGGACGACGAGGTCGTACCGGGTACCGGCGCCGGCCAGCGCGGCGAGCACGTCCTGCGGGGCGACGTACGGGGTGCCGAGGCAAAGCGCCAGCACCATGGCGGCGGCGAGCAGGACGACGAGTACCCCGCCGACCAGCAGCGGCCGGTGCCGTACGACCAGTCGGGCGGGACCGAGCCGGATCCGGGTCCGCCCGGCCGGCACCGCTGCCGCCACCGCCGGTTGGCTCCGGGCGGTAACGCGGGCATCGAGTTGGCCGGGAGTGGTCACTTCGCCACCCAGTTGATCGCGGGCGGTCATGTGGTCACCACCCGGGCCCGGCGGATCAGCAGGGCGAGCAGCGGCGCTCCGACGAGCGCGGTGACGATGCCGGCCGGTACCTCGCTGGGCGGCGCGACCAGCCGGCCGACGACGTCGGCGGCGAGCAGCAGTGTCGGCCCGAGCAGCGCCGCGACCGCCAGGGTCCAGCGGTGGTCGGCGCCGACCAGGGCGCGCGCCAGGTGCGGGACGGCGAGACCGACGAACGCGATCGGCCCGGCCGCCGCGACCGCCGCCCCGACCAGCAGGACCGCGCCGGCCCCTCCGGCGAGCCGGACCAGTCCGACCCGGTGGCCGAGCCCCCGGGCGACGTCGTCACCGAGGGCGAGCGCGTCCAGACCGCGCGCGGCGAAGCCGGCCAGCAGGACGCCGGCCAGCACGAACGGGGCCACCTGCCCGGCGACGGCGACGTCCCGGCCGGTCAGCCCGCCGACCACCCAGAACCGGTACTCCTCGAAGGTGCGGGCGTCGACGGTCAGCAGCGCGATGACCGTCGCGCCGATGCTCGCGTCCAGGGCGACGCCGACCAGTGCCAGGGTGACCGGGCTGGCCCCCTCCCGGGCCCGGTTGGCGATGCCGAAGACGAGCAGGCCGGTGAGGAGGGCGCCGACGACTCCGAACCAGACATAGCCGGCGAGGGTCCCGATCCCGAACACCGCGATCGCGAGCACCACACCGAGCGACGCCCCGGCGCTGATCCCGAGGATCCGGGGTTCGGCCAACGGGTTGCGGGTCAGCGCCTGGAGCAGTACTCCGGCCAGGGCCAGGGCGGGGCCGACGACCAGGCCGAGCAGGGTACGCGGCACCCGCAGTTCCCGGACGATCGTGCTCGCCTCGCCGCCGTCCGGTGCGACGAGCGCGTCCCAGACCTGGGCGGGTGCGAGCGACCTGCTGCCGAGTGCGAGGCTGGCCAGCACCGCCAGCACCAGCATTACGGCCGCCGTGCCGGTGACCGCGACGCGCCGGCCGACCCGACGGCGTGGCCGGGTCTCCGGCCTGGTCACCCCGGCCGCTACCGTCGTCACGATCTTCCTCGCACCTCTCGTATTAGGTTCGGCTAACCTTACGATCCGGGCTGTGCCGCGCCTAACCGGGATGACGGATCTCACCGCCGCGACCTGCGCCTCCGTCAGCTGCGGGACGGTCCCGGCGGCGCCGAGCCACACGTCGAACACGCAAGGTCACGTAACGATCACCTGTCGTCCGGACCGACGTCGACGCTGGGACTGGCGGACTTGCCGGCCGGAACTAGGCTGAGGCCGCCTCCAGCCGTCCTGGACCAGGCAGCATCCCGTCGCGACCGGAGCACCGGGCGAGCGCCACCCCGCCCGGACCAGCGCCGACTGGCGGCTCGGAGACGTGCGCTGGTGGGAGGTCATGGGATGAGACTGACGAGATTCGCCGCCGCCTCGGTCGCCGTCGCGGTGCTGGCCTGGCCCGGCGCCGCAACCGCATCCCCGACCTTGGCCACCGCATCGGCATCGGCATCGGCATCGGCATCGGCATCGGCATCGGCATCGGCATCGGCGCCCAACGACGACTTCGACGACGCGACCACGGTCAGCGGACCACTGCCGTTCACCGACACGGTCCCCAGCGCCGACGCCACGACGGCGCCCGACGACCCGACCACCTGCGACGGTGCCCTCTCCTCCATCTGGTACCGCTTCACCCCGCAGCGCGGTGGCACCTACGCGGCGGGCGGCACGGCGCAGCCGTACGGGGCGTACCTGGCCATCTTCACCGGTGAGCGGGGAAACCTGACGCTGGTCCACTGTGGCTACGGCATCCTCGGCTGGTCCGCCGAGGCCGGCACGACGTACCACTTCATGGTCAGTGCCTTTTCCTGGGCGCCGCCCGGCGACTTCGTCTTCACCCTGGACGGACCGGCGACCACCGATGTCACGTTCCACTCGCAGGGACAGCTGAACCGCGGCAACAGCGCTCCGCGAATCTCCGGCACCCTCACCTGCTACGCCACCGGGCTGGCCATGGTCTTCGTCGAGGTGTCCCAGCAGAACCGCGGCGGAACCGCCACCGCCGGTGCCATGACGACGAGGACCGACTGCGACGGGACGCCCAAGGTCTGGGTGCTGGACACCAACCTCTACGAGGGCTCGTTCAGCAGAGGTCAGGCGACCGTGACGGTCCGCGCGGAGGGCTGTGTCAACGCCGAGGTGTGCGTGGTCGACGTCGCGGCCGGCACGGTCACCCTGAAACGGCGTTTCGCACCACCCGGCTGGCCGGTCTGACCGGGCCGACGGACGACCGCCACGAGCCGGTGGGCAGGCGGACCGGTCAGTCCCCCTGGCCGAGCACCGGCGGCGGCGCGTCCGTCTCGTCGCTCCACTGCGGACCGCCGTCGCCGGACCACGCCGTCGGCTCGGCCGCCAACCGCGGATCGGTGACCGGGTAGCCGTCGGCGGGCCGGCCGCTGAGGCCGGCCGCACCGGCGGCGCCGGTCATCGGCACCGCGCCCGCGGTCGCGGCCCCCGCACCGGCGGTCCCGACACCGGAGCCGGGACGGCCCTCGGCAGCACCGGCCCGGGTGATCAGGTGGTTGCCGACGCCGGCCAGGGCCGGTCCCGCCCCACTCAGCACGCTGCCGGGCTGGGCGGGTGCGGACGCGGCCGGCGGTACGGCGGCGAGCGCGGCACCGCCGGGTGCCTCGCCGAACGCCCCGGCACCGGCCAGCGCGGTGCCGACCACCGGCGCGTCGGTGGCCAGCGGCGACGGCTCGGGCATCGTGACCGCCGCCGGCAGGTGGAGGTCGTCGACCAGCCCGCCGAGCACCGGCAGGTCGCCGGGTTCGAGCGGAATCGTCGCCGGCCAGCTCCGGTGATCGGTGACGGCGTAGTCGGCGGCCAGCCGGGCCACCTGCGCCGCGACCCGCTCCCGCGCCTTGGCCCGCTCCTCCTCGGACAGGGTGTGCCCGAGCACCGGGGAGAACTCGTCGTAGCGTGCCTGGGCCAGCTCGGGCCGGTCCGCCTCCGCCTGGCGCTGCGCCTCGGCGAGCGAGCCGGACATCACGGTGAGCCCGCCGCGCATCGCCGCCGCCTCCTCGGCCAGCTTCCCGGCGAAACTGATGATCAGACCCAGCCGGTACTGGAACTCCCGGCTGCCCGGCCCGGTCCAGCCGGGCAGCACCCGGGCGAGGTCCTCGTGCAGCCCGGATGCGATCGCCCCGACGCGCGACTCGACGGTGTGCCAGGTGTCGGCGATGCCGTCCACCTGCGCCGGCAGGCCGGCCATCAGCAACCGGTAGAGCTCCTCGTGGCTCTGCTGCCGGTAGCGCTCGTGATATTCGTCGGCCATCGAAACTCTCCGCACCTCCCCGGACGATCGGTCGTTGCCGGCGTCGGACGCCGGGACGGATGTGCCGCGCGGGTCAGGTCGCGGGGGGTTTGTCGCGTCGGCCACCATGCAGAGCCTCACTCACCGCGCCGAGGGCGCCTGCGATCTGTCGGGCGTTCGTGCCGCTGAGTTCGTCGACGGTCCGGTAGCTCTCGATGATCCGGGCGGTGGCCGCCTGTGCCACCGTCAACGCGGCGACCAGCCGGCGCAGCCGGGCGACGTACTCGTCGTGCAGGTCCTGGTGCCGGTCGGCGGTCTTCTGCGCGTCGTGGAAGCCGCCCAGCGCGGGCCGGTCGCTGCCCGGCGCGGTGCTGAGCGCGGTCAGCGCGGCGTACGCCGCCTCGATCCGGGGCTGGAGCCGCTGCTGGAAGTCCCGCAGCGACAGGAGATTGACGGCGAACTCGTCGGCGGCCATCGCAACCTTCCAAGCGCCGAGTCGGGGTGACGGCAAGTGTAGCCAACGATGCGTAGGGTGCCGGGCAGCTCTCCGGATAGTATCCCGGGTCGTGGAGGTCACCGAGGCACAGTCTCGCCTTCCGGGCACCCGCGAGAGTGCCGCGGGCACCGTGCTGTTCCGCCGGCCGCCCCGCCAGCCGTCGCCGCCGCTGCCCCGCGGCGAGCTGGTCCTGGAGTCGCCGCCGGAGCTGTCGGAGCCGCTGCCCCGCAACCTCCTCCAGCTGATGATGCTGGTCCCGATGGTGGCCGGGGTCGCGGCGATGGCAATCCTCTACTCCGGACGCGGCGGCGGAGTGCTCACATACGTCGTCGGCGGCCTCTTCGGACTCTCCATGTTGGGCATGGCCGCCACCTCGCTCGGCGGCGGGCACGGCAACAGCCGGGCCGAGCTGGACGCGCAGCGCCGCGACTACCTGCGCTACCTGACCCAGAGCCGGCGCAGGGCCCGCAACGCGGCCGCGCAGCAGCGCACCGCGCTGCTCTGGCGGCACCCGGCCCCGACCGCGCTCTGGGCGGTCTGCGCGTCCCGCCGAATGTGGGAGCGGCGCAGCACCGACGACGACTTCGCCGAGGTGCGGGTGGCGACCGGCACCCAGAAGCTGTCGGTGACGATCAAGCCGCCGGAGACCAGGCCGGTGGAGGACCTGGAGCCGTTGACCGCGCTCGCGCTGCGCCGCTTCGTCCGGGCCCAGTCCGTGGTGCCGGACCTGCCACTGGCGGTCCAGCTCCGCTCGTTCAGCCGGCTGGTGCTGCGCGGCGACCGGGAGCCGGTGCTCGACCTCGCCCGGGCGCTGCTCTGCCAGCTCGCGACGTTCCACTCGCCGGACGACATCCGGATCGCGGTGGTGATCGCGCCGGAGCGGCGGCCGGACTGGGACTGGGTCAAGTGGCTGCCGCACGCCCAGGACGACCGGGTCACCGACGGAGCCGGCGCGACCCGGCTGGTGTTCGAGTCGTCGAGCGCGCTGGAGGACGCGTTCCGGGACGAGTTCGCCGCCCGGCCACGGCACTCCCCGGACGCCCGGCCGCTGACCACGGCGGCGCATTTGATGGTGGTCCTCGACGGCGGCGACGTGCCCGCGACGTCGCAGCTGCACGGTGCGGGCGTGCTCGGCTGCACCGTGCTGGACCTCTCCGGGATGGTGCCCCGGGACGCCGGCCGCTGGCTGCTCTGCCTGGACGTCGGGGCCGAGGCGCTCACCGCGGACCGGGGCGACCGGAGCATGTCGCTCGGCATACCGGACCGGCTCACTTTCGAGCAGGCCCGCGGGCTGGCCCGGCAGCTCGCCCCGCACCGCCTCTCCCGGCACGTCGAGACCGAGGAGGCGACAGCACGGGTCACCGAGCTGCCCGAACTGCTCGGCTTCGGCGACGCGGGCGCGGTCGACCCGGCCCGGAGTTGGCGCCCCCGCCCGGACCGGGACCGGCTGCGCATCCCGCTCGGCATCGGCGCGGACGGCTCGGTGGTGGAGCTGGACTTCAAGGAGGCCGCCCAGGACGGGATGGGCCCGCACGGACTGATCATCGGCGCCACCGGCTCCGGCAAGAGCGAACTGCTGCGCACCATCGTGGTCTCGCTGGCCGTCACGCACTCCTCCGAGGAACTCAACCTCGTCCTGGTCGACTTCAAGGGCGGCGCCACCTTCGCCTCGCTGGACGCGTTGCCGCACACCAGTGCGGTGATCACCAACCTGGCCGACGAGCTGGCCATGGTGGACCGGATGGAGGACGCCGTCGCGGGCGAGCTGGTCCGCCGGCAGGAGCTGCTGCGGGCCGCCGGCAACTTCGTCTCGCGGTACGAGTACGAGAAGGCGCGCCGGGCCGGTGAACCGCTCGCACCGATGCCCAGCCTGCTGATCATCTGTGACGAGTTCAGTGAGCTGCTCGCCGCCAAGCCCGACTTCATCGACCTCTTCGTCACCATCGGCCGGCTGGGCCGCTCCCTCGGGGTGCACCTGCTGCTGGCCAGCCAGCGCCTGGAGGAGGGCCGGCTGCGCGGGCTGGACACCCACCTGTCGTACCGGATCGGGTTGCGGACCTTCTCGGCAATGGAGAGCCGGGTGGTGCTCGGCGTACCGGACGCCTACGAGCTGCCGAACGCTCCCGGGCACGGCTACCTGAAGGCCGGTACGCAGACCATGTTGCGCTTCCGGGCCGCGTACGTCTCCGGCCCGTACCGGACGGCCGTGCCGAGCGGCCTGGTGGCACAGGAACTGGTACGCCGCCGGATCATGCCGTACGGCACCGTGCACGTACCGGTCCCGCCGGAGTTGCCGGTGGCGGTGCCCGACGAGCCGGCCGAGTCCGCCGGGAGCCGGGCCGACGCCGGCCGGCAGACCAGCATGCTCGACGTGATCGTGGACCGGCTGCGGCACGGCCCGCCCGCGCACCAGGTCTGGTTGCCGCCGCTGGACGTGGCGCCGGGGCTGGACGCGCTGCTCGGCGAGCCGGTCGTCGACGAGCGGCGGGGCCTGGTCACCGCCACCTGGCCCGGCGTCGGCCGGCTGGTGGCGCCGGTCGGCATCGAGGACCGCCCCTACGAGCAGCGCCGGGACCCGCTCCTGGTGGAGCTGGCCGGGGCCGGCGGCAACGTGGTGATCGTCGGCGGGCCGCGTACCGGCAAGAGCACCCTGCTGCGGTCGCTGCTCTGCGCGCTGGCGCTCACGCACAGCCCGCGCGAGGTGCAGTTCCTCTGCCTCGACTTCGGTGGCGGCACGCTGCGCTCCCTGGAGGGGCTGCCGCACCTGTCCGGGGTGGCGGTACGCCGCAACCACGAGGCGGTCCGCCGTACCGTCGCCGAGGTAAGCGTCCTGCTGGACGAGCGGGAGGCGCGCTTCGCCGAACTCGGCGTCGAGTCGATCGACGCGTACCGGGAGCTGCGGGCGGGCGGGCAGGTCACCGACGACCCGTTCGGCGACGTCTTCCTGGTCGTCGACGGCTGGGGCACGGTACGCGAGGAGTTCGAACAGCAGGAGGAGGTGATCACCCGGCTCGCCGCCCGCTGTCTCGGCTTCGGCATCCACGTGGTGCTCACCGCGACCCGCTGGTCGGAGATCCGCTACAACCTCCGCGAACTCTTCGGCACCCGGCTCGAACTGCGGCTGGGCGACCCGAGCGACTCCGAGCTGGACCGGCGGGCCGCGGCGAACGTGCCCGAGAACTCCCCCGGCCGCGGCGTCACCCGGGACAAGTTGCAGTTCCTGGCCGCGCTGCCCCGGATCGACGGCCGGGCCGGGCCGGACGACCTGCCGGGCGGCACCGCCGACCTGGTGGCCCGGGTCCGGGACGCCTGGCGGCACGACCCGGCCCCGGCGGTACGCCTGCTGCCCCGGATGCTCCCCGCGGACGAGCTGCGCGACGTCACCGGGCCGGGCATCCCGATCGGACTGAACGAGACCCACCTGGCCCCGGTGCACCTGGCCTTCGACACCGAGCCGCACCTGATCGTCCTCGGCGACGCGCAGTGCGGCAAGACGAACCTGCTCCGGCTGATCGCCCGGACCATCGTGGCCCGGCATACGCCCGACGAGGCGAAACTGGTCATCGTCGACTACCGCCGTACGCTGCTCGGCGCGGTCGACGGCGAACATCTGCTGGACTACATCCCGTCCGCGCAGGCCGCGACGGCGATGGTGGGCGGGATCGCGCAGGCGATGGCCGCCCGGCTGCCCGGCCCGGACCTGACCACCGAACAGCTCCGCAACCGTTCCTGGTGGGCGGGGCCGGACATCTACCTGCTGGTCGACGACTACGACATGGTCGCGGCCAGCAGCGGGAACCCGTTGGACGGGCTGGTGGATCTGCTCTCGGCGGCCCGGGACATCGGGCTGCACCTGATCCTGGCCCGCCGGTGTGGCGGGGTCGGGCGGGCACTCTACGAGCCGGTGCTGCAACAGCTCACCGACCTGAACACCCCGGGACTGCTGATGTCCGGCAACCCGGACGAGGGCGCCGTACTCGGGCACGTCCGGCCCAGCCCGCAGCCGCCGGGCCGGGGCACGCTGATCCGGCGCAGCGACGGGATCAACCTGGTGCAGACGGCGTGGCTCGATCCACAGTGAACGCGGCGTTGCCGCGATCCACAGTGCTTGGTGGCCGAAGGGTGGGAGCCGGGCCGGCCCGAGGGCCTGAAGTGTCACCGGTCCGCGGGTCGGCGTTCGGGCGATGTGGCGGGCGGCGGCCATCGGCTACCCTGGCCGGATAGAGACGCCGATGAGTCTGGCGTCCCGCCGCTGCCTAGTTCCCGGAGGGAAGCGTGGCACAGACATTCGCCCACGAAGAGGGTAACGCCCAGCAGGCCGCACAGCTCGTCGACAGCGCCCGTGGCGCGATCAACTTCCAGGTCAAGAACATCGAACTGGCGGTGCACCAGCTCAGGTCGCGGGGCTGGGAGGGCGAGGCGGCGAACAAGTTCTACGCCGTGGCCGCCGAGATGGTCGACGGGGCCCGCCGCCTACAGGCCAAGATGGACGAGATGCGGGTCGGCTTGGAGGACGTGAACCGCACCTTCACCGACGTGAGCGAGACGATGTCGTCCTCGGTCAACACGATCAACGTCTACAACATCACCTAGGCCGGTCGTCCGGTCGGACCGGCAGGTGGGTCGGAAGCCGTCTCGGGAGCGCCCGTGCGGACCACCCCAACCGTGCACACGGAGGAACCCATGAGCAACCAGATCCGGATGGTCCACGGTGAGGCAGAGGCCGCGGCCATGAAGCTCAAGAAGCACGGCACCAACATCGAGGTCACCACCAAGAACTTCGTCGCCGACATCGCCAGGATCCCGTGGGACAGCGACGCCCGGGCCGAGTTCGAGGTCTGGAAGGCCCAGATGGAGCAGCTCTGGAACGAGTTCCACCAGGTGGTGCTGAAGGCCGGTACGGTCGTCGCGGACGCGAGCGAGTCGCTCAAGGAGGCCGACCGGCGGGCGGCGTCGATGATGGGCCAGAGCGGTCGATGAGCGGTCCGGTCGCTGCCGCATGCTGAGGTAGCCGGGAGGACTTCCCTCCCGGCTACCGTCGCGATCCGTCCGTTCCGGCTCCGCGCCGGGCGGCGGTCAACCGAGCACACCGTCCGGGGCGTCACCGGAGGCCCACGGGTCGCCCTCCTCGACCAGCCAGCTCGCCGCCTCGCGCTCACCGGAGTCGCCCGCCGCACCACCGTGCCCGGCGAAGCCGCCGACGCCCATCATCGACGTGCCGGCTGCCGCCCGGCCGGCTCCGGCCGCACCGGCGGCACCGACCCCGGTCATGCCGACCCCGGCGACGCCGCCCTGCATCGCGACGGCCGGGTTCCCGGCCGAGGCGCCGCCCAGCGCCAGCCCGGCCGCCCCGGCCCCGCTGAGGGCGCCGGCACCGCCGATCGGGCCACCGGCACCGCCCGCCCCGGCCAGGGCGGTCCCGCCCGGCAGTTCGACGTCGGCGCCGAGACCCGCCCCGCTGCTGCCCACCGGCAGTGGCGCCGGAACCGGACCGCCCGGGAACGCGCCGCCCGGCACAGAAAGGTCCGGCGTCGGAAGCGGTGGCGGCGGGGGCACGGCCGGAACGGTCGGCAGCGAGGTGGTGCCGGCGCCGGTCCCCTGCTGGAACAGGCTGCTGAGATAGTCGGTGGCGAGCTTGACCAACGCCGACGTGAGCTGGGCGTCCAGGGCGGAAGCCTGGGTCGTGGTGGCGGCGATCTGCGCCGTGTACTGCGCGGCGCGCATCTCGTACATCGCCCATCTGGCGGCGCCGCCGTGTGACCAGGTCGCCTTGCAGTATGCCCGCTGGGCGGCGCTCGGCGTCACCTGCCCGGTCGGCAACACCTGGTAGCCGCCGGCCGTGGCGCTGGCGACGATCGCGTCGAGCCGGGCCTTGCTGGCCTGCAACTGGGCGCTGCCGGTGCTGGTGGTCGTCATCGCCTGCGCGACCGTGCCGCTGACCTGCTGCAACGCGTTCAGCGCGACGGTCCGACGGTCCTGCTGCGCGGTGCCGGTCGCACCGACGAGGTTCGGCAGCGTGGCGGCGGTGCCGAAGTCGGTCCTGGTGTTGGTCATGTTCTGGACGAAGGCCTGGACGACCGGGCCGAGCAGTGCCTGGGCCACCCCGGGATCGGAGAGTTTCAGGCCCATGAAGCTGACGGTGCCCATCAGGCCCTCCCCGTCCCCGGCGGCATCCGGTCGTCGAAGCGCAGGGTCGCGACCCGCTCCCGCTGTTGCAGGTCGACCTCCTCGAAGTGCTGCGCCGCCTGCCGGACCTGCACGGCCTGGGTGTCCAGCTCCTCGGCGACGGTCCGGACCGCCGCCGAGACGGCGACCGTGAAGAACTGCGCCACAGTGGCGAAGCTGGGCAGCCCGGCGTTACCGGCCACGGTGCCCTCGACCGCGCCGGTGATCGGCGAGAAGGAGTTGCGGTAATCCTCGGCCAGCCCGGCGATCCGGTTGGCGGCCGCCCGCATCTCCGGTAGCTGTGCCTGGAACTCCGGTGCGCCAGCGGCGACGAGCCCGTCTGGCGCGCCCGTGGCGGAGAAACCGTCTGGAACGCTCAACGCCGTCCTCCCGGTCTGTGACTGCTCGCTGGCACGGAGGAACATCGAGATGGTTCTCCGTAAAATATAGTGCCTGGCGGACAGTGTCCCAACGCGTCTTTCCGGCATCTGTGCCCACGGCCCACCGAGGCATGCGGACGGGATCGTGGTATCGGCGGAGGTCGGGGCGTGGACGCCGACGGATCAGTCGGAACAGGCACGATGCTGCGGAGGTGGCGATGCCGACGGAGGATCCACCGGGCCGGACCGGCGACACCCCGGACGGCGTCCCGGCCGAGCTGGCCGTGCTGGAGGCGTCGATCGCCCGGACCGAGGCGCGCTGGCAGCAGCTGCTGGCCGGCACCTACCAGGGCACCGACCCGGCCCGCCTGGTCACCGCTGTGGTGGACGGCGAGGGCGTCGTGGTCGAGGTGAGATTCGTCAGGACGATCACCCGGCACGACCCCGCGGTGGTCGAGCAGGCGGTGCTGGCCGCGGTCTCCGCCGCCCAGCAGCGGCTCGGCGCCGCGCTCGCCGACGTCACCGCCGAGGTACTGCCGCCCGGCGCGGAACCGGCGCGGGGGCGTACCGGCGCGGAACCGGCGCGGGGGCGTACCGGCGCGGACGCCTGGCGCCGGACCGGAGCCGAGCCCGCCGACGGGCCGCAGGCCGGCGGTGGAGTGTTGGGAGGGGAGGGGTGATGACCCGACACGAAGACCCGGGCGACGACGTGCCGCTGGTCTACTCGCCGCACGACGAGGCGGGCTACGAGGAACTGGCCCGACGGGCACTCGCCGCCCTGGCGACGATGGACGGTGAGCTGGACCGGCTGGCGGAGACGCCTGTCGAGGGACACAGCCGGGACGGCCGGGTCAGCGTCCGGGTTTCCGGCGCCGGCACTGTCACCGAGATCCGGCTGCGCGGCGGGGCACTGCGGCAGTACCCGCCCGACAAGCTCGGCGAGGTGGTCACCCGGGTGATCCAGGACACCCAGCGGCGGGCCCGCGCGGCGTACGAGCGGGCGGCGGCGGAACTCGCCCCGCCCGAGGTGGCCGAATGCGACCGGCTGCTCCGCAGGACGCCACCGCCCCGCCGGACGGGGGCGTAGCCGGGCGCTCGCCGTACACCCGGTCCTCCGGGTCAGGTGGGCCCGGGACCCGGCTCCGGCGCCCGGCCGCCGCCCCCGGCCGGGCCGGTCGGGGCGAGCGTCGGCAGCGGCGAGAGCCGTAGTGCGGCCTGCGGGTCGAGCGGCACCCCGGTCGGCACCAGCGCCAGGATGCTCGCCGGCACCTGCACCGGCTGGACACCCGCGTAGCCGAGCGAGGTCTGCACCTTCTCCAGCTCGGGCCGGGCCAGCGGGAACTTCACTCCCTGGTCGGTGACGAGATAGACGTTGCCGGCGGCGTTCGCCCCGATCGGGTTGGCGGCCCGCACCAGGGCGGCGTGCCCGCCGGGCAGTGCCACCCGGTCCGCCGGGCGTACCCCGTCCGGCCCCGCCCCCGTCGCGGCCGGCGGCCCGTCGATCGGCGGGACCTCGGCGGGCACCGCGCCGAAGGTCTCGACGGTGACCGGATGCTCCGCCGCGCCGACGTCGTCCCGGTAGCTCGCGCAGACCATCGGTGCCGGGGTCTGCGCCCCCCGCACCTCCGGCACCGCGTCGGGGAAGCCCGGCGGCTCCGCCACCCGGTTCACGATCAGCCCGCCGGCCTGCTGGGCGGAGATCTCGTTGACCGCACGGCCGGCCGCCTCCATCAACCGGGCGGTGACCGCGCCGACCGGGGCGAGACCGTCGGGAAGCATCACGTACGACCTGCCGGCGGCCCGGAACAACTGCCCGATCCGGGTCGGCTGCCCGCCGATCGTCGGCTCGGCCGGCGTGCCGGCGCCGGGCAGGACGAGCGCCACGAGATCCGGCCCCGGGGGGACGGAGTTGAGGAACGCCTCGCCGACCGCGACCGGCGGGATCCCGGCCCAGCCGAGGGCGGCGAGCACGGCGTTGCCCCGGATCCGCAGCCGGTGCTCGTTCCAGAGCAGGTAGCGGTCGCCACCGTCCACATCGACCAGCAGGCCCTGCCGACCCACCGGCGTACCCCCGGACGGTGCCCGGCCGAACAGCACATGGGTGGCCCGGGCGACCGAGGTCAGCGAACGGGGTGCGCTGCACACGCTGATCGGCAGGCCCAGCAGCGCCGACCGGGTCGGCAGCGAGTCGGGCGCGCCGGGGATCCCGATCGGCAGCCCGCGCGGCACCGCCCGCAGCGAGGACTCCGCCATGGTCCGCACCGCCGGCTCTGGCTGGCCGAGGATGAGCAGCGCCGACGTCCAGTTGAGCACCGGATGCAGCCGGCCCTGCGTGTAGACGAACTTCGCGCCGGTGTTCCGCTCCACGATGATGGCGTTCTCCACCGGCTGCCGGCCGCCCGGCCGGAGCAGCCCGTAGACGCCGAAGCCGGCGAAGAGCAGCACCGCGACCAGCAGGCCACCGAGCATCGCCAGGGCGTACCGCCGCATCGGCAGCTCGTTGGTCTCGGGCTCGCCGGCCAGCAGCGCGGAGACGATCCGCCGGATGAGGAACCGGTAGGCCTGCACCTGTTCCCGACGGCTGCGCATCCCCACCCCGCCTTCGCGTCGATGCGACATCTTAGCGTCGGCACGTAGGGTGTGTGCCATGCCGGAGTTGATGGCTGTCGGTCGATCCACCGGCCGGTTCGGCACGGTCCAACTCGTCGCCGTCGAGCTGGCGCTCTTCGCCACCGGCGCCGCCGCCTACGCGCTGCCCCCGGTGCCGGGCGCGCTGGCCGGTGCCGCCACCGGGGTGCTGCTGCTCGGCACCTTCGGCCGGGCGGGCGGCCGCTGGTGGTACGAGGTCCTCGGCGCGCGGCTGCGGCTGACCCGACGCCGCCGCGCGGGCGTACGCGCGCTGCGCCGGACCGGCACCGGGGATTCGCTGCTGGTGGTGCTCTCGCCGACCCCGGTCACCAGTACGGTCAACGACCGTTCCGGCACGATCGGAATCGGCCAGGACGCGCTCGGCTGGTTCGCGGCGATCGCGATCCGGCATCCCGACGGGCTGACCGGGGAGTCCCGGACGGCGTTGCGACTGGACTGGCTCGCCACCCTGGCAGCCGACCCGGCACTGCCGGCCAGCACGGTGCAGCTCGTGCTGCGGCACTCGTCGCTGCCGACCGCCGCCGTCGACCCGCGCTCCGCCGCCAGCCAGTCCTACCTGGAACTCTGCCGGCTGCTGGCGGTCCCGGTGCACCACGACGTCTGGATCGCCGCCCGGGTCTCGGCCCGGGACGCGGCGACGGTGGCGGCGGACCGGGGCGGCGGGCTGGCCGGCGTACACCGGGCACTCGTCGCGGCGATCACCCGGGTCGGCACCGGACTGGCCAGCCTCGGCGTCGAACACGCCGTGCTGGACGGGGACGGCCTGCGGCAGGCGGTGGCGTACTCCTGCGGTGTCGAGGGGACCGGGGCGCCCGGTCCCGGCGCGGAGCGGTGGTCCCGCTGGCAGGGCGGTTGGCGGGTGCAGGTCTGCTTCGCGGTACGGGCCTGGCCGGCGAGGCCCGCCGTGGACCCGATCCGGGCCCTCACCCAGGTGCCGTCCGCGCTCGACGTGAGCGTGGCGGTGGTGTTCGGCCGGCGGGACGGCTCCACCGGGCCGGAGCGCAGGACCGGCGCCCGGACCCTGGTCCGGGTCGCCTGTGCCCCGGAGACGGTCGAGGAGTGCGTACGCCAACTGCTGGCCAGCGCGGCCGGCGCCGGTGTCCGGCTGGTCCGGCTCAACGGCGAACACGGCACCGGGCTGTATGCGACGGCGCCCACCGGCGCCACCCTGGGCCTGGTGACCCGGTGACCGCCACCCGCGACGTCACGTCCACGCCCCCGGCCGGGTCCGTCGGGACGGGGGCCCGCGATGTCGACAGGTGACCCGAAGACCGTCGCCCCGGAACGCCGGCTCGGCGGCGACCTGCTCGGCCGGCTCAGCCTCGACGTCGACGCCGTCGGCGTGCTGCTCGGCCGGGACGCCGCCAACCAGCCGGTGCTGGTGCGGCTGTTCCGGCCCGAGCCGCTGACCGTGGCGTTCGTCGGCGACTGGTGGACCGCACAGCTGCTGGTCTTCCGCTGTCTCGGTCACGGTGCCCGGGTCGCGGTGGACGCCGTGGACGCGGTCGTCCCGGCGGCGGCCGGCACCATCGCCACGCTGGCGCACTGGCTCGCCCTGGACCGGACCGCCGGAGGTGCCGGGGATCGGGTGTGGCGGTCGGCGTACCCGGGCGGTGACGAGCCGGCCGATCCGACCCGGCCACTGCTGCGGCTGCGCGACGTCGGCGTGCACGGCCCGGAACGCCGGCCGCCGACCCGGGCCTGGGAGACCCAGTTGACCGTGCTGCCCCGGTTGACCCCGGCCGGCGTACCCGCGCTGGCCGGCGCCGACGTGGTGCTGGCGCAGCGGCTGACCCAGCCGGAGGCGGCGCTTGTCGGTTCGGCACTCGCGCTGCCCCGGACGGTCTGGTCGGCGCTGACCACGATGGGCAACGAGATGGTCGCCGCCTTCGGCGGCGGCGCCGCCCGCTATGCCTGGCTCACCCCGACCCGGTTCGAACGCCAACTCTTCGGCTGACGGGCAGGCGCGGCGGGCCCCCGAGCACCCGACCCGAAGTGGGCTGTGAGGCGGCGGGGATCAGCCTCGGATCGCGCGGATCCAGTCGAGCAGCCCGCTGACCCACACCGCCAGCGGGAATACGGCGAGGACGAGCAGAACCTCGACGATGTCGAGAGTGCGTCCCCAGATCGGCGAACCCGGCCGGCGCCCGGCGGCCAGCGCGAAGCCGACACTGATCGCGGCGACCAGCAGCAGTACCCCGAGCAGCAGCGTCAGCCGCCACACCAGTCCCAGGTCGTCGTAGGCGGCGACCACGGCGGCGGTCAGGGCCACGGCTCCCGCGCCGAGCAGCGGCAGCCGCTGCGCCCGGCCGAGGAACCAGCGGGCCCGGGCCATCATCGTCAGTCCCAGCACGGCGCAGAGCGCCAGTCCGGCGATCCCGTCGGCGGCCACCGCGACGGCGGCCACCGCACCGATCAGCGACAGCGCGCTGAGCAGGCTGGCCAGGAAGGCGTCGGCCCGGTCGGCCCGGGCGAACGTCTCGTGGCCGTCGACCGTGTGGACGTCCTGGCGCAGCTGCTCCGGGTCGGTCGGCACCGGCGAGACCGGCAGCCGGCCGAGCCGGTAGGCGAACATCGGCAGCAGCGGGAGCGTGGCGAAGGCCAGGGTGACGGTGATCGCCGCCGCCGCCGGGGTGCCCACCCCGAAGAGCACCCGGATCGCGGCGGCCACCAGCAGCGCCACCGCACCGGCAGCACCGCACAGGAAGACCGGCCCGGCGTCGCCGACGCCGATCGCGGCGGCCGCCGCCACCAGCACCACAGCGGTCGCGGCGACCAGCACGTGCGGCGGGGCGAGCTGGCCGACGGTCCGGTCACCGGCGAGCACCAGCAGCCCGCCGACCGCCGCGTGGCAGAGCGCCACCAGGGCGAGGACGGTGGCGCTCTGTGGATCGCCCACGGCCCGGGCCAGCACCACCGCGCCGAGCAGCAGGGCGGCGGCGAGGCCGAGTCCGACCAGGCCGCCGGGCAGTTGCGGCGGCCCGGCCAGCAGTACCGCGACCGCGCCGCCGAGCAGGGCCACCACCCCGAGGGTCAGCCCGAGCGCCCGGGTGGCGGCCGGGCTCCACCGGCCGGTACGTCGCTGTGCGGCGGTGGCGACGGCGTCCACCACGTCGTCGAAGACCGGCAGCGGCGCCTCCTCGCCCCGGGGACGCAGGTAGAGCAGCTCGCCGTCGCGTACCTCGAGTTGGGCCGGGGTGCGCGAGCTGTCCAGCGCCGCACCGCCGAGCCGGGACAGCGTCCAGCCGTTGCGCGCCGCCGAATCGTCGGCCAGGGCGTCGCCCGCCCAGCTGAGCACCGTCGGCAACAGGTCGGCCAGGGGTACGTCCGCGGGTAGCGCGAGATCGACGCGGTTGCGTGGAG
Organism: Micromonospora sp. WMMD1102; assembly: GCF_029626265.1. Lineage (NCBI taxonomy): Bacteria > Bacillati > Actinomycetota > Actinomycetes > Micromonosporales > Micromonosporaceae > Micromonospora > Micromonospora sp. WMMD1102. Next base: position 2,601,326 of record NZ_JARUBN010000001.1, on the reverse strand, counting down.
CTACCACCGTGACCCGGCTGAACCCACTGGCCACGCCTCAACCTCCGTGTCGACGATGCCGGGACATTATCACCGCTCGGGCACACCGGGAGGTGCCCAGGCACCGCTCGGCTTCGCCGGTCGACTTCAGACGATCGACAGTGCACCGGCTGTCACTTCCGGGCCGTCCGCCAGCCCCGGCGGCGGCCACGCCGGACGACGGGTACCGAGGCCAGCAGGAGTGCCGCCAGCGCGACGCCGATCACGGCGACCACGCCCGAGACGGCGCTCACCGCGCCCAGCGGGCCGGGGCGGGCGGCCGGGCGCGGCACGCTCACCGCGGCGCCGGGTTCGGCGGCGCCGGCCGGGCGCAGCGCGCCGACCGCGCGTACCGGGTTGACGACCCCGTGCCCCACCTGGGAGTTCCACAGCCCGTCCGGGTGGTCGGCGGTCTGGGTGATCCGGTCGGCGACCTGCTCGGGCGAGAGCGTCGGGTCGTACGCCCGGATCAGCGCGGCCAGCCCGGAGACGTACCCGGCGGCGAAGCTGGTGCCGCCCTCGGCGGTGAACAGGTAGCCTCCGCCGGCCACCGCCGGGCCGGCGATCCGCTCGCCGGGTGCCGCCACGTCGACGAAGTCGCCGCTTGTCGACGTCTGCACGTGCGCGTCCGCGGCGTTCACCCCGGCCACCGCCAGCACCCCCGGATAGGCCGCCGGAAAGGTCGGCTGCCCCGCCTGCGCGTTCGACTCGCCGGCGTTGCCCGCGGCGGCGACCACCACGACCCGGCGGTCCAGGGCGTGCGCGACGGCCGACTGCAACTGCCGGGTCGGCGGGGTGGTCAGCGACAGGTTCACCACGTCGGCCCCCGCCTCGTCGACCGCCCAGCGGATCGCCTCGGCGATCCGGCCGGAGAGATCGGCCTCCTCGGACCTGCGCTGGTCGCGGAGTACGCGTACCGGCACGATCTCGGCTCCCGGTGCGACGCCGTAGAAGCGGAAGCCGGCGCTGACCGCCTCCCGGCCGGCGATGATCCCGGCGATCAGGGTGCCGTGGCCGTTCTCGTCGCACCGGCCGTCGCCGTCGGAGTCGGACAGCAGGTCGCGGCCGGGCAGCACCTTCCCGGCCAGGGTGGGGTGGTCGGCGGAGACACCGGAGTCGACGACGGCGACCCTGATCCCGACCCCGGTGCTCAACGGCCAGGCGAGATCGGGGCGGAGCCGGGTCAGCGGCCAGGGCGCGGCGGCGAGCGGGTCGGTGACGGCGGGGCCGCAGCGGGCGGCGGCGTACCGGTGTGGAGGGCTGGCCGCCGCCGGGCCGCCGGCCGTGGCGATCAGGCCGGCCAGCAGCGCGGCCAGCACCGACGCCGTACGCCGGGCCGGGAGGGGTGCCGGTCGGCCCGGCGCCGCGCCTGCCGCCGTACGTCGGGTGCGTCGCGCGTCCGGGTCAGCTCGCACTCTCGCATTATGCCGCCGTACCCGGGAATCCGGACCTCCCGTCCGTCCACGGTGGCCGGTGCGGTGCCGCTCGGCGGGCGGGTCCGCCGTGCGCCCCCGGTGGGACGGCCCTTGGCAGGATACGAACGATCGTGCTATCAATACCGGGTGAGCAAGGGTGAAGCCACCCGCCAGGCGGTGCTGGCCGAGGCGACCGAGGTCGCCAGCCGGCTCGGCCTGGGCGGCCTCACCATCGGTTCGCTCGCCGCCCGGCTCGACATGTCCAAGAGCGGCCTCTTCGCGCACTTCCGCTCCAAGGAGACGCTGCACCTCCAGGTGCTCGGTTACGCCCGGGACATCTTCACCGCCGAGGTGGTCCGCCCGGCGCTGCGCGCCCCCCGGGGCGAGGCCCGGATGCGGGCCCTCTTCGACAACTGGATGCGCAGCGTCGGCCTGGCCGGCGCCTGCCTCTTCGTCTCGGCCGCCACGGAGTTCGACGACCAGCCCGGCCCGGTCCGGGACCAGCTGGTGGCCGACCACCGGGACCTGGCCGACGCGATCGCGCAGATCTTCCGCACCGGGATCGCCGAGGGGCAGTTCGACGAGGGCGCCGACCCCGAGCGGTTCGCCCACGACCTGCACAGCGTCATGCTCGGCGCGTTCCACGCCCGCCGCCTGCTGCACGACCCGCGCACCGAGACCTGGTCCCGGCTGGCCTTCGAGGCCCTGCTCGACGCCGCCCGGCCGAAGTCCGACTGACACCAAACCGAGGAGCCGTCATGGCCAGTCCATCTACCCGAGGCAAAAAAAGCACGATCGTTCGTTCGTTTCAGCAGACTGTCGTCACCATCGGGTTACGGGCTGCCTTCCGTACCCTGGAACACCTGGCGCCGGACGTCGGAGGCCGGCTCGCGCTGCGGCTCTGGTGCACCCCGCCCCGCCGGCGCACCGTCCCCGGCGCGACTCCGCCGCCCGGAACCGGCGGCGCCACCACCTTCACCGGCCCGCACGACGGGGCCGCCTTCTCGCTCGAGGTCGACGGCGGTACGGTCACCGGCCGGGTCTGGGGCAGCGGCCCGCTCGTCTATCTCGCGCACGGCTGGGGCGGCTCCGCCGGCCAACTGCACGGATTCGTCCCCACGCTGGTGGCGGCCGGCTACCGGGTGGTCAGCTGGGACGCGCTCAGCCACGGCCGCTCCGGACCGGGGGCGCTCGGCCCACACCGGGCGACGCTCGCCGAGTTCGCCGACGTGCTCGCGGCGGTCGTCCGGGCGCACGGCCCGGCGCACGCCGTGATCGCCCACTCGCTGGGCGCCAGCGCGACCGGGGTCGCCGTGCTGGACGGACTGCCGGTGGGCCGGCTGGTGATGATCGCCCCGCTGGCCGACCCACTCCCCTACATCCGGGTGTTCCAGCACAGGCTCGGCATCGGGCCGGTCGTCGGTGAGCGGCTGGTCGCCGCGATGGAGTCGCTGGTCGGCCGTTCGATCACCGACTACGACCTGCTCTCCCGGGCCCGCCGCTCCGCTGGACTGCCGCCGCTGCTGGTGATCCACGACCGCCGGGACCGCGAGGTGATCCCGGCCGACGGTGCCGCGACGGCCGCCGCCTGGCCCGGCCGGCTGTACCGCACCAGCGGGCTCGGGCACGGCCGGATCCTCGCCGACCCCGAGGTCGTACGCCGGGCCGTCGACTTCGTCCGGCAGACCGGCCCCGACAGCACGCTCCCGGCCGACACCGCACCCCCGGCCGACAACCCGCTCCCGGCCGACACCGCACCCCCGGCCGACAACCCGCTCCCGGCCGACACCGCACCCCCGGCCGACAACCCGCTCCCGGCCGACACCGCACCCCCGGCCGACAACCCGGTCCCGGCCGACAGCGCGGTCCCGAGCGGCCTCGACCAGATCCCCGGGATACCCGTGGAGCGGGCGCATCCGATGTCCCAGGGGGCCGCCTGACGGGTGTCCCGCCATCGGCTGACCCGACCCGGACGGCGGCCCGGAAACGTGAAACCCCGTGCCACACTTGCCGGATGCGGCGACTGGTGACCCCGGTGGTGGTGGCGGTGCTGGCCCTGCCGTTCGGCGGCGCGGCGGCCCGGCCCGCCGCCGGCCAGCCGGCCGGGCAACTGACGACCGGCACCCGCACTGCGGCCGGCGCCGCCGCCGGCGCCCGGGTCTGCACGGTCGACGACGAGCGGCTGCCCGAGGTCTCCGGGCTGGCCGCCGTCGGCGACGGCTACGTCGTGGTCAACGACAGCTCGGACGCGGACGACCGGCGACGGATCTTCTTCCTGGACCGGGACTGCGCGGTCACCCGTACCGTCCGCTATCCGTCCCGGCCCCGGGACACCGAGGACCTGATCCGGGCGCCGGACGGCACGATCTGGGTCGGCGACATCGGCGACAACGACCGGGAACGCGAGACCGTGGCGCTCTGGAAACTCGCGCCGGGCGCCCGGTCGCCGGTGCTGCACCGGGTCAGCTATCCCGACGGCCCGCACGACGCGGAGGCGCTGCTGCTGACCGGCGACGGCACCCCGGTCATCGTCACCAAGGACCCGGGCATCCCCGGCCTCTACGTCCCGGCTCGGACGCTGCGGGCCGGGCAGACCACAGCGCTGCGCAAGGTCGGCCAGTTCACCCTGCCGACCAGCACCACCAGCAACCCGTTCTCGTTCTTCGGACGGCAACTCGTCACCGGCGGGGCGGTCAGCCCGGACGGCGGCCGGGTGGTGCTGCGCACCTATGCCGACGCCCTGGAGTTCGAGGTGACCGGCGGTGACGTGGTCCGCTCCGTCACCGAGGGGACCCCCCGGGTGGTGCCGCTGCCCGACGAGCCACAGGGCGAGACGGTCACGTACAGCCCGGACGGTACGGCGCTGCTGACGCTCTCGGAGAAGGCGGAGGGTGGGTCGGCCACCGATCCGGCACTGCTGCGCTATCCGCTGCCGGACCGGGAGCCCAAGCCGGCGCCCGCGACCAGCACCCCGGCTCCGGTCGCCTCCGACGGTGCCGGGTCCGGCGAACGGTCGGCGAACTCGACTCTCGACATCACCGGCCGCTTCGTCGGTGCGGTGGTGGCGACCCTGCTGGTCATGCTGGCCTTCGGCGTCTTCGCCGTCCGGCGGGCCCGCCGCGGGCCCGGCCGAGGACGCTAGGGCGGTCGGCCCCGGGCGGGTCGGCGGGAGAACCCCGCACCGCGGGCGTTCACCGTCGGGGGTGACCCCGGCGGTTTCGCTGGGTACCTGGGAAGGAGTCGAACGAAGGAGCTGATCATGGCCAAGCCACCCGTCGTGGACCATCCCAGCTGGCGCAGGGCGCTCGACGAGCTGCGCGTACGCGAGAAGGCGGCCACCCGGGAACTCGACGCCATCGCCGCCGAGCGACGAAGACTCCCGATGGTGAAGATGCCCGAATACACCCTGGTCGGCGCCGAGGGACCAGTTCGGCTCGTCGAGATCTTCGAGGGCAGGTCGCAGTTGATCGTCTACAACCACATGTGGGACCCGGACGCCGAGTGGCAGTGCGGCGGCTGCACCAGTCTCACCTCGTCGTACACCCGGCTGGACTTCCTCGACAACTACGACGCACGGTTCGTCATCGTCACCCAGGGCCCGATCGAGGCGGCCCTCGCCTACGCCGAACGCGTCGGCAACACGATGACGTGGTACTCCACCGCCGACAGCCCGTTCGGGGCAGACGTCGACGCGCCGCCCGGCGGCGGCTTCGCGGTCAACGTCTTCCTGCGTGACGGCGAGACCGTCTACCGCACCTGGCACACGACCGGTCGCGGCGTCGAACAGCTCACCTTCACGTTTCCGCTGGCCGATGTGCTGCCCTACGGACGGCGGGAGGAGTGGCAGGACTCTCCCGAAGGCTGGCCGCAGGGACCGACCTTCAACGCCTGGCTCGACTCCCCCGACATCGCCCGGCTCTACGGTCGGGTGTCCTGATCCGCCCGCCCGCCCGCCGCGACCGCCGGCCGGGTCGCGGGCTCGGCGGCCCGGTCGGCGGCGGGGCCGTTCCCGGCACCGCCACTACCGGGAACTGCTGGCGACCATTCCCGCCGCCCGGACGTTCGACCCGGCGGAGCTGACCGCCTCGCAGATCGCCGCCGCGATCGTGCACGAGCTGGCCGGTCAGCCCTGGCCCGTCAGCCGTCGGCGCCGTCGAAGAGCCGGCGGTACTCGCCGTAGCCCTCGCGCTCCAGGTCCGCCAGCGGTACGAAGCGCAGCGACGCGGAGTTCATGCAGTACCGCCTCCCGCCCCGGTCCCGTGGGCCGTCGTCGAAGAGATGCCCGAGGTGGCTGTCCCCGTGCGCCGACCGCACCTCGGTCCGGACCATCCCGTAGCTGGCGTCGGCGATCTCGACGACGTTCGCCGCCTCGATCGGGGCGGTGAAGCTCGGCCAGCCGGTGCCGCTGTCGTACTTGTCGACCGAGGCGAACAGCGGCTCGCCGGAGACGACGTCGACGTAGATGCCCGGCTCCTTGCTGTCCCAGTAGGCGTTCCGGAACGGCGGTTCCGTCCCGCTCTCCTGCGTGACGTGGTACTGCTGCTCGGTCAGCCGGGAAACGGCCTCCGGGTCCTTGCGGTACTCCTTCGACACCACGGTCCTCCTTACCCCGGATCCTGCCCGGACGGGTGCGCCGGGCACTGCCGCCACGGCCCGCGGCGGGCGACGGTTCCAGCCGGGAGGGCTGGCGGCAGGACCGGACTGCCCTACCCGACCGCCGGCACCGGAAACACGGCTGCCGGTTCCGGCTCCGGCGGGGCTGCCGGCTCCGGCGGGGCTGCCGTTCGCGTGCGGTTGATCCGCTGGTCACCGAAGGGCGGTGGGCAGGCGGTAGCCTGCGCACCGCCCCCGGGCGCGGCGACCGACGCGACGACATCCGGTTCGTCTGGACCGGTGACATCGCCGGCCAGGGCTGGGGCATCGCCCCCGACCTCGGCGGGATGGGCATCTTCCGGGCGATACGCGAAACCCGCCCCGACTTCTACCTGTGCAGCGGCGACACCGTCTACGCCGACGGCCCGCTGACCGAGACGGTGGCGCTGCCGGACGGGCGGACCTGGCGAAACATCGTGACGCCGGAGAAGAGCAAGGTCGCCGAGACGCTCGCCGAATACCGGGGGCAGTTCGCCTACAACCTGCTCGACGAGCACTTCCGGGCCTTCGTCGCCGAGGTGCCGCAGGTCAACCAGTGGGACGACCACGAGGTGACGAACAACTGGTATCCCGGCGAGAACCTGGACGACGCCCGGTACACCGAGCGCCGGGTCGACGTACTCGCCGCCCGCGCCCGGCAGGCGTTCCACGAGTGGGTACCGACCCCGTCGGACGATCGGCTCTACCGGCGGCTGCCGTACGGGCCGCTGCTGGACCTCTTCGTGCTGGACATGCGTACCCACAAGGACCCCAACGACGGCAACACGTACGCCGACCCGAGGCGCGGACTGCTCGGCGCCGAACAGCTGGAGTGGCTGGTCCGGGAGCTGAAGCGGTCGACGGCCACCTGGAAGGTGATCGCCGCCGACCTGCCGATCGGGCTGGTGGTGCCGGACGGCGCGACCGCCCAGGAGGGGATCGCCCAGGGCGACGGCGGCGCGCCGGCCGGCCGGGAGCTGGAGTTCGCCGAGATCCTCCGCGGCACGCACCGGGCCGGGGTACGCGGCATCGTCTTCCTCACCGCCGACGTGCACTACCCGGCGGCGCACCACTACGACCCGGCCCGGGCGGCGGTCGCCGACTTCACCCCGTTCTGGGAGTTCGTCTCCGGCCCGGCGCACGCCGGTGCGTTCGGGCCGAACACCCTGGACGGCACGTTCGGGCCCCAGGCGGTCTTCGTGCACGCCCCGCCGCGGGCGAACACGTCGCCGGCCGAGGGCTACCAGCACTTCGGCGAGGTGGCCATCGACGGGCCGTCCGGGGCGCTCACCGTGCACCTGCGGGACCAGGACGGCCGTTCACTCTGGACGACCACGCTGCCGGCGCCGCGCTGACGGGTGCCCCGGCACAGGTGGCGGCGTACCACCTGATGCGCTGCCGCTGGTGACCGGGCACCGCCGGGTCGCGGACCTGGCTGGCCCGGTCACCAGGGGCGTGCGCCGGAGCCGTCGGCGCCGACCCCGGTGCCGACGATCCGGCTCGGCTCGTCCAGCGCGGCGAGCTTGCCGCGTACCCTGCCCGCCTCGACGTGGTCCACCTCGTGGAGCACCTGCAACGCCTCCCGCCAGACGTCCCCGGCGGCGCGCGGGTCGCCAAAAGCGTGGTGGGTGTCGCCAACGTGCGACAGCGTGATGCCCTCCAGGTGGCGGTCGCCGATCGTCCGGAACAGCCGCAGCGCGTGGTCGTAGCAGCGCAGCGACCGGGACCGGTCGCCGAGGTGGTGGTGGACCCGGCCCAGGCTGCCCCAGGTGTTGGCCTGGCCGCCGCGGTCGTCGAGTTCCTGGAGCCGCACGAGGGCCCGCTCGCAGTAGGCCAGCGCCGAGGAGTGGTCCGCCAGCAGGGTGTGGCACCAGCCGACCGCGTTCAGCGCCCGTGCCTCCCCGTGCCGGTTGCCGGCGGCCCGGAGGAGGTCGAGACCCTGCCGGGCGTGGTCGAGCGCCTCGGCGAGCCCGCCCCGGCGCTCCCACATCAGCGACAGGTTCAGGTGGGTGTGGCCCTGCCCGGCCTGGTCGCCGGCGTCCCGGTAGAGCACCAGGGCGTGCCGGAGCTGGGCGTCGGCGTCGTCGAGCCGGGCCAGCCGGGTGTACGCGCGGGCGAGGAAGCGGTGCGCGACAGCCTGCGCCGTCGGGTCGGCCAGCCGGCGGGCGGCGGCCACCGCGGCCCGCTGGGTGCCGACCAGGTCGTACCAGTGGCTGCTGCGGTCCAGGTAGGTGCCGAGCGCCCAGGCGAGCTGCCAGGTCTGCGCGTCGCGTCCGGTGCCGGCGGCGTAGTCCAGCACGGCCAGCAGCACGACGCGTTCGGCGGCGAACCAGTCCAGTGCCCGCTGGTGCTCGCCGGGACGTTCCGGGGTCACCCCCGGACCGGGCCGGCCGGGTGGGACCGGGCTCGGCTCGGTGCGCAGCAGTTCGTCGGCGGCGTTGCCGCTCTGCACGTAGTGGTCGATCAGCCGGTCCACGGCGCCCCGGCGGCGCGGCTCCGAGTCGGTCCGCTCGGCCATCTCGGCCGCGTACGCCCGCAGCAGGTCGTGCGGGGTGTACCGGCCGTCGGAACGTTGCCCGAGCAGGTTCGCGCGGGTCAGTTCGGCGAGCGTCTCGCGTACCTCGGCGGGTGGCCGGCCGGCCAGACTCGCCGCGGCGGCGGCCGACAGGTCCGGGCCCGGATGCAGGCCGATCAGCCGGAACAGTCGGGCGGCGGCGGGGCGGAGGGAGCGGTACGACCAGGAGAAGACCGCCCGCAGGTCGGTGGTCGGGTCACCGGTGCTGAGCGCGTCGAGCCGGTCGGCGCCCCGGCGCAGCTGGTTGGCGAGGTCGGCCAGCGAGAGGTCCGGGTCGGTGGCGACCCGGGCGGCCACGATCGCCAGCGCCAGCGGCAGCCCGGCGCACCGGGCCAGGATCTCGGCCACCGCCTGGGGTTCGTCGCCGGCCCGGTCCCCGCCGATCCGCCGCAGCAGCAGCTCCCGGGCCTCCCGGGCAGGCAACGGACCGACCGGCACCGGTCCGGCGCCCTCGATCGCGACCAGGTCGGCCAGCCGGGCCCGGCTGGTGACCAGGACCAGGCAGCCGGGGCCGCCGGGCAGCAGCGGGCGGAGCTGGGCGGCGTCCCGGGCGTTGTCCAGCAGCACCAGCATCCTGCGGTGGAACATCTGGCTGCGGTAGAGCGCGGCCTGGGCGTCGAGGTCGGTCGGGATCCGTTCGGCGGGAACTCCGAGCGCGTCGAGGAACTGCCGCACCGCCTCGGCCGGCTGCACCGCCGGGCCAACCGGGTCGAAGCCGCGCAGGTTGACGTAGAGCTGGCCGTCGGGGAACCGGTGCGCCACCCGGTGTGCCCAGTGCACCGCCAGGGTGGTCTTGCCGACGCCGGCCGTGCCGGAGACCGCGGCGACCACCGTGGCGGCCGGTCCCGGTGGCCGGGTCGCCCGGTCCAGCAGCCCGTCGAGCCGGGCCAACTCGGTCGTCCGGCCGGCGAACTCGGCCAGGTCCGCCGGAAGCTGCGCCGGCCTGGGCGCGCTCCGCGCGGCGGTCACGGTCACGCTCTCCGGGCGGGGCGGCCGGACGCCCGCCTCCTCGTCGTGCAGCAGCGCGGCGTGTGCGGCCGCCAGCTCCGGGCCGGGCACCACGCCCAGGTCGTCGGCGAGCCGCCGGCGCACCTCGTGGTACGCCGCGAACGCCTGCCCCCGCCGCCCAGCCGCGTGGTACGCCCGGATCAGCCGGGCGTGTGCCGCCTCGTCCAGCGGTGCGGCGACCGCCGCCTCGGCCAGGATCGGCAGTCCCTCGGCGGACCGGCCGGCGGCGATCATCACCTCGCCGTACCGGCCGAGGGCCGCCTGCCGTTCGCCGGCCAGCGCGACCACCTTCGGGTGGCTGGCCAGGGTCGGGATGTCGGCCAGTGGTGGACCGTGCCACAGGGCCAACGCCTCGCCGAGCAGTTCCGCCGCCCGGTCGAACTGCCCGCACCGCTGTGCGGTGGCGGCGGTGCCGATCCGCTGCCGGAACCGTGTGACGTCCAGCCCGGCGTCCGGCAGGTGCAGCGCGTAGCCGTCGCCGACGAGCCGGAGCACGTTACCCCGGTCCCGGGGTCGCCGCTCCGGCTCCAGCAGCCGGCGCAGGTGCTTGACGTGGGTCTGGATGACGTTGGCCGCGCTGGTCGGCGGCTCCCGGTCGTACCAGAGTCCACTCATGAGTTCGGCGCGCAGCAGCGGCTTGCCGCCGGCCAGCGCCAGCAGGCTGAGCACCACCCGTCGGGCCGAAGGCCCCAGGTCGAGCGGTTCACCGTCGCGCCAGGCCCGCACCGGACCGAGCAGCTGAATCCGCACCAGCGCCCCCCGCCGTCCGTCCACCGTTGCCGCCGCGCGCACCGGTGATCGGCGCGGCGGCCGACTGCCGTCGAACTTAATCAGCGTCGGTTGATGTGCCTATCGGACCAACGGCGGTTTCCGTCGGGTAGGTCCAAGCCGCCCTCCGATGCGGACGGCCCGCCGGCGGGGTGCCGGCGGGCCGTCGTCGCAGCGCGGCGCGGGCTACTGCCCGGCGCCGTTCCAGTCGACCAACTGCACGATGACGCCGTTGGGGTCGCGCACCTGGAAGGCCCGCTCACCCCACTCCTCGACGGTGAGCGGCATCGTGATGGTGACGCCCTCGGCCTGGAGGCGGGCGAGTTCGCCCTCCAGGTCCTCGACGACGAAGGCCAGGATCAGCCCGCGGGCGTGGTCGTCGCGCTGGTCGGCCGGCAGCGTCGGCAGGCCCTGCCGGAGGAACACGACGTTCATCCCGACGTCGTCCCTGGTCAGCGAGGCGAAGCCGTCGGCGGCCATCGCCTCGCGGAACCCGAAGTGGGTGACGAGGAAACTGCTGGAGGCGGTGACGTCCGCCACGTTCAACGAGACGGCGGAGGATGTGATCTTCACAAGCGGCTCCCTGACGGTGTACTTGAACTCCTTACATTGTACGCCGTACGGAGTACGGATATTCCCGGCCGGCGTCGGCGGGGTTCGACACGCCCCGGCCCCACCCGGGCGGTTCGCACACCTGTCCGGTAATTTCTGTTCCTGGCCGTCGCCCACCGAGTAGCGGGGCGTAAGGCGGCCCCGCCCGGACAGGAGAACGCACAGGCATGGGTAAGCGGACGGTTCACGTCTCCGACTTCAGTGGCAAGGTGATCCACTCCGCCGACCAGGTGGTCCGGATCGTGGTGCTCGACCACCCCGACCTGGTCGCCGGGCCGGTGCAGCTCGAAGCCGAGCCGACCGAGGTGGAGAGCATCGACGACGCGGCCCTCGACGTGGCCGTGGTGGAGATCCACGACGGCCGGCCCGGCGAGGCGCCCCGCCGGGTGGTGCTCACCGCCAGCGAGTTCGACGCGCTCGCCACCGACGTGCCGATGGCCCAACTGCTACGGACCGCCGAACGGGTACGCCCGGCCAAGGCCAGCCGGGAACGGATCGACTACGGCACTATGGAGCACGCCGGCCGGCCGCACCGGGGGCGGGTCACCGAGGAGGAGGCCCGACTGGTGCGCGAGCACCTCGACGACGTCAACAAGCGCCTCGCCGACCAGGGGCTCCGGCAGATCGACCCGGCCGACCCGGAACACGCCACCCGGTACGGCTTCCCGACCCCCTGACCGGTCGCCCGGCGGGTCACCCCGAGGCCCGGGTGGTGAAGAGTTTCTTAAGCCGACCGGTCCCGGCTCGGCCGGGCGGGCGTCGACGCCTACGATCTGCCGGTGCGTAACAGGTTCACGTCCGCGCTGCTGGTGAGCGTCCTGGTGGCGGTCGCCGGGCTGGCCGGCTGCGGCTCTTCGGCGGACGACCGGCCGGCCGGGCCGCAGTGGGCTCCGGCCGCCGCCGGCAGCGGCGCGGCGACCCCGCCGCCGTCCACCCCGGCGGGCCCGTCGACCAGCCCGAAGCCGTCCGCCTCGTCCCGGGCACCGGCGGCGTTGCCCAGACCCGGCAACCCGGACGGGCGGGCCGCCGTCCCCGCCGAGGCCCGCGCGGTGGACACCTCGGAGCCGACCCGGGTGATCGGCACCGGTACGCCGGCGAGCTGCACCTCGGAGGCGGTGGTCGCGGCCGTCGCCAAGGGCGGCGTGATCACCTTCTCCTGCGGCCCCGCCCCGGTGACCATCACGATGAAGGCGACCGCGAAGATCCGTAACTCGACCGGTCCCCGGATCGTGCTCGACGGCGGCGGCCGGGTCACCCTCAGCGGCGGCGGCAAGCGCCGGATCCTCTACATGAACACCTGCGACCAGGCACAGGGCTGGACCACCTCGCACTGCCAGGACCAGGACCACCCGCAGCTCACCGTGCAGAACCTCGTCTTCGCCGACGGCAACTCCACCGGGCAGCGGGCCGAGGGCGGCGGTGGCGGCGCGATCTTCGTCCGGGGCGGTCGGTTCAAGGTGGTCAACTCGCGGTTCGTCCGCAACCGCTGCGACCAGACCGGCCCGGACCTGGGCGGCGCGGCGATCCGGGTGCTCAGCCAGCACCGGGGACTTCCGGTGTACGTCGTGCACAGCACCTTCGGCGGCGCCGCCGGGCAGGGCGGCAGCTGCGCCAACGGTGGCGCGCTGAGCAGCATCGGAGTCTCCTGGGTGGTGCTCAACAGCGTGCTGAGCCACAACCGGGCGGTCGGCCGGGGCGCCAACCCGGCCCGGTCCGGTACGCCCGGCGGCGGCAGCGGCGGAGCCGTCTACACCGACGGCAACCGGTTCACGGTGACGATCGCCGGCAGCGTGGTGCAGGACAACCGGGCCAACGAGGGCGGCGGTGCGGTCTTCTTCGTCAGCAACGACCGGACCGGGACGATGCGGATCGAGTCGTCGACACTGCGCCGCAACCGCAGCGACGGCTTCGAGACCCGGGGCTTTCCCGGGATCTTCTTCCTCGGTGCCCGCAACCCGACCGTCAGCGGCTCCAGCCTGCGGTGACGGCTGCGGCGTAACGACTGTGGTGCCGGGCCGGCAAAGTGGATAATGGACCGGCCATGGCCGAAGAACAGCTCGTCCTGCTGGACACCGACATCGGCAACGACATCGACGATGCCGTCTGCCTCGCCTACCTGCTGGCGCAGCCGCGCTGCGAGCTGCTCGGCATCACCACCGTCACCGCCGAACCGGAGGCCCGGGCGGCGCTGGCCAGTGTGCTCTGCCGGGCCGCCGGCCGGGACGTGCCGATCCTGCCCGGAGCCGCCGAGCCGCTGGCCAGCCCGCCGGTGCAGGGGCCGCCGCCGCAGGCCGCCGCGCTGGCCCGGTGGGACCACGAGACGTCCTTCGAAGCCGGGGCGGCGGTGGAGTTCCTGCGGCAGACGATCCGCGCCCGACCGGGCGAGGTGACCCTGCTGGCGATCGGGCCGCTGACGAACGTGGCCCTGCTCTTCGCGGTGGACCCGCAGATCCCGGCCCTGCTCCGCTCGCTGGTGCTGATGGGTGGCGCGTTCGGCGCCGTACCGGGTCCGGAGTGGAACATCCACTGCGACCCGTACGCGGCCGCCCGGGTCTACGGCACCGCCGTGCCGGTGCACCGCTCGGTCGGCCTCGACGTCACCACCCGGGTACGGCTGGACGCCGGGGCGTTCCTGGAGCGCTGCGCGAACCCGCTGCTGCGGCCGGTGGCCGACATGGCGGCCTCCTGGTTCGCGCAGCGGCCGGAGGTCACCTTCCACGACCCGCTGGCCGCGGCGGTGCTCTTCGCGCCCTCGCTCTGCACCTTCGCACCGGGCCAGGTGACCGTCGACGTCGACGCCGGGCCGGCGGCCGGCACCACCACCTTCCGGCCGGTGGACGGCGGCGTGCACGAGGTCGCCGTCGACGTCCGCCCGGAGGAGGCCCTGGCGCACTACTTCGAGATCGTCAACCGGGGCCGCTGAGCTGAGCCGCCTCGCCTGCGCCGGACCGGTCGCCCCGGCGCGGACCGGTCGGCCCCGGCAGGCCGGTGTCTGCCCGGCACGAACGGAGCGCGCCAGCGGCGGAACGAACCGGCCGCGGAACGAACCGGCCGCGGATCAGGCCGGTAGGGTCCAGAGGGGCGGGCGCCGGGGCGCGGCGTCGAGCTTGTCGGCGACGGCTTGGTAGGCGGGCTTGCGTACTCCTGCTGGTCTTCACGGCGATCCAGCTCCGGCTCTACCGGAAGGCGGACCTGTGAGCAGCCCGAACCGAGGAGCCGCCGTGACCGCGACAGTGCCGGACGCCCCGCCCGCCCCGAACGGGTCGCAGCCCACCCCGAAACCGGCCCGCCGGCCCACCCTGCGGCGCCGGCCTGGCTGGCCGTCTGCTACCTCCTGCTGGTGCCCGGCGCGATCCTCTTCGTCGCGCCGTTCGCCTGGCTGGTCAGCGCCTCGCGCCAGCACGTCGGCGACATCTTCTCCTGGCCGCCGCAGTGGATACCGGAGAACCCGACGCTGGACGGCTACCGGGGCTTCTTCGGCATCGGCAAGGCCGGCGAGCTGGCCCAGGGCAGCGAGGGTGCCTGGCGCTGGTTCCTGAACAGCGCCTTCGTGGCCACCTCGGTGACCATGCTGCAACTGTTCTTCAACTCGCTGGCCGCCTACACCTTCGCCAAGCGGAAGTTCCCCGGCCGGGACGCGATCTTCCTGCTCTTCCTGGCCACCATGATGGTGCCGCCGCAGGTCACGCTGATCCCGAACTATCTCGTGCTCAAGCACATCCCGTTCTTCGGCGGCAACGACGCGCTCGGCAACGGCGGGCACGGCTGGCTCGACTCGTACTGGGGGCTGATCCTGCCCGGTGCGGTGAGCGCGTTCGGGATCTTCCTGCTGCGGCAGTACATGCTCTCCATCCCGGACGAGCTGCTGGACGCGGCCCGGATCGACGGGGCCGGCGAGTTCCGGGTCTTCTGGCGGGTGGTGCTGCCGCTCTGCGGCCCGGCCCTGGCCGCCACCGCGATCTTCACCTTCACCTACGCCTGGGAGGACTTTCTCTGGCCGCTGATCGTCATCTCCAGCTCGGACAAGTACACCGCTCCGCTGGGTTTGGCCCTCTTCGTGGTGAAGAATCGGACATCCTGGAACCTGCTGATGGCCGGCTCGGTCGTCGCCACCCTTCCGATGATCGTCACCTTCCTGGTGTTCCAACGCCGGTTCATCCAGGGCATATCGATGAGCGGACTCAAGGGATGACCGGAAACGACAGCGGACCGACCGGGGCGGGGACCAGGGCGGGGACCGACGCGTCGGCCCGGGAACTGGTCGAGGAGCTGCTGAACGAGGGCAACGGGGTGCTCCGGCTCGGGCCGGCCTTCGTCGCCCGCGACCTGGTGCCGCCGGGCCGCCGGCTGGGGCTGCCGGAGCAGGCGTACGACCTCGGCGAGCGGGGCTTCGTCTGCGAGCGCTGGCTCGGTTCGACCACCCGGGCGGACAACCGGATCGGTCCGCCGGACGAGGGGCTCGGGCAGGTCGTCGACCGGGACGGGCGGGCCCGGGTGACGCTGCGCGACGCGGTACGCGGCGCCCCGGCCGCCGTGCTGGGTGTCGAGTACGCGGCCAGCCACCCGCACGGGCTCGGCCGGCTCGCCAAGCTGCTCGACTACGGCGCCCGGATCCCGTACCACATCCATCCGCCGCAGCGCTTCGCCGAGCTGGTCGGGCGGCGGTCCAAGGACGAGGCGTACTACTTCCCGGCCGGGGTGGAGCCCGGTCCGCACCCGGAGACGTTCTTCGGGGTGCACCCGTGGATCGTCCGGGAGCGGGCCTACGAGGTGTTGCTGCCGTACCTGGTCGACTGGGACAGCGACCTGATCCTGCGGCACGCGCGGGCCGACCTCCAGGTGCCGGACGACGGGTTTTCGGTGCCGTCCGGGGTGCTGCACGCGCCCGGCACCGCGCTGACGGTGGAGCTCCAGGAGGACTCGGACGTCTTCGCCATGTTCCAGGCGCTCAACGCCGGCCGGATCATCTCCAAGGAGCTGCTCTACAAGGACGTCCGGCCGGCCGACCGGCAGGCGCACGGCGAGCGGTTCCCGCTCGGCTTCGTGGAGTGGGAACTCAACGGCGACCCGTACTTCTACGAGAACAACCACCTGCCGCCGCGCCCGGTCGAACCGGACGACGCGGGTGAAAGTGGCCGGGAGTGGTGGATCTTCTACAACACGCCGAAGTTCAGCGGAAAGAAGCTGGTGGTGCCGCCCGGCCGGACACACCTGTCGACCGAGCGCGGGGTGTACTCGATCCTGGTCTGGTCCGGCAGCGGGCGCTACTGCGGCCACGACGTGCGCGGCGGGGACGCCGACCGGGACGAGTTGCTTGTCGCGCACGACACCGCCACGGCACCGCACCCGGTGGAGAACACCGGCGACGACGACCTGGTGGTCTTCAAGTTCTTCGGCCCGGACGTCAACCACGACGCGCCGGCACTCCCCCAAATCACGTCGACCTGACCTCGGAACGACCCCGCCGCCATCGGCCGCTAATGACGTCTGGCTGCCTCGCCAGCCCGACGAAGCCGTGCTCATGCCGGATTCTTGGAGAATTGTGGTTCGCAGCACGCCATAGTTCTCCAAGAATCTTGGGACCTGCCGGCGTAGCCGGCAACTCCCCGGGTGGGGCGCCTGGGCGGGGTATCGGGCGCAGGGCGGATCGTGGGGCCATTTCGGCAACTTCGGCTGTGCTCCTGGTGCCGACGGGACAGGCTTGTCAGCGCGAGGTGGGATTGCATACTGTAGTCAGCATAACGCATACAACTAGGCACGCCGCTGCCGCGTCGCCTCGACGCCGTGCGGACGTCGTACGAGAAGGGAGCAGCCCGTGCGAGTTGCAGTGCTCGGGGCCGGCGCCATCGGCGCGTACGTCGGTGCGTCCCTCTGCCGGGCCGGGGTGGACGTGCGGTTGATCGCCCGCGGCGCACACCTGGCCGCGTTGCGGGCCCACGGGGTACGGGTGTTGAGCCCGCGCGGCGACTTCGCCGCACACCCGTACGCCACCGACGACCCGAGCGAGGTCGGTCCGGTCGACTACGTGTTCCTGGGGCTGAAGGCGCACTCCTACGCCTCGGCCGGCCCGCTGCTCGAACCACTGCTCGGTCCGGAGACCGCCCTGGTCGCCGGGCAGAACGGCATCCCATGGTGGTACTTCCACAAGCTCACGGGGCCGTACGAGGGGCAGCGGATCGAGGCCGTCGACCCGGGCGGGGCGACCTCGGCGGTGATGGCCCCGGAGCGGGCGATCGGCTGCGTGGTCTACCCGGCGACGGTGATCGAGTCGCCCGGGGTGATCCGGCACCTGGAGGGGACCCGGTTCTCCATCGGCGAGCCGGACGGCACCCTGTCGCAGCGCTGCCAGCGGTTCAGCGCCGCGATGGTGGCCGGCGGGCTGAAGTGCCCGGTCGAGCCCCGGCTGCGGGACGACATCTGGATCAAGCTGATGGGCAACGTGTCGCTGAACCCGATCAGCGCGTTGACCAGGGCCACCATGGCGGAGATCTGCGAGAGCCCGGGGACCCGCCGGGTGGTCGAGCAGATGATGGCGGAGACCCTCGACATCGCCGGCCGGGTCGGCAGTACGCCGGAGATCTCGATCGGCAAACGGGTGGAGGGCGCCCGCCGGGTCGGCCACCACAAGACCTCGATGTTGCAGGACCTCGAGGCGGGCAAGGAACTCGAACTCGACGCGGTCGTCGCCGCCGTGGTGGAGATCGCCGACATCACCGGTGCGCCGGCACCGACCCTGCGCACCGTCTACGCCGCGACCGAGCTGTTGGCCAAGACCATGGCCCGGCCGGCGCCCGCCCCGAGCGCGCCGGCGGCCTGACCGGCCGATCGGCCCACTCCCCCGGCCTTCCCACCCCACCGTCCCGGCGCCGGGAAGGCACCGAGGACTCACACCCCGACCACCTGACATCCGACGCCCTGGAGGCTTCCGTGACCCTGATCCGCGACCCAGGTACCGGCTGGGACGACATCTCCGCCCGCTACCGGCCGACCACCCCCGAGGCGTTCGGCCGCTCCGACGCCGCCGGGACCCTCGCCGACGCCCGGCGCCGGGAGGTCTGAAGCCATGGCCAGGATCCCCTGCATGGACGCGGTCGTCTCGGTGCTCGCCTCGGAGGGCGTGGACGTCGCCTTCGGTTGCCCCGGCGCCGCGATCCTGCCGCTCTACGCGGCGCTGCGGCGCAGCGACATCCGGCACCTGATCGTCCGGCACGAGGAGGGCGCCACGCACATGGCCGACGGCTGGGCCAGGACCAACGGCCGGGTCGGCGTCGCGATCGGCACCTCCGGCCCGGCCGGCACGAACATGATCACCGGGCTCTACACCGCCCAGGCGGACTCCATCCCGATCATCTGCATCACCGGCCAGGCGCCGACCACCAAGCTGCACCAGGAGGCGTTCCAGGCGGTCGACATCGTCGAGATCGCCAAGCCGGTGACCAAGTGGGCGGTGCAGGTCAGGGAGGCGGCGCAGGCGCCGTGGATCTTCCGGGAGGCGTTCCGGATCGCCCGCTCCGGGCGGCCCGGACCGGTGCTGATCGACCTGCCGATCGACGTGGCACGGCAGGAGATCGAGTGGGACGCCTCGATCGACGCCCCGCTGCCGGTGCCCCGGGTCGAGCCGCACCCGCCCCGGGTCGAGCGGGCCCTGGACATGCTGCTCGCCGCCGAGCGGCCACTGATCCTGGCCGGCGGCGGGGTGATCATCGGCGAGGCGACGGACCTGCTCCGGGAGGTCGCCGAGACGCTGGACGTGCCGGTCCAGGTGACCCTGATGGGCAAGGGCGCGATCCCCGAGGACCACGACCTGTTCGCCGGGATGACAGGCATCCAGACCACCCAGCGCTTCGGCAACGCCTCCTTCCTGGAGTCCGACCTGGTGCTGGCGCTCGGCGCCCGGTTCGGCGACCGGCACACCGGTGACCTGGCGACCTACCGGGGCGACCGGAAGTTCGTGCACGTCGACATCGAGCCGACCCAGCTCGGCAAGGTGTTCGGCCCGGACCTCGGGATCGTCTCGGACACCGGGGCGTTCCTCGCCGCGCTGCTGGCCGCCGCACGCCGCCGGGGGGTGCGGCGGGACCGGGGCGAGTGGGTCTCGCGGGTACGCACGCTGCGCGCGACGCTGGGCCGCCGGGACGACTTCGAGGACGTACCGGTGAAGGCGCCCCGGGTCTTCAGGGAGATCAACGAGTACTTCGGCCCGGACACCTACTTCGTCACCGCGATCGGCCTCTACCAGATCTGGTCCGGCCAGTTCCAGCAGGTCTTCAAGCCCCGGCACTACCAGGTCTGCGGGCAGGCCGGACCGCTGGGCTGGGAGATCCCGGCGGCGATCGGGGTGAAGTGCGCCAGGCCGGACGCCGAGGTGGTCGGCGTGGTCGGGGACTACTCGTTCCAGTTCCTGGTCGAGGAGCTGGCGGTGGCCGCGCAGTACGACATCCCGTTCGTGCTGGTGATGCTCAACAACGAGTACCTCGGGCTGATCCGGCAGGCCGAGATCGGCTACGAGATGAACTACGAGGTGGACATCCACTACGACGAGTACGGCACCGACAACGTCAAGGTGATGGAGGCGTACGGCTGCTCCGGCCGCCGGGTGCTCCGGCCCGACGAGATCGCCAACGCGCTCGCCTGGGCAAGCAAGGAGGCCCGCCGGACCAGCCGGCCGGTGCTCGTCGAGGTGATGATCGAACGGGAGGGGAACACCGCGCACGGGCTCTCGATCGCGCAGGTGAACGAGTTCGAGCCGGTACCGGAGATCGAGTACCGGGACCCGGTCTCGGGCTGAGCCGAGAGGAGCCGAACCGGCCGACGGCGATCGGTCCCCCGCCACGACAAAGCGGCGGGGGACGATTGCATCTGGGCGACTGTATGCTATAACCCACAAACGGCCGGCAGACCCGCCGCCGCCGCGCGGCCGGTCCCGCCGGCCGACGACTCTCTCGCAGCCGGAGGTGCTCCATGACCGATTGGGGGGGCTCGCCCTCGCCCGCCGACGCCAACGGCGGCCGGCGTCGGGCGAGCACGACCCGCCGCACGCCACGCGCCGTGCGGCAGCCCCTTGAGCGGCCCGCGCCACTGCGCCAGGCGGTCTACGACGTCATCGCCGAGATGATCATCAACCGTGAGCTGCGCCCCGGCGAGCACCTGGTGGAGAACGAGCTGGCGGCCCAGCTCGGCGTCAGCCGGCAACCCGTGCGGGAGGCGCTGCAACGGCTGCAGAGCGAGGGCTGGGTCGACCTGCGCCCGGCCCTCGGCGCGTTCGTGCACGTGCCGACCGAGGAGGAGGCGGACCAACTGCTCGCCACCCGCACCCTGCTGGAGTCCGAGTCCGCCCGGCTGGCCGCCCGGCAGGCCACTCCGGAACAGGTCGAGCGGCTGCGCGAGCTGCAACAGGCCGGCGAGCAGGCGTTGCGGGACGACGACCAGGTGGAGCTGGTCGCGGCTAACGCGGCGCTGCACGCGTACGTGGTGGAGATGTCCGGCAACAAGGTCCTCGCCGAACTGATCGCGATGGTCGACCGGCGGGTGCGCTGGTACTACGCCCCGATCGCCCGGTCCCGGGGCCGGGAGGCGTGGGACGAGCACGCCGAGCTGATCGAGGTGATCGCCAGCCGGAACGGCCGGCGGGCCGGCGAGATGATGCGCCGGCACACCGAGCGGACGAGGGAGAGCTACCACCAGCGCCGCAAGGAGGCGGCCGAGCGGGAGGCCCTGGGCTGATCCAGGCCGGGAAACCCGTGCCGGGTTCCGGGTTCGGGTTGACTAGGGTTCGGTGTCGACATCGGCGGGGCCGCACCGACGTTCCAGGCGAGTGACGGAACGCACCGTCGCACGAGCCCGAGGTGGTCCGATGAAGTACGTGATCCTGATCCACTCGAACCCGCAGCCGTGGGGGCACCCCACCAGCGACTACCTGGCCGAGCACCAGGAGCTGCCCGAGGAGCTGCGTCAGCGGCTGAACGCCGACTTCGAGCAGGTGATGACCGAGTTGCAGGCCAACGGTGAGCTGCTCGGCGGCGAGGCGCTGGGCGCCCCGTCGGCCGCTCGGCTCTACCGCTGGCGCGACGGCGCCCCGCTGGCCAGCGACGGCCCGTACTCGGAGGCGAAGGAGCATCTCGCGGGCTTCTTCCTGGTCGACGTGCAGGACCAGGCCCGCGCCGAGGAGGTCGCCGCGAAATTCGCCGGCCCCGGGGAGACGGTGGAACTGCGGCCGATGATGTGGCCCGGTGGCGACGACCAGTAGCCGGCCCACCGGCGCCGGGCCGGCGCGGTCCGCGACGGTGTCGGGCCGGGAGGCGCTCGCGGAGGTGTGGCGCCGGGAGGCGCCGCACGTCCTCGGCGCGCTGCTGCGCCGGTACGGTGACCTGGCCGACTGCGAAGACGCCGTGCAGGACGCGGCGGAGGCCGCCGCCGCGCGGTGGACCGTCGACACGGTGCCGGACGACCCCCGGGCCTGGCTGATCCGGGTCGCCTCGCGACGCCTGATCGACCGGTTCCGCGCGGATTCCGCCCGCAGCCGCCGCGAGGTGCTGGACGCGGCCCGCCGGCCGGAGGACGTCGGCGTCGCGCCGGCCCCGGACGAGGTGCCGGAGCCGGCGGTCGACGACACCCTCCGGCTGCTCTTCCTCTGCTGCCATCCGGCGCTGAGCCGGCCGTCACAGGTGGCGCTCAGTCTGCGCGCGGTGGCCGGGCTCGGCGTGGAGCAGATCGCCGCCGCCTACCTGGTGCCGGCCCGCACCATGACCCAGCGCCTCACCCGGGCCCGCACCGCGCTGCGGCAGGCGGGCGCCCGGTTCGGCATGCCGGCGGAGTCGGAGTTGCCGGCCCGGGTCGCCGCGGTGCTGGACGTCTGCCACCTGGTCTTCACCGAGGGCTACACCCGGACCTCCGGCGAGTCCCTGCTCGACGTCCCGCTCGCCGAGGAGGCGATCCGGCTCACCCGGCAGGTGCACGCCGCGCTGCCCGAGCACGCCGAGGCGGCCGGCGCGCTCGCGCTGATGCTGCTCACCCACGCGCGGTCGCCGGCCCGGACCGACGCCGCCGGTGACCTCGTACCACTGGCCGAGCAGGACCGGAGCCGCTGGCGGCGGGACCTGGTCGAGGAGGGCGTCGCGCTGCTGGAGGCGCACCTGCCCCGGGGGCACGTCGGCCGTTACCAGCTCCAGGCGGCGATCGCCGCGGTGCACGCCGAGGCGGACCGCTACGAGGCCACCGACTGGCTCCAGATCAGCGTGCTCTACGACATGCTGCGCCGGATCGCGCCCGGCCCGACCGTCACGCTCAACCACGCGGTCGCCGCCGCGATGGCGCACTCCCCGGCGGTCGGCCTCGCCCTGCTCGACCCGCTCCGCGCCGACCCCGCCATGCGACGGCACCACCGGCTGTACGCGGTCCGCGCCCACCTGCTCGAACTCGACGGCGATCGGGCCGGCGCGACCGAAGAGTACCGGCGGGCGGCACGGTTGACCGCGAGCCTGCCGGAGCAGCGCTATCTCAACCGCCGGCTGGCCCGGCTGGAGAAGCCGCCGGCCCGGCTGGAGAACCGGCCCGGGTAGCCGCTCCCGCCACCCGCCCCCGTGCCGGTCCCGCCCTGTGCCGGTCCCGGCCCCTTGCCGGTCCCGCCCCGTGCCGATCCCGCCCTGACCTGCCTGCGTCCGGTCGACCGCCTCACAGCCGGATGGACTTCTTGTTCATGAACTCCTCGATGCCGGCCGGGCCGAGTTCCCGGCCCATCCCGGAGCGTTTGATCCCGCCGAACGGCAGGTCGGCCTGTGACCCACCGGCGCTGTTCAGGTAGACCATGCCGGACTCGATCTGCCCGGCGACCCGGCGCAGCCGGTCGGGATCGGTGCCCCACACGCTGGCGCCGAGCCCGAACGGCGAGTCGTTCGCGATGGCGACCGCCTCCTTCTCGGTCTCCGCCCGGAAGACCAGTACGACAGGGCCGAAGATCTCCTCGTGGTAGGCGTCCATCTCCCGGGTCACGTCGGTGAGCACGGTGGCCTCGAAATAGGCCCCGGGCCGGTCGACCCGGCGCCCACCGGTGCGCAGCGTCGCGCCCTGCCGGACGGCCTTCTCGACCTGGCCGGCCACCTCGTCGGCCGCCGCGACCGACGCCAGTGGCGGCAGCTTCGTCGCGGGATCGCCGGGGTCGCCCGGCACGAAGGTCTCGGCCACGTGTTTGGTCAGCCGGTCGACGAACTCCTGGTAGATGTCGGCGAGCACGATCATCCGCTTCGGCGCGTTGCACGACTGGCCGCAGTTGCGCATCCGGGCAGTCGCGGTGGCCTGCACCGTCCGGTCCATGTGGTCGGTGTCCAGCAGGATCAGCGGGTCGGACCCGCCGAGTTCCAGGACGGCCTTCTTCAGGTTCCTGCCGGCCTCGGCGGCGACCGAGATGCCCGCCCGCTCGCTGCCGGTCAGCGAGACGCCCTGGATGCGGGGGTCCGCGAGCATCCCGGGGATCTGCGAGCTGGACGCGAAGATGTTCACGTACGCGTCCCCGGGCACCCCGGCGTCGTGCAGGATCCGCTCGATCGCGGCCGCCGACCGGGGGCAGATCGAGGCGTGTTTCAGCAGGATCGTGTTGCCGAGCACCAGGTTCGGCGCCACGAACCTGGCGACCTGATAGCAGGGGAAGTTCCACGGCATGATGCCGAGCAGCGCCCCGACCGGGTTCTTGGTGATGACGGCCCGGCCGCCCCTGATCTCCAGCGGTTCGTCGGCCAGCAGCGCGGGCCCGTTGTCGGCGTAGTACCGGAAGATGTCGACGACGACGCCGATCTCGCCCCGGCCCTCGTTGATCCGCTTGCCCATCTCCAGCGTCATCGTCGCGGCCAGCTCGTCGGCGCGCTCGGCGAACAGGTCCGCCGCGCGGGCCACGATTTCGGCCCGCTCGGCGACCGGTCGACGCCGCCACGACAGGTATCCCCGGTGGACCCGGTCGATCGCCGCCCGGACCTCTCCGTCGGTCGCGTTCTCGATCTCCTCGACCAGTTCACCTGTCGCCGGGTCGGTAACTGTGTACATAGGGATTCCAAGCTCCGTTCTCTACCGGCGCTGGGTCACCGACCCTGCCCGGTCGTCGACGCGCACTCCTGGGATGCGCCGGTGACGGTCTCACCGCTGCACTGTGATGCCCTTGGGGTTGAGGTGGGCGATGTTGCCGCTCTCGGTGCCGTCGGCGGGGTCGATGACGCAGTCGACGAGGGCGGGCTTGCCCAGCGCCAGTGCCTCGCGCAGGGCGGCGGCGACCTCCACCGGCGTGGTCGCCCGGTAGCCTCGGCCACCGAAGGCGGCGATCATCAGATCGTGCCGGGCCCGGAGGGCGGTCGGTGCCGGGTCCGCGGACTCGGACGCCTCGTCGCCGCGGTAGACACCGCTGTTGTTCAACACCACCGTGACGACGGGCAGGTCGTAGCGGCAGATCGTCTCGATCTCCATGCCACTGAACCCGAACGCGCTGTCGCCCTCGATCGCGACGACCGGGTCGCCGGTCTCGACCGCGGCGGCGATCGCGTAGCCCATGCCGATGCCCATCACGCCCCAGGTGCCGCTGTCCAGGCGGTGTCGCGGCACCTGCATCCCGATCGTGTTGCGGGCCAGGTCCAGCGCGTTGGCGCCCTCGTTGACGACGTATGTCCGGGGGTTGTCCCGGAGGACGTCGCGGATGGCCTGGAGGGCGCCGAGGAACTTCATCGGGTGCGCCGTCTCGGCGGCCTCGAGGCGCTTGGCCATCTTGCCGACGTTCGCCGCCGAGCGGGCCGAGAGTTCGTCCCGCCACTGCGTCGGGACCGCGATCCGGTCGGGTCCGGTCCGGTCGATCAGGGCCTGCATCACCGAGCCGACGTCACCGACCAGCGGTGCCGCGATGGGCTGGTTGCTGTCCATCTCGGTGCTGGCGATGTCCACCTGGATGAACTTGGCGTCGGCGTTCCACTGCGGTGCGTCGCCGTGTCCGAGCAGCCAGTTCAGCCGCGCGCCGACGAGCATCACGACGTCGGCCCGGCGGATGGCGAGCGACCTGGCGCTGGCCACCGACTGTGCGTGGTCGTCGGGCAGCAGGCCCTTCGCCATCGACATGGGCAGGTAGGGCACGCCGGTGAGCTCGACGAACTGGCGGATCTGGTCGTCCGCCTGGGCGTACGCGGCGCCCTTGCCGAGCACCACGAGCGGGCGCCGGGCGTTCGCGAGCAGCTCGATCGCGCGGTCCAGGGCCGCGGGTTCGGGCACCTGGCGCGGTGCCGGGTCGACGACCCGCCACAGTGACGCCGCGCCCAGCTCCGCGTCGATGACCTCACCGAGGACCGCGGCCGGGATGTCGAGGTAGACCCCTCCCGGTCGTCCGGACACGGCGGTACGGATCGCCCGGGCCACGCCGCGACCGATGTCCTCCGCCCGCTGGACCCGGTAGGCCGCCTTGCAGAACTGTCGAGCCGCCGAGAGCTGGTCCATCTCCTCGTAGTCGCCGCGTTGCAGGTCGACGAGGTGCCGTTCGCTGGACCCGGAGATCTGCACCATCGGGAAGCAGTTCACGGTGGCGTTGGCCAGCGCCACCAGCCCGTTGAGGAATCCCGGAGCGGAGACGGTCAGGCAGATTCCCGGCTTCTTCGTCAGGAAGCCGGCCGCCGCCGCCGCGTGCCCGGCGGCACTCTCGTGCCGGAAGCCGATGAAGCGGATGCCGGAGGCCTGTGCCAGCCGGGCCAGGTCGGTGATCGGGATGCCTACGACGCCGTAGATGGCGTCGACCTCGTTGAGCTTGAGCGCGTCGACGACCAGGTGGATCCCGTCGGTGAGTTTCTCCGCACCTACGAGACCGCCAGCTTCGGACTCCCGGAGGGAAGCGATGGTCATGATCAGAGTCCTCCATCATCGTCGTGCGTCCCCGACGATTGCATACCGTATGGGGTAGGCAATAATCGTGGACCATCTGACGGTGGGGTGTCTAGGGGTGACAGGACGTTTTCCGGGCCGGCCGCCCCGTTCCGGCGACGAGCCGGCGATCGCGCTCCGGCCCGGCGACGCTGGTGGCTTTGGTCACTAGATCGTTTTTTGTATACCGAAGGCGGTATCCTAGGGGGCGTCGAAGACACCTGTCGCCGGAGAAGAGCACGAGGGTTTGTGGCAAGACGGCACCGGGTAGCTCCACACCGGAGGAATCCGCGTACGGTGCGGACCGGCGTGCTCCGGGTTGCCAGGCCGCAGCCCCGCACGGCCGCCGCGGGCGATCCCCGCCGGTCGTCGATCCGGCGACCGACATGGGTCCGCCGCCACGCGACGAGGCGTGCCGGCGGAAAGATCCGGCGACCCGGGTGTGCCCGGCCCCACCAGGCACACCCGGATGTCCTGCCGGACCACCGTCGGCGGACGGATCGTCGTCCGGTCCGGTGCGCACGGTCCCGGGAAGCGTCGTTTCCCGGGAAGAACGACAAGCAGGAGTGATGCTGTCATGACCACCTGGCGGACGTTCTCACGTTCCCTGACCCGACTCTCCGACCGGCTGGCCCTGCCGACCGGCTCCCCGGCCGACGGCCGCTCCCTCGGGCTCGGCCTGGCCGCCGCGCTGGAGAACCAGCGTCGGGCCGCCCGGCCGAGCGACGAGGAGATCGAGCGCTTCCTCCGTGGCTCCGCCACGGACGAAGACCTGATCAAGGTCTGACCTGCCGTCAGACCGCGTCCCGATCCGCCGTCACGGTGTCGCGGGCAGCGGGGGTCTCCGCCCCCACCCCCTCCGTGGCGGCGGTCGGCCGTTCGCGCCGATCCCGTCGGGACTTTGCCAGGCTGGCCACGGTGGTGACCAGCAGCGTGCCGACGATGACCCCGAGCGAGACGGCGATCGGCACCGACGGCGCCCAGGAGACCCCGTCGTGGTGCGCCGCCTCCAGCACCAGCTTGACCCCGATGAAGGCCAGGATGAACGCCAGGCCCTTGCTCAGGTAGACCAGCCGGTCCAGCAGCCCGCCGATCAGGAAGTACAGCTGCCGCAGCCCCATCAACGCGAAGGTGTTCGCGGTGAAGACCAGGTACGGCTCCTGGGTCAGCCCGAAGATCGCCGGGATGGAGTCCAGCGCGAAGAGCAGGTCGGTGGTGCCGATGGCGACCATCACGATCAGCATCGGCGTCACCATCAGCCGGCCGTCCACCCGGGCCAGCACCGAGGCACCCCGGTACGACTCGGTGGTCGGCAGGATCCGCTTCGCCGTACGCAGTGCGATGTTCTCGGAGAACTCGTCCTCCTGCTGCGGCCCGACCAGCTTGACCGCGGTGTAGATCAGGAAGGCGCCGAACAGGTAGAACAGCCAGTCGAACCGGGTGATCGCCTGCGCGCCGACCGCGATGAAGACGCCCCGCATCAGCAGTGCCAGCACGATGCCGATGAGCAGCACCTTCTGCCGGTACTTCAGCGGCACCGCGAACCGGCTCATGATGATGATGAACACGAACAGGTTGTCGACACTCAGCGAGTACTCGGTGAGCCAGCCGGCGAAGAACTGCCCGCCGTACCCGACCCCGGCCGTCGCCGTCAGCACGATCCCGAAGGCGACCGCGGCCAGCACGTAGAAGCTCACCCAGGCCACGCACTCCCGGAAGGCCGGCTCGCGCGGATTGCGGGCGACCAGGTAGAAGTCGAAGGCGATCATCACCAGGAAGCCGGCGATCGTCACGGCCCAGACCCAGACCGGCAGGTTCACGGCTCTCCCTTCGCTCGGCCGAGGGTCGCGGCGGTCCGGCGTCGCCCGGCGGCCCGAGCCCGCCGACGGCTCTCCCGGGCCTTCCACTGCGCCTCGGCGTGTCGCAGGTAGAAGGCGTACAGCCGGTCGGCGGCCGGATTGCGGTGCCGGACCCGACGCAGCCAGCCCGGAGCGATCCGCTCGTGCAGCCAACTGAACCCGATCGCGAAGCCGAGGCTGACGATCGCCTGGTAGGCGAGGAAGCCGGGCAGGTCCGGCGGCAGCACCGGCCGACCGGTGAGCAGCAGGGCTACCAGCAGCTCGTGGACCACCCGGGCGAGCGGAAAGCCGAGGAACCAGTAGAGCGCCACCGGGGCGAAGACGCCCGGCGACACGATGCCGGAACCGAGCAGCAGCCCGAAGCTGCCGCCGAGCAGCACCAGCGGCAGGCCGAGCCCCAGGCCGGTGGCCAGGGCCCAGCCGGTCGGTTGGCCGGCGAGCAGGGCGAGCCCGCCGGCCGCCACCCCGGCGGTCGCCCCGATGCCGGCTCCCGGCAGGGCGAGCTCACCGAGGTGGCGTACGTCGCCGCCGGTCATCCCAGCACTCCACCGGGCCGGATCGATTCGGTGTGCCGGCTCATATGACGACACCGAACCGGATCAGGCTGTAGACCAGCATCCCGAGGTAGAACACCGCACCGAACCCGATCACCGCGTTCTGCAGGATGCCGGGACGGATCGGCTTGGGCAGCATCCGGTTGTTCACCAGCAGCAGCACGACGCAGTACGCGCCCATCGCGAAGGTGGAGAGGAAGGCGAGTACGTCGAGGATCGCCCCCGGGCCGTCGGCCGGACCGAAGTTCAGGATCAGGATGCCGAAGGTGATGACACCCCAGAGGAACCCGGCGTACAGCTTCGACACGCTGAACCGCTTCGCCCCGGGTACGAAGTGGTAGGTCATGTCCGCCTGGCCCCGGGAGAACGAGTCGAAGAGGCCGAGGGTGGCGTTCAGACCGATCAGCGCGATGAAGCCGAGGAAGACCCCGTGCAGCACCGGCGCACCGGCGGAGGCGAACGCCTCGGCCATCGCGGTGAGTGCCGCCTCGCGCTCGCCGTCCCGGATCACGTCCCCGACGCCCGGGTTCTCCCGGACGGCGGTCTGGGCCAGCACCGTGAACGAGATGGTGACGAGCATCGTGACGCCCCAGAAGAGCAGCAGGGCGTCGAAGGTGACCCAGCGCCGCCAGCCCTTCCACTTCTTCATCTCCGCCGGGTTGTCGGTGTCGAACATGAAGCCCCGGGAGGGCATCTCCTCCTGCTCCCCCGCGTGCCGCAGCCCGCGGATCTTGGGGATGTGCGCGCCCATCCCGGCGCCGGAGTCCCGCAGGTGCAGCGTGTACCACATCTGCTGCATCCCGGACGGGCCGGCGAAGGCGATCGCTCCGACGATCACCGGGAACCAGGCCGCCGACATCGCCTCGCTGGGCAGGTAGCCGAAGTGGAACATGCCGGCGAGGGTGGAGGTGACGTCGCTCCACTGCCCGACGATCGAGGCGACCACCGAGGTGCCGACCACGAGTACGCCGATCAGCAGCCCGAGCAGGCTCTCCAGCAGCGGATAGATCACCTTCGCCAGGCTGAAGACGATGCCGACCAGGATCAGCCCGACACAGGCACTCACCGTCCAGGGTATTCCGGTCACCTGCTCGAAGGCGGCGGCCCCGGTGGAGAGGTGTCCGGGCCAGATGTAGACCAGGATGGCCACGCTGAAGAAGAACCACATGAGGGGTTTGAAGACCCGGGCGGCGCCGAAGAAGATGCTCTCGCCGGTCGCCATCGCGTACCTGGCCATCTCCAGCATCACGAACGCCTGGAGGGTCACGCCGATCAGGAAGAGCCACCGGATCTCCGGTCCGAAGATCAGGACCAGCCGGGGCCACATGTACGACTCGCCCATGCCCACGCCGAGCGCGACCAGGAAGACGGTCGGGCCGAGCAGGTGGACCGAGGGCGGAGCCTTGGGAAGTTCCCGGATCGGCATCGGTTCGAGCCGTCCGGCCCGCCACACGCGCTCCTCGGCGGGCGGGGCCGGCGGTACGGTGCCGCCGCGCTGCTCGGGCAACGCGGCGGTACCGGCCGCCGGGGTGGTACTCGTCGGCTGGGTCGGGAAAGGGCTGTTCGAAGCGTCCACGCTGGACCTCCTCGGGACTGTGCCGTCGTACGGAGCCGGAGGACGGACCGGCTCCGACGCATGTGTCCGTTGACCCCTGGCCGCAGGGCGGGTCGCCGTCTCGCTCAGTGGCCCCTCCCACCGCCTGGTCTGGCGGAACCGTGCACTGCTCGGCGGCCCTCCGGTCAGCCGCCGAGCAGACCGGCGGAACGTGCCCACCGGTACTTGGCACCGAGCACCGCGACCGGCTTCTCCGTGGTGTACGGATAGGCGACGATCCCGTGCCGGTACAGGTGTTCGCTGGCCTGGTCGACCTCGACGTCTCCGGCGAGCGAGGCGACCACCGGCTTGTGGACGCCCTTGGCCCGGAACTCCTCGACCACGTCGACGACCAGCTCGGCGAAGACCATCGGCGGGGTGACGATGGTGTGCCAGTAGCCGAGGATCAGCGCGTGGATGCGGGGGTCGGACAGGCCGAGGGCGATGGTGTTGCGATAGGTGGCCGGCGGCTCACCGCCGGTGATGTCGACCGGGTTGCCGGCCGCGCCGAACGGCGGGATGAACCTGCGGAACGCCTCGTCGAGGTCCGGCGGGATCTCCATCAGGGTGAGTTCGTTGTCCACGCAGGCGTCCGAGAGGAGCACCCCGGAGCCGCCGGCACCGGTGATGATGACGACGTTATCGCCCTGCGGGGTGGGCAGCAGCGGGATGCCCCGGGCGTACTCGAGCAGGTCGTTCAGGCCCGGTGCCCGGATCACGCCGTTGGAGCGCAGGATGTCGTCGTAGACCTTGTCGTTGCCGGCCAGCGCGCCGGTGTGCGAGCTGGCCGCCCTGGCGCCCTGGGCGGTGCGGCCCGCCTTGAGCACCACCACCGGCTTGGTCTTCGAGACCCGGCGGGCGGTGTCGGCGAACGAGCGGCCGTCCTTGAGGTCCTCCAGGTGCATGGCGACGAGCTGGGTGTTCGGGTCGCTCTCGAAGAAGGTCAGCAGGTCGTCCTCGTCGATGTCGGCCTTGTTGCCGACCCCGACGATGGCGGAGACCCCCATCCGGGCGGCCCGGCTGAAGCCGAGGATGGCCATCCCGATGCCGCCGCTCTGCGAGGAGAGCGCCACCCCGCCCTTGACGTCGTACGGGGTGCAGAACGTCGCCGACAGGTTCTCCGGGGTGTAGTAGTAGCCGTAGATGTTCGGGCCGAGGATGCGTACGCCGTGTTCGCGGGCGATCCGGACCACCTCGGCCTGCAACTCGTGGTTGCCGGTCTCGCCGAAGCCGGACGGGATCAGGATCGCCCCGGCGACGCCCTTGGCGCCGACCTCGGCCAGTGCCTGCGGCACGAACTTCGCCGGGATGGCGAAGACCGCCACGTCGACCGGGCCGGGCACGTCGGAGATGCTGCGGTACGCCTTGCGGTCCAGGATCTCGGTGGCCTTCGGGTTGATCGGGTAGATCTCGCCCCGGTAGCCGCCGTTGACCAGGTTCTTCATCACCGAGTTGCCGATCTTGCCGGCCTCGGCCGAGGCACCGATCACCGCTACCGAGGCGGGCCGCATGATCCGGTTCATGCTGGCCAGGATCTCCTCGTCGGTGAACCGCTCGGGCGTCGCCGCGGCGGCCGGGTCGACCAGGATCCGCACGTCGACAGCCGTCGCGCCGGTGGCGGTGGCGAGCACCGGGTTGAGGTCCACCTCGGCCAGCTCGGGGAAGTCGGTGACCAGCTCCGACAGCCGGACGACGAGGTCGGCCAGCACCTCCCGGTTGGCCGGCTCGGCGCCGCGTACCCCGCGCAGGATCTCGGCCGAGGCGATGCCGTCGATCATCGACAGCGCGGTCCCGGTGTCGGTCGGGGCGAGCCGGAACTGGACGTCCTTGAGCACCTCGACGAGTACGCCGCCGAGGCCGAAGGCGACCACCTTGCCGAAGGTCGGGTCGGTGACCGTACCGACGATCACCTCGTGCCCGGAGTCGAGCTGCTGCTGCACCTGCACACCGATGATCTTGGCATTCGCCTGGTACGCCCGAGCGTTGGCGATGATCGTGTCGTACCCGGAAGCCACCTCCTCGGCGGTGCGCAACCCGACCAGTACGCCGCCGGCCTCGGTCTTGTGCAGGATGTCCGGCGAGACGATCTTCAGCACCACCGGCAGGCCGATCCGCTCGGCCAGCGCCACCGCCTCCGGCGCGCTGCCGGCCAGCCCCTCACCAGGGGTGGCGATCCCGTACGCCTCGACCACCAGCCGCCCCTCCGGAGCGGTGAGCGAGCTGCGGCCCTGCGCGGCGGCCTGGTCCAGCACCCGCCGCACTGCATCGCGGTCGTGGCTGCTGTCGTTGGATGGCATGACGTCGTCTCCTTTGCAACGCCGGTGCCGGCGGGGCCGACGGCCGGGGAACGTGCGGGGTTCTCGTCGGACGGGGCGGTGGTGGACGCGGTGCGCCACCGCAGGCGGCTCAGACGGCGCCGGCGGCGCGCAGCTCGTCGACCTGCTCCTGGGTGTAGCCGAGTTCGCCGAGGACCTGGCCGGTGTGCTCGCCGAGCAGCGGTGAGCGTTCCACCTCGACGTGCGAGTCGGAGAGCTTGATCGGGTTGCCGACCGTCTTGTACGCCCCCCGTGCCGGGTGCGCGACCTCGACCACCGAGCCGAGCTGGGCGAGGGTCTCGTCCTCGATCAGCTCCCTGGTCGACAGGATCGGCCCGCACGGGATGTTGTGGGCGTTGAGCTTCTCCATGACCTCCTGCTTGGTGTGCCGCTCGGTCCACTCCTCGATCAGCGCGAACGCCTTGTCGAGTTTGGAGAGGCGCACCTGCGGGGTGTTCCAGGCCGGGTCGTCGGCCAGCTCCGGCCTGCCGATCAGCTCGCAGATCGGCTTCCAGCCGACCGGTTGGATGATCACGTAGATGTAGTCGTTCGGCCCGCCGGGGGCGCACCGCACCGCCCAGCCGGGCTGGCCGCCGCCGGAGGCGTTGCCGGAGCGCGGCACCTCGTCGCCGAAGCTCTCGTTCGGGTACTCCCCCAGCGGGCCGTGCGCCAGCCGCTGCTGGTCACGCAACTTGACCCGGCAGAGGTTGAGCACCGCGTCCTGCATGGCGACCTGCACCCGCTGGCCCCGGCCGGTGTGGGTGCGCTGGTAGAGCGCGGCGAGGATGCCGGCGACCAGGTGGATGCCGGTGCCCGAGTCGCCGATCTGCGCCCCCGTCGCGGTCGGCGGACCGTCCTCGAAGCCGGTGGTGCTCATCGCCCCGCCCATGGCCTGCGCGATCACCTCGTACGCCTTGAAGTTGGCGTACCGCCCCGGGCCGAAGCCCTTGATCGAGGCGTAGACCAGGCCGGGGTTGATCTCCTGTAGCCGCTCCCAGGGGAAGCCGAACCGCTCCACCACGCCGGGGCCGAAGTTCTCCACCAGGACGTCCACCCCGGAGACGAGCCGGGTGAAGACCTCCTTGCCGCGCTCGTTCTTCATGTTCAGCGTGATGCTGCGCTTGTTGCTGTTCAGCATGGTGAAGTAGAGGCTGTCCACCTCCGGGAGGTCGCGCAGCTGGCTGCGGGTGATGTCACCCTGGCCCGGTGCCTCCAACTTGATCACGTCCGCGCCGAGCCACGCCAGGATCTGCGTGGACGAGGGGCCGGACTGTACGTGTGTCATGTCGAGGACCCGTACGCCCTCCAGTGCCTTACCCATGCCAACCTCCTGTGCGCGGCCCCGCCGGGTACGTCCGGCCGTCGAGCTTCGGGATTGCATACCGTATGGGGTAGGCAATATCGTGGCGCATGTAACAGTGGAGTGTCTAGGGGGTAGCGGGACGTTTTCCGCCGAAGCCAGCGAGGCCAGGCGGTCGGGCACCCGCTCGTCGACGCCGGCCAGAGCCGGCGTACCGCCGCCCGGCACTTCCGTCCGGTCCGATCTCCCCGGCCCGGTCCGATCCCCACTCCCACTCCGCCGCCCGGCCCGGGACACCCCGTCGCCGGCCGGCGGAGCCAACCCATCGAAGGTCGAGCAGAAGGGAGGCCCGGTGGACCTGCTGGAGCACCAGGCACAGGAACTCTTCGCCA
This sequence comes from Micromonospora sp. WMMD1102, assembly GCF_029626265.1. Classification (NCBI taxonomy): domain Bacteria; kingdom Bacillati; phylum Actinomycetota; class Actinomycetes; order Micromonosporales; family Micromonosporaceae; genus Micromonospora; species Micromonospora sp. WMMD1102. The sequence goes on along the minus strand of NZ_JARUBN010000001.1, from coordinate 2,567,410 downwards.
AGCACGGCGTACCGGTCAGCCGCAACCGCGTCGCCAGCACCCCCGACGAGGCCCGGACGGCCGCCGCCGAGATCGGCACCCGGGTCGTGGTCAAGGCCCAGGTCAAGACCGGCGGCCGGGGCAAGGCCGGCGGCGTGCGACTCGCCGACGGCCCGGCGGCGGCCGGGGACGTCGCAGACGCGATCCTCGGGATGGACATCAGGGGCCACACCGTGCACAAGGTGCTGGTCACCGAGGCGAGCGACATCGCCGAGGAGTACTACGTGTCGTTCCTGCTCGACCGTTCCCAGCGGTCGTTCCTGGCACTGGTCTCCGCGCAGGGCGGCGTCGAGATCGAGCAGGTGGCGGCCGAGAACCCGGAGGCGCTGGCCCGGACCTGGGTGGACCCGGCCGGCGGCTTCGACCTCGACGCCGCACGCCGGCTCGCCGCCGCCGCCGGCCTGCCCGACGACGTACGCGAGGACGTCGCCCGGGTACTCGTCCGGCTCTGGCACGTCCTCCGCTCCGAGGACGCCACCCTGGTCGAGATCAACCCGCTGGCCCGGCTCGCCGACGGCAGCGTACGCGCCCTGGACGGCAAGGTGACCCTGGACGACAACGCCCGGTTCCGCCAGCCCGGTCACCCGCGATACGACGACGTCACCGCCACCGACCCACTGGAGGTACGGGCCGCCGGGAAGGGCCTCAACTACGTCAAGCTGGACGGCTCCGTCGGAGTGATCGGAAACGGCGCCGGACTGGTGATGAGCACCCTCGACGTGGTCGCCTACGCCGGCGAACGGTACGGCGGGGTCAAGCCGGCCAACTTCCTCGACATCGGCGGCGGCGCCTCGGCCGAGGTGATGGCGAACGGGCTGGAGATCATCCTCGGCGACCCCGACGTGCGCAGCGTCTTCGTCAACGTCTTCGGCGGGATCACCGCCTGCGACGCGGTCGCCGACGGCATCGTCTCGGCGATCGGACTGTTGACCAGCCGGGGCGAGGCGATCACCAAACCGCTGGTCGTCCGGCTGGACGGCAACAACGCCGCGCGGGGGCGGCAGATCCTCGCCGAGGCTGACCTGCCCGGCGTACGGCTGGTCAGCACGATGGACGGTGCGGCGCGGCTCGCCGCCGAACTCGCCGGCAAGGGGGCGTGAAAGCCATGGCCATCTTCCTCACCGAGAAGAGCAGGGTACTGGTGCAGGGCATCACCGGTACCGAGGGCACGAAGCACACCCGCCGGATGGTCGCCGCCGGCACCAACATCGTCGCCGGGGTCACCCCGGGCAAGGGTGGCCGGGACGTCGACGGCATCCCGGTCTACGACAACTGCGCCGAGGCGGTACGGGCGACCGGTGCAGACGTGACGGTGGTCTTCGTACCGCCCCGGTTCGCCAAGGCCGCCGTGCTGGAGGCGGTCGACGCCGGCCTCGGCCTGGCCGTGGTGCTGACCGAGGGGATCCCGGTGCACGACACCGCCGAGTTCTGGGCGTACGCCCGGAGCACCGGCAACCGGACCCGGATCATCGGGCCGAACTGCCCCGGACTGATCAGTCCCGGACAGTCGAACGCCGGCATCATCCCGGCCGACATCACCAAGCGGGGCCGGATCGGGCTGGTCAGCAAGTCCGGCACCCTTACCTACCAGATGATGTACGAGCTGCGCGACTTCGGCTTCTCCACCTGCGTCGGCATCGGCGGGGACCCGATCGTCGGCACCACGCACATCGACTGCCTCCAGGCGTTCGAGGACGACCCCGAGACCGAGGCGATCGTGATGATCGGCGAGATCGGCGGGGACGCGGAAGAGCGGGCGGCGGCGTACATCGCCGAGCACGTCAGCAAGCCGGTGGTCGGGTACGTCGCCGGGTTCACCGCGCCGGAGGGCAGGACGATGGGGCACGCCGGGGCGATCGTCTCCGGCTCCTCCGGTACGGCGCTGGCCAAGCAGCAGGCCCTGGAGGCGGTCGGGGTCCGGGTCGGCCGGACGCCGTCCGAGGCCGCCGCACTGATGCGCGAGACGTTGCTGACCCGCTGAGACGTCGACGGGAACGCCGGGTGCCGGGTCGGGCGGACACGACCGGTACCCGGCGTACCCGAAGGTCTGCGACCGGTGCCCGGCGGACCCGAGGGTTGGCGACCGGTCCCGGCGGAGGCCGACTCCGCCGTCAGCCGGAAGGGCTGCTCGGGATGAGCCGGTGCGGGCCGGTGTAGACGTTCATCGAGTTGCCCCGGAGGAAGCCGACCAGGGTGAGCCCGGCGTCCGCGGCCAGGTCGGCGGCGAGCGAGGAGGGCGCGGAGACCGCGGCCAGGGCCGGGATGCCGGCCATCACCGCCTTCTGCACCAGCTCGAACGAGGTCCGCCCGCTGACCATCAGCACCGTGCCGCGCAGCGGCACCCGGCCGTTGCGCAGCGCCCAGCCGACGACCTTGTCCACCGCGTTGTGCCGGCCGACGTCCTCGCGCAGGCAGTGCAGTTGCCCGTCGGCGGAGAAGAGCGCCGCCGCGTGCAGTCCCCCGGTGCGGTCGAAGACCCGCTGCGCGGCCCGCAGGGTCGCCGGCAGCGTGCTGAGCACGTCGGGATCGAGCCGCAGCGGGTCGTCCCGCACCGAGAAGGCCGCGACGCCGCGCACCGCGTCCAGGCTCGCCTTGCCGCAGAGCCCGCAGGACGAGGTGGTGTAGAAGTTGCGTTCCAGCGAGGGGTCCGGCGGTGCGACCCCGGCCGCCAGCACCACGTCCAGCACGTTGTAGGTGTTGACCCCGTCGGCGGTGGCGCCCGCGCAGTAGCGGATGCCGGCGATCTCGCCGGCGGCCCGGACCACCCCCTCGCCGACCAGGAATCCGGCCGCCAGGTCGAAGTCGTCGCCCGGGGTCCGCATGGTCACCACCAGGGAACGCCCGTTCACCCTGGTCTCCAGCGGTTCCTCGGCCGCCAGCGTGTCCATCGGCTCGCTGCGCACTCCGTCGACGATCCGGACCAGCCGGCGCCGACTCGTCACCCGTCCCATTCCGCCTCCTCCGGCGATCCTCCACGATCCGGCCGTCCGGTCCGACCGGGCTGCCGCCCCTCGACTACGGTCGTCGCTCCGGCTGCCGCCGCTCGGATTGGTCACCGCTGCTCGGACTGGTCACCGCCGCTCGGACCGGTCACAGCCGGTCGGCGCCGAGCGGTGACGGCAGCCGGACCACCGCCAGGCCGGGCTGGCGCATCCAGCGGGTCAGCGCCGCGCCGAACAGGCCCAGCGAACCGGCCACCAGGAACGGCAGCACCGAGTCCGGAGTGGTCACCACCAGCCCGGCGAGCACGATGCCGAGCAGCCCGCCGACCGCCTTCCCGGTGTAGACGATGCCGTAGTTCGGCACCGTGGCGGCATCGCCGAACCAGTCCCGCACCAGGCTGACCAGCAACGAGTAGCCGGCACCGGTCCCGGCGCCGGCCAGCGCGGCGAACCCGAGCACGGCGGCCGGATGGTTGTCGTTGGCCGCCGCCGCGAGCAGCCCGAACTGGGCGATCCCGCCGACCAGCAGGGAGAGGCCGAGGGTGCCGCGCCGGCCGATCCGGTCGGCGAGCGAGCTGGTCACCGCCCGGCCGATCCCGTTCGAGCCGGCCAGCGCGCCGATCCCGGCCACCAGGGTCAGCGCAGGCAGCCCCTGGGTGTACGCGGCGCCGGCCAGGTAGGCGATGTCGAACAGCGCCATCGTCGCGGTGAGTACCACCACCACGAACATCATCGGCAGCATGCCGCTGCGTACCGCCGCGCGGGGCGGGTAGGGGCGGGCGGCGGGACGGTTGTGCGGGATGCTGCGGTTGAGCCGCCGGTCGACCGCCCAGCGCCGCGGGTCGATGTGCGCCGGCCACCAGTTGCGGGGTGGCTTGCGCATCAGCACGCCGCAACCGGCCAGCACGGCCGCCACGGCCAGGCCGGTCCCGGTCAGCACGCCGGACCGGTTGCCGGCGTCCAGGCCGTAGCCGGCGAGCACGACGAACGGGATCGAGCCGTAGCCGAAGGCGGCACCGACCACCGCCACCCGGCCGGCGATCCGCTCCGGGAACCACTCGGTGACGCAGGCGACGCAGGTCATGTAGACAAGTCCGGCGCCGACACCGCCGAGCACCGAGTAGCCGAGCAGCACGCTGCCGAGGTCGGCCCGGTGCGCCAGGGTGAGCAGCGCGGTGAGGCAGCAGGCGGCCCCGACCAGCATGGGTACGGCCAGCCGTCCGCGCAGCCGCTGGTACCACCAGCCGGCCAGCGGTGACGTGGCCGCCTGGCAGACCACCCAGAGGCCGAGTACCCCGAACGCCTGCCACAGGCTCCAGCCGTTCGCCTCGACCAGGGTGGGCAGGGCGGCGCCGTAGCCGTACTGGAACAGGCTGATCGCCAGCATCGCGGCCCAGGGCAGCAGCAGCATCCACGCCCGGGACCGGCCCAGCAGGGTGCGGTCGCTCTCGCCGACCCGGTAGCGGCGACCGTAGAGATCGCTGATCTCGCGCACCGCCGTGTCGTTGCCGGAGTCCGTCATCTGGTGCCCCCAACCGACCACTGTATACTGTATATGTTGTGCAGTTATTCTCCATTACAATCGGATGGCTGTCCAGGTCGCCGGGACAGCGCAGCGAGGAGATGGCATGCGTGGGCTGGACGGACGGACCTGGCGAGTCGCAGAGTGGTCCCGGCGGGCCGAGTCGCGGGACCGGCGGGCCGAGACAAGGACCCGACGGGCCGAGACGCGGGATCGGCGGGCCGAGACGTGGTCCCGACGGGACACCGAGCGATGAGCGCGGTCGCCTGGCCGGAGGCCCGGCGGCACGCCCGCGAGGCGGCCCGGCCACTGGAGGGAGTGCAGCGGCGGCTGCCCGACGCGTTGGGCTGCACCCTGGCGGTGCCGCTGGTCGCGCTCTCCGCACTGCCGGCCTACGACTCCGCCGCGATGGACGGGTACGCGGTGGCCGGCACCGGCCCGTGGCAGCTCACCGGACGGGTGCTGGCCGGCGATCCGGGCAGCCCCGAGCCGCTGGCCGCCGGCGAGGCGGTCGAGATCGGCACCGGGGCCGTGGTGCCGGCCGGAGCCGCCGCCGTGCTCCCCTACGAGCGGGCCACCCGGACCGGCCGGACCGTCGGCGGACCGATCGAGCCCGGCCGGCACGTACGCCGCCGGGGCGAGGACTGTCCGGCCGGCCGCGAGGTCCTGCCGGCCGGCACGGTCGTCAACCCGGTCGTGCTCGGGCTCGCCGCCAGCCTCGGACACGACACCCTGACCGTGCACCGCAGGCCCCGGATCGGCACCGTGGTCACCGGTGCCGAGCTGCGCACCGCCGGCCTTCCGGCAGCCGGACAGGTGCGGGACGCCATTGGGCCGATGCTGCCGGGGCTGCTCCGGGCCGCCGGGGCGGAACCGGCCTGGGAGAGCCGGGTCGCCGACGACGCCTCCGCACTCGTCGCCGCGCTCCTGCGCTGCGACGCCGACGTGCTGGTGGTCTGCGGTGCCACCTCGGTAGGGGCCGCCGACCACCTGCGCCGGGCGCTGGACACGCTCGCCGTCGAAGTGCCGGTACGCGGCGTCGCCTGCCGTCCCGGGCACCCGCAGCTGCTCGCCATCCTGCCGGACGGCCGGTACGTCGTCGGCCTGCCCGGCAACCCGTACGCGGCCCTGGTCGCCACGTTGACCCTGCTCTACCCGCTGCTCGGCCGGCTCGCCGGCCGAGCCGAGCCACCGGCCCTGACCACCCGGCTCGGCGCGCCGGTGGCCGCACACCACCGGGACACCCGGCTAGTCCCGGTGGTCCGGGTCGGGCCGGCGGCGCTGCCGGTCGGGCACGATCGGCCCGGTTCGCTCTGGGGCGCAGCCGGGGCGGACGCGCTCGCGGTCGTGCCGCCGGGCTGGACCGGCGCCGAGGTCGAGGTGCTCCCGCTGCCCGCCGCCGGGATCGCGCTGCCGCCGCCGAGCTAGTGCGACCGGTCTGTGGTGGCCAGGCCGGGAGTTCGAGTCCGGAGCGGGCGGCGCCGGCGCCGGATCACCCATTCCGCGACGGTCACGTTGATCAGCCATGCGGCCGTCATGGTGCCGGTCCTGCTCGCCGGGGTCAGCGCACCGACCGAGACGAGCCAGGCCACCTGGGTGAGGAACTGGGTACCCGCGCCCATCGCGATCGCGTAGCCACGGATCATCCAGGCCCGGTGTGCGGCGAAGTCGCGGCGCCGGACCGCACGGAAGCCGAGCACGATCGACACGGTCATGAAGACGCACACCACCACCCGGACGGCCACCAGCGCCGAACTGTCGACGGCCGCGGGCGGCAGGAAGAGGGTCAGCCACAGACCGGTAACCGCGGTTAGCAGACCGGCCACGACCAACAGCCGCCCGGCGTACCGGTGCCAGCTCCGGTGCCGCCGCCGGAAGCCGGGTGCGAACTGGAAGGCACCGAGAACGCTGAAGACCGTGACGCTGACGATGTGCAGCAGTACGGGCACGGGTGCGGAGCCGATCCGGTCGCTGTCCGGCAGCACCCGCCCGCCGCCGGCGAACTCGACCAGCCGGACGCTGCCGGCGAGCACCGGCACGGCGGCGAGCAGCAGCAGGCCGGTGAGGACGAGCCGGTCTGACCTGGCGGGATGTGTCACGATGTCGATCCCTTCACGCTGCGCGAACCTGGTCTCGTCGTTCGCTGTCAGTCGATGGTCCCGAGACGCTTAGCCGGACACATCGGAGCGCGGGCCGGCGCCGCCCCGGTCGTTGGTCGGGCTGCGGAGCCGTACTTTGGGCCGGTCCGCCGGCCACCCGGACCCCGTACCATCGGGTCGTGCGCGAGCTGTTCCGCTCCGTCTGGACCGAGCCCCGGGCCCCCGACCCGCCGGTACGCCTCTGGCGGGACTGGGCGCTCGTCGGCGTGGTCGCACCGCTCGTGACGGTCGAGGGGCTCTTCCGGCCCGACCTGCCGGCCGCGACCCGCGGCTACGCGCTGACCGCCGCACTCGCCCTGGTGTACACACTGTTGTGGCGCCGGACCAGGCCGTTGGCGATGGTCGCGATCGCCTTCACCGTCAGCGGCGTCGCCCCGCTCCTGCTCGGTCACGAGCCACAGCTGATCACCGGGGCGTACCTGCTGATACTGCCGTACGCCCTGTTCCGGTGGGGTTCCGGTCCGGAGATGGTGGCCGGCGGCGCGATCGTGCTCGGCAAGATCAGCTTCTCGGCCGCCCTCGGCGACCTGGGCGGCACGGACCTGGTCGCCGGGTTCGCGGTGATCTGCGCGGCCTTCGCCGTCGCCACCGCGTTCCGCTACCGGGCGAGGCTCTGGGCCCGCGGCCTCGACCAGGCCAAGCTACGGGAACGGGAACGGCTGGCCCGCGACCTGCACGACACCGTGGCCCACCATGTCTCGGCGATGGCGATCCGCGCCCAGGCGGGGATCGCGGTGGCGCAGGCGCGACCGGAGGCCGCGGTCGACGCACTCCGGGTGATCGAGGCCGAGGCGAGCCGGGCCCTCGCCGAGATGCGGACGATGGTCCGCGTCCTGCGCCATGCCGAGCCGGCGGAGCTGGCGCCGAGCCCCGGCATCCCGGAGATCGCCGGGCTGGCCAGCCACTCGCCGCCGGGCCCGGTGATCGACGTGCAACTCGCCGGTGACCTCGACGGCATCCCGTCGACCGTCGGCACCGCGATCTACCGGCTCGCGCAGGAGTCGGTGACGAACGCGCGCCGGCACGCCCGGCACGCCACCCGGATCGAGGTCCGGGTCGCCGCCGACGCCGGATCGGTGCGCCTGCGGGTCAGCGACGACGGCGAGCCCGGCCCGGTCCGGCCCACCGGTCCGAACGCTCCGGGCGGATTCGGGATCGTCGGCATGACCGAGCGGGCCGGCCTGCTCGGCGGCACCTGCGAGGCCGGTCCGCAGCCGGACCGGGGCTGGGCGGTGGCGGTGGCGCTGCCGGTTACCGGGTCGCCGACCGGAACCGCCGGATAGCCGGCATGACCATCCGGGTGGTCGTCGCCGACGACCAGGAGATCGTCCGGACCGGGCTGGCGATGATCCTGGACGCCCAGCCGGGGATCGAGGTCGTGGGCGAGGCCGCCGACGGCCGCCGGGCGGTCGAACTCGCCCGGCGGCTGCGCCCGGACGTCTGCCTCTTCGACATCCGGATGCCCGGCACGGACGGCATCGAGGCCACCCGTCAGCTCGCCGGACCCGCCGTCGCCGATCCGCTCGCGGTGGTCGTCATCACCACCTTCGATCTCGACGAGTACGTCTACGCGGCGCTGCGGGCCGGGGCGCGCGGCTTCCTGCTCAAGGACTCCGGCACCGCGCTGCTCACCCAGGCCGTGCACGCCGCCGCGGACGGTGCGGCGCTGATCGCACCGAACATCACCACCCGGCTGTTGCGGGCGTTCGCCGACGCGGGACCCGGCACACCGCCGAGGCAGCCGGTCGACCCGCTCACCGAGCGCGAGGAGGAGGTGCTCGTCGCCGTCGCGAGTGGTCGCACCAACGCCGAGATCTCCCACGAACTGCACATCAGTCTCAGCACCGTCAAGACGCACATCACCAGCCTGATGGCCAAACTCGGCGTCCGTAACCGGGTCGAGATCGCGATCTGGGCGTACGAGACCGACCGGGTGCGGAGACGACCGGGCCGGCCGGGATAGCGCTGCGCTCAGTGCCGGCACGGGGCGGCCGGGTCCAGCCAGTCGGCGGCCACCCGCGCCGCGGTCGCCGCGACCAGTTCGGCGGCCCGGTCGAGGCAGGCCGCCGGGTCCGGTTCGAGGTCGGTGAGCGGGTAGGCCGCCCGGATGCCGGCGTCCCGGAGTGCGTCCGGGCCGATGTCGACCTGGCCGGCGACCGCCACGACCGGTACGCCGGCCCGCGCCGCCGCCCCGGCCACCCCGACCGGCGCCTTCCCGCGCAGGCTCTGCGCGTCGAGCGAACCCTCGCCCGTGATCACCAGATCGGCACCGGCCACCGCCTCGGCGAAGCCGAGCAGGTCGAGCAGGTACCCAATGCCGGGCCGGAACCGCGCCCCGAGGAAACCGAGCGCGGCGAAGCCCACCCCGCCAGCCGCACCCGCACCCGGCCAACCGCACAGCGGCCCTGCCGGAGCAGCCGGTGCCGGCGACAGGTCCGGCGTCGCGGCCGGCCCCGACGTGGCGGCCGGTGCCGGCAGCAGCCCCGCCTCGCGGACGGCCGTTTCGACCAGTCCCGCCCAGCGGCGCAGTCCCGCCTCCAGCACCGCGACGTCGTCCGCGCCGGCACCCTTCTGCGGGCCGTAGACGGCGGCGGCACCGGTCGGGCCGAGCAGCGGGTTGTCCACGTCCCCGGCGACCACGAACCGGGTACGTCGGACCGCCGGATGCAGCCCGGTCACGTCCACCCGGTGCAGGTGGCGCAGGGCCGCACCGCCCGGCGGCAACTCGGCGTCCCGCCCGTCGAGCAGCCGCACCCCCAGCGCGCCGAGCAGCCCGGCCCCGCCGTCGGTACTCGCGCTGCCGCCCAGTCCGAGCACCAGCTCGGCGCAGCCGTGCTCCAGGGCGGCCCGGATAACCTGACCGGCGCCGCGACTGCTGGCGTGCAGCGGATCGGGTGCCCCGTCCGGCAGCCGGCGCAGCCCGCAGGCATCGGCCAGTTCGACCACCGCCACGCCGTCGGCGTACCCGAAGGCGGTCCGGACCGGGGCGCCGGTCGGGCCGGCGACGGAGACCGGGATCCGGCGGAAGCCGGCCGAGACCGCCGCGTCGAGGGTGCCGTCGCCGCCGTCGGCGACCGGGAAGCCGCGTACCTCGGTCCCGGGCGCGGCCCGGCGCAGCCCGGCGGTCAGCTGGTGCACGACCTCGGCGGCGGTCAGCGAGCCCTTGAACTTGTCCGGCGCCAGCAGCACGTGCCCCATCGGCGCGGCGGCGCTCAGCCGGCCGACCGGCGGCCGGAGAGCTGCTCGACCAGCTTGAGCAGGGCGCTGTGGTCCAGCCCGCCGTCGCCCTGTGCCCGGAGTGCGGCGATGAGCTGGGCGACCGCCGCACCGAGCGGGATCACCACCCCGGCGTCCCGGGCCGCCGAGGTGACGATGCCCATGTCCTTGTGGTGCAGGTCGATCCGGAAGCCGGGCTGGAACTCCCGGGCCAGCATCCCGGCCGCCTTGCGGTCCAGGATCCGGTTGCCGGCCAGGCCACCGGCCAGCACCCGGACGGCCGCCTCGGTGTCCACCCCGTACGCCTCCAGGAAGACGATCGCCTCGGCGACCAGCTCGATGGTGCCGGCCACGATGAGCTGGTTGGCCGCCTTCACGGTCTGTCCGGCGCCGGCCGGACCGACGTGCACGACCGTCGCGCCGAGCACCTCCAGGAGGGGCAGCGCCGCCGCGAAGTCCGCCGGCTCGCCACCGACCATTATGGAGAGGCTTCCCTCGACCGCACCCGCCTCGCCGCCGCTGACCGGGGCGTCCAGCACCCGCACCGAGCGGATCCGGCCCGCCTCGCCGACCTGCCGGGCGGTGGTCGGCGAGATGCTGCTCATGTCGACGTAGAGCTGGCCGGGGCGGGCGTGCGCCAGGATGCCGTCGTCGCCGAGCGCGACCGCCTCGACGTCGGCCGAATCCCGGACCATCGTGATCACGACGTCGACCTGCCGCACCAGCTCGCCGATGCTGGCGGCGACCTTGCCGCCGGCCTGCTCCAGGGCGGTGTTGCGGTCCGGGCTGACGTCGTGGCCGACGACGTCGTGGCCGGCCCTGACCAGGTTGACGGCCATCGGGCCGCCCATGATGCCGAGGCCGATGAACCCGATGCTTGTCATCTCAGCGCTTCCCTTCGTCGGTCTGGTCCGCACCGCTGCCCCGGCGGTGCCGGGGCAGCCACTCGAAGCTCTCCGCGCTCGGCCCGTCGGGCAGGTACTCCAGGCCGACCCAGCCGTGGTAGCCGGCCCGTTCGAGCTGGTGGAGATGACCGTCGAGGTCGAGTTCGCCGGTGCCGGGCTGGTGTCGGCCGGGCGCGTCGGCGATCTGCACGTGCCCGATCCGGTCGGCATGCTCGGCCAGTACCTTCGGCACGTCGTCGCCGTTGACGGTGAGGTGGTAGAGGTCGGCGAGCAGGGCCAGGTTGCGGACGTCGCGTTCGACGAGCAGCTGGTCGAGTACGGCGACCGCGTCGGCTGCGGTGCGCAGCGGGTAGGGCTGCGGGCCGCTGACCGGCTCGACGAGTACGGTGCCGCCGATCCGGGCCACCGTGGCGGCGGCGAAGGCGAGGTTGGCCACCGCCGTCTCCTCCTGGACGGTCGGATGCAGGTCGGCGGTCCGGTTGCCGTATAGGGCGTTGAAGGACCGGCAGCCGGTGGCCGCACCGATCATCGCGACCAGTTCGACGTTCTCCCGGAACTCGGCGGTGCGGGCCGGCCAGGAGAGGACGCCCCGGTCGCCGCCCGGCATGTCCCCGGCGAAGAAGTTCAGCCCGACGAGTTGCACGTCGGCGTCGTGCACGGCGGCTAGGAACGCCTCCACCTCGCGGGCCGGTGGCACCGCCTCGGCGAACGGCCACCAGAACTCGACGGCGTCGAAACCGGCCGCCTTTGCCGCCGCCGGCCGGTCCAGCAGGGGCAGCTCGGTGAAGAGGATCGAGCAGTTCACGTCGTAGCGGAGCTGGTGTCCGGGCACGGGCCCTCCCTGGCGGCTCGGCGACACTGCTATTACCTACAGAATTCTGTATGCAGTATGGAAGTCAAGTCAAGGCACCAACGGCACCGTGGCCCCGCGCTCGGCGAGCGCGGGGCCACGACAGGGTGGAACAGGTGGATCAGAGCAGTTGGACGGCGGCCAGGGCCAGCGGGTCGAGTGCGTCCGGGTCGGACTCGGCCCGGGTCAACAACTCGGCCCGCATCCGGGGATCCCAGAACGCCTGGATGTGCTCGGCGATCGCCGCCGCCGCCTGCTCCGGCGCCTGGTGCCGGAACTGCACGGCGATCTCGTTGGCGAGCCTGACCTGTGGCGACATCGGCTCAGTCCGCCATCGCCGGAAGCTGCTGCCGGGCCGCGGCCGCCTCGACCGGCGGATTCTTCAACCCCACCTGCACCGCCGTCACCTTGTATTCCGGACAGTTCGTCGCCCAGTCCGAGTTCTCCGTGGTGACCACGTTCGCCCCGGTCACCGGGTGGTGGAAAGTGGTGTAGACGACCCCGACCGGCATCCGGTCGGAGAGCACCGCGCGCAGCGAGGTGGCACCGACCCGGCTGGCCAGGGTGACCTCGTCACCGTCGGTGATGCCCCGGACCTCCGCGTCGTGCGGATGGATCTCGAGTACGTCCTCCGGATGCCACGCCACGTTCCCGGTCCGCCGGGTCTGCGCCCCCACGTTGTACTGGCTGAGGATCCGCCCGGTGGTCAGGATCAGCGGGAACTTGCGGGTGCTCCGCTCCCGGGTCGGCACGAACGGCGTCTGCACGAACCGGCCCCGCCCCCGGACGAAGCCGTCCATGTGCATGATCGGGGTGCCCTCCGGCGCGGCGTCGTTGCAGGGCCACTGCACGCTGCCGAGCTTGTCGAGCTTGTCGAACGACACCCCGGCGAAGGTCGGGGTGAGCGCCGCGATCTCGTCCATGATCTCGCTCGGGTGGTCGTAGCGCATCGGGTAGCCCATCGCCTGGGCTATCTCGGCGACGATCTGCCACTCGTGCTTGCCGGTCCTCGGCGCCATCACCGGGCGTACCCGGTTGATCCGGCGCTCGGCGTTGGTGAAGGTGCCGTCCTTCTCCAGGAAGGAGGTGCCGGGCAGGAAGACGTGCGCGAACTTCGCCGTCTCGTTGAGGAAGAGGTCCTGCACCACGAGCAGTTCCAGCGCCTCGAGCGCGGCGTGCACGTGCCTGGTGTTCGGGTCCGACTGCGCGATGTCCTCGCCCTGCACGAAGAGCGCCCGGAAGCTGCCCTCGATCGCCGCGTCGAACATGTTCGGGATCCGCAGCCCCGGCTCGGGCAGCAGGGTACTTCCCCACATGTTCTCGAAGACGCCGCGCACCACGTCGTCGGAGATGTGCCGGTAGCCGGGCAGCTCGTGCGGGAACGACCCCATGTCACAGGAGCCCTGCACGTTGTTCTGCCCGCGCAGCGGGTTGACCCCGACGCCGTCCCGGCCGATGTTGCCGGTCGCCATCGCCAGGTTGGCCATCCCCATCACCATCGTCGAGCCCTGGCTGTGCTCGGTGACACCGAGGCCGTAGTAGATCGCCGCGTTGCCGCCGGTGGCGTAGAGCCGGGCCGCCGCACGGACCTCCTCGGCCGGTACCCCGGTGAGTTCCTCGACCGCCTCCGGGCTGTTCTCCGGCCGGGCGATGAACTCGGCCCAGCCGTCGAAGTCCTCGCAGCGCTCCTCGACGAAGCTGCGGTCGACCAGCCCCTCGGTCAGCACCACGTGCGCCATCGCGTTCACCACCGCCACGTTGGTGCCGGGGGCGAGCTGGAGGTGGTGCGCCGCCTCGATGTGCGGCGAGCGGACCAGGTCGATCCGGCGCGGGTCGACCACGATCAGCTTGGCGCCCTCGCGCAGCCGCCGCTTCATCCGGGAGGCGAAGACCGGGTGCCCGTCGGTCGGGTTCGCCCCGATCACCATGATCACGTCGGACTGTGCCACCGAGCGGAAGTCCTGGGTACCGGCGGAGGTGCCGAAGGTCTGCTTCAGGCCGTACCCGGTCGGCGAGTGGCAGACCCGGGCGCAGGTGTCCACGTTGTTGTTGCCGAACGCCGCCCGGATCATCTTCTGCACCACGTAGACCTCCTCGTTCGTGGTGCGCGAGGAGGTGATGCCGCCGATCGCCCCGACCCCGTGCCGGGCCTGGATGTCCTTCAGCTTCGCGGCGGTGTGGGAGATCGCGGTCTCCCAGTCGACCGGCCGCCACTCGTCGGTGATGGAATCCCGGACCATCGGGCTGAGCACCCGATCCGGATGGCTGGCGTAGCCGAACGCGAACCGGCCCTTGACGCAGGAGTGCCCCTCGTTGGCCCCGCCGTCCTTGTAGGGCACCATCCGGACCAGCTCGGCGCCGCGCAGCTCGGCCTTGAAGGAGCAGCCCACGCCGCAGTAGGCGCAGGTGGTGACGACGCTGCGGGTCGGCATGCCGAGCTGCACCACCGACCTCTCCTGGAGGGTCGCCGTCGGGCAGGCCTGCACGCAGGCGCCGCAGGAGACGCACTCGGAACTCATGAAGTCGGTGCCGCCGGCCGACACCTTCGAGCCGAAGCCACGCCCCTCGATGGTCAGCGCGAACGTCCCCTGCACCTCGCCACAGGCCCGGACACAGCGGGAACAGGCGATGCACTTGGACGCCTCGAAGTCGAAGTACGGGTTGCTGGAGTCGGTCTTCTCGTCGAGGTGGTTGGCGCCGTCGTAGCCGTACCGGACCTGGCGCAGCCCGACCACTCCGGACATGTCCTGCAACTCGCAATCGCCGTTCGCCGAGCAGGTCAGGCAGTCCAGCGGGTGGTCGGAGATGTACAGCTCCATCACGCCCTGGCGCAGCTTCGCAAGCTTCGGCGACTGGGTGGTCACCCGCATCCCGTCGGCGACCGGGGTGGTACAGGAGGCCGGGCTGCCCCGCCTGCCGTCGATCTCGACCAGGCAGAGTCGGCAGGAGCCGAACGCCTCCAGGCTGTCGGTGGCGCAGAGCTTCGGGATCTCGATCCCGCTCAGTGCCGCCGCCCGCATCACCGAGGTGCCCTCGGGTACGGCGACGGGGTGCCCGTCCACCTCGACGGTGACGGTCGCCGGGCCGGGCCGGGCCGGGGTGCCGAGGTCGGGTTCCTTCAACAGGCTCATGACGCCGCTCCGCTACGCTCGCTCATGGTCTGGCCTCCTCGTGTCGGCCGGCGGACTTCTCCCCCCTGGCGGTGAAGTCGTCCGGGAAGTGCAGCAGTGCGCTGCGTACCGGCATCGGTGTCAGGCCGCCCATCGCGCAGAGCGACCCCTCGGTCATCAGCTCGCAGAGATCTCCCAGCAGGGCCAGGTTGCCGTCCGGGTCCTGGCCGGCGGTGATCTTGTCGATCACCTCGACGCCCCGGACCGCGCCGACCCGGCAGGGGGTGCACTTGCCGCAGGACTCCTCGGCGCAGAACTCCATTGCGAATCTCGCCATCGCCGCCATGTCGACGCTGTCGTCGAAGACCACGATGCCACCGTGTCCGAGCATCGCGCCAGCCGAGGCGAAGGCTTCGTACTCCATCGGCAGGTCCAGGCCGGACGCCGGCAGGTACGCCCCGAGCGGGCCGCCGACCTGCACCGCCCGGACCGGCCGCCCGGACCGGGTGCCCCCGCCGTAGGTGTGCACGAGTTCGCCCAGCGTCATGCCGAAGGCGGTCTCGAAGACGCCGCCCCGGGCCACGTTGCCGGCCAGTTGGAACACCTGGGTGCCCCGGGACCGCTGCACCCCGAGCGCCTGGTACGCCGCCGCGCCGTCGGCGAGGATCGTCGGCACCGAGGCCAGGGTCAGTACGTTGTTCACCACTGTCGGCCTGCCGAACAGGCCGGTGATCGCCGGGATCGGCGGCTTGGCCCGGACCATGCCGCGCTTGCCCTCCAGGCTCTCCAGCATCGCGGTCTCCTCGCCGCAGATGTAGGCGCCCGCGCCGACCCGGACGTGCAGGTCGAAGTGGAGCCCGGCGCCGAGCACGTCGGTGCCGAGCCAGCCCTGCTCCCGGGCGATGCCGATCGCCTGGCGCATCGTCCGCACCGCGTCCGGGTACTCGGACCGGATGTAGACGTAGCCCTCGGTGGCGCCGACCGCGTACCCGGCGATGGTCATCCCCTCGATCAGGGTGAACGGGTCGCCCTCCATCAGCATCCGGTCGGCGAAGGTGCCGCTGTCGCCCTCGTCGGCGTTGCAGCAGACGAACTTCAGCTCGCCGGGGGTGTCCAGCACGGTCTGCCACTTGACGCCGGCCGGGAAGCCGGCACCGCCCCGGCCGCGCAGCCCGGACCCGGTGACCTCGCCGACCACCTCGGCCGGGGTCAGCGCCAGGGCGCGGCGCAGCCCGGCGAGGCCGCCGTGTCCGAGGTAGTCGTCCGGGGAGAGCGGGTCGGTGACGCCGACCCGGGCGAAGCAGAGCCGGGTCTGGTCGCGCAGCCAGGGCAGCTCGGCGACGACGCCGTGGCACAGCTCGTGGTCGGCTCCGTCGAGCAGGCCGGCGGCGACGAGCTCGGCCACCTCCTCCGGCGCGACCGGGCCGTACCCGATCCGGCCGCGCGCGGTGACCACCTCGACCAGCGGCTCCAGCCAGAGCATGCCGTGCGATCCGTTCCGGACCACCCGGACCGGCCGGCCCGCCTCGGCGGCGGCCCGCTCGATCTCGGCGGCGACCAGGTCCGCGCCGACCGAGAGCGCGGCCGAGTCGCGGGGTACGTAGACGACCGTCACCGGCCCGGCGCCCGGACCGCCGTCGCCGCTGACGCGTCCACCGCCGTGGTTGGCAGGGCGTCCACCGCCGTCGGCGCTCACGCGTCCACCGCCGTGGTTGGCAGGGCGTCCACCGCCGTCGGCGCTCACGCGTCCACCGCCGTGGTCAGCAGGGCGTCCAGCCGGGCCGGGGTGAGCCGCCCGTGCACCCGCTCGTCGATCTGGCCGGCCGGGCCGAGCGCGCAGTTGCCCAGGCAGAACACCTGCTCCAGGGTGACCGAGCCGTCCGGTGTGGTCTGTCCGACCTTGACCCCCAGGGTCCGCTCGGCATACTCGACGAGCCGTTCGGCGCCGACCGACTGGCAGGCCTCGGCCCGGCAGAGTCGCAGCACCGTCCGACCGGCGGGTTCGGCCCGGAAGTCGGTGTAGAAGGTCACCACGCCGTGCACGTCGGCGCGGGAGATGTTCAGCTCGTTGGCCAGCACCGGCACGACGCCGGGGTCGACGTAGCCGAACTCGGCCTGGATCCGGTGCAGGATCGGCAACAGCGCACCGCGGTCGCCACGGTGTGCGGCGACCATGGCGCGCACCCGATCCGTCACCGAGGGGTCCGGACTGGCCACGGCGATCCACCTCCACTCGGGCTGGCTGGACCTCCACCATACGTCGCTCTGGATACCGTATGCAATATCGCTTGCCGGGTGACCCCGGCGGACGGAGGACCAGTTGATCAATATCCAGTATCGCCTGCGGGAAGGCGTTCCGACAGGGGCACGCCACTGACGGACGGCGATGCCGGCGAACCGGCCGCACCAGGCGGCACGGCCGTGTGCTGTCCCGCGCGCGGTCAGCCGATCGCGGGACTGCGCCGCTCCAGCAGCACCACGTCGCGCCACTTGCCGTGGTGCCGGCCGACCCGCTCGCGTACGCCGACGACCCGGAACCCGGCCCGCTCGTGCAGGGTGAGGCTGGCGGCGTTCTCCGGGAACACTCCGGACTGGATGGTCCAGATCCCGGCGGCCTCGGTCGAGGCGATCAACGCGTCCAGCAGTGCCCGCGCCACTCCCCTGCCCCGGGCGGCCGGATGGACGTAGACGGAGTGCTCGACCACTCCGGCGTAGACGGCCCGGGCGGAGACCGGGCTGACCGCCACCCAACCGAGCACCGCGCCGTCGTCGTCCACCGCGACCAGCCGGTGCGCGCCGAGCCGACCGGCGTCGAAGGCCGGCCAGGTCGGCGCGGTGGTCTCGAAGCTGGCCTGCCCGCTGTCCAGCCCGGCCTGGTAGATCGCCAGCACGGCGGTGGCGTCGCCCGACTCCATCTCCCGAATCCGCATGGTCGTCCGGCCTCAGTCGGTGAAGTGCGGGTTCCCGGCGGTCAGCCGGAGGGTGAAGGCACCCGGGCTCCGGTTGACCGCCACGTGGTTGCAGGACTGGTAGGTGATCCACATGCCGAGCCCGCCGGCAGCGCCGTCCGCCGCCGGCAGCAGCCCGGCGAAGGGGTCGGCCGGGCCGCCGCCCGCGTCGCTGACCGCGACGACGATGCGGTCCGCGCCGGCCCAGAGCCGGAACCGGACCGGCGGGCGACCGTGCCGCAGGGCATTCGTCACCGTCTCGCTCACCGCGACGACCAGGTCCTCGACCGCCTCCGTACCCAGCAGGCCGGTATCGGCCGCGTAGACCGCCTGTCGGGCCAGGGCCGGCGACGGATCGACGAGTTCGACCGCCGGGGGCGTCCGCTGGAGCGGGTCGGGCACCGGCGAGCGCGGCTCGGTCAGATACGCCTTCGGCTCGGTGTACGTCTCGCTCGGCCGGCGGCCCTCCGCCGTCACCACCCGCGGATGGGTACGCAGCACGTCATCGAGCACCGCCGCGGGGGTCACCCGGATGTCGTACGCGCACATGCTCCAGAGCGGGAAGCCGTCGTACGCGTGGTTGATCGCCGACTCGTAGCGGGCCCACCAGTCCCAGGTCGGGCCGAGGGCGGCCAGCGGCACCTCGCCGATGATCCGGATCTGCCGGGCGCCTCCGGCGACGTATCCGGCCAGCATCTGCTGGTAGGCGCGGATCGCCGCAGCCGGGCGGGCGTAGAGGTCGCCGCCGGGCAGGAAGGTGACGCCGGAGTCGGCCGGCAACCCGGACCGGACCAGTCCGGCCGTCCGCTCCCCCAGCGACACCACGGTCGGCTCCCCGGCCGTGACCCCGCCGAGCAGGAACGGCAGCACGACGGCGAGCAGTTCCTCGTCGGAGCGGTACGGCACCGCCTCGTGGAAGTAGCCCTCGTGGCCGGCTGCGGCTCCGGTCCTCATCGGGCCGCCTCCACCCGGATCCCGGACAGCCCGATCAGCTCGACGAGCCGCGCGGCGGCGCCCCACGGGGTACGCAGCACGGCGGTGGCGTCCCGGCCGCCGGCGTAGTCGCGCAGCCGGGTCAGGCAGTGGTGGTCGATGAACCGCAGGTCGCTGGCGCGCATCACCAGCTCACCGCGTACCGGGCTCAGGTCGGCGTGCTCCAGTGCCGTGGCGAACATCTCCTCGTTGAACGTGTCCAGCTCGCCGGCCAGCGCCGCGGCGCCGTCCCCGGGCGGGCAGGCGTAGAGCCGGAACAGGACGTCGGGGACGTTGCTCACCGGGTGCAGGCAGGCCAACTCGGCGACGATCCGGTCACCCAGCTCGGCGCGCCGGTAGCCGCACATCCCGGAGAGCGGATGGAGCCGCATGTAACGGTCGATCCCATGCTCGTAACGGGCGAACGACGCGACCTGCACCGGAGTACGCACCAGCGGCGTCACGTCCGCCGCCACCCGCAACCCCCGGTAGCCGGCGGCCAGGGCCTCCTCGGTCGCGGCCGTGAACCGCCGCACCTGCGCCACCGGGTCGACGACGCCGTCCTGGTAGGCCGCGTCGAGGCCGACCACCTGGGCGGCACCCCGGCGCAGCGCGTCGGCGAAGCCGGCCAGCCCGGCCAGTCGTTCGGCGGCCTCCGCCGGCTGTCCCGGCACCGCATACCAGACCCGCTCACCGGCGGCGAGGCCCTCGGCGAGGAAGCGCCGGGCTCGGCGGTCGAATTCCGCCGGTTCGTCGTAGGCCCAGCAGACATGGCCGTACGGTGCGGCCGTACGAGGGTTGATCATGCTGGCGCCCACGTCTGAGAGTCTAGGCCGCACAGGCCCGCCGGTCATCCGCCGGGTGACCGGCCCGTCGCCCTCCGGCCCCGCCCCGACCTGGTCCTGCGCCGGTCGGCGGGTTTGCCGGCACGAGGCCGGGGTAGCCGCCTTCCTCCTAGCAGCGTCGCCGGTCGGAAGGGGCGTGCGATGAGCGGTCCGGATCAAGCCGTGGGAAGTCAGCCGTGGCTGCACCAGCACGACGGGCGGATCCAGGATTTCGGCACCGTCCGGCAGTTCCCCCTCGGGCTCTCCTCGGACGCCCGGATGTACTCCTGCCAGCGGCTCAACCAGGTCCTCGCGGACACCCAGATCCTGTACGCCCTCTACAAGAAGCACCACTGGCTGATGCGTGGGCCGACGTTCTACCAACTCCACCTGCTGCTCGACAAGCACGCCGGTGAGCAGCTGGCGCTTGTCGACATGCTCGCCGAACGGGTGCAGACGCTCGGCGGGGTGGCAGTGGGCGACCCCCGGCACGTCGCCGAGATCACCCGGATCCCCCGCCCGCCGGACGGCGCCGAGCAGGTACCGGTGATGCTCTCCCGGCTGCTCGACGCGCACGAGACGATCCTGATCGACGTACGCGACGCCGCCGGCCGGGTGGCCGAGACGGGCGACGACGGCAGCAACGACCTGCTGGTGTCGAACGTGCTGCGCACCGGCGAGTTGCAGGCGTGGTTCCTCGCCGAGCACCTGGTCGAGATGCCGCTGGCCCGGAGCTGACCGGCGCGCCCGTGGCCGGGTCAGCTCCGGTAGACCTCCAGCTCGGCGAGCTGGCCGGCGGGCCAGCCGGTGTTGCCGGTGAACTCCAACCGGACGTACCGGGCCGGGGTGGCCGGGAAGGTGACCGTGACCGTGTTGCCGCCGGCCGGGTCGAACAGCCGCCCGGCGGACGCCGAGAGGGTGCCGAACGAGCTGCCGTCGGTGCTGCCGCGCACCGCCAGGGTCTGGGTGCGGGCGCCCCAGGCCGGTGACGGCGGCAGTCTGAGCACCAGACGGCCGACCGTCGCGGCGGCGCCCAGGTCGACCTGCACCCACTGCGGGAAGAGGTGGTTCGGGCTCTCCCAGTAGCTGTCCGGGTTGCCGTCGACGATGTTGCCGGAGCCGTAGTGCTGGACGTGCCCGCTCTCGGTGGTCGGCCGGCCGCGCGCCAGGTTGGTGTTCGGCTCGGGGTCGCCGCTGACCGGTGGCGTCGGGCGGACCGGGGTCAGCGGAAGCTGGCCCTTGAGCATCCGGCCGCCGTCGGCGGTGATCCGGAGGTAGTAGTCGGACGAGCAGAAGGTGCCGTCCTCGTCCAGCGCCCGGATGCCGGCCCCGGCCGGGGTGGTCGCCTGGGTCTCGCTGGTCTTGGCGATCTGGTTGCCCTCGTTGAACTCGTCGAACATCGACACGTAGAGGCCCTGGGCGCCGAGCCGGACCATGTTGTAGAGGTGCCGCCAGTAGAAGTCGCCGTGCCGGCGGTGCCCGGCGGAGAGGTCGCCGGGCATCACGCACGGCTGGTAGTCGACGCCCCGGGCGGCGCAGTCGGCCTGGTCGGGCTGGTTGACATTGGTGTAGAACCAGTCGAGCCCGTCGAGGGTGCCGGTGCGGCCGACCATCCACGGCGAGATCATGTCGAACGCGCGGTAGACCTCGGTGAACCCGGGCCGGGAGTCGTTGATCCCCTCCCGCCAGTACGTCGGCACGCCGCCGATCACGTAGCAGCCCTGTGCCTTGAACCAGTTGACGACGTCCAGGCACGGTGCCGGCGGGAAGGGTCGCCCCGGATCGTCGAAGCCGAAGCCCCAGACGCAGACGACCGGCCTGCCGTTCTGCCGGGCGTACGCCGGGGAGGCGGTGTGCGCGGACATCTTCGTCGACCAGTCGGTCCTGATCTCGCTGGCGAAGTTCGTCCAGCTCGTGACGTCGTACATGATGTAGTACCTGCGGCCGAAGCGCTCGGCCGCGGAGCGGACCTTGGCCGCCATGGCGTCCCGGGTCGGCCCCTCGTCGCCCATCGGGTTGAAGCGTTGCAGCGCCGCCGTGTCGCAGTGGTAGTCCCGCATCCACCGGAAGTGCGTGTCGACGGTCTGCTGGTCGTAGGAGGAGAAGAGCGTCGCCGGGGTGCCGTTGCCGAGGTTCGGGTACGCCGTGGGATAGCCCCGGTCCAGCTCGCGCAGGTCCGGCCAGGAGACGATCGTGGTGTTGGCCGGCGAGGGCGCCTGGAACCGGTCCCGGCTCCAGTGCCACCAGCCGCCGATCGGTGCACCGTCGCCGGGGCAGGCGAACCAGCCCTGGTAGCCGACCGAGATCTTGCCGACCACGTCGCCGGGCGGGCTCGCCGCCCGGGCCGGGGCGGCCAGCGCGGCGAGCAGTTCGGCGGTGGAGGCGGCGGCCAGGGCCCCGCCGGCCGCTGCGGACATCAGGATTCGTCGGCGTGGCACTGCCATGGCGGCCGCTCCTCGGAGGGAAGGGATGCGGGTCGATGCCTCAGCCTGCCAGTTCCCGACACATCTCCGCAATACTTCGACACACGGCCGAAAAATTTGGGCAGTGTCGAGGAAATTCACGAGTCGGATGGCTCGGCCCGGCGGGACCGCCGGTCGCGGCGAGGCTCCAGCCGAGCCCGCGCCCGGGCCACCTTGACCGCCCTGGTCAGGGTCTCGATGTCGTACGCGCCGTAGTGCCGACGGTCGTTGATGAAGAAGGTCGGGGTGCCAGAGACGCCGCTCAGGTCGGCCGAGTCGACGTCCTTGGCCACCCGCGCGGCGTGCTCGTTCGCCATCAGGTCCGCCTGGAACTGCGCCTGGTCGAGGCCGAGTCGACCGGCGTACCCGACCAGGTCTTCGGTGCGCAGCCGGTCCTGGTGGTCGAGCAGCAGGTCGTGCATCTCCCAGAAGGCACCCTGGGCGGCTGCCGCCTCGGCCGCCTCCGCCGCGAGCTGCGCCTGCGGGTGCACGTCGGTCAACGGCAGGTGCCGCCAGACGTACCGCAGGTCGACGTCGGCCAGCAGCTCGCGTACCGCCGGTTCGGCCTGGCCGCAGTACGGGCACTGGAAGTCGCCGTACTCGACCACGGTGACCGAGGCGTCCACCGGGCCACGGACATGGTCCCGGCGCTGGTCGACCGGCAGGACGAGGTCGACCAACTGGTCCACGTCGCCGAGCAGCGCGCGGATCCGTCGCGGCTTCGGCAGCGCCGCGGTGACCCGGAAGACCACCCAGGTGAGCAGGGCGGCCACCACCGACGCCGCCAGGACCCCGATTTTCGCCTCGGCGAGCTGGTCGTCGCCCCGGAAGGCGAGCGTGGCGATCAGCAGGGACAGGGTGAAGCCGATGCCGGAGATGGTGCCGCTGCCGAGCACCCCGGCCCAGCCGACCGACGGCCGGATCCGGCCCCGGGTGAGCCGGTCCAGCAGCCAGGTGACCCCGACGACCGCGACCGGCTTGCCGACGACGTAGCCGAGGAAGACGCCGAGGGTCACCGGGGCGGTGACGGCCCGGGCCAGGAACTCGGCGTCGAGCGCGATGCCGGCGTTGGCCAGGCCGAAGAGCGGGACGATCAGATAACTCGACCACGGGTGGTAGATCCGCTGGAGCCGGTCGTTCGGCGACAGGGACCGGGCCAGACCGACGGTGGCGTCGCGGGCCAGCTCGGCGGTGGGCTGCTCCCGGAACAGCTTGAACAGGCCACTGGCGTACTCCAGGGCGCCCCGGGCCGGCGAGTAGGCGGTCGCGGTGAGGCCGATGGCGAGCCCGGCGACCACCGGCTCCACGCCGCTGGCCAGCAACGCCGCCCAGAGCGCGACGCAGAACGGAAGGTAGACCAGACCCCGCCGTACGCCGAGGGCCCGCAACCCGAGCAGCACCGCGAAGAGCCCGATCGCCACGCCCAGCGGCAGCACCTCGACCCGCTCGGTGTAGACCACGGCGATCACCACCAGCGCCACCAGGTCGTCGACCACGAACACGGTGAGCAGGAAGATCCGCACCTGGTCGGGTATGCCGCGGCCGAGCAGTGCGATCAGGCCCAGCGCGAGCGCGGTGTCGGTGGACATCGCCACACCCCAGCCGTGCGCGCCCGGTCCACCCAGGTTGACCAGCAGGTAGATCCCGACCGGGATCGCCATCCCGACCAGGCCGGCCACCAGCGGCAGCACGAACCGGCGGCGGTCCCGCAGGTCACCGAGATCGAACTCCCGGCGCGCCTCCAAACCCACCACCAGGAAGAAGAGCGTCATCAGGCCGCTGTTCACCCAGGTACGCAGGTCGTAGGAGACGCCGGCACCGCCGAGCCGGATGGAGAGCTCGGTGCCCCACACCGCCTCGTACGACGACTCGTCGAGATTCGCCCAGACCAGCGCCGCCACGACGGCCGCCACCAGCACCCCGGCGCTGCCCGACTCGGTGCGGACGAACCGGCGCAGCGGCGCGGCGATGCCCTGGGCCCAGGCCGTCCGGCCGGACATCCGCGACGCGTTCGCATCCGGATCGGTCACCGGTGTCCCCCGTCCGTCGGCTGTCCCCTGTCCGTCGGCTGTCCCCTATCCGTCGGCTGTCCCCCGTCAGTCGGCTGTCCCCGGTCCGTCGGCGGTCCCCGCAGCCGGCGACGAGGATCCGGTCAGACCGGCCTTCCGGGCGGAAACCCGGCCGCACTCGGCCGCGCCGCGCCGGGAGTCGATCCCCCGAGATTTACCACGTCCGCCCCGCCCGGTCGGGCCACTCGGCCGAACCTCCCGGCGGAATCCGCGCCCGGCGCCGGGCGTTGTCCCAGGCGAGACGGCGGAGCGACCGCCGGCTGGAGTCGGAGGAGAGCAGTCATGAAGGTTCGCAGCTCGCTCCGGGCGTTGAAGCAGAAGCCCGGCTCGGTGGTGGTACGCCGGCGCGGCCGGGTGGTCGTGGTCAACCGCGCCAACCCGCAGTGGAAGAGCCGCCAGGGCTGACCGCAGGACCGCCCGCCACAGGACCGCCCCACGCCACAGGACCGCCCCACGCCACAGGACCGCCGCACGTCAACCGCGTCAACCGCGTCAGCCCGTCCGGCCGGTCGGTCCGGTGCGCCCGGGTGGACCCGGTCAGTGACGGGGGTGGATATATTGTGACGGTTCCATCACACTGCGCAGGTCGATGTCCGCGAGGCATGGAGGATGCGTGACCGACTGGTCGGGCGAGCGATCGCCGGGACTGTCGCACCGGGAGATGGCCCGGGTCCAGACCGTCGCCGAACTGGCCGCGCTGCTGCGACACCTGCGCCGTCGGGAGGCCCGGCTGGAGGGGGCTAGCCCGCTCACCTACCGTGAACTGGCGGCCAAGACCGGCTGGTCCCGGGGAATCCTCGGCGAGTACTTCGCCGGCCGGGTACTGCCGCCGACCGACCGGTTCGACATCCTGATCAGGCTGCTCGGCGCCACCCCCGGCGAGCAGGGTGCCCTGGCCACCGCCCGGGACCGGGTCGAGGAGCGACGCCGCCCCGCCGGCCCGGCCGAGCCGGTCACCCCGGCCCCGGCGTCCCCGCGCCAGCTTCCGCCGACCGTACCCGGTTTCACCGGCCGGGCCAGCCAGCTGGCCGAACTCGACCGACTGCTGGAGGCCGACCCGGCAGCCCCGGTGGCGCTGATCACCGCCGTCTCCGGCACGGCCGGGGTCGGCAAGACGGCGCTGGCGCTGCACTGGGCGCACCGGGTCGCCGACCGGTTCTCCGACGGACAGCTCTATCTCAATCTGCGCGGCTTCGACCCGACCGGATCGCCGGTGGCGCCGGCCGAGGCCATCCGTGCGCTACTCGACGCCCTCGGAGTGCCACCGCAGCGGATCCCGGCCACCCTGGACGGGCAGGCGGCCCTCTACCGGGGCCTGCTCGCCGCACGGCACACCCTGGTGGTGCTCGACAACGCCCGGGACGCCGACCAGGTACGCCCGCTGCTGCCCGGCGGCCCCGCCTGCCGGGTGCTGGTGACCAGCCGCAACCAGCTCGCCGGGCTGGTCAGCACCGGAGGCGCCCGGCCGATCGTGCTGGACCTGCTCAACTGGGCCGAGGCCCGACAACTGCTGGCCGCACGGATCGGCGCCGAGCGGGTGGCGGCCGAGCCGCGGGCGGTGGACGACATCGTGAACGCGTGCAGCCGGCTGCCGCTGGGGCTGGCGATCGTGGCGGCCCGGGCCGCCCTGAACCCCGGATTCGCCCTCGGCGCGCTCGCCGCCGAACTCGGCGAGGCGCGGGGCGGGCTGGCGGCGTTCACCGGCAGCGATCCGGCCTCCGACGTACGCGCGGTCTTCTCCTGGTCCTACCGGGCGCTCGGTCCGGAGACCGCCCGGCTGTTTCGGCTGCTCGCCCTGCACCCCGGGCCCAGCGTCGGGACACCGGCCGTGGCCAGCCTCGCCGGGCTGCCGCCGGGCGAGGTCCGGCCGCTGCTCGCCGAGCTGACCGACGCCAACCTGGTCGCCGAGCACGGTCCCGGCCGGTACGCCTGTCACGACCTGCTGGTCGCCTACGCCGCCGAGCTGACCGTCGCGGTCGACCCGGAGGCCGAACGGCGGGCGGCGAGCCGACGGGTACTCGACCACTACCTGCACACCGCGCACGCCGCCGACCGCCGACTGGACCCGCACCGCGACCCGATCCCGCTGCTGGCCGCCTCGCCCGGCGTCACACCGGGCCGGATCGCCGACCACGGCGCCGCGCTGGCCTGGTTCGACCTCGAACTGCCGGCACTGCTGGCCACCGCCGAGGAGGCCGCGACCGCCCGGCTCGACCGGCAGCTGTGCCGGCTCACCCGCACCATGGCACACGTGCTCGAACGCCGGGGGCACTGGCACCGGTGGGCGGCGGTGCAGGAGCTCGCGGTGGCAGCGGCCCAGCGGCTGGCCGACCCGGCGGAGGAGGCGCACGCCCGGCGGAGTCTGGGCCGGGCGCTGGTCCACCTCGGGCGGGTCGAGCCGGCCGTGGACCAGTTGGACATCGCGGGTGAGTTCTACCGGGTGGCCGCCGACCGGCTCGGGCAGGGCCGGATCCAGTTCGACAGGTGCTGGATCGCGGTCCGGCAGAACCGCTACCCCGACGCGCTGCGACACAGCCGGGCGGCCCTCGACCTGTTCACCGCCGCCGGCAGCCGCTCCGGGCAGGGGCGGGCGCTGAACAACATCGGCTGGTGCCTGAGCTGGCTCGGACACCACGAGGAGGGCGTCGAGTACTGCCGGCAGGCCCTCGACGTGCTGCTGGAACTCGACGACCGGTTCGGTGCCGCCGACGCCTGGGACAGTCTCGGGCACGCCCAACACGAACTCGGCCGCTACCGGGAGGCGGCCGAGTCGTACCAGCACTCGTACGCGCTCTGGCGGGAACTCGGGCACCGCTACCAGGAGGCCGACCTGCTGGCCCGGCTCGGCGACACCCAGTCGGCGATCGGTGACCTGGACGCCGCCTCGGACACCTGGCACCGGGCGCTGGACATCCTGGACGACCTGGACCACCCGGACGCCGAGCAGGTGAAGGCCCGCCTCGACCGGGTCGGCCGGGCACCGGGCCGCTGACCGCGCTCTCCCTCGCCCGGGCCGCTCTCCCCTCGCCCCGGCTGCTGCCCCGGATCTCCCTCGCCCCGGCTGCTGCCCGATCCGGTGATCACCGGGCCACGGCAGTAATTTCACCAATACCCCGCCCCGGGTCGCATCGGTAGGTTCGAATCGCCCCAGGACGTGAGGAGAGGCCGTGACGGTGACTGTGCCCCAGCTCGGCGACCTCGTCGGCCCGGCACCGGCGACCACCCGGTCCGTCGGGCCGGCGACCACGCGGTACACCATCGACAGCCTGGCCCGGCTGGTCGGGATGTCACCGCGCAACATCCGGGCGCACCAGGCGCGCGGCCTGCTCGCGCCGCCCACCCGGTCCGGCCGGACCGCCTACTACAGCCCCGGGCACGTACGCCGGCTGGAGAGCATCAAGTCGCTGCAACGGCAGGGCTTCAACCTGGTCGCCATCGAGGCGATGCTCGGGGTGCGTAATCCGGCGCCGCCGGCCACCGAACCGCTGACCGCCGCGCTGAACCGGCTGGCGGCCGAACACCCCGCCCTGCTGCACAACCTCGCCCGGCACGGCGTACTGGCCCGCGCCGGGGACGGCTCGGTCACCGCCACCCGCCCCCGGGCGGTGCAACCGGCGCTCGACCTGCACCAGGCCGGCGTACCGGTGCTGGCCGCCCTGCGCCTGCTCGGCGAACTGCTCGACCGGCTCCGCCCGGTCACCGACGAACTGGTACCGGCCGCCGGCACCCGGCTGTCGCAGCTGCGCCGGACCGGCGCCCCCGGGACGTCCCGGCAGCAGCCCGACCACGAGACGGCGGCGCTGACCCAGAGCCTGGCCCGGCTGCTCAGCGAGGCGTTCCGGGTGGTGGCGGAGAACTCCTGCACCGTCACCACCACCGGAGCCGACACCGCCAGCACCACCGGAGCCGACCGCGACCGTTGGCCGTGCGCCGTCGGCGCTCGGCACGGCTGTCAGGCGGTGGCGTCCCGGCCGGCGTAGCGGCCCGGGGTGGTACCGAGGTGCCGGACGAAGTGCCGGTGCAGGTGCGCCTGGTCGTGGAAGCCCACCGCCACCGCCACGCTGGCCGGTCGCTGGCCGGCCAGCAGCAACCGGCGGGCCCGGTCGAGACGCCGGCCCGTCAGGTAGGCGTGCGGCGGCAGGCCGTAACTGCGGGTGAAGCACCGGACCAGGTGACTGGGATGGGCGTCCAGGATCGTCGCCGCCTCCCGCAGCGACATCCCGACGGGGATCCTGGCATCCAGCAGCTCACGCAGCCGGGCGGCCAGCCGGTCCGACCGGCTGCTCCGGGTGCCGGTCCGGAGCGCGTCGAGGTGCCCGTGCAGCCGGTCCCGGATCAGGGCGAGCCGGGACTCGGCCTCGAACGTGTCGCCGGGATGCGCCGACGCGACGTGCAGCTGGTGGATCCGGTGCCGCAACAGGTCGTCGTGCAGGACGGGACCGTCCACCGCGCTGCCGACCAGCCGCTCCGGCAGTACGGTCGTGTCGAGATAGAGCACCCGCTTGCGGAAGCCGGCCGGGGTGGCGCTGCGGCCGTCGTGGGTGACGCCGGGCGGGAGCAGCACGGTGCTGCCGGCCGCCACCCCGTGCTGGTGCCGGTCGAGGGCGAAGTCGACCGACCCGCCGTCGAGGATCATCAGGTCCCAGGTGTCGTGGGTGTGCGCCGGATAGGCGTGCTCGGCGAAGCGGGCGTGGAAGACCTCGGCGATTCCCGGCACCCTCGGTCGCCAGGCGTTGATCGTCGTACCGGGCCGCTGCGCTGCCATGTCAGGAACGTACAAGACAGCTGCGATGCGACGCGGGACGCTGGGCGGCCGGGGCGGCGGTGACCGTGCCCCGACCGGAATCGTCGAAGGGCGTTACGCGTGGCCGAGTTTCCCGTACCTGTCAACCTCGCCGAACGGCTCGGCCGGTTCACCGAGCTCTGGGCGCAGAAGAAGGTGGCCGACCTCAACGACTACGAGATCAAGATCGCCAAGGTGAAGGGCGAGTTCGTCTGGCACCGCCATCCGGAGACCGACGAGTTCTTCCTGGTGGTCAGCGGACGGCTGACCATCAGGATGCGCGACGGGGACGTGGTCCTCGGACCCGGTGAGCTGTTCGTGGTGCCCCGGGACGTCGAGCACTGCCCGGTGGCGGACGAGGAGACCGCGATCCTGCTCGTCGAACCGGCCGGGACGCTCAACACCGGTACGGCCGGCGGGCCGCTGACCCGGGCCGCCGAGGCGCTCACCGATCCCGTCAACCCCGGGCCAGCAGACCGACCAGGGCGGTCCGGGAGGTAACCCCGAGCTTTCGGTAGATCCGCATCAGGTGCGCGTCGACGGTACGCGGGCTGATCTGGAGCTGCCGGGCGATCACCCGGGAGGTGGCACCGGTGACCGTCAGCTCGGCGACCTCGCGTTCCCGTGCGGTGAGCAGCGTCAACGGGTGGGCCGGCTCGGTGGCCGCATCGGCTCCGGCCGCCGGACCGGCCGGCCGGGACAGCCGGGCGGCCAGCCGCCGCTGCGCCCGGTCCGCCTGCCCGGCCAGCCAGCGGGCGCCGCTGGTCGCGAACAGCTGCTTGGCCCGGCCGAGCTGCTCCCGGGCCGACTGCGGATCCCCGGTCGCCGCCAGCGCCTCGGCGAGCACCATCCGGGCCTGCCCCTCGGCCACCGGCATACCGGCCGCGCCGAGCTGTTCGACTGCCGGTGTCACCCGCGCGACGGCGTCGCCCGGGGCGCCGTGGGCCAGGGCCAGCGTCGCACCGGCCGTGCCGACCAGGCCGAGCCGGCCGGGCAGGTCACCGGCGGCACCGGCGGCCCGGGCAAGCCAACGCCGGGCCGATGCCGGTATCCCGGCCGATCCGCCGCCGGCCGGGATAGCGGCTACCGGCCCGTCAACTGCCGGCCCGCCGCCTACCGGCCCGCCGCCTACCGGTTCGGGCCGACCGGGCGTGGCGGCGGTGAGTGCCCGGACCACCAGGACGTTCGCCTCGGCCGGACCGAGGCAGCGGTACGTCTCCGCGTCGGCGAGCAGCTCCGGGCAGCCGGTGTCGTCGCCAACCGCCGCACCCGCCTCGGCCAGGTGCATCCGGGCCACCGCCCGGTACAGGGTCGAGCGGGCGGCGGCGCCGCCGCGCAGCCGCTCCAGGACCGGGCGTACGGCGTCCGGACCGGCCAGCCAGAGCAGCGGCCGGAGCCGGACGGCGGCCGCCAGCGTCGCCGCCTCGGCCCCGCCCTGCCACCTGGCGATCTCCTCGGCCTCCTCGGCGTCGCGCAGCGCGTCGTCGACCCGGCCCACCGTGCCGTAGAGCACCGAACGGGCCGCGTAGAGCAGCGGATGTACGTGGATCCGGCCGTACCGCAGCCCGACCTCGATGCCCCGCTCCGCGTGCGCCAACCCGTCGGTGACCCGGTCCAGCATCGTCTCGATCCAGGCGAGCAGGGCGATCGCGCCCAGCTCGTCCCGGAGCGCGGCGTCGCCGAGCGCGTCGATCAGCCGGGCGGCGTACGAGACCCGCAGCCGGGCGGTGGGCAGCGGTTCCCGGGCGACCGCGCAGGCGGCCAGTACCGTGCTCGCGGCCGCCTCGATTCCCTGGTGGCCGTCCTGCCGGGCCCGGTCCATGGTCCGGCGGGCGTGCCGGGAGCCGGTCCGCCACCGGCCGGCCAGCATCTCGGTGACCGCGAGTTCCAGCCGCAGCATCGCCTGCGGCGTACCGGTGGCACCGAGCCGGTCCAGTTCGGTGCTGAGCAGCGCGTTGGCGACGTCGAGCCGGCCGGCCAGCCGCTCCAGCACGGCGAGCTGTTCGACCGCCGCGTGCCGGTGCGGGCCGGCGACCGCGACGAGGTCGTGCAACACGGTCCGTGCCTCGTCGAACTGGCCGGTCACCCCGAGCGCCTTGGCGAAGAGCAGCCGCAGCTCGGCCCGGCGGTCCGCCCGGCCGGGGCCGTCCGGCAGCGCGGCGAGGGCGACCCGCAGCCAGCCGGCGCTGGTGCTCGGCGCCGTACCCATCGTGGTCGTCGCGGCCGTGGCGAGCACCTCGGCGGCGGCCTCGTCCCCGGGCCGGATCGCCTTGCCGAGGTGGTGGGCCCGCAGTGTCAGCGGGGCGCCGGTGCGTTCCAGGTGGGCCGCGGCCCGGCGGTGCGCGGCCAGCCGCCAGGCCGGACCGGCCAACCAGTACGCGACCGCCCGCACCAGCGAGTGCCGGAAGTCCAGCTCCGCACCGACCTGGCGGAGCAGGTCGCGCACGACCAGTGCGTCCAGCGCGATGGTGGTGCGCTGCGGGTCGAGCCCGGCCGCCGCGGCGACGGTGCCGATGTCGAGGCCGGGTCCGACCACCGCGGTGGCCTGGAGCACCAGCCGTTCGGTCGGACCCAGGCCACGGACCTCGGCAGCCATCGCACCGTGCAGCGCGTCGGTCACCGGCTCGTCGGGGAAGTCGCCACGGCGCAGCGCGCCGAGGACCTGCGTCGACGTGCCGGCGAGCAGTTCCAGGTAGAGCGGGTTGCCGCCGCTGACCTGGTACAGCAGCCGGCGTCGGGACGCCGGCTCGGCCGGCAGCAGCCGGTCCAGGTCGGCGCCGGTCAGCGGGGCGAGCCGGAGCCGGTCGGGCAGCGGCGCCAGGTGGGCGAGTTCCTCGGCCAGTCTCGGCGGGCACTGCTCGGACCGGAACGCCAGCACCACCGTCATCCGGGCGTCCGGCGGATGCCGCAGCAGATAGCCGAGGAACTCGACGGAGGCGTCGTCGGCCCACTGCACGTCGTCGCAGACCAGCAGCGCCCCGCCGGGACGGGCGGCGGCGGTGACCAGGCCGCGCAGCCGCCGGTGCCGCCGGTGCCGCTCGACCGCCGCGGTGGCCGGCCCCGGTCCGCCGGGGTCGGGCACCGGGAGGCTGTCCAGCAACGCGTGCAGGTCGGCCCGATGGTCGGGTACGCCGGCCAGCGCGTCCAGCAGCACGCCGTACGGCAGGGAACGCTCGAACTCGGTGGCCCGGCCGAGCAGCACGGTACGTCCCCGCTCGCCGGCCACCCTCGCGAACTCGGCGACGAGCCGGCTCTTGCCGATCCCCGGTTCACCCTGGAGCACGAGGAAGCGGGGCCGGGACCGGTCGGAGTCGAGCAGCGCCGCCATCCGGGCCAGCTCGGCGTCGCGCCCGACCAGGGCGGCAGCACCGGTCTGCGGCCGCCCGGAACGTGCTGCGGCCGTCGGCTCCGACGGCGATCTGACCGGCACCCGGGACCTCCAGGACGTGCGTTGATCCTGGTCCGAGGTAACCGCGTAGACCTTCGTCCATGCCAGGGTAGATCGGGCCGAACTATGAGCGGTAATCAGTCCATTGACACCGCGGGGCGTAGACCATATGGCCGCCACCCACCGCCCCCGGGTCGGAGCGGGCGGCGTTCTCGCAGGTGGCAACGGTCAGGCGGGCGGGTCGGCGGGATCGGCTGCCGCGCTCACGGGCCCGCCGCACGGCGCCCGGCCGGGCGGGCGGAATCGCGGATGGTGCCGGCTCCGGTGCCCGGAATTTGGTGCGTCCGTCCCGCGCTACGGGACACGTCGGTCCCGCGGGTAGGACCGGGCGGCAGCGCAGCGCGGCGTACCCCGAAAGGTTCTCCGCACGCCCGTGCTCGGGCGGGGCGTCAGCGGCGGAACCTGGCGACGGCGCTTCGGGCCAGGCGCATGCCGGCGATCCCCGGCAGCGCCCTGCCGGCGATCCTCCGCACGCCCCCGCCGGTCATGTCGGGCATGCGTTTGCCGATCAGCTGACGCACGCCCTTGCCGGCCATGCCCTCGCGGCCCATCCCGCGCATGCCCTTGCCGGCCATCCCGCGCATGCCCTTGCCGGCCATCCTGCGGACGTTCCTGGTCTGCCGGCTGATCCCGTTCACCCGGCGCAGCATGCCCTGCACCACCTGGCCGGGTTTCTGCTGCTCACCGGCGAGCGCGGTGACCACGATCAGCCCGCCGGTCAGGGCCGGGATGACCCACTGCAACACCCGCAGCTGCCGCTGCCGGGCCGCGACACCGGCGGGTGTGCCGTTCTGCGGGGCCGTCGTCGCCGCAACCGGTGCCGCGCTGCTCTTCTCCAACTGCATGCCGAGCATCCGGCTGTAGCCGGTGGCCGCCAGCGCCGCCACCGTCAGCCCGGTCTTGACGGCGCTCATCCGGCCCACCCCGGCCTGCACCAGCATTCGTGGGCTCTCGGTGATCAGTTCACCGGCGGCGCCAGCCACGTGGGTGCCGATCGCCGCCGCGTTCACCGGGGTCCACTTGGCCCAGCCGGCCGAGGCGACCCCCAGCCGCTGACGCGAGTCGCTCACCTTCGCCGCCGCGCCGTTGACCCCGATCGCCCCCATCAGGGAGCCGCCGAACCAGGCAGCCAGGCCGAGATCGTGCATCGAGCGCAGTACCGTATGCCGCTCCGACATCTGCCAACCTCCGTACTAGGAGATCCGCGGGTACCCGTACCAGAGGCTTCCAATCCCGCCGTCCGCCGCCGACAGGCCGATCCCACGCTGGTGCGCACGTAGGTCGGATCAGCGACCCACAGCTGGTTCGGGCGGCTGCGGTGAAGTCACGTTTGACCAGGTCACGATGCCGGTCGGTCTCGGCGGCCGGCCGGGCTAACGGATTTCATGCGACGGAGTGGGTGATCGCGGCCAGGTATTCGCCGGTGACGAGGTCGACGGGGAGGGCGAGGGTGAGGGTGGGCTCCCAGGCGACCCGGTTGGGTCCGGTGCCTCCGCTCCAGCGCGCGGCGAATTGGGGGGTGGTGAGTGCGGCCCCTGGTTGGGGCAGGAAGGTTCCGGCGCCCGTGGTTTCGACCGGAGGTCCGGAGGTGTAGACGATGCTGCCCTTGTGAACCCGGTGGCCTGCGGTGCCGTTGCCATGGACGAAGTCGGTGATGGCGACGGTGGCGGTCCAGGTCCCGGAGGCGGTGCCGCGGTCGTCGATGACGCTCACCAGGCCGATCGGTCCGTTGAGGGCAGGGGTGCCGGCAGCGACTGCGGGGAGTACGACGCTTTCGGGGGCTCCGATGTTCAGTCCGGTGGGTCCGGCTGACACGGTGACGGTGACGGTGCCGGTGGAGGTGCCGTTGCCGGGGTCGGTGGCGCGGTAGGTGAAGGTGTCCTGGCCGACGAAGGTGGGCGCCGGCGTGTATGTGCAGGCGGCCGGGGTGCAGCTGTACTCGCCGTGGGCGGTGGTCCCGCGGGTCGGTACGACGGTGAGAGTGTCGCCGTCGATGTCGGCATCGTTGGCGATGACGTCGATGACGACCGGGGTGCCGCTGGTGGTGGTCGCGGTGTCGGGCGCGGCGACGGGTGGGTCGTTGACCGGGGTGACGGTGATGGTGATCCTACTGCTGGCGGAGCGGTTGCCGGGGTCCGTGGCGGTGTAGTCGAAGCTGGCCTGCCCGTGGTAGTTCGGCGGGGGGGTGTAGGTGCAGGTACCCCCCGTGGTGCAGGTGAGACTGCCCTGACCGGGGGATGGTTGGCTGACGGTGAAGGTCAGGGTGTGCTGGTCAGGGTCGCTGGCATAGGTGGTCAGGTGGAGTTCGAGAGGGGTGTCCTCGCCTGTTGTCAGGGTGCCCGGAGAGGCGGTCGGGGCGTCGTTGACGTCCACTCGGGTGGGATCGGTGGCGCCGGGCGAGCCAGGGTCGTCGGTGATGTCGGTGTAAGTGGTGCTGCTGGTCGGTGATCCGTAGGTGATGGTCGCCTGGTTCGTGATGATCAAACCGGCCGGTGCGGGATCGTTGACGCGGACGCGGAAGCGCAGCACCTGCTGGCTGCCCGGGGCCATGGTGCCTCCGCTGGTGGCGGTGGCGCCGGTGCCGAGGTTGAGAACGAGCCGGTTGTTGGCGGTGTCGAGCCGGGCGTTGTCGTCGCCGGCGGCGTCGGTACGGGCGGTGCCGTTGATCGACATCGACCCGCTGATGTAGGTGGTGCCGGTCGGCAGTGGGCTGACCGCCTGGACGCCGGTGGCATTCTCGCTGCCGGTCGAGTTCACCGTGGTGGTGTACTCGATCACGTCACCGGGGTTGACGGTGGACCCGCCTCCCACCCGGGCCACGGTGTTGGTGGCGGTGATGTCCGGCTCGTAGATGTCGATCACGGTGAACAGGGCGACTGCCTCGTACGACTCCCCGCTGGTGGTGAAAGCGACGGTGGCGGACGTCTGGCCGTTGCCGATCGAGCCGCTGGGCGCGGTGACGTAGTCGGTGTCGAAGCCGAGCTGGTTGACGTAGTCGGGGTTCTTGCCCGTGACCCTGGCGCCGAGCCGGGTGACCGAGCTGTTGAAAAAGTTGGTCGCGGGGTTGAGGCTGTCGCTGAGGGCGACGCCGTTGAAGGAGATCCCGTCGCCGGTGGTGGCGAGGTCGCCTTCGGAGGCGACCGCGCCGATTCGGGCGTTCACGGCGCCGGTGGTGGGGGTGCGGAAACCGGAGATGGCGGTGGTGACCCGGTTGTCGGCGGTGGTGGCGGCGAGCTCGGCGTAGCCGTCGAAGATGGCGAGGTTCCGCAGCGGCTGGGTGCTGTCGCGGATCGCGGCGACGATGGCCCAGCCACCTCGAGCGTTGGTGCCGAGCGAGGTGGTCAGTCCGGCGACGGTGTAGGTCCCGCTGGTGCGAACCAGTGCGGTCACCTCCGCGAACCCGGAGTAGGGAACGCCGCCGGTGGTGCTGACCGCACCGGTGGTGACCTGCCCCTGCAGTGCCGTGTAGCCGCTGCCGGGTCGGGCGAGGGAGATGTTCTGGCGGCTGTTGTTGGTGGCGGTGGCGCTGCCCATCCAGTACAGGCCCGCCCAGAGGACGGTCGCGCCGGTGGGCACGCTCAGGACGGCGGAGCTGGAGTTCGCGGTAGACGCGACATTATCGGCATCGACATACTGGGAGGTGTAGTTGTTGTTGTTGACCACGGCGCCCGCCTGAGCGGACGGACAGGTCGGCGTTCCGGCTACGGCGGGCGCCAGGCAGGTGACCAGGGCGTTGCCCGCGAAGATCACATCGCCGCGTTCGGAGGCCTGAAACCGCGGGGTGAACGGCCGGACGAGGGCTGCCTCGGCAGGCCGCGCGGTGACGACCAGCCCGGTCGCGACCGTCGCCAGGACCGTCACGCCCAGGGAAAAAACTTGCCTGCGCCACCTCTCTCGGCCAAGCCCGTTCACACCTGAACGATTCCGTATCGGCGCCGCGGCGGCACGATCGACCCGGTACGTGACCAGTGGTCGAAAGCTTCTCGCGAACGCGGCGCCGCTTCGGGCTCGTCGTGTCGTCACGGTTACCATCAACGAGAATTGCCCATAAAGGTAACAGTCGGGCTAATCAGGAGAAACATGGTATTTGGCCTGGTAACCCCCATTACGCTTCATGTCACTACCGGACAACGACCGCCGCT
Organism: Micromonospora sp. WMMD1102; assembly: GCF_029626265.1. NCBI lineage: Bacteria > Bacillati > Actinomycetota > Actinomycetes > Micromonosporales > Micromonosporaceae > Micromonospora > Micromonospora sp. WMMD1102. The sequence continues at coordinate 2,531,019 of NZ_JARUBN010000001.1, read as the reverse complement.
ACCCGGCGTCGCGTTATCGAAAGTGAGAGAAGCATGCGTCATACCCGTACCGCGGCCGTGGCGGTGGCCGCGTGCGCGGCTATTGGCCTACTCGCCGCGCCCGCCGCAGCGGCACCGACCGACACCACCGTGGTCACTCTCAACGTCGTCGGTGCCGGACTCGACATCGAAGCACCCGAGAGCGCCTTCCTCGGCAGCGGACTGCCTGGCACCACCCTCACCGGATCGATCGGCACCGTCCGCGTCACCGACCAGCGCGGCTCCGCCGACGCCTCCTGGACCGCCTCGGTTACTTCCACCCACTTCGAAACCGGCGGTGGCAGCCCCACCGAGCGCATCCTGGCCGAACAGATCGACTACTGGTCAGGCCCGGGCGCCGAGCAGCTCGGGACCGGCACCTTCATCCCCGGCCAGCCCACCGCCGCCGACGCCGAACCGCTCAGCACGGTGACCCCCCTGGTGGCCTTCCAGCATGTCGGCGGGACAGGCGTCAACAGCGTGGCCTGGTCACCCACCCTCATCGTGCACATCCCCGCCTCCGCGGTGGTGGGCACCTACACCGGGACGGTGACACATTCGGTCGCGTAGCCGGGCCGGGGTGCTGACGCTGACAGTCATCTGCGCCAGCACCCTCGGCGGACCAGTCGAAGCCGTCGAATCGGACGACAGCCTCAACACGATCGGCATCAAGCTGCTCGAACTGCCCGTCGACCGGCAGGACGACCCTCGGGCCCGCCGCTACATCATCGACCACCTGCCACCGGGCGCCACAATTCAACGGAAGGTCGAGATCGCCAACCGGACCGAGAAACGCAGGCAGGTCCAGGTCTACGCCGCCGCTGCGACTGTCGACGGCGAAGAGTTCAGCTTCGCCGAGGGACGGACCGCCAACGAACTGTCGTCCTGGACGTCGCTAGGCGTTCCGGACCTCGATCTGAAACCCGGCCAGAAGAAGCCCGCGATCGTCACCATACGCGTGCCCGAGAATGCCTCGACCGGCGAACGCTATGCCGTGATCTGGGCCTCGACCACCTCAGACCCCGTCCCCGGCGCGGTCACGAAGATCAACCGAGTCGGCATCCGCGTCTACCTCGACATCGGCCCGGGCGGTGAGCCCTCCACCGACTTCCGTATCGACGAGTTCACCGCGAGCCGGAACCCGGATGGGCAACCCTCGCTACGGGTCGGCGTGACCAATACCGGCGGCCGGGCCGTGGACCTCAGCGGAAACCTGCTACTCACGCATGAACGGGATGAGATCAAGGCCGGGCCCTTCTCCGTGGTGGAGGGCACCACCCTTGCCCCCGGACAGACCGGCAACGTAGCGATCGCCGTCAGCCGCCGCCTCGACAACGGACCCTGGAGAGCCGAACTCACCCTCGTCAGCGGCCTGGTACAACGCACCGCCGCCACCACCGTCACTTTCCCCGACCCCGGCGGCCCGCCGACAACGTTCAAACCCGGCACCACGCACCTACTCCTCGCCGGATCCGGCGCAGCCGGACTCGTCATCCTGGCCGCACTCTTCGTGATGATCAGGAGGTCGCGGCTGCGTACCTCGCAGCCGGGCCAGCCGGTGCGCCGCCATTGAGCAGCACGCCAGCATCCGGTGCTCTGTCGCTGAGGCCGATCAAGGTCCCCACATCAAGGGCTCTGCGACCTGTTACCCGTTGCCGAACTCCGGGACCGGACCACGGGCGGGCGACCGCGTGGCGACCTGTTCACCTCGACGACGCCGCACCAGGTCGATCCCGTCGAGGACTCTGCCTGCGCGCAGCAGGACGACCGATGCCTCACCTTCGGGGCCTGTCACCAGGTTGGCGCAGAAGTGCAGCCCGCTAGTCCAGCACGATGTCGTCGTCGGGTACGCCCAGGTCCTGCACCCGGTAGTCGATGCTGTGCAGCGGCAGGTTCCGGACGAAGAAGACCCGCGACGGCAGCCCGCTCGACTGCCGGGCCCCCTGGGTGATCCCGGTACCGGTGAAGCAGAGCCAGCTGATCCCCAGCACCTCCCGGATGAAGTAGTCCGGTCCCCACGGGGTGTACCGGCGCTCCCGGGTGGTGCAGCTCGAATACCACGCCTGCTGGTCGTCGGAGTAGTAGTTCCGGGGCGGCCGGCCGAGCAGGGTGCGTTCCTCGTCGGTCGCATCGAAGCAACCCGCCCGGGTCGGATCGGAGAGGATCCGGAACGCCGCCTTCCAGGTGGCCGGCAGCAGGTCCATCTTGCGGCGGTTCAGCTCGCCGAGCTCGAAGGTGAGGGCCAGCCAGGGACCGTTGGAGTTGTCGACCTGCTCGAACGCGTCCCCGATCCAGAGGTTGCCGAGGATCTGCCGCAGCGTGCGGTGCCGCTGCTCGTCGTGGTCGCCGACGAAGACGTACCTGCGGGTGGCGAGGCCGAGTTGCCCGGCCGGGTCGAAGCTGTCCCGGGGTACCAGCCGGACGGCCCGCTCGACGACCGTCCGCTCCTCGTACCGGCGCAGCAGTTCCGCCGGTGGCAGCGCGAGGCGGTGCCGGAGAGTCTGCCCGAGCCGCTGCGCGACCTGCCGCAGACCGCCGGCGGCGGTGACCGGGACGGCCTGTTTGAGCCGCAGGCCGTAGGGCAGTCCGGCGGCACCCGGCGCGCCGTCCAGCAGGATCGGCACGACCCGGTGCGCGGCGTCGGGCCGGCGGGACAGCTCGACGGCCTGGGCGATCTCCTCCCGCTGGTAGTAGGCGCGGTCGGTGCGGGCGGAGATCAGCACCAGGGTGACCGCCGCTCCTCGCTGCGCGGCGGGCAGCCGGTCGTCCCAGTCGTCGCCGGGCAGCAGGCTGCGATGGTCGAGGAAGACCCGGAAGGCGGGACTGAGCAGGTCGTACAGCTCCTCCGCGGCGCTCCGGTCCGCGGCGGCGTACGCGATGAAGAAGTCCCAACGGTCCTCTCGGGTCATGCCCCTGCTCCCTCTCCTCGGCCCCCACTGCCGAACGGGATCGCATCGACGCCCCATCCAAGCAGTCCACCGGGCGCCGCGTCGATGCGAACCACTGGCACGACCGTCGCCGATTGACTGCCCGACCAGCCGGCCGAAGACCGCTTGTCGGACGTACCACCTCATTGGTCACCGCGTGCGCCGCAGCGACGGAACCTGGTCCGGGCCGGCCACCGACGGGTTGTCGGCATCGAGGCGGCACGCCTGTTCGGCGCGGGTGACGGGGTAGCCTCCTGACCGGGGGCGCGAGTGTCGCGCCGCTGTGCCACACTCCGAGGCTGCGCCACCGGACAGCCAGTCCCCGGCCGTGACCAGGCCGGACACCCCCAGAGAATAAGGAAATCCGCCCATGCAGCTCGATGTTCTCCAGTCCCAGCGCCAGTTCCACATCCGGCAGCGGATCCGGATGATGGTCAACCAGTACGAGGTGCACGCGGTCAACCCGGACGGCTCCGAGGGGGAACTGCTGGCCTTCGCGCAGCAGAAGCGGATGGCCTTCAAGGAACAGGTGACGCTCTACACGGACGACACCAAGCAGCGGCCGGTGCTGGGTTTCAAGGCCCGTCAGGTGATGGACCTCGGCGCGACGTACGACGTGACCGACGCGGCGGGCGCTCCGATCGGGCTGTTCCGTAAGGACTTCAAGGCGTCGCTGCTCCGCTCGACCTGGCACGTCGAGCAGCCGGGCCTCGGACAGGCCACCGGCCAGGAGCGCAGCCTGCCGGTCGCGCTGCTGCGCCGCTTCGTCGACTCGCTGTCCTGGCTGCCCTACCACTTCGACTTCACCATCGGCGACCAGCTCGCGTTCTCGGTCATCAAGAAGTGGGGTCTGCGCGACCGGTACGTGGTCGACGTCCACCTGCCGCAGCTCGACCGCCGACTGGTGATCGCGATGGCGGTCGGTCTGGACGCCCTGCAGAGCCGCTAGGCCGACAGGCCGACGGAAGAGCGGAAGACCTTCCGGTGGGCGCCCGGCGCGGACGCACCGGCCCCACCGGCTCCGGCTCCACCGCCGACGATCCGGTACGCCCGACGTGTGCGTCTCCTACGCCACCGCACACCGGTTAGCTCCGCCTGCTCGGCGTCGTCGCCCGGCCGGCCGGTGTCCCGCCCCCGTTGCGGGACCCGGGCGTCGGGCCCGGATCGCGGGAAACGCCGACCGGAACAATTGCACGACCCGTCAGTGCTGGTCAGCGAGGTGTCCGGGACGGCGCGAAGGCCGGCACCCGATCGATCCGGTAGGGCGCGACCACCGGTCCGGCTGGCGCGGCCCCGGGTCGAGAGGGCAGCATGGCGGGCGTGTCCCAGCCTCCACAACTCACCGCCGTGCAAGCCCGCGCCCGCGCGCTCCGCGACGGGGGTGACGACCCGGGCGCCCGACGGCTGCTCGCACAGGCGCTCGAGGCGGCCCGGCCCGCGTACGGCAAGGACCATCCGGAGGTGCTCGGCACCGTACAGGTACTGGCGCGGTGGCAGCGGGAGGCCGACGATCCGGCGGCGGCCCGGCGGTTGCTCGAAGAGGCGATTCTGGACGGCCAACGCCGGTGGGGCGACGCCGACCCGCTGATGCTGGCGCTCAGCTTCGAACTCGGTGCCGTCGCCGAGGAGTTGGGCAACCGGCACGAGGCACGCCGCAACTTCGGTCGGGTCGCCTCGCTCGGGCCCGGTGTGCTCGGCGACGACCACTGGCAGGTCCGGGCGGCCCGCGACTACCTTGGCGAGGCGCCGGGCGGCGCGGCGGAACCAGCCGCGCCCCTGTCGGCGCCACCGGCACAGCTCTCCGCGCCACCGGCACAACTGTCCGCACCACCAGCACAGCTGTCCGCACCACCGTTCACACCCCAGTCGGCGCCACCGTTCACACCACCCCGGTCGGCCCCACCGGCCATGCCATCCCAGTCGGCGCCGCCGTTCACACCACCCCAGTCGGCGCCGCCGGCCGGCGGTGGACTGTTCCAGTCGGCCGCCACCTCGGGGGCGTACGCACCGGCCGTCGAGGTGCCGGGCCGGCCGGCCGAGCCGCCGCCCTCCTCGTACGCCCCGGGTGCCGAGCGGGCGTCGTCGACGTACCCGCCGTACTCGGCGCAGTCGGGCGGCCAGGTCGAGCCGTACCCGGTGGTCATGCCGACCCCGACGGCCGCGGCACCGGCACCTGTCGCGGAACCGAACCGGGGCCGTGGTTCGACGGTCGCCGCCGCGATCGCCGCGGCGGCGGCGGTGGTCGCCGCGATCGTGGTGGTGGTCGCGGTCGTGCTGGACAAGAGCGGGTCGCCGGAGCAGGGGCCGACCGACGAGCGTGCCGAACCGGTGGTCGCCGGCGAGCCGCCGACCGACGTGAAGTTGCGCGACGAGGGCACCGCCATCACCATCTCCTGGACCGATCCGAGCGGCGGGACGGTGCCGTTCGTCGTCGCGGGTGCCCGGGCGGGCCAGCAGACCAAGCCGATGATGACGCTCAGTCCCGGCGAGACCACCTACAAGGTGAACGCCGTCAACCCCAAGCTCGATTACTGCTTCTCCGTGCTCGCCGTCTATTCGACAAACGAATTCGCCCCGTCGGATCTCGCCTGCACCAAGCGGGACGGTGCCGGACCGACGCCGGGCTGATCACAATTCGACAACCGTTGCGACCCCACCCACCTGCCTCGGCCTACCGCACTGACCTGCGGAGACGGCGCGGGACGGCGGCACTTATCCACAATTCGCGCCGCGTCCGTCCACAACGGCACGTTCCGGGTACCCGCCGGCAAAGCACGGGCCTTATGATGACACGCGGTTTCGGGAAAGATTCGCTGACGAAGGCGGTCGGACACGACCGCTCACGGGGTGGGGAGGCGGCCGGCTGTGGTCACCACAGGCAACGGCTTGACAGGCAGTGACGGCAGCGGCGGTGTCGACCCCGGCGGGGTCGCGCCGGTCGCGCCCCCGGCCCGCCGCCGCTCCCGGCTCCGGGGTGGACTGGTCACCGTGGCCACCGTGGCGGCGCTGGCCGCCGCGATGGGGCTCACCGTGCTCGGCCTCGGCGCCGCAGACAACGCCGTGGCCAGCTTCGACGCCAGCTCCTGGCTCTGGAGCACGACCAAGAGCGAGCTTGCCCGGGTCAACGGGGTGACCGGCCGGGTGGACACCCGGGTGCAGGTCCCGCAGGGCCGCAACCACCAGATGCAGGTGGCGCAGACCGACCGGCTGCTCATCCTGCGCGACCTGAACACCGGCCAGATCAGCTCGCTCGACCTGGCCACGCTACAGATCATCGCGACCACCAAGACCACCGCCGGGATCGGGGTCAACGTGGCCCTGCACGAGGACGCGGCGTTCGTGGTCGACGCGGTGCAGGGCGTCGTCCGCCAGCTCGACCCCCGGTCGCTGGCCCCGGTCGGCGAGCAGATCAACTATCCGCCGGGCATCACCGGCGGCCAGTTCGACGGCAAGGGGCGGCTCTGGGTCGCCGTGCCCAGCGAGGGGACCGTCTCCGCGGTCACCGCCGCCACGCTGCCGCAGTCCGACAGCGGCGGCACCGGCGGCAGCGTCAGCCCGGAACAGGTCTTCAACGACGCGGTCGCCGATCCGAGCCACGACCTCACCATCTCCACTCTGGACGACGGCGTCGCGGTGCTGGACCGGACCACCAGCACGCTCACCACGCTGCGCGGCGACGCGAAGCAGCCGGTCAAGCTGCCGCTGACCGGCCCCGGCGACATGCCGCCACGGACCACCGGCCTGCGGGTCCCGGTGACCGTGCTCGACGACCGCAACATCGTGGTGGCCGACAACGGCGCCGTCGGTCAGCAGTTCAAGGTGCCCGGTGGCGGCACCCGGCTGAGCCCCGCCGTCGCCTGGGCCGACCGGTTCTACTGCGCCGACGCGGACACCGGGACGGTCTACTCGTTCGACGCCGCCGGGAAGCTGCTGGAGAAGATCGAGATTCCGGGCGCCAACGGCCCACTGGAGCTGGAGGTGCGGGAGAACCACCTCTTCATCAACGCACCGAACTCCGCCGTCGCCCGGGTCATCGACGACAAGCACCGGGTCAAGGACGTCAACAAGTACGCCAACGACGTCCTCGGTGGCGACCCGCCGCCGGACCCGCCGGCTCCGCCGCCGCCACCGAAGCCGGTGATCAGCAAGCCGAGCGCGCCGAAGTCGGTGACCGCGGCCGCCGGCAACGCCCGGGCGCGGGTGAGCTGGCGACCGGCCGCCGCCAACGGCGCCGCCATCACCCGTTACGTGGTGCAGGGCGCGGACCGGACCTTCGAGGTGGGCGCCAACCAGCGCTCGCTGGAGGTGACGGGTCTGACCAACGGCGAGACCTACCGGTTCGCGGTGCACGCGGTGAACGCCAAGGGCGCCGGCCCGGCGAAGCGGAGCAACCCGGTGGTGCCCACCTCGGAGGTGCCGGATCCGCCGGCCAGCGTCACCGCCGAGGAGCGGCCGGACGGCACCGTGCTGGTCAAGTGGCCGGCCGCCAACGGCCAGGGTTACAAAATCAACAAGTACGCCGTGACCGCCATCTCAGCCGGCGCCAACGCCCCGGTCGGCGAGTCGACGAAGACCGAGCTGGTGATCCCGGCCGGTGAACTCGACTACGGCAACCAGTACGCCTTCACCGTCGTCTCGATCAACGAGAAGGGCGCCGGCTCGGCCGCCTCGCCGGCCAGCAACAGCGTCGTGCCGTTCAGCACCCCGGCGGCACCCGTCGGCCTCCAGGCCAGCACGGTCGCCGGCTCGCGCGGCACCGTCTCGGTGCGCTGGAACCCGCCCGCCGACAACGGCCGGCCGATCACGAAGTACCGGGTCGAGGCGGGCGGCAGGACCAGCGAGGTGACCGACACCCAGGCGACCGTGGGAGGGCTGGGTGACGGTCAGAGCGTCACCGTCCGGGTGCAGGCGGTCAACGAGGCCGGGCCCGGTGCCGCCGCCACCGACACCGCCAGCACGGTGGCGGCGCCGAAGGTCACCATCACCGGCACCACCGCCGACGCCACCTCGGTGACTGTCAACTTCACCGTGAACGCCGGTGGCGGCCAGGCAACGTGTTCGGTGACCCCGTCCGGGCGGGCGAAGGTGAACGGGAACTGCTCCAGCATCCGGGTCACCGGGCTGACCCCCGGCACGAGCTACAGCTTCAAGGTGACGGCGACGAACGCGGCCGGCAACGGCACCGACGACGTCAGCAAGGCGACCGCGGCCGTCTACGGCATCGCCACCTGCAACAACGGTTCCTCCGGCGACCAGCGGACGTACTGCAACTCCGACGGACCGGGCCGCAACGGCAACGAGATCTTCTCGGTGACCCGGCAGGACGACGACCGCCAGGTCGGCTGGGCGAAACCGGGCAGGCGGATCAAGGCGCTCTGCAAGGCGTCCGGCGAGGAGGTCTACGCCTACGTCTACAACGACGACAAACGCAGCACCTGGTGGGTCCGGATCGAATGGGACGGCGGCAAGCCGTACATCCCGTTCGCCTGGCTCAACCTCGAAGGGGGCGACAATATCAACGTCCTGCCCACCTGCTGACCGCCTCACCTGCTAGCAGGGCGCACCTCCGGTAACAGGGAGCACCACGACGTGAACCACGAGCCGCTCACCCCGCACCATGTGCAGGGCTTCGCCAACCTGGCCGCCCGGATCGCCGACAACATCAACTCGGTGGTGCTGGGTAAGCCGCACGTGGTCCGGCTGGCGCTAACCGCGCTCTTCGCCCAGGGGCACGTCCTGCTGGAGGACGTGCCCGGGGTGGGCAAGACCACCCTGGCCCGGGCGATCGCGGCGACCGTGCACGGCCAGTGGCGGCGCATCCAGTTCACCCCGGACCTGCTCCCCGCCGACGTCTCCGGGGTGACGATCTTCAACCAGGCCAGCCGGGGCTTCGAGTTCCACCCCGGCCCGGTCTTCGCCAACATCGTCATCGCCGACGAGATCAACCGGGCCTCCCCGAAGACCCAGTCGGCGCTGCTGGAGGTGATGGAGGAGCGCAACGTCACGGTGGACGGGGTCCGGCACCCGGTCCCCCGGCCGTTCCTGGTGGTCGCCACCCAGAACCCGGTCGAGATGGACGGCACCTACCGGCTCCCCGAGGCACAGCTCGACCGGTTCCTGGTGAAGCTCTCCGTCGGCTATCCCGACGAGCTGGTCGAGATCGAGGTGCTGCGCGGCGCCCCGCTCCGCTCCCCGGAGGCGCTGGAGCCGGCCACCGACACCGCCACGGTCGGCGAGATGGTCCGGATGGCGCAGCGGGTGCACATCGCCGACCCGCTCTATGCGTACGCGGTCCGGCTCGCCGCGGCGACCCGCAACCATCCGCAGGTACGGGTCGGGGTAAGTCCGCGGGGCGTGATCGCGCTGACCCGGGCCGCCTGCGCGTACGCGCTTGTCGACGGGCGCGGCTGGATCATGCCCGAGGACCTCAAGACGCTCGCCGAACCGGTCTTCGCACACCGGATCCTGCTCTCCCCCGACGCCCAGGTCCGGGGCGTCACCGCGACCGAGGTGCTGAACGAGGCGATCGCGTCGGTGCCGGTGCCGCTGCCCTCGGGGCAGATGTCCCCGGCGGGCACCTGACGTGCACCGCCCCGCCCGCCAGACCCGCCCGGCCCGCCGAGCCGACCGTCTGGCCCGCCCGACCCGCCGAGCCGACCGTCTGGCCCGCCCGACCCGCCGAGCCGACCTTCTGGCCCGCCCGACCCGCCCGCCCGGCCGTCCGCGCCGGACGACGGCGACGCCATGACCGTCACCTCGCGCGGCATCGGCCTGCTCGTCGGCGCCGCCGTCCTCCTCGTCGCCGGCTTCCGGTTCGGCTATCCCGAACTCGCCCTGCTCGGCACCGCCGCCGCGATCGCGGTGGGCTGCGCCGCCGGCAACGCCGCCTGGCGGCCCCGACTCGACGTCACCCGGATCGCCGACCCGGACCGGGTGGGCCGGGGCGAGCCGGCCAGCATGACGCTGACCGTCCGCAACAGCGCCCGGCTCCGCTCGGCCAACCTGATCGCCGAGGACCGCTGCGGCAGCCGCCCGGTGCCGGTGCCGCTGCTCCGGCTGCGCCCCGGCCGGGACACCACGGTCAGCTACCCGGTGCCGACCAGCCGGCGCGGCGTGATCGACGTCGGCCCGCTGCGGGTCACCGGGCGGGACGCGCTCGGGCTGATCACGGTGGCCCGCTCGCACGGCGGAACGGCCCAGGTCTGGGTGCATCCCCGGATCCATCCACTGGGCGCGGTACCCGCCGGGGTGGCCCGGAGCATGGACGGGCGGATCGACAAGGTGCCGCAGGGGTCGATCACCTTCGACTCGCTCCGGGAGTACGTCGTCGGCGACGAACTGCGCCGGGTGCACTGGCGGACCAGTGCCAAGGTCGGCGAGTTGATGGTCAAGGAGCAGCTGGACACCAGCCTGCCCCGGATCGTCGTACTGCTGGACAACCGGGCCGGTGCCCATCCGGGGCGGGTCGACGGGGTCGCCGAGACGTTCGAGTCGGCCTGCGAGGCGGCTGCCTCGGTGGTGGTGGCCGCCCGCCGGGAGGACCTGTCGGTGACGCTGCTGCTGGTCGCCGACGACGACGGCTCCGGAGAGTTCCTGGACCGGCTCGCCGCCGCCGACCTGGTGCCCGGGGTGCAGGGTGCCGACGGTGACCCGCTGCGCACCAGCACGCTGCGGCTGCGGCAGGAACGGCTCGGCGACACCCTCGTCTTCCTCACCGGTCCGGGTGCGGCAGCCGACCTCGGTTACGTCGGCGCGCTGCGCCCGGCGTACCCGTCGGTGCTGGCCGGAGTGTTCGGGGCCGGCGGGCAGACCGCGTCCGGTGCCTCCGGGCTGGTGGTGATCGACGCGGCCGACGGGGCGGAGTTCGCGGCCGAGTGGGACGGGGCCCGCCGGTGGTGAGAGTTCTCCGGGCGCTGCCGGTGCCGCTGGCCCTGGTGGCGATGATCGGCCTGGCCGGCGCCGTCCTCGGCGCGGTCTACGCCGACCCGCTGCTGACCCGACTCGTCCTCGGCGCGGCCGTCGGTTCGGTCGGGGTCAGCCTGGCCGCCCGGCGCCTGCCGTCCTGGCTGGTCGCCCCGCTCTCGGTGCTGGCCCTGCTCGGCTACGCCGCCGTCGCGCTCTGGTTCACCGCACAGCGGGCCGACCTGCCCGGCTCGTTCGGCACGGTGGCCGCGGACGCCGCCCGCAACGGCATCCCCCGGCTGCTCACCGCGCTGATCCCGGTCGAGCCGCTGCCGGACACGGTGATCGTCCCGCTGGTCGCGGCCTGGCTGGCCGGGCTGGCCGGCGCCGAGGTGGGCATCCGTTCCGACCGGGTGCTGCTCGGCCTGACCGCCCCCGCCGGCCTCTACGCGGGCGCGCTCTACGTGGTCGGCCCGAACGCCGATCCGACGCCCTGGCTGACTGTCGCGTTCGCCGCCGCCGGTGCGATGGCGCTGGCCGCCGGTGGCCGGCCGGCCCGGCTCGACGGCGGGCCGGCAGACCCGGCCGCCGAGCTGGCGCCCGGGGTCCGGGCCGCGCTGCGGGCCCGCACCCTGGCCGGTACCGCGTTGGGCGTGGTCGTGGTGCTCGGGCTCGCCGCACTGGTGGCGCCGGTGGTCGCCCGACAGGTCGGCACCACGCCGGTCGACCCGCGCCGCTACGTGCAACCGCCGCAAGTGGACAGTCTGGACGAGAACCCGCTGATCCGGATCTCCGGCTGGGCGCTGAACCCGGACCAGAAGCTCCTCGACGTCGCCACCGTGGGGTCGGACCGGCCCCTGCCGGCCGGAGAGCCGGCCGGGACGGTTCCGCCGATCCCGGCCGGCGACGACGAACCGGAAGTCGAGGAGGAGTCCGACGTCGTGCCGCCCCGGCGGATCCGGCTGGCGGTGCTGGGCGACTACGACGGGGTGACCTGGCGGGTAGGCGGGACGTACCGGAACGCGGGTCGGGTGCTGCCGGAGCCGGAGTCCCTGCTCGGCGCGCAGGCCGTGGAACAGGTGGTGCAGCGGATCACCATCGACAGCCTGACCGGCCGGCTGCTGCCGGTGCTGCCCACCCCGCGCGAGGTGACCGGCGCCCGGGTCGCGTACGACCAGGAGAGCGGGACGCTGATCCAGCCGGAAGGGCTGACCACGGGGCTGAGCTATTCGGTCGCCTCGCGGGTGGAGCGGCCCGACTACGGCCTGCTGCCCTCGGCGAGCGTGCCGTCCGGCGACGCGGTGGCCAGATTCCTCCGGGTGGAGCCGGGAGCACCGGAGCAGATGCAGCAGCTCGCGGCACAGCTCGCCGAGGAGAACGGGTCCCCGCACGCCCGCGCCGACGCGATCGAGACCTTCATCGCCGAGCACTACCGGCTGGTCGCCGACGCGCCGAGCGGGCACGCCTATCCGAACCTCAACTTCTTCCTCTTCGGCCCCAGCAACGGTGGCGGGCAGCGGGGCACCTCGGAACAGTTCGCTGCCGCGTTCGCCGTACTCGGCCGGATGACCGGACTGCCCACCCGGGTGGTGGTCGGCTTCCAGCCACCGGCCGGCGGTGGACCGGTCCGGGGCGCGGACGCGCTCGCCTGGCCGGAGGTGCTCTTCGACGATCTCGGCTGGGTGGCCTTCGACCCGCTGCCGAAGCCGAACACCCGCCCCAAGCCGGTCGAGCAGGACTTCAAGCCGCCACCGGAGGACCCCACCCCGCCGCCGGAAGAGGCGACCGCGAGTCCGGAGGCGACACCGAGCGGCACCCCGGATCCGGCGGCGGCTTCCGACCGCGATGGCGGCCTCGGCACCCCGGTGCTGGTCGGCGGCGGCAGCGGCGGGCTGCTGCTCCTGCTCGCCGGGCTGGCCACCCTGGTCGTCGGCCTGCGCCGGGCGCAGCGCCGCCGCCGGCTCGCCGAGGGGGCGCCGGCACAGCGGATCGCCGGAGCCTGGCGGGAGGTGACCGACGCGTTGCGGCTGGCCGGGCGGCCGGTGCCGGACCATCTGGCCGCCACCGAGGTCGCCGAGCATGCCCGGGCCAGCCTGCCCGGTGCGGCGGGACCCGGGCCGGACGCCGGAACGACGCCGGACCGCGCGGGCGGGCTACGGCCGGCGGCACCTCCGGTGGACGACCTGGCCGCGCTGGTCAACCTCGCCGCCTTCGCACCCGGCAGCGCCACCGACGAGCAGGCCCGGCGGGCCGGCGAGCTGGCCGTGGCATACTCGGCCGGCCTCCGCGCCGACCGGCCGTGGTGGCGTCGGGTGCTCTGGTCGCTGCATCCCGGCCCGCTCCGCTGGCGTCGCTGACCGGCGCCACCCGACCGCCCGACCGACGTTGCCGGACCGGGCAGCGCCAGACCGGGCAGCGCCAGACCGGGCAGCGCGGATTGGGTCAGTCCTGCGGTGAGGTGGCCGGGCCCAGCTGCGCGATCAGGGTGGTCAGTGCCGCCGCGCCGCCGGCCGCCAGCTCCGGGGTGGGCAGCAGGGCCAGCACGGGTACGTCCACTCCGGACGCCACGTACCGCCGCACCCGGGCCCGGCAGTTCTCCGGGCTGCCGTGCACGATCAGCGCGTCGACCAACTCGTCCGGGACCAACTCCGCGGCACCGCGACGGTCACCGGCCGCCCAGGCCCGCCACATCGGCCCGAGCACCGACTCCCGGCCCAGCCAGCGGTGGAACTCCGCGTACGCCGGCACGCTCAGGTAGGTGGCGATCAGCCGGCGGGCGGCGGTGCGGGCGTACCCGGCGTCCTCGGTCGGGCAGACGAAGATCCGGGCGACCACCTCGAAACCGGGACGGCGCTCCCCCAGTGCACCGAGCACCTTCGGCACGTCGTCGTCGGCCAGCCAGTTCAGGATCGTCCCGTCCGCCTCCGCACCGGCCAACCGCAGCATGCCGGGACGCAGCGCGGCCAGCAGGATCGGCGGCGGTACGGTCGGCGGACGCTCCAACCGGAACCGCCGTACGGTGAACGTGTCGTAGACCTCGTCGACCGGCTCGCCGCGCAGGGCCGCCCGCAGGAACCGCAGCACGTCCCGGGTACGCCGGAACGGCTCGGCGAACCGCGTCGCGTTCCAGTCCTGCACGAGTACCGGCGACGAGGCGCCGATGCCGAGCGAGAACCTGCCGGGGGCGGCCTCGGCAAGTGCCGACGCGCTCATCGCCAGCAGTCCGGGGCCCCTGGTGAAGACCGGCGCGATGGCGGTGCCCAGCCGCAGCGACGGTTGCCAGGCGGCGGCGAGCGCCAGCGGGGTGAACGCGTCGCTGCCGGCCACCTCGGCGGACCACAGGTCCGTGAACCCCGCCTCGGCCAGTGCGGCGTAGACCGCGTCGTGCCCGTCGAGCGGTACGCCGCCGAGCGGCACCGTCATCCCCCAGCGTGTGGTCACCGGTCGATGGTGCCGGCTGGTCGGGGCCGGGGCAACCCGACCGGCCGTCTTGTAGCCTCTGCCGGGTGACCTTCTCGATCGTGGCGCGATCCGACGACGGCCGCCTGCACGGGGTCGCGGTCGCGAGCAAGTTCCTCGGTGTCGGTGCCCTGGTGCCGGCCGCCGAGGCCGAGGTGGGTGCGCTGGCCACCCAGGCTCGGGCGAATCTCGGCTACCGGCCGCAGGGGCTGACCTTCCTGCGCACCGGGCTGGCCGCCGCCGACGTACTGGCCGGACTGGTCGCCGCCGACGCGAGCCGTACCCAGCGGCAGCTCGGGATCGTCGACGCCGAGGGTGGGGCCGCGACCTACACCGGCACCGACTGCCACGACTGGGCCGGCGGGCAGGCCGGCACCGGCTGGGCGGTGCAGGGCAACATCCTGGTCGGGCCGGAGGTGGTCGACGAGATGCGGGACGCCTGGCTGGACGGCACCGACCGGCGCTTCCCGGACCGGCTGCTCGGTGCGCTCCGGGCCGGTGACCTGGCCGGTGGTGACCGGCGCGGCCGGCAGAGCGCCGCGCTGCTGGTCGTCGGGCGGGACGGCGGGTACGGCAGCGGCAGCGACGTCGTGCTGGACCTGCGGGTCGACGACCACCCCGATCCGGTGACCGAGCTGGCCCGGCTGCTGGACCTGCACCGGATGCTCTTCGAGCGGCCCGATCCCGCGACGCTGCTGGACCTGAGCGGTGACCTCGCCGACGAGGTGTCCCGGCTGCTCACCGGGCTGGGCTATCCCGGCGACGGCTCGGCGCTGGAGGCCCGGCTCGCCGCCTGGGCCGGCGTGGAGAACCTGGAGGAGCGGCTGGTGCCGGCCCGGATCGACCCGGTGGTCCTCGCCCACCTGCGCGCCCACGCACAGCGCGCCGTCGAACACGCCCGCACCTAGCGCGCCGTCGAACGCGCCCGCGCACGGGGAAGCGCCCGGCCGTGGTCGGCCGTCAGCCGCCGAAGGTGAGCCAGCGGACGCCGCGCCGGTCGATTTCGGTCTGCTCCGGACCGGTCAACGGCCGCCGGCCGGTGGCCTTGGCGATCAGGGTCGACCGGTCCCAGCGAAGCTCCTCGGCGAGCCCGACGGCGGCCGGTCCGGCCGCCATGGTCAGCAGCCCGGCGATCAGCTCGGCGGCCGGCCCGGTCAGCCACGGCTCCCGGTCCAGGGCGTCGGCCAGGTCCAGGCCGTGCACCCCCAACTCCACCACCCGGGTCACCAGGAACTCGTCCAGGGTCATCGGGTCGCCGTGCCTGGTCCGGACCACCCGGCCGGGCGGTGCGGCCAGGCTGGCGTCGTATCCGGCCCGCCAGGTGTGCGCGAAGTCCTCGGCGAGTTCCCGCCCGCTGCCGAATCCGGCGCCTTCCTCGCGCGCCGTGTCGATTCGGTCCGCGTCCGTCCCGGCGGTGAACTTCGCCGGCCCGAAGTACGCCGCCGCGTCCACCTCGGCGTGCGGCGGCGCCGGCTCGGCCAGCATCCCGACCACCCGGCCGGCGCCGGTGCGCACGTGCGCGGCCAGCTCCAGGACGGTCCACGGTGCACAGCGGGTCGGCCGGGCGAAGTCCGACTCGGTCAGCCCGGCCAGCACCTCGGCGAGTCGGACCGCCTCGCCCCGGAACACCTCGACGACCCGCACTTCCGTCAGGCTAGTCGGCCGGCCCGGTGCCGCCCCGCCCGGCCGGCTCGGCGCTACCTCGCCCGGCCGGCTCGGCGCCGCCCCGCCCGGTGTGCCGGGGCACCACCCGGTGCAGGGCGACGAGCACCAGGGCCGTCGTCAGGGCGGCGGTGCCGGCGATCCCGGCCGCGCTCCCGGCGTACGCGATCAGGAGCTGGCGGCGGCCGAACTCCGAGATCGGCGTCGACCGCAGGCCGTCGGTCCAGCCGATGGCGATCGCGGCGGCCACCAGCAGGGCCAGGCCGACGATGGCGAGTGTCGCGGCGGATCGCCGGTTACCGTCGGCGGAGGCGACCTGTGCGGTCTCGCGCTGGGTCAGCAGCAGCACCAGGCTGGCCGCCGACGCCCAGGCGCCGACCACCAGCAGCGCCGCCACCGCGTCGCTCGGCCGGTGCCAGCCGGCCGACAGGGTGGCGACCCCGGCGGCGGCGGCGTAACCGGCGCCGATCAGCGCCCCCCAGCCGCGTACCCGGGGCGGCAGCACCATGACCAGCGCGATCGCCACCGAGGCGGCGACGGTGGTGTGTCCGCTGGGCAGGCTGTTGCCGGCCGCCTCCCGGGCCTCGTCGACGTCGAAGTCGGGCCGCTCGATGAAGTACTTCAACGCCTGGGTGCTGAGGTTGGCGCCGACGATCAGCAGCACGGTCACCAGCGCCAGGGTGATCCGGGTCCGGATCAGGGCGATGAAGCCGATCACCGCGGTGGCGGCGAGCAGGGAGAGCAGGGAGACCGCGTTCAGCACCCCGCCGACGATGCCCTCGATCCGGTCCTGCCCGATCGAGTTGCCGGTCAACGCGATGGTGTCGAGCAGCTGGCCGTGCTCGGTGCCGACGGCGAACCGCCAGACCACGAAGAACGCGACCACCTGCACGACGGTCAGCAGGACGAGCCAGGACGCTGTCAGAATGCCGCTTCGGCCACGCACGCGGGACACCGTATCGGACGCTCCCGGCATAGCCGACACCGCACCGGTCGAGAAGCGGAATGCGGCGGAGAAACGAAGAAGCGGGAGGGGCCGCCACGGGGGAAGCGGCCCCTCCCACTGAGGCCAGGATACTCCCCCTGAGCCGCGCGGGGCACCCCGGACTGACTGGAAACTCAGCGCCTTTGGTGGGTCGTACCCCGAGACTCTCCGCCGTGGCGCGCGGAGGCGCGGAGGCCGGTCGGAGGCCCGGACGGCAGAACGGGCGGGCGGCACCGGATGGTGCCGCCCGCCCGCAGGGCGGTGGTGGACGCCCCGCGTGTTGTCCGTGGCGGAACGGGAGTGGCGGGCCGGCCGGATCGCTGCGTTGGCCAATCCGGCCGGCCCGCCACGGTTGGCCTGACCGTGGGAATCAGGCCCGTCTGGTGACCGGGATCAGCCGATCAGCCGGTCGTAGTCGTGCAGCGCCATCGCCACGTCGATCTGCGCCCAGAAACGGTGGTAGTTGAACGTCGGCACCGCACCGCCGTTCAGGTACGACTCCACCTTGGGCCAGTCCGGGTCCTCCTCGAGGAAGGAGCGGATGCTCAGGAACGTGGAGTTGGAGTTGATCGGGTCGCCGTTCGGCATGGTGCCGGTGAAGCCGGACGGCACGTAGAGACCCTGGCCGGTGCTGGAGTTGTAGGTGTCGTCGAAGCGGTTGTAGTCCGCCTTGGTCTCCGGCACCGACACACCCTTGTCGTCCTTGTTCTGCAGGACGGCGTCGAGCAGGGCCTTGGCCGTCGTCTTGGCCGCCGTGTGGTTCGCCTTCGCGCCGTAGTAGATCAGGGTACGGGCGTAGGCACCGGCGACGCCGACGTCCTGGGTGTGGTCGAGCACCGACACCCGCAGGTTGCTGTTGTTCACCGAGGTGGTACCGGAGGTCCAGTTGCCACCCGGCTGGCCGCTCCAGCTCAGCGTCGACGGGATCTGGTAGTCCGAGCCGTTCACCGTGGTGTTGGCGATGGCCCAGTTGACCCACTTGTCGAGCAGCGCCTTGGCCCGGGCGTCACCACTCTCGTGGTAGTACTCCGCCACCCGCTCCATGCTCCACGCCTGGAAGCCGAACCACTGGTTCGACGGCGGGTCGTGGTAGACCGGCTTGGCGTCGTAGGTCATGCCGTAGAAGGTCGGCACGCCGGACGGACGGGCGCTGTAGTCGCCGTTCCAGCTGTTGGTCGCGCCACCGGCGATGCCACCGTCGGCGGACTGGAGCCAGGTGTAGAAGTCGATCTGCCGGGTGAGGCTGGTGGCCCAGTCGGTCTTCGCGGTCGGTGACCTCGGGGTCAGCTCCGGCACGGTGGAGAGGACGTACGCGGCGAACGGGTTCTGGTAGCCGCCGTGGTTGTGGCTGGAACCGATCCGCCACGCCCAGCTGCTGCTGCCGCCCTGCGAACCGCCCCACGAGTAGTACCAGGAGAGCAGGTACGCGGAGCTGTTCTTGCCGGTGCCGGCCGCGCAGGACGGCGAGGCACACCCGGGCTGCTTGAAGTACTTGTCGTACATCGCGTAGCGCAGGTAGTCGCCCATCTTGGCGGCGTTGGCGATGGTGGCCGAGATCTGGCCCTCCGCGCCCTGCTCCTTGGCCCACTTCAGCGCCCAGTAGGCGGCCTGCACGGCCCGGGCGTCGGCGTCGGGAGCGTTGGTGTAGCGCCACTGCTGGGCGTAGGACGGGTCACCGATGAAGATCGGCAGGTAGCCGTTCGGGCCACCGTGCTTGAACGTCTCGCAGGAGGGGTGCGGAACGGTCTCGAAGACCGACTCCTGCGGGCCGCGCTGGTAGGTGTTGATGTACGCCGGCTTGGTGGTGCCGTCGCCGCACTTGCCGAAGCCGTAGACGTTGTCCACGTCGAGCAGCCAGTGCATGCCGTACATCCGGCCGCTGTTGTAGGTGGACTGGAGCTCCGCGGCCAGCGGGTCCGAACCGACCTTCACGCTGGAGTCGAGCTTGCCGCCCTGCTGCGGGTAGAGGTCCGGCCGGACGGCCTCGGGGGCGTAGTCCGCCGGGTCGCTGGCGTTGTAGTTCGACTGGGTCTCGGACGGGATGATGTACCGGTCCATGATCTGCCAGGCGTTGTTGAACGGTCCCCACTCACCGGTGGTGCGGCCGTACATGGCCTCCAGGAAGAGCCAGTAGCTGAACGCCTCGGAGGTGGTCTCGTGACCGTGGTCCGGGGCCTCGACCAGCAGCGTCTCGACGGAGTGGTACGGCACGCCCTCGGGGCTGAAGTAGCCGTTCCCGGGCGCCTTGATCTTGTTGTAGAGCTCCAGGAACTCCTCGCCGTACTCGCCGGACGGTCCGCCGCCCTCGTCGTCGGTCACGGTCACCTGGGTGGTGCCGGGGGTACGCCCGCTGGCGCTGGCGGTGATGGTCGCCGTGTCGTTGACGTCGTCGGAGTCCTGCGCCGCGTTGACCGCGACGTTGACGCCGGTGTTCCAGTTCTGCGGGGTGATCGTCGCCGTGCTGGCGCCGAGCGTCACGTCGGCGTCGCCGGTCTTGGCCAGGCTGACGGTGACGTTGCTGGTCGGCGCGGCGCTGAGCTTGACGTTCAGCGGCGAGCTGCCACCCTCGGAGAGGGAGAGCGTCGCCGGTACGACCATGCTCGGCTGGGTCGTGCCGCCGACGGTGAAGGCGACCTCGTCCACACCGCTCAGTCCGGCGCTGTCGTACGCCCGGGCCTGGGCGGTGTACGACCCGGCCGGCAGCGCGCTGTTGGTGTAGCTGTACGGCGCGCTGGTGTCGGTGCCGACCAGCATGCCGTTGCGGTAGAACTCGACCCGCTCGACCGGTCCCTCGGCGTCGCTCGCGGTGGCCGCGACGGTGACGTTGGCCGGCGCGGTGAAGGTGGCGCCGTTGGCCGGGCTGGTGATGTCGACCGTCGGCGCGGTGTTCTGCTCGCCGTTGCAGCGGTTGCCGTTGATGGTGAACGCGGTCGGGTTGGCGTTGGTCCCTGAGTAGGAGCCGTTGAACCCGATGCTGGTGGAGGCGCCGGTGGCCAGATTTCCGTTCCAGGCCGCGTTCGTCGCGGTCACGTTGGCGCCGGACTGGGTCCAGTTCGCCGACCAGCCCTGGGTGACCCGCTGGTTGCCCGGGAAGGTGAACCCGAGGCTCCAGCTGGTCAACGGGTCGCCGACGTTGCGGATGGTGATCGAGGCGCTGAACCCGGAGCCCCAGCTGTTGGCGGTGTAGGTGACGTCGCAGCCGGGTGCCGCGTAGGCGGTGCCGGGGACGACGGCCACACCTCCGACCACCAGTATGCCGGCGGCGGCCATCGCCAGTCGGCGTCTTCCTAACCTCAACTTCATGTCGTGACTTCTCCTCGCGGACCGGGCCGCGGTACTGCCGCGGCCAGGGCGCCTCCTGCGCGTGCTGCGGAGATGCGCGTTGGTGGGTAGGCGCCGAGATGGTGGTGGGGTCAACCCGTCCCGGACCGGGGTCGGCGGACGCCGGAGGAGACGCCGGACGTGGCGGCTCCGGAGCTGTGTTCGGGGCGCCGTACCGAGAACTCGGATGCCCTGGCGGCCCGTGATCGCGTCAGCTTGTGGCTCCCGACCGCGATAGTTCGACAGTGTTGCATGGGAGCGCTCCCGCAGCAAGTGGACGCCAGCGAGCCTCCACTACCGACGGTCAGAGAGACCCGCTGACCTGCGGATTAAGTGGATCGAGGGCAGCACGACGGGGTTTCGGCGACGTTGGCCCGATGTTTCGATCATATTTTGGGTCTTTCACAAACCCGTGACGCGGGATACAGTCCAACCAACGTCGATGGGAGCGCTTCCATTGACGATGATGTAAGTAGCTTGGATCGCACCACCTCGGGGAGCTGCGACGATCCGGTTCGCCGGAACGGACGCACCCCGTTGGGCGAGCTACGGCAATGTTACGTAGCCGCCGACCGCTCAGCCAGAGGGCTGAGGGCGGGCCAGCCCGGACTCCGCCGTCAGCCAGCTCACCACCGTCGGAAGGAGGTGGAACCAGAGCCACTCGCGTGGCCCGGCTCCCGCGCGGCACGCACGACCTGGACGCCAATTCCGCTCGTGCGTGTTTGTAACTCACGCTGGGGACGGGGGTTGCCCTCCCCGTCCCCACACTAACCCCCCGCCAACGACGGGAAAATCGGTCATCGGTACAGCGTCTCGACGCCGAACCGGTCGATCGGCTGCGTCATCGGCACCTCGGACGGCGACCGGTCTCGTCGCGACACGACGAACGGTCGCCGTGGTCATGGCGCACGTGGGGACGGGCAATGGACGAGGCCCAGACCCGCCATTGCCACCCGAACATCCCATACGCAATCGCCCGGTAGATCGCTACGCTCCTTGCATGGGAGCGCTCCCGGGCGTCGTGCGGAGGGCCCCACTCACGAGGAGACAGCATGTCCGTACTGACCCGGCGGCATCTGCTGCGCCGCGCCGCGTTATCCGCCAGTGCCGTGCCGGTCGCCGGCCTGTCGACGAGCACGGCGGCAGCCACCGTCACCGGCGGGGCGCTGGCCGGATGCGACGCCGGTCCCGAGGCTGACGACGAGCGACGTACGGCGCCGGACGCGCAGCTCGGCCTCCGCTTTCCGGACGGCTTCGGGTGGGGTGCGGCAACCTCGGCATACCAGATCGAGGGGGCGGCCAAGGACGACGGGCGGGGCGAGTCCGTCTGGGACACGTTCAGCCACACCCCGGGCCGGACCCGGGGCGGGGACACCGGCGACGTCGCCGCCGACCACTACCACCGGTACGTCGAGGACCTGGACCTGATGAAGGAACTGGGGCTGCGGACGTACCGTTTCTCCATCTCCTGGCCGCGGATCCAGGCCGACGGCACCGGAGCGCCCAACCAGCGCGGACTCGACTTCTACCGCCGCCTGGTCGACGGCCTGCACGACCGGGGCATCGCCCCGATGGCCACGCTCTTCCACTGGGACCTGCCGCAGTCGCTACAGAACACCGGCGGCTGGGAGTCCCGGGACGTCCCCTACCGGTTCGCCGACTACGCCGAGGCGGTCTTCGAGGCGCTCGGCGATGCCGTGCCGGTCTGGCTGACCATCAACGAGCCCAAGACGGTGGTGCAGAACGGCTACCTCCAGGGCCACCACGCCCCCGGCCTACGCGACCCGGACGCCGCCTACCTGGTCGCGCACCACCTGCAACTGGCGCACGGCCTTGCGGTCCGCGCACTGCGCGCCACCGGCAGCGGCAGCCGGATCGGCCCCGCGCTGAACCTGCACCCGTGCTACCCGGCCGACGACGCGCCGGGGGTGGCCGAGGCCACCCGGCTCTACGACGGCTACGAGAACCGGCTCTACCTGGACTCCATCTTCAAGGGCGCCTACCCGGCCGACGTGCTGGCCGACCTCGGCCCGGACAGCCGGATGGTCCGGGGCATCCGGGACGGCGACCTGAAGATCATCTCGTCCCCGATCGACCTGCTCGCCGTGCAGTACTACACGCCGATCTACGTCACCGCCGACAGCGACATGGTCCGCAAGTGGCCGACCTCCGAGGCGGACTGGCAGCAGATCTTCCCGGACGGCATGTACGACACGCTCACCCGGGTCACCCGGGACTACGGCGACGTGCCGCTCACCGTCACCGAGAACGGCCTGCCCACCCCGGACCGGCTCGACGGCAACGGCACGGTGGACGACGTCGGCCGGATCGCCTTCCTCCGCGACCACCTCGCCGCCGCACACCGGGCCATCTCCGACGGGGTGCCGCTGGAGAGCTACCACGTCTGGTCACTGATGGACAACTTCGAGTGGAACGAAGGCTACGAGCAGCGGTGGGGACTCGTCTACGTCGACTTCCCCACCCAGCGCCGGGTCCCCAAGCGCAGCGCGCACTGGTACCGGCGGGTGATCGCCGACAACACTGTCTGACACAGCACCGGCCGTACCGGCCGGCACCGTAGCCGTCGCCGCCCCCGCGTGGTCCCCGCCGGACCATGCGGGGGCGCGGTCTGAGATCGAGGTTCACCCGGCTGGGAACCCCACCCACCCGGCCGTACCGCCGAGGAGAATGTCGGATGGTGGAGTCACAGAGCTCGACCAGGAGGCACGTCACCGAGTCCGAGCTCCGGGCGCTGGTCCGGCGCGGCTTCGGCGACCGGACCGGCGTCACCGACTGGCGGGAACTGACCGGCGGCACCTACAACGCCGCCTACGCGGTCACCCTCGGCGAGAACACCGAACTGGTGCTCAAGGTCGCCCCGCCGCCCGAGCTGGAGCTGCTGCGGCACGAGGTCGACCTGATGCGTACCGAGGTCGACTTCCACCGGCGGGCCGCCCGGGTCGGGGCCGCCGTGCCGGAGGTGGTCTACGCCGACTTCACCCGGGACCTGATCGGCACCGACTTCGTTTTCCTCAGCCGGATACCCGGAACCGACCTACAGCGTCGCCGGGACGAGCTGACCCCGGCCCAGCTCGCCGCCGTACGCGCGGAGATCGCCGCGCAGGCCGCCCGACTGCACACCGTCACCGGCCCGGCGTACGGCTATCCGCTGCGCGAGAGCCGGAGCTGGCAGCCGTCCTGGCGGGCGGCCTTCGGCGCGATGGTCGACGACATCCTCGCCGACGCCGTCCGGCTGGGCAGCGCGCTGCCCGCCCCACCGGACCGGATCGGTGACCTGCTACGCCGGCACGCCGACGTCCTCGACGAGGTACGCCGACCCGCGCTTGTGCACTTCGACCTCTGGGACGGCAACGTCTTCGTCGCCGCCGACCCGGCCGGCACGGTCCGGCTGACCGGCCTGATCGACGGCGAACGGGCCTTCTTCGGCGACCCGCTGGCCGAACTGGTCTCGATGACACTGCACCGGGAACTGGACGACGAACCGGAGATCCTCGCCGGCTACGCCTCCGCCGGACACGGCCGGCTCGAACTGACCGGCCCGGCCCGCCGCCGGCTCACCCTCTACACGATCTATCTCTATCTCATCATGTGCATCGAAGGCGCCACCCGGGGCTGGAACAGTCCCGAACGGGCCGAGCGCGAACGGTGGCTCGTCGGACGGCTCGAGGCGCAACTGGACCGGCTGGACCGGGTCCGGCAGTGACCGGCCGAGCCTCGACCCGCCCCCGGCCGACGGACCGCCGCCCCTCAGCGGGGCAGTGCCTGCTGAAGCTCGGCCCGCAGCGCCGGGGTGAGCATCTCGCCGGCCGCCTTGGCCAACTTCGCCATCTCGTAGCCCACCACGCCGATGTCGGCGTCGTTGGCGGCGAGGGTGGCCAGGATCGAACCGTCCCGGATCTGCATGACCAGGAAGTAGCCCCGGCCCATCTCGACCACCGTCTGCTTCACGATGTCGCCGTCGAACATCTCGGCGGCCCCGGTGGTGATGCTGGACAACCCGGAGGTGACCGCGGCGAGCTTGTCGGCGTGGTCCCGGGGCAGGTGCTCGGAGACCGCCACCAGCAGTCCGTCGGCGGAGACGACGATGGCGTGCGCCACCCCTGGTACCCGTTCCGTGAACCCGCTCACCAGCCAGTTCAGATCCCGTGCCTCTTGACTGAGCGTGTTCAATACTTCTCCTCTTCGCTGCGCGCGCCGGCCGGCGCCATCGGTATCACCATCGTCTCCTCGGCCTCGGCCCGCCGGAGCCCACCGTAGTACCGGCTCAGCATGCCGCCCACCTGCTCCGGATCCGGCGCCTCGCGCTGCACCGGCTGCCTGGGCCGGACCGGCTCCGCCTTCGCCCGCAGCTGTGCCATCGGCACCCGGATCGGCAGCCCGTTGGCGTTCGTCCCGCCGGTCACCGGCACCGCGGGCGGGGCGTTCCCGGTGGCCAGCGCACCGGTCGGCGCGCTGGCGGGGGCTGCCGCCGGTGTCGCGGTACTCCCCTTGCCCTGCCGGGACCACCAGGTACTCGGCGCCGAACCGGCACCGGCGGCCATCCCGAGCACGTCCTCGGCCCGGGTCGGCGTCTCCCGGCGAACCGCCCGGCGGGCCTGCGCAGCCTCCTCGCCGGCAGTCTGCGGACCGACCGGCCTAGCCGCACCGTCCTGGGTAGTCGCACCGTCCGGCCCGGCCACCGCACCCGCGACGACCTCCAGCATCCGCCGGCCGGGAGCACCGACCGGCTCCGCCGCCGGCGCCGGGGCGAGCAGGTTCGCCGGCAGCCAGACCGCCGCCACCAGCCCACCCTGCGCGGTGGTCCGCAGCCCCACCCGTACGCCCTGCCGGGCGGCCAGGTGGCTGACCACGAACAGACCCATCCGCTCCGAGGCGGCGACGTCCGCGGCCGGCGGCAGCGCGAGCAGCTCGTTGGCCCGCTCCAACGCGGCCGGACTCATCCCCAGACCCTGGTCGACGATCTCCACCAGGACGCTGCCGTCCGACTGCCGGGCGGTGTCGACCTGGACGACCGTGTCCGGCCGGGAGAACGACGACGCGTTCTCCAGCAGCTCGGCGAGCAGGTGCACCAGGTCGGCGACGGCATGCCCGACGACGTGCAGCTCGTCGGCGACGTGGTGCCGGATCCGCTGGTACTGCTCGATCTCGGCGATCGCGGCGAGCATCACGGTGCCGAGCAGCACCGGGCGGTTCCACCGCCGGGTGGCGTCGGTGCCGGCGAGCACCAGCAGGCTGTCGTCGTTACGCCGCATGCGGGCGGCGAGATGGTCCAGCTTGAACAGGTTGTCGAGCTGGTCCGGGTCGCTCTCGTCCTGCTCCAGCTCGTCGAGCAGTTCGAGCTGCCGCTCGACGAGTACCTGGCTGCGGCGGGCCAGGTTGACGAACATGGCGTTGACGTGGCGGCGCATCACCGCCTGCTCCAGCGCCACCGTCACCGCGCTGCGGTGCACCGCGACGAACGCCTCGGCCACCTCGCCGATCTCGTCCATCGACCGGACGTCGGCCGGTGGCACCTCGAACTCGGCCGCGACGGGATCGACCGTACGCAGCCGTTCCAGGGTCTCCGGCAGCTCGACCTGGGCGACCCGCAACGCCTGGCCACGCAGCATCCGCAGCGACCGGGCCACGGATCGGCCGATCGCGATCGAGGTGAACAGCGCGGCAAGCAGGACCGCCAGCACCGCACCGGCGGTGAGCAGCGTCCGGCGCAGCTGCTCGGCGCTGCGGGAGTCCGCCAGCTCCACCGCGTCGCCGACCGCACCCGCCTCGACCTGCCGGAGCAGGTCCTGGCGCTGCTGGCTGACCGTCCACCAGCGGCCGGGTTCGAGCACCGCCGCGGTGCGGCCACCGGCGGAGTATGTGGTCTCCTCCAGCCGGATCGCCGCCACGAAGTTCGGATCGGTCGCGGCCTGGTCGTACCGCTCGATCTGCCGGTCGGTGGCCGCGAGCCGGAAGCCGGCGATGCCGCTGAGCTGCTGCGCCCGCAGGTCGGTCAGGGTGACCACGTCGTTCTGGTCGTAGCGGCCGGCCCGGGCGGCGGCGTAGAGCTGCCCCCGGATCCGTGAGTTGATCTCCTTGACCTGGGCGAACTGGACGTACCTGAGCACCGCGTCGGTCAGCTCGGCGCGCTCGGCCCCGGGTGACGGCTGGGCCAGCAGCACCAGCAGCACCTCGATGGCCCGGTTGTACTCGGCGAGCACCGGGGTGGGATTCGAGCCGGCCGCCGGCACCGAGGCCCGGACCTCCGGCAACCGGTCGAGTGCGTTGTCGACCCGGTCGTAGGAGACCCGCCAGGAGGCCACCCCCCTGGCCAGCGGCGACGCCGCCGCCCGGAACCGGTCGATCGCCCGGTCGGCGACCGGGTACACCGACTCCAGCGCCGGCAGCGGGCGGCCCGGCTCGACCGAGGGGGCCGCGCCGGCGTTCAGGGCCGCCAGCTCGCCCGCGGTCTGGTCCCGCTCCCGCTGCAACTCGTGCACCAGGGCGGTGATGTCGCGGCCCACCGCCACCTGGTCGGCGAAGTCGTCCAACAGGCCGGCCTGGCTCACCAGCGCGCTGGTCTGTGCCCCGGCCAGGACCAGGAACGCCACCGACGGGACCACGAGGACGGCGCCCAGCTTGGTGCGCATCCGCCAGTCCCGGATCCGAAAGGCGGACCTGCGGCGATGTGGCACCACCCGGACGTCGAGTCGGCGCCGGCGGTGACGCGAGACGGCGCCGTGTGACGGGTTCGGGGCAACAGCCACCATGCCTCCTACCGTCCTCGATGCGGGGCGCGCCAAGGAGCGGAGCTATTCCAATTCAGGCCCCGACCTGCTGTCAATGATCAGTTGGGCGCGACAGGTCACGAACGATACTGCGGGCGAGCAGATCTTGTCGCTGTCGGCGACTCGTCCTCATCCGTCCGGACGATGCGTTCAAGTCCGGACGCACCGTCGAGCCGACCGATCGCCACCAGAGCGGCGCCGACCGCACCGATCTCCGGATTCCGGACGTGGTGCACCGCGCGCGGGGCCAGCGCCACCGAGAAGGAGTGCCGCCACCACTCGGAGGCGGCGACGGCACCGCCGCCGAGGACAACCTGGACCGGTTCGTCGAGGGTGGACTCGATCGCGGCGACGCCGGCCACGACCTGGTGGCAGAGCGCGCCCATCAGTCCGGCCAGGAGGTCCACCGCGGTCGTGTTGAAGCCCAGCCCGGACAGGACGCCCGAGCCGGCCGGGGCGAGCCCCGGTGGACGGTCGCCGCCCAGCCGGGAGTCGGCCGGTATCCCGCCGAGCGGCGGCACCCGGGCCAACGCGCGGTCCAGCTCGTGCCCCTCGGGCAGCCTCATCTCCCGCCGCGCCCAGGCGTAGAGGTTGCCGCCGCCGGAGAAGGCGGTGCCGGTCACCAGGTGCCCGTGGTCCACCCGGTAGCGCCACAGCTCGTCCGGCAGCGGAGGCAGCTCGGCACCGGCCGGCACCGTCTGGACCAGGCGCACCGCCGCCGAGGTGCCGACCGTGACCGCCGCGCGCCGGCTGTCGTAGCAGCCGGAGCCCACGTTGGAGGCGGCACCGTCGCCGCTCGGCGGCGCCCACCGGGCGTTCCGCAGCTCCGGCCAGCGCCCGGCGTACTCGGCCCGGAGCCGGCCGAACCAGGCGGCGGGAGCCAGCGCCGGCAGTTCGCCGTGCCGCACCCCGGCCAGCTCGCACGCCTCCGGATCCCAGCTCAGGGTGCGCAGGTCGAGCAGGCCGGTGCCGGAGGCCTGGGAGACCGACATGACCGCCTCGTCGAGGAGGACGCCGAAGACGTACTCGACCAGGCCGGCGAAGCGGATCCGGCCGGGGCCGCACCGCTCCCGCAGCCACGGCAGCCGGACCGACCAGTAGAACCGGTGCCACCAGGTGCCGGTACGCCCGTGGTAGTCGCCGGGATCCGCCGGCCCGGTCAGTCCGGCCGGCGGGGTGGGCCGGGTGTCCAACCAGGTCAGCACCGGGCCGAGCGGCTCACCGCCCGGGCCCAGCGGCACCACCGAGTGCCACTGCGCCGAGGCGACGACGAGTTCGACACCGTGCAGGTGGCCCGCGCCGGCCAGCTCGTCGAGGCACTCGACGAGGGCGGCGAGGTAGCCCGGCCCGTCCAGGGTGGCCCGGCCGTCGTCCCCGATCACGATCTCGGCCGGTCGCCGGGCCAGCGCGTCGGGCAGCGGCCGGGCGGCCGCGTCCAGCACCAGGCCGCGCACCGACGACGTACCCAGGTCGAGAGCGAGAATCCTCATCGCCGGAAACCGTACCCGTTCGCCGGTGCCGAGCAGGGCAGGCTGGCGCGGGTGCCGGCCGCGGGCGACCCCGGGCCGCCCATCTGGTGGACGGCGGCGCCGAAGGGGCTGCGGCACCGGTACGTGCTGCCCTAGACTCGGCCCGTGCTCGCGCGACTCAACTCCTGGTGGCCCGCCATCCCGGCGGCCGACCTCCGCGCGTAGCGATCTTCGACGCGGCCGCCCCACGCGGCGGCCGCCACGGTTTCCTCCCCGCCCTCACGGCCACCGCTCGGGACGGTCCCCGGCTGTGAGGACGACCGATGACCCTGCTGAACCACCTGATCCGCACCATCGCCGACGGCGCCGACCCCGGCCCGTTCGCCCTGCTGCGCCGGGACGGCGCCACCGGCCTGGAAGTCTTCAGCGGTACGCCGCACACCGTCGCCCGGCTCGCCGACATCCCGCTGCCGGCCGGGCCGGCCGGCCCGCGCACCCTCGCCCTGGTGCCGTACCGGCAGGTCACCGAGCGCGGCTTCGACTGCGTCGACGACGGCGCCCCGCTGGAGTGCCTGATCCTCGACGAACCCGACCGGATCCCGCTGGCGGAGGCGCTGGCGGTGCTCCCCGAGGTGCCGGTACCGG
The DNA here is from genome assembly GCF_029626265.1 of Micromonospora sp. WMMD1102. Taxonomy (NCBI): domain Bacteria; kingdom Bacillati; phylum Actinomycetota; class Actinomycetes; order Micromonosporales; family Micromonosporaceae; genus Micromonospora; species Micromonospora sp. WMMD1102. The sequence continues at coordinate 2,501,843 of NZ_JARUBN010000001.1, read as the reverse complement.
TCCGCGACGCCGGCTTCGACATCGCCGACCCGGAGTACGCACAGATCGTCGACCGGGTCCTGGCCGACGAGATCGGCCGGGGCGAGGGGGCGAACTTCGTGATCCACCGCTGCTATCTCGGCAACCTGGCCGGTCCCCCGCTGCTGGCGGCGCTTGCCGCGTTCCGCCGGCTGCTGACCGGCGAGCGGGGTGCCTACTGGACGTTCCTGGTGCACACCGGCGGGCGGATCCTGGTCGGCGCCTCGCCGGAACGGCACGTCAGCGTCGAGGACGGCCTGGTGATGATGAATCCGATCAGCGGCACGCTGCGCCATCCGGGCCGGCCGGCGGACCGGGCCGAGCTGCTGCGTTTCCTCGCCGACCCGAAGGAGATCGACGAGTTGTACATGGTGCTCGACGAGGAACTGAAGATGATGGCGACCGTGGCCGAGCACGGCGGCCAGGTGATCGGGCCGTACCTGAAGGAGATGGCGCACCTGACCCACACCGAGTACCTGCTCGCCGGGCGGGGCTCGCGGGACGTCCGGGACGTGCTCCGGGAGACGATGTTCGCGCCGACCGTGACCGGCAGTCCGATGGAGAACGCCTGCCGGGTGATCGCCCGGCACGAGGGGCGCGGCCGGGGCTACTACGCGGGGGTGCTGGCCCTGCTCGGCGTCGACGAGGCCGGCCGGCAGACCCTGGACGCGCCGATCCTGATCCGGACCGCCGAGATCTCGCCGGAGGGACGGGTGCGGGTACCGGTCGGTGCGACCCTGGTGCGGCACTCCACCGCGGCGGGTGAGGTGGCCGAGACGCACGCGAAGGCGGCCGGGGTGCTCACCGCGCTGGGGTTGCGGCCGGAGCCGCCCGCCACCGGCGACCGCGCCGCCGAGCGCACCCTCGATGGCCGCCCCGCCGGGACGACCGCCACGCGGGTGCCGTCGACGGCCGTGCCGGACCTGGTGTCGGACGCCGTGCCGGCCAGCCGGCCGGGCGCCGTCGCAGCGGAGCCGGCCGCCGAGGTCCGGCTGGCGGACGATCCGGCGGTACGTGCCGCGCTGGCCGCCCGCAACGTCGGGCTCGCCCGGTTCTGGCTGGAGCAACGGACCCCGGGTGCCACCGTACGGCCGGAACTCGCCGGCCGGCGGGTGCTGGTCGTCGACGGGGAGGACACCTTCACCGGCATGCTCGCGCACCAGTTGCGGGCGCTCGGCCTGACCGTGTCGGTACGCCCCTGGGCCGAGGTCGCCGAGCCGGGCGGATTCGACCCGGCCGGTGCCGACCTGACGGTACTGGGGCCGGGGCCGGGCGATCCGGGGCACCCGACCGACCCGAAGATGCTCGCCCTGCGCGAGATGGCCGGACGGCTGCTCGATACCGGCGCACCGGCCCTCGGCGTCTGCCTCGGCCACCAGGTGCTGGCCGCCCGGCTGGGCCTGACCCTGCACCGGCGCACCGCCCCCTACCAGGGATTGTGCCGGGACGTGACGCTATTCGACACCGTCGCCCGGGTCGGCTTCTACTCCAGTTACACCGCACTGGCCGAGGCCGACGCCCTGGACACCGCGTACGGGCCGGTGCGGCTGGCCCGGGACCCGGTCGACGGTGCGGTGCACGCCCTGCGCGGGCCGACGTACGCCGGGGTGCAGTTCCATCCCGAGTCGGTGCTGAGCCGGGACGGCACGGCGGTACTGGCCGAGTTGGTCGGTCGGCTGCTACCCGCCCCGGCCGGCTCGACCCCCGTGGCCGGGCTGGCCCACGCACCGATGCCGGGGACCGGCACGCCGTCGCCGGGAGCGGGCCGGTAGGTGTCCGGCACGCATACTTCCCGGCATCCCGGGTAGGCATTCGCGTGCCGGTGGTCCGGGCGGGTTGAGAGCCCCCGCCCGGGCCGCCGGTCCGCATCTGCCGTCGGTGACGTCGCCGCCTCCGGCGACGGGTGCGGATCGGCGGGAGGGGCGCTGTGGTGTCCGACTGGGTCCTGTCGTCCGACCAGGACCCGTCGTCGAACCAGGACCCGTCCACCCCGTCCCGCCGCTGGCTCGGAAGGCACCTGCCTCGGGGCCGTGTGGACGGTCGGCCCGGCGACCGGGCACTCGACGGCGGGACCGAGCCGGGAAGTGGGCTGGCCCGCTACCGGTTCCGGGACGTCTACTTCGGTCTGGTCCTGCTCGGAGTCGCCGGCATGCCGACCGGCTCCGGTGGCCGGGCGGGTTCCGACCGGAGTTGGGTCAGCGGATGGCCGTCGGGGCGCCCTGCCCGGCCCAGGCGTACAACCCGGCCAGCACGTCGTGGAGTCCCGCACCACGTTCGGTCAGGGCGTAGTCGATCCGGGTTGGCGGGCCGGGGTCCACCCGACGATGCAGCATTCCCGCGCCGGCGAGTTCGCGCAGCCGTTCCGTCAGTACCCGTCGGGAGACGCCGGGCAGCGCCTCGACGAGGTCCCGGAACCGCGCTTCGCCGTGGCTGAGCACGTACAGCAGGTCGAGGGTCCAGCGTCGGCCGAGGAGTTCCAGGGCCGCCGAGGTGTCCGCCGGCAGCTGCCGGCCGGGCACGTCGGTGAGGTCGGTTGAAGCGGTTACTTTTTCAAACTTGATTTTTCGAGTGGCGACCTGTTCGGCAGGCGGGTCGGCCGGGGCCGAGCCGCCGGCCAGGAAGACGGCGACGCCGTCGAGCACCCGGGCGAGGCCGAACTCGAAGTCCGGCCGCACGGCCGCCGGGCCGGCGCCGGCCTGCCCGACCAGCCGGGACAGCAACGGGAACCGCCCGGTGCCGAGCCGTTCGCCCAGTCCGGCGACCTCGACCGCCCACCACTGCTCGATGCTCGTCCCGGACCGCCGCTCCTGCTCGGCCTCGGTCTGCGCGTAGCGGGCAGCACCCTGCACGTAGTCGCTGACGGTGAGATAGAGCTGGAGCATTGTCGCCGGGTCGAGTCCGAAGCCGTCGAGCGCACCGAGCACCCACTCCACGTTGGCGAGCAGGTTCGGGCCGAGCGGCGGCCGGCTGGTGCCGGCGACGACCGGCAGTACCCACGGATGCCGCTGGTACATCGCCCACTCACGGCGGGCGGAAAGCTCGATCCGGGCGCGCCAGCCGGCCGGGCCGACCGCCGGATAGTCGATCTCGCCGAAGACGCTCTCCACCATCAGGTCGACCAGTTCCGCCCTGCCCGGCACGTACCGGTAGAGCGACATCGCGCCGGTGTCCAGGGCGGCGGCGACCCGGCGCATCGACAGGCTGGCCAGGCCGTCCGCGTCGGCGAGCCCGACCGCCACCCGCACGATGCGGTGCAGGCTCAGCCCTGCTCCGGACCCGGCGTCGAGGCCGTCGCGCTCCATCCACTCCCACCCCACCGTCGACAAGGGTACGCATTCGATACAGAGTACGCACGATCGCGTACAGTGTACCCAGACAGGGAGCGCGAGCGACGGAGAGGTGACGATGACCGAGACGGTGCTGGTACGCCGGGCCGGGTTGGCGGATGCCCGGGCGGTCGCCGCCCTGCTCGGGCGGGCCGGACACGACGAGGCCGTGCTCGGTTGGGTGGTGCCGGACGAGAGTGCCCGCAGGGCGTGTGCGCGGAGTTGGGTCGAGTTCGCTCCGGACTGGCTGGGCGGACTGCTGCGGACCGGTGAACTCCTGCTGGCCGGTGACGAGTCGAACCCGTTCGGTGGCGTGGCCGTCTGGGAGCACCGCACCCCTGCCCCGGCAGCGGCCACCGCCGGCCCGGACGAGCGGCAGGCGGCCTTCCTCGCCCGGGCCTACGGCCGGTACGCGCCCCGGATGGTTCTGGTCGACCAACTGATCTCGGCCCGCCATCCCGACCGGCGACCACACTGGTACCTCCAGCAGATGGTGGTGCTGCCCGAGCTGCGCGGCCGGGGACTCGGCGGCGCGATGCTGCGTCACCAGCTCCGCCGGGCCGACGCCGATGGGATCGGCAGCTACCTGGAGGCGAGTTCACCGCGCAACCGCGCCCTCTACCAGCGGTACGGATTCCGGTCCTGCGCCGAGCCGATCCGGCTGCCGGACGGGGGCCCGACCCTCCAGCCGATGTGGCGGGAGCCCCACCCCGGTCAGCCGCCCTCGTAGCCCTCCCGGCCGGTGGACCGGGTGCTCGCCAGCCAGATCCCGAAGCCCATCGCGAGGATGGCGGGCACCTCCAGCAGGAGCCGGAGCCCGCCGAAGGACAGCGTCTCGTGGAACGCGGTCACCCCGATGACGACGCTGGCGACGGGATCCACCAGGGTTATCGCGGTGAGCGGTGCGGCCAGAGGACCGTTCTGGAAGGCGTTCTGGTTGAGCGCCACCGAGGCGAACCCGACCACGGCCAACGCGTACAGGTGCCAGTCGGTCAGCGTGGAGAGCGGATCCCGGCCGACCCGGTCAGCCACGGTCTTGAGCAGGGATGCGGTGCCGGCGTAGAGCAGCCCGCTGGCGATCCCGAGCAGCGTTCCCCGGGCGGCGTCGGTGACCCGGTGGGCGAGCAGCAGGCAGATCCCGACCAGGGTGCCGCCGATCAGCGCCATCCCGAGCCAGCCCGTCAGGGACGGCTGGGCAACCCCGGCCCGGGGGCGGGCGGCGGCGAGGAAGACGGTCAGTCCGACGACGCAGGCGGCAACCGCGGTGACGTCGCGCGGATGCGGTCGCCGGTGGTCGAGCGCGGCCTCCAGCGGGATCGCCAGGAACATCCCACTGATCAGCAGGGGCTGGATGAGGGTCAGCGGCCCGAACCGGAGGGCGATCGCCTGTAGGACCGTACCGGTCAGGTCGGGAATCTTGGCGAGCAGCCAGGCCTTCCGGCGCAGCAGCCGGATCAGCAGCCGCGGGTCGGCGGCACCGTGCGGCGGCTCCTGTCGCGCGGCGCGCTGTTGCAGGGCGGCGCCGAGAGCGAAGCAGGCGGCGGAGCCGAGGGCCAACGCGACCGCCGCGCCGTTCACCCGGCGGTCCCGGCGTTGGACGACGGCGCGCGATCCGTACCCACACGGATACGCTACGTGCTGTAATCGCTGCTCAGGGACGGTTCCGCGCGCCGGCCACCGGTCCCCTCGGCCGACGCCCTCCGCCCGGCCAGCACCCTCCGGCCAGCCGACACCCTCCGGCCGGTCCGCCGGGCGGCGGTGGAGACCAGGAACCCGCCGACGGAGACCGGATGACCAGATGACCGACCGGACCGACCGGAGGATTCTTCCGGTCGGTCCGGACAGCGGCACAGCGTGGTCCGGCTCAGGACGCCAGGGTTCCCCCGGCCCGCCCCTCGTGCAGCGTCAGGTTGCGGCCGTTCGCCGGGTCGAACAGGTGGATCTTCTCCAGGTTGAACCAGATCCGCCGGTCCTCCCCCTCGGCGACGGTGGACTCCGCCGACAGCCGGGTCACCAGGTTGGCCCCGGTGCCGCCCAGGTCCTCGGCGCCCGCGTCGGCGGCGAGTTCCTCCAGCTCCGCCGCGCTGGCCCGCTCACCGGAAAGGGTGAGATAGACGTACTTGTCGGAGCCCATCGACTCGACGATCTCGACCGGCGCCTCGAACTCCATCCCCCGGCCCCGGGTCTGCTCGTCGACCAGACCGGCGTCCTCGAAGTGCTCCGGCCGGATGCCGAGGATCAGCTCCCGGGGGGCGTCCTCGGCCGCCAGTTCACGCCGGAGCCGGTCCCCGAGGGGTACGTCGCCGATCGCCGTCCGCAGCGTCTCCTCCTCGATCGCGGCGTGCAGGAAGTTCATCGACGGCGAGCCGATGAAACCGGCGACGAAGAGGTTGACCGGGTGGTCGTACAGCTCCTGGGGCGGGCCGACCTGCTGCACCGCGCCGCCCCGCATGATCACCACCCGGTCGCCGAGCGTCATCGCCTCGGTTTGGTCGTGCGTGACGTAGACGGTCGTGGTGCCGAGCTGCTTCTGCAACCGGGACACCACGGTACGCATCTGCACCCGCAGTTTCGCGTCGAGGTTGGACAGCGGCTCGTCCATCAGGAACGCCTTCGGGCTGCGGACGATCGCCCGGCCCATCGCCACCCGCTGCCGCTGCCCGCCGGAGAGGTTCGCCGGCTTGCGATCCAGCAGCGCGGTCAGCTCCAGCACCTTGGCCGCCTCGTCGACCTTCTGCTCGATCGTCGCCCTGTCCAGCTTGGCCAGCCGGAGCGGGAACGCCATGTTCTCCCGGACGGTCATGTTCGGATAGAGGGCGTACGACTGGAACACCATGGCGATGTCCCGGTCCCGGGGTGCCTTGTCGTTCACCCGCTCCCCCGCGATCCGCAGCTCGCCGGAGCTGATGTCCTCCAGCCCGGCGATCATGTTGAGCGTGGTCGACTTCCCACAGCCCGACGGGCCGACCAGGATCACGAACTCGCCGTCGGCGATCTCCAGGTCGACCTCCCGGACCGCGACCGTCCCGTCCGGAAAACTCTTGCTCACCTTGTCCAGCACGATGTCAGCCACTGCGACCTCACCCCTTGACGGCGCCGGACGTCAGGCCCGACACGATGCGACGCTGGAAGAACAGCACGAACAGAATGATGGGAATCGTGATCACCACGGCGGCGGCGCAGATCGCCCCGGTCGGGTCCTCGAACTGCGACTCCCCGGTGAAGAACGACAGCGCCACCGGCACCGTGCGGGACCGCTCGGTGGAGGTCAGCGAGATCGCGAAGAGGAAGTCGTTCCAGCAGAAGATGAAGACCAGGATCGCCGTGGTGAAGACCCCGGGCGCGGCCAGTGGCGCGATCACCCGGCGGAACGCCTGCCCCGAGGTGGCTCCGTCCATCTTGGCGGCCTTCTCCAGGTCCCAAGGGATCTGCTTGAAGAACGCCGACAGCGTGTAGATGGCCAGCGGCAGCGAGAACGTGATGTACGGCAGGATCAGCCCCGGCCAGGTGTCGAAGAGCCCGAGCGACCGCTCGATCTCGAACAGCGGCGAGACGAGCGAGACCTGCGGGAACATCGCGATCAGCAGGGAGACCCCGACCAGCAGCTTCTTGCCGGGGAAGTCCAGCCGGGCCACCGCGTACGCGGCCATGGTGCCGAGCACCACCGCGATGGTGGTGGCGATCAGGGCGATCCCGATCGAGTTGCCGAGCGCCCGGAGGAACTGGTTGGTGGAGAAGATCGTCCGGTAGTTGTCCAGGGTCCACTCCCGGGGGATGAAGTTCCCGTCGGTGAGCGTGCCGGTGGTCTTGAACGACAGCGACGCGATCCACAGCACCGGTACCAGTGCGAAGACCACCACCACCACGTCCAGCAGTCCCCACCGCCACTTCGCCCGCGCGGTGGTGTCGGAGGCGGCCATCAGCGTCCCCTTCCGTTCACGACCGCGGTGCTGTGCCGGGTCATCGGCGGCCTCCCTCGTCCGTGCTGCCCGGGGCAGCGGTGCCGAACAGCTTCACGAAGACGAACGCGATGATCGCCACGGCCAGGAAGATCAGCACCGACATGGTCGAGCCGATCCCGAGGTTGAGTCCGCGCATCAGGTTGTTGTAGGCGAGCATCGACACCGACGAGGTCTCGTTCGCACCGGCGGTCAACACGAAGATGTTGTCGAAGACCCGGAACGCGTCCAGGGTGCGGAACAGCAGCGCCACCAGGATCGCCGGCTTCATCACCGGCAGCATGACCTTGGTGAAGCGCTGCCAGGCGGTGGCGCCGTCCATCGAGGCCGCCTTGAGTAGGTCCTCCGGCACCAGGGCCAGCCCCGCCATCAGCAGCAGCGCCATGAACGGGGTGGTCTTCCAGATCTCCGCCAGCATGATGATCGCCAGCGCGCTGGCCCGTTCGGTCAGCGGCGCCCCCTCGCCGAAGAGCGTGGCCAGGTAGCCGGTGCCGGGCGTCCAGGCGTACCGCCAGGAGAAGGCCGCGACGACGGTGACGATGCCGTACGGGATCAGCGCCGAGGTGCGGACCAGCCCGCGCCCGACGATGGTCCGGTGCATCACGATGGCCAGGCCCATGCCCAGCACCAGTTCGACGGCGACCGTGACGACGGTGATCAGCATGGTCACCCCGAACGCGGTCCACCAGTAGTCGTTGGTCAGCACCGTGACGTAGTTGGACAGCCCGACGAATTCCCGCTCGTCCGGGAACTTGAGGTCGAACCGCTGCAACGACAGCCAGACGGAGTAGAGGATCGGATAGGCCGTCACCGCCAGCATCACCAGCGCGGCCGGGGCGCAGAGCAGCCAGCCCAGCCGGCGTTCGGCCCGCTTCCCCTCGCTGAGCGGCACCCGGTCACGCCGGCCGCGCCGGGGCGCCGGCACCGGGCCGGCAGCAGCGGCCCGCTCCGCGGCGGTCTGGGACTCGGTGTCCGTACTCACGGCAGCACCCCCTTGGAATCGAGCGCGTCCTGGGTCGCCTCGCGCATCCGGTCCGCGGTCTTCTCCGGGTCGATCGCCGACGGCGGCGAGAGCGTCGCCGACAGCACGGTCGAGATGTTCTGGTACGCCGGGCTGCGCGGCCGGGTCGCCGGATCCTTCAACTCCTCGAGGATGGTGTCCCGCATCGGGTACGCCTCGGCCATCTCCGGCTCGGCGTAGACGCTCTCGATGGTCGGCGGCACCCCGTCGTTGATCGCGGAGAACTTCTGGTGCTCGGCGTCGCGCAGGCAGGCGGCGGCGGCGAACGACTCGTCGGGGTGCTCGGAGTAGCTGCTGATTCCCAGGTTGAAGCCGCCGATCGTCACCTTGCCCGGGACGCCCGGCCGCACGCCCGGGAAGCGGGCCCACTTGACCTTCTTCGCCAGTTCCGGGTCGGCCTCCTGCATGGCCGGGTAGACGAACGGCCAGTTGAGCTGGAAGGCGCCCGCCCCGGACTGGAAGTCGAGCCGGGCCTGGTCCTCGATCGTGTTGGAGAACGACGAGGTGGTGACCCCGGCGGTGGCGAAGTCGCGCAGCACCTCCAGGGCCCGTACGGCGCCCTCGTCGAAGACCGCCTTGCTGCCGTCGTCGTTGATGATCTGGCCGCCGGCACTGGCCACCAGCGTGTTGTAGAGGACGACCAGCCCCTCGTACTGGGCACCCATCGTGATCACCCGGTACGGCTGGCCCCGGTCCCGCAGCTGTTGCGCCATCCGGGTCATCTCGTCCCAGGTCTGCGGCGGCTGCCGCACCAGGTCGGAGCGGTACCAGAGCAGTTGCACGTTCGTGTTCTTCGGGGCGGCGTAGAGCTTGCCCTCGTAGCGGGCGGTCTCCAGCGGACCGGCCAGGGTGCCCCGCTCGACCTCGGCCTGACGCTCGCCGGTCCACTCCAGCAGCCAGCCGGCGCTGGCGAACTCCTGGGTCCAGGTCACGTCCAGACCCAGGATGTCCATCCCCGAGTCCTCGGCGGCGAGTCGCCGGACCAGCTGCACCCGCTGGTCGTCGGCGGCCCGGGGCAGCACCCGGTACGCGATCCGGTACCGGCCGCCCGCCTTGGCGTTGCAGCTGTCGACCACCTTCTGGATGTTCTGCTCGGTGGTGTAGTAGAGGTTGATGGTCGGCACGCCGCCGTCGTCGCCGGAGCCGCAGGCGGCGAGTGGCGCCAGCAGGGTCAGCCCGGCCAGGGCCGCCGCCAGCCGGAACCGACGCCGCCGCCCGGCGCCGCCGCGTCCGGGTCCGGTCCCGTCGTTGTGCTCACGGCCCGGCTGACCGGACCGCTTCCGGGCTGGCCGATCGGGCTCAGTCATGCCGGCCTCCCGCCCTCCTCGGCGTTCCGCCCACGTCGGCATCCGCCGATTTCGACCTTCGGTGGCTCCCCGCCGACCACGTTTCACGCGCCTGGTGACCGTTCATCGCGCCGCCCTCCCTCTCCACGATGGGCCGGGGCGAGGCCGTCCCGGCACACGGCGAAAGCACCTCGTCTCCAGCCACAGGCGAACCGCCGGACCAGGCGTAGGTGTCGGATTACCCCCACTGCCCAGGCGTCCAGCGCCCGAAACATCGACGAAACCCGGTGCCCGCCGGCTCCGCCCCGTGCAAGGAAGGGCCCCTTCTTATCGCTTTTTGTATAAGAAGGGGCCCTTCCTTGCATCTCGGCGCGGCTGGCAGCAGGGGCGATTCCTGGTCCAAAGTGGTGTTCCCGCTGGCCGTCGCCTCGGCTACCGTGGGTGCTGCCTCCGGCGCCAGCCTGTCGCCGTCGACGCCGACACGCTCTCACCGGGCCGGCAGCGCGCCCGACCCGGCGCGTCCCGGCCCGGACCGACCCGAGCGGCAGGCTCCGACAGGTGAAACGCGCCCCGTCAACGCGATCCTCCGGCAGGATCGTCTGCAAGAGGAGGTGCCGACGTGCGGAACACCCGGGAACGCACCCTGTCCTTCGAGGTCAGCGGGCCACCGCCGGTCAGGACCGAGGCACTGTCGATCTTCGCCGCCGGGCACCGGCAGGCCGCCCGGGTCCGTACCCTGCTCCAGGCCGCCTGCGCGGCATCGCAGCGCACCGGCTGGACCGCGTTGACCGAGCCGGTCGCGCTGGAGATCGTGCTCCGCTGCCCGCCGGGCCGCCGGACCTCCGACGCGGCGACCCTGATCGGCGGGATCGCCGCCGTGCTCCAGGACAAGAAGCGGGCCGCCGACATCGGCCTGGCCCACCTCGGGGTACTCGCCGACGTCGCGCTCTACGTGGACGACCGGCAGGTCCAGCAGGTCTCCTACCGGGAGGAGCCGGCGGAGGAGATGTCCTACCAGGTGCGGGTGACCAGCCTGCCGCCACCGGTCTGAAGCCGGGCGCCGGGCGCCGGACCCGACCCGGACGACAGCGGAACCGCCACCGGTACGCCGGATCCGGTTTGGCCGTCGCCCACCGCTGGGTACGCGGTCGGCGACCGACGGGTGACGGGGACCGGCGGGCAACGGCACCGGCGACGAAGGGAGCGGTCATGTCGGAGCCACACGTCACGCTCGACCCCACCGGTCTGGCCCCGGAGCGGCGGCATCTGCGCGGTCCGCTGGAGGAGCAACTCACCTCCGCGCTGCGCGCCGCCACCGACCGGGTCCGGGCGGAGTACGCCGGCGAGCCGGTCGAGCAGGTCTGCCAGCGGCTGCTCGACGAGACCCGGGCGGGGCTGCATCCCGACATCGCCGAGGGCTTCACCCCGGACATGGACGAGTTCTGCCGGGTGGCCGTGGCGATCGTCCGGCAGGATCCCGCCGGATCCGGCTGAGCCGACCCGGTCCGTTGTCCGTCCGGCGGCCGCAGCCCGGAGCCACCGCCCGGACCGGCAAGATCGACGGCTGTCGGCGTACGGACATTGGCCGGGGGCGTCCGGCCTCCGTACACTCAGTGCGCCGTTACGGCCGACCGTGCGCGTCCCGCGTCCCCTGCACCGGATCCGGTCGATCTCTACGGGAGGCCCAGTGCCCGCACTGCCGTCCAGCGTGCCCGCCGCGGTGCTCGACACCACCTCCACCGCCCTGCTTACCGCCGCCGAGAACGGCGAGGTGACCTGGTACAACCGGGCGGCCCAGCGGCTCGGCCAGTTGATCGGCGCGGACATCGGCTCGCTGCCGTTCCGGGCCGCCACCCCGGACGGGCCGCCGGTCGAGCTGCGCTGCCCGACCGCCGACGGCGCGGTACGGCACCTGCGGGTGACCTGCCGACGGCTGCCACCCCCTCGGCGCACCGACCGCGTGCCGGACGACCAACTGGTGTACGAGCTGGCCGACGTCACCGAGCAGCGCGCCGACCGGCGCCGGGCCGACGACTACGCCTGGCGGCTGTCCCACATCGAGCAGCTGGCCCGGGTCGGCACCTGGGAGTGGCACCTCCCCTCCGACCAGGTGGTGTGGTCACCCACCCTGAAGGCGATGCTCGGGCTGGCCCCGGAGACCGCGCTCGACTATCCGACCTACCGGACGCTGATCCACCCGGACGACGTCGCGATGATCGAGGCGACGTTGGACCGGGCGATCCGGGAGGCCGACTCGTTCACCTACACGCACCGGATGTACCAGGCGAACAGCCGGCAGATGCGCATCCTGGAGTGCTACGGCGAGGTCTTCACCGACGAGTCCGGCCGTCCGCTGCGGATGCTCGGCACCGCGCACGACATCACCGAGATCCGGCAGGTGCAGGACGAGCTGGCATACCTGGCCGAGCACGATCCACTGACCGGGCTGCCGAACCGGCGGGCGCTGACCGCGAGGCTGAGCCAGCTCACCGGCACCGACGGCCGGACGGCGGCGGCGCTGCTCCTGATCGACATCGACAACTTCAAGGACATCAACGACCTGCGCGGGCACGCGATCGGCGACGAGGTGCTCCGGCTGCTGGCCCGGCTGCTCCCCGACCACCTGCCCGCCGAGGCGGTGCTCGGCCGGCTGGGCGGGGACGAGTTCGCCGTGCTGCTGCCCTGCTGCGACGCCGACCGGGCACTCGCGATCGGGGCCGGGCTCTGCGACCTGGTCGCGCATACCCCGCTGGCGGTGCGCGGCGAGCCGTTGCGGGTGACCCTGAGCATCGGCGCCGCACCGCTGGACACCGCCGACGACGACACCCTGCTGCTCGCCCACGCCGACCTCGCGCTCTACCAGGCCAAGGGCGAGGGTCGCAACCGGGCCCGGCTCTTCGCGCCGGAGCAGCAGCGCCAGGCGGCCCACCGGGTCGACCTGGTTTCCCGGGTACGCCGCGCGCTGGACACCGGCCAGCTGCAACTCGACGCCCAGCCGATCATCGACCTCGCCGACGAGCGGGTGCGCAGCTACGAGCTGCTCATGCGGGTACGCGACGACCAGCACCGGCAGATCGGGCCCGGTGACTTCCTGCCGGCACTGGAACGCGGCGACATGATCTACGAACTGGACCGCTGGGTGGTGGAGACCGCGACCGCGGCCCTCGCGTCGGCCCGGGCCGCCCAGGTGGAACTGCGGCTGGACGTGAACATCTCCAGCCGCTCGTTGGAGGACCCGAGTTTCGGTGACTGGGTGGTCGGCACGCTGGCCGCCGCGGGCGTACCGGCGACCCAGCTCGGCCTGGAGATCACCGAGACCACCGCCATCGCCAACCTGGCCGCGGCCCGGCGGCTGGCCTCCACGCTCACCTCGGCCGGTTGCCGGTTCAGCCTGGACGACTTCGGCGCCGGATACGGCTCCTTCGTCTATCTCAAGCACCTGCCGTTCAGCGCGGTGAAGATCGCGGGTGAGTTCGTCCGCCAGGCCGACCACGGCGGCTCCGACCCGATCCTGATCGACGCGGTGGTCCGCGCCGCGCACGGGCTCGGGATGCGGACCGTCGCCGAACACATCGACCGGCCCGAGCTGGTACCGGTACTGCGGCAACTCGGCGTCGACCGGGGCCAGGGCTACCACCTGGGCCGCCCCGAGCCGCTGCACCAACTGATGGCCCGGACCCTCACCCGGGGCGGGGTCTCCGCGACCAGCCGCTGACCGGGACCCGGCAGGTCAGGAACCGGCGAGCGCCACCACCTCGTCGGCACAGCCCCAGCTCAGGGTGACCCCGGCGCCGCCGTGCCCGTAGTTGTGGACCAGCCGGGCCGGACCCGCCGAGCCGGACGTCTCCTCGGCCAGCCGGGCCCCACCGGTCCGGCCCGGCCGCAACCCGGCGAGCCGCCCGAGCACCGGCGCCCCGGCCAGCTCCGGCACCAGCGCGACGCACCGGGCCAGGATCGCCGCCGCGGCGCCGTCGTCCGGCCCGGTCTCGGTCCGGTACGGCTCGAAGGTGCCGCCGAGCACCACGTCCCGGCCGCGCGGGTGTACGTAGGTGATGCCGGCCGGGTTCGCCTCGTCGCGTACCGAGGTGGTCAGGCCGGGGTTCTCGACGAGCACGATCCGGCCCCGGACCGGGTGCACCGCCGGGTCGTCGGCGAGCTTGCCGGCGGCCAGCCCGGTCGCGTTCACCACCAGCGGTGGGCGCCGCGCCGAGGGCCACATTCCGGCCGCGATCCCGGGTACGTCGGCGAGCCGGTCCACCCGGTGCCGGCGTACCGGCACGTCGAGCCGGGACAGCCGGTCGACCAGCCAGTCCAGGTACGGCCCCATCTCGACGGTCGGCACGGTGAACCGCCACTGGCCGGCGTACCCGTCCGGGGGCGGGGCGGGGCGGAAGTCGGGGACCGCCGGGGCCCACCACGGGTCGGCGGTCCCCGGCTCGCGCAGCAGCATCCGGGTCGGCCGCATCACCACCCCGGGTACCTGCTGGCGGGCCTGCCCGGCGAAGACCTCGAAGGTGCGCCGGGCCCAGCCCAGCACCCGGGGGTCGGCACTGGTCCGGGTCGGGTACCAGACGGCGGCGGCGATCCGGGAGACCGTGTCGACCGGTTCGTCGGCGGTCAGCACTGTCACCCGGGCACCGGCCTCGGCCAGCCGCACCGCGCTGGTCAGTCCGACCACCCCGGCACCAACCACCACGACGTCACGCATCCGTCAAGCGTGCCGGTCGACCCGGCCGGGCGTCCAGCACGACGGTCGCGAACCCCGCGGCGGGTGGGAGAGGCAGGATGCCGGGGAGGGCCGGGCAGCGGGTTCACCGACTTCGTCGGGGCGGCGGGTCGGCGGCGGCCGGTCCCGGCGATCGGCGCGACGGCGGGGAACCCGTCGCCGACGCCAGGCGGGACCTGGTGCGGGCCGGTGCTGCCGGAGGCAGCGTCGCGATGATGTCGGCGAGCGAGACGCCGGCAAGGCTGCGCCGCCACGCGTCGTGTGCCTCGGCCATCTTCTGGGCGAGCACGCAGGTGTTGCGGCACTCCTCTGGAGCGAGTGCTCCCAGTCCCTGCTGGCGGATCTCGCGGCACTCGTACGGCGGGGAGGTGCCGTCGACCGCCTCCACGATCCGCAGCAGTGTGATCTCGGCCGCCGGTCGGGCGAGCCGGAACCCGCCGCGTGGACCGGTCGTCGCGACCAGCACGCCGGCCTTGACGAGTCCTTGCAGTTGCTTGGCCAGGTAGGCCGCCGGGATGTCGTAGTACTGCGCGAGCTGCGCCGCCGACGCGGTGGCTCCGGGATCGAGCTGCGCCAGCGTCGCGGCGCAGTGCAACAGCCATTCGGTGCTCACCGGCAACTTCACCGGGCCAGCCTATCGCGGATATTGCGGACCTGCAAAGTCCGTAATAATGTCGGCCGGTAGCGAACGAGAGGAAGGACCGTCATGCGAATCGCAGTCGCCGGGGCGACCGGGAACATCGGCGCCCGCACCGTCGCCGCCCTCGAACGGGCCGGGCAGGAGGTGGTGCGCATCAGCCGCGCGCAGGGCGTGGATCTGTCGATTGGAGAAGGACTCGAGCGCGCCCTCACCGGCGTCGACACGGTCGTCGACGTCAGCAACGGGCCGGCCACCGACCGGGCCGAGGCGGTGGACTTCTTCGGCACCGCCACCCGGAACCTGCTCGCCGCCGGGGAGCGGGCCGGCGTCCGGCACCACGTCCTGCTCTCGATCGTGGGGATCGACCGGGTCGAGGGCAACGCGCACTACGCCGGCAAGCGCGAGCAGGAGCGCCTGGTGGCCGCCGGCCCACTGCCCTGGACTATCGTCCCGGCCACCCAGTTCCACGACTTCGCCGCGATGGTCGCCGGTTGGACCGAGCGGGACGGCGTCGCGACGATCGCACCGCTGCTCGTGCAGCCGATCGCACCCGCGGACGTCGCCGACGTCCTCGCCGAGATCGCGGTGGGCGAGCCACGGGGCCGCCACCCCGACGTCGCCGGCCCGGAACCGCAGGACCTCGTCGACATGGCACGACGCACCAACGAGGCGCGCGGCCACCGGGTGAGGCTCGTACCGACCTGGTCCGGGCTCTTCGGCCCGGCGATGGCCGGCACCGTACTGCTGCCCGGCGAAGGCGCCCGCATCACGCCGACCACCTTCGACGAGTGGCTCGCGGAACAGCGCCAGGACCACACGTCAGACCGGCACGCCGACGCCGAACCACACCCGACATCCGGACCGGCGGCGCGCTGAGGACCCGGGCCCGAGCCGGCCGAAGAGGCGGCGCCTCCGCGCCGGCCGTCAATGCCCCGGCGCCGCCTGGGCCGGGGTGGCGACGGCCGTCTCGTACCTGAGCAGGGTGTCGACGAACGTCCGTTGTTGGGCCGGGGTCAGCGGCGCGAGGGCGCGTCGCCAGGCCTGCGCACCGGGAGACAGCCACTGCGCGATGGCGGGACGGCTCTCCGGGCTGATGTCGACGATGCGGCGACGACGGTCGGCGTCGTCCTCGCGTCGCACCAGGACCCCTTTGCGGCTCAGATCGCGGCCGCGAGACCGCACTGATCCGGAAGCTGACCGACGCGGTCGTCACCGTCTACGGCGAGTGGGCCCGGAGCATCACGGTCGTGCGGTTGATCGGCGTGCCGCCGAACCGCTGGGGCATCGGCGGCACGCCGGCCCGGGCGCCGTCGCCGAGCGTCACGTTCGGCATCAGGGAGGCCGCGTTCAGCCGACCCGACGCCGACGAGATCGTCGCCCGGCTCGTCACCGGGGTCACGGACGCCGTCGTCGGCGTCTTCGGGGAACGCGTCCGCGCCGGCCTCACGGTCGAACTCGTGGGCACTCCGGACGGGCGCACCGGAGTCGGTGGAGTGGTGGTCACCGCGTAGCGGCTACGACCAGATGCCGGAGCGGACCGGGCGTCGGAGCGGACCGGACGCCCGAGCGGACTTAGGCACCCGAGCGGACCAGGCGCCGGAGCGCCCGGACGTCGGAGCGCACGAGGGGGCGTCAGGAGTGGCGGACGTCCAGCGCGACCACGTACCGGCCGCCGGTCCGGGTCAGTTCCAGGGAACGGACCGGCAGCGCCTGGTCGCTGTCTGGTGCGACCCGCAACCCCAGGCCGTAGGTCAGGTAGCCCTCGAAGTCGCCGCCGAAGGCGTACCCGCGCAGGGTGGCGAAGCCGAGTTCCGGCCGGGGTGCGGTGGTGACCGAGGAGCGGCCCCGCTCGTCGTGTGCCTGCGCCTGGACGAACCGGATCCGGAGGAAGGCGTTGCCCGGCAACCGGAGTGGCTCGCCGGTCCCCTCGGCGGGGATCCGGCCCAGGTAGGCGAGCTCGTAGGAGGGGAAGCCGCCCCGGAAGGTGAACGAGATCCGGCTGTACCCGGGGCGCCCCTCCGGATGGTCCGCCGCCCGGATCTCCACCAGGTACGGCAGCGGCGGCGCGGGAGGCGGCGCCACCGGTGGGCGTACCCGGTGCCGGACCAGTACGGGCTCGGCCGGTACACCCCAGCCGTACGCCGTCCGGAACGAGGTGACCTCCTCCCCGCCGGTCGGGCGGGCGGGTCGGCTCGGGGTACCCGTATCGGGGCCGGGATCGCCCGGGACCGGGACGGAGCCGGACGGACCCGAGGTCGCCTCGGACAGGCGGTCCGGGGCGGTGCCGGGGCGGGGTGCGGAATCGCAGCCGGTCAGCCCGACGAGCAGCAGTACGGCGACGAGTGTCAGACGGTGCGCTCTCATGTGGTGGGGACGCGCGAGCGGCGCAGCCGGTTTACCGGGCCCGACCAGCGAAACAACGGGTCCGCGGATCGCCGCCTCGAGGCGGCCCCGCACTCGATACCTCCCGCAGGGTAGCGGTTATCTCACTCCACGTCCATAGAGGAAGACCCCTAAAGTTCGCCGGAACCCCGTAAGTAATTAAAGTCCCGTGACGAGGGATCAATGAGGGTTTCTGCGCATGAAAGGTACGACTATCCTCAGGAGTGTGCAGGAAGAATCGGACCGCGAACTCAGCGCCTCCACCCGGACCCACCGCTACGTCGTGGTGTCCGAGGTGGTCGTCGAGGTGGAGAACGACTACCGGCTTCGGGCCGCGGCCCTGGCCAAGCTGGATGAGGTGGCGTCCAGCACCCCCGAGGGGCTTGAGCGGATGCGCAGCCGCATCGAGGGCGACACCGCCGTGGCGCTCGACTTCCTCACCGATCCCGTCGCGGCCGTCGCCGCCGCCGACGGCATCCGGGCGCACGGCCACGGCATCCGGGTGCGCCGATACCTGCCCCGGGACGACGGTGCCGGCGACCCTGGCGACGAGCGCCGGTGACGTCCCGCCCCGGACTCCCCGGCGGTGCGGCCACCGACCGGTTGACCGGGGCGACGGGACGCCGGACGGCGCGGCCGAGCGTCAGCGTCAGCGGGGCATGACCCGCTCGACCAGCAGCGGCACCAGCCGGTCCGCCTGGTCGTCCAGATAGAAGTGACCGCCGGGCAGCGAGTGCACGTCCAGCCCGGCGGTGGTGTGCACCACCCAGCGCCGGGCGTCGGCGGCGGTGAAGGTGTGGTCGCGGTCCCCGACGATGGCGGTGATCGGGCAGTTCAACGGCTCGCCGCCGGCATAGCGATAGGTCTCGATCAACCGCAGGTCACCCCGGACCATCGGCAGGGTCAACTGCCGGATCTCGTCGATCTCCAACATCTCCACCCCGCTGCCGCCGAGTTCCCGGATGTACGCCACCACCCCGTCGTCGTCGCGCAGGTGCACTCCCAGCGAGCTCCGGGCCGAGGGGGCCGGGCCGGCCGAGGCGAAGAGTCGGCGCACCGTCACCGGCTCGCCGCCGCGCAACCGGCGGGCCACCTCGAAGGCGACCACCGCACCCATGCTGTGCCCGAAGAACACCACCGGCCCGGTCAGCTCCCGCTCGACCGCCCCGACGATCTCGTCGGCCAGCAGCGTCATGTCGTCGATGACCGGTTCGCCGTACCGGTTCTGCCGGCCCGGGTACTGCACCGCGAGCACCTCGATCGTGTCGGGGACGAGTTCGGCGAAGCGCCGGTACCCGGCCGCCCCGCCACCGGCGTGCGGAAAGCAGATCAGCCGGACCGTGGCCCGGGGCGCGGCCGCGAAGCGGAGGAACCAGTCGGTCGTGACCCTGCCGTACCTGCTGCTCACCGGCGCAGCCCTTTCCCTCGGTGGAATGTCCCGTGTGGACGATGCCGGGCGGTCACCCGTTCTCCTTGCCGGCCGGACCAGGACGGCTGCCGAACGTGCGGTCCAGCGCCGCGTACCGCTCGTCGGCCGTCTCCTCGTCGGCGGCCTGTTCCATCGCCAGCGCCCGGACCAGGTCGTGGAAGAAGTACCGGGGCTGGCTCGACCCGTCGACCTGTGCGACGTCCAACAGCCGGGCGTCGACGAGTTGCTCCAGCAGCTCCCGCGCCGTGGCGAGGGTGACGTCGAGCAGCACCGCGGCGGTCCAGATGGCGAACCGGGGCGCGTCCAGCAGGGCCAGCAGCCGGAAGGCACGCCGGGCGGACTCGCCGAGCCCCTGGAGGCTCAGCGCCACACTGGCCCGCACCTCCAGGTCGCCGATCCGGAGTTCGTCGAGCCGGCGACGCTGACTGGAGAGCCGGTCGGCGAGCCGGGCCAGCCGCCAGTGCGGCTTCGCGGTGAGCCGGGCACCCGCGATCCGTACCCCGAGCGGCAGGTGACCGCAGAGTTCGACGATGCGTACCGCGGACTCCGGCTCGGCGGCCACCCGGGCGGCACCGACGATCTTGGAGAGCAACTCCAGCGCCTGCCGGTGTTCGAGCACGTCCAGGTCGATCAGGGGTACGCCCTCCAGCGCCGCCAGCCGGGCCCGGCTGGTCACCATCGCCGCACAGCTGGGGCTCTCCGGCAGCAGTGGGCGTACCTGCTGTTCGCTGGCGGCGTTGTCGAGCAGCACCAGGACCCGCCGGCCGGCCAGCCGGCTCTGGTAGAGCTGGACCCGCTCGGCCAGCGACGGCGGGATCTCCGACACCGCCACCCCGAGCGCCCGCAGGGTGGTGCCGAGCAGGTCGACGGGATCGGCCGGCTGCGGCCCGGCGCCCCGCAGGTCCAGGTAGATCTGCCCGTCCGGGTACGACGACCGGAGCAGGTGTCCGACGTGGATCGCCAGGGCCGTCTTGCCCAGCCCGGCCATCCCGCCGATCACGCAGGCGAGCCGCCGCCCGCCGTTGTCCGCCCGGGTGCGCAGCAGCGCGACCACCTGGGCGGCCTCCCGGTCCCGGCCGGTGAAGTCGGCCACGTCCGGCGGAAGCCGGGCCGGCAGCGGCTCGGCCGAGACGGGCCGGACGCTGACCCGGGCCTCCGGGGCCGGGAGCGTGAGCGTCGCCTCCGCGGCCAGGATCGACTTGTGCAGGTCCTGTAGCTCCCGACCCGGGTCGATACCGAGTTCCTCGGCGAGCAGCCGCCGGTAGTCCTGGTAGCTGGCGAGCGCGTCCGCCTGCCGGCCGCAGCGGTAGAGGGTCAGCATGAGCTGGCCGCGCAACTGCTCACGCAGCGGGTCCGCGGCGACCAGGCCGGTCAGTTCGACGACCAGCCGACCGTGCTGGCCGAGCGCGAGTTCGGCCTCGATCCGGTCGCCGAGCGCGGCCAACCGCGCCTCCTCCAGCCGGGGCCGCTCGGCGTCGTTGAGGAACTCGGTGACCCCGGCGAGGGCGGGACCGCGCCACAGCGCCAGCGCGGCGCGCAGCGCCTCGGCGGCCTCGGCCGGCCGCCGGGACGCGAGGGCGTCCCGACCGCGCGCCGCCAGCTCCTCGAACCGGACCAGGTCGAATCGCTGGGGCGCGACCCGCAGCACGTAGCCGGGACGCTGCCGGACGATCTCGGCGTCCGGGGCGAGCTTGGCGCGCAGCCGGGAGACGTACGTCTGGATCTGCGCCGCCGCGGTGACCGGCGGGTCGTCGCCCCAGAGTACGACGGCGAGCCGCGAGTCGGAGACCACCCGCCCCCGGGCGAGTAGCAGTACGGCGAGCACGGTGCGTACCTTCGACGCGCTCAGCTCGACCACACCGGTCGGGTCGACCACCTCGACCGAGCCGAGGATCCGGAACTCCAGCTCCCCGGACCGGGGGTGGCCGGCCAGGCCCGCCTCGGGGTTGTCGGCCGGCGCCGGAGTCGACGGGATCGTGCTCATCAGCACCTCCCGCCGGTCGTCGTCGGTGCCGTCCCGGCGCCGGTCATCGGAAGTCCTTGCCGTGGCTCACCGCGAGCGCCGGGCGGACCGCCCGGTAGCGGCGCCGGGTCTCGATGTCCAGGTCCTCGTAGACCGGATCGAGGGCGTCGGCCATGAACAGCTCCCGCATCAGCGCACGCTGCACCTTGCCGCCGGGCGACTTGCGCACCTTGCCGGGGTGCAGGAACGCCACGTTCGCCACCCGTACGCCGAAGCAGCGGCTGAGCCAGTCCTTGACCGTACGGGCCAGCGTCGACAGCGACGCCGGGTCGGCGGTCTCCGCCTGGACCTCGTGCAGGACCACGATCTCCTGGCGGGGTGAGGGCACCGCGAAGACCGTGCCGGTCAGGTCGGCGAACCGGGTGTCGGAGGTGCGTACCGCCTTCTCCATGTCGTGCGGATAGAGGCTCCGGCCGCCGACGACGAGCATCTCGCGCATCCGGCCCAGCACGTACAGCTCGGCGTCGGCGATGACGCCGAGGTCACCGGTGCGCAGGTAGCCGCCCTCGCCGTCCCCGGTGGCCGCCCCGAAGACCCGGTCGGTCTCCACCTCGCGTCGCCAGTAGCCGCGGGCCACGCTCCGGCCCCGGATCCAGATCTCGCCGAGCCGCCCGTCCGGCAATACCGAGGCGCTCTCGGGGTCGACGATCCTGATGTCAAGACCATTTACGGTGCCGCTGCTGACAAGTGATCTAGCCGCCGCCGCGTCGGCCGCCGCCGGCAGGAGGATGTTCTGTTCCAACCGGCTCGGGTCGAATCGTTCCACCGCCAACGGCCGACCGGGTCGGGTGCCGGAGACGAACAATGTCGACTCGGTGATGTGGTAGCCGACCCGGACCGCCTCGGGGCGGAAACCCGCCGGCCCGAATCGCTCGGCGAATTCGATCAGCGGCTCCGGCTCGATCGGGTCCGCGCCGCCGACGAAGGCGTGCTCCCAGCGGGCCAGGTCCATGCCTCTGACCTGCTCGTCGGTCACCTCGCGAGCACACAGACGGTATGCGAATCCGGGCGCCGAACTGATCCGCACGTCGTATTTGTCAACGGCTTCCAACCACCGGCAAGGATCGGTGAAAAAATCGTCGGCGGACATGAGCACGGTGGTGGCGCCGCGATACAGCGGTTCGAGAAGCATCTCGATCAGGCCGGTCCCGTCGTGCAACGGCAACCAACTGAGACATCGGTCCGCCGGAGTCAGCGAAAAAGTGTCCCGAAATATCTCGAAGTTGTGCGCCAGATTCTCATTGCTGATCATTACGCCTTTCGGGTCGCTCGTCGAACCCGTCGTATAGCGCAGCAACGCGAGCCCGGCCGGACTGATGTGCGTCGGACCGTCCCATCCGCCCGGGTCGGCCGGACCGGCAAGGTCGGTGGCGGTGCAGAGCAGCCGGTCCAACCCGTCCTGGCTCATCCAGTCGGAGACCGTGACCAGGCTCGCGCTGTCGGTCAGCACGATGCGCGGATCAGAGTCCAGGGCGATTCCGGTGGCCCGCATGAGGTGGTGCTTGTCCCCGTCGGGCAGCGGGGCCGGCACCGGGACGACGCCGGCATACATGCAGCCCAGGATGCTTTTGACGAACTCGAGACCGGTCGGATAGAGCAGCAGTGCCCGATCACCCGGCCGGCAGCGGTCCCGCAGTCGGCCGGCCAGTTCCCGGGCCGCCTGGTCCAGCTCGCCGTAACGCAGGGATTCCGAATGCTCCTCACGTTCACCCCAGCGCAGCAGGACGACAGCCTCCCGGTCCGGATCATGGCCGGCGTGTCGGATGACCCGCTCCACCAAACCCACGATTCCCACCCGCATTTCCCCCCAAAATGTTGGCTACAGGAAGCGTGGCCAACCACGGCGGGCCGCCGAATGAGCACAGGCTCGGCGACGGCCACGCCCGCGGACGCCAGTTCCCCAAACGCTCACGGACGGTTCCGCCTACGATATCGGTGCACGGATATTCAATCAAGTCAGGTTGGAGACAGCCATAACAACTTCCAGCGAAACATCAGGAAAACGGTGGAGTCGCTTATACAGCCGGACGTCCACTACCGAATGGTAACCTCTCCCGCATTGCCGCGATGTCCCGGCCACCAGGGCAATTGACCCGCCCGGCCGGGAAACTTCCCGCCGCTTTGCCGACGCAAACAACATAGTCCGCCGTCTTCCACATACGCGCCCGCACCCAGAAGACAAGACTGTTTCACATACTCGTGCGTAACCCCGGCTGGGCCCGCTCGGAGCAGGCCGGGCAGAGTCGTAAATAGGGGACGAGCGGCCCCGGCGGCGCCGTGCCGGCACGCGAGAGGGCCTGCCGCGCCGGCACGCGAGAAGCCCGCCCGGGCGGCCGTGGGGGCGCCGGGGCGGGCTGCTGGTCGCGGGGTCAGGCGTTCGACGGCTCCGCCATCGCCACCGCGATCTGCCGAGGGCCGGTGAACGGCTCGCGGCCGTGCGCCGCGAGCATGTTGTCGACCACCAGCACGTCGTCGTACTGCCAGTCGAACCGGGTGGTCGCGGCCCGGTAGCAGTCGCGCAGGTGCCCGATGACGTCGTCGGGGATCCGGCCGCCGTCCCCGTAGTAGGTGTTCGTCGGCAGGTCCTCCTCGTCGAACATCTCCAGGACGCCCTCCCGGATGTCCTTCGGCAGCGTCGTCACGTGGAAGAACGTCGCGTGGTTGAACCACACCGTCTCGCCGCTGACCGGGTGCGTGTGCACCGGTCGGCGTACCGCCCGGGTCCGCAGGCCGCCGCCGTCGCGCCACTCGACCTCGATCCCGTTGACCGCGCAGTACTCCGTGACGGCCGCCCGGTCGTCGGTGTTGAAGATCTGCTGCCAGGAGGTGCCGAAGGAGCCGTGGAAGTTGCGCACCACCATCCAGCCCCGGCGGACGAACTCCTCCCGGATGGTCGGGTCGATCGACCGGTAGACCTTGCGGATGTCGGCCAGCGGGGTCGCACCCCGGGTGGCCGGCGCCTGCCGGCAGTAGAAGTAGAGCGTCAGCGGCCACACCGCCTGGTACGAGTTCTCGTTGTGCAGGAAGATCTCCTCTTCCGGCGGGTAGTCGGTCGAGGTGTAGACCTGGCCCTTGATGGTGCTGCGCGGCGAGGAACGCTCCGAATAGGTCAGCGGCGGGCCGGAGAGCGCGCGGACCACCGCGTCGAAGCCGTCGACACCGCCGACGGAGAAGCCGCGCAGCAGCAGCGCACCCCGCTCGCCCAGGATCTTGCGCAGCTCGGCGCGCTCGGCCCGGATCAGCTCCCCGATCTCGGCCCCGGCCGACCCGCGGGTCACCAGGTACGGCATTGTTCCGGTGTCAGTAGTGGACAGAGTCATGGTCCGGCCCTTCGGTCTGGTCAGCTCCGTGCGGTTCAGTCGGACATGGCCACCAGGACCCGGCGCCGCCCGGTGAACGGGCGCCGGCCGTGGCCGACCAGTACGTTGTCGATCAGCAGCACGTCACCCTGTCGCCAGTCGACGTCGACGGCGGCCTCCAGGCCACGGTCACGCACCTGGATGACGTACTCGTCGGGGATCGGGCTGCCGTCGGCGAACGTGACCGACTGCGGAAGCTCGTCCGGCGGCAGCACCTCGGCCAGCGACTTCGCGGTGTCGTCGCCCAGCGCCGCCGGGTGCCACTGGTCGGACTGGTTGAACCACACCTCGACCCCGGTCACCGGGTGCCGGGTGGTGGAGGGACGGTCCTGGGTGACCCGCAGCCCGCCGTCGGACTTCCACTCCCAGCTCGCCTCGGTGCTGCTCAGGAACGCCTCGACCTCGTCCCGGTCGGCGGTCTCGAAGGTGTCCTGCCAGCTCTTGCCGAGGCCGAACCCGTCGTGCAGGTTCTGGGTGTAGCGCACCCCGCCGGCGTACGCGGCCCGCACCTGCGGGTCCAGCGAGTGCAGCCACAGTGCGGCGTCGACCACCGGGGTGGCGCCACCGGTCTCGGCCGCCGTGTGGCAGAAGAACATCAGCCGGGACGGCCACTGGTGGGCGTACGACAGTTCGTTGTGCATCGAGATGGTGAACTCGGGCGGGTACTCGGTGGAGGTGTAGACGTTCTTCCCCACCTTGGTGCGCGGCGAGTTGCCGTGCACGTACGCCAGCCGGTTGGGCAGCAGCTGGTCCATCACCGGATCCAGCGTCTCCTCCGTCACCTGGAAGCCACGGAAGACCAGCGCCTTCTCCGCGGTCAGCAGGTTGTCCAGCTCCGCCGTGGTCGAGAGGTAGTCGGCCAGCCCCTGCGGGCTCGCCTCGACCCCAGCAGCCGCCGGGTCGATCTCCATCGGTCTCCAGCTCTGGTGACCTTCCATCGGACTCTCCCTTCGAGGGGACTCCCGCGGGAGGTGGAGACCGGTAGCGGGAATCGGAAGGTAATGCGTCGGTGACACAGCCGTCATCCAGTCCAAGGATGCCGGCAAGATCTATACTTTCTCGATACTGCGGCCATCGAGCCGCTGGACCCCTGCTCCGGCACCGTTTAGCCACAGGCCACCGGCTGCCGGCGGGACGATGTTCCGGCCCGGCGCGGCGTGCCGGCCCAGCCGGCGGACCATCCGGGCGTTGTCCGGACTCCTGGCGATCCCCCGCACCGCCGGGCTGGCGACGGCGAGCAGCACCAGCGAGGCCATCACGGCGCTCAAGCCCAGCACCGTCGCCCGGACCCCGGCACCGCCGAGCAGCACCCCGCCGGCCAGTGCGCCGAGGAAGTTCGCCCCCGAGGCGAGCAGCGTGGCGACGGCACCGACCCGGCCCATCATCGGGTCCGGGGTGATCCGCACCAGATAGACCCCGCCGACCACGTTGAACAGGCCGCCGACGTAGCTGTTGACGGCGAAGATCACCGCCAGGCTGACCGGATCGGTGGTGAACGCCATCAACGGCACCGTCACCGCCCAGGCGGCCAGCCCGCCCACCACCAGGGTCCGCAGGGTGGCCCGGCGCAGCCACCACATGCCGCTCAGCGCGCCGAGCATCCCGCCCACCCCGCTGGCCCCGATCACCGCACCGACAAGCGCGGCCGAACCGCCGCCGTTGCGGATGGTGACCATCAGGACCAGGGTCAGCGCCTGGAACACCGCGTTGCTGATCGCGACGAAACCGAGCACGGTACGCAGGAACCGCTGCTGCCACAGCCAGGCCACGCCCTCGGCGATGTCGGCGCGCACCGTGCCGGGCCTGGTCGGCCGGGGTTGCTGGAACGGCCGGCGGATCAGCAGCAGCGCGACGAGCGAGCCGAGGTGGGCGAGCGTGGTGAACAGGAACGGCGCCCAGCGG
The DNA here is from genome assembly GCF_029626265.1 of Micromonospora sp. WMMD1102. NCBI lineage: Bacteria > Bacillati > Actinomycetota > Actinomycetes > Micromonosporales > Micromonosporaceae > Micromonospora > Micromonospora sp. WMMD1102. Next base: position 2,475,772 of record NZ_JARUBN010000001.1, on the reverse strand, counting down.
GCCAGGGTGAACAGCAGCCCGCCGACCGGCTGACCGACCAGCACCGCGGCCCGGCCCCGGGTCTCGTTCTGGGTCAGCGCGCTCGGCAGCTGTTCGGCCGGGACCAGGTGCCGGACGGCGGCCCGCTCGGAGAGCTGGTAGAAGACGCTCAGGCTGGTCTGCACGAACGCGACGACCATGAGTTGTGGCACCCAGACCCGGCCGAAGAGTACCGCCAGCGCCACGCTGCCGGTGGCGAGCAGGCAGCCCAGGTCGCAGAAGATCATCAGCCGGCGCCGGTCCCAGCGGTCCACGAAGGCGCCCGCCGGCAGTTGCACCAGCAGGTGCGGCAGCAGCGCGGCGGCACCGACCAGCCCGGCGTTGCCGGCCGAGCCGGTGTACCAGAGCACCAGCATCGGGTAGGCGATCGAGGTGATCCGGGCCCCGACCATGGTGCCGGCCGCCCCGGCCCAGAGCAGCAGGAAGTCCCGGTTGCGCCGCAGCGGCACCGACGCCGGCGGCTCGGCGAGCGACGGCGCAGAGGGGGCAGACGGTGCAGAGGGGGCAGACGGCCCAGGGGAAACAGGCGGCGCGTAGGCAGGCGGCGCGGCGGCAGGCACTACGGCGACAGGCGGCACGGACGGCGCCGCCCCGCCGGATGGCGGGGCGGGCTTGTCGTCCACGATGCTCACGTTCCGGTTCCCGGCGGTCCGTCCACCGGACCCCGGCGGCACCACTCCAACACCGCCATCGCGCTGTGCAGCTTGTTCTCCGCCTGCTCGAAGGCGATGCTCGCCGGACCGTCCAGCACCTCGGCGGTGACCTCCTCGCCTCGGTGCGCCGGCAGGTCGTGCATGAAGACCGCGTCCGGGCTTCCCACCCAGAGTTCCTTGCCGACCTGGAACGGTGCGAAGATCTCCCGCCAGTTGGGGTCGGGCTTGCTGGTGCCGGTCGTCTGCCACCGGGTGGTGTAGACGACGTCGAAGCCGCCGGGCAGCTCGGCCATGTCGTGCCGCCGGTGGATAGTCGCCGTACCCCGGGCCGCCTGGGCCGAGGCGGTCGCCACGATCTCCTCGGTCAGCCCGTACCCCGGGGGCGTGCGCAGCTCCAGGTGGGTGCCGGCGTACCGGGTCAGGGCCAGGGCGAGCGCCGCCGCGCTGTTGTTGCCCTCCCCCACGTAGAGCACCCGCAGCCCGTCGATCCGGCCGAAGTGGTCGAGCATCGTGGTCAGGTCGGTGAGCGCCTGGGTCGGGTGCTCGTCGGCGCTCATCGCGTTCACCACCGACATCCGGTCCTGGTCGGCGAGCGCCCGCAGTTCCGCCGGATCGCCCGCGGTGCGGGCCACCAGCAGGTCGAGCATCCGGGACATCACCCGGCCGGTGTCGGCGTGCGTCTCACCGGTGTTGAGCTGGAGGTCGTCCGGCCCGTACCCGACGATCTGCGCGCCGAGGCGCAGCGCGCCGCTGGAGAACGCGGTCCGGGTCCGGGTCGAGGTCTTCCGGAAGTACACCCCGACCACGTCGCCGTGCAGCGGCCGTTCCCGCCGGGCCTGCCCGGACCGGAACCGCACCCCCCGGGCGACGATGGACCGCAGGTCCTCGTCGGTCAGGTCGTTTATCGAGATCAGGTGCCGCACCATCCGTGCCTCCTCCTGCGCCGTGCCGCCGGCCGGCGGCAGGTCCCGGGCCCGGTCGGCCGGCAGGCCGGCCGTCGCCGCGATCCCGACGGTCTCGCCGTCGGCGGCAGCGTAGGCGCCGGTCTCCGCCACGGCCGCCGGACGCTCCGCCCAGCCGGCCAGCTCGGTCGCCACGAACGACTGCACCGCCTTGCCGGACTCGGCGTTCGTCAGCACCACGAAGCCGTCACCGGCACCGAGCCGCCCCAGCGTCATCGCCCGGTAGCCGACCGTCTCGCCAGGATGCCCGAACTCCAGGTCCGGCGCGGTGTCGTCGACGACCGTGCCGAGCCCGTAGAAGCTACCCGGTGCGGCGACCGCCACCAGCTCGGCGGCGAGCGCCGGAGTGAGCAGTTCACCGTTGCCGAGCCGGGCACGGTGGACCTCGACAAGCACCCGGGCCAGGTCCGCGGCGGTCGTCCAGAGACCGCCGCCGGCCAGCGCCGGACGGTTGCGCCAGCCACCGGGTACGGGTACCCCGTGTGCGTCGTGGCCGAGCGCGACCCGGCGGGCCGGGTCGGTCGGGAACGCCGGGTCGAAGCTGCTGTCGGTCATGCCCAGCGGGGCCAGCACGAGCCGCCGCATCAGCTCCGGGAACGGTTCCCCGGTCAGGTCGACGAGCACCTGTTGCAGCACCGCGTAGTGGCTGTTGGTCTTCCGGAACGACTCCCCCGGCACCAGTTCGGGCCGGATCGGCGCGGAGGTGGCGGGCGGGCGGCCGTACAGCACGTCGAGCAGGGACGGGCCCGGCTCGGTCGGGGCGTACCCGGTGTTCGGGCTGGTGGAGAGGCCGGAGAGGTTCGCCAGCAGGTGCCGTACGGTGACCGGTGCGCCGCCGTCGGGCAGCCGCCACGAGGTCAGGTACCGGTTCACGTCGGCGTCCAGCTCCAGCCGACCCTGGGCGACCAGCCGGAGCACCCCGAGCGCGGTGACGTGCTTGCTGATCGAGGCGACCTGGAACGGGGTCTCCGGGGTGACCGGCTCCGACCCGCCGGCGGCGAGTACGCCGTAGCCGCGTACCTCGGCGAGCTGGCCGGCCCGGACCAGCGCGACACTCGCGCCGGGGATGTGGTGTTCGGCCATCAGGGGCAGCGGCGACGGCCCGGCGCCGAGCCGGCCGACCGGACGCGCCTCGGCCCGGACCACACCGGAGCCGGTGCTGGCGACGGGCTGGGCGGGTTCGACGACGGGCGCAGCCGGTTCGACAACGGTGCTCGGCGCAGCCGGTCCGACAACGGTGCTCGGCGCAGTCGGTTCGACGACGGTGCTGGGCGGGGGCGGGTCGCCGAGCGCCACGGCCAGGTCGGCGACGGTGCCGTTCTGGTAGAGCATCCGCAGCGACACCGGCAGCCCGGCCCGACGCCCGGCGGTGACCAGCTGCACGATCCGCATCGAGTCGGCACCCAGGTCGAAGAAGCTGTCGTGCACACCCACCCGGTCCAGGCCGAGCACCTCCGCGCAGACCTCGGCGATCCGCCGCTCGGTCTCGGTACGCGGCGGCAGGTACTCGCGCTCGCCGCCGAACGAGGTCCGCTCCGGCGCCGGCAGCGCCCGCCGGTCCACCTTGCCGGCCGGGTTCAGCGGCAGCGCGTCCAGGGTGACGAAGGCGGCCGGCACCATGTAGCCGGGCAGCGCGGCGGCGAGGAAGTCGCGCAGTCCGGCCGGCTCGACCGGCCGGCCGTCCACCGGTACGACGTAGCCGGCGAGCCACTTCTCGCCGCCTGGGTCCTCCCGGGCCACCACCACGCCGTTGCGGACGTCCGGATGGGCGAGCAGCCGCTCCTCGATCTCGGGCAGCTCGATCCGGTGCCCCCGGATCTTCACCTGGTGGTCCGCCCGGCCCAGGAACTCCAGGTTGCCGTCCGGGCCGTACCGGACCAGGTCGCCGGTGCGGTACATCCGGGCCCCGACCGCCCGGCCGAACGGCTCCGGCAGGAACTTCTCGGCGGTCAGCTCGGGACGGTTGACGTACCCGCGGGCGACGCCGTCACCGGCGATGTACAGCTCGCCGACCACGCCGACCGCGACCGGCTGGAAGTCCCGGTCCAGCACGTAGGTCCGGGTGTTCGCGATCGGCCGTCCGATCGGCACCACCTCGACCTCACCGGGCACGTCCCAGCTCGTCGACCAGATCGCGGTCTCGGTCGGGCCGTACACGTTCACCAGCCGCTTCACCCGGCCGCGCAGCTCACCGGCGAGGGCCGGCGGCAGCGCCTCGCCGCCGACCAGCGCCACCACCGGACGGTTGCCGAACCCGGCGTCCAGCAGCAGCTTCCAGCCGGACGGGGTCGCCTGGACGTGGGTCACCGGAAAGCGGTCGAGCAGGCCGAGCAGTTCCGGGCTGTCCCCCACTTCGTCGTCGTCGGCCAGCACCAGCCGGCCGCCGGTGACCAGCGGGAGGTACAGCTCCAGGCCGGAGATGTCGAAGGAGAGCGAGGTCGCGGCGAGCCAGACGTCCTCGGTGCCGGCGTCCAGCAGCCGGCGCATCGAGAAGAGCAGGTTCAGCAGCGCCCGGTGCGAGATCTGCACACCCTTCGGCCGCCCGGTCGAACCGGAGGTGAAGATGATGTACGCCAGCTGGTGCTGGTCGTCCCGGCGGGGCACCGGCTCCGCCGACCGGGACTCGATCACGGCCTCGTCCCGGTCGGCGAGGACCCGCCGGCCGGAGTAGACCCCGGCCAGCCGCCCGACCAGCTTCGACTCGCTCACCACCAGCTCCGCCCCGGCGGTCTCCAGCATGTAGCCGAGCCGTTCCGCCGGCAGCTCCGGATCCAGCGGCACGTACGCCGCACCGGCCTTCCAGACGGCCAGCAGCCAGGCCAGCAGGGACGGCTCGCGGGACAGCAGCACCCCGACCACCGACTCCGGCCCGACGCCGGCCGCCCGCAGGTGCCGGGCGTACCGGTTCGCCAGCGCGTCGAGTTCGGCGTACCGGACCCGCTCGCCTCCCTGGACCACCGCCACCGCTCTCGGGGTGGCCGCCGCCTGTGCCTCGACGACGTGGTGCACCGATCGACTCATGCTGCTCACCACTCCACGGCCGTGTCGTTCCAGTCGGTCAGCACCGCGGCCAGTTCCGCCGCCGGCACGTACGCCGCCCGGGCGTTCCCGTCGGCACCGGCGGCCATCGCCTCCAGCACCGTCCGGTACATCGCCACCACCCGCTCGGCGTTCTGCTGGGTCAGCGCGGAACGCCGGACCCGCAGCATCAGGTGCCCGGGGCCGGTCGAGACCGCGAGCGCGAACTCGTTGGCGGCGTCGCCGGCACCGGCCCGGACGTCCACCAGCTCCGTGTCGACCTGGTGGAAGTCCTGGTAGCTGAACATCACCTCGATCAGCTGCCGCCCGCCGACCTGGCGCTGGATCGCCGGCATCGGATAGCGCCGGTGCGGCCAGAGTTCGACCTCCCGGTCGTAGACCTGCCGGACCAGTTCGCCCCAGGTGCCGGCGGTGCGGTCGTGCGGGAACGGCAGGGTGTTCAGGTACATCCCGTAGACCCGGTCGGCGCCGTCGACCTCCGGGCGGGCGCTGCACACCAGGCCGGTGAAGAACGCCGGCTCGTCGGTGAGCTGGCTCATCACCTTCAGGTGCGCCGCGTGCAGCACGGCCTTCATCGAGGTACGGGTCGCGCTGGCCAGCGCCCGCAGCCCCGGCTCGAGGTCGGGGAAGCCGACCGGGATCCGGAAGCTGCCGGTCTCCTCGGGTGCCTCGCCCCACCCGGCCGGCGGGGTGAACCGGGCGTACCGGGTGACGATCCCGTGCCAGTAGTCGCGGTCCTCGGTCGAGGCCAGCGAGTCGAGTTCGGCGGAGATGAAGTCGGCGTACCGGACCGGCGGCGCGGCGACCGGCTCGGGTGCCGCTCCGGCGGCCAGCTGCCGGTAGAGGTCGAGGACCTCCATCAGCAGCGACTGCTGGCTCCAGCCCTCGGTGATCGCGTGACACTGGGTGAAGCCGAGCCGCCAGGCGACGTCGCTCTCCACGAACCCGGCCATCCGGAGCAGGGGCGGGTCGGTCAGCTCGAACAGGTTCGCCCGCTCCCGGGCGATCAGCTCGTGCAGCGCCTGCTCCCGGCCCGCCTCGTCCAGGTGCCGTACGTCGCGAACCTCGACCGGCATCTCGGCGGTGCCGTGCACGAGCTGCATCGGCACGGAATAGCTGGTCAGGTCGAACGAGGTACGCAGCAGCTCGTGCCGGGCCACCACGATCCGGGCCGCCTCGCGCAGCGCGGCCGGCTGGAAGGGCCGCTCGTCACGGATCCGGAAGAAGCTGGTGTTGTGGTAGCGGTTGCCGCCCACCCCGCCGAGCATCTCCACCACCATGCCGAGCTGCACCTGCGACAGCGGGTACGCGTCGACCACCCCGGCCGGCAGCGCGGCCCGGTCCTCGCCGGAGATCAGCCCGAACGGCGCCACCGGACCCGCCTCGGCCGGCTGCTCGGCGACCGGCTGGCCGGCGAGTTTCTCGGCGAGTTCGGCGACGGTGCGGTACTGGAACACGTCCCGGACCGCCACCTCGAACCCGGCCGCCCGCAACTTCCCGACCAGGGCCACCGCCCGGATCGAATGCCCACCCAGATCGAAGAAACTCTCCGTCACCCCGACCCGATCCAGACCCAACACCTCCCGCCACACGGCGGCGACCCGCTCCTCAGTCTCCGACCGCGGACCCACGAACACCGGCCCCGCATCCACCACAGCCGAATCCGGATCCGGCAACGCCCGACGATCCACCTTCCCGTTCGCGTTCAACGGCAACGCATCCAACGACACGAACACCGCCGGCACCATGTACTCCGGCAACCGCGCCCCGCAGTGCTCGACCAGCCCGCTCACCGGCAACTCCCCGGAAGCCGGCACGCAGTAGGCCACCAACCGCTTGTCCGAAGCCGAACCCACCGCGACCACCGCCGCGTCCCGGACCGCCGAATGCGCCAGCAACACCGAACGGATCTCACCCAACTCGATCCGATAACCGTGCACCTTCACCTGGTCGTCGACCCGACCCACGAACTCCACGTCACCGCCCGGCAGCATCCGGACCTGGTCGCCGGTGCGGTACAGCCGACCACCCGGCGTCGCACCGAACGGATCCGGCACGAAACGCTCCGCCGTCAACTCCGGCCGGTTCACATAACCCCGAGCCACCCCGACACCACCGACGAACAACTCACCCAACACACCCACCGGAACCGGAGACAGCTCCGCATCCAGCACGTACATCGCCATCCCCGGCAACGGACGACCGATCGGCACCACCTCGACCGTCTGCGGGCCGCGCACCGGATAGACGCAGGTACCCACCGACGCCTCCGTCGGGCCGTACTCGTTGACCAGGCGGCCGTCGCCGAGGATGCCGCGCCAGTGTTCGGCGACCGGGCCGGGCAGCGCCTCGCCGGCAACCACCACGATCTCGGCCAGCGCGGCGAGCTGGGCAGCCTCGGCCTGCTGGCCGATGATCTCCAGGTGGCCGGGGGTCAGCTTCAGGAAACTGAACGGACCCGCCGCCACCAACTCCCGACCCAGATCCGCCATGTCCAACTCCGGACCGGCCAACCACACCCGCTGACCCGACACCAACGGCGCCCACACATTCGGCACCACCAGATCGAACGCCACCGACGAGAACAACGCCGAACCACCAACACCACGACCAGCCAACTCCCGCGCCGCCCACGACACATGGTTGACCAACCCACGATGCGACACCGCCACACCCTTCGGCCGCCCCGTCGACCCCGACGTGAAAATCACATACGCCAGCCGGTCCAGATCGGCGGGCTCGGAGATCGGGGAGGACGGACGGTTGCCGATCTCCAGGCGCTCGGTGTCGACCAGCACGCAGTCCAGCCCCGGGTCGAACCGGTCCGCGTGCCGGGACCGGGTGACCACCACCCGGGCACCGGCGTCGGCGAGCATCGCGTTCACCCGGTCGGCCGGGAAGGACGGGTCCAGCGGCACGTAGGCAGCACCGGTCTTCCAGACCGCCAGGAAGGTGGCGATCAGGTCGGGACCCCGGTCCAGCAGCACCCCGACCAGGGACTCCGGCCCGACGCCCCGGGAGCGCAGGTGCCGGGCCAGCCGGTTCGCCCGGGCGTCCAGTTCGGCGTAGTCGAGTTCCAGCTCGCCGAGCGCCACCGCGGTCCGCTCCGGATGGGTGGCGGCCATCTCGGCGACCAGCTCCGGCACGGTACGGGTCGGCGCCTCGACGGGGTTTACCGCGTACTCGTCGAGCAGCCGGTCCCGCTCCCCCGCCGGCAGCTGGGTGCCTCGGGCGTTCCCGCCGGCACCGGTCGCCGCCATCGCGGCCAGCACCGCCCGGTACATCTCGCCCACCCTGGCTGCCTCCGGCCGGCTCAACGTGTGCGTGTCGGCGGTCAGCACCAGGCTGCCGGTCATCGCGGCGACGGCCAGGCCGAACTCCGTGGCCCCCTCGCCGAGCCCGGACTCCACATCGACCAGCTCGGTGTCGACCGCGTCGAAGTCCTGGTAGCTGAAGCGCACGTCGAGCAGGCGCTGGCCGTCGGCCAGCTCGCGCTGGATCGCCGGCATCGGGTAGCGCCGGTGCGGCCAGAGTTCGACCTCCCGGTCGAAGACCTGCCGGACCAGCTCGCCCCAGGTCGCCGCGCCGCGCCGGTGGCCGAACGGCAGGGTGTTCAGGTACATCCCGTAGACCCGGTCGGCGCCGTCGACCTCCGGGCGGGCGCTGCACACCAGGCCGGTGAAGAAGACCGGCTCGTCGGTGAGCTGGCTCATCACCTTCAGGTGCGCGGCGTGCAGCACGGCCTTGAGCGAGGTACGGGTCGCCGTGGCCAGCTTCCGCAGCTCCGGCTCCAGGTCCCGGACCGGCACGGTGACCGAGTACGGCTCCCGGGGCGTGTCCGGGGCGTCGGCCCAGCCGGTCGGCAGGCTCAGCCGGGCGTACCCGTCGACGATGCCGCGCCAGTGGTCCCGGTCCTCGGCCGAGGCCAGCGAGTCGAGTTCGGCGGCGATGAAGTCGGCGTACCGGACCGCCGGTCGGGTCGCCGGTTCCGGGGTTCCGCCGGCCCGGATCTGCTGGTAAAGCTCCAGCAGCTCGGTCAGCATCGCCCGGTGGCTCCACCCCTCGGTGATCGGGTGCGAGACGGTGACGGACATCCACCACGCCTCGTCGCTCTCCTCGTGCACGGTGAACCGCAGCAGCGGCGCCACCCCGAGGTCGAACAGCTCGGCCCGTTCCGCCGCGGTGAACTCCCGGATCGCCTGCTTCCGTCCGGCGGCGTCGAGCTGCCGCAGGTCGCGTACCCCGATCGGGATCTCGGCGGTGTCGTGCACGAGCTGCATGGGCACCGAATAGCTGGTCAGGTCGAACGAGGTACGCAGCAGCTCGTGCCGCTCGACGACGATCCGGGCCGCCTCGCGCAGCGCGGCCAGCCCGAACGGCCGCTCGGTGCGCAGCCGGAACGAGGTGACGTTGTGGTACGCGTGCAGGTCGCTGTCGGCAAGCATCTCCACGACCATGCCGAGCTGCACCTGCGACAGCGGGTACGCGTCGACCACCCCGGCCGGCAGCGCGGCCCGGTCCTCCGTGGAGATCAGCGCGAACGGCGCCACGGTCGGCCCGTCGATGCTGGCACCGGTCGCCACCGCGACGGCCGTGGCCGGGACGGTCGTGCCGTCGGTGGTCGTCTCCGGCACCGGGCCGGCGAGTTTCTCGGCGAGTTCGGCGACGGTGCGGTACTGGAACACGTCCCGGACCGCCACCTCGAACCCGGCCGCCCGCAACTTCCCGACCAGGGCCACCGCCCGGATCGAATGCCCACCCAGATCGAAGAAACTCTCCGTCACCCCGACCCGATCCAGACCCAACACCTCCCGCCACACGGCGGCGACCCGCTCCTCAGTCTCCGACCGCGGACCCACGAACACCGGCCCCGCATCCACCACAGCCGAATCCGGATCCGGCAACGCCCGACGATCCACCTTCCCGTTCGCGTTCAACGGCAACGCATCCAACGACACGAACACCGCCGGCACCATGTACTCCGGCAACCGCGCCCCGCAGTGCTCGACCAGCCCGCTCACCGGCAACTCCCCGGAAGCCGGCACGCAGTAGGCCACCAACCGCTTGTCCGAAGCCGAACCCACCGCGACCACCGCCGCGTCCCGGACCGCCGAATGCGCCAGCAACACCGAACGGATCTCACCCAACTCGATCCGATAACCGTGCACCTTCACCTGGTCGTCGACCCGACCCACGAACTCCACGTCACCCGTGGCCGACACCCGCACCAGATCACCCGTGCGGTACAGCCGACCACCAGCCGACCCGAACGGATCGGGCACGAACCGCTCCGCCGTCAGCTCGGGACGGTTCACGTAACCCCGGGCCACCCCGACCCCACCGACATACAGCTCACCCAGCACACCCACCGGAACCGGAGCCAGGTCGGCGTCCAACACGTACATCGCCATCCCCGGCAACGGACGACCGATCGGCACCACCTCCGAGACCGGCACACCCAGCACCGGGAACGTGCAGGTACCCACCGACGCCTCCGTCGGCCCGTACTCGTTGACGAGTACCGCGTCGGGGGCGCACTCGCGCCAGCGTTCCAAAGTATGCCGGGTGAACGCCTCGCCGGCCACCACGGTGATCCCGGCCAGGCCGGTGGCCTGGCCCGGTGCGAGCTGGTGGGCGAGCACCTCCAGGTGGCCGGGGGTCAGCTTCAGGAAACTGAACGGACCCGCCGCCACCAACTCCCGACCCAGATCCGCCATGTCCAACTCCGGACCGGCCAACCACACCCGCTGACCCGACACCAACGGCGCCCACACATTCGGCACCACCAGATCGAACGCCACCGACGAGAACAACGCCGAACCACCAACACCACGACCAGCCAACTCCCGCGCCGCCCACGACACATGGTTGACCAACCCACGATGCGACACCGCCACACCCTTCGGCCGCCCCGTCGACCCCGACGTGAAAATCACATACGCCAGCCGGTCCAGATCGGCCGGTACCGGAAGCGGGGTCTCCGGCTGTTCCGCGACGGCCGCCGCGTCCCGGTCGACCAGGACCCGCACCGGGATCTGCGGGAACCGGTCGGCGTAGCCGGAGCCGGTCACCACGACCCGGGCACCGGCGTCGGCCAGCATGTCGGCGAGCCGGTCCGCCGGATGGGCCGGGTCCAGCGGCACGTACGCGCCGCCGGCCTTCCAGACCGCCAACATCGTCACCAGCAGCTCCGGGGTACGGTCCAGCAGCACCCCGACGACCGACTCCGGCACCACACCGCAGGCGCGCAGGTGCCGGGCCAACCGGTTCGCCCGCTCGTCCAGTTCGGCGTAGCCGAGCCGCTGCCCGGCGCACTCGACCGCCACCGCGTCCGGGGTGGCCGCCGCCTGCGCGGCGAACCGCTCCGGCACGCTCGGTCCGGCCGGCTCGGCGGTGGTGCGGTTCCACTCCACCACGCAGCGCTGCCGCTCCTCGTCGGCGAGGAAGGTGCCCCGGGCGTCGCCGTCCGGGTCGGCCGCCATCGCCTCCAGCACCGCCCGGTACATGGCGCCGATCCGGTCCCCGTTGGCCCGGCTGAGTGCCCGGGGGTTGACCGCCATCGTCACGTAGCCGAGCCGGACCGCCACGGCGAGCGGGAACTCCGTCGGGCTGTCGTCGATGCTGGCCATGTAGTCGACCAGATCCCGGTCGACCTGGTCGAAGTCGTGGTAACTGAACCGGACGTCCATCAGCCGCTGACCCTCGCCGAACTCGCGCTGGATCTCCGGCATCGGGAACCGGCGGTGCGGCCAGATCTCCATCTCCCGGGCGTACGTCCGCGTCACCAGCTCCCGCCAGGTCCGGGCGCCCCGGTCGTAGCCGAACGGCAGGCTGTTCAGGTACATCCCGTAGACCTGGTCGGCGCCGACCACCTCGGGGCGGCCGTGCAGGACCAGGCCGGTCAGGAACGACTCCTCGGCGGTAAGCTGGCTCATCACCTTCAGGTGCGCGGCGAGCAGCACCGTCTTCAGCGACGCCTTCGCCCGGCTGGCCAGCTTCCGCAGGTCGGCGTCGAGGTCGTGGAACGGCACCCCGAGCATCAGCGACTCGCGCGGCGCGTCCGGGTCGCCCCAGCCGGTCGGCAGGGAAAACCTGGCGTACCGGCCGACGATGTCCCGCCAGTACTCCCGGTCCTCGGCCGAGTCGAGCGAGCGCAGCTCGGCGGCGATGAAGTCGGCGAACCGCACCGGCGGAGCCTCGACCGGCGGCGGGGTTCCGCCGTCCCGGATCTGCCGGTAGAGGTCGAGCACCTCCATCAGCAGCGAGTGGTGGCTCCAGCCCTCGATGATGGCGTGGCACTCGGTGACCGACAGCCACCAGGTCTTGTCGTCGCAGACGTGTGCGTGCAGCCGCATCAGGGACGGCTGGGCCAGGTCGAAGACGTCGGCCCGCTCGACGGCGGTGAACTCCCGCAGCGACCGGTCCAGCTCGGCGGCGTCCAGGTGCCGCAGGTCCCGCTCCCCGACCGGCATCTCGGCGTCCGGGTACACCACCTGCATCGGCACCGAGTACGTGGTCAGGTCGATCGCGGTACGCAGCACCTCGTGCCGGGCCACCACGATCCGGGCCGCCTCGCGCAGCGCCGCCAGCCCGAACGGCCGCTCGTCCCGGATCCGGAACGAGGTCACGTTGTGGTACGCGTGCAGCTCCCCGTCGGAGAGCATCTCCACCACCATGCCTGCCTGCACCCGGGACAGCGGGTACGCGTCGGCCGCGCCGGCCGGCACCTTCGCCCGGTCTTCGGCGGAGAGCAGCTCGAACGGCGCCACCGGGCGCTCCTCGGCGGCCGGTGTCGAGCGGCCGTCCAGGATGCCGCAGAGTTCGGCGACGGTACGGTGCGCGAAGACGTCCCGGACCGAGACGTCCAGCCCGATCGCCCGCAGCTCGCCGACCAGAGCGACCGCCCGGATCGAGTGCCCGCCGAGGTCGAAGAAGCTGTCGTGCACACCGACCCGTTCGAGCCCGAGGACGTCCCGCCAGATCGCCGCGACCCGCTCCTCCACCGGGGTACGCGGCGCCACGTACGCCTGCTCGCCGTGCAGTGCCGCGCGGTCCGGTGCGGGCAGCGCGCGGCGGTCGAGCTTGCCGTTGGCGGTCAGCGGGATCTTCGCCAGCGACACGAACGCGGCCGGCACCATGTACTCGGGCAGGCTGCGGGCCAGGAACTCGCGCAGCTCGGCCGGGTTCGGCACCTGCTCTCCCTGGGCCACCAGGTAGCCGGCCAGCCGCTTGTCGCCGGGGATGTCCTCCCGAACCACCACCACCGCGTCCCGGATGCCGGGGTGCGCGGCGAGGACGGTCTCGATCTCCCCCAGCTCGACCCGGTAACCCCGGATCTGCACCTGGTCGTCGATCCGACCCAGGAAGTCCAACCCACCATCCGGACGACGCCGCGCCAGGTCACCACTGCGATACATCCGCGCACCCGGCACCCCGGCGAACGGGTCCGGCACGAACCGCTGCGCCGTCAACTCCGGCCGCCGCAGATAACCCCGGGCCACCCCCGGACCACCGACGTGGATCTCACCGGGCACCCCGACCGGCACCAGGTTCCCGTACCCGTCCAACAGGTAGATCCGCAGATCACCGAGGGGGTAGCCGACCGGGTTACCGGGATCGGTGATGTCCTGCGCCCGTACCTGGTGGAAGGTGGAGTGCACGGTCGTCTCGGTGATCCCGTACATGTTCAACAACGCCGGACGGTCCAACCCGAACCGATCCGTCCACGGCGCCAGCTCCGCCATCTCCAACTTCTCACCCGCGAAGACCACGGCCCGCAGTTCCAGGGCGGCGAGTCGGGGGTCACCGTCCCGGGCGAAGCCGACCAGGCTGCGGAACGCCGACGGGGTCTGGTTGAGCACCGTCACCCGCTCCGCCACCAACAGATCCAGGAACTCGTCCGGCAACCGGGTCACCTCACGCGGCACCACCACCAGACGACCGCCGTACAGCAACGCACCCCACAACTCCCACACCGACACGTCGAACGCGTACGAGTGGAACAACGGCCACACGTCGTCAGCCGAGAACCGGTAGTGGGTCTCGCCGACGGTGAGCAGCCGGAGCACATTGGCGTGGGTCAGGCAGACACCCTTCGGTTTGCCGGTCGAGCCCGAGGTGTAGATGACGTAGATCAGGTTTTCCGGGCCGGAGAGCGGGACCGGGTTCTCCGCCGGCTGACCCGACAGGTCCTCCTCGTCCAGGTCGACCACGGCACCGGCGGAGAAGCCGGCGACGGTCCCGGCCAGTGAGGACTGCGTCACGACCACCGAGGCACCGGCGTCACCGACCATGAACCCGAGCCGGTCCACCGGCTGCGCCGGATCCAACGGCAGGTACGCCGCACCCGACTTCAGCACACCCAGCAGGGTCGGCACGAGATCGAGGCCCCGCTCCAGACATACCCCGACCAGGGACTCCGGCCCCGCGCCGAGGGCCCGGAGCCGGTGCGCCAACCGGTTCGCCCGGACGTTCACCTCCGCGTACGACAACGACACACCCTCGAACGTCACCGCGACCGCGTCCGGAGCGGCGGCCACCCGCTGCTCGAAGACCTGATGCACGGTAAGGGTCGGCGGCACCGCGTCGATCCGGAACGGGTTGGCGACCCCGGTCACCTCGGCCCGCTCGGCCTCGTCGAGCAGGTCGACGGCGGAGAGCGCCCGACCGGGCTCGGCGACGGCGGCCTGGAGCAGCCGGACCAGGTGCCCGCCCAGCCGCCGCACGGTGGCCCGGTCGAAGAGCGCGGTCGCGTACTCCAGGTGGGCGCGCAGCCCGCCGTCGGCGGCCTCCTGCACCTGTAGCGTCAGGTCGAAGCGGGAGACCTGGGAGAGCGCGTCCAGCGGGGAGACCGCCAGCCCCGGCATCGCGTACCGGCCGTCGCCCGCCTCGTGCATCGTGAAGGCGACCTGGAACAGCGGGGTACGGGACATGTCCCGGTCTGGCTGGAGTTCGTCGACGAGCTGCCCGAACGGCACCTCCTGGTGGTCGAAGGCGGCCAGCACGGTCTCCCGGTTGGCGGCGAGCAGCTCGGCGAAGGTGATGTCGGAGTCCCAGCGGGCCCGCATCACCAGGCTGTTGATGCCGTACCCGATCAGCCGGGACAGCTCGGGCCGGTTGCGGCCGGAGACCACCGTGCCGACCGGGATGTCGGTGCCGCCGGTGTACCGGGACAGCAGCGCCTGGTAGCCGGTGAGCAGCACCATGAACAGCGTCGCGCCGTGCCGCTGGGCGAGGTCGCGGAGTTGCCCGCCGAGCCCGGCCGGCAGCTCCAGCTCGACCGCCGCGCCGGCCCACTCCCGGGTGGCCGGGCGGGGCCGGTCCGCCGGCAGGTCCAGCGGTGGGACCCCGGCGAGCTGCCGGCGCCAGTAGTCCAGGTGTCGCTGGTGTTCGGTCGCCTCGCGGCCGCGTTCCCAGGCGGCGTAGTCGGCGTACTGCACGGGCAGCGGGGCGAGGGTGTCGGGGCGGCCGGCGAGCGCGGCGGCGTACAGCTCGCTCAGCTCCTCGGCGAAGATCCCGGCGGACCAGGCGTCGCAGGCGACGTGGTGGAAGACCACCACCAGCAGGTGGTCGTCGTCGGCCAGCCTGATCAGCCGGGACCGGACCGGCCACTGGGTGCCGAGGTCGAACGGTACCGCCGGCTCCTGGGCGGCCCGCTCGAAGCCGCGGGCCTCCCGCTCCGCCTCGGGCAGCTCGGTCAGGTCGGTCACCGCCAGCTCGACCGGCCCGGCCGGGTCGATCACCTGGACCGGTTCGCCGTCGGCGAGCGCGTAGCGGGTACGCAGGATCTCGTGCCGGCCGACCAGCCCGGTCAGCGCCCGGCGCAGCGCGGCTGCGTCAAGCGTGCCGCGCAGCCGCAGCGCCAGCGGCACCAGGTACTCCCAGCTACCCGGGTCGAGCCGGCTCAGGAACCACATCTGCTGCTGCCCGAAGGAGAGCGGCAGCGGGCCGTTCCGGTCCACCCGGGTCAGCGCCGCACGGCGCCCGCCGCGCAGCCGACCGGCGAGCCGGGCCCGCAGCAGTTCCTCCCGGGCCGCCTCGACGCCGCGTTCGATCGTGCCCTCGCCCGTGCTCATCTGTTCTGCTCCTTCAGCAACGCCAGGCCGGTCAGCAGGTCGGATTCGGATAGCTCGTCGATCTCGGCGCGGATCCGCTCCTCGACCGCCTCGGCGATCCGCGCGATCGTGGGCCGCTCGAAGACGGTCCGGACCGGAAGGTCGATCTCGAACTCCTCCTGGATCCGGGAGGCCAGCCGGACCGCGAGGATCGAGTGGCCGCCGACGGTGAAGAAGTTCGTCTGGGTGCCGGCGTCGACGTCGAGCAGTTCGGCCCAGATCTCGGCGATCCGCTCCTCGACCGGGCCGTTCGGCGCGACGTGGTCCGGGGCGTCCGCTCCGGTGGCCGTCCGGCCCGGTGTCGGCAGCGCGCGGCGGTCGAGCTTGCCGTTGGCGGTCAGCGGGATCTTCGCCAGCGGCACGAACGCGCCCGGCACCATGTAGTCGGGCAGCCGTTTGCCGCAGTATCCGGCCAGTTCGGGGACGGTCGGCGCCTGGTCGGCGTCGGGCACGTAGTAGGCGACGATCCGCGGCTGGCCCGGCTCCGGTTCGTCGGTGCGGACCACCGCGTCCCGGATGCCGGGGTGCGCGGCGAGGACGGTCTCGATCTCCCCCAGCTCGACCCGGTAACCCCGGATCTGCACCTGGTCGTCGATCCGACCCAGGAAGTCCAACCCACCATCCGGACGACGCCTGGCCAGGTCACCACTGCGATACATCCGCGCACCCGGCACCCCGGCGAACGGGTCCGGCACGAACCGCTGCGCCGTCAACTCCGGCCGCCGCAGATAACCCCGGGCCACCCCCGGACCACCGACGTGGATCTCACCGGGCACCCCGACCGGCACCAGGTTCCCGTACCCGTCCAACAGGTAGATCCGCAGATCACCGAGGGGGTAGCCGACCGGGTTACCGGGATCGGTGATGTCCTGCGCCCGTACCTGGTGGAAGGTGGAGTGCACGGTCGTCTCGGTGATCCCGTACATGTTCAACAACGCCGGACGGTCCAGACCGAACCGATCCGTCCACGGCGCCAACTCCGCCATCTCCAACTTCTCACCCGCGAAAACCACCGCCCGCAACGCCAACCGGTCCAACCTCGGGTCACCGTCGCGGGTGAACCCGACCAGGCTGCGGAACGCCGACGGGGTCTGGTTGAGCACCGTCACCCGCTCCGCCACCAACAGATCCAGGAACTCGTCCGGCAACCGGGTCACCTCACGCGGCACCACCACCAGACGACCGCCGTACAACAACGCACCCCACAACTCCCACACCGACACGTCGAACGCGTACGAGTGGAACAACGGCCACACATCGTCAGCCGAGAATTGATAGTGCTGTCGGGTGGTGTCGAACAGCCGGAAGACGTTGGCGTGGGTCAGGCAGACCCCCTTGGGCCGCCCCGTCGAGCCGGAGGTGTAGATGACGTAGATCAGGTCCTCGGGGTGCGAGACCGGCGCCGGGTTGCCGGCCGGCAGCCCGGAGAGGTCCTCCTCGTCCAGCACCAGCAGCTCGCCGCCGAAGAACCCGGCGACCGTGTCGACAAGCGAGGCCTGCGTGACCAGCACCGGCGCCCCGGCGTCGCCGACCATGAAGCCGAGCCGGTCCACCGGCTGCGCCGGATCCAACGGCAGATACGCCGCACCCGACTTCAGCACACCGAGCAGGGCCGGCACGAGATCGATACCCCGCTCCAGACACACCCCGACCAACGACTCCGGCCCCGCACCCAACGCACGCAACCGGTGCGCCAACCGGTTCGCCCGGACGTTCACCTCCGCGTACGACAACGACACACCCTCGAACGTCACCGCCACCGCGTCCGGAGCGAGCAGTACCCGCTCCTCGAAGACCTGGTGCAGGCAGCGGTCCGGGGTGCCGGTGCGGAACGGGTCGGTCCGGCCGGTGCCGACCAGCTCGTCGAGCGGGTCGAGGAAGTCCACCGTGCCGAGCCGCAGCTCCGGGTCGGCGGTGACCGCCTGGAGCAACCGGACCAG
Source organism: Micromonospora sp. WMMD1102 (assembly GCF_029626265.1). Classification (NCBI taxonomy): domain Bacteria; kingdom Bacillati; phylum Actinomycetota; class Actinomycetes; order Micromonosporales; family Micromonosporaceae; genus Micromonospora; species Micromonospora sp. WMMD1102. The sequence continues at coordinate 2,458,025 of NZ_JARUBN010000001.1, read as the reverse complement.
GTGCCGGCCGATCCGGTCCACGGTCGAACGGTCGAAGAGCGCGGTCGCGTACTCCAGGGCGGCGAGCATGGTGCCGTCGGCCTGGACCCGGACGAAGAGCGTCAGGTCGGTCTTGGCGATCTGCCACGCCTCGGTGAACGCGGCCAGGTCGTCGCCGCGGACCGCCCCACCGGTCAGCCCCTCGTCGTGCAGGTCGAAGGCGACCTGGAAGAGCGGGGTCCGGGACATGTCCCGGTCCGGCTGGAGATCGTCGACGAGCTGCTCGAACGGCAGCGTCTGGTGCGCGAACGCCCCCCGGCAGACCTCCCGGGTCGCCTCCAGCGCCTCCTCGAACCGCATCCCCGGGCCGAGGTTCGGCCGCAGCACCAGGGAGTTGAGGAAGAAGCCGACCATGTTCTCCAGCTCGGGCCGGTTGCGGCCGGCGACCGGGGTGCCGACGGCGACGTCCCAGTTCCCGGCGTACCGGGCGAGCAGCGTGCTGAACGCGGTGAGCATCGTCATGTACGGCGATGCGCCGTGCCGCCGGCCCAGGTCGCGGACGGCGGTGGCCAGCCCGGTCGGGATGGTGAACGGGGCGAGCGCGCCCCGGGGGTTCCGCCGGGCCGGTCGGGGCCGGTCGGTCGGCAGGTCCAGCGGGCCGAGCCCGTCGAGGGTCTTCCGCCAGTACGCCAGCTCGGCCGCCAGCACCTGCTCGGTCAGCCAGCCCCGCTGCCAGCTCGCGAAGTCCGGGTACTGCACCGGCTGGGCCGGCAGCTCCGGGTCCCGTCCGGCGAGCACCGCGGCGCAGAGTTCCCGCAGCTCCCGCTCCAGCACCACCGACGACCAGCCGTCGCAGGCGATGTGGTGCAGGGTGAGCAGCAGCACCGACTCGCCGGCCGGGGCACGTCCGGCGGTGGCCGGAATCCGCACCGACGTCGGCGGGGTGGGCGTCGGCACGCCCGGGAAGCGGACCAGCAGCGCCCGCCAGACCGGGCCGGTGGCCAGGTCGAAACCGCGCTCGAACTCGGCCCGGAACACCGTCTCCAGGTCGGCGGAGTCGGCCTCCACCACCCGCAGCTCGACCGGGCCGGGCGGGTCGACGAGCTGGCGGGGTTCGCCGGCGTCCTCGACGTACCGGGTGCGGAGGATCTCGTGCCGCCCGGCGAGCACGTCCAGGGCCCGCCGGACGGTGCGCTGATCGATTTCGGCGCCGAGCCGGACGAAGAGCGGGGCGACCCACTCGGTGTTGCCCGGCTCCAGCCGGTCCAGGAACCAGAGCCGGCGCTGCCCGAACGAGAGCGGCAGCGGGCCGGTCCGGGGCACCGGGTGCAGCGGCGGGCCGTCGTCGGACGGTACCGCGATCAGCTTCGCCTGCTGCTCGACGGTGGGCGCGGCGAAGAGGCCGCGAAGCGCGACCTTGCTGCCGGAGGCCGACCGGAGCTGGTTGGCGAGCCGGGTGAGCAGCAGCGAGGAGCCGCCGAGGGTGAAGAAGTCGTCGTGCGCGCCGACCCGGTCCACCTTGAGCAGCTCGGCCCACGCCTGCGCGACCATCCGCTCGGCGGTGGTGCGCGGCGCCACGTACGGCGGGCGGCCGTCCTCGGCGGCGGTCTCCGGCGCCGGCAGCGCGGCCCGGTCCACCTTGCCGCTGCTGTTCAGCGGGAACTCCGGCAGGGCTACGAAGGCGGCCGGGATCATCGGGTCCGGCAGCCGGTCCCGCAGGAAGGTACGCAGCCGGTCGGCGGCCGGCACCCGCTCGCCGGTGACGTACCCGACGAGTCGCTTGCCGCCCTCGGCGGCCTCCACCGCCAGCACCACCGCGGCGCTGACGTCCGGGTGGGCGACGAGCGCCGACTCCACCTCGCCGGGCTCGATCCGGACCCCGTTCACCTTCACCTGGTGGTCGAGCCGGCCGATGTACTCCAGGGTCGCGTCGGCCCGCCAGCGCACCAGGTCGCCGGTGCGGTAGAGCCGGGACCCGGCCGGCCCGTACGGGTCGGGGACGAACTTCTCGGCGGTCAGGTCCGGCCGCCCGAGGTAGCCCCGGGCCACCCCGACCCCGCCGGCGTGCAGTTCACCGGCGACCCCGACCGGCACCGGGTCACCGTTGCCGTCGAGCACCAGCACCCGCAGGTTGGCCAGCGGCCGGCCGATCGGCACCGGGCCGGTCGGCAGCGCCGGGTCGTACGGGTGCGCGGTCACGTCGATGGCGCACTCGGTCGGCCCGTACGTGTTCCAGAGGGTGACCTTGAGTCCGTCGGTGAGCCGCCGGCACAGCTCGGCGTGCAGCGGCTCGCCGGCCGAGAAGAGCAGCCGCAGCGAGGTGCAGTCCCGCCAGCCCGGTTCCTCGGCGACCAGCCGGAGCACCGACGGCACGCCCTGGAAGACGGTGACGCCGTGCCGGTGGATCGCCCGGACCAGTGCGGCCGGGTCGCGCTCGGCGCCGACCGGGGCGAGTACCACGGTGCCGCCGCTGACCAGCGGGGCGAAGAACTCCCAGCAGGCCGCGTCGAAGGTGAGCGCGGTCTTCTGCAACACCCGGTCGGCGGGGCCGAGGCCGTGCTGCCGGACCGCCCAGTCGACCCGGTTCGCGATCGCCGCGTGGCTGACCATGACGCCCTTGGGCCGCCCGGTGGAGCCGGAGGTGTAGATCGCGTAGGCGAGGTGGTCCCCGCCGGCCGGGTTGCCCGGCGCCTCGTCGGAAAGTCCGGCGAGGACGGTCCCGAGGTCGTCGAGGGTGACCACCCGGGCGCCGGTACCGGCCACCAGCTCGGCGTGTGCCGACTCGGTGAGCACGATCCCGGCGCCGGTGTCGGTGAGCACCCAGCTCGCCCAGTCCCTCGGGTGGTCCGGGCTGAGCGGCAGGTAGCCGGCACCCGCCTTCCAGACGCCGAGCAGCGCGACGACCAGCTCCACGCCGCGGGGCAGGCAGACCCCGACCAGTGCGTCCGGCCCGACGCCGAGGTCGCGCAGGTGGCGGGCCAGCCGGTTGGCCCGGCGGTCCAGCTCGGCGTACGTCACCTCGACGTCGCCGGCCAGTACGGCGACCGCGTCGGGCGTGGCCGCCACCTGGCGGGCGACAAGCGCCGGCAGGATGTTGGCGGACCCGGCGTCGGTCGCCGGCCCGCGCAGGTCGCCGGCTGATTCGGTCCGGCTTCGATCGGGGTTCATCGGGTGCTCCTCACCTCGTCGCGGGGGCGGTCAGCCCTGCGCCGCCGCCATCCGCTGGCGCAGGCTCAGCGGGCGCATGTCGGTCCAGACCTCGCCGATCCGGGCGAGGCAGTCGGCACGCGGGCCCTGGGTGCCCTCGGCGTGCCAGCCCGCCGGCAGATCGCGGTCGGCGGGCCAGATGGAGTACTGCTCCTCGTCGTTGCGGACGACCCGGTACACCCGGTCGTCGTTCTGCTCGTCAGCCATCGGAACTCCTCGTGTGGTCGGTCAGGGCGCCGGCGGGAGGCCGGGTCACCTGGTCGGTCAGGTCGCCGGCCGGAGGCCGGTGACCTGGGCTGCTGCTCCCCGACCCGGTGCGGGTCCGGGGGATCGCGATCCCGGCCGGGGCCGGATCGCCTCGTCGTGCGCGGCGGGCGGGTCAGCGGGGATTCGCGGTGCCGCCGGTGGCGGGCAGGAAGTCGTCGACGCGGGTGCCGAGGCCCCGTTCGACGGCGGCGGCCCGGACGAACTCCGCGAGGGCGATGTCCAGGGCGCCGAGGCCGAACGGCGAGTAGACCACCGTCCGGTCCGGGTCGCGGCGGAAGCCGCCGGTGCCGCGCAGGATCTGGCCGATCGGCGCGTCGATGAAGTCCCGGTGTCCGACCTGCTGCTCGGTAAGGTGCAGCGAGGTCCGCTCCCGGCAGACGTGGTCGGCGTCGTCGACCACGTTCTGGCTGGCCAGGATCGTCGCCGGGGTCAGGTCGCGCAGCGATACGTGCAGCACCAGGGTGCCGGGGCGGGCCGGGCCGAGGTCGAGGTGTGGTTCGGCCGCCGTGGTGGCGATCGAGACCAGGTCGTGCGCGGCGACCGCCCGGCCGGCGTCGGCGGCCAGCGTGACGTGCAGGGTCGGCGAGAGGTCGGCGCACTGCCGGGCGAACGCGGCGGCCCGGGTGCAGTCGCTGTCGAAGAGGGTCACCTCGGACAGCGTCGGCAGTGCGGCGAGCAGGAAGCGCAGCACCTCCAGGTTGATCACGCCGCAGCCGATCAGCGTGACCCCGCTCGGGCCCGGCTCGCGGACCAGCAGCCGGGCGGCGAGCGCCGCACTGGCCGCGGTCCGCTTGGCCGAGATCACCGACCCTTCGAGCAGCGCCGTCGGCTGCCCGGTGTCGAGGTCGTTGATCACGATCGAGGCGCTGGCCCGGGCCAGCCCGCTGTCGATGTTCCCAGGCCAGGAGGCGATCCACTTCATCCCGGCCGCCGGGGACTTCCCGCCGACGTACGCGGGCAGCCCGATGATCCGGTTGCGGGGCTGGTCGGGGAAGCGGAGGAACGTCGAGTGCGGCACCGAGGTGGCACCCTCGTCGTGCAACCTGTACGCCTCGCCGACCAGCTCGATCAGTGCGAGTTCGCGTTCGGCCAGGATCTGTCGCACGTCGTCATGTCGAAGGATCAGCATCAGGCCTGATCACCACCGGCGGCTTCCTTCCAGAGGTGCGAAACCTCACCGAAGCGGCTTCGCACCCAGTCGTCGGAATAGATCGTGTCGAGGTAGCGGTCGCCACCGTCGGGGAAGATGAGCACGCATGTCGCGTCCTCGGGGATGGTCTGGCTGCGCCGTTCCAGGGCCGCGACCGTGGCCCCGGAGGAGCCGCCGGCCAGGATCGCCTCCCGGGCGGTGAGCCGGCGGCAGGCGGCGACGCACTCCAGGTCGGTCACGTGCATGACCTCGTCGGCGGCGTCCGGGTCGAAGAGTCCCGGCCGCAGCGACGCGCCGTGTCCGGGGAGCAGCCGCTCGATCGGCTGCTGCCCGTCGAAGATCATGCTGCCGACCGCGTCGACCGCGACGATCTTCGTCTTGAGCCCGTGCTGCCGGATGTAGTCCGCGCAGCCGCGCAGGGTCCCGCAGGAACTGACCGCGCAGAACAGGTAGTCGACGGAGCCGTCCAGCGCCGCGACGATCTCGCCCATGGTCTGCCGGTGTGCGATCGGGTTGAGCGGGTTGGCGTACTGGTTGGGCCAGAACGCGTGCGGGGTGTTGGAGACCAGTTCGCGGACCCGGCGTACCCGCACCGGCAGGTATTCGCCGCTGTCCGGGTCGGGCCGGTTCACCACCTCGACCGACGCCTGGTACGCCCGCAGTATCGCGATGTTCTGCTCGGTCGTCTTGGCGTCGACGACGCAGACGAACCGGAGTCCGAAATACCGGCAGATCTGGGCGAGCCCGACCGCGAGATTTCCCGAGCTGGACTCGACCACCACCGACCGGCCCGGCTGGAGCTCACCGCTGCGAATTTTGTCCAGCAGCATGCTCAGCGCGGTCCGGTCCTTGACGCTGCCACCGGGATTGAACCGCTCCAGCTTGGCGAAGACCCGAATTCGGGAATCGGGCACCAGGCGTTCGAGTTCCACCAGCGGCGTGTTCCCGACGGCCGCGAGGATGCCCTTCAGCGCATCCGGTGGACCCTCTTCGACCTCGCCCTGCGGTTGGTCGTCACCGCTGCTGAGGGTCGGCGTGCAGGCGCCGCGCTGTCCAGCTCGTAAAAGGTCCATTGGCACGGCTTTCCCTTCGCGGGTCAGTTACGCTCCCGGAAACGTCACCGCCAGGTGAGGCGTTCCCACGGTTGGCGCCGGCCTGCTTTCTCGGCTCCTTGCCATCCTGCGACCCGCGGCTATACCAGCCCCATATCGAAACTATCTTCGAGAAAACGAACCGGGCCCCGCCACCGGCGTAAAGCCGGCTGGCGGAGCCCGATGGTCCGTTGTGGACGGCTATTCGCGTACGCCGGCCAGCTCGACCGCGCCGGACCGGAAGGCGAGCCGGACCGGCAGCACCGCACCGAGTACCGCCAGGGCGGCGCTGACCAGCGTGATCACCGCGACGGTGCCCCACGGCACGCTGACCGGGGTGGCCCCGACCAGCTGCCCCAGGGCGAGCCGCAGCCCGGCCAGGTTCACCGCCGAGGCCCCGACCGCGAGCAGCACCCCGACCCCGGCGACCAGCAGCGACTCGGCGGCGAAGACCCGGAGCACCTGGCGCGGGGTGGCCCCGGCCAGCCGGAGGATCGCCAGGTCGCGCAGCCGGTCCGAGGTCGCCATCACGAGCGTGTTGACGATGGCGATGAAGCAGAAGACGATCGCGATGCCGAGCACCAGCACCATGCCCAGCGAGCTGGCCTGGCTGTTCTCGCTGCTCTCCTCGCCGAGCCAGTCCTCGGCCGGGACCGCCCGGGCACCGAGCCCGCTGGTCGCGGCGGCCAGGGCCGAGCGGACGGTCGCCGGGTCGGTGCCGTCGCGCACCGAGACGTAGACCCGGCGGGCCAGCCCGGTGAAGGCGTACTCGGCGGTGCCGGCGTACTTCGTGCTCAGGTAGGCGACGTCGTTGCTGCCCGAGGTGGTGTTCAGCACCGCCACCACCCGCAGCGGGACGCTGCTGCCGTCGGCCAGGAAGACCTCGACGGTCTCGCCGACCCCGACCCCCCAGTCGTCGTTGACCACTATGGTGTCGTCGCGCAGGTCGGCCGGGTTCCCCTCGTCGACCGGCAGGGTCAGGGTGCTGGACAGGGCCGCCGGGTCGACGGCCAGCGCCTCGTAGTCGGCCAGCCGGGCGTCGTCCCGGGCGTACACCATCGTCGGCAGCGCGGCGAGCACGTCGACGCCGGGGATGGCCCGGACCCGTTCGGTGACCGCCTCGTTGACTCCGGGGGTGCCGTCCGGGGTGACCACGAAGTCGGCGACCACCTGGTTGCGCCGGCCGCTGTCCTTGGCCCGGTCGATGGTGGCGGCCGCGCCGAGCAGCGAGATGGAGAGCCCGACGGTGAGCAGCACCGGCGCGGCGGTGGCCGCGGTACGCCGCACCGCGGTCAGCGCGCTCTCCCGGACCAGCATCCCGGCGGCCCCGCCGAGCCGGCCCAGCGGCCAGGTGATCAGCCGGGCGATCGGCTTGACCACCACCGGGGCGAGCAGTGCGAAGGCGAGGATCGGGAACATCAGCACCCCGATGTACCGGGTCGGCACCATCACCAGGCCCGGGTTGACCGTCGCCACCCAGCCGATGGTGACGAGTCCGAAGGCGAGCGCCAGCAGCCCGTAGAGCCACCGGCCGGGGGTCATGGTGCGGGAGTCCACGGCCGCGTCCCGCAACGCCTCGATCGGGCGTACGTCGCCGGCCCGGCGGGACGCCGCCCAGACCCCGAGCAGCGCCACGCCGAGCGCGGTGCTGAAGGCGATCAGCAGCGGGACCCAGATCGCCGGGCTGGTGGAGACCTCGACGGTGAACCAGGACGGGGCGAGCCCCAGCTCGACCATCCAGCGGGCCAGCGGCGGCGCGGCGGCCAGCCCGAGGGCGGAGCCGGCGACCGCCGAGGCGAGCCCGACCACGAACGCCTCGGCCAGCACCATCCGGCGTACCTGCCGGGGGGTGGCGCCGACCGTGCGGAGCAGGGCGATCTCCCGGCGCCGCTGGGCGACCGCGAAGGCGAACGTCGAGGCGACCAGGAAGATCGAGACGAAGCCGGCCACCACGGCGGTGATCGGCAGCAGCGTCTGGGTGTTGTCGATCGCCTCCCGGTCGGCGTTGTAGCTCGGGTCCAGCACCCCGCGCCGGTCCCCGGTGAGCACCTCGGCGTCCCCGCCGACGGCCTGCCGCACCGCTTCCGGGGCGCCGTAGGAGACCAGCGCCTCGACCCGGGGCGCGAGCCGGGCCGCCTCGGCGTCGGTGAAGAAGACCGCCGACTCGAAGTCGGCCGGCCCGGTCACCCCGGCGACGGTGTACTCGCGCGGCCCGCCGGTGGTGAGGACGGTGACCCGCTCACCCGGTCCGGCACCGCCGGCCGGCACCACCACCTCGGTGTCGGTCTGCGGCGCCCGGCCGGCGGCCAGCGCGTACGGCGCGAACTCGGCACTGGCCCAGCCGTGCCCGACCTGGTCGTCGGGTCCGCCGGTCAGTTGGGCGTAGAAGGACCGGACCGGCACGGTACGGCCCAGCGCGCCGATCTCGGCGGCGAGCGCGTCGGAGATGCCCCGGGCCTGGATCAGGGAGCGGCTGCCCGGGTCGTGCCGAGCCGGATCCCACTCGGGATCCAGCGCGGCCACCACCACCGGGGCGGTGGCGAACCGTTGCGGCGCCCGGTCCGGCAGGTCCAGGGTGGCGGCGATCTCCAGCCCCATCGCGGCGATCATGCCGGCGCCCAGGGTCAACGCCAGGAAGGTGCCGACGAAGGCGGCCCAGCGCATCCGCAGCGTCTGCACCGCGATGCTCAGCACGCGCCGACCTCCATCCGGGTCATCCGGGCGGCGATGGCCTCCGCCGTCGGGTTGACCAGCTCGCCGGCGAGCACCCCGTCGGCGAGGAAGACCACCCGGTCGGCGTTGGCGGCGGTGACCGGGTCGTGCGTCACCATCACGATTGTCTGCTGGTGCTGGTCGACCAGGCCGCGCAGCAGGGCCAGCACCTCCCGGCTGGTGCTGGTGTCCAGCGCGCCGGTCGGCTCGTCGGCGAAGAGCACCGCCGGCTTGGTGACCAGGGCACGGGCGATCGCCACCCGCTGCTGCTGGCCGCCGGAGAGCTGCGCCGGCCGGTGCCCGCCCCGGTTGCCGAGCCCGACCTCGCCGAGCACCTCCGCCACCTCGGAGCGGCTCGGCCGGCGACCGGCGAGCCGCAGCGGCAGCGCCACGTTCTGCTCGGCGGTCAGCGACGGCAGCAGGTTGAACGCCTGGAAGACGAAGCCGATCTTGTCTCGCCGGAGCAGGGTCAGCGCGGTCTCGCTCAGCCCGGTCAAATCGGTGCCGCCGATCACCACCCGACCGCCGGTCGGCCGGTCCAGCCCCGCCGCGCACTGCAACAGCGTCGACTTGCCCGAGCCGGACGGCCCCATGATCGCGGTGAAACTGCCGGCCCGCAGGTTCAGCGACACGTCCCGCAGCGCGGTCACCGCGTTCTGTCCCGAACCGTACGTCTTGCTCAGCGACTCCAGCCGCACAGCGTGCTCCATAGCGAGCATCCAATCACTGATCGTCAGATCGACACATGAGATTCCACCCTGAGAAGCCCCGGACGCCCGACCCTGAGCCGTCCTGCGGGTTCGGGCGGTTTCCGGACGTCACCGCCCGGGGGAGACTCCACCGGTACCCAGGGCGAGCAGCAGCTCCAGTTGTGCGCTGTCGACGAGGGAAACCCGGTCGATCCGGTGCGTCGGGTCGGCGGTGGCCGCCTCCAGCAACCGGCGGTAGTGCCCGGTAAGCCGCTCTATGGTCGCATCATCGAACAAATCCGTGTTGTACCGGAAGGCTCCGGCGAGTGAATCCTCCGACTGCCGCAGCTCGACGTTGAGGTCGAACTGCCCCTCCAGCTGCGGCACGTCGAAGGCGGCCAGCCGCAGCCCGGAATGTTCGATCTCCGGGCCGACGACGGCACCCTCGGGCACCAGCGGCAGCGGCGGGTCGAGCCGGTCCGCCGCCACCATCGTGAAGGCGATCCGGAACAGCGGCGCCCGGCTGCCGCCCCGGGCCGCGCCGAGCATCCGGTCCAGCAGCGGGAACGGATAGCCGACGTGCGCCAGCCCGGAGAGGAGTTCCCGGTGCGCCGAGGCGACCGCGGCGGCGAAGGTGGCGCCGGGCGCGAAGGAGGAGCGGAGTACCACCGTGTTGACCAGGTAGCCGACCACGTCGCGCAGGCCCGCGCCGTACCGGGTGGCGACCGGGCAGCCGAGGGTGAAGTCGTCCTGCCCGCCGTACCGGTAGAGGGTGGCCTGGAAGACGCCGAGCAGGAACGCGAACGGGGTCACCCCGGCCGCCGAGGCCGCCGACCGGACCCGGCCGGCCAGCTCGTCGGGGAGCCGCAGGTGGTGGGTGGCGCCATCGAAGGTCTGCCGCTCCGGCCGGGGCCGGTCCAGCGGGATCACCCCGGCGGACACGCCGGTGCAGCGCTCCCGCCAGTACCGTTCCAGCCGGGCCCGGCGGGGCGAGTCGAGCAGCTTCCGTTCCGCCTCGACGTGGTCGAGGTAGCCCGCGGTCAGCGGCGCCCAGTCCGGGGCACCGCCGGCCGCGATGCCCCGGTAGCCGGCCAGCAGGTCGCGCAGCAGCAGCCACTGCGAGGTGGCGTCGCTGACGATGTGGTGGGTGACCAGCACCAGGGCGGCGTCGGCGGCGGCACGGCGCAGCAGCACCACCCGGAAGACTTCCCCGGCGCCGAGCCGGAACGGCTGCTCCCCCACCGACCGGGCCAGCCCGAGCAGCGCCGCGTCGGTGCGGCCCGGCACGTCCCGGATCTCCAGCCAGCGGGAGGCCGCCGCCCCGGCCGGCGAGGCAGCCGGGGGCGCCGCCGGGACGTACTGCCGGGGTGCCCCGTCCCGCTCGGCGAAGGCCGTGCCGAGCACCGGGTGCCGGGCCACCAGCGCGTCGACCGCCCGGGCCAGCGCCGCGTCGTCGAGCGCGGTCCGGACCCGCACCGCGAGCGTGATGTTGTACGCCGGGCTCTCCGGCGCGAGCTGGTAGAGGAACCAGAGCGCCTCCTGCCCGACCGAGAGCGGATGCCCGGCCCCGGGCGAGGGCTCGACCACCGGCTGCCCGCCCGGGGTGGCCGGCTGCCCCCCGGCGGGCGCGAGGTCGGTGCTCATCCCCGGTCGCCCAGTACGCCGTGCAGGTGACCGGCGAGGGCGTTGACGGTCGGGTGGTCCCAGGCCATCGTCGGCTCCACCTCGATGTCGAAGCGCTCCTCGACGTCCCCGCTCAGGGTCATCGCGTACACCGAGTCGAGGCCGATCTCGACCAGGGGCGTGTCGGCGTCGATCTGCTCGGCCGGCCGTTGCAGGTAGAACGCGATCCGGCCGACCAGCCAGCTGCGGATGGCGTCGACGGACGTGTCTTGGATGGTTCCGGACATGGTGCTCTCCTTCGGCGTACGGGCGCGGACGGTCAGCCGGCCAGGCGCCGGTTGACGAGATCGAAGCCGCGGTTGTCCTGATGACGTTCCAGCAGCTCGGCGTAGATGTGGTCGGCCAGCCCGTCCGGCGCCGTACCCGGGTCGATGCCGAGCCGGCCGGCCAGCCGGGACAGCGCGGCGAGCAGCCAGCGGGGGTCCCGGAGGAACGGGTCCGCCGGACCGTGCCGCCACACCCCGAGGCAGGCGGCGGCGGCCAGTACGGTCGCGTACCGGTCGGTCAGCTCGAAGCTGCGCCGGCCGGCGATCACGGTGCGGTCGGCGGGGGGCAGGTCGGCGCAGAGCCCGCCGAGCCGGTCGAGTTCGGCGGCGAAGAGCCGGCCGAGCCGGTCGACCGCCGGATCCCCGCCCGGCTCGTCCAGGTGGTCCCGCAGGCTGCCGGCCAGGCTGTCCATCCCCTTGGCGGAGAGCCCGAGAGCGGCGAAGTCCAGCGGCGGCAACGGGTCGTCGAGCCGGAACAGGGCCGGCGGCGCGCTCGGGCCGGACCGCCAGCCCTGCCGGGCCAGCCGGGGCAGTTGCGGGATGATCGTCGCCTGGCAGACCGCCGCACTGGCGTGCGTGAGCGTCGCGGCGAGCAGGTCCCGCAGGGTCTTCTGGAAGATCGCGTACCGGCCGTCCCGCAGGTACGACCGGGCGCCGAGCACCACCGAGAGCGAGTGGGCCGCCTCCTGGAACAGCTTCGGCACCAGGTACTTCACGGCGGCGCTGTACACACTCGTCTGCTCCGGCAGCACGTGCAGGGCACGGGCGGCCACCGTGGACAGGCAGTCGCCGACCAGCAGGTCCAGGAAGGCGCCGACCAGGGTGGCCCGGGCGTGCGGCAGTTCGGCGACCGGCAGCCCGTACAGCCGGCGGTCGAGGGCGAAGCGCAGCACGGTACGCAGTTGGGTGTCGACGATCCCGACGGCCATCCCGGGTAGCACGCTCCGGGTCACCTGGAAGGCCCGCAGCACCGTCTCCATCGCACCGCCGGCCTCGCCGACCAGCGCGTCGACCGGTACCGGGCAGTCGGTGAACTCCAGCCCGCCGAGCAGGATGCCGCGGACACCGGCGGTCCGGTAGCGGTGCAGCTGGCGGCGGTGTCCGGCCGGCAGCGCCGCCATGTCCAGCAGCAGGTGCGAGTGGCTGCGGCTGCCCGGCCGGTCGTCGGTGCGGGCGAACAGGGTCACCGCGTCCGCCCGGGACAGGTTGCCGACCATCTCCCGGCGGCCGGTGACCAGGAACCGGTCCCCGGCGGGCCGGGCCCGCAGCTCGGTGCGGCCGAAGTCGGTGCCGTGCGCCAGTTCGTTGTAGCCGGCCGACGCCTTGCCGTGCCGCAGCAGCAGGTCGGCCAGCCAGCGGCGCTGTGCGGGGGTGCCGTCGGTCCAGACCGGTGTGGCGGCGATGAAGGTGGTGACCCCGTAGCCGACCCCGAGGGTGGTGTCCCGGCGGAACACCGCCCGCAGCACCCGGGCCAGCCGGTCGGCCCGGTCGAACCGGCCGCCGAGGGCCCGGGGCACGAACTCGGCGTTCAGGCCGTACCCGTCGAGGGCCCGCTCGCCCTCGGCGAGCAGTTCGCCGCGCTCGTCGGCGGCGAGCACCGCCGGATAGCCGACCGGGTTCGCCGGATCGTGCGGATCCCCGAGGTACGTCTCCAGGTCGGGATCTGCCGCGCCGGCCGGCGTGCTGCCGGGCGGGGTAGCGGTGTCGACGCTCATCGGACCACCTCGGGAAGCTGCGGAGCCGGCTCACCGGACCGGGCCGACGCGGACGGCTCACCCGACCGGGCCGACGCGGACGCCTCACCGGGCCGGGACGGCGGTGCCGGCGCGCCGGCTGGCCGGGACGGCGGTGCGGGCGGTTGCCCGGTCGCCTCGGCGAGCCGGAACGGGAGCAGGGAGAAGAGCCGGCCCGCACGGTGCTGTGCGCGCAGGTCCGGAAGCAGCCGGTCGTAGTCCTCGCCGTCGTCGGGCCCGGCGCCGTCGTCGGGTCCGGGTCCGGGCCCGGGTCCTGATCCGGAGCCGGAGCCGCTGCCGGCGACCGGGCGGAGCTGCCCGATCAGCCGGTGCAGGCAGGCGCGCAGCCAGCGGGCGTCCGCCCAGAGCGGCGCGGTCGGCCCGTCGGCGAGCCAGTGCCGGTTGCGCAGCCACAGTTGCAGGCAGCCAGCGGCGGCGAAGGCGACGGCGTACCCGCCGGCCAGCTCGAACGCCTCGACCGGCACCTGCCGGGGCTGCGGCCGGTACGCCGCCATCCGCTCGTGCAAGGCGTCCACCAGTCCGGCCAGCGTCTCGGCCTGGGCGGCCAGGGCCGGCGGGACGATGCCGGCGTCGGCCAACTCCAGCACCTCGGCGACCGCGGCCGGCAGCCGCTGCACCACGCTGCACCCGGCCCGGGAGAGCAGGGCGAGCCGGCTCCGGTCGAAGTCCGGCAGCGGCCGGGACAGCTCGACCGTCTCGGCCAACCCCGGGTCGGTCACCCCGCGCCGGTAGCCACGCACCAACCCGGGAAACTGGTTGACCAGGGAGTTCAGGTTGACCAGGGTGTTGCCGTCGAAGATGCCGACGATCCGGTGGTCGCGTTCGATCTTCTGGAACAGCCCGTCGGCGTGGTCGGCGGTGAGCAGGGCGCGCGCCCCGAGCACCTGGCCGAGCCGGGGGATGGTCCGGTCCATCATGGTCGGCACCAGGTATTTGGCGATCGCCGAGGTGACGCTCAGCTCGCCGGGGGTGGCGTGGATGCCGCGCGCGGTAAGCACGCTCACCACCTCGCCGACCAGCAGGTCGACGTACGCCTCGGTGAGGGTGCGGTTCGCGTGCGGCAGGTCGATCAGCGCCCGGTCGTAGAGCCGGTGCCCGGCGGCGAAGTCGGCGACCAGCCGGAGTGCCTGGTCGGCCAGGCCGAGCGACATCGCCGCGCACATCGTCCGGGTGAGCTGGACGCTCTTCAGCACGATCTCCGGGCCGGCGCCGGCCGGGCCGAGCAGCGCCTCGGCCGGCACCTGTGCGCCGTCGAAGGCGATCCCGCTGATGTCCGCGCCGCGTACCCCGTGGGTGCGCTCCTTCGGCAGGCAGCGGAAGGTGCCGGGGTCGAGCCGCCGCTTGTCGACGAGCAGCAGGCTGAACCCCCGGGTGCCGCCGGCCGGCTCGGTCCGGGACAGCACGCAGAGCAGATCGCCCCGGCTGGCGTTGTTGATCAGCCACTTCTCGCCGTCGACCCGGTAGCCGGCGCCGGACGGCACCGCCGAGACGTCACCGGCGAGCAGGTCGCTGCCGTGCTCCCGCTCGGTCAGCGCCAGCGAGATGACGCTGCCGGCCAGCACCTCGGCACCGACCCGGCGGGCCTGCTCCGGGGTGCCGCCCACCCAGGCGGAGACCGCGCCGAGATAGGTCTTGCCGTGTCCGATCGCGACGGTCAGGTCCCGGCGGGCCAGCATCCGCACCGCGTGCAGCAGTTCCTCGTAGCTGCGCAGCTCGCCGCCGAACTCGGCCGGCACGTACCAGCGGGGCAGGCCGAGCCGGTCCAGCTCGGCGCAGACCTCGGCCGGGAACTCCTCCCGGGTGTCCAGCGCCACGCAGTTGGCGAACGAGGCCGCCCGGGACGCGTCGTGCGGGTCGCCGAGCCCGGCGTCGAGGTGCTCGGCGAGGGCGAAGGCCGGATAGCGCATCCCGGTCACCCCCGCCCGGCCGGCACCGGCAGCCCGGCCCGGCCGGCCCGATAGCGGTCCCGGACCTCCGGATCGAGTTCCTCGTACGTCGAGTCGAGCACGCCGGAGACGAAGAGTTCCCGCATCATGGTGCGCTGGATCTTGCCGCTGGTGGTCCGCCGGACCTGGCCGACCCGGACGAAGACCACGTTCGCCACCCGGACCCCGAGGACCCGGCTCAGGGCCGCCCTGACTCCGGCGGCCAGCCCGGCGATCTCGGCGTCGTCCCGGCCCCGGGTACGCAGCTCCTGGACGACCACGATCTCCTCCCGGGGTGCCGGCACCGAGAAGACCGCGCAGGGCAGCCCGGCGAACGCCGGCGAGACCTCCCGGACCTCGCGCTCCACGTCGTGCGGATAGAGGTTGCGGCCGTGCACGATCATCATTTCCTTGATCCGGCCGGTGACGTAGAGTTCGCCGTCGTCGAGGACACCGAGGTCACCGGTACGCAGGAAGCCGCCGTCGCCGTCCGCGGTCGCCGCGCCGAAGGCCCGTCGGGTCGCCACCGGGTCCCCCCAGTAGCCCCGGGTGACGCTGCCGCCCCGGATCCACACCTCGCCGACCCGCCCGTCCGGCAGCACGGTGCAGGTGCCGGGGTCGACGATCCGCACGTCCAGCGCGTTCACCCGGCCGCTGCCGACCAGGGCCAGCCCGGCGGGCGTACCGGCGGGCAGCGGGGCGAAGACGTCCCGGGCCAGCTCGGCCGGGTCGACGTACGCGCTGACGGGGCGGCCGGTCGGGCGGGCCCCGGTGACGCAGAGGGTCGCCTCGGCCAGCCCGTACGTCGGCAGGAACGACTCGTAACGGAATCCGGCCGGGGCGAACCGGGCGGCGAACCGCTCCAGGGTGGCCGGGTCGACCGGCTCGGCGCCGTTGCAGGCGTACCGCCAGCGGGACAGGTCCAGCCCGGCGACCTGCTCGTCGGTGAGCACCCGGGCGCAGAGGTCGTACGCGAAGTTCGGCGCGCAGGCGACCTCGGCGCCGTACCTGTCGATCGCGGTCAGCCACAGGTGCGGGCGCTTGAGGAAGTCGTTGGGCCGGATCAGCACGGCGGTGCTGCCGAGCAGCAGCGGCGCGATGAGCATCGCGATCAGGCCCATGTCGTGGTAGAGCGGCAGCCAGGAGCAGAACCTGGTCTGGTCGGTCCAGCCGAGGGTCCGGTGCGCCGAGCCGATGTTGTGCAGCACGTTGCCGTGGGTGACCATCACGCCCTTCGGGTCGCTCGTCGAGCCCGAGGTGTACTGGAGGAACGCGATGTCGTCGGGGCGGGCCGGATAGGGCCGCCAGTCCGCGCCACCGTCGCCCGGCCCGGTCCCGATCGGACCGCCGGACCCGATCGGACCGCCGGACCCGATCGGACCGCCGGACCCGATCGGACCGCCGGACCCGATCGGACCGCCGGACCCGATCGGACCGTCAGGCCCGGCCGGGACGGCGGCCAGGTCGGTCGCGGCGAAGGCCAGCTGGTCCAGGCCCTCCTGGAGCATCCAGTCGGCGACCGGGCGCAGGTTGCCCGGGTCGGTCAGCACCGCCGCCACGTCGGCGTTCCGGGCGATCGCGCTGGTCCGGTCGGCGTGCTGCCGGTAGTTCGCCGGCAGCGGGACCGGCACCGGGATCACGCCCGCGTAGAGGCAACCCAGGAAGCCGACCACGAACTCCAGCCCGGTCGGATAGAGCAGCAGCGCCCGGTCGCCCGGCCGGCACCGCCGGCCCAGCCAGGTCGCGGTGGACCGGGCCGCCCGGTCGAGTTCGGCGTACGTCAGGGACGACTCCACAAGCCGCTCCCCCACCCCACGGCAGAACACCACCGCCTGCCGCCCTGGCGATCCGGCGACGTTGTGCCGGACCGCCTCGACGATGCTTCCCAACATTGCTTCCCCGGCTTCTCCGGTACGGCGTGCACCCGCGCCATCGGCGCCTGTCGGGCCAGACCGTACGGTCGACGTCTCTATTCGGGCTATATCGGCGGGTTGGCCGGTGTGCTCAGCCGCAGCCGCCGGCATGCCCCTCGTCGGTGCGGCCCGGCACACCCACGAGTACCGGCTCGGCCGCCGGGCCGCTCTCCTCGGGTGCCGGTACCGCCGCCGGCCGGGCCGCCGGTCGGGCGGCACCGCGCCTGGCGGCGACCGAGGCGGCGAACGCGGGCAGCCGGTCCACCCCCCAGAACCGGTCCAGCTTGTGCACGAAGAACGGCACCCCGAAGACGCCGTCGGCGTAGATGTCGAGCAGCGCCGCGACGCCCTGGCGGCGTACCTCGGGATCGTCCGCCGCCCCGGCGACCTCGGCCGGGTCGAGCCCGAGTTCGGCGGCGATCCCGGCGACCGTGTCCCGGTCGCAGATGTTCCGCCCCTCCTCCCACCTGGCCCGGTACGCCCGCTCCAGGTAGCCCGGCCCGGCACCGTGCCGCGCCGCGACCAGGTAGCCCAGGTGCGGGATCTCCCAGACCGGCTCGCGGTCCACCGGCCAGCTGAAGGACAGCCCGCGCTCGGCGGCCAGCCGCCGGATGTCGGCGAGCACGTAGAGGTGCTTGGCCCGGGACATCGCGGTGTAGACGAACTCGCCGCCGGCCTCGGTCAGCAGCCGGGAGCTCCGCTCGTCCGGCTCCCAGAACGGCACCCAGTCCAACCCGGGGACCAGCTCCGGATGGTGCTGGTGCAGGTCCCGGTAGGCGAGCCAGGAGTACGGGCTGCGCAGGCTGAAGTAGAACCGTGGGGTGCGGCGCACCGCCATGGGAAACTCCTCGGATACTCCGAGGCGGTACGCGCTACAGCGCGATGCCGCCGTCGACTTGGAAGACCTGGCCGGTGACGTAGGAGGACCGGTCGGAGACGAGGAAGCCGACCAGGTCGGCGGTCTCCTCGGCCCGGCCGAACCGGCCCAGCGGAATCCGGCCGAGCATCTCCTTGTTGACCGCCGGCGGAAGTCCCGCGGTCATGTCGGTCTCGATGAAGCCCGGCGCCACCACGTTGGCCCGGATGCCGTACCGGCCCATCTCCTTGGCCAGCGCCTTGGTGAAGCCGATGATCCCGGCCTTGGAGGCGGAGTAGTTGGTCTGCCCGGCGTTGCCGGCCACCCCGGCGACCGAGGAGAGCGTCACCACCGCGCCGCGCCGCCGCTTCATCATCGCGAAGACCGCCGACCGGCAGACGGTGAAGGTGCCGTCCAGGTTGGTCCGCAGCACGCCGTGCCACTCGTCCTCGCCCATCAGCACCAGCGGCCGGTCCCGGGTCACCCCGGCCACCGTCACCACCGCGTCGATCGGGCCCAGCTCGTCCTCGGTGGCGCTGACGAAGTCGCGTACCTGGGCCAGGTCCACCACGTCCACCTGCCGGGTCAGCACCCGGGCCCCGGTCTCCCGGGCGGCCTTCGCCGACAGTTCGGCCGCCTCGGCGTTGGCCTGGTAGCAGAAGGCCACGTCGAAGCCGTCGGCGGCGAGCCGGGCCACCACGGCCCGGCCGATGCCCCGGGATCCGCCGCTGACCAGCGCGACCCGTCGTCCGTTGTCGCTCATCTCGCTCCTCACACCCCCGCCGGGGCCGGCTCCGCCGGACGCAGCGCGTCCAGCGGGCGCAGCGTCTGCACGAACTGGCCGAGCCGCATCACCGGCTCGTCGCCGACCACGGTCTCGCCCTCGAGGATCACCGTCTCGCCGACGACCTTGACCAGCCGGACCCGGTGTTCGAGGACGTCACCGGGATAGACCGGGTTGCCGAAGGTGACGTTGCTGATCGAGCCGGCCAGCACCACCTTGCCGGCCAGCACGTCCGGGTTCGGGTTCTCCCAGCTGGCCAGCAGCACCGCCGCCTGGGCCCACGACTCGACGATCAAAGTCCCCGGGTACGCGTAGTCGCGGTCCACGGACGCCTCGTCGAGCCGCTCGTAGCAGGCCTCGCTACAGGTGACCGCCTTGGTCGCGGCCAGCCGCTCACCCGGCACCAGCTCGACCACCCGGTCGAGCAGCAGGATCGGATACCGCTGGGGTATCACCTTCCGGATCCCGGCAACCCCGATCATCGGTTCTCCTCCGGTCGGTTTTCCTCCGGTCGGTAGCGCAGGCGCAGCTCGGCGGCCGGACCGCGACCCGTGCTGATCCTGGCGGTGCAGCGCAGTTCCGGCCCGGACCAGGACAGCGCCGCCTCAATCCGCAGATCGTCGCCCGGGGCGACCGGGCTGAGGAAGCGGCACCTGTCCATCGCGGCCAGTTCGGGGCGGTGCCGCTCGCCGAGCGCCGCCCGTACGGTCTGCCCGACGAGTTCGACCAGGTAGACCCCGGGCAGCACCGGGAAGCCCGGGAAGTGCCCGGTGAAGACCGGGTCACCGGGGTCCACCTTCGCGGTCGCCACCGCCGAGGTCCCGTCGGCGTCGAGCAGCTCGACCTGGTCGGCCAGGGGTGCGCAGCGGGTCGTCACGACCCGCCCCGCAGCTTGCCGTCGAGGAGCTGGTAGGTGCTGTCCAGCGTGCTTACCGCGATCAGCTCGCTCTCCTCCATCTTGACGCCGTACCGCTTCTCCAGCCGGACGGTGATCTCCAGGGCCATCAGGGAGTCCACCTCCAGGTCGTTGACGAAGTGCGCCTCGTCGGTGACCTCGGCCAGGTCGACGTCGATGGTGTCGGCGATGAGCTTGCGCAGGTCTTCCTTGTCGAGCCCCGTGGTGAGCTGGTCAGACATGACTTTCCGTCCTCTCGGTGTGAATCTCGTGGTCCTCGGTGTTGATCTCGTGCTCCTCGGTCTGGGCGACGTCGCCCGGGGATGGCTCGGCCAGCACGGACTCGACGACGCCGAGCTGGTAGTCGCCCGCGCGGAAGCCGGGATGGCGCAGCAGCCGGCGGTGGAAGTCGACGTTCGTGGTCACCCCCGCCAACCGGTACTCGGCCAGTGCCCGGTCCAGCCGGCGCAGCGCCTCCTCGCGGGTGGCGCCGTGCGTGACGATCTTGGCCAGCAGCGAGTCGTAGAACGGCGGTACGACGTAGCCGTCGAAGAGGTGGCTGTCCACCCGTACGCCGGGGCCGGCCGGCATCCGCAGCCCGTGCAGCCGGCCGGTGGAACCGGCCCAGTCCCGGTCCACGTCCTCGGCGTTGATCCGCGCCTCGATCGAGTGGCCGTCGAACCGGACGTCGGACTGGGTCAGGTCCAGCCGCTCCCCGGCGGCGATCCGGATCATCCAGGCGACGATGTCGATCCCGGTGCGTACCTCGGTGATCGGATGCTCGACCTGGAGCCGGGTGTTCATCTCCATGAAGTACGCCGCACCGTCCGGCGCGACCAGGAACTCGAAGGTGCCGGCGCTGACGTAGCCGATGTCCCGGGCCCCGGCGACCGCCGCCGCGCAGAGCCGCTCCCGCAGTTCCGGGTCGAGGGCCGGGGACGGGGACTCCTCGACCAGCTTCTGGTGCCGGCGCTGCACCGAGCAGTCCCGCTCGCCCAGGTGCAGCACGGTGCCGTGCCCGTCGGCGAGTACCTGCACCTCGATGTGCCGGGCGGCCGGCAGGTAGCGCTCCAGGTAGACCCGGTCGTCGCCGAATAGGGTCCGGGCGGCCGAGCGGGTCGTCTCGTACGCCAGCGGCAGGTCCTCGGCCCGGTGCACCACCGCGATGCCCCGGCCGCCGCCGCCGGCCACCGCCTTGACGATCAGCGGGAAGCCGATCGTGCCGCCCGCCGTCACCGCGTCGCCGAGCGAGTCGACGGTGCCGTCCGAGCCCGGCAGTACCGGCACCCCGGCGGCCCGCATCGCCGTCCGAGCCGCCACCTTGTCCCCCATCAGCGCGATGTGCTCGGCGGCCGGGCCGACGAAGGTGAGCCCGACGCCCCGGCAGGAGGCGGCGAAGACCGGGTCCTCGGAGACGAAGCCGCAGCCGGGGTGCACCGCGTCGGCGCCGGACTTGGCGGCGGCGTAGAGGATGGCCGGGATGTTGGTGTAGCTGCGGGCGACCGGTCCTGGTCCGATGTGCACGGCGTGGTCGGCGAGCTGCACCGCCAGGCTGTCCCGGTCGGCGGTGGAGTAGACCTGCACGCTCTCCAGGCCGAGGTCGCGGCAGGCGCGGATGATCCGGACGGCGATCTCGCCGCGGTTGCAGACGAGTACCCGGTTGACCATGCCCGCCACCTCAGCCCGGCTCGATGCTGAGCAGCGCCTGCTCGTACTCGACGACCTCGCCGTCGGTGGCGTGCACCGCCCGGACGATGCCGCCCCGGTCGGTGACGACCGGGTTCATCATCTTCATCGCCTCCACGATCGCGACCTGGTCGCCGACCTCGACCCGCTGGCCGATCTCGACGAAGGGCGGCTGGTCCGGGCCGGGACGGCGGTAGAAGACCCCCATCAGCGGCGCGGTCACCGGCACGGTGCCGGCGTTCGGGGCGACCGCCGCGGCGACGGCCGCCACGGCCGCACCCGGTACGGCGGCCACGGCCGTGCCCGGGGTGACCGCCACGGCCGCACCGGGTACGGCGGTCCCGGCCGCGCCGCCGCCTGCCGCCGGTTCGGCGGCGACGGTGACGACCGTCTCCCGGGCCGGGCCGGGATCGACCCGCTCGACCTCGATCCGGACGTCGGCCACCTCCACCCGCACCCGCCGGATCGCCGAGTCGCGGACCAGCTCCGCCACCTCGGCGGCGGCCCGCA
Organism: Micromonospora sp. WMMD1102; assembly: GCF_029626265.1. Classification (NCBI taxonomy): domain Bacteria; kingdom Bacillati; phylum Actinomycetota; class Actinomycetes; order Micromonosporales; family Micromonosporaceae; genus Micromonospora; species Micromonospora sp. WMMD1102. The sequence continues at coordinate 2,436,658 of NZ_JARUBN010000001.1, read as the reverse complement.
CCGCACTCTGCAGTGCGGCGTCGGTGTCGTTGGCGACCGGGGTTTCTGGACCGCTGCCGTTCGCGGCTGCCGCGCCGTTGCCGTTCGCGGCTGCCGCACCGCTGCCGTTCGCGGCTGCCGCACCGCTGCCGTTCGCGGCTGCCGCACCGCTGCCGTTCGTGGTTGCCGGCCGGCTGCCGTTGGTGGCTTTCGACCGGGTGCCGTCGCGCTCCGGCGACGGCGGCGTGCCGTTGGCCACCTGGGCGGTGGCCGGCTCGCGGACCTGCTCAGACATGCGCGCCTTCCTTCCAGGGTTCCGGCACCGCGCTGCCGGCGGCGGCGCCCTCCGGGGCCAGCACGCCGTATCCGCGCAGCCGGCGGTAGCGGGCGGCCAGCAGTTCCTCGACCGGGACCGCGGCGAGCTGGCGCAGCAGCCGGCCCACCGCCTCGGCGACGAGTTCGGCGGCCCGGTCCGGGTCGCCGGGCGGCTCCGGCAGGATCTCGTCGACCACACCGAGCCGGCCGAGGTCCTCGGCGCGCAGCCGCAGCGCGCGGGCGGCCACCGGGGCCTGCCCGGCGTCGCCGAAGAGGATCGCGGCGCAGCCCTCGGGGCTGATCACCGAGAAGACGCCGTTCTCCTGGATCAGCAGCCGGTCCGCGACCGCCAGCGCCAGGGCGCCGCCGCTGCCGCCCTCGCCGGTGATCACCGCGACCACCGGGGTACGCAGCCCGGCCGCCAGCGCCAGCGTCTCGGCGATCGCCCCGCTCTGGTTGCCCTCCTCGGCGGCCAGCCCCGGGTACGCCCCAGGAGTGTCCACAAGGGTCACCACCGGTACGCCCCAGCGCTGCGCCAGCTCGAACAGCCGCATCACCTTGCGGTAGCCCGCCGGGTGCGGCATGCCGAAGTTGTTCGCCACGTTCTCCCGGGTGTCCCGCCCCTTGGCGTGCCCGACCAGCACCACCGGCACGCCGTCCAGCCGGGCCAGCCCGCCGACGATCGCCGGGTCGTCGCGTTCCCAACGGTCGCCGTGCAGCTCGACGAAGTCGCCGAAGATCCGTTCGATGTGCTGCCGCACCGTCGGCCGGTCCACCGCCCGGGCCCGGCCGACCGCCGTCCAGGCGTCCACCGAACGCTCCGGCCGGTCGTCGTGCCCGGCTCCCCGGGACGTCCGGCGGCCGGCGGCGGCGACCGGGCGGCCCGGGGCGGTGCCGACAGCCGCGAGCGGACCGCCCGAGGAGGCGCGGGCCGCCGCGAAGAAGCCGACCAGCCGGGCCAGCACCCCGCGCAGCTCGGCCCGGCGTACCACCAGGTCGACGTGGCCGTGCTCGTGCAGGAAGCGGGCGGTCTGGAAGCCGGCCGGCAGCGGTTGCCGGATCGTCTGCTCGATCACCCGGGGGCCGGCGAACCCGGCCCGGGTGCCCTCCTCGGCGACGATCACGTCACCGAGGCTGGCGAAGGAGGCGGCCACCCCGCCGTAGACCGGGTCGGTGAGCACGCTGACGTACGGCACCCCGGCGTCCCGGAGCAGCCGGATCGCGGCGGCGGTCTTGGCCATCTGCAACAGCGAGAGCACGCCCTCCTGCATCCGCGCCCCGCCCGAGGCGCTGACCGCGACCAGCGGCACCCCGTGGTCCAGTGCGGTCTCGGCGGCCCGGGCCACCTTCTCGCCGACCACCGAACCCATGCTGCCGCCGAGGAAGGCGAAGTCGAGCACCACGAGCGCGACCCGGTGCCCGCCGATGGTGGCCAGCCCCAGTACCGCGCCGTCGGCCCGGCCGGTCCTGGCCCGCGCCCGGGCCAGCCGCTGCGGGTAGGGCATCCGGTCGGTGAACTCCAGCGGGTCGGCGGCGGCGAGGTCGGCGTCGTGCTCGACGAAGCTGTCCGGGTCGACAAGCAGCGCGATCCGGTCCTCGGCGCGCAGCGGCAGGTGGTGGCCGCACTCCGGGCAGGTGTGCAGGGCCCGGGCCAGCCGGTCCCGGTGCAGCAGCGCCGTGCAGCGCGGGCACGGCTGCCACACGCCGTCCGGCAGCCCGTTGATCAGGTCCAGTGTGGAGGCGCCCACGGCTCAGCCCACCCCGCCGAGCAGGGTGGCGCCGACCTGGCCGTCCCGGTCCACCCCGGTCACCAGCGCGACGCCGTCGGGACGCTCGGAAAGCTCGGCGAGCGCACCGGCGAGCTGGAACGCCGACGACGCGGCCGAGGTGTCGCCGAGCAGGGCCCGGCAGTGCACCCGGGTCGGCCGGTTCGTCCCCAGCACGTCGACCAGGGCCGCCTCCTCCAGCGCACCGAACTCGTCGCCGCTGTCGGAGGCGGCCAACACCGTCACGTCGGCCGGGCTCAGGTCGGCCGCGGCGAGTGCCTCCGCGACCGCGCGGGCCAGCACGGTGCGCACCGCCGACGGGTCGGCGAAGGCGAGGAACCGGGAGCCCCGGACCGCCGCCAGCGGCCGGCGCTGCTGCCGGACCGCACCGGAGTACGACTCGAGCAGGAAGATCGCGCAACCCTCGCCGAGCGCCGTCGCGCCGTCGGCCGGGGCGACCCCGTCCCGGGACCGGGCGTGCCACTCCAGCCAGCCGCGCTGGACCGAGTACTCCTCGACGGCGCCGCACAGCACCGGCCCGCCGTGCCCGCACCGGTGCAGCCGTACGGCGTAGTTCAGCGCCAGCAGGCCGGTGAGCGAGCCGCCCGCGATCGTGGTGTTCGGGCCCTTCAGCCCGTACCAGATCGCGCTCTGCCCGGCGGCGCGGTTCATCACCGTGTTCGGGAAGCGCGCCGGGTCGACGTGGAACGGCTTCGCCCCGGTCAGCGACTCCCGGGTGAAGTCCATGATGCTCTGCACGCTGCCGGAGTTGGTGCCCAGCACCAGGCCGAGCCGCTCCGGCTCGCCGAGCCGCTCCCGCCCGTGCTCGTCGAGCAGCATCCCGACGGTGGCGATGGCGATCCCGGTGGCCCGGTCCATCGACCGGGTGCCCTTCTTGCCGAGCACCTCGGCGACGTCGAAGCCGGGGATCAGCCCCGCCCGGTCGTACGGTCCGGGCCAGACGTCCCGGTCCAGCGCGGTCACCGCACCGGTCCCGGCGCGCAGGCCGGCGGTGAACCGGTCGGCGCCGAGCCCGAACGCCGAGGCCGCCGACCAGCCGGAGAGCACCAGCTCGTCCGCGGCGATGGTGGTGACGGTCATCTGTCTCTCCCCCTCAGCCCGCGGCCGACGCCACGACCGGCGTCCCGTTCGGTTCCGACGCGACCGGCGTCTGGCTTGACCCCGACGCTGCCGGCGTCAGGCTTGACCCCGACGCGACCGGCGTCGAGACCGGCTCCGACGCCGTGCCCGGCTCGACCGCCTCGGCGTGCCGGGGACTCCAGGCCGGAATTCCGGCGATGTTCTCGGCCCCGTCGACCCCGATCGTGTTGCCGGTGATCCAGGACGAGTCGGTACGGGACAGCAGCAGGACCGCCTCGGCGACGTCCTCAGGCCGGGTGAGCCGGCCGTGCGGATTCGTGGCGCCGGCCTGGGCGACGAACTGGGTGTGCTCGGGGATCCGCTCCAGGGCCGGGGTCACGGTCACCCCGGCGCAGAGCGCGTTCACGGCGACGCCGTACCTGGCGAGTTCACAGGCGAGCTGCCGGACGTGCGACTCCAGCGCACACTTGGCCGCCGACACCGCGCCGTAGCTCGGCATCACCGAGGTGGCCCCGGAGCTGGTCATCGCGTACACCTTGGCGCCCCGGTGCAGCAGCTTCGCCGCCATCAGCTCCTGCACCCAGTAGACGAGGCTGTGCGCCATCACGTCGACCGTCATCTCCATCTGCCGCTGGCCCAGCGTCCGGTCCCAGCCGGCCCGGGGCAGGTACGGCAGCAGCGAGCCGAACGCCAGCGAGTGCATGACGACGTGCAGCCCGCGCGCACCGGTCAGCTCGGCGATGGTGGGCAGCAGTTGCTCCCGGGTCGACCGGCTGGACGCGTTGACGTTGAAGAAGTGCGCCTGTACGCCGTACCCGCGCAGTTCCGCCTCGAGAACCCTGGCCGCCTGGGCCCGCTCGCCCATGTCCAGGTGCACCCCGATGACGTTGCCGCCCTCCCGGGCCAGCGCCAGCGCGGTCGCCCGCCCCATGCCGCTGGACGCGCCCAGCAGCAGACTCCACGTGCCTTCCAGGGGAATCAGCATCCCGCGCTCCTTCGAGTCGATCCGGCCGTCCGCCAGATCCGGACCATCGCCACGTTTCCGGTGCCGGCCGCCGTGACCAGCAGGCTGTCCCCGTCGCCGGCACGCAGCCGGTCGGCCAGCCGGAGCATCGGGGTGAGGCTGCCGGCGGCGGGCGGGCCGGCGTCCCGCACCAGGTCGACGCCGGCCGGCATCGCCCCGGCCACCAGTTCGCCGACCGCCGAGTCGTCCAGCAGCGCGTGCACCGGGACCTGGCCGGCGCCGAGGCTCGACGCCGCCTCCCGGACCACGGCCACGGCCCGGTTCCGGGTCGGACCGGCGGCGAGCCCGTGCGGCGGGAGCAGCAGGGTGCGGACCGAGACCTGGCCGTAGCCGGTGACGCCGCGTGCCCGCGCCCGCTCCGGCGGCTCCAGGACCAGGATCACCGAGCCCTCCTCCGGGGCCGCCGCCTCGGGTGCCGGCACCGCCTGCTCCATCGCTCCGGCGAGCAGCATGGTGGCCCGGCCGGCCGCGAAGGCCCGCGCCCCGACCTGCACCGACTCCAGGCCGGCGACCAGCGGCGAGATCAGCGTGAGACTGATCCCGGTGAACCCGTGCTCCATCGACAGCCGGCTGGTCAGCACGTTCACCGCGCCGTACGGGGCGGTGACCGGGCTCAGCTCGCTGGCGTGCTCGGCGATCACGGTGCGATCCTGCTCGTCGTGCAGCGCCGCCACCCCGTTGTTGGTGCCGACCACCACGCCCCGGCCCTGCTCGGCGACGCCGTCGAGCCGGTTCCCGGCGTCGTCGAGGGCGTCCCGCCCGGCCACCAGCAGGTACTGGCAGGCGGCCGGCAGGTACTTGTAGCCGCGCCGGCCGAGCCGGGTACGGACGTCGAACCAGGCGTCGGCCGCCGGCCGGTCCACCGGCGGGGCACAGACACCGATCCCGGTGACCACGACCTGACTCATGTCCCCGCCCCCGCGAGTGTCCCCGCCCCCGCGAGCACCAGCGACACGTTGTTGCCGCCGAAGGCGTACCCGTTGACCATGATCCGGTCGGAACCGAGCGGGGTGGCCCGGCCCTGCGGCAGCCAGACCCGGCACTCCGGGTCCTGCTCGGCGATCGGCACGTTCGGCGGCACGGTGCGGTGCCGCAGGATCAGCGCCGCCGCGACCGCGGCGACCGCGGCCGCCGCACCGCCGGTGTGCCCGATCAGCGCCTTGAGGCTGTAGAGCGGCACGTCGGCGCCGAGCACCTCGTGCAGCGCCCGGCTCTCCACCACGTCGTTGAGCTGGGTGCCGGTGCCGTGCGGCAGGACGCAGCCGATCCGGTCCCGGTCGGCACCGGTCTGCTCCAGTGCGGCCCGCATCGCCCGGACGATCTGGGTGCCGGCCGGCTCCGGCGCGGTCAGGTGGTAGGCGTCGCAGGTCCAGCCGGAGCCTTCCACCGTGCCGTACACGGTCGCGCCCCGGGCCCGGGCATGCGCTACCGACTCGACCACCAGGGCGCCGGCCGCCTCGCCGAACGAGGTGCCCCGGCGGTGCCTGTCGAACGGGCGGCACCGGACCGGGTCCACCGCGCCCATCCGGTTGAAGCAGGCCAGCATCACCCGGCTGTACGCGTCCGAACCGACGGCCAGCGCCACGTCCGCCTCGCCGGACCGGACCAGGTCGGCCGCGGCGCCGAGGGCGAACCCGCCGGCCGCGCAGGCGTTGCTGATCGTGGTGACGACGCTCAGCGGCCCGAGCCGCTCGGCGATCTCCGAGGCGACGGCGATCTCCGAGGTGAACCGGGCCACCGGCTTGCCGCCGTCGGCCCGCCACTGCTCGTGCAGGCCCGCGTCACCCATGCAGGTGCCGAGGGCCAGGCCGAGCCGGGTGGCCGCCGACGCCGGCCCGCCGGGCGGCAGGCCGGCGTCGGCGACGGCCTCGTCGACCGCGGCCAGCGCCATCCGGGACGTCCGGGCCAGCGCCAGGGACTCGGCCGGCAGGTCGACGTCGGCGACGCGCTGCACCACCGGCACGTCCATGTTCGCGTACGGGTCCGGCACCGGACCCGGGTCGGTAACCGGTGCCGCCATCATCGCGTCCCAGAGGGCGCGCGTACCACTGCCGTGGCACGTGACGACACCGAGGCCGGTGATGGCGACGCCGGTCATCGACGTGTACTCGAAGCGGCCGGCGCACCTTCCAGCGCGCTGGCCAGCCGGTCGTCGAAGTCCACCAGGGTCCAGTCCCGGCGGCTGCCGATCACCGCGTACCCGTGGGTGATCTTGCCGGTCGCGGTCGGCACCAGGATGCCGTCGCGCAGCACGTAGCAGTCCATCCGCGAGGTGTAGGTGAGCCGCTTGAAGACGTTCTCCACGGTGAAGACGGTGTAGAGCTCCTCCTCCATCCGCGCCTCGTCCAGCAGCGTGATCCGGGAGTGCGGCACCACCGGGATCCAGTCCTGCTCGTCCAGCAGCGTCTTGATCGAGACGCCCCGGTCGGCCAGGAAGAGGTCGACGACCTCCTCCATCTGCCGCAGGTAGCCGGACATCTGCATCCGCTCGGTGAAGTGGCAGTAGAAGTACGGGATCCGCCACTTCCAGGCGTACGCGTTGCGGCCGGCGGTGAGCGCGGCCAGCACGTCGCCCTCGGGGGCGGCACCGGCGGCGGCCGGCCGGGTCACCTTGACCGGCGCCTGGCCCAGCCGGGCCACCGCGTACGGGGCCAGCTCGGCAGGTGCCGGCTCGGCCGGGTGCCCGTGCGGGTCGTGGCGCAGCTCCACCCGCACCTTGGCGCTGACCGCCTTGACCGGCGGCACCCCGTGGACCGAGATCTCCACCGCGAAGGCGAGCGCGTCCCCGGGCAGCGGCCGGACCTCGGCCGTCGCCACGTCGTCGATGTGGAAGGCGTGCGTGATCCGGGTGTCGATGTCGACGATGTCGACGCAGAGGCCGTGCCGCTCGTAGAGCCCGCCGGGGGCGAAGCCGCGCTGCCGCAGGTGGTCGAGGACGACCTCCTCCACCAGGTAGTTGACGTGCTTGAAGCCGATCCAGGTGCAGATGTTGGATCCCTCGTAGCGGGGCCGCAGGTCCACGCGGGTCACCCCGTCGGTGAGCGGTTCGGCCACGGGCCGGGGTGCCAGGGTCGTCGAGTTCACGTGCGCTCCAGATGTGTGTCGAGGATCGGTTCCGGTGCCGCGTGCAGCGGCGACAGCGGGCGGGCGAAGTCCGCCACCAGGGCGGCGAACCGGTCGGGGTGCTCGGCCATCGCGAAGTGGCCGCAGTCGGGCAGCAGGGCGTACCGGCCGTCCGGCGCCGCGTCGGCGAGCGCCCGCCCGTCACCGGGCCGGGCGGCGAAGTCGCCGTCGCCGGCGACCACCAGCAGCGGCAGCGCCAGGTCGGCGACGGGCAGGAACGGGGTACGCAGGTACGCCTCGAAGAAGCGCATCCAGCCGTACGGGCCGATCCGCTCGCGTACCCGCTCGCCCATCGCGACGCGGATCTCGGCGGGCAGCCCGGCCGGGGCGCTGACCCGGATGCCCTCTTCGAGGATCCGGTGGAAGTGGTTGAGGTAGAAGTCGATCGCGGCCCAGTCGAAGTCGTCGGCGGCGCTCCGGTAGAAGGGCGAGACGAGTACCACCGCCCGGGGCAGCGGCACCGCCGCCGACCGAGGTGGTGCCGCCGGTGCCATCGCCGGCCGGATCTGCTCCGGCCCGGTCTCGGCCGCACCGGCCCGGCCGAGCAGTTCCAGCAGGGTGTTCGCGGCGAACGAGTGCGCCACCACCAGGTCGGCGCCGCCGTCGACGCCGGCCAGCGCCCGGGCCAGCGGGCCGGTGGGGTCGGACCGGTGGCTCCAGCCGCCGTCACCGGCGCTCGCCCAGGGCAGTTCGGCGTCCCACAGTTCCAGCCAGTCCGGCGCCCGCGACTCGAACCGGTCCCAGATGCCCCGGCTGCTGCCCAGGCCGTGCAGCAGCAGGGTACGCACCGGACGGGTCCCGGCCCCCGGCCGCCGGCACCGGACCAACGCCCCGGCACCGGTCACCCCGGCAACAGCTCCGGTCGTCCCGGCAACAGCCCCGGTCGTTCCGGCGTGGCTCGGCCTCGGCGGCGCGGCGGTGCTCATCGCGCACCCGCACCGGCGGTGAGCAGCAGTGCCGCCGCCGCGTCCGCGCCCGCGCCGTCCGAGCTGGCCAGCACGGCGCCCCGGTCGTGCCCGCTCAGCCAGGCGGTGCCGGCGACGCACTGGAGCACGCCGAGCGCACCCGAGCAGTGCCCGTGATAGGAGGTGAGGTCGTGACTTGTCAGCTCGGTCGTCCCGGCCGGTCCACCCGGTCCGCCGCCGAACCACATGTCCACCGGTCGCGGGTCGGTACGCCGGATCGCCGCCACCGCCGCCGGCTGGTCCGCCTTGCGGGCGTACGGGCCGAGCGCGGCGAGCGCCTCGACGCCCCGGTCCCGCACCGCCGCCGCGGACTCCAGCACCAGCGCCGCCGCCCCGTCGAAGAGCCGCAGGTCCGCCGCGCTGTTGCTGCGACCACCGCTGACCAGGTGCCGCACCGGCGCGTTCGCCGGCTCGACCCCGACCACCAGCACCCGGTCCACCCGGCCGGCCAGCACCAGCAGCCGACCCCAGTTGACCGCGTCCAGCCCGGACGTCGCCCCGCTGCACATCGTCAGGTTCGCCCCGCGCAGCCGGAACCAGATGGCCAGCCAGGAGGCGGTCACGTTGCTGGCGGTGGCCGGCAGGGTCATCGGGCTCAGCCCGGCGTACGTCTCGGCGGCGATCGTCGACACGGTGTCGCAGACGGTGTCGACGTTGCCGTAGTTCGAGCTGACCACCACGCCGACGGTCTCGCCGGGAACGGTCAGGCCGGGGTCGCCGAGCAGCCCGGCGTCGGCCAGCGCGTCCCGCCCGGCACAGAGCGCGAGCCGGGTGGCCCGGTCCTTGTAGCGCAGTCCCTTGCCGGTCAGCCGGTGGGCCGGGTCGTCCCCGTCCTCGGCGACCGGGGTGCGCCGGAGCAGGTCGTCGGGGCCGGCGACCCCGGAGACCGCCAGGCCCACTCCGCTGACCACCACGTCGACGGGAGCCATCAGGTCACCTTCTCCACGATCGCGACGGCGTTCAGTCCGCCGAAGCCGAACGAGTCCACCTGGGCCAGGCGCAGGCCGGCCAGTTCGGCGTGTCCGCGTACCAGCCGGAAGCCGTCGACCTCGTCGATCGGGTTGTCCAGGCCGAGGATCGGCGGCACCACCCCGGAGCGCAGCGCCTCGACCGCCACCACCAGGCTGTGCAGCCCGGAGGCGCCGGCGGTGTGCCCGGTCATCGACTTGATCGCGGTCATCCACGGCGACGGCGAGACCCCGGAGTAGACCTCCCGGACGGCCTGCGCCTCCGCCTCGTCGTTGAGTGCGGTGCCGGTGCCGTGCAGCATCAGCAGGTCCACGTCGCCGGGCTCGATCCCGGCCCGGCGGTGCGCCTCCCGAGTGACCAGGGCGATGCTCTTGGCGTCCGGCGCGGACGGGTGGTAGGCGTCGCAGTTCACCGCGACGCCGCGGACCCGGGCGTGCCGGTGCCCGGTGCCGGGGCCGTCCGCCTCCCGGCGCAGCACCACGGCGACCGCTCCCTCGCCCTGGAGCATGCCCCGGCGGTCCCGGTCGAACGGCCGGACCCGTTCCGGCGCCTCCGGATAGCAGCGGTCCAGCAGCCCGTAGGTGCTCTCGGTGATCGCGTCCACCCCGGCCACCACCACGGTGTCGGCGGCGCCGACGTCGAGCAGGTCCATGCCGAGCCCGAGGGCGTAGAGCGAGGCCGAGCAGGCGTTCGCCACGGTGTGCGTGTTGCTGGCCCCGAACCGCTGGCGCAGCGCGCTGCCGAAGTGCAGGTCGCGTACGTCGAACGGCACGCCGTCGCGCCAGCTCAGCTCGACCGAGCGCAGCTCCCGCAGGGTGGTGCCGACCAGCACCGGGGTGTCCCCGAGGTCGTCGTCGAGGCCGGCGTCGGCGAGTGCGGCGGCGACCGCCTGCTCCAGCCACCGGCTGGCCCGCAGGGTCTCGTCGCAGCCCGGTCCCGGCCGGTCGTCGATCTCGTACGCGTGCTGTGCCCGGTACCGGCTGCGGTCGAAGCCGCGCAGTTCGGCCAGCCCGCTGTAGCCGGCGCAGAGCGAGTCGAAGAACTCGACGGTGTTGCCGCCGATACTGGCCACCGCGCCCATCCCCACCACCAGCGCGGTCACGGCGCCACCTCGTCGTACCTGCCGAGGATCAGCACCGCGTTGTTGCCGCCGAAGGCGAGCGCGTTGTTCTGCACCACCCGCAGCTCGGCTTCCCGAGCGACGTTCGGCACGCAGTCGAGCCCGCACTCGGGGTCGGTCTCGACGTGGTTGACCGTCGGCGGGATGAACCGGTGGGTGATGGCCAGGGCACAGGCCGCCGAGGCCAGCGCGCTGGCCGCACCCATGCTGTGCCCGATCATGCCCTTGATCGAGACGGTGCGCGGCGGGCGTTCCCCGAAGACCTGCCGGATGGCGCCGGCCTCGGTCACGTCGTTGGCCTTGGTGCCGGTGCCGTGCGCGGAGATGAAGTCGATGTCGCCCGGCTTCACCCCGGCGTTGCGGTGGGCCAGCTCGATGCAGCGGGCGATGCTGTTCTGGTCCGGCGCGACCGGGTGGTACGCGTCGCAGTTGAGCCCGTAGCCGAGCACCTCCGCGTAGATCCGGGCGCCCCGGGCCCGCGCCGAGTCCAGGCTCTCCATCAGCAGGATGCCGGCACCCTCGCCGGTGAGGATGCCCTTGCGGTTGCGGTCGAACGGCTGGCACGCCTCCGGGGCGATGGTGCCGAGCCGGTAGAAGCCGGTGAAGGTCTTCCGGCAGAGCGCGTCGGCGCCGCCGCAGAGCGCCACCTCCACGTCCCCGGAGCGGATCGCGTCGAAGCCGTACCCGACCGCGTAGTTGCCGGCCGCGCAGGCGGTCGGGATGGTCACCGTCTCGACGTCGGTCAGCCCGAGTTCGGCGACGATGCTGGAGGAGAGCCGGCCGGCGGGGACCCGGCGGGCCACCACCGGGTCGAAGTGCTCCGGACCCCGGTCCACCTGCACCCCTACCAGCTGGTCGAGGTCGTGGGATTCCCCGTCGGTGGTCCCCACCGACACCAGGGCGCGGCGGGACCGCAGCTCCTCGACGGCCAGGCCCGCGTCCGCGACCGCCATGCCGGCGGCGGCGGCCGAGAGCTGGCTGGCCCGGCCGAGCTGCGCCGGGTCGACGCGGTGCAGCCAGCGGGCCGGGTCGAAGTCGCTGATCTCACAGCCGTTGGCGTACGCGAATCCGGTGGTGTCGAACGCGGTGATCGGCTTGACTCCGCTCCGGCCGGCCCGCAGCCCGGCGAGGAAGTCCTCGACCCCGATCCCGATGCTTGTCAGCACGCCGAGCCCGGTGACGACCACCCGGCGGGGCGACCGAGCATCGCCTGGCAGAACGCTCATGATCTCGCCTCATTCACCCGTAGTCTTCCGACCCGACATCCGCGCGCGGCGCGGTCAGGCTTTCGACGCCTCGTCGATGACGGCGTAAACGCCCGCCAGATTCACCATTCGGCTCAGTTCCGCCTGGTCGATGGTGACGTGCAGATTCCGCTCGAGAGCGGCGAGAATTTCGATCGCCAGCAGCGAGTCCGCCCCGTGGTCCTCTTTGAACAGACTGGTCTCGGTGACCTCGTCGGCGTCGATTTCCAGAATCTCGCAGACGATCTCCTTGACCTGCTCGCGGTCGATGTCGGTGGTCGGGGTCGTGCTGGTCATCTCGCCTCCAGAAACGGATCGGTTGAGCGAATGGATGGCTGCCTGCGTCGGCTGCGCCGTGTGCCGCATTTCCCGATACCGTTTGCCGCATCGGCCCGTCCGGCAGCACCATCGGATCGCGGTACTGCCCCGAGTCTGTGAGCCGCGACTATATTTCTCCTATATGGCGACGGGCGGTCCGCCATATCCGCCCCGACCCCCGGTTTCGGCTGCGCCCGACCGCCGGTCCACCGCCCGTGGCAGGGTGGAGTCATGGCGGTCGACATCGTCTACGAGACGCACGCGATGACCACCGACAACGAGGCCGGCCTGGCCACCGGCTGGCGCCCCGGCCAACTCTCCGGGTACGGCCGGCGCGGCGCCCGGGAGCTGGGTGAGCGGCGCCGCGGCGACGGGCTGGCCGCGGTCTTCTGCTCCGACCTGGCCCGGGCGGTGGAGACGGTGGAGATCGCCTTCCCGCGGCGGGAACTGCCGGTGCACCGCGACACCCGGTTGCGGGAGTGCGACTACGGCGAGTTGACCGGCCATCCGGTGGGCGAGCTGGCCGCGCTGCGCGGCCGGCACCTGGACGAGCCCTTTCCGGGTGGCCAGAGCTACCGGCAGGTGGTGGAGCAGACCCGCGACTTCCTCCGGGACCTCTCCGCCGGTTGGGACGGGTTCCGGATCCTGGTCGTGGCGCACTCGGCGAACCGGTGGGCGCTGGAACACCTGCTGCACGGTCGCCCGCTGGCCGACCTGGTCGCCGCGCCGTTCGAGTGGCGCCCCGGGTGGACGTTCCGGCTGCCGTCGGGCTGGGGCACCGACCGCCCTCCGCCGGCCCGCCGGCAACCGGGACAGCCGGCCGGCGACCGGGGCCGGCGCCGGGGCAGGCGGTGAGCCGTGGCGTAGCCTCGGTAGCTCGCGGGCGGTTGCCGTCCGGGCCTGCCTATCCTTGGCGACGACATGCAGACGCCACCGCCCGCCACCGCCGTACCCGCCGTCGACCTTCCCGCGCTCCAGGCCCGGTTGCCGGAGCTGATGTTCCGGGACCAGCGCCGGATCCAGCGCCGGCTGGAGGGGCTGGCCAAGATCCGTGATCTCGGACGGCGACAGGCGGCCGCCGCCGAGATCGCCGCCGAGATCGAGGCGGCCGAACAGCGGCTGGCCCGCCGCCGGGCCGCCGTGCCGGTGATCAGCTATCCGGCCGGACTGCCGGTCAGCGAGCGCAAGGACGACCTGCTCGCCGCGATCCGGGACCACCAGGTGGTGATCGTGGCCGGCGAGACCGGCTCTGGCAAGACCACCCAGCTGCCCAAGATCTGTCTGGAGCTGGGTCGGGGCGTCCGGGGGCTGATCGGGCACACCCAGCCGCGCCGGCTGGCCGCGCGTACCGTGGCGGACCGGATCGCCGACGAACTCGGTACCGAGCTGGGCGGGGCGGTCGGCTACAAGGTCCGCTTCACCGACCAGGTCGGGGACGGCACGCTTGTCAAGCTGATGACCGACGGCATCCTGCTGGCCGAGCTGCAACAGGACCGGATGCTCCGGCAGTACGACACGTTGATCATCGACGAGGCGCACGAGCGCAGCCTCAACATCGACTTCATCCTCGGGTACCTCCGGCAGTTGCTCCCCCGCCGCCCCGACCTCAAGGTGGTGATCACGTCGGCGACGATCGACCCGGAGCGGTTCGCCCGGCACTTCGCCGCCGACGGCGAGCCGGCGCCGGTGCTGGAGGTCTCCGGCCGGACCTATCCGGTGGAGACCCGCTACCGGCCACTTGTCGAACTCGGCGACGGCGAGGACCCGGACGACGACGGGGAGACCGTCCGGGACCAGATCCAGGCGATCGGCGACGCGGTGCAGGAGCTCGCCGCCGAGGGGCCCGGGGACGTCCTGGTCTTCCTCAGCGGCGAACGGGAAATCCGGGACACCGCCGACGCGCTCGGCAGACTGGTGCAGAACCGGCCGGCGCTGCGGGACACCGAGATCCTGCCGCTGTACGCCCGGCTCTCCACCGCCGAGCAGCACCGGGTCTTCCAGCCACACCGGGGCCGCCGGGTGGTGCTGGCTACGAACGTCGCCGAGACCTCGCTCACGGTGCCCGGCATCAAGTACGTGGTGGACCCGGGCACGGCCAGGATCTCCCGGTACAGCCACCGGCTCAAGGTGCAGCGGTTGCCGATCGAGCCGATCTCCCAGGCGTCGGCGAACCAGCGCAAGGGGCGCTGCGGGCGTACCTCGGACGGGATCTGCATCCGGCTCTACGACGAGCCGGACTTCCTCGGCCGGCCGGAGTTCACCGACCCGGAGATCCTGCGCACCAACCTCGCCTCGGTCATCCTGCAGATGACCGCGATCGGGCTGGGCGACATCGCCGCGTTCCCGTTCATCGACCCGCCGGACAAGCGCAACATCGCCGACGGGGTCAACCTGCTGCGCGAGCTGGGCGCGCTGGAGGAGACCGGTCCGGAGACCGGCTACCGGCTCACCCCGCTGGGCCGCCGGCTGGCCCAGCTTCCGGTCGACCCCCGGCTGGCCCGGATGGTGCTGGAGGGCGAGCGGAACGGCTGCGCCACCGAGGTGTCGGTGATCGCCGCCGCCCTGTCGATCCAGGATCCCCGCGAGCGGCCGGCGGAGAAGCAGGCCCAGGCCGACCAGGCGCACGCCCGGTTCACCGACAAGGAGTCGGACTTCGCCGCCCTGCTGAACCTGTGGCGCTATCTCCAGGAGCAGCAGCGGGCGCTCTCGTCCAGCGGGTTCCGCCGGATGTGCAAGGCCGAATACCTCAACTACCTGCGGGTACGGGAGTGGCAGGACATCAACTCCCAGCTCCGCCAGGTGCTCCGCACCAGTGCCGGCGCGGCGTCCGACGCCCGTCCGGGGCGTGCCCGACGCGGCGGCGACCGCGGCACCGCCGGCCCCGCTCCGGGTACCCCGACAGCGGCCGACACCCCGACGGCGGACACCGCGAAGGCGGACACCGCGAAGGCCGGCGCCCCGACGGCCGACGGCACGCCGCCGGAGAACGTCGACACCGACCGGATCCACCAGTCGCTGTTGGCCGGGCTGCTCTCGCACGTCGGGCTGAAGGAGGCGCAGAAGAACGAGTACCTCGGCGCCCGGGGTGCGAAGTTCGCCCTCTTCCCCGGCTCGGCGCTGTTCCGCAAGCCGCCGCGCTGGGTGATGGCCGCCGAACTGGTCGAGACCTCCCGGCTCTGGGGCCGGGTCGCCGCCCGGATCGAGCCGGAGTGGGTCGAGGCGCTCGCCGGGCACCTGGTCAAACGCAGCTACAGCGAGCCGCACTGGGAGAAGAAGCAGGCCGCGGTGCTGGCGTACGAGAAGGTGACCCTCTACGGCATCCCGCTGGTCAGCGGCCGGAAGGTCAACTTCGGCCGGATCGACCCGGTGCTGAGCCGGGACCTGTTCATCCGGCACGCCCTGGTCGAGGGCGACTGGCAGACCCACCACAGGTTCTTCCACGACAACCAGGCACTGCGCGACGAGGTCGAGGAGCTGGAACACCGGGCCCGCCGCCGGGACATCCTGGTCGACGACGAGACCGTGTACGCCTTCTACGACCAGCGCATCCCCGCCGACGTCGTCTCCGGCCGGCACTTCGACGCCTGGTGGAAGAAGACCCGCCGGGACACACCCGAGCTGCTCAACTTCGACCGGCAGATGCTCGTCAACGAGGGCCGGGGCGGAGTCGACGCGGCCGACTATCCCGACGAGTGGCACTCCGAGGGGGTGGCGCTGCCGCTGACGTACCGGTTCGAGCCGGGGACGGCGGCCGACGGGGTGACTGTAAACATCCCGCTGCCGATGTTGAACCAGGTCGACGCGGACGGCTTCGACTGGCAGGTGCCGGGGCTGCGCGAGGAACTGGTGGTGGCGCTGATCCGGTCGCTGCCGAAGGCCGTACGCCGGAACTTCGTCCCGGTGCCGGACTACGCGCGGGCGGTGCTGGCCGCGATCACGCCGGGCCGGGAGCCGCTGCTGGACGCGCTGACCCGGGAACTGCGCCGGATGACCGGGGTGACGGTGCCCCGGGACGCCTGGGACGTGGCGAAGCTGCCGGCACACCTGCGCCCCACCTTCCGGGTGGTCGGTGACGAGCGGCAGACCGTCGCCGAGGGCAAGGACCTGCCGGCGCTGCAACGCCAGCTCAGCACCCAGGTACGCCGGATGGTCGCCGCCGCCGCGCCGGACGTGGAACGCTCCGGGCTACGGGAGTGGAGCGTCGGCACGCTGCCCAGGTCGATCGAGCAGGACCGGGCCGGCTACCTGGTGACCGCCTATCCGGCGCTCACCGACGAGGGCGACAGTGTCGGGGTGCGGGTCTTCGAGAGCGAGGCCGAGCAGCGCCGCCAGATGTGGGCCGGCACCCGGCGGCTGCTCCGGCTCACCCTCGGCTCGCCGCAGAAGGCGGTCTCCGGCCGGCTGACGAACGAGGCGAAGCTGGCGCTGAGCCGCAACCCGTACCGCAACGTGCAGGAGTTGCTCGACGACGCGGCCGACGCGGCGGTGGACCGGCTGATGGCCGACGCGGGCGGGCCGGCCTGGGACGCCGACGGTTTCACCGCGCTGCGCGACCGGGTCCGGGCGGAGCTGGTGGACACCACCTTCGAGGTCGTCGACCGGGTACGCCGGGTGCTGGCCAGCGCCTATTCCGTCGAGCAGCGGCTGGCCCGGACCAACAGCCTGACCCTGGTCGCCGCCCTTGCCGACATCCGCGCCCAGCTCTCCGGGCTGGTGCACCCCGGCTTCGTCACCGCGACCGGCCATGCTCGGCTCGCCGACCTGCCCCGCTATCTGACCGCGATCGAGCGCCGCCTCGACCGGCTTCCGCAGAATCCGCAGCGGGACCGCGACCAGCAGGCCCGGATCGTCCAGGTGCAGCAGGAGTACCAGGAGATGCTGGCCGCGCTCCCCCCGGCCCGTCGGGCCGACGACGCGGTACGGCAGATCCGCTGGATGATCGAGGAACTCCGGGTGAACGTCTTCGCCCAGGCGCTCGGTACGCCGTACCCGATCTCGGAACAGCGGATCTACCGAGCGATGGACGTGGCCGAGGCGGGCTGAGGGCAAAATATGGCAGGGTGCACAGGCTGGGCCCAGGTCAAGGTACGAGACGGCATTCCCGGGCTGGACGAGGGGCACGACCACGCGTACTCGTGGTACCAGGACTACGACGGCGGCCGCTCCCTTCCGTCGATCCGGATCCCCGCGGCCGTTCGACCGCCCACGCTCAGACTCCTCCAGCGTGCCCGGACCGACAAGTACGCGCAATAAGTGGCTATGCCCGGCGACACGGGTAGCGGCCCGCTGCGATGAACTCGTCCAGGCCCGACCGCTGATGGACGGAATTCGATATTCTCCAGTAGTGGAACAGCCCAATGCGTCGACAACGGTTAGTAAGGCTGGTGGCCTGTCGCGCCGATCGGCAATCAGCCGCCTGCTCCCGACGAACAGGCTGATCGTGTCCTTCGGCAATGTCGCCACCGGATACTCGGTCGCGGTGTTGGTGATCGACGGAGTCGAGGTCAACGCGACTGGCATCGGAGCCGTACTGGGCATCCTGGTGGCGATCATGCTCGCTACCGTCGCTTACCTGCTGTTCTATCCAGCGCCGCTCAAAAGGTGGATTATGCGCTGGCCGGAGCGAGGGCTGTCCGGGTGCCTACTGACCGGCGCCGTGCTGGGCGTCGGTGTCACCGTCTCGGCGCCGTTCGGCTTATGGCTCGGGCTCACTGGCTCCGGCCTGCTCGGGCTGCCAGTCGAGGTCACCAGTCTCTGGCCCGTCCTGGTCGGTGGGTGCCTGGCCGAGATCAGCCGCATCGCCGTATGGATCCTGCTACGGACACCAAGCCGAGAGAACCGGGCCAGCGGAGCGCACCATCAGTCTGCGCGGCTCGTGATCTGTCTGCTAGCGCTGTGGCTTGCCGTTGCCACGTTGGAGCGAGTCCGGCTGGACCAGGGCGAGGCGTGGCGGCAACTGCTGACGCTGGCGGTGCTGGCGATGCTGTTCAGCATGGTCGAATTGTGGCGCGGCTCCCAGGACAGCGCGGCCTTCGTGCCGCGCCTCCTACCACTGCTGGCCCTGTATTCGGTGCTGATGAATGGCCTGATGTTGGGAGCCGTGAGCTGGGTCAGCCGCTCGCTGGCCCTTTCCCTCCACCTGGGAGGATGGGGCGGTCTTGCGCAGGCAGCAGTGCTCTGTACCGCCGTAATGTGGGTGGGCAACCTTCCCCTTCTACTGCTGCCGCTGGCCAGAGCGGCGCGCTCTGGGTGGCGCTCCGGCAAGTCGGTCGAATGGATCGCCGCGCTCCGGCCGAGCCGATATGGCTACCGGTGGGCGGCCAAGCCCAAGGACTGATCTCGGCCGCTCACCGGAGTGGCTACGCCGGAGGCGCACCGACCTTCAGCGATACCATGAAGGTCGTCCAGGCGGCCGGGCGGAACGTCAGCACCGGACCGAACGGGTCCTTGCTGTCCCGTACCGCGACAACGGCTTCCAGATTGTCGGCAACCTCGACACAGTTGCCATTGGCACCGGAGCGACGGCTTGTACGCCACCTGGCGTTGGTCGGATCAACGTCGTACATCTTCCTCACCTCCTTCCGTCAACCCTGCTCGGCAGCACGTGCGATCAAGCGGACCGAGGCCACCGGGTTCAGCGCCGCCGCGCGTAGGTACTCGAAGAGATCGGTGTAGCTGGCGATGTCGGCGTCGCGCTCAAGGAACAGGGCGTTCACCCGGTTCTCGATATAGACCAGGTCTGGATCGGCCGGATCCGGAAATCCCATGATCGCAAATGCGCCGTACATGCCGGGATGCGCACCGACCTCGTAAGGTAGGACTTGCACGGTGATGTTGGGCAGCTTGGTGAGTTTGGCAAGGTGTTGCAACTGGTCGCGCGTCACGTCCGTACCGCCCACCTTGCGGTGCAATACGCTCTCGTCGAGGATCGCCCACACCCTGAGCGGCTCGGCCTTGCTGATCGCCTCCTGGCGCCTGAGCCGCGCTTCGACTCGCCGTTCGACATCCTCCTCCGAGCCGTTCGGCAACAGCCCGGCAGTGACGGCCCGGGCGTACGGTTCGGTTTGGAGCAGGCCGGGGACGAAGAGCGATTCGTAGTTGCGGACCGACTGCGCCTCCGACTCGAACGAGATGTAGGTGCTGTACTCGTCGGGCAACTGGTCCTCGTACGCCTGCAACCAGCCGAGCTGTCCGGCGTCCTTGGCGAGGCCGACCAGTTCGAGCCGGCGTTCGAGATCCGCGACGCCGTAGACGTCGAGCAGGCCGAGCAGGGTTCTGCGCTGGGGCCGGGCCCGCGCGGTTTCGAGCCGCCAGAGGGTGGCGGGATTCATGTGGGTCCGTTCGGCGACGTCTTCCCGGGTGAGGCCGGCGCCGTGCCGCAGTGCGCGGAGTTCCGCCGCCAGTCGCCGCAGTCTGACGGTCGGCGGTTGCTTTCGTGCCGCCACGTTCATGCTCCTTCGCTCCTCTCCAGTCTCATGTGGCTTGGGAAAACCCACGCGATCTGAACAGAACAGCTCATCGCAAGCCTTGCGTTGGTACATCCTGCTCCAGCAACATGACCCACGGTACGGCGGTGGTCACGCATCGGCTGTCCCGTACCGACCACGGCGCGCCGCGCACCTTCCCCCGATGGGGTGCGTCGTGGCCGCTCCGCCCCTCGGGCGGATGTCCCGCATCCGGGATGCCGGGCATACCCTCTGGCGGCAACCAGCTGCCCGGCATCCCTCCGCCCAGGAGGTCGTCATGCTGCTGCGCCTGTTCTTCACGGTCGTCGGTTGCACACTGCTCGGCTTCCTCGCCGGCCTATTCGCGTTCAAGGTCAAATCTCGCTGGTGTCCACACTGCGGTACGACCACATCCGAGCTGGTCGGCCAGCATCGCGCCCGGCCCTGACCGTGGTGACCCGGCACGCCGAAAGGAACGGTTGATGAGCCTGGGGGAACTGACCCCAAGGAGCCCTTCTACGCGGCGCTGCTGACCGAGACGGCATGGCAACGCGACATGACCGTCGAGGCCCTGCTGACCCTGACGGACCTGCTCAACCCGCCCGACAACCCGGAGGCCGCGCACCTGGTCCGTGCGACGTGGACGCGGGGAACGCCGGGCAGGCTTCTGTGCCTGCCAACCAGACCGTAGGGTTGGTCAGGTGAGTGGCGATCCGGTCCCGCCTAAACGGGAGCTACGCATTTCCGACGCCGAGCGAGAGGCCGTGGTCGCCCGGTTGAGCGCCGGGGTGGCGGAGGGCCGGCTGACCCTGCCCGAATTCGAGGAGCGCCTCGACGGCGTGCTACGCGCCCGGACCGGCGGCGAGGTAGAGCCCTACATCGCCGACCTGCCGGCCGTGGCCCCGACCGTCGCCCCTGACGAGGTCGTCGAGCTGAACAGCTTCGCCGGCGAGATCAAACGCTCCGGTCGGTGGACCGTACCCCGGCGATTGGTGGTACGCAGCAAGGCCGGCACGGTCAAGCTCGACCTTCGGCACGCCGTCATCAGTTACCGGGTCGTCGAGATCAACCTCGCTACCCAAGCCGGCTCGACGACCATCGTGCTGCCGGCTGGTGCGACCGCCAACATCGACGGAGTCAACACGAGCGCCGGTACGGCGACGGCCAAGGTACCGTCCACACCCGAACCCGGCTCGACCGCTCCGCACATCGTCGTCAGCGGCAGCACCGCCGCCGGCACGCTGGTGGTGCGCTATGAGCGCCGCTTCTGGCGCTGGCGCTGGTAGCCAACCTTTCGGCGTTGGCGCTGGTAAATCCCCGCGGCCCGCACCGGGCCTGTCGTCACGTCATAACTGTCGTGCCGGTGAATCGGAGTTGTGCTATCCAATGCTGGTGCGCGAGCAGAATTTCGAGGTGGTTCGTCGGGCGATGCTCAACCGCCCGGTGGATGAGCGGCGGTACGCGGGCCTCGTGCGCCCGGACAAGACCGTGCGGTGGGCGGTCGAGGAACTCGCGCAGATCGAAACCCGGCGGAAGGGCCGGGCGCGGGGGGCGACGCCGCGGTCGCTGACAGCGCTGCCGGAGTCGTTGCGCCGGCTCGCCGACCTGTTGACAGAGTTGGGCTGGTACGACCTCGCCGCGCTGGCACGGCGGGAAGAGCTCATGGTGTACCGAGAGTTGGACGCGCCACGGCCGGGCGCCTTCGCCGACAGGATGACCGAGACGATGTCGGCGCTGCGCAAAAACCTCGTCGACGACGAGCGCTATGCGGAGGCGCTGGCCGTCATCGACGAGCAGCTTGCCGCCGACCGGCACCGAGCCGGGCAGGTGGCGGCCAGGGAAGCCAGGACGTGGCGGACCATCCTCCTGGCTCGGCTCGAACGTCACGAGGAGGCCGTGGAGTCGGCGGCCGCCCAGGTCGCGGAGATCCGTGGCCGACACGAGCGTGCCGGCGGCGCGCCCGTCGACCTCGAACTCTGCCACGCGCTGACCAAGTATGCGGAACAACTCGACCGGGTCGGCCGGGTCGCCGAGGCAGCCGACGTGACGGCCGAGGTCCTGCCGTTCTGGCGCGGGCGCAACGACTCGCGGTACGAGTTCGCCCGGACGGTGGACGAACTCAGTGACCGGCTGGCCCGCAGCGGACGGGCCGAGGAGGCGTACGCGGTCATCGCCGATGCGTGGTCACGGCTGCGCCGCGACCACGGTGGCCTGGCCGATGTCTGGCACAACCTCGGCGTCCGGCTGCGCACGTTGGGCCATCCGGAGAAGGCCCTCGCCGCCAGCGAGCAGGCGGTGAAACGACACCGCGGGTACGTGCACAATGCACGCGAGCAGCATCGGGCCGTGGAGGCGCGGGACGACTGGGACGACGACCACCGCTACTCTGTGGACCACCTGTGGAGGCGGCACCGCCAGAGGGTGGAGAAGGAACAGGAGAAGGTCCGTCGAGCCGAACGAGACCTGCGCCACGCCCTACTCAGCCTGGCTGCCTGCCTGCGGCAGGTCAACCGTGCCGCCGATGCGGCAGCGGCGGACGCCGAGGCCGCAACTCTCGAAGAAGCACCGGACGCCCGACCGCCTTCACCGGCGTAGCACGGATTCCCGAGGCACCTTCCTGCCCAAAAATCCGTACTGCGGGTGGAACCGTCAGTACGGCGTGACGCCCGCCGGCAGGGTCGAGTTCTCGGCGGCCGTGCCGACGTATTCCAGCAGGATCCGCCGGAACGCCCGGGCCGCGTGCGTCGGTTCCGGCTCCCGGCGCCGGGCCAGCGCGATCGTCCGGTGTACGCCCGGCGGGGCCAGCGGGGTGACCCAGAGCCTCGGGCGGCGGGCGACCACGATGCCCGGCACCAGGGCGACGCCGAGTCCCGCCTCCACGAAGCTGAGCACGGCGTCCATCTCGCCACCGTCGACCGCGAGCGACGGCTCGAAGCCCGCCTCCCGGCAGGCCCGCAGGGTGGCGTCGCGCAGGTCGTAGCCCTGCCGGAACATCACCAGCGGCTGGTGCCGCAGGTCGGTGAGGCGCATGGTGCCGGCCGAGTCGGTCATCGGCAGCGGGTTGAGCGAGGCGACCACCAGGTTGTCCCGGAGGATCGGCTCGGCGGTCAGCGCCGGGTCGGCGCCGGTCGCCGGGAGAATGATCAACGCCAGGTCCAGCTCGCCCCGGAGCAGGTCCCGGACGAGGTCCTGTGAGCCGCTCTCCTCCACCCGCAGGTCGACGCCGGGGTGGGCGTCCCGGAACCGGCGCAGCACCGGCGGGGCGAGCGAGGTGGCCAGGCTGGGCGTGGCGCCGAGGCGTACCCGACCGCGCCGGACCCCGACGAGTTCCTGCACCTCCCGGCGGGCGGTGTCGACGTCGGCCAGGATCCGCTCGGCCAGCGGCAGCAGCACCTCGCCGGCGGCCGTCAGGCCGACGTTGCCGCGCACCCGCTCGAAGAGCGGGGCGCCGAGGTCGGTTTCCAGGGCGTGAATCTGCTTACTCAGCGACGGCTGGGTGATGCCGACGTTGTCGGCGGCATGCGTGAAATGCCGGGTTTCGGCCACCGCCACGAAGTACCTCAACTGATGGAGCTGCACCGTCATAGCCTACAGCTATCGTAACTGCGCCTTCGATGCATTGGACGACTAATCAGAGCTCTCCTAGCGTCTGTGAGGTGACAGCTGTATCGACGCGATCGCCGATCCGGTCCAGCATCGGGCTCAAGGCCGTGATGGCGGTGACCGGCATCCTGCTGGTGCTCTTCCTGATCGCGCACATGCTCGGCAACCTGAAGATCTTCTTCGGCGCCGAGTCGTTCGACCACTACGCGCACTGGCTGCGCACCATCGGCGCCCCCGTGCTGCCGGACACCTGGTATCTCTGGATCCAGCGCGCCGTGCTCGGCGTCGCGCTCGTCGCGCACATCTGGTCGGCCACCGTACTGGCCCGGCGGGCCCGGGCGGCCCGGCCCGTCCGGTACGCGCACCGGCCGAAGGTGCAGGGTAGTTACGCGGCCCGGACGATGCGCTGGGGCGGGGTGATCATCGCGCTCTTCGTCGTCTACCACCTGCTCGACCTGACCACCGGCGACCTGAACCCGGTCGGCGACCCGAGCCGGCCGTACGCGAACGTGGCCGCCGACTTCGCACCCGAGCGCTGGTACGTCACCCTGCTCTACACCGTCGCGATCGTCACCCTCGGCTTCCACCTGCGGCACGGCATGTTCAGCGCGTTCCGCAGCCTCGGACAGCAGACCCCCCGGGGCGAGTCCCGGGCCCGGGCGCTCTCGCTCGGTTTCGCCGTCGCACTCTGCGCCGGATACCTGGTCGTCCCCTTCGCCGTACTCGCCGGATTGGTGCGCTGATGACGAACCCCACCGAAGAAAACCCGCCCAACGGGCTGGACCTGTTCACCATCGGCGAGCCGATCGCCGACACCAAGGCCCCGGACGGGCCGATCGAGACCCGCTGGCAGCGCCGCCGGTTCTCCGCCAAGCTGGTCAACCCGGCCAACCGGCGCAAGCTGACCGTGATCGTGGTCGGCACCGGGCTGGCCGGCGGCGCGGCCGCCGCCACGCTCGGCGAGCAGGGCTACCGGGTCAGGTCGTACTGCTACCAGGACAGCCCGCGCCGGGCACACTCGATCGCCGCCCAGGGCGGCATCAACGCCGCCAAGAACTACCGCAACGACGGCGACTCGATCCAGCGACTCTTCTACGACACCGTCAAGGGCGGCGACTTCCGGTCCCGGGAGTCGAACGTACGCCGGCTCGCCGAGGTCTCGGTGGAGATCATCGACCAGGCGGTGGCCCAGGGCGTGCCGTTCGCCCGGGAGTACGGCGGGCTGCTCGACACCCGCTCGTTCGGCGGCGCCCAGGTGCAGCGCACCTTCTACGCCCGGGGGCAGACGGGCCAGCAGTTGCTGCTCGGGGCGTACCAGGCGTTGGAGCGGCAGATCGGGCAGGGCCGGGTCGAGATGCACAGCCGGCACGAGATGCTGGAGCTGATCGTGGTCGACGGCCGGGCCCGGGGCATCGTGGTCCGGGACCTGGTCACCGGCGAGATCACGACCGACTTCGCCGACGCCGTGGTGCTCGCCTCCGGCGGGTACGGCAACGTCTTCTACCTCTCCACGAACGCCAAGGGCTGCAACGTCACCGCCACCTGGCGGGCCCACCGCAAGGGCGCGCTCTTCGCCAACCCCTGCTACACGCAGATCCACCCGACCTGCATCCCGGTCTCCGGCGACCACCAGTCGAAGCTGACCCTGATGAGCGAGTCGCTGCGCAACGACGGCCGGGTCTGGGTGCCGGCGACGGCCGGTGACGACCGCCCGCCCCGGCAGATCCCGGAGGCGGAACGGGACTACTTCCTGGAGCGGGCGTACCCGGCCTTCGGCAACCTGGTCCCCCGGGACATCGCCTCCCGGGCCGCCAAGAACGTCTGTGACGCAGGCAGAGGCGTCGGGGCGACCGGGCTCGGCGTCTATCTCGACTTCGCCGACGCGATCGACCGGCTGGGCCGGTCCACCATCGCCGAGCGGTACGGCAACCTCTTCGAGATGTACCAGCGGATCACCGGCGAGGACCCGTACGAGGTGCCGATGCGGATCTATCCGGCGGTGCACTACACGATGGGCGGGCTCTGGGTCGACTACGACCTCCAGTCGACCATCCCCGGCCTGTTCGTGATCGGCGAGGCGAACTTCTCCGACCACGGCGCCAACCGGCTCGGCGCCTCGGCGCTGATGCAGGGCCTCGCCGACGGCTACTTCGTGCTGCCCAGCACCATCGCCGACTACCTCGCCGCCGGCCCGTTCGAGGCGCTCACCGACGACCACCCGGAGGTGGTGTCCGCCCGGGACGACGTCACCGACCGGCTGAACCGGCTGCTCGCCTGCCAGGGCGACCGGACCGTCGACTCGTTCCACCGCGAGCTGGGCCAGATCATGTGGGACCACTGTGGCATGGAGCGGACCGACGCCGGGCTGCGCAAGGCGCTGGCCGAGATCCGCGGCCTGCGCGAGCAGTTCTGGCAGCGGGTCCGGGTCCCCGGCGACGGCGAGGGGCTCAACCAGGCGCTGGAGAAGGCCGGCCGGGTCGCCGACTTCTTCGAGCTGGCCGAACTGATGTGCGTCGACGCGCTGCATCGTACCGAGTCGGCCGGCGGGCACTTCCGGGCCGAGAGCCAGACCGCCGACGGCGAGGCGCAGCGCGACGACGACAGCTTCGGGTACGTCGCGGCCTGGGAGTTCACCGGCGCCGACCGGCCGCCGGTGCTGCACCGGGAAGACCTGCAATTCGAGTACGTACACCCCACCCAGCGGAGTTACAAGTGAATTTGACCCTGCGGATCTGGCGGCAGTCCGGCCCGGACGACAAGGGCCGGATGGTCAGCTACCAGGTTCCGGACGTCTCCCCCGACATGTCGTTCCTGGAGATGCTCGACGTACTCAACGAACGGCTCACCCTCGACGGCGAGGAACCGGTCGCCTTCGACCACGACTGCCGGGAGGGCATCTGCGGCGCCTGCGGCATGGTGATCAACGGCGTGGCACACGGGCCGGAACGGGCCACCACCGCCTGCCAGCTCCACATGCGACACTTCGCCGACGGCCAGACCATCGACATCGAGCCGTGGCGGGCCAGGGCGTTCCCCGTGGTCAAGGACCTGGTGGTGGACCGGGCCGCGTTCGACCGGATCATCGCGGCCGGCGGGTACGTCACCGCGCCGACCGGTGCCGCGCCGGAGGCGCACGCCCAACTGGTCCGCAAGTCCGACGCGGACGCCGCCTTCGAGTCGGCCGCCTGCATCGGCTGCGGCGCCTGCGTCGCCGCCTGCCCGAACGGTTCGGCGATGCTCTTCACCGCCGCCAAGGTCAGCCACCTGAGCCTGCTGCCGCAGGGCCAGCCGGAACGCCTCACCCGGGTCGTCGGGATGGTCGACGCGCACGACGAGGCCGGCTTCGGCGGCTGCACGAACATCGGCGAGTGCACCGCCGTCTGTCCTAAGGGGATCCCGTTGACCAGCATCGGCCGGCTCAACCGGGACTACCTGAAGGCCACCCGGGAGCGGGACGGCGCACCCGGCACCTGACGGGCCGGCGGTCCCCGCCAGAGTCGCCTATCGTTACCGGTCGGCAGGCAACCCGACCCTGGCGATGGGAGAGCACTGGTGAGCAGGGTGAATCGCAGGACCGCACTGGGCGTCGGCAGCGCCGCCACCGCCGGCGTCGTACTCGGCACCGCCACCCAGGCGATGGCCGCGCCGAACAGCGGCCAGGGGCTCGAAACCCCCGACCGGGCCCGCGCGGACCAGGTCGCCGCGATCTACCGCCGGGAGAAGACGAAGGCCGGCGGCAACTGGTACGCATACCTGAGCGTCGCCAGCGGGACGGGCCCGACGCCGCTGCCGGCGGTACGGGAGAACCCGGACACGGTCGTCGAGGCGTACAGCGTGAACAAGATCGCGGTTGCCACGGCGGTACTGGACAAGGTGGACCGGGGACTGCTCACCCTGGACCAGCGGGTCGAGGTCACCTCGTCGATCGTGGTGCCGAACGGCGACGGCATCTTCAGCCTGGACGGCGCCTACCCCAGCTCGGTGACCCTCGGCCACGTCCTCGCGGCACTGCTCACCGTCTCCGACGACACCGCCGTACGGCTCTGCGGGCTGGTCTGCCCGGCCGCCGAACTCAACCAGATCCTCGTCGCGAAGGGCTTCCCGAAGACCCAGGTCGAGCCGGTCGCCAACCCGAACCGGTTCTTCCTCGGCACCAGCACCGCCCGGGAGACCCACGACCTGCTCCAGGCACTGGTCCGGGGCACCCTGCTCTCCGCCACCTCCACGAACTTCCTGCTGCACCAGCTCCGCGCGCCGATCGCGTTCACCGACGGCATCCGCCGCAACATGTCGTCGGCGCAGCGGGGCCGGATCGCCACCAAGGCGGGCTGGTTCGGCAACGCCCGGCACGAGGCAGGGCTGATCTTCAACCCGGCCGGCGCGCCGGTGCTGACGTACGTGCTCTTCGCCGACGGGCAGGCCGACCCGGACAACTTCGGCTCGACCCATCCGGCGGTGCAGGCCCGGGCAGCGATGGGCCCCGCCTTTCTCGACGCGGTCGACGGGCTGGCTAACCTCTCCCTGCCGTCCCGCCGGCCGAGGAAGTACACGCCGTCCAACGGCGGCTGAGTTCAGCGGGTCAAGGCAGGTCAGCAGACCGGGTCAGGTCAGCGGAGCGGGACAGGTCGACGGTCGGGGCGGGCTCCGGGGTCTCGGCGGCCGGCGGATCGACCGCTCCCCGGCCGACGGCCTCGTAGACGGCCGGACGCCTCGCCCGGAGCAGCAGGCCCCAGCCGAGCCCGAGCAGCGCGGCGACCAGGGTGACCCCGGGCAGCAGCCACGCCAGGTAGCCCGGGTTGCCGGGCGCGAGCAGCGCGTCGAAGTTCACCAGCAGCACCACCAGGACGGCGAGCAGCAGCACGGTGGCCAGGGCCGGTGCGACCAGCCGCTGCCAGGCGTTCACCCCGGCCTCGGGGCGGCGGTGGAAGAAGCCCAGCACCGAGGCGGAGGTGAGGGTCATCAGCAGCACCACCCCGACCGCCGAGAGACCGCTGAGCCAGGTGAAGAGGTCGAGCACCGGATCCCGGCCGGCCAGCACGAAGGCCAGCACCGCGCCGAGGGCCAGCACCGTCTGGGCCAGCGAGCCGCCCGCCGGGGCCCCGGTCCGCGCGCCGGTCCGGCTGAGGAAGGCCGGCAGCACCCGCTCCCGGCCCAGGGCGAACAGGTACCGGGCGACGGCGTTGTGGAACGACAGCAGGGCGGCCAGCACCGAGGTGATGAAGACCAGGTTCGCCACGTCCGCCACGGTGCCGCCGGCATGTGCGCCCAGGCTGCCGAAGACCACCCCCGGACCGTCCCCGGCCGTGGCCGCCTGCGCGTTCTCCGGGCCGGTCAGCACGGTCAGTGCCCAGGCGGAGAGCGCGTAGAAGGCACCGGTGAAGGCCACCGCGACGTAGGTGGCCCGGGCCACCGTGCGGCGGGGGTCCCGGACCTCCTCGCCGTAGAGCGCCCCGGACTCGAACCCGGTGAAGCTCGCGATGCCCAGCGCGAACACCGCACCGAGCCCCGCCGCGAAGAGGTTGCCCGGATCGAGCCCGGCGAGGGTGACGCTGCCGCCGGCCGGGTTCCGGAACGCCACCACGTCGAAGACGACGACCGCGAGGCATTCCAGCAGGAGAACTACGGCCAGGACCGTGGCGTTCAGGTCGACCTGGAGCACCCCGAGGACCCCCACCACCGCCAGGCCGGCCAGGGCCCAGACCCACCACGGCCGGTCGACGCCGAACTTCGTCGTGACGAAGGCGTCCAGGACGGCGCCGAAGAGCCCGTACAGCCCGATCTGGATGGCGTTGTAGGAGGCCAGCGCGACGAAGGAGGCGCCGACCCCGGCCACCCGGCCCAGCCCGTTGGCGATCCAGGAGTAGAAGGCACCGGCGTTGCCGACGAACCGGCTCATCGCGGCGTAGCCGACCGCGAACACCCCCAGCACGGCGGCGAGCAGCAGGAAGGCGAGCGCGGCGCCCACGTTGCCGCTGACGGCGTACATCGTGGTGATGCCGCCGCCGAGCACGGTCAGCGGTGCCGACGCGGCGACGGTGAAGAAGACGAGGTGGACCGTGCCCAGGCGTCCCCGGCGCAGGCCGGTGTCCGGGGAGGAATCCGATGACATGTGTCGGTCTCCCTCGGGCGGATTGAGACAGGACTCACGGTCGACATCGGAGAGGTTATGGGCGATCACGCGGCGCGACAAGCCATCGATCGACCACAAGTACCGAACACGTACGGCCAGGGCGGGTTGAACGGAAAGTGTGCATGCCGTACCGTCCTCCATCGACATTGCGTAGTGGCCGACCCGGCACGCCAGCCGGCCGGTGCGAGGATGACGATGACCAATTACCCGGGCCAACCGGCCGAACGGCTGGCCGACGAGTTGTTCCTCATCGCACACGATGACTACAGCGGAAAGCTCCTCGCGGCGGCTGCCCTGGTGGATGCGGCCCTCTGCGGGGCGCTCCTCGCCGAGCTGCTCTTCGACAGCCGGATCACCCTGGTCCAGTCCGCCGTCTACGTCGCCGACGACCGGGCCTGGCGCGAGCCGGTGACCGACCGGGTGCTGGCCGAGATGGTACGCCGCGGCGACGGCCACCAGGCCCGCTCCTGGCTGGAGTTCCTCGCCCCCCGGGTCCGGGACCACGTCGGCGACCGGCTGGTCAGCGCCGGTGCGGTACGCCGGATGACCGCGCGCGGGCTGAACCTGCGCACCACGCTGCGCTTCCCCGGGCTGGACCCGAACCGGGTGGCCCGGCCCCGGGTCCGGCTCAACGCCATCCTGGAGCGCTCCGAGCAGCCGCTGGACGCCCGCACCGCGACGCTGGCCGGGCTGGTCCGGGCCGCCGGACTGGTCCGGGCGTTGATCCCGGCCGACCGGGCGATCGTGACCGAGCGGATCGCGGCGGGCCGGCGGCTGCTCCCGACGGAACTCGGCGACCTGCTCAACGCGGTCGACGCGGCCGTCGCCGCCAGTGCGCTCACCGTACGCCGCTGACCTGCCTCGGTCGGCGCCACGCCGTCCTCGACCCGGAATCCCGGTCGACGCGACAGCGCGGTCGCCCGGGATCGCGGTCGACGCGACAGTGCGGTCGACGCGACAGCGCGGTCGGCCCGGTGCCGTCGTCGGCGGGCTGTCGGGTGGGTGCGGCACAATGCTTGCCGGCACCCAGACGCCCAGCGCCGAGCCCGGTGGCGGGCGCTGGCGCAACCGAGTGGAGAAGGCGGAACAGGACGTGACAACCTCTGCGCAGCCGCGCTCTGTGCACCAGCGGATCGCCGAGGAACTCGGCGTACACGAGCGGCAGGTACGGGCCGCGGTGGACCTGCTCGACGGCGGGTCGACGGTGCCGTTCATCGCCCGCTACCGCAAGGAGGCCACCGAGTCGCTCGACGACACCCAGCTGCGCACCCTGGAGGAGCGGCTGCGCTACCTGCGGGAGCTGGAGGAGCGCCGGGCGGCGGTGCTGGAGTCGATCCGGGGCCAGGGCAAGCTGGACGACGCGCTCGAAGCGCAGATCATGGCCGCCGACTCCAAGGCCCGGCTGGAGGACATCTACCTGCCCTACAAGCCGAAGCGGCGGACCAAGGCACAGATCGCCCGGGAGGCCGGTCTGGAGCCGCTGGCCGAGACGCTGCTGGCCGACCCGTCGCAGGACCCCCGCACGGTGGCGGCCGGCTTCGTCAACCCGGACGCCGGGGTGGCCGACCCGACCGGCGCGCTGGACGGCGCCCGGTCGATCCTGGTGGAGCGCTTCGCCGAGGACGCCGACCTGATCGGTTCGCTGCGCGAGACGATGTGGTCGCGGGGCCGGCTGGTCGCCCGGGTACGCGACGGCCAGCAGGAGGCCGGGGCCAAGTTCGCCGACTACTTCGACTTCGCCGAGCCATACACCAGGCTGCCCTCGCACCGGATCCTGGCGATGTTCCGGGGTGAGAAGGAGGGCGTGCTCGACCTGACCATGGACCCGGAGGAGGCGCCCGCCCCCGAGGACGCCCCGGTCGGGCCGAGCCGGTACGAGCAGGAGATCGCCGCCCGGTTCGGGGTGGCCGACCGGGGACGGCCGGCGGACCGCTGGCTCGCCGACACGGTGCGCTGGGCGTGGCGCACCCGGATCCTCATCCACCTCGGCGCCGACCTGCGGATGCGGCTCTGGCAGGTGGCCGAGGACGAGGCGGTACGCGTCTTCGCGACGAACCTGCGTGACCTGCTGCTCGCCGCGCCGGCCGGTACCCGCCCGACCATGGGGCTGGACCCAGGGCTACGCACCGGGGTGAAGGTGGCGGTGGTGGACGCGACCGGCAAGGTGGTGGCGACCGACACGATCTACCCGCACGAGCCGCGCCGGCAGTGGGACGCCTCGATCGAGACGCTGGCCAGGCTGGCCCGGGCGCACAAGGTCGAGCTGGTGGCGATCGGCAACGGCACCGCCTCCCGGGAGACCGACAAGCTGGCCGGCGACCTGATCAAGCGGTACGCCGACCTGGACCTGACCAAGATCGTGGTCTCCGAGGCCGGCGCCTCGGTCTACTCCGCCTCGGAGTACGCCTCGCAGGAGCTGCCCGGCCTGGACGTCTCACTGCGCGGCGCGGTCTCGATCGCCCGCCGGCTCCAGGACCCGCTTGCCGAGCTGGTCAAGATCGACCCGCGGTCGATCGGCGTCGGGCAGTACCAGCACGACCTCTCCGAGGTGAAGCTCTCCCGCTCGCTGGACGCCGTGGTGGAGGACTGCGTGAACGGTGTCGGGGTGGACGTGAACACCGCCTCCGCGCCCCTGCTGACCCGGGTCTCCGGGATCGGCGCCGGGCTGGCCGAGAACATCGTGCTGCACCGGGACGCCAACGGCCCGTTCCGGACCCGACAGGCGCTCAAGCAGGTGGCCCGGCTCGGCCCGAAGGCGTTCGAGCAGTGCGCCGGCTTCCTGCGCATCCCCGGCGGCGACGACCCGCTGGACGCCTCCAGCGTGCACCCCGAGGCGTACCCGGTGGTCCGGCGGATCCTGGCCAGCACCGGCGGCGACCTCTCCGCGCTGATCGGCCGGACGGCGGTGCTGCGCAAGCTCAGGCCGAACGAGTTCGTCGACGACACCTTCGGGCTGCCGACCGTGACCGACATCCTCAGGGAGCTGGAGAAGCCGGGCCGGGACCCCCGACCGGCGTTCCGGACCGCCACCTTCGCCGAGGGGGTGGAGAAGATCGGCGACCTCGTGCCGGGGATGCTGCTGGAGGGCGTGGTCACCAACGTCGCCGCGTTCGGCGCGTTCGTGGACGTCGGGGTGCACCAGGACGGGCTGGTCCACGTCTCCGCGATGTCCCGGACCTTCGTCAAGGACCCGCGCGACGTGGTCAAGTCCGGTGACGTGGTCCGGGTGAAGGTGCTGGACGTGGACGTACCCCGGAAGCGAATCTCCCTCACCCTGCGGCTGGAGGACGAGGCCGAGCCGCGACCGGCGCGGGACCGGGGCGGCGACCGGCCGAGCCAGCCGCGCCAGGGGCGCGGCGGTGCCGGCGGCGGAAACCGGTCCGGTGGCGGCCAATCGGGTGCCGGACGGTCGGGCGGCGGACGGTCGGGCGGCGGCCAGGGTGGCGGCTTCGGCGGCGGTGCGCTGGCCGACGCCCTGCGCCGGGCCGGGCTGGACAAGGGGCTGGACGGCAACCGACGGTAGTTCTCCGGCGGACCGCCCCGGCCGGCCAGCGGTCGGTCGGTACGGTCCGCCCGGGTTCAGCCGCCGCCCGGGTTCAGCCGCCGCCGGTACGGTCCGGGACGGAGTGGGGTCGGCCGGCCGGGTCGGCGTCGTTGCGGGGAGCCGGCGCGGAGCTGCCCCGCCGGATCCAGGCCGGTGCCCGGAACGCGCTGACCCGCCCCCACCAGATCCGCTGCACGAGCAGCGTCAGCACGCCGGCCGCGACGATCGCGCAGAGGTTGATCAGCAACTGGACGAGTGAGCCGAACGCCTCCTCGAAGACGCCGTAGCCGAGCGCGACCGCGACGTTCCCGGCGGCCGGGACGGTGGTCACCGAGATCAGCACCCCGACCAGCGAACCGGACCGGTTCGAGGTGACCGAGAGCATCCCGGCCACCCCGGCCAGGAAGCCGACCACCCAGGAGAGCGCGTCGGGCCGCCAGATGAAGTCGGTCATCGGCCGCTCGGCGAGCAGCATCGACCGGTCGAGCAGGTCGACGGCGGTCAGCGTCCAGGTGCTGAGCACGGTCACCGCCACCGCCGTGAGGAATCCGACACCCAGCGCCAGCAGCGAGCGCCGGATGACCGACCGGCGCCAGCGCAGCAACGCCACGCAGAGCGCCGCGAGCGGCCCGAACTCCGGACCCACCACCATCGCACCGATGATCAGGATCGGCTGGTCGAGCAGGACCGCGATGCCGGCTATGACGGTGGCCAGGGTGATCAGCAGCAGGTACGTCACCGACAGCTGGGTCTCCTCCCCCGTCTTCTGGGCGATCTCGTCCCAGACCACCGCGTCGGTGCCGAGCCCCGGAGCCGCCCGGGCGGCCCGGTCGGCGGCGGCCGAGAGGGTGACGTCGACGCCGTCCCCGACCACCCCGCCGGAGTGGTGCACGCCGAGGTCGCGCAACGCCTCCAGTACCTCGTCGGCGCCCTCCCGGACGACGTCGCAGAGCACCACGTCACCGGCCGGCATCCGGGCGGCGCCGGGCAGCACTATGACGTGCGCCACGGCGGGATCGGCGGCGAGCAGTTCCTGAACCGCCGCGGACCGGTCGACGGGCACGATGATCCTCAGGTGCAGCACGTCGCCATCCTGCACCCCGCCCCGCTGCGGCTCCACCCCGACCGGGCGGCCGGCTGGCGTCTCGGAGGCTGTTTCGACCTGTCGCGGCGGTCGGCGGCGAGATGAGCGGAACCGGTCAGGAAGGTGTGACCTGTGGATGAGGGCCGACGGTTGACCGTTTCCGGACAGCGGCTTATCACTTCTTCACCGTTGCGGGGCTCTAATCGATCCCGCCGGAAGCAGGCAGAATGGAGCCCCATGAGCGCGCGGATACTGGTCGCCGAGGACGACCCGAAGCAGGCCAACCTGGTCCGGGTCTATCTCGAACGGGAGGGCCACAGCGTGCTCGTCGTCGGTGACGGGCGGGCCGCCCTGGAGCAGGTCCGCGCCCGCCGCCCCGACCTCGTGGTGCTGGACGTGATGATGCCGGTGCTGGACGGGCTCGACGTCTGCCGCATCCTGCGGGCCGAGTCCAACCTACCGATCCTGCTGCTGACCGCCCGGACCACCGAGGACGACGTACTGCTCGGGCTGGACATCGGCGCCGACGACTACCTGACCAAGCCGTACAGCCCACGGGAACTGGCCGCCCGGGTCCGTGCCCTGCTGCGTCGCTCGGGGGCGGTGAGTGCCGGCAACCAGGCGGTGCTCCGGGTCGGTGACCTGGAGGTCGACCCGGGCCGGTTCGAGGTGCGGATCAACGGTCGGCTGGTCACGCTCACCGCCAAGGAGTTCGGCATCCTGGAGGTGCTCGCCGGCGAGCCGGGCCGGGCGTTCACCCGGGCCCAGATCATCGACCGGGCCTTCGGCTTCGACCACTACGTCCTGGAACGGACCGTCGACGCGCACGTGATGAACCTGCGCCGCAAGATCGAGGACGACCCGGCCGAGCCGCACTACGTGCAGACCGTCTTCGGCCGGGGCTACCGGCTGGCCGAGCAGCCCGGCGGGGAGCGGGGACGCCAGGACGCCGCCGCCGGGGAACGGGGGCGGGCCGACGCCGCCGCCGGGGCGGACGGGGTGGCGTGAGCTTCCGGTTACGGGTGCTCGGCCTGGTGATGCTGGTCGCGGTGAGTGCGACCGCCGCGACCCTCTGGCTGGTACTCCGGCAGGCGTCCCGGCAGATCGACGAGTCCGGCGCCGCCGCCGCCTCGCTGGACCAGGTTGCCGCCGCACTCAGCGACTACGGCCGCCGGCACGGCACCTGGGAGCGGGTCCGCGACCTGGTGGTGCGACTCGGCGCGCAGACCGGGCAACGCATCCACCTGGTCGCCGACTCCGGCTGGGTGCTGGTGGACACCGACCGCGAGGCACGCCCGGACGAGGCGGTACGCGAACTCGGCACCGTGGTCGGCTACGTCAATCCCCGCCCCACGCTCGACCTGGCCGGGCTGGACGCCGACCCGGCGGAAACCGCCGCCAAGGAGCTGTACCGGTACCGCACCGGTGTCCGGTTCGCCGCCTGCCTGACCCGCAACGGCGTCGAACCCACCCAGTTGCCCGACCGGTTCGGCATACCCCAGTACGACATGACCGCGGCCGCCTCGACGAACCCCAAGCTGGCCCGGAACTGCTCGGAGCTGGCTGTCCAGTCCGAGCAGGCGAACCGGGCCGACCTGGCGGAGCTCTCCGCCGCGTGCCCCGACACCGCGCCCGGCGACCCGCGCGACTACTGCCTGGCGGAGGCGTTCAACGCCCGGATCGCGGAGGTCGCGCCGGAGCCGGCCCGGGTCATCCTCGGGGTCGGCACCGAGGGCGACCGGGCGCTGGTGGTCGGCCCGCTGCTGGCCGCCGCCGGCGGGGTGGCAGCGGTGGCGATCATCGCGACCACCCTGCTCAGCCACCGCGTGCTCCGGCCGATCGGGATCCTGACCGCCGCCTCCCAGCGACTCGGCCGGGGCGACCTGACCAGCCGGGTGCCGGTGCGGGGCAACGACGAGATCGCCACCCTGGCCCGGTCGTTCAACCGGATGGCGGACTCGTTGCAGCGCGGCGAGGAACGCCAGCGCCGGCTGGTCGCCGACGTGGCGCACGAGCTGCGTACGCCACTGGCCAACCTGCGCGGCTATCTGGAGGCGCTCTCCGACGGGGTGATCGACCCCGACCCGGAGTTGTTCGCCTCGCTGCACGAGGAGGCGGTACTCCAGCAGCGGATCGTCGACGACCTCCAGGATCTCGCCCTGGCCGAGGCGGGCAGCCTGGCGTACCACCGGGCAACCGTCGACCTGGCCGAACTGCTGGAGACCTGCCGTACCGCACACCGGGCCGGCGCCGACGCGGCCGGGGTGACCCTGACCCTCGCCGCCGAACCGGTGACCGTGCACGCCGATCCCGACCGGCTGCGGCAGGTGGTCGGAAACCTGCTCACGAACGCGTTCCGGGCCACCGCCAGGGGCGGGCAGGTGGCGCTCACCCTGCACCGGGAGGGCGACTCGGCGCTGATCCGGGTCGCCGACAGCGGTTCCGGGATCACGCCGGAGGCGCTGCCGTACGTCTTCGACCGGTTCTGGCGGGCCGACTCGGCGCGCGGCCGGAAGACCGGCGGCAGTGGCCTGGGTCTGGCCATCGTCCGGCAGATCGTCACCGACCACGGCGGGGTCATCCGGGTCAGCAGCGAAGTCGGGGCCGGCACCACCTTCACCATCACGCTGCCGATCCCGCGCTCCTGACCACGGTCCCACGTTCCCGACCGCGGTCCCGTCCTCTTGAACGCGGTCTCGCCACCGGAGGCGGAGCCGAATCCTCTTTCTGTTCGTCACCGACGGGCGGCACCCGACGTTCACCTTGACGGAAGACCTGCACGACATCGCCGACAGCGGTCCGGCGACATCTTCCCGTCGTACGTCCGTGAACGGAGGACCTATCGTGAGCGCCGACGATCCCGGTGGCCAGCAGCGACGCGCGGTGCCCGGTCAGGGCCGGTGAACGCCAAGATCTATCTCTCCGCGCCCGACGTCGGGCCGTTGGAGGAGTCGTACCTGCTGCGCGCGCTGCGGTCGGGTTGGGTCGCGCCCGTCGGCCCGGAGATCGACGGCTTCGAGCGGGAGGTCGCCGACCGGGTCGGTGTGGCCGGTGCGGTCGCGCTGAGTTCCGGCACCGCCGCACTCCACCTGGGCCTGCTGGGTCTCGGGGCCGGTCCCGGAACCGTCGTCGTCGTGCCCACCCTGACCTTCGTCGCCACCGCCAACGCGGTCCGCTACACCGGCGCCGAACCTGTCTTCGTGGACTGCGACCCGGGCGACGGCAACATCGACGTCGACCTGCTCGCCACCCTGCTCAAGGAGTTCGAGGCGGCCGGGCGGCGGGTGTCGGCGGTGGTTCCGGTGGACCTCTTCGGCAGCTGCGCCGACTACGCCCGGCTGCTGCCGGTCTGCGACGCCGCCGGAGTGCCGGTGCTGGAGGACGCGGCAGAGGCGCTCGGCGCCACCCGGGGCGGACAGCCGGCCGGCTCGTTCGGGCACGCCGGGGTGCTCTCGTTCAACGGCAACAAGATCGTCACCACCTCCGGCGGCGGGATGCTCGTCTCGGACGATCTGGCCCTGGTCGAGCGCTGCCGCTATCTCTCCACCCAGGCTCGGCAGCCGCTGCCCTACTACGAACACACCGAGACGGGGTACAACTACCGCCTCAGCAACCTGCTGGCCGCCGTCGGCCGAGCGCAGGTGCGCCGGCTCGATCTCATGATCAATCGGCGCCGCGAGCTGCGGCGACGGTACGCGACGCTGTTCGGCGCGGTGCCGGGAGTACGGCTGCTCGGGGAGCATGACCCGGGGGCCAACAACTGGCTGACCTGCATCGTCGTCGACCCGGTCCAGGCCGGCTGGCAGGCGGCGGAACTCGCCACCCATCTCGCCGCCGCCCAGATCGAGACCCGGCCGGTGTGGAAACCGATGCACCTGCAACCCGCCTTCGCCGGCCAGCGCAGCATCCTCACCGGCGTCGCGGAGCGGCTCTTCGGCACCGGCCTCGCCCTGCCCAGCGGCTCCGGACTGACCGAACCCGAGATCGAGTACGTGCTCCGCACGACAGCGGACTTCCTGGGAGTACCCGCGTGAGCCTCGGGCGGCGCCGGTACGACCGGTCGAAGCGGGTACTGGACGCGGTCGTCGCCGCCGCCATGCTGCTGCTCCTCGCACCCGTCATCGTCGCGGTGGCCGGTGCCGTCGTACTGGCGCTGGGCCGGCCGGTGCTGTTCCGCCAGGTCAGACCGGGCCGGCACGGCAGGCCGTTCGTCCTCTACAAGTTCCGCACCATGCATGCCGTCGGGCCGGGCCGGGTCGGCGACGCCGAGCGGCTGACCCGGCTGGGGTCCTGGCTCCGCGCCACCAGCCTGGACGAGTTGCCGACCCTGTGGAACGTCTGTCGCGGGGACATGAGCCTGGTCGGGCCGCGCCCACTGCTGCCGACCTATCTCGACAGGTACACGCCGCAGCAGGCCCGCCGGCACGAGGTCCGGCCCGGCATCACCGGCCTGGCGCAGGTCAACGGCCGCAATGCCATCAGCTGGGAGGAGCGGTTCAGCCACGACGTCTGGTACGTCGACCGGCGCTGCCTCGGTCTCGACCTGCGCATCCTGCTGAAGACGGTCGCCCGGGTACTGCGCCGGCACGGCATCACGGCCGAAGGCGACGCCACCATGCCCGAGTTCCTCGGCACGCGCCGGACGCTCGTCGGTGCCGGCCGGGCCGGCCCGGGGCCGGAGGTGCGGCGGTGAGCGTCGACGTCGTGATCGTCGGCTGCGGCGGGCACGGCCGGGAGATCGTCGGGATCGTCCGGGCGGTGAACGAGGTGACCCCGGTGCAGCGGCACTGGCGGCTGCGTGGCTTCGTGGACGACCGCCCGGCGGAGTCGAACCTCAAGCAGGTGCAGCGCCTCGACGTCGAGTACCTCGGGCCGGTGAGCTGGTTGCGCGACGCCCCGGCAGGCACCCACGTCGTCCTCGGCGTCGGCGATCCGCGGGTCCGGCGCGACCTGGGCGACCGCGTCGACGCCTACCGGCTGCCGGGGGCGGTCCTGGTGCACCCGGCAGCGACGCTCGGGGTCGGGAACACCGTCGGGGACGGCGTGGTGGTGTTCGCCGGTGCCCGCGTCACGACGAACGTCCGGCTCGGGCGCCACGTCCACCTGAACCAGAACTGCACCGTGGGCCACGACAGCGTGCTGGCGGACTACGTCTCGGTGAACCCGCTGGCCGCGGTCTCCGGCAACTGCGTACTGGAGCCGGGCGTGCTGATCGGCACGACGGCCGCCGTGCTCCAGGGCCTGCGGGTCGGCGCCGGCAGCGTGGTCGGCGCCGGCGCCTGCGTCGTCCGGGACGTCCCGGCGGGCCTGGTCGTCAAGGGGGTACCGGCCAGGTGAACACCCATCGCGACGAACCCGGCGCTGCCCGGCCGGCCGGGCAGGGCCCGCCCGCGCAGTTGGAGCCTGGACCGGACGACCACGGTGCGGCCCGGCAGCGGCTGCGGGTCGTGGTCCTGTTGAAGACGAACAGCGGGGGGTTGTGGATCCTCCCGCAGGTGACGGAACTCCGCCGACGGGGACACGAGGTCCTCGTGGTCCTGCCTCCCGGTCCCGGCCGGTTGACCGCCGAACTGACCCGCAACGGCTTCCAGGTCGTCGACTCCCCGTTCGACTTCGGATTCCGACCGCGTCCGGCCACGCTGAGCGGCCTGTGGCGGCTGCGTCGCCTCGTCCGCCGGCTCCGGCCGGACGTGCTGCACTACCACCTCTACGCGTCGGCCCTCGCCGCCCGGCTGAGCACCCTGGGACTGCCGGTACGCCGGGTGCACATGGTCGCCGGCCCGCTCTTCCTCGAGTCCGCGCTGATCCGGCCGGTCGAGCGGCTGCTGTGGCGACTGGACCACGCCACCATCTGCGGCACCGCGCACACCTCACGGCGTTACGGGGAGCTCGGCTGTCCGGCCGTCCGCCGTCCGGTGGCGACCTACGGGGTGGATGCGGGACGGTTCGCGCCGTCCTGGGCCGGGGGCCAGCGCGACCTCTCCGGCACGGTCGCAACGGCGACCCGCGAGGAGGTACGGGCGAAGACGCGTGCCGAGCTCGGCATCG
The DNA here is from genome assembly GCF_029626265.1 of Micromonospora sp. WMMD1102. Classification (NCBI taxonomy): domain Bacteria; kingdom Bacillati; phylum Actinomycetota; class Actinomycetes; order Micromonosporales; family Micromonosporaceae; genus Micromonospora; species Micromonospora sp. WMMD1102. Next base: position 2,396,880 of record NZ_JARUBN010000001.1, on the reverse strand, counting down.
ACCAGGACGCGTTCCTCGCGGTGATGGTGGCGTACGTCTATCCGCCGAAGCGGCTCGCACACAACGGGCGGGCCATCAAGGGTCACGACGTCCTCCTGGCCGCCTGGCGTGTCTTCCACGCCCGGCATCCCCGGTCGCGTCTACTGCTGGTCGGGGGCGGGTGGACCGCCGCGGGTGAAGCCCATCGACGCGAACTCGTCCGCCGGTTCGGCCTCCAGGCGGACCCGAGCGTCACCTGGGTCGAGTCGATGTCGGACGTCCGACCCTGTTACGAGGCCGCCGACCTGAGCGTCAGTCCGTCCCTCTCGGAGGGCCACGGGGCCGCCTGCGAGGCAAGCGCGATGAACCTGCCGAGCATCGTCAGCGACGCGGGTGGGCTTCCCGAGACCGTCGACGAGGAGTCCGGCTGGGTGGTCCCCCGGGGCGATGTGCCGGCCCTGGCCTCGGCGCTGGAGACCGCGTACCGCGAGTTCGAGGCTGGCCGGCTGCGAGCGCGGGGGAACCGTGCCCGCGAGCGTGCCCTGCGGCTGTTCGACAACCGGAGAGCCGCCGTCCGGGTGGCCGACATCCTCGAACAGGTGGCCAGGGGCGAGGACTGTGCGGACGGCGGGGACGGCGCTGACGGATCAGGCGCCGGCCGGGCCGGCAGCCCGGGAAGAAGCGCGGACGAGGAAAACTCTCTCGATTTTTCCAGTGGCCGAACAGGACCGCACTGGCTCTCCTGAATGCGCTCGACCGCATTCGCGATATGAGCATCCGATGCGTCAGGTGACGACTATTATCCTTATTTGTCCCGATATCCCACTGACGTTGCAGGTCACGGCCGGAGGGTGCTGAGTGACGGCTTACCTGAGGTCGCAGACATTACCGGCGCCGTCCATTCCGGTCGGTCGGTCCACCATGCCGATCCGCGCCCGTCAGGGTCCGATCTGGCCGTTGGTGTCGCTGGCGGCCGGGTGCCTCGCCGGGGCCCTGGCGGTCGCGCATCCCGTCACCTCGGCCCTGGCCGTGCTGGCCGCCGCAGCCGTCCCGATCGTGCTGGGCCGCCCCGACCTGCTCATCCTCTCCGTGCTACCGCTCAGCGTGGCCCACCTCGCGTCCGTGGCCGACGACCTACGAGGGGTCCTGCTGGTCAGCCTCGCCGTCGGTCTGCTGCTGGTGCCGACCCTGCGGTCACAGGTCAGACGGGCCCGCCCGCTCCGGCCGGGTTGGCCCGCGTTCTGCGCCGCCGCACTCACCGGACTTCTCCTGCTCAGCACGATGACCCGGGACAACGCCTGGGCACCGGACCTGCCCGGCAGGTTCTCCGGGCTCAGCCACCTGATCGTGATCGTCGGCGGCCTGTTCCTGCTGGCCGCGGTCACCGTGTGGCCGCCGAACCCGGCCGACGTCGCCCGGCTGGTGGCGCTGACCGGCGGCATCGTCGGCGCCTACGCACTGCTCAGGGGGCACTACAACGGTGGTCGGCTGGAGGCCCTCGGTATCAACTCCAACTATCTGGCCGCGGTGGCGGCCCCGTCGGTGGGTGCGAGCGTCGCTCTCGCGCGCCAGCCCCGCCGGCTGGCCTATCTCGCTCCGGCGGTGGTCGCCCTCGTGGCGGTGCAGCAGACCCAGTCCAGGGCCGGAATCCTGGCGGCGGCGGCCGGCGTGCTGGTCGCCCTGATCTCGAACCGTCCGGTGCGCCAGCAGATGATCGGGATAGCGCTCAGCGGACTCCTGGCCGCCGTCGTCTACGTGTTCCGGAAACCCATCTGGACGGTGGTCTTCGACGAACGCCCGATGTCGCAGCTCACCGACGACTCCGGCCGGGCCGGCGTGCTGAGCGCGACGATCAACGCCATTGCCGAACATCCGTTCAACGGCATCGGCTACCGCATGTTCCCCTACTACGCCCTGAACTATCCCGAGGTGGGCCGATTCCTCAAGACCCACAACGATTACCTCGGCCTGGCGGCGGAGGCCGGCATTCCGGCGGCGCTGCTCCTGGTCACCCTCGTGATCGCCGGACTCGTCGTTCGCGGCAACGCGCTGCTCACCCCACTGCGCGCCGCCGTGGCGGCCGGAGCGGTGACCCTGGCGTTCGCCAACGTGCTCGTCTGTCCGGTCGCCATCGTCGGGTTCTGGATCTGCCTCGGCTGTCTGCTCGCCGACCGACGTCACACGGCCGCCGACGGCCCAGCCCCGCGTCCGCACCCGAACAGGGAGGAAAACCATGCTCGATAGCAGGAGCGAAGTCGCCGCCGGGCAGCGGTTCGGCTTCGGCGCCAACTGGAAGTCGTTCGTCCAGGTGATGGACGACGACCGGATCGCCTCGGCGACCGCCTCGTTGACCCGGGCGCTCGACGTCCCGGACCTCGCCGGCAGGTCGTTCCTCGACATCGGCTGCGGCAGCGGGCTCTTCTCCCTGGCAGCGCAGCGCCTCGGCGCCACCGTGCACTCATTCGACTTCGACCCCGACTCGGTCGCGGCCACCATGGCACTCCGGCAACGGTACTCGCCCGGTGCCGACTGGGTCGTCGAGCAGGGTTCCATCCTCGACCGGTCGTACACCGCCAGCCTGGGCCAGTTCGACGTCGTCTACTCCTGGGGGGTGCTGCACCACACCGGGAACATGTGGCAGGCGCTGGCTGCGGCCGTCGACCTGACCCGGCCGGGCGGCCGGCTCTTCGTGTCGATCTACAACGACCAGGGTCCCGCGAGCCGGGTCTGGCGCTGGGTCAAGCGCCACTACAACTCGTCCGGCCGGCTCGGCCGGCTGTTGCTGCTCGGCCTCAGCACCGGTTACCTATACCGGCGAGTTCCGCTCCGGAAGCTCCTCCAGCTGGTCATGCCCCGGCAGTTCCCGCCCCGACCGATCCGCCGGGGCATGTCCCGACGCCACGACCTGGTCGACTGGGTCGGCGGGTACCCGTTCGAGGTGGCCCGGCCGGAGCAGATCTTCCGGTTCTTCCGGGACCGGGGCTTCGAGCTGGTCGAGCTCAGCACCTGTGGCGGAGACCTGGGCTGCAACGAGTTCGTGTTCCGGCGGCGCGGTGGCGGCTGACCCCCGCGCCCGCCGCCGGGCCGCCCGGCCCAGGCCGCCGGTCCGGAGCATCCGGCCCGGTCCGGTCGCGCCGGGCAGCAACTGCCGGAGCATCGCGATCTCGGCCGCCGCCGGCAACAGGCGCCGCCACCGCACACCGGTCATCCGGCAGAACCGGACCACCTGCGCCAGGGTCAGGACGGCATAGCTGACCGAGGCGGCCAGAGCACAGCCGACGATGCCCCAGCGCGGAATCAACACCAGGTTGAGCACGATGTTCACCCCGAGCGCCGCCGTGGGAAACGCCGAGACGACGAGGGGCCGGTCACACCGGATCAGGTAGGCGCCGATCTGCCGGCCGGCGTGCATGAGAAAGAGCCCCGGTCCGAGCGCGTACATCGCCCGGACGCTGTCGGCGAACGCGACGCCGTACGCGAGCGGGATCAGGACCGGTGCGGTCGCGCAGAGCCCGCCGACGGAGATCGCGGCCAGCAGGGTCGAAATCCGGGTGGCCCGGGTGGTCGCCTCGACGGCGTCGCCGAGTTCACCCTCGGCCTGGCGGGACAGGAACACCCCGCGGACGGCCTCGGCCGGGATGCGGGCGAATCCGCCGACCGTCACCGCCAGGGCGTAGAGACCGACGGCAGCCGACGAGGTGAGCGCGCCGAGGATGAAGACGTCCAGGCGCAGGGTCAGGTTCAGCGCGGCGGAACCCGGATGGAAGCGTAGGCCCAGCGAGATCGCCCGCCGGGCCAGGCCGGGATTCCAGAACCTCAGCCGCGGGCGTTCCCGGGCGAGCAGCACCAGGAGCGCCGAGGCCGAGGAGGCACTCCAGATCGCCACCACCCAGCCGGGCGTGAGCCAGCCCGCCGCCGCGAGCAGCGCCGTCGCGCCGAACTGGAGGACGGCGACGTACAGCATGGAGCGGGTGACCAGGGCGATCTGCGCGTCCAGGGTCAGGGCGCCGTTGAGATAGAGCGCGGTTATGCCGGCCGGCACCGACGCCAGTGCCATGGCCAGCAGTTCCGGGCTCGCGACGGTGATGCCGAACCAGGTCCCCGCCCAGAGCAGCAGGGCGCTGCCGAGCGCGGCCAGGACGCCGACCGTGGGTCCGAGCAGGACGCTGTTGGCGAGGATCTCGTCCCGGCGGCCGGCCCAGAGCCGGACGTGCGACTGTTCCACGGAGAGATAGCCGAGCGCGATCGTGGTGGTCGCGGTCGCGATCACCAGCGCCGTCACGCCGCGCCCCTCCGGCAGCAGCGCACGGGCCACCAGGACTCCGCTCGCCGCGTTGAGGCCGAGCACCAGGACGCGGGCGACAGCGTTCCAGGTCGCCTGGCCCACCGTCGACCTCCGGCCGGGTGACGGTGCTCGCGGCGCCGCCGAACGTGTCGCCGATGGCTCCGTCCGGCCGGTCACGACTGCCGGGCGAGCAGATCGCGGTACGTCGGCACCGCCGTCGACGGGGCACCGGCCCGGTCCAGCCAGTTCCGGTGCCAGAGTTCGAACTGGACCAGTGCCCAGATCCGGTGACTCTCGTCGTCGCCCCGGTCGTGGCGCACCAGCAGCGCGGTGACCGCCTCCGGCCGGAACAGCCCCCGCGACCGGGCCGTCTGGTCGGTCAGCAGGCTCCAGGCCAGGTCGCGCAGCTCGCCCCGGAACCAGCGGCCCAGGGGCACGGCGAAGCCCATCTTGGGCCGGTCGATGATCTCGGCTGGCAGCCAGGGCGCGACGGCCCGCTTGAGCAGGTATTTCGTCGTACCGCCCCGGAGCTTGAACCGGGTCGGGAGGTGCGCCGCCCACTCCATCAGGTGATGGTCGAGCAACGGCGAGCGGGCCTCCAGGGAGTTGGCCATGGTGCTGATGTCGACCTTGGGCAGCAGGGCGCCCGGCAGGTAGGTGTGCACGTCGGCGTCGATGAGCCGGCCCAGCGGGTCCGCCGCGCGGGACGCCGCGTACGCCTCGCCGAGCAGCGCCCAGCTGTCCACCCCGGCCAGGTGCGCGCGCAGCTCGGCTGTGTAGAGGTCGAACTGCTGCGCGGGTGGGAAGACGGAGATCAGCGAGGCGTAGCGGTCCAGCATCGGTTGACCGAGCAGCTGGAGGATCCGACCCACGGCACGGGGCCGGGAGCCGGCCCTGGTCTGCGCGACGAGCCCGCCGCCGACCCGGTGCAGCGCCCGTGGCGCCGCCCAGTCCGGCACCCGGGCGAGCGCCCGCATCAGCGCGTACCGCCGATAGCCACCGAAGCACTCGTCCCCGCCGTCGCCGTTGAGCACCACCGTCACGTGCTCGCGGCTCAGCCGGGCCACGTAGAAGCTCGGTATCGCGGACGAGTCGGCGAACGGCTCGTCGAAGTGGTCGGTGAGCGTCGGCAGGAGGTCCAGGCTGGAGGAAGAGACCACCAGCTCGTGATGGTCGGTCCCGTACCGCCGGGCGACCAGCCGGGCGTGTTCGCGCTCGTCGTAGCGCGCCTCGTCGAAGCCGATGCTGAAGGTCTTCACCGGCTCGGTGGAGCAGCGCGCCATCGCGGCCACCACCGCCGAGGAGTCGACCCCGCCGGAGAGGAAGGCGCCAAGTGGGCGTTCGCTGACCATCCGGACCCGCACGGCGTCCAGCAGCCGCTCCCGGAGCTGCTCCGCCGCCTCGGTCTCGTCGGGCACCTCGTGCGGTGTGCAGTCGAGGCGCCAGTACCCGCGCACCTCGACCGCGCCCTCTTCCCAGGTCAGCAGGTGGCCGGGCGGGAGCTTCCGGATCCCCTGGTAGATCGTCCAGGGGGCCGGCACGTACTGGTAGCTGAGATAGTGGTGCAGCGCCACGAGGTCGAGCCGGCGGTCCAGGCCCGGGTCCTGGAGCAGGGACTTCGCCTCGGAGCCGAACGAGAGGGTGGAGCCGTCGGACCGCCAGTACAACGGCTTCTTGCCGACCCGGTCCCGGCCGAGCAGGAGCCGACGCCGGCGGGTGTCCCAGATGGCGAAGGCGAACATGCCCCGGAGCCGGTGCACCAGGTCGTCGCCGTGTTCCTCGTAGAGGTGGACCAGGCACTCCGAGTCGCCGTCGCCGCGTAGCCGGTGCCCCCGGCGGATCAGCTCGGCCCGGAGGGCGGCGAAGTTGTAGATCTCGCCGTTGAAGACCGCGACCACGGTGCCGTCCTCGTTGCGCACCGGCTGGTCACCGCCGGCGACGTCGATTACGGCCAGCCGGCGCATCCCCATGGCGCACCGGTCGTCCGCGTGCATGCCGGCACCGTCCGGGCCCCGATGGGTGATCACGTCGCACATCCGGTGGACCAGCGCCGGATCGGGGCGGCCGGTCGAGACGACTCCCGCTATGCCGCACATGCGGGTGCTGCCGTTTCCTCGTGCCGGCCGCCGGGTGCGCACCGGCGGTACATCGCGAGGTGTGCCGACGCCGCCGCCTCCAGGGTGAAGACGCTCGCCCGGAGTGCCCGCGCGGCGGCCTCCGGATCTCGCTGCCGGGCCGGATGCAGGGCCCGGTGGATCGCCTCCGCCCACGCGCTCGGCGGGGCGTCGCGGGCCACCACGGTGACCCCGGGGAGCTGCTGGGCGATGAACCGCACGCCTGGCAGGTCGGATGCGACGACGGCGGTACCCACCGCCAGCGCCTCGAGCACCACACCGGGCAGTCCCTCCCGATCGGAGGGCAGGACGACGACGTCGGCCTGGCGCATCAGGTCACCGACGTCCTCGCGGGCGCCGAGCAGGTGCACGAGGGCGGCGACCCCGCCCGCCTCGGCCGCACCCAGCACCCGCGCCTCGTCCTCGGCGTCCCGCGCCCCGACCAGCACGGCACGGCACGCGCGCCCGCTCCCGGCCAGTGCCGCGACGGCCTGCGACACGATCCATCGTCGCTTCTCCGGCGCCGGACGGCCGACGTGCAGGCAGATCACCTCGCCCGGTGCCGCGCCCAGGCTGGCCCGGAGGTCGAAGTCGCCCGGCCGGGCCAGACGCCCGAGGTCGATGCCGTTGGGAATGACCCGGCAGCGTGGATCCGCCTCCCACGACGGCCGGTACGCGTTGCTCAGCGCGCCCGGCGAGACCCCGACGACGTCGGTCGCGAAGATCGAGATGAGTCTCCGCATCACCCATCGCTGGATGCGGCGCCGTGCTGTGCTCGGACGGCCGTCACCGTCGCTGCGGAAGTGCGCGATCCGCACCCGTACCCCGCCGAGCGCCGCCAGCAGCACGAGCACGCCGGAGAACGTCGAGACGTCGGAGTGCACCACCTGCGCCTCCAGCCGCCGCAGCAGGCGCAGGAAGCGGATCGGGAACCGGAGGTCCAGCGGGAGCGGATGAACGGTGGCACCCATCCGCTCGACCGTCGGAGCGAGCACCCCCGCCCGCCCGCTGAGCGTGACGAAGTGCAGCACCACACCGGCTTCGGCCAGCAGCGGCAGGAGTTCCACGGTCCGGCGCTCCGCTCCCCCGACGTCGAGTGAACCGAACACCCGGACCACGTGGCAGCGGGCCGGCTCCCCCGGCCCGTCGAGCGCTGCGTCGACCAGCTTCCCGGTCGGGGTGGACTCGTCGCGGGCGAGGTTGCCGAGTGGTCTGGACACTATCCTGCTCCTGGGACGGTGGCGGGTGGCTCGGGAAGCGTGCGGTGGCCGCCCTGGGCCGTCGCGGCGGCCACCGCACGGTAGAAGGCGGTTCGCCGGCGGGCCAGCGTGTCGGCGGAGAAGTCGCGTGACCGCGCGAGGTTGCGGGCGGAGGCAGCGGTCATCCGCTCCGGGTCGGCCAGCATCCGGTCGACGGCGCTGGCCAGCGCGGCCGGGTCGTCGGGCGCGACCAGGTCCTCGGCGGCGAGCAGCTCCGGGATGCCGCCGACCGTCGTCCCGATGGCGGGCAGGGCGCGGGCCATCGCCTCGATCAACGCCTGGGGCAGTCCCTCCGTGCGCGACGGCATCACGAACAGGTCCGCCGTGTCGAGGTGCCGACGGACCGCCGCACCGGTCGAGACGACGCCGGCGAAGGTGACCCGGTCGGCCACGCCGAGCCGTTCGGCGAGCCGTTCCAGGTCGGTGCGGTACCTGCCGTCGCCGAGGTGCACGAGCCGGGGCCGGCCGGGGCCGGCCAGCCGGGCCAGCGCCGCGAGGAGGGTGTCGACGCCCTTGTAGAGCTGCGCCAGCATGCCGACCGAGACGATCGTACGGTCGTCGCGAGGTCCGTCCACGACGCGCGGCTGCCCGACGTACGCCTCCGCCGGGAGGTACACGCTCGACACGTGCGTGCTCACGATGCCCTCGCGGACCGGATACCGGCGTTGCAGGTGCCGCTCGGTCACGTAGGCCGCGCCGACCGCCGTCCGGCACTGGTGTCGCAGCCTTCTCGTGCTCAGGTGCCGCAGCACCGGCCGCAGCGGATGCCGCACCGTGCCGGGGGCGAAGACGTCGTAGGGGTCACCGATGACCTCCAGCGCGTACGGCAGGCCCCGCCGCTCCCGCGCCGCCGCCAGCAGTGACCCGATGGGGGACGGCACCCGCAGGACCACCGCGTCGTGGTCGTCGGCGGCGGCGGTCACGGCACGCCTGACCGCCGGCTGGCGGCGCAGGTATTCGGCGGGTCCCTGGTAGTGCGGCACGGGCCAGACCTCCACGCCCTCCCCGTCGACCCGGGACGCACCGGCGGGTACCTCGGGCACGTCGCTGACCCTGGCGACGACCCGGACGGTCCGGAAGGCGGCCAGATAGCGACTCCAGTTCGGATAACTGGGCCCGGCGTGGGTCCACACCCGCGCGTCCGGCGTCCGCAGACACCGGGACTCCGTGGTGACCACCACCCGCATCGGTGTCCTCCCTGTGACGACGGCAAGCGCTCTGGCGACGGCGTCGAACACCCGTTGCGGCGACAATTCGACGACGCTTTCGATTTCTTCCCCGGCTCCGAGCACCACACCGCCCACCGACGCGCGACTGACTAACGTCGGAGTCCCCGCAAAGGTGACGGAACCCAGCGTCGACCCGTTATGTTTGGGCGCGGGTCAGCGGCGTCCACGCGCGTCGGAAACTGACCCGCGGAACTGCGCCAGCCACGCCGAGAGCGCGATTCCGGAAAGCGATTCACGATCGCATTCGAAAGGATCTCATGACAGCCTCGCCCGCCGGTGCGCAAGCCCACCGCGGGGCGCCCGCCGGACCCGCCGCCCTGCCCGCCTCCCGCAGACCCACCGACGGCGCCGCCGATCCGCCACCGCGCCTGCTGATCGTCGCCCACTGCTTCCCCCCGTCGGAGATGGTCGGGGGCAGACGGCCGGCCTCACTGGCCCGGATCGCCGAGCAGGACGGCTGGGACGTACGCGTCCTGACCGCGACGCCGTCGGACCAGGAGGCCCCCGGCGCCGGCATCCCGGAATGGCGCGTCGTACGGGCGGCGCCACTGTTCCGCTGGCCCCAGCTCGGCACCGAGCCGCGGTCGGTCCCGGATGGCGACGGCAGGCGCGACCCGCATCCCGCACCGCCGCGCCGCGCGGGTCTCCGCTCGGCGCTCGCCCGTTCGGCCAAGCTCGTCGGGCGTGAGGCGCTGATGTTCCCGGACGGCGAGTCGACCTGGATCGTCCCCGCCGTCACCGCCTTCCTCAGGACGCGGCGGGGTTGGCGCCCCGACGCCGTTCTGGCGACCGGGCCGCCGTTCTCCGGCTTCGTGGTGGCCGCCATCCTGGCCCGGAAACTCCGGGCGCCCTGGGTCGCCGACTACCGCGACCTCTGGACGGTGGGAAACGACTACCGGGTCCGGAGCCGGGTCGCGCTGCGCAGGCGGGCCGACCACTGGCTGGAACGGCTGCTGCTGCGGTCGGTTGCCGGCTGCGTCACCATCTCGGCACCGATAGCGCACACCCTGCACACCACGTTCGGGGTCGGCACCGAGGTCGTCATGAACGGGATCGACCGGCGTGCCGAGCAGACGCCGCTCCCGACCGGGGCGCCGGGCGCCTGCTGGCCCACCGCGGCGGCCGGCACGACGACGCTGCGGCTGGCCCACACCGGGCTCCTCTACCCCGGTAAGCGCAGCCCGGCACCGCTGCTCGACGCGATCGCGCTGCTCGGGGACGACGCGCGACGCGTCCACTTCGTCCAGGCCGGGCCGGACAACGGCGTCGCCGTCGACGCCGCCCGGCGCTGCGCCGTGCCGGACGCCGTCACCGTACTCGGCCACGTACCGGTCGAGCGGTCGTGGCGGATCCAGGCCGAGGCCGATGTGTTGGTGCTGCTGATGTGGAACGATCCGCGGGACGCCGGCACCGTACCCGGAAAGTTCTTCGACTACCTGCACGCCCGGCGGCCGATCCTGATGCTCGGTCACCGGGACGGGGTCGTGGCCGACCTGATCCGCGCCCGGGGCGCCGGGGTGGTGCTGAGCGAGCCCACGGAGATAGCGGACCAGTTGCGGCGGTGGTTGGCGGCCAAGGACCGCGACGGCCGGATCCCGGCACTGCCGCACAGCGTCCAGGAGGGTCTGTTCCGGGAGGACCAGATGCCGAGGTATCTGGACCTGCTCCGCGAGACCGGCGTCCGACACCGCGCGGCCAAAGCCCGACCGACCGGCACGACCTGACCGACCGGCACGACTGTTCGGCCGCGTCACGGCCCGGACCGGGTCCTGGCGACGCGGGCGACCGGTCAGGCGGGCACGATGCTCGGCTCGGCCGCACCGGTCATCCCGGCCGGGTCGTAGTGGGCCCGGTACCAGTCCACGGTGGCCCGCAGGCCGTCCGTCAGCGAGGTCGCCGACACCGTCGGAAAGAGCTGGCGCAGCAGCCGGTTGTCGGCGCTGGAGTGCCGTACGTCCCCGGTCCGGTCCGGCGCGACCTCCCGCTCGATCGGGTGCGCCAGCAGCAGTTCCAGTTCGGCCACCACCGTGTGCAGATCGGTCTGCGTGCCGAAGGCCAGGTTCACCGGCTGGGGGTGGTGCACCTGGCGCCGCACCGCGTCCAGCAGCACGGTGCAGACCGTGTCGACGTACGTGAAGTCCCGGGTCTGGTGCCCGTCGCCGTAGAAGACGACCGGCCTGCCGTGCAACGCGGCGTGCACGAACCTCGGGATCACCGCCGCGTACGCGTGGTCGTGCCGCTGCCGGGGTCCGTAGACGTTGAAGAACCGGAAGGCGAGGGTGGGCAGGTCGTAGCAGGCCTGGTAGGCCAGGGCGTACGCCTCGGTGGCAAGCTTGCTCGCCGCGTACGGACTCAACGGCCTGGTCCAGCCGAGTTCGCTCTTCGGCAGGTCCGGATTGGCCCCGTACACCGACGAGGAGGAGGCGACCACGACGTGCCGTACGTCGTGCCGGCGCGCCGCCTCGAAGACCGAGACCGTCCCGGTCGCGTTGACCCGGTGCGACGCCATCGGGTCCTTGACCGAGCGCGGCACGCTGGGCAGCGCCGCGAGATGCACCACCGCGTCCCGGCCGGCGACCGCCGCGGAGAGCACCCGCTCGTCCAGGATCGAACCGACCACCAGTTCGACGTCGAGCCCCGCCAGGTTGCCCCGGTCGCCGGTCGACAGGTCGTCCACCACCCGCACGTCGGTGATGGCCGGGTCCGCCAACGCGGCCCGGGTCAGGTTCGCACCGATGAAGCCGGCACCGCCGGTCACCAACAGTCGCATTTCTCGTCAACCTTTTCTTCGACGGACGCCGGTACGCGTACGCCGGACGCACTTTCGGACACGCTACGGTTTTCACACGCCGCCTGACTAACGCGGCAGCGGTATCGAAGGAGACGGCCACGTCACGTCCCACCTGTGTCGCGACAGCACGCGAAAATCATCCGCGAAAACCGCCGCGACTCTTCTCGGAATATGAAACGGATCCGCGCGACTACCCGAAAAACTCTAAAACAACCGCAACGCGCATGGAAGTCGGCTAGATAGTACTTAACCTGGCGAGGATTCATCCGGACCTGCGTCAGGGCAGTCCGACCAGGGAGCCGTAGATGCAGCAGAGTGCAGCCACGCCCACAGCCACCCACGCCATCAACCCGCGAAGAGGCGCGCAGCGCCGTTCAGTGGCGCTGGTGGCGACCGACACCGCAGGGTGGTTGGGCGGCTTCGCGGCAGCGGCATGGGCGCGGCACGAGTTCGACGTCACCGTCGACGAACTCGGCAGAGTGGTCTGCGCCGGACTGATCGCCGCCGTGCTGAGCGGTCTGGCGACCCGGGTGCGACAGCGGTGCTGGGGGCGGCACCCGCTCGGCAGCCTCCAGGACGCCCGCGCTCTCGCCGGCACGGTCGCCTGCGTCGCGGCTGTCATGCTGTTCGCCGTACTCGCGATGTCACCCCGGCCCGTGCCGGCCAGCACCCCACCGGTCGGGGCGGCGCTGGCCCTGCTGCTCATGCTCTCCGTCCGGGTCGGCTACCGACAGCAGCGCGACAGGTCGCGACGGCCGACCATCCGGTCCGCCGTTCCGGTGCTGCTCTTCGGGATGGGTGCCGCCGGGCAGGCGCTGCTGCACGCCATGGTCAGCGACCCGCGCGGGCGCTACCTGCCGGTCGGCCTGCTCGACGACGACCCGGAGAAGCGGCACCTGCGCATCGACGGCGTGCCGATGCTCGGCGGTCGGGACGAGATCGCCGCCGCGGTGACCCGCACCGGCGCCGGCACGGTGATCTTCTCGGTCGCCAACGCGGACGCCGAGCTGATCCGCAAGGTCCGGACCGCCACCCTGGCCGCCGGGGCCGCCTTCAAGATCCTTCCTCCGGTACGCGAGCTGGTCGACCACCGGATCAGCGTCGCCGACGTACGCGACGTCGACATCGACGACCTGCTCGGCCGCCGGCAGGTCGCGACCACCCTGCGCAGCTCCGACAACGGCCTCGCCGGCCGCCGGATCCTGGTCACCGGCGCCGGCGGCTCGATCGGCTCCGAGCTGTGCCGGCAGATCGCCCAGGCCGATCCCGCCGAGCTGATGATGCTCGACCGGGACGAGTCCGCCCTGCACAGCCTCCAGCTCTCGCTCTCCGGCCGGGCCCTGCTGGACAGCTCCGAGCTGATCCTCGCCGACATCCGGGACGCCGAACGACTCGCCCGGATCATGGCGGAACGCCGCCCGGAGATCGTCTTCCACGCCGCCGCGCTCAAACACCTGCCGCTGTTGCAGCAGCACCCGGGCGAGGCGGTGCAGACGAACGTCTGGGGGACGCTGGCGGTCCTCGACGCGTGTCGCGGGGTGGAGAAGTTCGTCAACATCTCGACCGACAAGGCAGCGAACCCGATAAGCGTGCTCGGCTACTCCAAGCGGATCACCGAGCGGCTCACCGCGTACGCCGCCGCAAACTGCGCCGGCACCTTCCTCAGCGTCCGGTTCGGCAACGTACTCGGCAGCCGGGGGTCCGTGGTGACCGCCTTCCGGGCGCAGATCGAGGCCGGGCTGCCGGTGACGGTAACCCATCCCGAGGTGACCCGCTATCTGATGACGGTGCAGGAGGCGGTGCACCTGGTGCTACAGGCCGCGGCGATCGGCCGGGACGGCGAGGCGCTGGTGCTCGACATGGGCCGGCCGGTGAGCATCGACGACCTGGCCCGGCAGCTCGCCGACCAGGCATCCGAGCCGGCCCGGATCATCTACACCGGCCTACGGCCCGGCGAGAAGCTGCACGAGGACCTGTTCGGTGCCGGCGAGCCGGACGTACGGCCGCTGCACCCACTGATCTCCCACGTGCCGATACCCGCGTTGAATCCCGCCGAGGTCATCGGGCTGGACCCGTTCGACGACCGGGAAAAGCTGATCGAGCGGCTCGCATCTCTCTGCGGTCAGACCGTCCAGGATCCGCATTCGATGACGCTGATACCGACCACGCGCAACGCTCGCTCCTGACCGAGACAACCGGGCTGACCAGGCAGGTAGCGCACCGGAGTCGGGAAGCAGACAGCCGACTGGCGGGTCACCACCGGCACATAGCACGATCCAGGAAATTGCTGCCAGCAATTCCGGGTAGCCGGCTGACGCACAATTCTCGGCCGGTCGGAGCATGTCCGGGAAACCTGGATCCGATCCCGGGTGACAGACCCGGCCGATTCGACGTTCCGGCGGGCAGCACGCCAACAGGAAACATTTTCGTCGCCGCGTGGATGCGGTGGAGTTCGCCGGTGCCCCGGCTTCGGCGCCCCCGGCGACCGTGCGACCCGATGGAGGCGGTACGTGACCGGACAACTGGCCCTGATCGGCTTCGGTTACTGGGGCACAAACCTGGCCCGCAACCTCGACAAGCTGGCCCCCGCACGGTGGCGCTACCTGGTCGACGCCAGTCCGGACCGTCGGCGCGTCGCGGCGGAGCGCTACCCGTACCTGCGGATCGCCGCCGACCTGGACACGGTGCTGGCCGACGACCGGGTCGGTGCGGTCCTGATCGCCACCCCGGCACCGAGCCACGCGCCGCTGGCCCGCCGGGTACTGGCCACCGGCCGGCACGTCTTCGTCGAGAAGCCGCTGGCGATGTCGACCGGCGACGCCGTCGGGCTGGCCGAGACCGCCGACCGGTCCGGCCTGGTGCTGATGGTCGGCCACACCTTCGAGTACGTCCCGGCGGTGCGGCGGATGCACGACTACATTCGCTCCGGCGAGATCGGCGACGTGCTGCACCTGCACTCCCAGCGCCTCAACCTCGGCCGGATCCAGAGCGACCTGCACACCTTCTGGTCCATCGGGCCGCACGACGTCTCCATCGCCAACTACCTGCTCGGGACCACCCCCCGGTGGGTGGCCGCGCAGGGCGGGCGGTACCTGCACGACGGGGTCGAGGACGTGGTCTTCGTGACCGTCGGATATCCCGGAGACGTGGTGGCACACATGCACGTGAGCTGGCTGGATCCGGCGAAGACCCGCCGTACCACAGTGGTCGGCACCCGCCGGATGCTGGTCTACGACGACCTGAACACCGACGCCCGGCTCACCGTCTTCGACAAGGGCGCGGAACCGCTGGAGCCGGACGGGCAGGGCCCGCGGCGATACCGGCTGCGGGACGAGGCGGTGCACGTGCCGACGCTGGACACGGTGGAGCCGCTCGAACGCGAACTGCGGCACTTCCTCGACTGCGTGGACACCGGAGCCCGGCCGTGCACCGACGGCTGGAACGGCGCCCGGGTGGTGGCGGTGCTGGAGGCGGTGGACGCGTCGCTGCGGGCCGGCGGCGCGACAGTACCCGTACCCCTGGTCGCCGCGCCGACCGCCACGGCCGGCCTACCGACCTGATCCCCCGACCCACCCCGAGCTGCCCCGACCCGACTCGTCCTGATCACCGTCGCGAGCACAGGAGCCTGCCAATGTCCCGAATTCCCCTGGTCGACCTGGCCGCCGCGTACGACCGGCACCGGGAGGCGATCGACGCGGCGATCCGTGCCGTCGTCGAGGACACCCGGTTCATCCTCGGTCGCGAGGTCGGCGAGTTCGAGTCGGCGTTCGCCGCCTTCTGCGGCAGCACCCACGCCGTCGGGTTGGCCTCCGGTACCGCCGCCATCCACCTGAGCCTGGCCGCGCTGGGCGTGGGCCCCGGTGACGAGGTGGCCGTGCCGGCGCACACCTTCGTCGCCACCGCCGAACCGGTGAGCTGGCTGGGCGCCCGGCCCCGGTTCGTCGAGGTCGACGCCGAGACCGGCGGAATGGACCCGGACGCTCTGAAGGCGGTCGTCGACCGGGTCCGGGCGGTACTCCCGGTGCACCTCTACGGCCTGCCGGTCGACCTCGATCCGATCGGTGCGCTGGCCGCCGCCGCGGGGGTGCCGGTGGTCGAGGATGCCGCCCAGGCGCACGGTGCCGAGTACCTCCGCGACGACGGTTCGGTGCTGCGGGCCGGCGGCTACGGCCGGATCGGCTGCTTCTCGTTCTATCCCGGCAAGAACCTCGGGGCGTTCGGCGACGCCGGGGCGGTCACCACCGCCGACCCGGTGCTCGCCGAACGGATCCGCCGGCTGGCCAACCACGGACGGACCAGCAAGTACGAGCACCTCACCGTCGGCTACGCGGAACGGATGGACACCCTCCAGGCGGCTGTCCTGGCGGTGAAGCTCCGCACGCTGGCCGAGGACAACCGGCGCCGCCGGGAGCTGGCCGCCGGCTACCGGACCGGGCTGGCCGGGGTCGGCGACCTCGTACTCCCGGTCGAGCCGCCGAACCGGCGCGGGGTGTACCACCTGTTCGTGCTCCGCAGCCGACACCGGGACGGCCTCCGGGAGCACCTGCGCCGGGCCGGCATCGACGCGGGCGTGCACTATCCGATCCCGCTGCACCTGCAACCGGCGTACGCCTCGCTCGGTCACCGTCCCGGAGACCTGCCGGTGACCGAGGCGTGGGCCCGGGAGTGCCTCTCGCTGCCGATCTACCCGGAGCTGACCGACGGGCAGCTGGCGACGGTCCTCGCCCGGGTACGCGACTACTTCGCCAGCACGGCGCACCGAAGCTGACCCGCCGCACCGGCCGTCGAACACGCCCGACCTGCGCATCGTTGCCGGATGTCCGTCACCGGCCGCTCGTCGGAATCGTTGGAGCAGGCAGGAGGGAAGTTTCATGGATCTGGCTGTTCAGCGTGCGGAAACTCGGAAGTCACCCCAGGAGCGGGAGCGGATCGACGATCTGTTCCGGCTGATCCCGGCGGGTGGCGGCCTGGCACTCGACGCCGGCGCCTGGGACGGTCACCTGGCGCGCCGGCTCGCCGAGCACTACGGGCGGGTGATCGCGCTCGACCTCACCGCGCCGACGATCGACCACGAGCGGGTGAGCTGCGTCCAGGGCGACATCACCGCGCTGGACTATCCGGACGACAGTTTCGACCTGGTGCTCTGCACCGAGGTACTGGAACACGTACCGACCGACCGGCTGGCCACCGCCTGCGCCGAACTGGCCCGGGTGACCCGGCGGCACCTGGTCGTCGGAGTGCCGTTCGAGCAGGACCTGCGGCTCGGCCAGACGACCTGTCGCAGCTGCGGCCGGCGCAATCCCCCGTGGGGGCACGTCAACTCGTTCACCATGGACCGGCTGCGTGGCCTCTTCGCCGGGCTGCGGATCGAGGCCACCTCGCTGGTCGGCCAGCGGACCGGCACCAACGCCCTGGCCGCCAAGGTGTTCGACCTCGCGGGCAACCCGTGGGGGACGTACGGGCAGGAGCAGGGCTGCGTGCACTGCGGCGCCAAGCTGGTCGCCCCGGAACGCGGGCTGACGACGAAGGCGCTCATGGCGCTCGGCTCGGCACTCTATTTCCCCGGCGTCTGGCTGCGCGGCTACCAGCCCGGCTGGGTGCACCTGCACCTCGTCAAGGATTAGCCCGGAGCACCGCGTCCGGAGGGAGCGGGTCCGGTCCCGGTTCGACGCCGGACCGGACCCGCCGACTCCGATCACAGGGTCAGCGCAGTCCGTTGCGGATCGCCACCGCCACCAGCCGCTCCGGATAGTCGGTGATGATGCCGTCCACCCCGAGGTCGATCACCCGCTGCATCACCGCCGGGTCGTCCACGG
Organism: Micromonospora sp. WMMD1102; assembly: GCF_029626265.1. Classification (NCBI taxonomy): domain Bacteria; kingdom Bacillati; phylum Actinomycetota; class Actinomycetes; order Micromonosporales; family Micromonosporaceae; genus Micromonospora; species Micromonospora sp. WMMD1102. The sequence continues at coordinate 2,379,407 of NZ_JARUBN010000001.1, read as the reverse complement.
TGTACGGCACCACCTTCAGCCCGTACCGGCGTTGCAGGTCGGCGACCGTCGGGCCGTGGAAGTACGCCGGGTCCTGCCGTAGGTACCAGTCGGCGGACGGCACCGTGCCCTGGGCCGGGTCGTGCACCTGCCAGTTGGCCGAGACCGTGCCGGCGCCGGCCGCCCGGACCAGCCGGCCGAGGTCCCGGTAGCGCCGCCAGTCCAGCCCGGCGGTCCACGGGCTGCGCACCGAGGGGTCGTGGTAGACCGCCCGCAGCGAGCACTCGTCGGCCAGGCTGGCGCACTCGGCCGGGCCGTACTGCCAGACCAGGGCGACGGTCTCGATCCGCCGGTTCAGCTTCCGGGCGTGCGTGATGGTGCGCCAGTCGAAGGACTGGATCGTCACCCGGTCGGTGAAGCCGGCCCGCTCGACCGCCCGGACCAGCTTCGCGGTGAAGCTGCGGTACGGCTCGGTGTCGGCCACCAGCGGACTGAGCTTGGTCTCGACGTTCAGCCGAACGTCCCGGCGCCCGCTGCGGCGCACCAGGTCGAGGACCTCGTCCAGGGTCGGGATCCGGGCACCCGGCACGGCGACCTGATCCGGCAGCTCCGGCAGGGTCTTCGTGCCGCAGTCGACGGTCTTGAGCTGCCTGAGCGTGAGGTCGTGCACCCGCTTGCCGACGTACGGGAACGCCGGGTCGCCCGGCCGGGCCGGTGCGGTGTCGACGCAGTGGCTGCCGTTGACGGTACGGTCGTGCAGCACCACCAGGTGGCCGTCCCGGGTCACCCCGGTGTCCAGTTCGAGTGTGGAGATCGCCGGGTTGGCGAGCGCGTTGGCGAAGGCCGGCAGGGTGTTCTCCGGCCGGGTGGCCCGACCGCCCCGGTGCGCCTCGATGTCGAACGGCGCGGTGTGGCCCTTCGGCAACGCGATCCGGCGCTCCGCCAGCAGGGTACGCAGCCGGTCCGGGTAGTCGGTGATGATGCCGTCCACGCCGTCGTCGAGCAGCTTCGCCATCGTCGGCACGTCGTCGACCGTCCACGGCACCACCTTGATGCCGAAGCGGTGCGCGTGCGCCACCATTTCCCTGGTCACGTACGGCCGGTAGCCCGGGTCGGTGACCGTGCCGTTCTGCGGGAAGCCGTGCACCGGCGAGAAGGCGGTGGCGCCGAAGGTCCTGATCGCCCTGATCGGGTCGCCGTCGAAGTCGTCGATGTCGAGGCCGCCGAGCCACGGCGACGCACCGGGCTGCCCGGTCTGCAGGAAGTCGTAGTTGGTGAGCGCCACCAGCGGCAACCGGGGCTCGACCTGGCGCATCCGCATCAGGGCACCCCAGTCGAAGCTCTGGACCGTGACCTGCCTCAGCAGCCCGGCGGCCCGGATCTCGGCGGCGGTGAGCTGCACGAACTGCTCCCGGGGCGCGGTCTCGGCCGGCGCGCCGGCCTCCACCTTGGTCTCCACGTTGAGCATGACGTCGTCGGCCCGGTAGCGCTTCACGAGCGCGAAGACCTCGCGCAGCAGCGGCATCCGGGCCCCGGGTACGGCGAGCTGCCCCGGCTTGTCCGCCAGCGTCTTCGTACCGCAGTCGAGGGTACGCACCTGGGCCAGGCTCAGCGTGTTGACGTACTTGCCGACGTACGGGTACTCGGGGTCGCCGGGGGTGGCCGGGCCGGTGTCGACACACTTCGTACCGCTGACCCGGCGGTCGTGGGTGACCACCAGCTGCCGGTCCTCGGTCACCTGCACGTCCAGTTCGAGGGTGCTGACCCCGAGCTGGAGCGCGTTGCCGAACGAGGCGAGGCTGTTCTCCACCCGCAGGCCGAGCCCGCCCCGGTGTGCCTGTAGGTCGAAACTCCGCCGGGAGTCGGGTCGGTGGCGCTCGTCCGCCTGGACGCCGGTGGGCGTCCCGGCCAGTACGGCCGCCGTCACCAGCAGCGCGCCGATCAGTTGGCGCCGTCGGGACATTGGTAATCACCTGTTCCAGTGTGGTGCCTCGGGGTCCGTGCGACCGGCCCCGGTGCGGTGTCGAGGGTCGCGCCGGGTCGGACCCGGCGATCCGGCCCAGCATCACGAGGGCCGGCGGCCGGGAGGCGTGCGCCGGGCAACATCAGGGTGAACCGGGGTCGACGGCCGGCGACGGATCGGACGAAGTGGCGGTGATGTCCGGCCTGGTCGTCCCACCTGTCGTCCGCCAACCGGCCGTAGCGCCGCGGGCCGGGCGGACACTGTCCACCTTTCGATCGACGTTGCCTGATTTGACACGCGGCCCGGTGTTGTGTCTCGGCTACAATGAGCCGCGACCACGTCACCCAACCACCACGGGGAGGGGTTCCGATGAACCCGGTTGGTCCAGCGGTCGGCGCGGCGGCCGGTGCGATCGGCGCCGCCGTCGCAGCCGTCATCGGCCAGATCAATGTGGAGATCGACGGCCTGGCGAGCGCGGCCGCCGCGATGCGCGAGGAGCTCAAGGAGGGCTACCGCACCCAGGTGCCGCCGGTGCACGTCGCCATGCAGCAGGGCGCGACGATCGGCGACCAACTCGAAGGCGACGACTGGCTGCACCTCCAGGAGCGCTACGACGAGTGCATCCAGAAGAGCCTGGAGGCTCTGGTCAACCTGGATCTGGGCACCCAGGCGGTGGCGGCGGCGGCCGAGCAGATCGCCACCAACTACCGCGGCTCCGACGCCTTCGCGAACGCCACGGTGAGCGACGTGCACGAGGTCCTGCCGCCGGTCGAGCAGAGTGGACGGCAGGCGGAGGCACGTCCCGCCAGCCCGGCGAGCCCGGCGAGCCCGACAGGAGGCGCCGACAATGGCTGAGGAGTACATCCCGCGCCTGTGGCGGCTGGTCGAGGCGGCGCAGCAGCGGCTCCAGCCGAGCCGGGAGCAGGTCTCCGCCTGGGAGCGGACGTCGAGCATGCTGGGCGGCCACGCCGCCAGGTTGCAGGCCTGCCGCAACCAGCTCGCCACGCTCTGGCCGCCGGAGCAGAACGCGGCCTCGGCGGCGTACATGGCCGAGCTGGACCGGCTGATCGAGGCAAGCCGGCAGACGTCGACGGCGGCGCAGAACAACGCCACCCACATCGGGCACGTGGCGGACGCCATCGAGCAGGCCCGGACCAAGCTGGAGCCGGTCTACCGGGAATACCTGGAGAACCAGCGGAAGCTGGCCGACTACCAGCGGCAGGTCGAGCTGGCCGGCGATGTCGGCGGGACGGTCGGCGGGGCCGCCGCGTCCCGCTTCGGCCTGACCGCACTCGGGCAGAAGGCAGGGGACTTCCTCGGCGAGGGCGCGATGAAGGTGCTCACCGACCCGCCGGTGAGCGACGCCCAGCAGGCAGCGCTTGTCGCCCGGGCCCGGGCCGTGCAGGTGGAGGTGGACGGCGCGGCGCGGGACGGCACCGGCCGGATCCAACCGCCGCCGGAGTATGTTCCGCCACCAATCAACAAAGAAGGCCGCATACGGCATCCTGAAGACGACTCCGACGGAACGATCCGACCGCCGGTCGTCAACCCGCCGCCCCGCCGCCGGGGTGATACCCCGGACGACCGCCCCGGCTACGTCGACGGAACACCGCCGCCGGACATCCACGCTGAGGTGACCCCGGAACAGGTCGGCCCGCCGCCGAGCTATCCAGTCGACGACGGACCGAGTTTGACCGGTGTCGCCCCGCCGACCACCGCTCCGCTGCCCGTGACGCCGGTCCCACCCGGCCCGCCGGTGCCCGCGCCAGGTCCGGTGCCACCGCCGGTCGTTCCGCCGACCATCGGCGTTCCGCCCGGTCTCGGCGGGCCGCCGGGCACCGGCCCGGGACTCGGCACCGGGCCACGCGGCCCCGGCGGACCGGGCAGGGTCGGCCCGCTCGGCGGGGGCCCGACCGGTGGTGTGCCGCCGGGCGGCGTGATCGGTGGCCGGCCCGGTGGTGGCCCTGGCGGAGCACCCGGCGTTGCCGGCGCGCCCCGCTCGGGCGGCGTAACCCGGGGGGTCAATCCGGTGGGCGGGGTGATCGGGCCGCAGGGTGGCCGCCCCGGGGCGGCTGGCGGCGGTCGGCCCGGCACCTCCGGTGGGATCGGCGCCGTACCGGGCGGCGGAAGGTCGGGTGCCCGCCGGCCAGGCGCGGGCGGCGGCACCTCGGGTACGCCGGGTGCGATCGGCGGAGCACGGGGCCGCCGTGATCCGGAGAATCCCGAGCAGAAGAAGTGGGATCCCGACAACCCGTGGGAGGTCGAGCAGGGCGTCGCCCCGGAGATCGAGCCGAACCGGGACGTCGACCGACACGAACCCGGAAGCGGGATCCTCGGGAAGGACCGGTGACGGGAAGCGCCAGGTTCTCCACCCGGCTGTCGCGCTGGTGCGCGGCAGCCGTGTGCGGCCTGCTCGCGGCGCCGCTCGGTGCGCCCGCAGCGCTGGCGGACGCGGCCCGGGACCGGCAGTGGCACCTGCGGGCGCTCGACGTCGCCGACGCGCACCGGATCAGCCAGGGCGCCGGGGTCGTGGTGGCCGTGGTGGACACCGGTGTACGGGCCGATCACAAGGACCTGACCGGCAACATCCTGCCCGGTGTCGACGTGACCGGCGCGGGGACCGACGGGCGGCAGGACACCAACGGTCACGGCACAGCGATGGCAGGACTGATCGCGGGGCACGGGCACGGTCCAGGCAACGCCGACGGCGTGCTCGGGATCGCCCCCGAGGCCAAGATCCTGCCCGTACGCAGCTCGCGGACCAAGGTCGGTGCCGGTGACGATCTGCCGCGAGCGATCCGGGAGGCGGTCCGTCGTAAGGCGAGGGTGCTGTCGCTGTCACTCGCGGCCGGTGCCGGCGAGGCCCTCAAGCAGGCTGTCGAGGAGGCGCAGGCCGCCGACATCATCTTGGTCGCCGCAGTCGGCAACCGTCCGGACGACGCGTTCGTCGCTTATCCGGCGGCCTATCCGGGGGTGCTCGCCGTCGGCGCGAGCGGACGGGACGGCAAGATAGCCCCGATCAGCGTCACCGGCGACAAGGTCGGGCTCGTCGCGCCCGGGGTGGACATCGCCTCCACCAGCCGGACCGGGGCCTACCAGGTAAGCGACGGGACGAGCGACGCCACGGCGATCGTGGCCGGTGCCGCCGCCCTGGTCCGGGCGAAGTATCCGGAACTCTCCGCCGCCGAGGTGATACACCGGCTCACCGCGACCGCCACCGACCGGGGCCCCCGGGGCCACGATCCCGAGTACGGCCACGGCGTGCTCAACCTCGTCGAGGCGCTGACCGCCGACGTCGCGCCGGCCGGGGCGCAGCCCAGCACCCGACCGAGTCCGACGGGAGAGGCGACGTCACCGGGCGTGGCCCTGCCACCGCCCGGTGACGGGTCCACCGGTGTCAAGCTCAGTCCTGCCGCGTACGCCCTGGGTGGGCTCTGCCTGCTTGTGGTGCTGGCCGGTGCCGGTGTGCTCGGCTGGCTGCTGGTGCGCGCCCGCCGCCGTCGAGGCGGCACCGGGCCGCCCCGCTCCGACCATCCGTCGCCGGTAGGTCCCGCCGTTGGCGGGCGACATCCCGGACCGCCACCCGGATATCCGGCAGCGCCGCCGTACTCATCCGACCCCAGGCCAGCACCGCCGTATGCACCCGGTCCTGCGGCGGCACCGCCATACCGGTCCGGGCCTCCGGCAGCGCCGGGTGGGTACCCGTCCGGCTACGGCCCGCCCGGGCAGGCACCGCCCGGACCGGGGTACCCGCCGCCCGGGTAGGCACGATCCTGACGGTACCGTCCTGCGGATGGGACGGGACCAGGCGGCGGAGTGGGCGGAGCAGCGACGGCAGGCGATCGTCGCGCGGGCCGGGGCCGAGCAGCGTCGCCGGGAGGCGGAACAGCAGCAGGCCGGGCAACTCGTCGCCGAGTTCGTCGCCGAGGCCCTGGCGCGAGGACTGCGGCAGACCAGGCTCACCGTGCTCGCCTACAACGGCCGTACCCGCTACCGCACCGGCCTCACCGGCTGGTACCTGGACCTTGCCCGGATCCACGCGGTGGACGCCGCCGGGAACTTCTACCTGCTGACCGTGCCGGCCAGCCTGCGGGCCCGGCTGGCCGGGACGACGCTCCGGCCGCAACCGGCGAAGCTTGTCGTCGGCGAGGGCGGGCCGGACGGCCAGTCGATGCCACTGGGTGCGCTGCTGCGCAGGCGGCTCGACGCCGGGGACGGGTGGCCCGAGACCGGCACACCAGCCGCGACGTCCTGATCCGAAGGGACGGCGCGCACCTCGGGCGCCGGACCGGGGTCAGGCATCCTTCAGGACGTCGGTGATCAGGGCTTGCGCCTCCTCCTGGAGCCGGCTGAGGTGTTCCGGCCCGCGGAACGACTCCGCGTAGATCTTGTAGACGTCCTCGGTGCCGGACGGGCGGGCGGCGAACCAGCCGGACTCGGTGCTGACCTTCAGCCCGCCGATCGCCGCGCCGTTGCCCGGTGCCTCGGTCAGGGTCGCGGTGATCGGTTCACCGACCAGCTCGGTGGCGGTGACCTGGTCCGGGGAGAGCCGCCCGAGCACGGCCTTCTGTTCCCGGTCGGCCGGTGCGTCGATCCGGGCGTACGCGGGCTCGCCGAACCGGGACACCAGGTCGGCGTAGTGCTCGCTCGGGGTACGGCCGGTCACCGCGATGATCTCGGCGGCCAGCAGGCAGAGCAGGATGCCGTCCTTGTCGGTCGTCCAGGTCCGGCCGTCGCGGGCCAGGAAGGACGCCCCGGCGCTCTCCTCGCCGCCGAAGCCGACCGAGCCGTCGAGCAGCCCCGGAACGAACCACTTGAAGCCGACCGGCACCTCCAGCAGCTTCCGGCCGAGGTCCGCGGCGACCCGGTCGATCATCGAGGAGGAGACCAGGGTCTTGCCGACCGCCGCCTCGGCGGACCAGTCGGGCCGGTTGCCGAAGAGGTAGGAGATGGCCACCGCGAGGTAGTGGTTCGGGTTCATCAGGCCGCCGTCGGGGGTGACGATGCCGTGCCGGTCGGCGTCGGCGTCGTTGCCGGTGGCGACCTGGTAGTCGGCCCGCCGGGCAATGAGCGAGGCCATCGCGTGCGGGGACGAGCAGTCCATCCGGATCTTGCCGTCCCAGTCCAGGGTCATGAACCGCCAGGTCGGGTCGACGAGCGGGTTCACCACGGTCAGCTCCAGGCCGTGCCGGTCGGCGATCTCGCCCCAGTACGCCACGCTGGCTCCGCCCAGCGGGTCCGCGCCGATCCGCACCCCGGCGGCACGTACGGCGGCCAGGTCGACCGCCGAGGGCAGGTCGTCGACGTACTCGGCGAGGAAGTCGTACCGGCCGGTGGTGTCGGCGCTGCGGGCCCGGGCGTACGGGACGCGTTTCACCTCGCGCAGGTCGTCGGCCAGCAGCGCGTTCGCCCGGTCCTGGATCCACCTGGTCGCGTCGGTGTCGGCCGGTCCACCGTGCGTCGGGTTGTATTTGAACCCGCCGTCCGACGGCGGGTTGTGCGACGGGGTGATCACGATCCCGTCGGCGAGCCCGCCGCCGCGCCCAGAGTTGTGCCCGCGCCCCGAGTTGTGCCGGAGTACGGCGTGCGACAGTGCCGGGGTCGGGGTGTAGCCGTCCCGGCTGTCGACGAGCACCGTCACCTCATTGGCGGCCAGCACCTCCAGGGCGCTCACCATCGCCGGCCCGGAGAGCGCGTGCGTGTCCCGGGCCAGGAACAGCGGCCCATCGACGCCCTGCTGCCGCCGGTACTCGCAGGTCGCCTGGGTGATGGCCAGGATGTGCCGCTCGTTGAACGCGGCTCGCAGGCTCGACCCGCGGTGCCCGGAGGTGCCGAACGAGACCTGTTGCGCCGGGTCGGCCGGGTCGGGCCGCTCGGCGTAGTACGCGGTGACGAGCCGGGGCACGTCCACCAGGTCGTCGGGCTCGGCGGGCTGGCCGGCGCGGGCGTGTACCGACATCTGACCTCCTACTGGCACGGTGTGGGCACGGGAAACCGGTGCGGCCGGTTGCGGCGGCGGTGGCCGACCGCACGGTGGCGGCCGACCGGGTCACGGGGGGGGCGGTCACGGCGGGCGGGTCAGGGCTCGACGCGCTGCCCCTTGCCGATGACCACGATGCCACGGTCGGAGACCGTGTAGCGCTCACGGTCGCGATCGAGGTCCACGCCGATCTCCACGCCCTCCGGCACCACCACGTTCTTGTCGAGGATGGCGTTGCGGACCACGGCGTGCCGGCCGATCTCCACTCCCTCCATCACCACCGAGCCTTGCACGTGGGCCCAGGAGTGCACCCGGACATTCGGCGAGACGACGGAGTTCTCCACGAGCGCGCCCGAGATCACCACCCCGGGGGAGATCATCGACTCGACCGCCCGGCCGACCCGCTCCTCCAGCCCGTGCACGAACTTGGCCGGCGGCCACGGCGGGTGGTCGGTGTAGATCGGCCACTCGTAGTTGTAGAGGTTGAAGACCGGGTGTACGGCGATCAGGTCCATGTGCGCCTCGTAGAACGAGTCGAGCGTCCCCACGTCCCGCCAGTACGCCCGGTCCCGGTCGGTGCTGCCCGGCACCTCGTTGTCGCGGAAGTCGTAGACGTTCGCCTCGCCCCGTTCGACGAGCATCGGGATGATGCTGCCGCCCATGTCGTGCTTGCTGGCCTTGTCGGCCGCGTCGGTCTCCACCGCCTCGCAGAGCATCTTCGTGCTGAAGACGTAGTTGCCCATCGACGCGTAGATCTCGTCGGGTGCGTCCGGCAGGCCCCTGGCGTCGGTCGGCTTCTCCCGGAAGGCCTGGATCCGCCGGCCGTCCGAGCCGACCTCGATGACGCCGAACTGGTCGGCGCTGGCGAGCGGCTGGCGGATCCCGGCGACTGTCACTCCGGCGCCGGAGGCGATGTGCTGTTCCAGCATCTGCCGGGGGTCCATCCGGTAGATGTGGTCGGCGCCGAAGACGATGACGTAGTCCGGCTGCTCGTCGTTGATCAGGTTGAAGCTCTGGTAGATCGCGTCGGCGGAGCCGGCGAACCACCACGGCCCGCGCCGCTGCTGCGCGGGTACCGGTGTCACGTAGTTGCCGAGCAGGTTCGACATCCGCCAGGTCTTCGTGACGTGCCGGTCCAGCGAGTGCGACTTGTACTGCGTCAGCACGACGATCTTGAGGAACCCGCCGTTGGCCAGGTTGGACAGCACAAAATCGATCATCCGGTACATGCCGCCGAACGGCACGGCCGGCTTGGCCCGGTCGGCGGTCAGGGGCATCAGTCGCTTGCCCTCTCCTCCGGCCAGGACGATGGCGAGGACCTTGGCTGACATGCCCCGACGGTAACGGAGCGGACCGTCTGCCGCACAGGGCTCGTCGGCTTCGTCCCACCAAGATCTTCACCGCCCGGTTCGTCCAACTTCGTCCCATCGCTACCCAGCCCCGGGCGGCGGCTACCGGTCGAGTGCGGCGGCCGCGGCGGCGGCGACGCTGTCGGCCAGGATGCCGAGCGGTCGGGAGTCGAGCCGCCACTGCTGCCAGTAGAGCGGGACCTCGACCACCGCCGCCGGGTCGATCGGCACCACGCTGCCGGCCGGGCACCTGTCGACCTGCTGCGGCGGCAGCATTCCCCAACCGAGCCCGAGCCGGATCGCCTCCGGAAAGTCCCCGGAGGACGGCAGGTAGCTGCGCGGCGGATTCCACTCGCGGCGGGAGCGTCGCCGCAGGTAGCGCTCCTGGAGGTCGTCCCGGCGGTCGAAGACGACCATCGGGGCGCGGGCCAGCGCGTCGAGGGTCGGGCCCTCCGGCAGCCAGGTCCGGACGTACTCCGGGCTGGCCATCGGGCGGTAGGACATCCGGCCGAGCGGACGTACCGAACAGCCCTGCACCGGGCGGGACTCCGAGGTGATCGCCGCCATCGCCGTACCCCGGCGGAGCAGTTCGGCCGAGTGGTCCTGGTCCTCGCGGTAGACGTCGACACAGATCCGCTGGCGGACGGCGTCGGCCAGCGCCGGGAGTACCCAGGTGTTCAGCGAGTCGCTGTTGGCCACGATCGGGATCCGGCTGAACTCCGCCGGGTCCGCCGAGTCCTGTCCCAGTTCGTCGAGCGCGTCGGTGGCGAGCAGCGCCACCTGGCGGGCCAGCCGGAGCACGACCTGCCCCGAGGCCGTCGGGCGGACCGGCCGGCCGCGCTCGACAAGCACCCTGCCGACGGTGCTCTCCAGTGCCTTCATCCGCTGGCTGACCGCCGACGGCGTGACGTGCAGCCGCCGGGCGGCGGCCTCGAACGAGCCGTCGTCCACGACGGCGACGAAGGTGCGCAGCTGCTCGAACTGGAGATCCACATAAGAGATGCTAACGAACCCCCAGAATCTTTAGCTGGAGTGTGGGTCTCCGGTTTTCTAGGGTCGGAGCCGTGATCCTCTCCTCCGCCGCTCCCCACACCGGTCTGGTGCCTGTGCTCGTCGCCGGCTTCGGGGTCGGCCTCTCGCTGATCGTGGCGATCGGCGCCCAGAACGCGTTCGTGCTCCGCCAGGGCGTACGCGCCGAGCACGTACTGCCGATCGTGGCGATCTGCGCCCTCTCGGACGCGCTGCTGATCCTGGCCGGCATCAGCGGGATCGGCGAGGTGGTCGAACGCGCCCCGGTCGCGCTCACCGTGTTCCGCTGGGCCGGCGCCGCCTTCCTGGTCGGCTACGGCCTGCTCGCCGCCCGCCGGGCCTTCGGCACCCAGAGCATGGCGGCCGGCAACGGCACCACCGGCTCGACACTGCGCACGGCGGTACTCACCGTGCTGGCGATGACCTGGCTCAACCCGCAAGTCTACCTGGACACCGTCCTGCTGCTCGGCTCGATCGCCAACACGCACGGCGGGTCCGGGCGCTGGTCGTTCGGGGCCGGTGCCGCGCTGGCCAGTATCGTCTGGTTCACCGCCCTCGGCTACGGAGCCCGGCTGCTCGGCCGGCTCTTCGCCCGCCCGGCCGCCTGGCGGGTACTGGACGCCCTGATCGCCCTCACCATGGTCACCATCGGGGTCAGCCTGGTCCTGCAGACCTGACCCGACGCTCCCCGACGCGAGAGTGGATGACGCCCGACGCCCGGGTGGACCGGGTGGCGCGGAGCGGGCGGAGCGGGGCGGGCTGGGCTAGGGTGCCGGCTGTGACCGAAGACGCGCCCGAAACCCGGCGGCTCCGGGTCGACCTGCTGACCCGGGAGTACCCGCCGGAGGTGTACGGCGGGGCGGGGGTGCACGTCGAGTACCTCGCCCGGGAACTGCGGTCCCGCGCCGACACCCGGGTGCACTGCTTCGGCGCACCGCGCCAGTCCCCGTACGCGGAGTCGGGCGTCACCGCGTACCCGGAACCGGCCGAGCTGGCGCACGCGAACCCGGCGCTGCGCACCATGGGCGTCGACCTGGCGATGGCGGCCGGTACCGCCGGCACCGACGTGCTGCACAGCCACACCTGGTACGCCAACCTCGCCGGCCACGTCGGCAAGCTGCTGCACGGGGTGCCGCACGTGGTGACCGTGCACAGCCTGGAGCCGCTGCGACCGTGGAAGGCCGAGCAGCTCGGCGGCGGCTACGCGCTCTCCTCCTGGTGCGAGCGGACCGCGCTGGAGGCCGCCGACGCGGTGATCGCGGTCTCCGCCGGGATGATGCGGGACCTGCTGACGGCCTATCCGGCGGTGTCGCCGGAGCGGGTCCGGGTGGTGCACAACGGAATCGACACCCACCAGTACTCCCCCGATCCCGGCACCGACGTGCTGGCGCGGCTCGGCGTCGACCCGGACCGGCCCAGCGTGACGTACGTCGGCCGGATCACCCGACAGAAGGGCCTGCCGTACCTGCTCCGGGCCGCCCGCCGGCTGCCGGCGGAAGCCCAGCTGGTGCTGCTGGCCGGCGCACCCGACACCGCCGAGATCGCCGCCGAGGTGGAGGAGCTGGTCGCCGGGTTGCGGGGCAGCCGGGAGGGCGTGGTCTGGGTCGCCGAGATGCTGCCCAAGCCCGAGGTGATCCAGATCCTCAGCCACAGCACCGTCTTCGTCTGCCCGTCGGTCTACGAGCCGATGGGCATCGTCAACCTGGAGGCGATGGCCTGCGAGACGGCGGTGGTGGCGACCGCGACCGGCGGCATCCCCGAGGTGGTCGCGGACGGCACGACCGGCCTGCTGGTGCCGATCGCCCAGGCCGCCGACGGCACCGGCACCCCGCTGGACCCGGATCGCTTCGTCGCCGACCTGGCCGACGCGATCACCGAACTGCTCACCGACCCGGCACGGGCCGTCGAGCTCGGCCGGGCCGGCCGCCGCCGGGCGGTCGAGCACTTCTCCTGGGACGCCATCGCCGACCGCACCATGACCGTCTACCGCGAAGCCGTCGAGAACTAAAAATCGCAGGGACGGCCGCGTTCAGCGATACTCGGGGCATGCGTGCATAAACACCAGTCATCACAACGGATCCGGGTCGGGCACGCGATCGCCGAGCTGAAGTGGTGGCGCCAACTACAACGGTTCACCGGCCGCCGTGAACTACTTTCCGAGACGATGAACGCCGTCGCCGGATTGGTCTCGGACCGCATGATCACCTGGTAGCCACACGCGGTATCACCGCAGCTCACAGCCCTACATGATTGCGCACGATATCGTAAGGCTGCCACTCCCCGATACCCGCTACGACTGCGATGACCAGCTTCACCTGCCACCCGCACCTCGACCACTGTGGCGGGAACCCGGAACTCGCCGGGCGGCCGATCGTGGTGCAGCGTACGGAACTTGCCCTCGCCGGGGCACCCGGCCACCCATCCCCGAACTGATCGATCTCCCAGGAATCCGGCACGAGGAACTGGACGGCAAGGCCGAAGTCTGGCCCGGCGTATGTATCATCCCGACTCCGGGGCACACCGCCGGGCACCAGTCCTGGCCCTGCGCCGGCCCGACGGCACGGTGGTCCTCGCCGGGCAGGCCCACGACTTCGCCACTCAGTACGGCTCGGACGCGCTCGCCCTGCGCGCCGCGCGGGACGGGGTGCCGGATGCGCTGCCGCCGGTGCCGGAGTGGCTGTCCCAGCTGGCCGACCTCGACCCGGCCCGGGTGCTCTTCGCGCACGACGGTGCCGTCTTGAAACCGGTGTCGTCGCGACGGCAGGCCGTGCCGCGACTCGACCCTGGACGGCGGCCCGGAACGACCAGCCCGGTCCGCCGAGGGCCCGTGGGATCCAGGAACGCCCGAGGTCAGAGTGTGTGAAGGGTCCGACGACCGGTCTGGTGCGATCGGGTGGCCGGAGACTACTCCTGGCCACCCGATCTCGATCAACTCACCTGGTACGCGCGCAGCACGGTCTGGACGATGCTGTTTCGATCGGCGTCGGTGGCCTTGACCCGTACTGACACGTAACCCGACTGGTGGTGTGGTACCTGGGCCTGCCAGCCCGGTCCGCCGGGTACGACATCGACCTTGTCGTTCCAGGTCTTCCCGTCGTCGTAGGAGACCTCCAGCGCGATCTTGGTGACCCTGGGGGCGCCGAGGCCGTGCTGCCGGTGCGCCGTGATCAGCACGGGGGTCGGGTCACCGACCCGGACCGAACTGTGTAGGTTCACCGGGGCGGCCACGCCAATCCCGAGCAGGGGCAGCGCGGTCGGTGCGGACGTGGTGTCGGAACGGAAGGTCCAGGCGACCTCGATCTTCCTGCCCAGCGCGGGGTCTGACGCGTGCCGCACCGCCTCGGCCGTCAGCCGGTACTCGGCGCTGCCGGCGGGCACGGCGAAGGAGCCCGCCCCTGGCTGTTGCGTCGCACCGATGCGGACGCCGTTTCGATAAAGGCTGGTCGATCCGGTGAAGCCCGGCGTGCCGGCGACCAGCCGCCAGTGCCCGTCCGAGTCGCTGGTCAGCGGCAGGTCAGCCGTGATCACGTTGTCGTCGCGGGCGGCGAACATCTGGCCACCGCTGCGTGCCGCGCCCAATTGGGGGCCTGGCACGGCGCGGTCCCAGCGTAGCGGCGGGTTGGCGCCGGCCCGCAGGGCCAGTCCGCTCGCCACGAGCTGCTGTTCCCCGTCCCGGCTGTTCCATACGTCCCAGGTTCCGCGGCTGTAGTACTCGGTCCGCTCGAGTGGGCCGTGGACATTCATGGAGCGGCAGACGCAGTACGAGGAACCACCGATCTGGTAGAACCAGTTCAACCGCCGCACTTCCGGCGTCGAGCTGTGGTAGCTGGTCGGCACGGCGGCGAGCGCGCTGGTCGACGCCCGGTGGGTGAGCCCTTGCGGAATGGCGCCCTCGTGGGAGAAGGCCAGCAGGTACCGATAGGGGCTGGCCGGGTTGCCTTTGACGGTGACGGTGAGGCGGCCGGCCTCCGCGAGCCGCGTGAGCTGCTCCCCGGGCGGGCCGCCGAGCCACATCGTGGGCAGAGCGAGTGGTTTGCCGTTCCATTGGAGATCGGCCGCGCTGGTTGCCACCATCGTGGCCCCGGCGGCGGCGAGTGACCGCACGATCGGATCGAGGTCGAAGGGGTCCACCTGTTCGGCGGAGGTGAGCACGACCAGTTTGCCGGCGACGCCGTCGGTCGGCACCTGCCCTCCGGCGCCCACCGGCACCGCGACCGTGGCGAGGTCGAGGCGTCCGGTGAAGACCGACTGCCCGTCGGGGGCGTACCAGGCGACGGGTACCTGGAGGCGCTCCGGCGCGGTCGCGGTCAGTTCCACGAGCGGGCGTTCCAGGCTGGCGAGGTCGGCGAGACGGAGCCGGGCTCCGTCAGCGCCCGGGGCGCTCCCGGCGTACACCTCGTGGATCTCCGGATCGTGCACGATGGTGTACGCGGTGGCGCGGGTACCGTCGCGAGCCGTCACGGCGATCGAGGTGTCGCGCTGGCCGGCCCGGGCCTCCGGCCGGTCGGACACGCCGAACGGCACCGGACCTGCCCACCGCCCGTCGAGGGTGACCGTGCTGTCGCCGGTGAGTCGCACCTCCGGGTGTCCGACCTGCACCAGCAGCGCCGGCCGGAGCACGGTGAACCACCCGACGACCGCGTAGCGACCGGTGGGCAGCCGGAGATCGGTGTCTCCGAAGACGGGCGTGGCGTCGTCGGTGTCCAGGTTGACCACTGTCATCTCCACCTGGACCGGTGCCCCGTCCCGGTCCACCGCCCGCAGCCGCATCGTGTGCTCCTCCGAGTCGAGCTGTACCGTGATCGGCGTACGGATGGAAACGCCGTTGCCGGTGCCGACCAGCACGCCACCGTAGGTGCCCGGCCGGTCCGGCTGACTGGTGACGGTGAGTTGGGTGCTTGCCCGACCGCCCGCCGGAATCGTCACGCTGCCGTCGTACGTGACGAGACCGCGCGGAGCGGCAGTGCCGGCGGGATCGGTCAACGCCACTTCCAGCGCCAACGTCACCGGAGTAGTACCGCTGTTGTGGTAGGTGACGGTCAGCGCCCGCTTCGCCGTCTGCGCGTTCCAGGGCAGCCGGGTGGCCAGGGTGGCCGGAACGGCGGCCACCCCCTGGCCGACCGCTCGGGCCACGTCCAACCGTCCTGCCCCAACCTGGAACACGCTGGCGTCGTCGATCGGGGCCGCGGTCGAGGTGAGCGCCGCCTTGAGCTGATCACCGGTCCATTCCGGGTGCTGCTGGGCGAGGATCGCTGCGGCGCCGGCCACGTGGGGTGTCGCCATCGAGGTGCCGGAGAGCGGCACCTGCGACGCGTCACCGGCGATTTCGGGGAAGGCGCCGGCGGCCCGGGCCGCCGCGATGTTCTCGCCGGGAGCGACGAGTTCCGGTTTGGCCAGTCCGTCCCCGGGCCGAGGTCCGTGCTGGGAGAAATCGCTCAGCCTGTCCCGGCGGGACACGCTGCCCACGGCGAGGGCGGCGTCGGCGGAGGCCGGCGAGTTGACCCGTGCTGGGCCAGCGTTGCCGGCGGCCGCGACGAACAGCGTGCCGTGCTCGGCACTGAGCCGGTTGACCGCCTGCTCCACCAGTCCGGTGCCGTCGCTACCACTGCCGCTGAGACTCATGTTAACCACCGTGGCCTGTACCTCGGCGGCGGCCCACTCCATGCCGGCCAGCAGGGCGTCGTCCTGGCCGAAGCCGTCGTCCCCGAGCACCTTGCCCACCGCCAGCCGGGCATCCGGGGCGACCCCTCGGCGGGTGCCACCCGACGTCGCCCCGCTGCCGGCGACGATGCTGGCGACGTGCGTACCGTGACCGTTGACGTCCTGGATCCGGCCGGTGGCGCTGAAATCCTTGGCGGCGACGACCTTCCCGGCCAGGTCGGGATGGCCCGGGTCGTAGCCGGTGTCCAGCACGGCCACGGTGACGTCCCGGCCGGTGTAGCCCGCCTGCCAGGCTCGCGGTGCACCGACCTGAGCCGCGCTGCGATCCAGACTGGCTCGGTGTCGGCCGTTGAGCCACACCTTGCGTACGCCACCGGATAGCGACCGGGTGCGGATGTCCGCCTGGCCGCACAATTGGGTCCAGAACCCGTGGGCGTCGTTCTTGACGACGTCGTTCGCGGTCAGGCCCAGGGTGGGGAGTCTCCGTCGGGGTGTGGTGCCGGCCATCGTCGTCGCCCGCGCTGAGGACGTGGTGTCGGCGTACTGGACCAGCAACGGCATCACCGTGGAGGAGGCGTCGTCGTAGCCCTGCCGTACCAGCCTGGTGACGTTGAACAGTTCCTCGTCGACCAGTCCCGCCTGCACCAGTGGGGCCGCTTCGGCGGGCAGCGCGTACCGGTCACCGTCGCGTTGGTACAGGTTGAAGGAGGCGGGGCCGCGCCCCGGGCTCTCCCGGGGGGTGACCGTGACCTCGCCATCCGAGTCCAGGTATGCCCGGTCACCGCTGAGCAGGGTGACCCAGCGTCCCGGCCCGTCCGCCGCGCCCCGGGCCGGATTCGGTGGTGCCGGCGTGCCGGCCCCGGCCGGGCCGATGACCACGAGCGCCGCCAGGAAGGTCGTACTCGTCGCCAGAATCGCGACCCATCTCCGCGCGTAGCCGCGCATGGTGCTCCTCTCTCTTGTCTCTTCTCTTGTCACCGGTGCGTCCCCAGCAGGGCGCAGGCGCGATCAGTCGACGGGTTTCGTCGGCCAGGTCACCGGGTTGTCCGGGTCGTCGACGATCTCGATGCCCTCGCCGATAGCGGTCAGCTCGGGGTAGTCGTAGCTGCCGCGACCGGCCAACTCGATATCGACCCCGTCGAAGTCGGCGGCCACGATGAGCCATTCGCCGCGCTCGTTCCGGGTCTTCCAGGCCGGGTGCTCGCCGAGGGTCATCTCGGCGGCCGAGACGAAGCCTCGCCGTCGAACTACGTCAATATCGGCCTGGTCGTCACCGGTGCCGACGGTCAGGACCGCTCCCACCAGCCGGCTGAGTGCCCCCACGTTGTCGGGCACGTCACTCCCGGCCAGTTCCACCCGACACGCGAGGAGCTTGGCGTTCGGCGGCAGCGCCGAGAGCCGGACAGGAGCCACGCACCGGTACGCGACGTCGAAGCGCACCCTCAGCGCCACCTCGACGGCGTCGCTCACCCGGCTCGCGTCTCCGTGTCCCCATACTTGCGCCCACACCCCGGGGAGCGGCTGCCACCGCAGATAGGAGTACTCGGAGGGCCCGACGCGGTAGACGTAGAGGGTGGCCGGCAGCCCGCCGACCGTCGCGTCCCGCTGCTCCGGCTCGGCCGACCTGGATGTCTCGGGCTCGACGTTGTGTCGTTCGATCAGCGCGTCAAGCCGGGCCGGATCGCGGGCGAGACCGACCTCGAAGAGGGTCCCGCCGGTATCGAAAGTGATGCTCTCGCTGCCGGGCTCCGCCGCCCAGGTCACGCTCGCGGCGCCGGTGGTCAGACCGTCGACCGAGAAGTGCAGCGCGCCCGGATCGGCGCCCACCAGGTCGGGGTCGGCCGCTGCGCCGGGTACGCCGGCCGCCACCGGAAGCTCCGGCACCCGCCAACCGCCGGGTGGTGGAGTCGAGCGAGCAGGGTCCGGTTCGGTGCTGGCTGTCTGGGCCGGCGGCGGTGCGCCGATGGACTCGGCGCCGCCAGGCCCGGGGCCCAGCACCGCGACACCGGCCACGCTGGTGACCGCCACGGCGACGACACCGGCCGCGCCGGCCAGCGCATAGCGGCGGCGGCGGCGCAGCGTACGGCCCCGCCGCGCGGCGGCCGTCGCCAATCCGGCCGTGTCGACCGGGCTTGCCGCCCGCTCGTCGAGACTGGTGGCAAGAGTTCGTTCGAAATGATCAGTCACGATTGGCTCCAACAATCGATTCGGAAGCGCGATAGCGTTCCCGCAGCGTGGCGACGGCCCGCAGTGCGGTGGTCCGGACGGTGACCGGTGAGCAATCCAGGATCTCCGCGACGGAGGCGTCGTCGAGGTCCTCGTAGTACCGCAGTACGAGCACCGCGCGCTGCCGTGGCGGCAGCCTGGCCATCAGGCGCCACATCAGGTCACGCTCGACCGCGTCGGCACCCAGGTCACGATCACCCGGGTGGTCGACGATCTCGGCGACGCTGAGTTCCCGGTTGGATCGGCGCCGCCACCAGGAGGAGTTGGCGTTGACCAGCATCCTGCGGACGTAGATGTCGGGCCGATCCGCCGCCACCACCCGCCGCCACTGCACGTACGCCTTGGCCAGAACCTCCTGGACCAGGTCATCGGCCCGGTGATCGTCACCGGTCAGCAGTCGTGCGAAGCGCACCAGCGCCGCACCCCTGCTGTGGACGTACTCCTCGAAGGTCACGTCGAATGGCCCCTTCGCTCGGATCGCTGTCACCCGAACAGACGCCTTGGAGGGCACGGGACGTTCATCGGAGTTTATCGATCTAATCCGGTACGTACGCGGGTTGATGCTGGACGGGCGGCGCAAGTCGATCCAGCCGATGGCGGGCCGTTTGCCGGGGGTGCACGATCAGGCGTTGAACCACTTCGTGACGAACAGCCCGTGGAATTTGGTGCCGGTACGGCGCCGGCTGGCGTTGCGGATGGATGAGGTGGTCACATCGGCGGCGTGGGCCCTGGATGATACGGGGTAACTCGAGTGTGGGACTGCGTCGGCGGCTGTGGCCAGGCAGTACACCGGCACGGCGGGCAAGGTCACCAACTGCCAGCTCGGGGTGAGTCTGAACTTGGTCACCGATACCATGTCGTGTCCGGTCAACTGGAGGCTGTTCCTGCCCGAGTCGTGGGACCCTGCCTCGTCGGCTGCGGCTGCGGATGTCGACCAGCGGCGCGCACGGGCGCCGAATTGCTGGCACCTGCGGAAGGGATAACAGAAAGGCTTCCCACCGACTCCATTTCGATGGGAGTTGAAGATCGAGAACTCGAGAAACTCGCCCAGCACTACCAGGTCTCGCCCACGCTGATCCAACACCAGTTTGACAACCAGGTCTTGCGGTAGCCAGGCAGGACCCCGGCTGGGCCAGCAGCTGAAGCGCCCTCCGTCCGGCGGGCGGGTGGCGATCATTGCCAGTAGGTTGGGCAGGGTGAGTGGACGGATCCCGATCGAGGACGTGACGCCGTCCGTGGCCTGTGGCCGGTACCCGGCCAAGGCGGTGGTGGGCGAACTGGTCCCGGTGGCCGCACGGTCGTACCGGGAGGGGCACGCGGCGATGGGCTGCCAGGTCGCCTGGCGCGGCCCGGACGGCGCACCGCGGCCGGTGGTCCGGATGCGGCCCGGCCCGAACTTCGACGACCGGTGGCACGCCGCCATCCGCCCCGACGCGGTGGGCGAGTGGAGCTTCACCGTGCAGGCGTTCGAGGACCCCTACCTGACCTGGCGCGACGCCGTGCTGAAGAAGATCGACGTCGGGCAGGGTGCCAGCGAGTTGGCGAACGACCTGGCCGAGGGCGCCGAGCTGCTGGACCGGGCCGCCGAGGGCGTACCCGAAGCGGAGTCGGACCGGGTCCGAGAGGCCGCCGCCGCGCTGCGCGACGGTGACCGGCCGGTGCCGGAACGGGTCTCGCCGGCGTTGGGCCTGGCCGACCTGCTCTGGACGCATCCGGTCCGGACCCTGCTGACCAGCGCGCCGGCCCTGCCGATCTGGGTGGACCGGCAGCGGGCGCTCTTCTCCGCCTGGTACGAGTTCTTCCCGCGCTCGGAGGGTGCGGTGCTGGCCGCCGACGGGCAGCCGGCCCGGTCCGGGACCTTCCGCACCGCCACGGAGCGGCTGCCCGGGGTCGCCGCGATGGGCTTCGACGTGCTCTACCTGCCGCCGATCCATCCGATCGGCCGGGTCAACCGGAAGGGCCGGAACAACACGCTGGTCGCCGAGGCGGACGACGTCGGCTCGCCGTGGGCGATCGGCGCGGCCGAGGGCGGGCACGACGCCATCCACCCCGACCTGGGTACCGTCGACGACTTCCGGTCGTTCGTCGCCGCCGCCCGGGAGGTCGGGCTGGAGGTGGCGATGGACCTGGCGCTCCAGGCCGCGCCGGACCACCCGTGGGTGACCGAGCACCCGGAGTGGTTCACCACCCGGGCGGACGGGACGATCGCGTACGCCGAGAACCCACCGAAGAAATACCAGGACATCTATCCGGTCAACTTCGACAACGATCCGGCGGGGATCCGGGCCGAGGTGCTCCGGGTGGTGCTGCGGTGGGTCGGGCTGGGCATCAGGATCTTCCGGGTCGACAACCCGCACACCAAGCCGTTCGACTTCTGGCACTGGCTGATCTGGGAGGTCAAACGGCACGACCCGGACGTGCTCTTCCTGGCCGAGGCGTTCACCCGACCGGCGGTGATGCACGGGCTCGGCAAGATCGGCTTCACCCAGTCGTACACCTACTTCGCCTGGCGGACCGGCACGGCCGAGCTGCGGGAATACTGCGAGGAGTTGGTCGGGGCGGTCGACCACATGCGGCCGAACTTCTGGCCGAACACCCCGGACATCCTGCCGGAGCACCTCCAGCACTGCGGGCCGCCGATGTTCCGGATCCGGGCGATCCTGGCCAGCCTGCTCTCGCCCTCCTGGGGGATCTACGCCGGCTACGAACTCTTCGAGCACGTGGCCCGGCCTGGTGCCGAGGAATACCTGGACAACGAGAAGTTCGAGCTGCGGCCCCGGGACTGGGCGGCGGCCGAGGCGGAGGGGCAGTCGCTGGCCCCGTTCCTGGCCCGGCTCAACGCGATCCGGCGGGACAACCCGGCCCTGCACCGGCTGCGCAACCTGGTCTTCCACGACATCGACAACCCGGCGCTGCTCTGCTGGTCGAAGCGGGACGAGCGGACCGGCAACACGGTGCTGGTGGTCTGCTCCGTCGACCCCGGGCAGGTGCAGTGGGGCAACACCGTGCTCGACATGCCGGCGCTCGGCCTCGACTGGCCCGAGCGGTTCGCCGTGCACGACGAGCTGACCGGCGCCCGCTACGACTGGGGGCAGCACAACGCGGTCCGGCTCGACCCGTTCGTCTCCCCCGCACACGTCTTCACCGTGCACCCCTACCGCGACGGCGCCGGGGTGGAAGATCGGACCGGGGACGCCGACGGGGACGCCGGAGCGGAAGGGCTGGAATGGACGAGCTGATCGCCGGTACGGCACACGACCCGCACGCCCTGCTCGGCGCGCACCCGGCGGACGGCCGGACGGTCGTCCGTACCCTCCGCCGGGGCGCCGGCACGGTCGAGCTGCTCGTCGACGGGGCACGGCAGCCGATGCGCCGGGTGCACGACGAGGGGATCTTCGAGGCGGCGGTACCCGGTACGGTGCTGGACTACCGGGTGGTGGTCGACGGCGGTGAGCCGTGCGACGACCCGTACCGGCATCCGCCGACCGTCGGGGAACTCGACAGGCACCTGATCGCCGAGGGACGGCACGAACGGCTCTGGACGGCGCTCGGCGCCCGGCCGGCCCCCGGCGGCGGGGTGGCGTTCGCGGTCTGGGCGCCGAACGCCCGGGGCGTCCGGTTGGTCGGCGACTTCACCGGCTGGGGCGCGCACCAGGGCTGGCCGATGCGTTCGCTCGGCTGCAGCGGCGTGTGGGAGATCTTCGTCCCGGAGGCGACCGTCGGGCAGCGGTACAAATACCGGATCCTCGGCCGGGACGGGCAGTGGCGGGACAAGGCGGACCCGATGGCCCGGCACACCGAGGTGCCGCCGGCCACCGCCTCCGTGGTCTACTCCTCCGGCTACCAGTGGTCCGACGGCGAGTGGCTGGCCCAGCGGGCCCGGCGGCAGCCGCACCAGGAGCCGGTCAGCGTCTACGAGGTGCACCTCGGCTCCTGGCGGCCGGGCCTGTCCTACCGGGAGCTGGCCGACCACCTCACCGGGTACGTGCTGGAGATGGGCTTCACGCACGTCGAGTTCCTGCCGGTGATGGAGCACCCGTTCGGCGGCTCCTGGGGCTACCAGGTGACCGGCTACTACGCCCCGACCTCCCGGTTCGGCGACCCGGACGACTTCCGCCACCTGGTGGACCGGTTGCACGCCGCCGGCATCGGGGTGCTGCTGGACTGGGTGCCGGCACACTTCCCGCGCGACGAGTGGGCGCTGGCCCGGTTCGACGGCACCCCGCTCTACGAGCACCCCGACCCGCGCCGCGGCGAGCACCCCGACTGGGGCACGTACGTCTTCGACTACGGCCGTCCCGAGGTCCGCAACTTCCTGGTGGCGAACGCGCTCTACTGGTGCGAAGAGTTCCATGTGGACGGTCTGCGGGTGGACGCCGTCGCCTCGATGCTCTATCTGGACTACTCCCGGGAAGACGGTGAGTGGCTGCCGAACCAACACGGCGGCCGGGAGAACCTGGAGGCGATCGCGCTGCTCCAGGAGGTCAACGCGACCGTCTACCGCACCCATCCGGGCGTGCTGATGGTGGCCGAGGAGTCGACCGCCTGGCCCGGGGTGACCCGGCCGACCGACGCGGGCGGGCTGGGTTTCGGCTTCAAGTGGAACATGGGCTGGATGCACGACACCCTCGGCTACCTCGGCCGGGACCCGATCTACCGGCAGCACCACCACAACGAGCTGACCTTCTCCCTGGTGTACGCCTGGAGCGAGAACTACCTGCTGCCGATCAGCCACGACGAGGTGGTGCACGGCAAGGGGTCACTGCTCGGCAAGATGCCCGGCGACCAGTGGCGCCGGCTCGCCGGGGTGCGCGCACTGCTGGCGTACATGTGGGCGCATCCGGGCAAGCAGCTGCTCTTCATGGGCTGCGAGCTGGGCGACGACCAGGAGTGGAGCGAGACCCGGGGGCTGGACTGGCGGCTGCTCGACGATCCCGGTCGGGCCGGCGTGCAACGGCTGCTGCGCGACCTGAACCACGGCTACCGGGACAATCCGGCGCTCTGGTCCCAGGACACCGTACCGGCTGGTTTCCGGTGGATCGTCTCGGACGACTCCGCCAACAACACCCTGGCGTTCGTCCGGATCGCCGCCGACGGTTCGCCGCTGGTCTGCGTGGCGAACTTCGCCGCGCTGCCGCACGAGGGCTACCGGATCGGGCTGCCGACGGCCGGGCGCTGGTCCGAGATCCTGAACACCGACGCGGACTGCTACGGCGGTTCCGGGGTGGGCAACCTGGGTTCGGTCACCGCCGAGGAGCAGCCGTCGCACGGCCTGCCCGCCTCGGCGGCGCTGCGGGTGCCGCCGCTGGGCGTACTCTGGCTGCGCCCCGGCTGAGCGCGGCTTCCCGCGCTGTCCGGTCGAGAGTCCGATAGGCGGGGCCATCCGGCGCGCCGCCCGCGGCAGATGTCCCGGCTAGCCGTTCCACAAGCGCCGGACGGTCCGGCCGAGCGTCCGGGTGAACTGCCGCCACGACGCCGCCAAGCTCACGTCGGCGGTGTTCTGCGCGGCGGGCGCGGCGACCTGTGCGAGGGCGGTGTGCAGGTGTGGCAGGAGGCGTTCGGTGTTGGCGACGAGTTCGTCGCCGACCCGCCGGCAGACCCAGCGATAGCTCGTCCATGACAGCAGCAGTCCCGCGACGAGGACGGGTGTGCTGAGGCCCATGGCGACGAGGACCCATCTGGCCGAGGCCCCGGGATCCTCCGGAGCGATCAGGAACACGGTCACTCCGAAGACGAAGAAGAGGTCCACCAGAAGGTGACATCCGAGGATCAGCCACAGGGTCGGCCGGATCCGTCCCCTGTTCCGGACCCAGCGGAAGAACCGGCGGTCCTGCCCTCGTGCCCGCAACACGACGCCGACCCTTCCGATCCGGCCGAGCGTGGCCGTGACCGTCTCCACCTCCTGGCGTGACGTCCATGCCCGGGTACGGACGAGCCGTGACGCCTCGGCGATCCGGTGCCGGGCACCGGACAGCCCGGCGGTCGTCTGCATTCTTCTCGCCATTCCGACGCCGAGCAGGTAGACCGAGGCCACACCGGCGATCGGGAGGATCACGCCGAGCACCCTGACCTGCGGCTCTGCTTCCTCGGCGGTCAGCAGGTTGATCCCCAGCCCGGCGAACACGGCGCCCAGTGCGGCACCGACCGGCAGGTGCACCGCTCCGTAGGCGACCTGCGCAGGGACCGAGTCGAGCTTCCGCAGGTGACCGTGCAGCCCACGGTTGAACACCACGTCGAGGAGACCGGAGACGAGATAGCCGACGGCACCGAGCAGAGCCACGGCGAACGCGGCCGTCACCAGTACGGTGACCACGGTGACGACCGGGGTGGAATCCGCCATGCGCGGCAGTCTACGAAGGACTGTTCAGTCGGTCGCGGGTGCGCTGTCGAGGCGCGCTCCGGCGACGAACACCGCCAGCAGCGTCAGCGCGGCGACGGTGGCGGCGACCATGAAGACCCCGCTCGGCGAGGTGGCCGCCTCGACCGGCCCGAACAGCAGCGGCGAGCCGAACTGGCCGGCGAAGGTGGCGGTGCCGAGCAGCGCGGTCGCCTGCCCACGTCGGCCGGCCGGGGCGTGTTCGGCGACCAGTACCGTCAGGGCCGGCACGGCCAGCCCCATGCCGAAGCCGAAGACGGCCGAGGCGACGAGCAGCACGATCAGCGACGCGCCGAAGGCGAAGAGCAGCAGCGCCGCCGTCCAGGCGCCGAAGGCGAGGCGCAGCAGGCCCGACCCGCCGAACCGGGCGCGGAGACAGCCGAAGCGGAGCCCGGTCAGGCTCATCGCGAGGGAGAGCAGCGCGCCGAAGAGCGCGACCAGGAAACTTTCCCGGACACCGACCTCGGCCAGGCGTGCTGGCAGGAACACCAGTACCCCGTAGAGCAGCGCGGTGGCCACCGTCTGGAGCCCGTAGCCGACCAGCGCCACCGGTCCACCACGTCGCCCGGCCGGTCCGGAGCGCCCGAGCGGCAGCGGTTCGGGGCGGGCCGGTCGGGCAGGACTTGGGCGCTCCGATGTGGACATTATCCGGAGGGTGACCAGGCCGAGCGGGACACCGAGCAGGTAGACCGCGAACGGTGCCTGCCAGGAGATCGTGCCCAGGGCGCCGCCGAGCAGCGGCCAGAGCACCCCGCCGAGGCTGATCGCGGTGGTGCGCCAGCCCATCATCCGGTCCCGGGCCGCTCCAGCCGCCAGGTCGAGCAGGGCGAGGGTGGTGCCGGCGAAGACGGCGGCGGCACCGATCCCGAACAGCAGACGGCTGACGATCAGGGGTACGTAGTCGTCGAGCAGCAGGCCCGCGCCGCCGGCCACGCCGTACAGCACGAGTCCGGCGGCGAGCGGGCCGGGCACGCCCCACCGGTCGATCGCCCGGCCGACCAGTGGACCGACGAGGGCCAGCGACAGCCCGTGTGCGGTCAGCACCAGTCCGGCGGCACCGGGGCTGATCCCGAGGTCGGCGCGGAGCAACTCGACCACCGGTGCCAGCACCGCTCCGGCCAGCACGGTGAGGGTGGAGGCGAGCAGGAGTAACCAGAGTGGACCGGCTGGCGGGCGCCACGGCGTACCGTCAGCGGACGGCCGACCGGCGCGGACCGGCTGGATGCCGTGGTCGGGTGCGGTGCGGCGGGCTCTGCTGGTGGCCTCTTCGGGGCTGGCACTCATACCTGGAGGATCGGCCCTCGACCTTTGTTGAGGTCAACCACGTTCGACATCGACATGTGACAATGTCTGACGGTGGCCGCCGTCCCCTGTCCGACCGCCATCGCGCCGGGCACCGCCACCCGCACCGTCCGTCCAACGGAGGAGGTACCACCATGTCGCGAGCGATCCGCCGGTCGGCGCTCGTACTCGCCGCCGCCCTGCTCACCCTCGCCGCGCCGGCCGCACCCGCCCGAGCCGGCACCGGCACCGACCTGGCTCCGCAGGCGTTCGCGGCCGACAGCGGCGACAGCTGCCGGTTCGGCCTCGCCGAGGGAACCCTGGAGTTCCTGCCGATCTCGGCACCGCCCGGACTCGGCTCGGTGACCGTCACCGGCACCATCGCCGACCGCCCCTACGAGCGCGACCCCGGCCCGGTCTGCCGGGACGACGGCCTGTTCAGCTTCGTCACCTTCTACGCCTACGGCAACGGCCGGCCGATCAGCCAGAATTCGGCGAGGGTGGACAACGACATCGCCAAGTACAGCTTCCGGCTGGCCCCCGAGGTGCCGTCGACGGGTGTCGACGCGGTAGTCGTGCAGGTCTGCCGGACCTCGAACACGAACGCACCGACGCCGGTGCCGACCCCGGCCGGCTACTGCGGAACGCCCCAGGTCTACTCGCTGCACTGGAGCTGACCGCCGGCCGTCCGCACTGGAAGGACGACGATGTCCCGTTCCCGCCGACTGCGGGGACGACTGCCCGTACGGGACCACCGGGGACACCCTCGACCGGTACCCACCGACCGCACCGCCGGGACTCGCCCCGCCCGGTGACGACCGGTCCCGGGGGCGACCGGCTGGCTGGCCGGTTGCCCCCGGGATCTCAGGCACGCGGGTTACCGGGCGCCGGGCCGGGTTCTCCGGTGGACGGCGGCTACTCCGTCGACTCCGGCAGCGTGACGACGCCGTCGAGGTAGCGACGGTAGCTGCCGCGCAGGCGTACCCGGTCGCCGTCGACCAGACAGTGCACCGTGCCGCCCCGGGCGGAGAGCTGGCGGGCGGTCAGCGCGGTCCGGCCGAGACGCTCCGCCCAGTACGGCGCGATCTGGCTGTGCGCCGAACCGGTGACGGGGTCCTCGAAGGCGCCCGCCCCGGCCCCGAACCACCGGCTGACGAAGTCGACGCCCCCGGTCCCACCGGGGGCGGTGACGATCGCTCCGCGTACCGGCAGCCGGACCAGCCCGGTGAAGTCCGCCGCGACGGCCCGGACCTCGGCGGCGTCCCGGACCACGTAGACCAGGTCGATGTCCTGGAACCGCTGCTCCGGCAGCATGCCGAGCGCTGTCACCGCGGCGGCCGAGACCTCGTCGCCGTCCGGTACGGCCCGCAGCCGTCCAGCCGGGAAGTCCAGCTCCAGCTCACCGTCGCGTTCGGTCCGGCTCACCGGCAGCCAGCCGCTGCGGGTCCAGAACAGCAGCCGGCGCGCCTGCGGGTGCACGTCGTCGAAGAGTTGCCCGGCGGTGGCCAGGGTCGCGTGCCCACAGAGGTCGACCTCGACCGCCGGGGTGAACCAGCGCAGGTGGTAGGCGGGATCGCCGCCGGGCGGCGGCTCGGCCCCGGCCGGCAGTTGCGCGGTGTAGAAGGCGGTCTCGGAGAGGTTGTTCTCCTCGGCCAGGGCCTGTAGGACCGGGTCGGGCAGCCAGTCGGGCAGCGGCATCACGGCCGCGGGATTGCCCTCGAACAGCCGGTCGGCGAAGGCGTCGATCTGGATCAGGGGAAGCCGCATCGTCCCTGTCTATCAGCACCGGGCGGCGCCGTGCCGGCCGGCGGCCGGCCCGGGACCGGGCACCGGGCCGGTAGGGTCGTCCGGACCGGCCCGGATTGACGTTAGACTCTAGTTATATAAGTGGACGCTGAAAGGATGGCGACGTGCACGCGTTCGACGTTCTCGGCGATCCCGTCCGGCGGCGGATCCTGGAACTGCTCGCCGACGGCGAGCGTTCGGCGGGCGAGGTCAGCGCGGTGGTCCAGGCCGAGTTCGGCATCTCCCAGCCAGGCGTCTCACAGCACCTGCGGGTGCTCCGGGAGAACGGCTTCACTACCGTACGCGCCGCCGGCACCCGCCGGCTCTACGCGGTCGACCCCGCCCCCCTACAGGAGATCGACCGGTGGCTGGAACGTTACCGGGGATTCTGGACCCAGCGGCTGGACGCACTCGACACCGAGATCACCCGGGGTCGACGGGAACGCCGCCGGGCGGAGGAAACCGCCACGGAGAGCTGACCGGGCGGCCCTCGGTCGGCCTCCCGGCCGGATCCTCCGGATGATCTTCCAGCCTGGGTCCCCGAGTCCTCAGACGAGGTTCGCCTCCCGGAGCAGCCGCCACAGCCCGGCCCCGTCCGGCGCGCAGAACCAGCGTTCCCCTAGCAGCCCGGCGGCCGGAGTGCTGCCCTCGCCGCTGCCGGTCGGGGCCGGGAAGCCACCGGCCAGTACCGCCTGGGTCGGGGAGAGCCGGCGGATCAGCACCGCGGCGACGTTGTCCGGGTGGTCGGCGGCGAACTCGGCATAGATCTCCTGGTCGTGCTGGCCGTCGTCGCCGATGAGCAACCAGCGGATATCCGGGAACTCGCGGACCAGCCGGGCCAGGGTGGCCCGCTTGTGCTCCCGCCCGCTGCGAAACCAGCGGTCCGCCGTCGGGCCCCAGTTCGTCAGCAACAGCGGGCCCGCCGGATAGAGATGCCGGGACAGGAACCGGGTCAGGGTCGGCGCGACGTTCCAGGCACCGGTCGAGAGGTAGAGCACCGGGGCGCCGGGATGGGCGTTGACCAGGCGCTCGTACAGTACCGCCATGCCGGGCACCGCCATCCGGGCGTGCTCGTCGAGCACGAAGGTGTTCCACGCGGCCAGCAGCGGCCGGGGCAGCGCGGTCACCATCACCGTGTCGTCGATGTCGGAGAGGATCCCGATCCGCAGCGCCGGGTCGACGATCCGGACCGGCGCGTCGACCGGCTCGGCGCCGGGACTGGACAGGCGTACGGTCTGCCAGCCGGGCGCCAGGTCGGCCTCGACCACCAGGTCGACGAAGCCGCTGCGGTCCGCCCGGGTCTCGTGCCGGCGGCCACCCGCCTCGATCACCACCGGTGCGTGCTGGACCGGCAGGGTGGCGAAGCTTCGCCAGCCGCGGACCTTCTCCGGTCCCTCGCGGGGGCGGCGGCGCAGCCGGGTCAGCAGGACGCGGCCGAGCACCCGGATCCAACCCGGCCCGCCGTAGCCGGCGTACGGGATGATCGTGGCATCCCACCCACCCTGCCCCAGGCGGCGCTCGATGAACTGGTGAACCGCGTCCTCGATCCGGGCCGCCCGGTGCAGCCTCGGCACGGGCGCCGGACCGGCGGGTATCAGCGACACCTAGCCACCCTGCCACAGCGCACCCGGTCCGGCTACGAGACAGATCAACTAACCCGGTGGAAAGGTCACCGGTCCGACCGAGGCGAACCGGCACCGCCGCACGGCGGAGCACACACCAGGGCGTGGCGGACCACACCGGGGCGTGGCGGACCACACCGGAGCGTGGCGATCTGCGCCGAATCGGCGGGTCCGGCCGGCGGCGGCGTGCGAGACTGGCGAGTGGGCGGGACAGCTACGCCGGGCACGGGGGTCTCGGTGGCGGTGCCGCGCGGGGGGCGGCGGTCGGGCACCCTCGACCGGCCGGGCGCGCTGGCGCTCGGGCTGGGCCTGCTCGGCCTGGGCTACCGGCTGGCGCTGGTCCTGCTGACCGTCCCCGGCTCGAACAGCGACGAGGCGACCTTCGGCCTGGCCGCGCTGCACATCGCCGACGGCCGGGAACTCCCGGTCTTCCTCTACGGCCAGCACTACATGGGTACCGTGCAGAGCTACCTCGCCGCGCCGCTGTTCCTGCTCTTCGGCGCCGGCTGGATCCCGCTGCGGATACCGCTGCTGCTCCTCTACGCCGCCTTCGTCTACCTGGTGTACCGGCTCACCCGCCGGCTCTACTCCCCCTGGCTGGCCACCTTCGCCGTCGGGGTACTCGCGCTCGGCGGGGAACGGGTGGTCCGGGACCAGATCACCGCCGTCGGCGGGCGGCCCGAGGTGAAGCCGGCCGTACTGGGCCTGCTGCTGATCGCGCTCGCGCTCGGCCAGCACCGCACCCGGCACCGGTACCTGGCGTTCGGCCTCTTCGGCCTGCTCGCCGGGCTCTGCGTCTGGGACGACTGGCTGGTGCTGCCGTACCTGGCCGTCGCCTTCGGCGTCCTGCTGGTCGGCTGCTGGCGGGACCTGCTCGGACCGGCCGGCGCGCTGCTGGTCGCCGGCTTCCTGGTCGGGGTTGCCCCGCTGGTCGCCGACAACCTGACCGCGCCGACCGGACAGGACTCGATCTCCGTACTGCGGCAGGTCAGCGAGGGCGAGGAGGCGGCTACCCCGGGTGACGACCGGCTGCACGGCGCGCTGCTGGTCGGCATCCCGCTCGCCACCGGACTCTGCCGGCCGGAGGGTTGCGACCCGCTGGAGATGACCTGGGGCGGGCTCTACCTGGCACTGCTGCTCGCCGCCGGGGCGCTGGCGGCACTCGGACTCGCCCGCCCCGCCCGGCACCGCGACCCGACGCGGTCCAGCTACACCGAACGAGCCGGTGACGCGGCACGGATCAGCTACACCGAACGGGCCGGTGACGCGGCACGGACCAGCGACGCGGCACGGGTCGGTGACACCGGTCGGAGCGGGGACGGGCTCCGGGCCGCCCGCGTCGGGTACGCCGCCCAGCTCGCCCTGGTGCTCGGCGCCGCGCTGACCGTCGCGGCGTACGCCCGCAGCTCGCTCGCCGGCAGCGCACCCCTGGCCAGCGCCCGCTACCTGTCGATCCTGCAGATCTCGCTGCCGGCCGTGCTCTGGCCGCTCTGGCTGCTCGCCCGACGGTCGGGGCGGACCGGCGTCCGGCCGCCGATCCGGCTCGCCGGGATACTCGGTGCCGCCGTACTCGCCCTGCTGGTGGCCCTGCTGGTCGGCCCCACCGGGCACCTGGTCGGCGAGATCGGCACCATCCGGGCCGAGGAGCGGGACCAACGGCGGCTCGCCCGCACCCTGGAGCGGGCCGGGGTGCAGGCCGTGTACGCCGAGTACTGGACCTGCAACCGGCTCGTCTTCGTCACCCGGGAACGGGTCGCCTGCGCGGTGCTCGGCGAGAACCTGCGGCCGGGGCAGGACCGCTATCCGGCGTACCCGAAACGGGTCGGCGCGGCCGAGCGGCCGGGCTTCGTCTTCGAAGCCGGCGGGCCTGCGGACGCCGCGTTCCAGCAGCACCTGCGCGGCTCGGGCGTGCCGGCCCGGGTGACCCAGGTCGGCCGGCACCGGATCTACCTGCCGGAGTCGACCCTCCGTCCCCCGGGCTGACCGGCCCGGCCACTCCCGTATCCTGCGAAGTCGTGACTTCAGCGATGAACGAGTCTGCCGCGCTCCCGGAAACGGTCTTCGTGCACCCCTCGGCCGAGGTGGACCAGGGTGCCCGCATCGGCGACGGCACCAAGGTCTGGCACCTCGCGCACGTCCGCTCCACCGCCCAGGTGGGCACGAACTGTGTGATCGGCCGGAACGTCTACGTCGACGCGAACGTCGTCGTCGGCGACCTGGTGAAGATCCAGAACAACGTCTCCGTCTACCAGGGCGTGACGATCGAGGACGAGGTCTTCGTCGGCCCCTGCGCGGTCTTCACGAACGACCTGCGACCCCGGGCACAGAACCCGGACTGGGAGATCACCCCGACCACCGTCCGCCGAGGGGCCTCGATCGGCGCCAACGCGACGATCGTCTGCGGCGTCGAGATCGGCGAGTACGCGATGATCGCGGCCGGTTCGGTGGTGACCAAGGACGTCAAGCCGCATCAGCTGGTGGCCGGCAACCCGGCCCGCCCGCTCGGCTGGGTCGACGTCAAGGGCCAGGTGATCTCCCGGGACAAGGAGAACCCGCCCACCGAACTCGGCTGACCGGGGACGCGCCCGCACCCGTACTCCTGGGTCGTCCTGCTCCGCCGCCTGCTCCGGCTGAAGCGGCGGCGGAGTGCGCCGATTCGGGCTAATCACTTATTAGTGCACATTCATCACGCATTGCAATTAGCCTTGTACGACAGTGGCATGCTCCTCCGGCCGGCCGTGCCCAGCCCCCTCGCACCTCACCTCGGTCACCAGGTCTTCTGCTGGGGGTTACTTACATGTCTGCCCTGTCGATTGGTCACCGTCTCCGCCGCACACTGCACGAAAGCTACTCGCCGGGACAGAACGCGTTCGGCTTCCTGCGTCTTGTACTCGCCATCGGAGTGCTTGTGGCGCACGCCTGGCCGTTGGGATTCGGTCTGCCCAGCCCCGGCTGGTCCGTGAGCTCCGGCCAGGTCGACCTCGGGATGCTCTGCGTACAGGGCTTCTTCGTGGTGTCCGGGTTCCTGGTCACCGGCAGCGGCCTACGGTTTCCGCTCCCGAGGTACCTCTGGCACCGGGCGCTACGCATCTTCCCGGGGCTGTGGGTATGTCTACTGGTCACCGCGTTCGTCCTCGCCCCACTCGCGGCGTACCACGAGCTAGGCGGGCTCGACGGTTTCTGGACCCATCCAGCGGGTCCGACCGAGTATGTCCGGACGAACTGGCTCGCGAGCATGGAGCAGTACCCGATCTCCGGGCTGCTGGCCGACACCCCGTTCGGCCGGCTGGCGGGCGCGCCGAGCGCGTTCAACGGCTCGCTGTGGAGCCTGCGGTACGAACTCGGTTGTTACGCGCTGCTCGGCGCGCTGCTCGGCACGGCGGCGCTCCGCCGCGCACCGCGCACCGTACTGCTGCTGTTGGTGCTCTGCTACGCGTTCATCGTCCGGGACGTCCTCACCGCCGGACACTGGACGGTCCGGCCGCCGGACAGAGGCGCGGTCGGTCCGTTCCCGCTGGTTGGCTCGTTCGCCGCCAATCACGTGCTCT
Organism: Micromonospora sp. WMMD1102; assembly: GCF_029626265.1. Lineage (NCBI taxonomy): Bacteria > Bacillati > Actinomycetota > Actinomycetes > Micromonosporales > Micromonosporaceae > Micromonospora > Micromonospora sp. WMMD1102. The sequence continues at coordinate 2,346,608 of NZ_JARUBN010000001.1, read as the reverse complement.
ACCTGGGCTTTCTCTTCCTGGGCGGCGTGGCGGCCCGGCTGTACGCCCACCGGCTGCCAATGTCCGGCCCGCTGGCGCTGGTCGCGACCGTGACGGCGGTCGGCACTGCCTGGCAGGGCGCCTTCGTCGTGCTCGGCCTGCCCGCGTACGCCTACCTGCTCCTCTACCTGGGCGTCGCGCTGCCGTCCCGGCTGACCCGGATCGGACGTACCCGGGACTACTCGTACGGCATCTACATCTACGCATTCCCGGTGCAGCAGCTCGTCGCGCTCTTCGGCGGCGCCCGATACGGCCTCTGGGCCTACCTCGCACTGTCGCTGCTCGGGACGCTGGTCCTCGCGATCGCGTCGTGGCATCTGGTAGAGCGCCCGGCCCTGGCGCTGAAGAGGTGGAGCAGACCCTCGTCGCGCCGGCCCCGGCCCGCCCCTCGGCACCGACCGAGGTACCCGGTTGCCCCGGAGCCGGTCGCCTCGGCGACACGCTCGTCGCCGGGAAGGTCGACGATCCCGGTGGCACCGCCGTCCGCCCCGACGGCCGAGCCTGTCAGCGCCTTCCTGCGGATCCGTTCCGTGGCTGCGAACGGCCGCTGACCCTGACGGACGATGCGGATCGGAGCAGGCAGACGGAGAGATCCCGCTCGGCCGTCACGGTAGGCAGCCCGTGGCTCTTGGCGGATTCGCGGCCGGTCGAGAAGTACAGCGGCAGGCCGGCTCTGCTCCGACGTGGATGCCAGAGCAGGGCCGGCCTGGTAGCCGGGGTTGGTCTCGGCGGCGTCAGCGCGCCCGGTGGGCGCCTGCCGGTTGCCGGGTTCGGCGCCGCCGTACGACCAGAAACAGGAGTAGCACCAGCAGGAGCGCACCGGCCGAGACGAGCAGCAGCACCGGAACTCCGTCGCTGTCCGCCTCGTCCGGCGTAGCGGCCGCGGGCGCGCCGGGCAGGCTGAGCGTCGCCTTCGACTCCCGCAGTACCGCGCCGCTTGCGACGGCGAATTCGACGTCCCACGGCCCGCTGGGTAACTCGCCGTGCAGCGGCACGGTCATCAACCCGGTGCTGTTCGGTGCGATGGTCACTCCGCCGAGCGCGGTGAACGCCCCAGACGGTGCCGGCCCGCTGGCGGTCGACAGTCGTAACGTGCCCTGCGGATTCACGGCGCGCAGGCCGTTGTTGCGTAGCTCGGCGACGACCACGGGCATCCCTCGAGCGGTCTGCTCGGCGCGCATGCCGACGATTTCGAAGTTTGGCTGTGGTTCCTTTCCGGTGCCGACGTTCAGGTAGACCCGCAGCCCGGAGCGACGTACCTGGGTGGCAGCCCGCTCGGCCGTCCCGGCCGCCGCGCTGCCGATCTGGGCCCAGAGCACCGCGTACCGCTCACCCCGCGCGGCGTTCTTCGGCACGCGGATCTGGATCCGTACGGACTTCTTTGCCTTCGGTGCCAGCCGGAAACCCGGCGTCTGGACACGGGTCCAACCGCTGAGCGCGTTACCGGATCGGCCGTTGGCGAAGGTGAAGGCGTGGTTCTCGATGGCCGCCGCGCCCGGGTAGACGGTCACCTGCTGCCGGACCCGCGACGGGTTGACGACCTCGACCCAGCGCTCGACGCTCTGTCCTGGTTTCGCGTGCAGGGTCAACCGGGGCGAGCCGCCCGGATCGGTCGACTCCCCGCCAGACGCGCCGGCCGCCCGGATCTCCAGCGTGCCGCTGCTGTCCGGAGCCGCATAGGGCGGCGGCGCGGCGCCGGCCGCCGAGACGGGCATCGGCGCGAGGAGGCCGGCGACGACCGCGAGGAGGCCGAGACGGCGCAGTGGGCTCTGTGCTCTAGTCAACATCGCTACTTCCTGTTGGTGCCTGTCTCCCGGGCTTTGTGCGGCCCGGGGTCGGCCACGCGGCCGGAGCCTCCGGTCGGGCCGGACGCTCCGGCCGCGTGGGCTGGTGGTGACTATCGGACGGCGGAGAAGACCGCCGGTGTGGCGCTGGCCCGTTGCACGAGCCGGCGGACGATGTCGAGGTCGTCCTCCTCGTGGCCGGCCGTCTCGGCCAGCCATCCGTCGTCTCGCCGGCCGCCGACGGATTCCGTGACCGGACTCCGGACGAGAGCCGGAGACAGCAGACCGGCTATCGCCGGGACCGCACGCGACGCGGCCCGTCCGTCGCCGAACGGCGAGGGCAGCGCCGGTTTCGGCTCCCGGCGCAGCTGCGCGACGACCGCGTCCGCGATGTCGTCCGGGTTGGTGCCGACCAGCCGTCCCCGCCCGTCGGCCAGCGCCTCGGGGCGTTCGGTGCGATCCCGGGTCACCAGGAGCGGTGCGCCGATCGTCGCCGCCTCCTCCTGGATGCCGCCCGAGTCGGTCAGCACCACGTCGGCGACGAGGAGCAGACCGATCATCTCGGGATAGGACATCGCCGGGACGAGCCGCACCGCCGGCCTGCCGGACAGCGCGGCGGTGATGTCCGCCGCGAGAACCGGATTGGGGTGCAGGACGACCACCAGTTGGACGTCGGGTCGGGCCTCGTTGACCCGGACCAGTCCGGTACAGACGTCCCGGATCCGCTGCCCCCAGTTCTCCCTGCGGTGCATCGTCGCCACCACCACCGGCCGGTTGCCCTCCAGCCAGGCCGGCGGTCGGGCCAGGTCGTTCTCGACCAGGTGGTCGAGCGCATCCACCACGGTGTTGCCGGTGACGACGACCCGAGGCGCCGGAACGCCCTCGGCGACGAGGTTCCGGCGCGCCGTCTCGGTGGGTGCGAGGTGCAGCTCCGCCAGCCGGGCCAGCATGGTCCGGTTCGCCTCCTCCGGGAACGGCTCGCCCGGGTTGTGCGTACGCAGCCCCGCCTCCAGGTGGACGAGCGGGATACCCCGCCAGTACGCGACCAGCCCGCCGATCAGCGCGGTGAGCGTGTCCCCCTGCACCACCACGGCAGCCGGGTCACGGCGGGCCAGGGCGGCGTCGACAGCGGCGATCAGTGCCGCCGCCAGCTCGGCGAGGGAGCCGTCCCGGCGTACCGGGAACAGCACCTCGTCGGGAGCAAGGCCGAACGGCGCCAGGGCGTCGGTCACCTGGGCGGGATGCTGCCCGGCGTCGACCAGGGCCGCGGTGAAACGGTCGTCCTGGCGCAGTGCCATCACCAGGGGGGCCAGCTTGACCCCCTCCGGGCGGGTACCCGCAAGCAGGATGATCTCGGGTCTGTGGTTCCTGTCCGGCATGCCGGGTCCTCAACTCCGTACGCCGACGCCGCGACGGTTGCGGTAGCGCAGCAGCCCGCCGACGGCGACCAGCCCGAGCGCACCTGCCGCGATCGGCGCCCCGGCGAGCGGGATGACCGGGATCGGTGGGGCGATCGCGTTCGGGCCGCAGATCACGTTGCCCACCTCGAGCGAGACCAGGGTCCCGGACAGCGCCTCGAGCTGGAGCGCGGTGACGTCGATCTGTCCCGGTCCGGAGCTGGTCTGGGCATTGAGCAGCAGGTTGACCAGACCCGGCACGGTCAGTCCGGTGTTCGGGGGCGGGTTCGCCGGCAGGCTGAGCAGGGTCGTCTCGATGCCGAGCACCGTGGAGGTGATCCGGGCGTTCACCAGCGAGGCCGCGCCGCTGGCGGTCGGCGTACTGGTCGCTTCACAGGTGGCGTAGATGGCGTCCGCGGTGAGGCTGATCGTGGCAAGGCCGACGGTGCCGAGTACGAAGTCGACCTCGGCGCCGTTGTCGACGACGCAGGTGCCGTCCGCCCCGACGACGAACGCGCCGCCGGTGCCGACCACCCCGGCACAGCCGCGCGAGACACCGCCGAACAGGGCACGGCCGTACTGGCCGAGCACGCCGGCGGTGATAACGGTCTGCCCGCCCAGCACGCTCAGCAGCGGGTCTGGGTCGCCGCTGGTGGTCTCGCTGCCCCCGTCGGTGTTGCTGGCGGTGAACGTGCCCGAGCTGGCTACGGTCCCACCCAACAGGGTGATCTGCAGTGCGGACGCGGACACCTGCGAGGTGTCGGCGAGCGCCGGAGAGGCCGCCAGGACCGCGGCGGTGCAGCCGGCGACGGTCGCCAAGGCGAGCTTCCCGAGCGATAAACGCTTCTTGGACATTGATTGCTCCGTTTTCTGTGGTTCTGCTGTGTGCGGGCTGGGCGGACCCAACCGGAGTCCAGACCGGAGGGCGGTCAGTGGTGTGGCGGCGCGACCCGACGGGTGAGTGCGGCGCGCACGGCGTCTCGGGATCGTGCGGTCTTGTGCCAGTCGGACCGGGCGCCGACGAGCCGGAAGAAGGCCCACCACACGGCCACGCACTGGACGTAGCTGTTCAGCCAGTGGCCGAGGCCCAGGCCGAGCGCGGCCGGGATACTCAGGCTGCGGTCACAGCGGTGCCGGTAGATCAGGCCCCAGGTGGCGAACGGCAGGATGCCGAAGACCACGATCAGTGGCACCACGCCCCATCCCCCGTGCCTCCACCAGCCGGCGAGACTGTCGGGCGCCTGACCGACGTAGTAGCCGAGCACGGCGAAGCAGCCGAGATAGACGAGGGTGCCGACAAGCTGGGTCCAGGGCGCGGCGAGGAAGTACGCGATCTCCGCCGCCCCGGTGTTGCGGATGTGCCGCGAGGTGAGGACGGCCCAGGTGTACCGGGCGCACTGCATGGAACCCTGCGCCCACCGGGTGCGCTGCCGGACCAGCCGCCGGAGCTTGGTCAGCGCCTCCTGTGCCACCCAGGTCTCCGGACAGTATTCGGTGCGTCCGCCGACGAGCAGGACGTGCAACCCCAGCTCGAAGTCCTCGAGCAGAGCGCCGTGCCAGGGCGTACCGTGTCGGTCCGCGATCCTGTCGAGCATGGCGAGCCGGGTGAACTGCCCGTTGCCCCCCATGCCGACGCTGCCGGTATGCCGCCGCAACTCCTGCATGGCGGCGATCGGGCCGCGGAACTCCATGTCCTGCAACCGGATCAGCAGTTGGCTCCAGGGCCGACGGGCGACCCGGGACCGGGTCCGGCCGCAGTTAAGCATCCGTACTTCTATCTGGATTGCGGAGACACCGGATCGACCGAAGTAGCGCCGGCCGGCGAGGGCCGCCAGGCAACGTGGATCGAGACGACTGTCCGCGTCGACCACCCCGACGATGATCCGGTCCCGGTCGGCGTCCGCCGGTGTCGCGGAACGGATCGCCCGCCAGCCGGCGTTGAGCGCCGCCCCCTTGCCCTGCCGGGCCTCCGGCAGTCGGCGGTGCACTACCCGTATCCGGGGATCCGCCGCGAGTTGGTCGAGCAGTTCGCCCGTCCCGTCGGTGGACGCGTCGTCGACGCACCAGACGGTCGCCTCGGGGAAGGTGCGGCGCAGCGCGCGTACGGTCTCCACGACCACCGTCGCCTCGTCCCGGCAGGGCACCAGGAGATGCCAGGTGTAGGAGGACGGGTCGCCGTCCGAGGCGGTGCGCGGCCTCAGGAAGATCACCATGATCCCGATGACGTACGCGCAGAAGGTCACGCAGAGCAGGAACGCCAGCGTGTTCAGCACCTCCAGTGCGCTAAGCTGCAGCGACATGGGCCGCTCCCCGGAAGGTCCGTCCCCGGGTGAGGATCGTGACGAACAGGATCGTGCCGGCCACCACGCCGAGCGTGGTGATCACCGATCCGATCAGGATGTGGCTGCGTTCGTAACCCGTTTCAAATCCCCACAGCCGCATCGAGACGACCACGGCGGCGAGTCGTAGCTGGTTGACCGCGGTCAGGACGGCCGCGGTGAGCGCGCAGCAGACCGTGGCCCGCAGCAGGCCGACCCGTCCCAGGAACACCAGCAGGGCGGTGAGGGCGACCGGCGGGATCAGCAGCAGGCCGACAGAGCAACCGAGGGTCACCATGAACCCGACGAGGCGCCGATCGAGTGGAAACACCACAGTGGAGTACGTCGACCGCGCCTCGGCCAGTCCCAACAGGCTGACGAAGCGGGCGCTCAGCCACGCCTCGGCACCCGCGATGGCGCCCAGATTCGCGGCAACCGCACCGGCTGCCGCAGCGCCCACGGCGACGCCCAGTACGGGTCGCAGCCAGCCGACCCGCCTGGTCCGTCGCACGTGGGCACCACTCACCGGGTCCTCTTCTGCATGACGAGCAACACCATCGCGGTGCCCAGGATCAGCAGGCCCAGGCCGGCCAGCAGCCAGGACTGCAACGCCACGCCGGTCACGGCGAGTCCGCCGCCGGTGGGCGGTCCCTTCGGTCCGTACATGACCATCTCCCCCGTATCACTCTCGGTCCGGTCAGCGAGAACAGTAGGGGACCAAACGCCATGGACATGGTGATTTCTGCCTAAATCGTACAAGCGAGGCATCTTCCGCCTATCACCGGCGAAATCCCTTCATGTCATAGTCAGGCTCCTTGATGTTCTGGGCCCGGTTGGAGCGAATGGGGCTTGTTTCCTGATTCGGACCCTCTGCGACGATAGTCCCTTTAGAGTATGTCGAACCATGTAGTGAACATGTAGAGCGCCTCGGATTCGCCGACCCGCCCGGAAAGTCGCCACCACGTTGAGCATCGAGCAGCCGCACCTCGCCCAGGTCAGGGCGCCGTACGTCGCTGTACCGGCGACGCGTCCACGGCCCCGGACCGGTAGTGGCCGGCACCGGACCGACGCGCAGTACCGGGTCGACCCACGTGCGGGACGGCAGCAGGGCCGACACCGGCACGACCGGCGGAACGTCCCAACCGGACGACGACCCGCGCCTTTCCGTCGAGGCGTCCGGGTGCTGGTGCTCGAACCGCCCGATGGCGACCGCACCCCGGACGGTCTGGCCGACGAGTTCGAGGTGGCCGCCCGGCTGCCGCTGACGCCACGGATGGAGCAGCTCGACGAGGCGCTGCGGCACTGGCGGCCGAGACTGCTGCTCTGCAAGCTCCGCCTGGACCAGCTCGACGAACGGCTGGTGGCGGTATGCCTGGCGCGCAACGTCGACATCCTCGTCCTCGCCCACCCCGTCTACGGGCTGCTCCAACCCGCCCGGCTTCGGCGCTTCGGCGGACTGCCCTGGCTGCGCCTGCGACCCGCCCGCTCCGGCGAGCAACGGATCAAGCGCACCCTCGACCTGACTGTGACGCTGCTCGGCATGCCGCTGCTGATCCCGCTGCTGCTGCTCATAACGGTCGCGGCGGGCCTGGGCGGTCCGCCGCTCTACGTCCAGGAACGGGTGGGCGCGGGTGGCCGCCGGTTCCGGATGGTCAAGTTCCGCACCATGCACCCCGACGCGGAGCGCGACACCGGACCGGCACTCGCCGGCGTCGACGACGACCGGGTCACCCGAGTCGGCCGGCTACTGCGTCGGTTCCGCCTGGACGAGTTGCCGCAACTGTGGAACGTCCTCCGGGGCGACATGAGTCTGGTGGGGCCACGCCCGGAACGGCCGGAGTTCGTGGCCAGCTTCCGGGATTTGCCGCACTACGAACTCCGGCACTCGATCCGCCCGGGCCTGACCGGTATCGCCCAGCTCACCGGCGGGTATGCCGCCACGGTCGAGGACAAGCTCCGCTGTGACCTGCTCTATCTGCACTGCCGGTCGCTGCGGCTGGACCTCCTGCTGGTCCTACTGACGATCGCCGAGCTGTTTCGGGGGTTCCCCCGTGGCTGACCGCGCGACCGGCGGAGACGGCCGGCTGACCCGCAACTCCGCCGCCATGGTCACCGCCCGATTCACCGTGGCGGTGGCGGGGCTGACCACCCTGCCGATGCTGTACGACCGGCTCGGCGCCGCCGAGTTCGGGATCTGGGTGCTGCTCGGTGGCGTGGTCGGCGCCCTCGCCCTGGTCGACCTGGGGCTCGGCTCCGCTCTCGTCCGGCAGGTCGCCCGCACCGTGGCCGGCCAGCCGGACCGGATGACCCGGGCCGTGCTCGGGGTGGGTCTGCTCTGGGGAGTGACTCTCTGGCTGCTCGCCTCCGCCGGAACCGTCGCGGCCTGGTCCTCGCTGGCCCGGATGGTGCAGCTCGGCGACCTCGCCGCCGAGGCTCGCGACGCGCTGCTCATCCTGCTCCTCGGGCTGCTCTGCGACGGCGCGGCCCTGCCGTGGCGGGCCGTGCTCGAGGGCGCCCAGCACTACACCACACTGGCCTGGGTGACCGCCGGCACCGCCGTGCTCGGTGCCGTGCTCGCGGTGATGGTCGTCCGGCTCGGCGGCGGGCTCTCCGCCCTGGCCGCCTCCACCGCGGCGGTCGGCGCGGTGCGGACCACGCTTGTGGTGACCGCCGCCCGGCACCGGTACCGGCGACTCACCCCGAGCCTGCGCGGCCTGCGTCGGGCGGGGCTGCGCGACCTGTTCAACTACGGCCTACGGGTGCAGGTGACCAACGCGGCCGGGGCGGTCAACCTCGAACTGGACCGGTTCGTCCTCGGCGGCGTCGCCGGACCCACCGTGGCCGGGGCGTTCGAGCTCGGCAGTCGGCTGCTCAACATGTTCCGGTTGCCACCCGCGATCGTCCTGATGGCCATGTTCCCGATGGCGGTGTCCCGGACGGCCGCCGAGGGGCGGATCTGGCTCGACCGGTTCCACCTCGTCACCACCCGGTACCTCACCGCGTTCGCCGCCGTCGGTACCGCGCTGCTGGTGGTCTCCGCCGAGCCGCTCATCCGGCTCTGGCTGGGCCAACCCGTATGGTGGGCCACCGCCAGCATCGTCGTCCTCGCCCCGAGCTACGCGCTGAACCTGATCGCCGGCGCCACCGCGATCGTGCTGCGGGTGGAGAACCAGCCGGGCCGAGAGACCGGGTACGCACTGCTGTCGGTCGTCCTCAACCTCGCGCTGACCTGGCCGCTGTGGCGGCTGTTCGGGCCGCTGGGCGTACCACTGGCCACCTCGTGCGGAATCGCGGTCGGCACCGTCTACTTCGTCGTGCGCTTCCACCGCAGCACCGGTCGACCGATCGCCCCGACGCTGGCCGCCGTCCGGCCGGCTGCGAGCGCCGCGATCCTGGCCGGCCTCGGCGGCACCGTCGCCGCCCGATTCCTGCCCGACGGGCCGGGACGGCTCGACGCGGCGCTGGCCGTTCTGACCCGCTCCGGGGTGGTACTGCTGGTCGCGCTGGGTGTGCTGGTCGGCGCCGGGTTCTTCTCCGCTCAGGACCGGGCGAGGCTCCGCCGGCTGACGCGTCGCCCCCGGCCGGTCTCCCCGATGCGGGAGGCGGCCTGATGACCGTGCCGACCGATCTGCGCCGCTGCCTGGTGTGTGGCGGGGCGGGTGAGGAACACACCCGGCTCGACGGCAACCTACGCCGCTGCCCGTCCTGCACCTTCGCCTGGACCGCCCACCCCCTCCCACCCACCACCGAGCTGTACGACGAGTCCTACTTCACCGGCGACGGCTACGAGGACTACTACCTCCCCCGCCCCCGCCGCTACGAATCAGCCCGCCGCCTGCGCTGGCTCCAACACACCACCCGAACACACCAACCCACCACCCTCATCGAAGCCGGCAGCGCCGGCGGCTACTTCATCAAAGCCGCCCAACACGCCGGCATCACCGCCCACGGCATCGAAATCTCCGCACACGCCGCCCGACACGCCCGCGACCACCTCGGCGTCCCCGTCCACCACGGCCACTTCGAAACATTCACCCCACCCCACCGAGTCGACGCCGTCTGCGCCTTCCACGTCCTCGAACACGTCGAAAACCCCCGACAGTTCCTCCACGCCGCCCACCGCATGCTCAACCCCCGAGGCTGGCTCGCCCTCGAAGTCCCCAACATCGCCTCCGCCGCCGCCACCCGACTCGGCACCAACTGGCCCGGACTCCAGTTCCGGTACCACCGCTGGCACTTCACCCCCGACTCACTCCTCCGACTCGTCACCACCACCGGATACGACGTCGTCACCTGCGACACCGCCGTCTTCCGCTACTACATGCCGGCCGGCTACCGCCTCCGGCACGCCCGCAGACTCGTGCCGCCCGACTGGCTGGACACCCGGTCGTTGCGGTTGACCCAGCCCCGGCTGGGCGACCTGCTCCGACTCGTCGCCCGGGTACGTGAGCCCCGGAGGGAGAGATCGTGACCATCCAACTGGAGAAGTACACCTGTCTGGTGTGTGGCGGGGCGGGTGAGGAACACACCCGGCTCGACGGCAACCTACGCCGCTGCCCGTCCTGCACCTTCGCCTGGACCGCCCACCCCCTCCCACCCACCACCGAGCTGTACGACGAGTCCTACTTCACCGGCGACGGCTACGAGGACTACTACCTCCCCCGCCCCCGCCGCTACGAATCAGCCCGCCGCCTGCGCTGGCTCCAACACACCACCCGAACACACCAACCCACCACCCTCATCGAAGCCGGCAGCGCCGGCGGCTACTTCATCAAAGCCGCCCAACACGCCGGCATCACCGCCCACGGCATCGAAATCTCCGCACACGCCGCCCGACACGCCCGCGACCACCTCGGCGTCCCCGTCCACCACGGCCACTTCGAAACATTCACCCCACCCCACCGAGTCGACGCCGTCTGCGCCTTCCACGTCCTCGAACACGTCGAAAACCCCCGACAGTTCCTCCACGCCGCCCACCGCATGCTCAACCCCCGAGGCTGGCTCGCCCTCGAAGTCCCCAACATCGCCTCCGCCGCCGCCACCCGACTCGGCACCAACTGGCCCCATCTCCAGTTCCGGTACCACCGCTGGCACTTCACCCCCGACTCACTCCTCCGACTCGTCACCACCACCGGATACGACGTCGTCACCTGCGACACGGTCTTCTCCCGCTTCTACTGGCGGCCGTGGGGACGGCTGCGGCACGCCCGGGACCTGCTGGTCGCCGACTGGGCCGCCGCCGGGTCACCCCTGGTACGGCATCCCCGGCTCGGTGACGCGTTGCGTCTGGTGGCCCGTAGGCATGAGGGGGGGTGGCCAACATGACCGTGCCGGTCGTCTCGGTGCTACTGATCAGTTGGAACACCCGCGAGGAGACCCGTCGCTGCCTCGACTCGCTGCGCGTGGCGACCGCCGGCCTGCCGTACGAGGTCGTCGCGGTCGACAACGCCTCCACCGACGGCTCCGCCGAACTGCTCGCCGTCGACCCCCGGGTACGCCTGGTCCGGAACCCGCGCAACGTCGGTTTCGCGGCCGCGGTGAACCAGGCGTACCGGCAGGCGGTCGGCGAGCTGGTCCTCCTGCTCAACAGCGACGTCCGGTTCCATCCCGGCGCGCTGGACACCATGGTGGAGTTCCTGCGACTGCGACCGGACGCCGCAGGGGTCAGCCCGCTGTACCTGAACCCCGACGGCAGCTTCCAGCAGCACTACGTCCAGTTGCCGACGTTCCCGGCCGCGCTCACCCTGTTCACCGCGCTCCGCCGAGTCCCCGGCTTCCGGTCCGCACTGCACCGCTTCGAGCTGCGCGGCTCGGACTTCTCCCGACCCCGGAAACTCGCCTCGGGTAGCTGCATGCTGGTCCGGCGCACCATCCTGGAGCCGGACCGGATCTTCGACGAGCGCTTTCCGATCTACTGGAACGACGCGGTACTGACCCGTACGCTCCAGGCCGCCGGACACCAGCTCTGGATGATCCCGCACGCCGTCGTCACCCACACCCGTGGCGCCTCCTGCCGTCTGCTGGGCACCGCGTCCCGGTTCCGGCACCTGATCGGCGGTCTGGTGGGTTACCTGCGGCTGACCCAGCCCGGCTACCGCGTCGGCGTGTTCCGGCTGGTCCTGGTCGCCGACCACCTGGTTAAGCGGCTCTGTCGGCGGCAGACCATGCTGGGCTGGCGCGACCTGACCGCGGCACTGCGTGGCGACGTCGGGCCGCTGCCCGACGGCGACCTGCGGGACTGGACGATCCTCTCCGCGGACGGCTCGTGGGCGGCCGAGCACTATTTCCAGACGGTGCTGGGCGCTCGGTTCGACGACCTCCGGGTGCTGCTGGTCGACCCACCGAACCCGGCCCTGGCCCGGAGGCTGCGGGTCCGGTTCGACGGCGCGGTGTGGCGGGCCAGCCCGCCCGCCCTGGTGCCCTTCGCCGGCCGGCTTCCCGTGGTGCGGGCGCTCAACGGCTGGCACGCGGCCCGGCTGCTGCGCCGCTGGCTGGACGACCGGCCCGGGGCCCGGGTGTTGCGCCTCGACGAAACCAGCCGTTACCTGGTCGGGCGGCTCAACGAGGACGAGCTGGTGCCGGTCGGGCACCGGCCCGCCCGTCCCGAGGTCCTGCTGTGACCGACACCGGGCTCGCCGCCCCGACCCGCCGGGAGGCATCCGCCACCCCGGCAGCCGGGGCCCACGAGCGCGCCCCCGACTGGGTGCTGATGTTCAGTGGCAGTCCCTGGCGGGTCTCGGCACACCGGCAGCACGCGCTGGCCCGACAACTCGCCACCGACCGGCGGGTGGTCTTCGTCGACCCGCCCGGTAACACGCCCCGTTGGCGGTGGTCGGTACGTCAGGTCGACCACTCGCTGTGGCACGCGCTGCCGCCGGTTATCCTCCCGTTCGGTCGGCAGCTGCCGGCGGTGAACCGGCTGAACCGGCGGCTCACCGCACTGCGGCTGGCCCGCTGGCTGGCCGGCTGGCCCGGAACCCGGATCGTCTGGCTGGACGAGGACCTGGCCTGGCCGGTCTGCCGCCGACTCGACGCCACCGCCGTGATCTACGACGCCACCGACCTGGATTGGACGTTCACCCGGCGGTGGAACCGCGGCCACCTCCGCCGCGCACTGCGGTGCGCGGTCTCCGCCGCCGACCTGGTGCTCGCCTCCTCGAGCGCGCTTCCCGCGCGGCTTCCGGATGCCCGCCGGTCGCCGGTGCTCCTGGCCAACGGCTGCGATCCTGAGCTGTTCACCCCCGACGGGCCGGTCGCACCGGCACTGGCCGGGCTACCCCGGCCGATCCTCGGCTATCTGGGCACGATCGACACCCGGGCCCTCGACGGCGAGCTGGTCGCCGCACTGGCTGCCGCACGTCCGGAATGGACAGTGCTGCTGGTCGGCCCGTCGACCCGGGCCGGCCTGGCGCCGTTGCGCGGGCTGCCGAACGTGCGGCTGTGGCCGGCCGTGCCCTTCGCCGAGGCACCCGACCTGGTCCGAGGCTTCGACGTGGGGATCATCCCGTACCGGATCGGCGGACTCATAGACTACGTCCACCCGAAGAAGTGCTACGAATTCCTGGCCACCGGTCGACCGGTGGTGGCGACTCGCCTACCAGCGCTGCGGGAACTGTCCGCCCCGGTGCGGCTCGCGGCGACCGCGGCGCGGTTCGTCGCCGCGGTGGAAGAGGAGTTGGCCACCGCCTGGTGTCCCCGCGCGATCGCGGAGCGTCGGGCTGCCGCCGTGCCACACAGCTGGGATTCCCGGGGCGCCCTGTTGCGTGACCTGGTCACCGAAGTGGCGTACCAGCGATGATCCGGACCTGGAGTTGGTCGATGCTGGCGGCGGCCGTCGCCGGAGTCGCCGCCGCCGTTCCGGCCGCGATTCTTCCCGCCGGCCTCGGCGTCGCGGTCGCCGGCACCGTGCTCTGCGGCCTCGCCTTCCTCCTCTGGCCCTGGGCGGTCCTGCCGGTCGGGATCATCGGCGGTTCGATCGCCAGTGGGTTGCTCAATGTCACGGACGTCCGGATGTTCGTGGTCATGCACACCCTGCCGCTGGTGGCCGGCTGCACGGCGCTTGTCGTACGCCACCTGGCCGGATGGAGACCGGACCGGAGCCCACAGTGGCGCAGCAGCAGCATCGCCATGGCCGCTCTGGGGGTCGGCATCGGCGTCGCCGCCGTGTACGGCCTGGCGATGGGACATCTACCGTGGAACGTGCTGGTGGCGACGTACCAGGTAGCGGTTGTCCCGGCGTACTTCTTCCTGGCTCTGCACACTCTGCGCACACGGAGCTGGCTACGCGCCGCTGCCCTACTCTACCTCGTTCCCGTGGCAGTGCTGACCACGATCGAGCTGGCCACTCCGGGACGGCACGGCGGACTGCTCTCCGCGCTGGCCATACCGCCGCTGATGGTGCTCGCCGGACGGGCTCGCGGCTGGTACCGCGCCGGGTTGGTGCTGTTGGCCGCGGTCTTCCTGGCCGACGTGGCGCTCGCCTCCTACCGGGGGGTCTGGTTGGCCGTCGGCCTGGCCATCCTGATCATGCTGGTTCGGGGTGGTCCGGTGGTCCGGCGCGGGCTGCTGGTCACGGTCGCCGGAGCCGTCCTGCTCCTCGGCGTGCTCACGCTGCACTCGGGCGTCCGCGAGCGGTCCGCCGCGGTGGCGACGGCCTTCGAACGCGACGCCGGACACCGGGGGCCGGAGTCCGCCGTCGGTCTGGAGACCTTCGCGACGCGGCCACTTGTCGGTGCGGGTCTCGGCCAGTCCACCCAGCAGGTGTACGTCAAGGGGTTCACCGTGACCGACGTCGGCCCCGTCTACCACGCGTTCTGGGTGATGATTCTGGCCAACCTCGGCCTGGTCGGGCTTTTCGCCGTGCTGTGGCCGGTACTGCGCACGCTGCGCGCGGGCCTGACGCAGCACAACGGAATCGCCCTGGCATTCGCGGCACTGACCTGTGGATTCCTCGGCGCCGCGTTCTTCGCCGGGCCGACCGACGGGCACTGGGAACTCGGACTGCTGCCGGCGTTGACGGTGATCGCGCGCCAGACCGGCAGGAGATCGAGGGTGCTGGAGGCACAATGACGCACGCGAACCTGTGCCCCTCGTCCGGCCGGCCCGGAGCGCCGGCCGGACCGCCACCGCTGGCCGCGACCGCAGTGGTGGTGACCCACAACTCGGCGCGGCACGTCACGGAGGCGGTGGCGCCGCTGCTGCGAGCAGGTCTCCGCGTCCGGGTCGTGGACAACAACTCCACGGACCACACCGTCGCGCTGCTCACCGAGCGCTTTCCCGACGTGACCGTGATCGCCAACCAGCGCAACGCCGGTTTCGCGGCCGCGGTCAACCAGGGACTGGCCGGCTGCACCGACGACGTTCTACTTGTGGTCAACCCGGACTGCGTGCTGCCCGCGCCGGCCGCCCGGGAACTCGTCGTACACCTACGTGCGCGTCCGGACGTGGGGATCGTCGGGCCGCGACTCGTCGACGCGCACGGCCGGCCGGCGATCAGCGCCCACCCGTTCGAGACCCTGACCAGCGTGGTGCTCTCCCGGTTCGGCGGCAGCCTGGTGCCGGTGGCGGTACGCCGACTCCTCGCCGGGGTGCGCCGCAGGGCGGCGTACGACGCCTGTCGTGTCCCGTCCGCCCCGGTGAGCGTCGACTGGCTCTCCGGCGCCTGTCTCGCGATCCGCCGCCACCTGTTCGACCGGATCGGCGGGCTGGACGAGGGCTATTTCATGTACTACGAGGACGAGGAGCTCTGTCTCCAGGCCCGCCGGCTCGGCGCGGACGTGGTGCTGCTGCCCACCGCCACAGCGCGACACACCGGCGGCGGCAGCAGCGCCGACCCAGGCTGGATCTGGCCACACCTCTACCGGAGCATGCTGCGGTTCTTTGCCCGGCACCGACGCTCGAGGTACCACGCCCTCCGGCTGGTGATCCTGCTCCGGGCCCTGCTCGGAGTCGCACTGGCGGTCGTCCGGCTGGCTGTCTCACCGCGCCCGGGTCTGGCCCGGTTGCGCGCCTGGACCACGATCACCCGGCTCGCGGCCACCGCCACGAAGCCCCCGCCGGAAGGAAGCTCCGGATGCATGTCCTGATCACGGCGGTGGGCCACCGCACGGAGCACTGGACCGACCTGTTCGCCCTGCTGGCCGACCGACCGGAGCTGACGCTCACGGTGGTCGTGGCCGACGTGTCGGCGCAGACCGACCGGACGCTGCGCACCCTGGCCCGCCAGCGGCCAGGGTTGCACTACCGGCGGCTGCCGCACCTACTCGGCGAGGGCCTCACCGGTCACATGGCATCGGTGCTGTTCCGGCCCTACGAGCTGCACCGGGCGGTGCCCCGCCGCCCCGACGTGCTGCACATCATCGGCGAGGCCGCCTACCTCAGCACCTGGCAGGTGCTCCGGATGCGCCGCGAGCGTTGGCCGGGTCTACCGACCACCCTCTACGCCGCGCAGAACATCGTGATGCGCTTCCCCACGCCGTTCCCCCAGCTCGAACGGCGGGCGTTCGACGCCGTCTCGCACGCCTTTCCGATCACCCCGGCAGCCCTCGGCGTGCTGCGGGCCAAGGGTTACCACGGACCGGCCACCTTCGTGCCGCTCGGCGTGGATCGTGCCCGGTTCACCCCCGCCCAGGCGCCACCCCGGGCACGGCCGTTCACGGTCGGCTTCGTCGGCCGGCTCGAACCACACAAGGGAATCGTGGACCTACTGCGCGCTGCCGAGCTCGCCGACGTCGACCTGCTGGCCGTTGGCCGGGGCAGCCTCGCCCACCAGCTGACCAACGCGACGGCGGAACGCCCGGGACGGGTACGGCTGCACGACTGGGTGGACCACGACCGGCTGCCGGAGCTGTTGCGGCGGATGGACGTACTGGTGCTTCCCTCGACGGAGGTCGTCCAGCGCAACGTGCTGCCGTGGGTCGGCATACCGCTGCGGGAGCAGTTCGGCCGGGTACTCGTCGAGGCGATGGCCTGCGGGGTGCCGGTTGTCGGCAGCGACGTGGGCGAGATTCCCTACATCATCGGGCCGGCCGGGCTGACCTGTCCGGCCGGCGACGCGCCGGCGCTGGCCCAGCGGTTGATCCGATTGCGGGACGACGTCACGCTGCGCGACCGGCTCCGGCGACTCGGGTTGCGTCGGGCGTCGGAGTTCGGTTGGGACCGGGCAGCCGACATCATGTGCGAGATCTGGCAGCGGTCGCCGCAACGGGACCGCGGCAACGACCGGGTGGGGCATTCCGCGTCGCGGCCAGCGATGGCAGGCACGTCCGGGGCCGACGCCGAAGGGGCGGAAAGACGATGACGATCCACAAGCGCCTGCACGCACTTGTCCGAGGCGGACGGCACCGCAGGATGTTTCCGATACTGGCCCTGCTTGCCGGAGTGGCGGGCGCACACTCCGTGACCCTGATGGCGCCGCGGTCGTACGAGGCGGTGGCCTCGGTGATGGTGGTGCCGCAGCGGTCCGACAACGGTGGCGTCACCGGGATCACCGTCGCCCAGAACCTGGCGCCCACGGTCGCCCGACTGGCCGAGTCCCGGCAGGTCGCTGCCGCGACAGCGACGGTGCTCGGGCTCGCCGAGGACTCGGTGGCGGGACGGGTACACGGCGCGTCGGAGCCCGGCCTCCAGATCGTGACCATCCGGGCCGCGGCCGACACCGGCCCCCGGGCTGCGGCCATAGCCAACGCGGTCACCGATGCCCTCAGCAGCGAGGTCGGTCAGCTGCGTATCGGTGGCGAGTCCCCGGTCAGCGCCGAACCGCTGGACCGGGCCGCGCCGCCGCGTACCCCGCAGACCCCGAAACCGCTGCTCAATCTGGCGCTCGGCGGCATCGCCGGACTGCTCGCGGGGCTTGCTCTGGCCTCGGTGGGCCAACGTTTCGACAACCGTCTGCGGCGCCTCGACCAGATCGAGAAGTGCCTCCGGCTTCCAGTCGTCGGCGCCCTGCCCCCGTTGCCGCGTCGGCCATCCACGCAGGCCATCCCGTTGTACGACCGACCCGAGGTCGCCGCTGCCGTCGATGCCACCGTGGCCGCGGTGAGCGTGCTGACCGCCACGTCGTCGAGCTGTCGGATCCTCGTCGCGGGAATTCGGGACACCGCCTCGGTCGACCTGGTCGCCGGGTTGCTGGCCCTCGGTCTCGCCCGACACCGCAAGCCGGTGACGCTTGTCGAGAGCCGGACCAGTCAGCCCACCCTGGCAAAGGTCTTTCCCGGCTCCGAGCGTTGCACGCTGCAACAGGTGATCGCTGGGGATCGGGTGCCGCAGCCGGTGTCGGGCGTCGCCTCGCTCGCCGTCGTCCCGGCGGACCCGATCGGCCGCTCGTTCGGCGCGCAGCCGCCGGGCACCGCACAGGTCGGCATCCTACTGGACCAGCTCGCGGGCCGGTCCGGCGTGGTCGTGAGCACCGCCGGGCCGCTGCTCGCCGGCGTCGACCTCGCACTGCTCGCCCAGCACGCCGACACCGTTCTGCTTGTCGTGCACGCCGACCGGACTCGCGAGGGTGAGGCCAGTCGGGCAGCCCTGCTACTGCGCAGGCTCGACGTACCGCTGTTGGGACTGGTGGTCGTCGGCGGGGCGAACGAGCTGGACGCTCCCGTCTCGGCGGCCTGGCCGGCCGCACGGTCAGGGCGCCGGCGACCGCACCGCGGCCTGCCGGACATCGCCGTGCCGGCGGCTCCGATCCCGGCAGCAACCTCCGCTGCGGCTCCGATCCCGGCAGCAACCTCCGCCGCGGCTGCCGGCCATCCGTACCCGCCCAGCGGAGCGCGGACCCTCTCCACGCCGCGACAAGACCGTCCGGCCGAGGTGCCGCGGCCGGTCCCCGAACCCGGGCCGCTTACCGATTCGCCGCCGGCAAGCCACCTGCCAAGGGCCGAGCCGGAGCAGGTGCCGAGTTCTGACCTGGAGCCGCCGATCCTGGCCCGGTTCCGGGCAGCCCTGCAACGGGAGGGCATCTGAGCTGGCGCACCGTCGGTGACGCCGTCCGCCCCTTCCTACCGATTGGAAAGCATTGTGAGTGAGATTCTGATGGCGCCGGAGCTGTCCGGCGGCGACCTCGACGATCCCCGACGTCTGTACACCGAGTTGATGAAGAAAACCCTGACCAGGTACGCGTTCGGTGAGACCTGGCAGCCGTACGAGCCTCGCCGCAAGGGTGCCCGGGGCGCGCTGGTCCGTCGAGGGCAGCGGCTGCTGCACCGGCGCGGCCTCGAACTCGTCTCCAGGTTCACCTTCGACGCCGACGCTCGGGCCAACGGGCGGGACTGGCCGCCGGACGCCGAGACGATGGTCGGCCTGCGCCGGTTGGACAACGTCGAGCACTGCGTACTCGATGTACTGCGACAGCGGGTGCCCGGTGACCTGATCGAGACGGGCGTCTGGCGAGGCGGCACTGTGATCTTCATGCGTGCGCTGCTGGCAGCGTACGCCGACCGCGACCGTAAGGTCTGGGTGGCAGACTCGTTCCGTGGCCTGCCGAAGCCCGATGCGCATCGGGTCGAGGACGTCGAGGACGCGTTGTGGACCGTTCCCTTCCTGGCGGTCTCGCTGTCCCAGGTCAAGCAGAACTTCCGCCGCTACGGCCTGCTCGACGACCAGGTCAGGTTTCTGCCCGGGTGGTTCGAGGAGACCCTGCCGGGCGCGCCGGTGGACCGGATCGCGGTAATGCGGCTGGACGGCGACCTCTACGACTCGACAAGCGTGGCCCTGCGATCGCTGTATCCGAAGCTGTCGGTGGGCGGGTACGTCATCATCGACGACTACCACGCGGTACGGGGCTGCCGGCAGGCGGTGGACGACTTCCGCGCCGAGTTCGACATCACCGACGAGCTGGTGGCGGTCGACTGGACCTGTCGCTACTGGCGGCGCACCCGCTGACCGACAACGGTCGGCGCGATCCGCCGATGCCGGCAGGTGTGACTATCCTGGCGGGACGCGGCGCATCTCGTACCGCGTATCATTCCGGATCGGGCCGGTGTCGGGCGGGGGGCACGGGCCAACCGGGATCGAGCCTCAGCGAGCCGCATTCGATGCCGCCCATCCCGCCAACCGGTCTGTGCGGACTGCCTCGAAGAGCCGCCCAGCGCCTGCCGTGTCGGCGAACACCACGCTCTGGTCGCCGACCCTGCCGGTGCCGGCGGACGGGCTGGTGATCATGGTGGTCCGGGCGCCGCGCAGATCGTGGGCGAGCCAGCCGAGTTCCAGCAGCGAGGTGCCCCTGTCGAGGCTGACCGCCGCCGCGGTCGCGCGCAGGAACTCACTGAGCCGCCGGGGATCGGTGAGCAGGTCCCGCTGGCTCGCTTTTCCGATCATCGCGGCGATCAGCTCCTGCTGGTGCCGAATCCGGGCGAAGTCTCCGTCCGGAAAGGCATGACGCTCCCGAGCGTAGTCGAGCGCGGACGCGCCATCGAGGTGGCGGAGCCCCTGGACGAAGGGCCGGTACGGCGGTTCGCTCGCGACGAAGCTCCGCTCGATCACGACCTCGACCCCGTCGAGCGCGTCGATAATCCGGGCGAATCCGGCGAAGTCCACTTCGACCACGTGATCGATCCGTACGCCGCTGAACCGTTCGACGGTGCGGACCGTCAACGCCGCGCCACCCCATGCGAAGGCGGCGTTGACCTTCGCTGGTACGTCCGGCCGCCCGGCGTGGTCGACCGGCACGGTCACCCAGGTGTCGCGGGGAATCGATATCGCGTACACCCCCTCCCGGTTGCCGGGGATGTGCACCAGGACGATGCTGTCCGACCGGGAGCTGGTTCCACCGTCTTCCGGCGTGTCCCGGCCGAGAACGAGAAAGTTCAACGGTCCTTCGACGACCTTTTCCGGCCGCTGCTCCGGCGGCATCCCGCCGAACACGTCCAGCCGCTCTATGTGCCGGTCGACCGACCTCAGATAGAGCCAACCGGCGGTAACTCCACCAGCCACCGCCAGCACCACGAGAACGGTCAGCAGTCCCAGTGCACGGACGACTCGACGCTGCCCCGGGACCAGCCTCCGGAATCGCGACCGCGGGACGCAGAGAGCACCGATTTCCGCCATGACCGAGGGCACGGCGCGATCATCTGAGTCGATCCGGCCGTTATCCGCATCGTCGGCCGGGCGGCCGTCACCAGGCATCATGCTCAAAATCTACATCGACAAATCACCGTTGTGGCGCTTTCGAAGACAATACGTCCACCACGGCATTACCTCGGGCCGCGTCCAGTCGGGTTCACACGGTTCCGGACAGCGGAGGGGAAACCCTCGGCCATGGTCGGAACTCGACACCGGGACATGGCCAGCCGATCAACGGGGAAAAACCGTTTCAGATGTTCCGCTAGATACGATCCCGAACGCATCACCGGTTCGGTGCCTGCGCCGACGGAAGTGGCGGCCGAATTCCGTGCCGTGGCCGGTAGGTCGCGCCGGGACCGCGCCGCTTGAAGCGCATGGCGGGGCCCTCTACCAGGTGCCAGGACGGCACCGCGAAGATCAGCGCGCCGAACAGACTCAGCAGGATATAGCCGACGAGTCCGAGTTGCTGCGCACCCAGTATCGCCAGAAGCTGTTGCACCGGGAACCCGTATATGTAGGCGCCGTACGTGTAGTCCCGTCCGCGCCCGAGCCACGCCAGCCGGCGCGGCAGCGCGATTCCCAGATACAGCATCAGGTACGCCCAGGCTGGCAGGCCGACAGCGAAGAACCCGCCTCGCCAGAAGGTCAGTACGAACAGCACGGCGGCAGCTACGGCCAATCCGTCGTGCAGTGGGATGCGGTGCGCGTAGAGTCGGGCAGCCGCGCCGAGCAGGAAGACGAAGCCGAGCTGGAGTGTCCAGTCGGCGGCGGACGCTCCGATTATCGGGATCGGACCGACCGCACCGTGCGCTGGTGGCCGGGCGGTCCAGGTCGGGGCCGCGATCACGTCACGAAGGAGGAGCAGGTAGCAGCCGACGGCAAGCAGGAGTACTGTCCGAGGCGAGCGGCGCAGCACTCCGGTGCCTACCAGGACGCCGATCAGTGCATAGAAGGCCAGGTCGTAACGAAGGGTCCAGAGCGATCCGTCGAAGGCGCTCGGTCCGTCCAGCATGCGGCCGAACGGCGTGTCCGAGAGCAGCCCGGATATCGTGAACTGCTCCATCGAGGCCAGCCAGTTGGTGATGACATAGTCGACTGGCCCACCGGGATGTTCCCAGAATCCGTCGAGACTGCCGTTCTCGAGGAAGGCGACCAGCGGGGCGAATCCGAAGGCGGTCACCAGGAGGCAGACCCAGAGTCCGGGGAAGACGCGGAGAATGCGGGCCCAGAGGTACTGCCGAAGCGATGATCGCATTCCGCTTTCTGTGATCAGAAAGCCGGATATCAGGAAGAACCCGTACAGCGACAGTGCCCCGACGTCGGTTTGACCCGACGAGAGAAGGTGACCGGGGCTTCCCAGTCCGAAGCCGAGCGGCCAACTGTGCGCGATGATCACTCCGGCGGCCAGCATCAGCCGGAGTACGCCGAATGCGTTGTGCTGAGCGGAGTACCGCTCGGCCAGCGTCGGCAGCACCGGCGCATGGGTTTGCACCGCGTACGAAGTCGGCGATGGCGGAAGCTTCGCGTTCCGGGTGTGCGGCGAACTGCGGAACCGATGCGTCGAGGACGCCCTGAGCCCCTTCTGTGACGGGACTCAGGGCGTGTCAGATCGAATTACGGGATGCGGCGAGGGCCTTGGTGGGCAATAGTCTGCCTCCGCCCGGCGACGACGAGTCGAAAATCAGGAGTCGTCGCCGAAGGCGGTGAGCGAGGTCGTGACCGGCAGCGCGGGATGCCGGCGGGCGAGTCGCCAGCCGATGGTGGTGCCGTACGAGCCGGAGACCACCACCCCCCGGGTCTTGGCCAGGTCGAGCTTCGGCAGCACCGCGCGGCGGGTGATCCGCCACAGGATGAGCGGCCTGAGCACCAGATAGGCGGGGAAGAAGAGCCTGTTGTGCACGCCCTTCGCCCCGCGCCGGTGCCAGCGCCGCAGCGTACCGATCGCGACCTCCGGCCCGAGCCGGTGGATCTTGCGCGCGACCTGCTGCGCACCGAGCAGCGTCCGGCCCGGCAGCCGGAACAGCAACAACTGCTCGGTGAAGAGCAGTAGCCGCCGGTTCTCCGCCGCCATTAGGGGGTGCAGCCGGACCCGCTCGTCCAGCCGGGCCCGTGACCACTGCTCCGGCTCGTTGACGACCAGGTCCACCGTGTAACCCCGGGCCGTCATCTGGTTGACGAACTCTCGAGTGAGATGGATCTTGGGCGGGTTGACCGCCACCACCAGCAGCCGGGCGTCCTGACCCACCGCGTCCCGCACCGCCGGCACCGATCCGGCAAGGCCGGCCGGCGCGGGCAGCGTGGTCGCCGGGACCGGCACCCCGGCCGGAGCCGACCCGGTTGCCTCGTCCGGCATCGGAGTCGAGCCGAGGGCCTCACCCGCCGTCGCGTCCGGTCCAGGCCGGTAGCTGGCCAGCAACCCGGCCGCCACCGCCGCCCGGCCGTGCCGGGCCAGCAGCCTGGCCCGGGCCGCCGGCAGATCGAGTACCCCGAACTGGTCCCGCAGCCGGCGCCAGCCGGCCGCGACCACCTCCGGATCGTTGCCGACGTCGACGAACTGCCCGGCCACGCCGTCCAGCCCGGCCAGCGTCTCCGTCGCCTCCGGAGTCCGCCCGACCAGCACCGGCAGACCGCTGGCGATCGCCTCCACCACGGTGGCACCGAGCGGACCGACGTCACCGGGCTGCACCAGCACGTCGTGCCGGTGCAGCAGCCCCGGCAACTCGTCGGCGGCGACCGGAGCACGCAGCACGACCCGCCCCGTCAACCCCAACTCCTCGACCCGGGTGCGGACCATGTCGCCGCCGACACCGGTGAGGGTCAGCGTCACCCGAGGCTCCTCGGCCGCGACCCGGGCGAACGCCTCCAGCACCGGTGGCACACCCTCGTCCTCGACCGGCTGGCCGAGGTGCAGCCAGCGCAGCGGCTCCTCGACCGGGGTGGGACGGGGCACGAGCGCGTCGAAGTCGACCAGTTCCGGCACGATCCGCAGCTTGTCCGCGTACTGCGGGAAGCGCTCCTTGACCAGCTGGTGGACGTACGGGCCGGGGCAGAGGAGTTCGTCGACGCGTTGCAGCATCTCCTCGTACTGCCGCCTGGCCGCCGGGCGGGCGAGTACCGCCGTGACCAGCGGGGCGGACTCGGTCACCACGATCCGGGCGTCCGGCCGGGCGAGCCGGGCGGCGACCAGCCCGCCGAAGATGCCGGTGTGCGCGTGCACCAGCGGTGCCTCGATCCGCCCGCTCGGCAGCACCGCGGCCAGCGCGTCGACGTGGGCGCGGGCCAGGGCTGCGTAGTCGGGCGCGGCCGAGACCGGCACCGGCACCCGGGTCAGTTCACCCTCCGGGGTGTCCCGCAGCACGGCACCGCCGGCCCGGCCGGCGAGCCGGTCGGCCGCCGCCGCGATCAGGTGTGTCGACCGGGAGCGGTGCGGGTAGGTCCAGCTCTCGGTGTGCAGGATCGACACCCGCCCGAACTCCCCGCCGACCGCCTGGAGCATCGCCCGCAGCACCGCCCCGGCCCCGGCCGGGGTGTTCGGTGACGGATACCAGGGGGTGACCACGGCCAGCTCGGCGGGTGTCCGCCGGCGGGCCGGCTCGTCGGCCGGCTCGTACCGGACCGCCAGGCCCGGCTTGGACCCGACCGCGGCCCAGGCCACCGGCAGCGCCTCCGGGTCACCGGCGACCAGCAGGTCCGCGTCCCGGAGCAACCCGAGCACCGTCCGCCGGGCGTTGCGGTGCAGGGCACGTCCCGGACCGGGCACCCGGTGCGGGTTGACACCGGGCGGCAGCGCCACGGCCTTCCACTGTGGCAGGTCCGCCACGACCAGCGTGACCTGGGCACCCGCCGCCGCCAGCGCGGCGGTGTGGTGCAGCGCCGCACCGACCCGCAGCGGCCCGAGCGCGACGTAGACGACGTTGCGGTGGCTGCCGGTCACCGGGACCCCTCCACCAGGGCGCGCAGCCGGGCCTCCCACGGGCGCAGGGTGTTCTCCCGGGTGTACTGCTGGGCGTGCTCCAGCGCCCGCTGGTGGAGCTGGCCGTCCATGTCCCGGGCGGCCTTGGCGGCACCGATGAACGACTCGGCGACCGCGTCGGCGTCCATCCGGTCCCCGGTGAACCACAGTGGATAGTCTCGGAGCACCTCGCTCGCCGCGATCAGCGGCTCGTGCACGGAGACCACCGGCTTCCCGGATGCCATGTACTCGAAGACCTTTCCCGACGTCACGAACCGGGCACCCGGCACGCAGAAGACCAGCGCGTCGACCTGCTCGTAGATCCGGCTGACGTCCGCCTTGCCGAACGCGCCGTGGTAGCGCACCCCGTAGCTGTGCTCCTGCTCGATCCGGTCGCGCAGCGGCGCCACGGTGTTGGCGAAGAAGCCGAGGTGGCCGTGGATGTGCAGTTCCGCCCCGGCCAGCAGCGGATGGCTCTGCGCCCGCCGCCAGCCGGCGAAGAGCACGTCCAGCGGCAAGTACGGGGTGACCGTCCCGACGTAACCGAAGCGCAGCGGCCGGTCCGGCGGAACGGGCCGGAACTCCGGCCGGCCCAGCAGCTCCGGCTCCCAGCCGTTCGGCACCACGGTCATCCGGTCCGCCGCGTACGGGTAGCGCTCGGCGTGCCACTGCCGCATCCCGTCGTTGACGAAGACCGCCTCGGCGGCGTGCTTCAGCACCCGCGCCTCCCACCGGCCACCGGGAGTGTTCCGGCCCATCCGGACCTCCTCGGTGAACTGGTTGAAGGTCCAGGCGTCCCGGTAGTCGACCACGTACGGGATCCGCAGGGTGCGCCCGAGCAGCCAGGCGACCGCGAACGACACGAACGGGTTGCCGGTCGCCACCACCAGGTCGAAGGGGCGCTTCCGGTGCATCCCGTACGCCCTGGAGAGCAGTCCGGGTACCCAGCCGTTGTAGTGCTCCGGGAAGACCGACCGGAAGATCCGCTGGTAGATCCGGTCCGACAGGACCGGGAAGTTGCCGCGCAGCCGGCCGAACCGCCGGACGTCCGTCTCCCAGATGTACGGGTTCATCGGCGCCCGGACCACCCGTACCCGGGGGTCGACGGTCGCCTCCAGCGACTCGTCGCTGCCGTTCTCGAGGTAGTGGCTGAAGAACTCCCGGGGAGCCGTCAGCACGGTCACGTCCCAGCCGGCCTCCGCGAGGTGGTTGGCCGTGGCCCGGGCCCGGAAGACGCCACTGGCCCGGCTGGGCGGAAAGTAGAACGACAGGTAGAGGACCCGGGGCGGGGATCCGCTACGGACACGCCTGGAAATCGTCACTGCTCCTCTCGGATACCCGACGCGCCGCCGTCAGCCCGCGCTGCTGGCCGGCGGGGCTGACGTGGCGGCGGCGTCATGGCGGGAAGGATCCCGGGGCCCAACGGTTCTACCACAGGAACGTGAATGTCCGTCCCGGCCGCCGAGCAGCGGCTCAGCCGCCGATCACCACCCGGCGGGCCGTGGTCCAGCGGGCCGGGTCGGTCACCCGGCGGCCGTCCACCAGCACCTGCACGCCCGGCAGGTCGGCGGCGCCGAGCGTCCGGTACTCGGCGTGGTCGGCCTGGATCACCGCGGCGGTGACCGGCTCACCGTCGTACGCCGGCAGGCCGAGGCCGGTCAGCTCCTCGTTGGTGTACATCGGGTCCGAGACGTACGGCTTGGCGCCCCGGCGGCGCAGCGCCTCGACGGTCGGAAAGACGCCGGAGAACGCCGTCTCCTTGACCCCGCCCCGGTAGGCGGCACCCAGCACCAGCACCTCGACCCCGGTCAGGTCACCGACCGCCGCCGCGAGCAGGTCCACGGCGTACTCCGGCATGGCCGCGTTGGCCTCCCGGGCCGACCGTACGACGGTGGCCGCCGGGTCGTTCCACAGGTACATCCGGGGGTAGATCGGGATGCAGTGCCCGCCGACCGCGATGCCCGGCGAGTGGATGTGGCTGTACGGCTGGCTGTTGCACGCCTCGATCACCTTGAGCACGTCCACCCCGACCGAGTCGGAGAACCGGGCGAACTGGTTCGCCAGGCCGATGTTGACGTCCCGGTACGTCGTCTCGGCGAGCTTGGCCAGCTCGGAGGCCTCGGCCGAGCCCAGGTCCCACACCCCGTTGGGCCGGGGCAGGTCGGAGCGCTCGTCGAAGTCGAGGACCGCCTGGTAGAACTCGACACCGCGCCTGGCCGACGCCTCGTCCACCCCGCCGACCAGCTTGGGGTAGCGACGCAGGTCGGCGAAGACCCGGCCGGTCAGCACCCGCTCCGGGCTGAAGACCAGGGTGAAGTCGCGACCGACCTTGAGCCCGGAGCCCTCCTCCAGCATCGGTGCCCAGCGGTTGCGGGTGGTGCCGACCGGCAGGGTGGTCTCGTAGCTGACCAGGGTGCCCGGCTTGAGACCGGCGGCGATGGCCCGGGTGGCGTCGTCCATCCAGCCGAAGTCCGGCACCCCCTCGGCGTCCACGAAGAGCGGCACCACGACGACCACGGCCTCGCTCTCGGCGACCGCCGCCGCGGTGTCGGTGGTGGCGGAGAGCCGGCCCGCCGCCACCGCCTCCTTGAGCTTGACGTCGAGGTCCGCCTCGCCCGGGAACGGCACGGCGCCGTCGTTTACCAGCTTGACGACCCGCTCGGAGACGTCGGCACCCACCACCGAGTGCCCCTTGTCGGCGAACTGCACGGCGAGCGGCAGTCCGATCTTTCCGAGAGCGACGACGCAGATTTTCATGCCTACTACTTTCCTCCCTGGGGCAGCCTGCGCCGTAGTCGGGCCAGGACCCGACGGGGCGTGACAGGTGCGATGGCGATCACGAGTTGGCCTCGGTGACTCGTTGTCGGGGTGATCACGAAGAACCGCATCCCCCGGCGGAACATCAAGCGTGACACGCCGGGGCGGGTCGGCGCCCGTACCGGCGCCGTGCCGACCCCGCCGAAAGCGGTCAGCTGGGACCGGACGCCCAGCAGCGAACCGCCGGCTCCGGCACCGGCGAGGAGCAGACCGACCCGGAACCGGGCCCGGACGGTGCTGCCCGCACTGTCCCGGCTGGTCTCCAGGGTGGTGCCGGTCACGTCGCCGGCGGTCAGCCCGATCGGGCCGGAGGTCAGCGACGCCAGGTCCCGGCGGGGGGTCCGGGCGGTGACGGTGAGCGCCCGCTCGCCGTCCTCGCAGGTCTCCCAGCCGACGGCGACCGCCTCCAGCCGGGCCAGCCAGTCCGCGGCGGTGTCGGAGACGTCGAACCACTCGTCCGGCAGCGCCAGCCGGGGGTCCCGGAAACCGGGATATCCGGCGTACCAGCGGTCCCCGTCGACGATGGTCGGCGGCACTCCGTGCTCGGCGTCCTGCCGGATCACCGCGAGCAGGTCGTCGACGGTACCGCGCTGGGCGGTGGATATCCGCAGCCGCGCCTCGATGTCGAGCCGGCCCCGGATCCGGTCGGTGAGGTAGTTGTCGGCCAGCCCCCGGATGCCGGCCGCCACCTGCTCCTGGGCGGTCCGGTCGACGGCGAGGAAGTCGTCCTCCACCAGCCGGGCGACCTCCCAGGAGAAGTGCCGCAGCAGGATGGCGTCCCGCTGCTGGCCCGGCTCGATCAGCCCGGCGACGAAGTTCATCAGCGCCTCGGCGCAGCGCAGCCGCTCCAGGTGCTTCGAGCGGTAGGTGATGTTGTGCGCGTTGAGCCGGCGCACCGCGTGGTAGAACTCGTAGTCGGCAAGTACCGAGATCCGCTTCGCCCGGAAGCACGCCTCCAGGGTGAACGGCTGGTCGCTGCCGACCGGCATGTCCTCCGGGTAGCGCAGGTGGTGCCGCTCGATCAGCTCCCGGCGGAAGAGCTTGGTGTTCGCCAGCGACCAGGGCAGCGCCGAGTCGAAGAGGTCGATCTCCATCTCGTTGCGGGCGAAGACCGCCTGGTGGATGTTGCGGCTGTTCACCCCGACGGCCTTGCCGAGTACCACGTCGGAGTCGTACTCGTCGGCCGCCCTCACCAGCCGCTCCAGGGCCTCGTGCCCGAGGTAGTCGTCGGCGCCGACGAAGAAGACGTACCGGCCGGTGGCCTGGTCCAGGGCGCGGTTGCTGGGTGCCGCCGGACCGCCCGAGTTCGCCTGGTGGATCACCTTGACGGTGTCCGGATAGAGCCGGGCGAACCGGTCCAGCTCCCGGCCGCTGCCGTCGGTGGAGCCGTCGTCCACCGCGACGACCTCGATCCGGTCCCGCCCGATGCTCTGCCGCACCAGGGAGTTCAGACACTTGGTCAGGTAGGGCATGGTGTTGTAGACCGCCACCACCACGCTGACGTCGGGGGTGTTCACCTGACGGTTCCCGCGGATGGCGCGCTCACCGCCCGCTCGGCGAGCTGCTCCGGCGGCCCCGGAACGGGCTCCGGCTTCCGCTCCCGGTCCGGCAACAGCCGCCGGTAGACCTCGTCGAGTACCTCGGCCTGGGCCGACCAGGTCCACTCCGCGAGCAGCCCCGGCCGGTCGTACGCCGCCCGGTAGCGCCCGGTGTCGGCGAGTACCGCGCGGACCGCCCGGAGGAAGTCGGTCAGGTCCTCGGCCCGGAACACCTCGCCCTGGCCGGTCGACCGGACCGTCTCGGCCATCGTCTTCACGTCGCTGACCACCAGCGGCAGCCGGGCGTGCGAGTACTCGAAGAACTTGGTGATCAGCGCGATCTCGTGGTTCGGCCAGTGGTGGATCGGGATCACCCCGACGTCCGCCGCCGACAGGAACCGCACCACCTGCCAGTGCGGCACGTACGGCAGCACGTGCAGCCGGTCGGCCACACCCAGCGCGCTGGCCCGGGAGACCAGCTCCCGGACGTACGGGCCGTCCGGCTTGTTGACCACCAGCGCGGCGTGCGCCCCGGGCAGCTGCCGCAGCGCCTCGACCATGATCTGCAACCCGCGCCGGGGAGCCGCCGCCCCGCTGTAGACCAGCAGCGGGGTGTCCGGGGCGACACCGCAGAGCGCCCGCAGGTCCGGCGCCGGTCCGTCCGCGGCCGACGGCGGCTCCACGTCCGGGGCGTTGAGCACCACGGCCGGCAGCCGGTCCAGGCCGTGCTCGGCGCGCAGCAGCTCGGCGAGGCTCGTCGACACCGTGATCGCGGCGTCCGCGTACGGCACGTACTCCCGTTCGTGCGCGCGGTGCGCCGGCAGCCACCGGGCGTTGTCCTGCCAGGGCTGGACCCCGGGCAGGAACTCGTGCGCGTCCCAGACCAGCTTCACCGTCCGGCCGGCGGCGGCGGCCCGGGTCTTGGCGCGGGCGCCGACCCCGATCATCCGGAAGTCGTGCGCGTGGATCAGGTCCGGCCGCAACTCGTCGACGACCGAGCCGAAGGCCAGCTCGTAGTCCCAGAGCCCCGGCTCCAGCCGCCGCCAGGCCCGGCCGCCCTGGACGGTCTGCCAGAACCAGGTGTAGAGCCGGTCCCACGGGCCGTCCAGCTTGCGGCCCTTCCGGGCCCGGGTGAGCTGCCAGTAGCGGAACGACACCCAGCGGCGCAGCCACTGGGCCGCCATCCGCTCGGTGCGCAGCCGGCGCGCCTGCCGGGGGTCCGGCCGGCCGGACCGGGCCGCCACCGCCAGCGCCGCCTCGCGCACCCGGATGTCCGTCTGCCAGGCCTTCACCCAGGCCGCCCGGTTCGCCGCGATCCCGCTCGGCGGGTACGCCAACGGCCAGCGCAGCCAGGCCCGCCGGAACTCGTGCCGGCGGCGGGCCAGCGGATCCGGCATCGGCACCAGGCGCACCTCGGCCCGGCCGAGCTTCCAGGTCTGCGGGGCACCGACCGGCGCGCGACCGAGCAGCGTCACGTCCCAGCCCGCCTCGGCGGCCGAGCGGGCGACCTTCTGCACCCGGGAGTCACCGTGCACGCCGTTGTCGACAAGCATGACGACCCGCCCGCGTGAGCCCCGCACTCCGGCGCCCCGGTCCACGTCCATGATCTGTGTCTCCACCTTTTCGCAGCGCCTTCGCCCGGCAAGCCCCAGCGAGTGTACGGCAGCCCTCGCGGAGCCCTTGACATGCTTGTTCCGTTTGTGCAGAGCCTGGCCGGGTAGACCCGTTCGCCCAGTTGACGCACCGGTTCGGGCCTTTCGGATGCCCAATGCGTCAGCGACCGACTACGCTCCGGCTCCGGCTCCGCCGACCTCTCCGGCCGGCGCCGGAGTGGTCGGGGTGGTCGGGCGGGCACCCGGACGATCGGCCAGCAACCGGGTGTAGACGTCGTCGAGCACCTCGGCCTGCGCCTCCCAGGTCCAGCGCTCCAGCAGACCCGGCTCGTCGTACGCCGCCCGGTAGCCCTTCGGGTCGGCCAGCACCGCGCGTACCGCCCGGACATAGTCGGCCACGTCCTCGGCCCGGAACACCTCGCCCTGGCCGGTCCGGCGTACCGTCTCGGCCATCGTCTTGACGTCGCTGACCACGATCGGCAGCCGGGCGTGCGAGTACTCGAAGAACTTGGTGATCAGCGCGATCTCGTGGTTCGGCCAGTGGTGGATCGGGATCACCCCGACGTCCGCCGCCGACAGGAAGGCCGACACCTGCGAGAACGGCACGTACGGCAACACGTGCACCCGGTCCGCGACGCCGATCTCGGCGGCCCGGGCCCGCAACCCCTGCATGTACGGGTCGGTGCCGCTCGGCACGACGAAGACCACGTGCGCCCCGTCGAGCTGCGGCAGCCCCTCCACCATCGTGCCGAGGCCACGCTGCACGGCGGCGCCGCCGCTGTAGACCAGCAACGGCACCTCCGGGCCGACGCCGCAGAGCGCCCGGAGATCCGGCGCCGGACCGGCAGCCTGGTCCTCGTCCGGGGCGGGCTGACCGTGCGGTGCGTTGAGCACCA
Organism: Micromonospora sp. WMMD1102; assembly: GCF_029626265.1. Classification (NCBI taxonomy): domain Bacteria; kingdom Bacillati; phylum Actinomycetota; class Actinomycetes; order Micromonosporales; family Micromonosporaceae; genus Micromonospora; species Micromonospora sp. WMMD1102. The sequence goes on along the minus strand of NZ_JARUBN010000001.1, from coordinate 2,315,197 downwards.
CGAACGGCCGCTGCTTCAGCTTGTGCTCCCGCACGAGCAGGTCGCCGAGGCTCTCCGACACGGTGATCACCGCGTCCGCGAACCGCCCGTACTCGCGTTCCGCGGCGCGCAGTCCGGGCAGCCACTGTGCGGTGTTGCCGCCCGGGTTGATGCCGGGCAGGAACTCGTGCACGTCCCAGACCAGCTTCACCGGGCGGCCGGCGGCCCTGGCCCGGATCGCGGCCCGGGCACCGACGCCGATCATGCGGAAGTCGTGCGCGTGGATCAGATCCGGCTTCAGCTTGTCGATGGTCGGCCCGAACGCCAGCTCGTAGTCCCAGAGCCGGGGCTCCAGCTTCCGCCAGGCCCGGTCGCCCATCGTCTTCTGCCAGACGAACGCCTGGGCCCGGTCCCAGGGGCCGGTCAGCCGGCGACGCGCCTCCTGGGCCCGGTTCAACTGCCGGTGCCGCAGCCCGACCCAGCCACCGACCAGCTTCGCCAACACCTGCTGGGCGCGCAGCGCCGCCCGGCGCACCGGCAGGGCCGCCGGCGGGTTGCCGGACCGGGCCGCCAGCACCAGCTGGGCCTGCCGGGTCCGCAGGTCGGCCTTCCACGCCTTCACCGACTGCTGCCGGAACCCGGCGACCCCGGTGGGCGGGTAGCCGAGCGGCCCGCGCAACCAGCGACGCCGGAAGTCGTGCGGCCGCTTCGTCAGCGGCGACGACATCGGCAGCAGCCGGACCTCGGCGGCACCCTCCCGCCAGGTGTGCGGCTGCCGGTCCTTCGAGCGTCCGAGCAGGATCACCTCCCAGCCGGCGTCGGCGGCCGAACGCGCCACCTTCTGCACCCGGGAGTCGCCCTTGACGGCGTTGTGGACCAGCATCACCACCCGGCCGCGGGCCTGCCCGGATCCGGCGCCGTTGGAAGCCTGCATGACGCTCCTACCCTCTTTCGTCCCGGCCGGCCCGGCCGGGATCGCAGTGAGATCTGGTCGAGGCCGACTGCTCGCCGAGGAGCAGCGGGCCGGTCGGGGAAGACGGCTCAGACACCGCCGGACCGGTCGGCATCACGCACCGACTGTCGAACCCGGCGAGGTCTGCCCGGCCGGCAGGTCGCTGAGGGCGGCGTAGTCGATCCCGAACGAGAAGCGGGGTACGTCCCCGCCGGCCCTTTGGTAGTCGGCCAGCAACCCGGCCGCGTACGGCATCGACGTCGGATCCGCCACGACGATCAGGTCGAACCGTTCGGAGTCCAGCACCCTGCTCCGGATCAGCGAACGGGAGCCGTCGCCCCACCCGCGCCGGAACAGCGGCTGCACCAGCCTGCGGTGCACCGGGTCGGCGACCCGGGTCTCGAAGACACCGGAGGCGCGCTGCGCCCGGCCGTGCAGCGGCCCCCGGCCCACCACCCGGAACAGCTTGCGCGGGCCACGGTAGAGCAGCACCTGCTCGACCTTGCCGAGCAGCCGGGTGGACTCCAGCCGGCGCAGGTCGACCACCCGGACACCCTTGGCGAACTTGATCCGCCGCCAGAGCTTCGCCTGCTGGTCGACGAGCACCACCACCCGGCCACCGTCGGCGACGACCTGGGCGGCCTCGGCCGCGACTCCCCGGCCCCGGTTCGCGCCGAGCGCGAGAATAAGCACCTGCACGGTCACTCCGTCGGATCGGTGGCGGCGAGCGGGGCCGCGGCGGCCGGCACGGGATCGTCGGCGTCGGGGCGGTCGGCGTCGGGCAGGTCGGCGTCGGGGAACCAGACCCGCAGGTGGGCCCGGGCGACCGCGTCGTAGCCGTAGCGACTCGTCAGCACCGCGCGGGCGCCTACCGGATCGACCTGGTCCGGGAAGCGGTCCCGCAGCCGCCGGTAGCCGTCGGCGATGGTGTCCGGGTCGTCGGTGACGTCGATCAGCACCCCGGCGGCGTCCTCGATCCCGGCCAGCGTCTCCTCCGGCCCGCCGCACCGGGTCACCAGCACCGGCATGCCGGCCGCGATCCCCTCCACGATCGTCATGCCGAAGGTCTCCAGCCGGCTGGGATGGATCAGGAGGTCGTGCTCGCGCATCAACTCCAGCGCCCGCTCCGGCTCCACCGGCCCGGCGAAGGTGACCGCCTCGGCGACGCCGAGCCCCGCCGCCCGGCTGGTCATGGCGGCCCGTAGCCGCCCCTCACCGACGAAGGTCAGGCTCAGCGTTGGGTCCTCGGCGTGGCACTTGGCGAACGCCTCGAGCAGCAGGTGCACGCCCTTGCGTTCGCTGAGTGTGCCGACGTACAGCCAGCGGCGCAGCTCGGTGACCGGCTGCTCGCGCGGGGCACCGAAGGCCACCGGGTTGGGCATGAACGTGATCTTGTCGGCGTGGTGCGGGAACGCCTCGACGAGTACCGACCGCACCGCGTTGCCGACGGCGAAGAAGCCGGTGGCGCGGTGGATCACCTCGTCGTACATCGCCCGGGAGTCCGGCTCCGCCAGCACCTGGGGCAGGAAGGTCGCGTGCTCGGTGACGAAGACCCGGGCGTCGGGGCGGGCGTTCTCCAGCGCCGTCCAACCACCGCGCAGGCCCACGTGCGCGTGCACCACCGGCGCGTCGATCGGCCGGTTGTCGAGCACGATCCGCAGCGACTCCGCGTGCCGGCGGGCGAACTCCGCGAAGGTCATCCCGACCCGGGTCGGGACCGGCAGGTACCGCAGCCGGGCCCCGGCCACCGTGCCGGTCTCCCGGACGGCGTGCCGCAACAGTGTCCGCTGCGCCCGCATCACCGCGGCGTCCTGGGCCTCCGAGATCCGGGCACCCCACGGGTCGACGTGGTAGACCGTGGCCCGGTCCCACGACGGCGCCGTCGCCTCGACCATCGCCTGCACGAAGGCGCCGGCGAACGGCACGTGCCGGGTCGGATACCAGGGCGTGACGACGGCCACCTCCCGGACAGCGGGCACCCCCACCGGGTTCTCCTTCTCTTGCGCCGAGCCGGCGCGCTTGTCGTCGGCGGTTCTGTCTGGATCGGACGGACGCGGCGGGGTCAGACCTGTGCGGCGGAGAGCGCGGAGGCGGGCGGGGCGGTCTGCTCGCCGCCGGCCGCCGGCTCCCGACCGGGCAGCTGCGGCAACAGTCGGGTGTAGAGCTGGTCGAGGATCTCCGCCTGCGCCTCCCAGCTCCACTGCTGGAGCAGGCCGGGACGGTCGTACGCGGCACGGTAGCGCTCCGGGTCGGCCAGCACCGTCTTGACCGCCCGGACGAAGTCGGTCAGGTCCTCCGCCTTGAACACCTCGCCCTGGCCGGTGGTCCGGACCATCGCCGCCATCGTGCGGACGTCGCTGACCACCAACGGCAGCCGGGCGTGCGAGTACTCGAAGAACTTGTTGCTCAGCGCGATCTCGTGGTTCGGCAGGTGGTGCAGCGGGCTGACGGCGGCGTCCGCGCCGGAGAGCACCTTGGAGACCTGCCAGTGCGGCACGTACGGCAGCAGGTGGACGCGGTCGGCCACACCCAGCTCGGCGGCACGGGCCCGCAGCTTGTTCGCCGCCCGGTTCGCGCCGAGCGGCTGCACCGACAGCATCGCGACGTGCACGTCCGGCAGGCTGGCCAGCGCGTCGACGATCAGGTCCACCCCACGCACCGGGGTGATCCCGCCGGAGTACGCCAGCAGCGGGGTGTCCGGCCCGATGCCGCAGAGTTCGCGCAGGTTCGGCACCGGGGCGCCACGTTCGGAGTCGGCCGGGGCCAGCACCGGGGCGTTCAGCACCACGACCGGCTGCTCGGCCAGCTTGAAGTCCCGGCGCAGCAGGTTGGCGAGGTCGTCCGAGACGGTCATCACCGCGTCCGCGTACGGGGCGTACTCGCGCTCGTAGGCGGCCTGCGCCTCCAGCCAGCCCGGCGTGCGGGTACGCAGCCCCGGGACGTACTCGTGGGCGTCCCAGACGAACTTCACCGCCCGGCCCTTCGCCCGGGCCCGGGCCACGGCACGGGCCGCAACTCCGACCATCTTGAAGTCGTGCGCGTGGATCAGGTCGGGCTTCAGGCCGTCGACGACCTTCCCGAAGGACAGCTCCCACTGCCACAGCGCCGGGTCCAGCCGCCGCCAGCAGCGCTCGCCCATGGTGGTGGACCAGAACCACACGGAGAACCGGGTCATCGGCGCCCGGGGGTTGTTCCGGGCCTCCCGCAGCAGTCGGCTCTCCCGGGCCCGGAACCGCACCCAGCGGCTCGCCACCGCGAGCCCGACCCGGGAGAGCAGCAGCCGGGGCTTCTCGAACGGCCCGCCCGGCGACTTGCTGCCGGCGGCCTGTGCGGCCCGCCGCTGCGCGACCTGGGAGACGATCTCCGTCCGCCACGCCTTCATCGCGTCCAGCCGGTAGATCACGTGCTTGCCCGGCGGGTAGGCCAGCGGCCGGCGCAGCGAGCGCCCGCGCCGGAACCACGGCTCCAGCGGCTCCGGGGAGACCGGGACGAGGCGCACCTCGGCATCGCCGATCCGCCAGGAATCCGGCCCGGAGTCACCCTTCTTGCCGATCAGGGTCACTTCCCAGCCGGCCTCGGCGGCCGAGCGGGCGGCCTTCTGCACCCGGGAGTCACCGTCGACCCCGTTGTCGACCAGCATGACGATCCGACCCCGAGTGCGCCGTGTCCCGGCGGGCCCGTTCAAGTCCATGATGCCTGTCTCTGCCTCTCCCGCAGCGCGACTTCCCGAGAACCCCGGCGAGTGTACGGCAATCGGGCGCGTGCACGACGTGGGCCGGAACGGGGAACGTCTGGGCCGGTCAGCCCGCTGGGGCGCCCGGATCGTCACCGGTCGCGGCGTCTCATGACGTATTGTATTGCCGCCGGGCGCGGGGTTCGGCGGCCCCGGCGACGATCCGGGCCGGCCGTTGCCCCGGCGAATCCCCGACGAGTCCAGACTTTCTCAGGAGACGCGTGGTGAAGGTAGTCAGTGTCGTCGGTGCCCGTCCGCAACTGGTCAAGCTGGCGCCGATAGCGGCCGCTTTCGCCCGTACGGAGCACGAGCACGTGATCGTGCACACCGGGCAGCACTACGACGTGAACCTCTCCGACGTGTTCTTCTCCGGACTCGGCATCCCGGACCCGGCGGTACACCTCGGCGTCGGCTCCGGCGGCCACGGGGCGCAGACCGGGCGGATCCTGGAGGCCATCGACCCGGTCTTCGCCGCCGAGCGACCGGACTGGGTGCTGGTCTACGGCGACACCAACTCGACGCTCGCCGGTGCGGTGTCGGCGGTGAAGCAGCACATCAGGGTCGCGCACCTGGAGGCCGGCCTGCGTTCGTTCAACCGGCGGATGCCGGAGGAGCACAACCGGGTGCTCACCGACCACGCCGCCGACCTGCTGCTGGCGCCGACCCAGGAGGCGCTGCGCCACCTGGCGAACGAGGGGCTCGCCGACCGGGCGGTGCTCACCGGTGACGTGATGGTCGACGTCTGCCTGTCGATCAGGGACTCGATCCTGGCCGGCGAGCGGCCCGCGCCGGAGCTGCCCGAGGGGGTCGACCCGGCGGAGCCGTACCTGCTCGCCACGCTGCACCGGGCGGAGAACACCGACGACCCGGCCCGGCTGGCGACGCTCGTCGCGGCCCTGGCCGAGCTGCCGGTGCCGGTCGTACTGCTCGCGCACCCCCGGCTGCTGGCCAGGGCCGAGGCGCAGGGACTCAAGCTGGCGCAGGGCGCCCTGCGGGTCGGGTCGCCGGTCGGCTACGCCGCGATGGTCGCCGCGGTGCTGGGTTCGGTGGGCGTGGTGACCGACTCGGGCGGCCTGCAGAAGGAGGCGTACCTGCTGGGGCGCCCGTGCACGACGTTGCGGTCCGAGACGGAGTGGCTGGAGACGCTCGACGGCGACTGGAACCGGCTCGTCGCCGACCCGGCCCTGCTCGGGCCCGGTGAGTGGGTCGGCACGGCCACCCGCCCGGCCCCCGGCACACCGCCCGGGACCCCGTTCGGCGACGGGCGGGCCGCCGAACGCGTCGTCGAGATCCTCGAGAGCCGGTTGGCCGGCTGACCAACTGACGCCCGGTCGTCCGGGCTGACCGAGGAATCAGCGGTCGTCCCGGTCGACGGCTACCAGCGGTCGTCCTGACAGCCCGTACGCTGCCCCGGAACGCCGCCGGCCACCGCCGGCCCGGACCCGTGGGTCCCGGCCGGCGGTGGCCGGATCAGCCGTCAGCCTCGGTCTAGGAGACGGTGGCGACGTCCGCCGCCGAACCCCGGGGGGCCAGCTGGATGGTGCTGCCGTCCGTCGCGGACCGGAGCACCGCGGCGGAGACCTCGACCGTACGCAGGCCCTGGCGCAGCGTCACGATGTCGCTCTCCTTGCCCTCCACCGCGTCGCGGAACCGCTCGTGCTCGACCAGCAGCGGCTCCCGCTTCGGGATCGCGTACCGCACCATGTCGCCCTCGGCGACGCCCCGGAAGGCACGCAGGGCCTCCCACTCGGTGTCGATGGCGCCGTTGGCGTAGAAGGTGAGGTCGGCGGTGAGCGTGTCGGCGACGAAGCAGCCCCGGTCACCGGTGATCACCGTGGACCGCTCCTTGAGCGGGCTCAGCCAGTTGACCAGGTGGTTGACCATCGTGCCGTCGGCGAGCTGGCCGACCGCCGCCACCATGTCCTCGTGCAGCCGGCCGCTGCGCGACACCGTACGGGCCGAGACCGAGGTGTATTCCTGCCCGGTGACCCAGCTGGTCAGGTCGATGTCGTGGGTGGCCAGGTCCATCACCACGCCGACGTCGGCGATCCGGTGCGGGAACGGGCCCTGCCGCCGGGTCACCACCTGGTAGACCTCGCCCAGCTCGCCCGCCTCCAGCCGCAGCCGCAGGCTCTGCAACGCCGGGTTGTACCGCTCGATGTGCCCCACCCCGGCGACCAGTCCGGCCGTCTCGAACGCCTCCACCAGCCGGGTCGCGGCCTCGACGGACTGGGCGAGCGGCTTCTCGATCAGCGCGCAGACGCCGTTCGCGGCCAGTTCCAGGCCGACCGACTCGTGCAGCGCGGTCGGGCAGGCCACCACCGCGTAGTCGAGCTTGAGGGCGAGCAGCTCGGCCACAGTGGGGACCACCGGCACCGGCAGCGCGCCGGTCGGGTCACCGGCCGGGTCGACGACGCCGACCAGGTCGACACCGTCCAGCCCGGAGAGCACCCGGGCGTGGTTGCGGCCCATCGCGCCGAGCCCGATCAGGCCGGCGCGCAGTGCGCGTGCCTGCCCGCTCATCGGGCACCCGCCACAGTGTTCGCTGCCTCGGCGATCCGCTCCAGCTGTGCCTGGGTCAGCGACGGGTGGATCGGCAGCGACACGACCTCGCGGGAGGCCCGCTCGGTCTCCGGCAGGTCCCACGGGCCCGGCTTGCCGTCCTCGTCCAGGTACGGCTTGAGCCGGTGGATCGGGGTCGGGTAGTACACGGCGTTGCCCACGCCCCGCTCCTGGAGGTGCCGCTGGGCGGCGTCCCGGTCACCGGTGACCCGGACGGTGTACTGGTGGTAGACGTGCCGGGCCGCGTCGGCGACCGGCGGGGTGACCATGCCGGTGATCCGGGAGTCGAGGAACTTCGCGTTCGACCGGCGCTGCTCGGTCCACTCCGGAAGCTGACCCAGCTGCACCCGGCCGATCGCGGCGGCCACGTCGGTCAGCCGCATGTTGGCGCCGACGATCTCGTTGGCGTACCGCTGCTCCATGCCCTGGTTGCGCAGCAGCCGCAGGGTACGCGCCAGCTCCGGGTCACCGGTGGTGATCATGCCGCCCTCCAGGGCGTGCATGTTCTTGGTCGGGTAGAAGCTGAAGCAGCCGGCGGCGCCGAAGCTGCCCACCGGTACCCCGTTCAGTGCGGCGCCGTGCGCCTGGGCGGCGTCCTCGACGATCGCCAGGCCGTGCCGCTCGGCGATCGGCACCAGCCGGTCCATCGCGGCCGGGTGCCCGTAGAGGTGCACCGGCATGATCGCCACGGTGCGCGGGGTGATCGCCGCCGCGACCGCGTCCGGGTCGACGCAGAAGCTGCCGGGCTCGATGTCCACGAAGACCGGCTCCGCGCCGACCAGCCGGACCGCGTTCGCGCTCGCGGCGAACGAGAACGACGGCACGACGACCTCGTCACCGGGGCCGACGCCCAGGGCGAGCAGGGCCAGGTGCAGTGCGGACGTGCCGGAGTTGACCGCCACGCAGTGCCGGCCCGCCACCAGCTCGGAGAACTCCTCCTCGAACGCGGCCACCTCCGGCCCCTGCACCACCCGGCCACTGCGGAGCACCCGCACAGCGGCCTCGATCTCGGCTTCTCCGATCACTGGCTTCGCGGGTGGGATCGGGTCTGGGTGCTGCCCAGTCATGGGCAATCCTCCTGTCGGTGGGGAGATTCGCGTTCGGCACGCGATGCTAGCTCTCGGTCGGGTAGGTCGATCGGGTGGTGCGGAGTCGTCGGGGGCGATGGTGACCACGGTCACCGTCGGTGCCGGTGGGGTCGGCCGGTCGGGTTGGGGGCGGGACCTCAGTTGCCCCCTCCTGCCGCGACCGTGTCGTCCGCGCCGAGGGCGGTGGCGATCGCGGCGACCATCCGTTGCAGGTAGTCCTCTTGCAGGGGGGTGCGGGTCACGGCGAGCCGCCAGTAGAGCGGGCCGACGATCAGGTCGACCGCGACGTCCGGGTCGGCGCCGGCGGGCAGCTCGCCCCGGTCGACCGCCCGGCCGATCAACAGTATGCCGATGTCCCGCTGGTTGGCGTGCAGGGCCTCCTGGAGCGTCTGCGCGATCTGCGGGTTGCGGGCGGCCTCGGCGAGGAGATCCGGGATGATCTGCGAGGCCAGCGGGTGCCGGAGCGCCTTGGCCACGATCCGCAACAGGATGTCGAGGTCTCCGCGTAGGCTGCCGGTGTCCGGTAACGGTAGGCTACGCCCCGCGACCCGGGAGACGATCTCCAGCACCAGTTCCAGCTTGGAGTTCCACCGGCGATAGACCGCCGTCTTGCCGACGCCGGCCCGCCGGGCCACCGCCTCGATCGAGAGACGTCCGTAGCCGACCGCGGCGAGTTCCTGCAACACAGCCTGGCGGATCGCGGCGGTGATCTCCCCTCGGAGTACCGCCGCTCCCGCTGGAGCTCGCCGGTTGTCGGTCGCCACGCCGGCCAAGATAGCACGGCGACGGTACGGTTGCGTCGCGACGTACGATGGACTACCTTGCCACGAAGCGACGACCGCTCGGCGTCCGATCGTTCCGGCCACGGTCACCCCTGTCGCGCGTTCCTCAAGCCCGAAGAGATCGGAGCGCCTTGCTATGGCCACTACGGCGGTAGCCGACCCCGATTCAGGACTGACCGGCGCCCAGCTCGCGGCCCGGTACGGTCTTGGCGTCGCCGGTGAAAGACCCCGTCTCGCCGCGTACATCCGGCAGCTGTGGTCCTACCGGCACTTCATCGCCGCCTACGCCAACGCCAGGTTGGCGGCGTCGTTCAGCACCGCCCGGCTGGGTCGGCTCTGGCAGGTGCTCACCCCGCTGACAAACGCGGCCGTCTATTACCTGATCTTCGGGGTGATCCTCGGCACCAGCAGGGAGGTCGAGAACTTCATCGCCTATCTCTGCACCGGGCTGTTCGTGTTCACCTTCACCCAGTCCGTGGTGAGTTCCGGGGTGCAGGCGATCAGTGGCAACCTCGGCCTGATCCGGGCCCTGCACTTCCCCCGGGCCAGCCTGCCGATCGCGATCACGCTGACCCAGTTCCAGCAGCTCCTCGCCTCCATCGTCGTGCTGGCCGCGATCGTGCTGGTGGACGGCGAACCGGTCACCCTCGAGTGGCTGCTGGTGATCCCGGCGGTGGTGCTCCAGTCGATCTTCAACGCCGGGGTGGCGATGGCGGTCGCCCGGCTCGGCGCCAAGATCACCGATGTGAAGCAGATCGTCCCGTTCGTGATGCGCACCTGGATGTACGCCTCTGGCGTGCTCTACAGCGTGGTCTACTTCGAGCGGCACCTGCCCGAGACGGTGGCCTGGCTGGTCCAGCTCAACCCGCTGCTGGTCTACATCGAGCTGATGCGGCACGCGCTGATGGAGACGGCACCGGTCACCTCGTCGGCGACCCAGAGCTGGCTGCTCGCCGTCGGCTGGGCGATCGTGGCCGGCGTACTGGGATTCGTCTACTTCTGGCGTGGCGAGAGGGAGTACGGCCGTGGCTGAGCCGACAAACGTACGGACCGACGTCTCGGCGTCCACCGCCGCCGACGGTTCCCGGATCCCCACCGTCGTCGTCGACGACGTGCACGTCACCTACCGGGTGCACGGCGCCGGCCAGGGCGGCAGCGGCGGTGCGGTCGGCGCGCTCAAGCGGATGGTCAGCGGCACCAAGGCGCCGACGGTCCGCGAGGTGCACGCGGTCAAGGGCGTCAGCTTCACCGCGTACCGGGGCGAGGCCATCGGGCTGATCGGCAGCAACGGCTCCGGCAAGTCGACCCTGCTGCGGGCGATCGCCGGGCTGCTGCCCACCAACCGGGGCGCGATCTACACCCAGGGCCAGCCGTCGCTGCTCGGGGTGAACGCGGCCCTGCTCAACGACCTCTCCGGGGAACGCAACGTCATGCTCGGCTGCCTGGCGATGGGGATGACCCCGGCCGAGGTGCGCGAACTCACCCCGGGGATCATCACCTTCTCCGGGATCAACGAGCGCGGCGACTTCGCCTCGCTGCCGATGCGGACGTACTCGTCCGGGATGGCCGCCCGGCTCCGGTTCTCCATCGCGGCGGCGAAGAAGCACGACGTACTGCTGATCGACGAGGCGCTGGCCACCGGGGACGCCCGGTTCCGGCGGCGCAGCGAGCGGCGGGTCCGGGAACTGCGGGCCGGAGCCGGCACGGTCTTCCTGGTCAGCCACAGCATCAGCTCGATCCGGGACACCTGCGAACGGTCGATCTGGCTGGAATCAGGGCTGATCCGGGCGGACGGGCCGACCGCCGAGGTGATCGCCCAGTACGACGAGTTCATGAACCAGAAGTGACGCCCGGGCCGTCCGGCGTCCGGGCGGCCCGCCCGGCGCGGCTACCCGGGCGACCGGCCGCGCGCTAGGGTCCTAGAGGTCGTGGGCTCCGGTCGTCCTCCCACCGGTGACGGCGGGAGGACGACCGCTCCCCACCGGCGACGGCGGGAAGGGCGACCGGTGGCCCGGGTGCGGTGGCGGACGGTGACCGTCGGTCCCGGGCGGGCCGGGAACGCCATTCCCGGGTGGGCCGGAAGCGGCGCAGACCGGCCGGGCGACGCCGGCGGGGCGGAGATTTCGGCATTCGACAGTCGTTTCGGCATCCGACAGTCCAGTCAGTGAGGATCGGCAATGGCACATGACCCGGCGACGAAGCCGGACGTCGGCCCGGCCGCAGGCCCCCGCCCCGACGTCGCCGCGCCGTGGCGGCCGACCCGGACCGTGGCGGTGGTGCTGGCCGGGGGCACCGGGACCCGGGTCGGGCTCGGCATCCCCAAGCAGCTGCTCAAGATCGCCGGCAAGCCGATCGTGGAACACACCATCACCGTCTTCGAGTCCGCGCCCGAGATCGACGAGATCCTGGTGCTGATGGCGCCCGGCTTCGTGGCCGAGGCGCGCCAGATCGTGGACCGGGCCGGCTTCCGCAAGGTCAGCCAGGTGATCGAGGGCGGCGACACCCGCAACGCCACCACCCGGCTTGCGCTGGACGCACTCGGCCCGGACGACTGCAACGTGCTCTTCCACGACGCGGTCCGGCCGCTGCTGAGCCCCCGGATCGTCCGGGAGTGCGTGAACGCGCTCTGGCGGCACTGCGCCGTCGACGTGGCCATCCCGTCCGCCGACACGATCATCCAGGTGGACGACGACGACTGCATCACCGACATCCCGGTCCGGGCCCGGCTGCGCCGGGGCCAGACCCCGCAGGCGTTCCGGTCCAGCACCATCCGGGCGGCGTACGAGCTGGCCGGGCAGGACCCGGAGTTCAGCGCCACCGACGACTGCGGGGTGGTGCTGCGCTACCTGCCCGAGGTGCCGATCAAGGTGATCGACGGCTCGGACGAGAACATCAAGGTGACCCATCCGGTCGACGTACACCTGGCGGACAAACTGTTCCAGCTCGCCGCCGCCCAGGCGCCCCGGCTGCTGGACGAGCGGGCGTACGTCGAGGAGCTGAGCGGCCGTACCGTGGTGGTCTTCGGTGGCAGCCACGGGATCGGGGCGCGGCTGGCCGAGGTGGCCCGCGGTTACGGCGCGGACGTCTTCCCGGTCAGCCGGTCCGGCACCGGCACCCACGTGGAGCGCGCCGAGGACGTCGCCGCCGCACTGCGCGGGGCGTTCGAGGCGACCGGCCGGATCGACCACGTGGTGGTGACCGCCGGGGTGCTCCGGATGGGCGCCCTCGCCGAGATGGACGAGGCGACGATCGCGCACATGCTCCAGGTGAACCTGGTCGCCCCGGTGGACATCGCCCGGCAGGCGCTGCCCTACCTGCGGCAGACCAGGGGCCAGCTGCTGCTCTACACCTCCAGCTCCTACACCCGGGGCCGGGCCCGGTACGCCCTCTACTCGGCCACCAAGGCCGCCGTGGTCAACCTCACCCAGGCGCTCGCCGACGAGTGGTCGGAGTTCGGCGTACGGGTGAACTGCGTCAACCCCGAGCGGACCGCGACCCCGATGCGGACCCGGGCGTTCGGCGAGGAGCCGGAGCACACCCTGCTGGCCGCCGACACGGTGGCCCGGGTCTCGCTGGACGTGCTGCTCTCCGGGCTGACCGGCCAGGTGGTCGACGTCCGCCGCTCCCCCGGCGACCCGGCCGCCGGATCGGGCGACCCGGCCGCCGGATCAGTCGACCGACCGGGCGACCCGGCCGCCGAGGAGCCGACCCACGTCGAGCTCGTGCCACAGCCCCGGGTCGGCACCCCCTAGCCCCGTTCCGCACTCCCCGCCGGGCACCGTCCGGCGACCCGCCCGCCCCAGGAAGGAAGCGCATGCGTGGCGATCTGGTCAGGAAACTGACCGTCCGGTGTCTGAGTGCCGGCCTGGCCGTGCTGTCCTTCCTGCTCCTCGCCCTCACCTCGGCCGAACTGCTCGGGCTGGCCCTGGCGGTGGCCGGCGCCGCGGCCGTCTGGCTGGAACGCCGGGTCAACCCCCGCGCCGACCTGGTCGCCGAACCGGTGCTGCTGATCGCCGGGGTACTTGTCGGGTACGCGCACCGGGTGCCCGAGTCCGGGCTGAACTGGCTGGTCCTGGCGCTGACCGGGCTGACCCTGCTCGGGCTGACCCTGGCCGAGCGACCGCTGCGGGACGCCGCCGAGCTGGAGGTGCGCTCGGCGAACCTCGGGGTACGGGCCTGGCCGCTGCTGGTCGCCGACCGGCTCGGGCCGGCTGTGCTGGTCCTGCTGGCCGTACTCGCCGGCAGTGCGGCGCTGACCCTGCCGGCCTGGCCCGCCCTGCTGCTCACCGTGCTGGTCGGCGCGGCGGCCGGAATCGGCGCGGTCGGGCCGCTCGCGCTGCGTCGACTGCGTCCCTCGGCCGGGCAGAGCGCGGTCACCCAGGCGCTGCGCCGGCACCAGCCGGAGTTCCTGCTGCACTTCTCCGCGCCGCCCGGCTCGGAATACCAGGTGATGATGTGGCTGCCCTACCTGGAGCGGATCGGGCGGCCGTTCGTGGTGCTGCTGCGGGAGCCGAACTTCCTGCCGGCGATCTCGGCCGCCACCAGGGCGCCGGTGGTGGTCTGCCCGACGCCGCGATCCATCGACGAGGCGATCGTGCCGAGCCTGCGGGTGGCGTTCTACGTCAACCACGGCGCCAAGAACAGCCACTGCATCCGGTACGCCCACCTCACGCACATCCAGCTGCACCACGGCGACAGCGACAAGGCGCCGAGCGCCAACCCGGTCTCCGCGATCTTCGACCGGATCTTCGTGGCCGGGCAGGCGGCGATCGACAGGTACGCCCGAAACGGTGTGACGATCCCCCGGGAGAAGTTCGCGATCGTCGGCCGCCCGCAGGTGGAGTCGATAGCGGTACGCCGGGAGCCGATCCGGGACCGGGCCGACAAGGTGGTGCTCTACACGCCGACCTGGACCGGGCACAACGCCGACGTCGACCACTGCTCGCTGCCGGTCGGCGAGAAGCTGGTCCGCCGGCTGCTGGACCGGGGCGTGACGGTGATCCTGCGGGCCCACCCCTACACCTCGCAGAACCCGGCGTCGGCCCGGCAGCTCGCCCGGATCGAGCAGCTCCTCGCCGAGCACCGGGCCGGCACCGGACGGCGGCACGTCTTCGGCGCCGACGCGGCCCGGAAGATGAGCCTGGTCGACTGCGTCAACGCCTCCGACGCGCTGGTCTCGGACGTCTCCGCGGTGATCTCCGACTACCTCTACTCGGGCAAGCCGTACGCGGTCACCGACCGGGTCGGCGAGGGCGACCGGTTCGTCGAGGGCTTCCCGCTGGCCGGCTCGGGCTACGTACTGGACTCGGAGCTGTCCAACCTGGACGACGTGCTGGACCGGCTGCTGGAGAGCGATCCACTGGCCGAGACCCGGTGGCGGACCCGGACCCGCTATCTCGGCGACTTCCCGGAGCAGCACTACGCCGACGGGTTCCTCGACGAGGCCCGCCGGCAGGTGGCCGGGGCCGGTACGCCTCCGCCGGTACCGGCACCCCGCCCCGCCCCGGTCCACTGAGCGCACGCCCGTTGCGCCGAGGGTGCTCGTGGGCTGTGCCATGATGCCCCGGTGACGATGATCAGGACCAGCCGCGACCGTAACGAGCTGGCCGACCTGCTGCGCCGCGACCCGCACCTGCACGCGTACGAACTCGGCGACCTCGACGACTTCTACTGGCCGTACACCAACTGGTACCGGTGCGGCGACGCCGTGGCGCTGCTCTACCACGGTGCGCCCAGGCCGGTGCTGCTGGCGCTGCACCGCTCCCCGGCGGTGCTGGCCGAACTGCTCACCGGCCTCCTCCCGCTGCTGCCCCGGCACTTCGAGGCACACCTGTCCCCCGGCGGCGTGGAGGTGCTGGCCCGGGACTACCCGGTCCGGACGCGCGGGGCGCACCTGAAGATGGCGCTCACCGACCCCGACCGGCTGGCCCGGGTGGCGCCGGCCGGCGAGGTGCTGACCGAGGCGGACGTCGCGGAGCTGACCGCTTTCTACCAGGCGGCCTATCCGGGCAACTGGTTCGACCCGCGGATGGTCGAGACCGGTCACTACGTCGGGCTGCGCCGGGACGGTGGGCTGGTCGCCGTCGCCGGGGTGCACGTCTGGTCGCCGCGCTACCGGGTGAGCGCGCTGGGCAACGTGACGACCGCTCCGGCGTACCGGGGGCAGGGGCTGGGCAGCACCGTGGTGGCGACGCTCTGCCGGCGGCTGCTGGAGACCGTCGACACGGTGGCGCTGAACGTCGCGGCGGAGAACACCGCCGCGTACAAGCTCTACGACCGGCTCGGCTTCACCCCGGTCGCCGAGTACACCGAGTACGTCGTCGGCGAGGAACCGGCGCCCGCGGCCGTACCGGACGACGATCCACAGTGAACCTGAGCTGGTCCAGGCCGCCGGTCGGACTCCGCCGGCCCTTGTCAAGGATCAGCGCCACGGGCACCATGTCAACGGTCCGCACGCCTGCCCAGGCTGCCGGAGCTTTCCGCCCCACCGGCCCGTACGCCGGTCGTCCCACCCTGTCTTTCGCCGATCCGATCTGTCGTCGATCCGATCTGTCGCCGAGGAGGCGCCGGTGCTCGAGGAGTTCATGGGCATTCCCGCCCACCCCTTCCTGGTCCATGCCGCAGTGGTCTTCGTGCCACTGCTCGCGCTGGCCGCGGTCGGGTACGCGTTCCTTCCGTTCGTCCGCCCGCACCTGCGCTGGGTGCTGGGGCTGCTCGCCGTCGCCACCCCGGTCGCGGCGCTGATGGCCAAGCTCTCCGGTGACCGATTCCTCGCCCGCCTGGAATCACGTAACCGGGTCAGCCCGGAGTACGTCCCCCGGCTGGCGGAGCACCAGGATCTCGGCACCAACACCCTGTACGCGACCATCGCGCTCGGGGTGCTGACCCTGGCCCTGGTCCTCCTCGTCAAGCCCCGCACCGCCGCCGTACGGCCCGCCGCCAGCGTCGAGGGGGACGGCACGGAGGGCGCGGCTGCCGGAGGTGCGCCGGCCGCCAAGGAGTCGCCGGTGCTCAGCCTGGTCTTCGGGGTGCTCTCCCTGGCGGCGGCCGGGATCACCCTGTACTTCGTGTTCCGTACCGGCGACACCGGCGCCCAGGCGGTGTGGCAGGGCCAGTGACCTCGTGAGGTGTAAGGAAGGGCCCCCTCCTATACAAAATGCGATAGGAGGGGGCCCTTCCTTACACCCGTTCGGGAGGTCGGGTCGGCTCAGGACGAGTAGCCCCGGGTGGCCGCCCAGTTCGCCAGGTCGATGGTGCTCATCCAGTAGTTGCTGTCCTCGCCCGGGATGGCCGGGTCGGCAATCTTCACCGTACGGCCGTCGTCGCGGTAGCCGACCACCGTCAGGTAGTGCCCGCCGGGGTAGCTGTGCCAACCGCCGTCCAGGTCGGTGGCCGAGCCGGCGATGTTCATCACCACGGCGTATCCGCTGGTGACGGCGTGCACGACGTCCGCCTGGAGCCGGTCCATCTGGGCCGGGGTGGCCGCGCCGCCGGGGATGGCCGTGGTGCGGTAGAAGTCGGTACCGATGATCTTGTTGAGTACCCGGGTGGTGTCCTGGGCCGAGTTCGTGCCGCTCGTCGTGGTGCCGAGGTCGGCGGCTACTGAGTCCTGGCTCGGCTGCTTGTCCCGGACGGTGAGCGCGATCCGGGTGGCGGCCGGGCCGCAGTACCAACCGTTGATCTGGGTCTGGAAATCGTAGTCCAGCAGCTTGGCCGCGGGCGGCGCCGGCCGCTTGCTCGGGGTGCTGGTCGGGGCCGCCTTGGCCGCCTTGCTGGCCGGCGCCGTGGTCGGTGCCTCGGTCGCCGGGGCGGTGGTCTGCGGCGCCGTCGTCCGCGGCGCGGTGGTGGCGGCCGCTCCGGCCTGACCCGCGGCGGGGGCGCCGACTTCGGCGACGGCGACGGTCGAGCCGGTCTCCGGGGCCTCCGGCGAGCCGGTCGAGGCCAGCACGACCCCGGTCGAGGCGGCGGCGGCGAGCACCGCGGCCGAGGCGAGCGCGAGCCGGTTCCGGCGGCCCGACATGGCGGTCCTGAACCGCCCGTTAATTGCGTGCTTCAACGTTGTCCTCCAGGGGAATGCGTGTCACCACTACCGGGGGACGGGATGGTGACGCGACGTTTCTTATCGCTGCCGGAATGTGCCGGAGAATCGCGCGGAATGGCACCGGAAAGGCGCGCGCCGATGAACCTGGCGAAGACGGACCGGCGATGCGCCCACGGGTGCGGAGCACCGCTGTCGGCGTACCGGTGGAATCAGCGCCACCACGATCCGTCGTCGCCGGCCTGCGGCGGTACCGGGACCCGCCGGCGAGCCGGCCGGCGCGCCCCGCGCATCGACGACCTCCGCGGCACAGCCCGCTATCGGATCAGGATCGGGTCCCGGCCGGGGACCGGGTGGTCCGGTACGGCGGTCGCGGCGGCCGGGAGTGGCGCCACGATGCAGCGAGGAAACTGGGGGGACGGGCCGGAGCCCGGGTGATGCGGCACGAAACAACTACTCCTTCCGACACCGCCTACCGGGTTAGCTGACGGATTCGGGCGGGAAGGCCGCCCTACCCCGGGCCGCAGCCCGAGGATTCACCCCAGATAACTGTGGGTCCCCGGCTCGTTACACAACGACTCAGCGGGTCCGCTCCGGTGTCACCAGGCGGTGACCAAGGGGCCGGTAGCGGACTTGCCGACATTACTGTCCGCGTTCGGCCGTTGCCAAGCCCAGTGAGCAGCGAAAACAGTGACCAGGACCGCGATTGGGGGCTCCGGCGGCCATCCGAGGGTCACGGACGGTGGAGCAGATAAACCGGCATGATCATGTACGGGTGAGGTATGACGGAAATGACCGGCTTAGCCCGGTCGTCTGGGCATGGGACGAGGACACCAGGAGGCTCCTTTCGATGACAACGGTGCACGAAGCGACCTACGACCTGCTCCGTTCCCTCGGCCTGACCACCCTGTTCGGCAACCCCGGTTCCACCGAGGAGCCATTTCTGAAGAACTTTCCGGCCGACTTCGCGTACGTGCTGGCCCTACAGGAGGCGTCGGCCGTCGCGATGGCGGACGGCTACGCCCAGTCCAGCGGCCGCCCGGTGCACGTCAACCTGCACACCGCGCCCGGCACCGGGAACGCGATGGGCAGCCTCGTCACCGCCTGGCACAACAAGACGCCCATGATCGTTACCGCCGGCCAGCAGACCCGGACGATGAGCCTCTCCGAGCCGATGCTGACCAACGTGCGCCCGACCCAGCTTCCCGAGCCGTACGTCAAGTGGAGTCACGAGCCGATGCGCGCCCAGGACATCCCGGAGGCGTTCATGCGGGCGCTGGCCACCGCGGTCCAGCCGCCGGCCGGGCCGGTCTACCTCTCCCTACCGCTGGACGACTGGGACGAACCGGCCAGCGGCACCGCCCAGGTACGCCGGGTGAGCACCCGGGTCGCACCCGATCCGGCGGAACTGGACCGCTTCGCCGAGATCCTGGCGGCCAGTCGGCAGCCCATGCTGGTGATCGGCGCCGGGGTCGACCGGGCCGGCGGCTGGGCCGAGGCGGTCGCCCTCGCCGAACGGAGCCGGGCACCGGTCTGGCAGCCGCCGTTCGCCGACCGGGTCGGCTTCCCCCAGCACCATCCCCAGTTCCAGGGACTGCTGCCACCGGCGATCGGGCCGCTGGCCGAGAAACTGGTCGGGTACGACACCGTACTGGTGATCGGTGCCCCGGTGTTCCGTTACTACCCGTACGTCCCGGGTCGGCGGGGCTACCTGCCGGACGGGACCCGGCTGCTGCACGTCACCGACGATCCTGCCGAGGCGGCCCGGGCACCGGTCGGGGACAGCCTGGTCGGTGACGTGACGCTGGCCTGCGCCGGGCTGGCCGAGCGGCTGCCGCCGACGGACCGACCGCTGCCGCCGCACCGGCCCGCCCCACCGGACGCGGCAGGCGACACCCCACTCTCCCCGGACGCGCTCTTCGGGGCGCTCGCCGCCGAGTGGCCCTCCGACGGGATCGTCGTGCCCGAGTCCCCCTCCAACCTCAGCGTGCTGCACCGGCAACTGACCATCACCCGGCCGGGCTCGTACTACAAGATGGCCAGCGGTGGCCTCGGCTTCGCGCTGCCGGCGGCCGTCGGCATCGCGCTCGCCCAGCGGGACACCCGGCAGCACCGGCCGGTGGTGGCGGTGATCGGGGACGGCTCGTTCCAGTACTCGCCACAGGCGCTCTGGACCGCCGCCCAGCACCGGCTACCGGTCGTCTTCGTGGTGCCGGTCAACCAGGAGTACGGCGTACTGAAAGCCTTCGCCGAGTTGGAGGAGACGCCGGGGGTGCCCGGCCTGGAACTGCCCGGCCTGGACATCCCCGGCATCGCCCGGGGCTACGGCTGCACGGCGCACCAGGTGGAGTCGGTGGACGAGTTCCGGGCGGCGTTCCGGGCGGCGCTCGGCACGGAAGGTCCGACCGTGCTCGCCGTGCCGATCACCCGGGACGTCGCACCACTGCTCTGAATCCGCCGCCCGGAACACTCCCGGTGCAGCCGGGCCGGGGACCTCGGCCCGCGGCCGTCAGGTGGTCCGGGAAGGGCGGTCCCGGGCCGCCGTCACCCGCTGGTCCGGTAACGGCGGTCTCAGGACGTCATCACCCGCTGGTGCAGCGCGGTGACCGCCGAGCGGGCCGAGACGAACGATCCGTGCTGCCAGGCCACCTCGTGGCTGAGCCAGTCACCGGCGAAGTAGACCCGGCCGGCCGGGCGGAGCAGCAGGTCGTAGCCGGCGGTGCCGTGCGGCGGCGACGTCCAGGCACCCTCCAGGAAGCGGGTCCGGTCCCAGGCGTGCGAGTACGCCGTGGCCAGCTCCGAGCGGTACTTCTCGCCGTGGATCTTCACCCCCTGCATGACCGCCCGCTCCTGCCGTTGCGCCGGAGTCAGCGCACTGTACGCCCGCGCGTTCGCCCCGGTGTTGTAGTAGCCGACGATCAGGCCCCGCCGGCCGTGGAAGCCGTACGACGGGTACCAGATGTGCGCCAGGTCCAGGTCGGTCTCGGTGATGCCGCCGTAGATGCGCTGGTCCGACTCCCACCACCGGCTGCGGTACTCCAGCCCGATCTTGCCGGACGCGGCGGCCGGGAAGCCGCCGAGCGCCGCCGTCACGTCGGTGCCGAGGTTGTGCGGCACCCGGGCCATCAGCTGCGGCGGCAGCGTCGCCACGCAGAAGTCGGCCCGGAGCAGGCGTTCCCGGCCACCCTTGCGGTAGGTCACCTCGACCCGGCCACCCCGGTCGGTCACCCCGGTCACCTCGGCGCCGAGCTGGATCCGGTGCATGCCGACCGCCTTCGCCAGGGCCCGGGGGATCTGGTCCATCCCGCCCACCGGCTGGAACATCAACATCGCCTGGTCGTAGCCCATCTCGAAGGCGAAGTACCGGCCGACGTTGCTGGCGAAGACATCCGCCAGCGGCGGCGGGGCGCCCAGCGGTGTGCCACTGTCGTTGCCCGCCCCGGGATAACTGGCGTACCCCCGCCGGCCGGTGCCGGTGTACGCCCATCCGTCGGTACGCCCGCCGATCGCGCCGAAGCTCTGTAGGAAGGAGAGCAGCCGCTGCTTGTCCTCGGCGGTCAGCCGGTCGTCCAGCGCCCCCTGGTCGGTCGCCTTGGCCAGCAGTTCGGAGACGTAGCCGTAGACGTCGGCCCGGGCGGTGCGGTAACGGACCGGGGCGGTCATCCCGGCCGAGGCGTTGTAGATCCAGGCGTCCGCGTTGGCGTTCGTAAAGACCTCCACCGGTACGCCCAGTTCGCGGCAGTAGTCCATGGTGACCATCCACTGCGCGATCCGGCCCGGCCCGGCGTTGAAGTAGACGCCGTCGGAGAAGCCGGCCCGCTGGGTCTGCCCGTCGAGGTCGGTTTCCACGTCGCCGCCCCGGATGGTCAGGTTCCGGCCGCCGGGGCGGGAGCGCGCCTCCAGCACCGTGCAGTCGTACCCGGCCTTGCCCAGCTCGTAGGCGACGGCCAGGCCGGCGACGCCGCCGCCGAGCACCACCACCCGGGCGCCTGAGCGGCCGGTCAGGTGGAAGTCGGACCGGTTCGGTGCCCGGAACGGCGGTGCCGCCGACACGGCGGTCGGGGCGAGCCCGAGCGCGCCCATCGTGGCGAGCATCGCGCCCGCCCCGCCGCTGACCCCGACCGCCCGGAGAAAGCCCCGGCGGCTGACCGAGGACTGGTCGTGCTGGTTCATACCGTCTCCTCACAGGACCCGTGGGACGCCGAGTCTGTAAGGAGTGTGTTTCCGCGACGAAACGGAGAAGATTGCCGATCTGTTTCCGGCCTGGTGCCCCGGTCCTCGTCCGCTAATCGGCGTCGGCGGCGAGCCGGACGAGCATCTTTCCGACGTTGCCACCCCGGAGCATCTCCAGGAAGGCGCCCGGAGCCGCCTCGATCCCCTCCCGGACCGTGTTCGCGGTGCGCAGCGAGCCGTCGGCCAGCCAACCGGCGGCCAGTGGCAGGTAGTCGGCGAGCCGGTCCAGGTGGTCGGTCACCAGCATGCCCCGCAGGCTGAGCCGCTTGGTGAGCGCCAGCACCAGGTTCGTCGGGCCGGGCACCGGTGCGGTCGCGTTGTAGAGGCTGATCGCACCGACCAGCGCCACCCGGCCGCCGATGTGCAGCGCGTCCAGCGCCGCCGCCAGGTGGTCGGTGCCGACGTTGTCCAGGTAGACGTCGATTCCCTCGGGCGCCGCCGTCGCCAGCTGCGCGCGGACCGAACCGGCCCGGTAGTCGATCGCGGCGTCGTAGCCGAACTCCTCGACCAGCCGCCGCGCCTTCTCCGGCCCACCGGCCGAGCCGATCACCCGGGCCGCCCCGAGCCGGCGGGCGAACTGCCCGGCCAGCGAGCCGACCGCACCGGCGGCGGCGGAGACGAACACCACGTCGCCGGGACGGACCGGGGCGGTGTCGGTGAGCGCCACGTACGCGGTCAGCCCGGGTAGCCCGAGCACCCCGAGGTACGCCTCGGCGGGCGCGACCGAGGTGTCGAGCACGGTCGCGGCGGTGGCGTCGAGCACGGCGTACTCGCGCCAGCCGAGGGTGTGCGACACCGTCGCCCCGACCGGTACCGCCGCGGCCTCCGAGGCGACCACCTCACCGATCGCGGCACCGTCCAGGGCGGCTCCGACCCGGAACGGCGGCATGTACGACTTCCGGTCGTCCATCCGCGCCCGCATGTAGGGGTCGACCGACATCCAGGTGTTCCGCACCAGGATTTGCCCCGGTCCCGGCGTGGGCACGGTGGTGCTGACCAGTTCGAAGTTCTCCGGGCCGGGTTCGCCGTGCGGCCGGACCGCCAACCGGACCTCCCGGCTGGTCAGCCCCGCACCGCCGGTTTCGGCACCGTCCTGGCGCGCGCCGGCGCTGGCTTCGATCGACATCCACTCGCTCCCTTCGCTGCTGCTGGTCGGCACACCTAGCCCCGCTCGGGGGCCCAGACCCCGGTCGGCGCGGTGGCCCGGACATAGTCGGCGAAGTCCCGGGGCTCGCGCCCCAGCACCTGCCGCACCCCGTCGGAGAGGTACGCGTTGCGTCCCTCGGCGATCCAGCCGAGGCTCCGGACCAGGCTCTCCGCCTCCTCCGCCGCGGTGCCCGCCCCGGTCAGCCCGGCGAGGTACTCCGCCCGGGAGACCGCCCGGTAGCGCAGGTCCCGACCGGTCGCCTCGGCGATCTCGCGGACCGCCGCGCCGAAGCTGAGCAGTCGCGGACCGGAGAGCTGGTAAATCTGCCCGGCGTGTCCGGGGCGGGTGAGGGCGGCCACCGCCACCTCGTCGACGTCGACGTCGACGAACGGCACCAGGCCGTCGCCGGTCGGCAGCACCAGTTCACCGCGCCGCAGCGGATGCCAGAGGACCGGGAACTCGCTGAAGTTCTGCGCGAACCAGGTCGGCCGGAGGATCGTCGCGTCGAGCCCTGCCTGCGCGACCGCCCGCTCGCCGGCCAGCAGCTCGGGGTCGCCGGAGGCTCCCCAGTCCCGGGCGGAGAGCAGCACCAGCCGGCGGACCCCAACGGCCGCGGCCCGGGCACAGAACTCGGTGAGCTGTGCCGCCGCGTCCGTGCCGCCGGAGTCGACCAGGTAGACCGCTCCGGCTCCGGCCAGCGCCAGTGTCCAGCTGGACTCGTCGTGCCAGTCGAAGCGGGTCGGGCCGGAGCGCGAGGCGGCGCGTACCGGACTTCCGTACCGGTGCAGCAGCGCGACGACCCGGCGGCCGGTCTTGCCGGTGCCGCCGAGGACCAGGACGGGTGCGTCGTTCATGCCACCCAGTCAACCCCAGACCGGCGGAATTGGCTCGGACGCTCGGGCCGGCACGACGCGGTGGACCGGGGGCGACGCCGACCGGCCGGCGGGTACGGTGGCGCCATGTCCGCGATCACCGCCCTCGCCTCGGCCGGCATCCCGCACCGGGTGCTCCGGCACGGCCCGGTGCGCAGCGTGGCCGAGGCCGCCGAGGCGATCGGCGTCGAGATACCGGACGTGGTGAAGACCATCGTGGTACGCCGGGGAGCGCAGGACTTCGTCTTCGTGCTGGTACCCGGCGACCGGGTGATCTCCTGGCCGAAGCTGCGTACCCTGCTCGGGGTCAACCGGCTCGCCCTGCCGGACGCCGACGAGGCGAAGTCGGCGACCGGCTACGAGCGCGGCACCATCACCCCGTTCGGCTCCCGCACGGCCTGGCCGGTGGTGGCGGACGAACGGCTGCGGGGCCGCACCATCACGCTCGGCACCGGCGAACGCGGCATCGCCGTGGCGCTGGACGCCGACGCGGCGGTGGCCGCCCTGGACGGCCGGCTCGCCGACGTCACCGACCCCGAACCGCCCCGCTGACCCCCGTACCCGAGCCGCCCCGCTGACCCGACCGGACCCCCTTCCGGATCCGTCATCAGGAACCGAGCCCGACGAGCGCGACCATCAGCGGCAGGAGCAGCATAATCAGGATCGCGCCCAGGATGTCGAAGGAGAAGCCGGAGCGGATCATCCGGGTGATCGGTACGACGCCGGAGCCGTAGACGATCGCGTTCTGCGGGGTGGAGACCGGCAGCATGAAGCCGAACGAGGCGGCGAAGGTGGCGGCCAGGGCGGGCACGAACGGGTTGATCCCGGCGGCCACCGCCACCGGGATGATGATCGGCACCACCACCGCCGCCGAGGCGGTGTTGCTTGTCGTCTCCGAGATGACGATCGCCAGCAGCACCGCGAACGCGGTGATCGCGACGGCGCTGCCCAGCCCGAACAGGTCGGCGCTGCCGTCACCGATCGTCCTGGCCAGTCCGCTGCTCTCCAGCAGCGCGCCGAAGATGATGCCGGTGCCGAAGAGCAGGATGGTGCCCCAGTCGATCCGGGCCGCGTCGGACCAGCTCAGGGTGAAGGTCCGGCTGCCCCACTCGGTGGGCAGCAGGAAGAGCAGCGCGGCGCCGAAGACCGCGACGATCCCCTCGTCGAGCCGCCCGCCGATCCACTCGTACTGGCGGGACTCGCTGCCGAAGACCAGTGCCACCACACCCGGGGTGATCCAGAGTGTCACCGTGACGGCGAAGGCGACCAGGGTGTTCCGCTCGGCGGTGGAGAGCCGGCCGAGTTTCGCCCGCTCGGCGGCGACGTACTCGGCCACGCCGTCGATCCGGCGGATCTCCGGCTTGTTCAACAGCAGCAGCACCACGGCGAGGGCGACGAACATCAACGCGCAGATCGGGAAGGCCACCGCCATCCACTCGGCGAACGAGATCCGCTCCCCGGTCGCCTCGGCGATCAGGTCCCGGCCGATCAGGTTCGGCGGGCTGCCGACCGGGGTGAGCAGGCCGCCGACGCTGGCGCCGTAGGCGAGCATCAGCATCAGCGCGACGCCGACCCGCAGCCGGGTCGGGTCGAAGTCCGCTGCCGCGATGCCCCGCTCCTGCAACAGCTTCGCGATCACCGCGAGGATGCCGAGCGCGGTCGGCAGCAGCATCGCCACCGTCGCGGTGTTCGAGACGAAGGCGGAGAGCAGGGCGGTGATCAGGCCGAACGTGACGATCACCCGGCCGGTGGTCCGGCCGACCCCGGGCAGCGACAGCATCCGGAACGCGAACCGCCGGGCCAGCCCGTGCTTGAGCATCGCCTGGGCCAGGATGAACGCGCCGATGAAGGTGAAGACCGTCGAGGAACCGAACGGCCCGAGTACGTCGTCGGCGGGGGCCACCCCGAGGACGACCACGGCGGCGACGCCGAGCAGCCCGCCGACCGGGATCGGCACCGGCTCGGTGACCCAGAGCACGATGACGCCGAGCAGGATCCCGGCCAGCGTCTGCTGGTTGCCGGGCATGTCCAGTGGCAGGGCCAGGAAGACCACCGAGACGAGCGGGGCGAGCCAGAGGCCGGTGGTCCGGCGGCCCCGCTCGAAGCGTTCCTCGGCCGGGGAGAGCCGCTGCTCGCCCAGGCTGCGGTAGGTCCCGCCGCCCAGCAACGCCTTGTCGACGTCGGTACTGGCCGGCGCGGTATCGCTGCTGGCCGGCGCGGTATCGCTGCTGGCCGGGCTGCTGGCCGGGGCGGTGTCGCTGCTGGCCGGGGCGGTGTCGCTGCTGGCCGGGGCGGTGTCGCTGCTGTCGCTGGTGCTGGCCACGACGACCTCCATCGGTCTGTGCGGATGCCGGGACAGGTGTCTCCCTCATTCCCGCCAGATCGACGATCCACAACAGAAGTCGCGGAAAAGGCGTCAGATATTTCCGAGTACGCCGAACGGGTCGACCGCGCCGCCGTTGTCCAGCGCGACGATCCGGCGCCGCAGCGTGAACGTGGCGCCCGGTTCCAGCGTCACCTGCCACTGGCTCATCACCCAGTTGTACGCGGCGTACCCGACGAAGTCGGCCCGCTCGTAACAGAGCCCGTACGTCTGCCGGTCCGAGCCGGTCATCCCGATCCACGGCGCGGACGGCAGGTATTCGACGGCGGTCTCGCTGGTGACGGTGCCGTGCCCCGGTATCCCGCTGCGCTGCCCGGCACCGTCGTGGTCGAGTGCGTCACCGGTCCAGAACGTCCGGGGCACAGCACCGTCGTTGCGGAAGACACTCTCCGCGTTCACCCACGGCTCACCCGGCCGGATACTGTACGTCGTCACCACCGCGATCTCCGGCACGGCCGTACTGACCCCGGTGGCCCGGACCGCCGCCACCGGCCCGGCGAGCACCTCCACGGCGGTGGACCGGACGGTCCGCTGCTGCCAGGCGTTGTTGCCGCGCGGCTGGGTCGCCGAGGCGTACGGCAGGTTGATCCAGTCGAGCTGGTCGAGGTGGCCGACGGCGGCGAAGTCCAGCGGCTTGCCGACCGTCACCCCGGCGAGCTGCGGGTCGTCCGTACCGGCCGACACGGCGAGCGCCACCAGGTCGTTGCCGAGCACCAGGTCGGCGACGCCGGCCGAGGACTGCGGCCCGGGAACGGTACGGCCGGTGCCTGCCCGGGTCGCCGCGCGGGCCAGCCGCAGGTCGAGCCGGGTCGGCGTACCCGCCCGGACGCTCACGTCGCGGGTCACCGGTTCGTAGCCGACCCCGTTCACGCTGACCGTGTAGTCGCCGGGCGGGGCGAAGGCGAGCACCTCGCCGGCCGGGTCGGTGCTGCCGGCCGCCAGCCGGCTGCCGTCGGCCCGGACCACCGTCACCTCGACGTTCGGCAGGACGGCACCGGTGACCTGGTCGCTGACCCGGCCGACGATCCCGTCCCCGGCGTCGACCCGCCGCGCCCCCGGCACCCCGTCGCGCACCTCGAACGCCGCGATCGTGTACGCCGGCGACGCCGCGTCCCGGGCGTCCAGCACGATCCGCAGGTCGGCCCGCCAGCGTCGCTCGGTGACGTCGCAGATTACGTACCCGCGATAGCTGCCGTTGTAGAACCGCACGTGCGGGTTGGCGGCCAGCCCGGCGCGGACGTCGGCGTCCCAGCCGGCGCCGGAGGAGATCGAGGTGCCGACGAACTCGGTGGCGACGGTCCGGGCGCGCGGGTCGGCGAAGTCGGTGGTCAGGTCGTTGACCCAGTGGGTGTGCCAGTCTCCACTCAGGACGACCGGGTTGGAGGTCCGGTGCCGGGCGACGAAGTCGAGGATCCGGGACCGGGCCGGCGGATAGCCGTCCCACTGGTCCAGGTTGACGATCCGCCCGGGGCCGAGGTCGTAGTCGAAGGCGGCCATGACGGTCTGCTGGGCGATCACGTTCCACCGCGCCCTCGACCGGCGCAGCCCGTCCAGCAGCCAGCGCTCCTGCTCCGGGCCGGTCATCGTCCGGGTCGGGTCGAAGACCTCGCCGGTCGGCTCCTTGCGGCCGTCGCCGAGGGCCTGGTCGCTGCGGTACTGCCGGGTGTCGAGCACGCTGAACCGGGCCAGCCGGCCGAAGTCGAAGCGGCGGTAGAGCAGCATGTCCGGCCCGTCCGGCCGCTGCTCGGGCCGGAGCGGCAGGTGCTCGTGGTACGCCTGGTAGCCGTTCGCCCGGCGCTCCAGGAACGGCCGCCCGTCCCCGGCAGCCCCGGCGACCGGGCCGGCGTAGTTGTTCTGCACCTCATGGTCGTCGAAGGTGAGCACGAACGGGAACCGGGCGTGCGCGGCCCGCAGGTCCGGCGAGGTCTTGTAGAGGGCGTGCAGCCGGCGGAACTCGGTCAGGCTGCCGTCGGTGGTCTCGTAGACGTAGTCGCCGAGGTGCACCACGAAGTCGAGTTCCTGCTCGGCCATGTCCCGGTAGGCCGGGTAGGCGCCGCCGACCCAGGACTGGCAGGAGGCGAAGGCGAACCGCAGGTGGTCGACCTTCGCGCCGGGCGCCGGCAGGGTCCGGGTACGCCCGGTGCGGCTGACGACGTCGCCGACCCGGAACCTGTACCAGTACCAGCGGTCGGGTTGCAGGTGCGGCACCACCACATGCACCGAGTGGGCCGACTCGGGCCGCGCGGTCACCTCGCCGTGCCGCACCGGCTGCCGGAAGCCCGGATCCCGGGCCACCTCCCAGCGCACCCGCACCGGCTCGGCCGGCATCCCGCCGTCCTCGGCGTCCAGCGGGTCCGGGGCGAGCCGGGTCCAGAGCACCACGCTGTCGTGGTGCGGCTCGCCGGAGGCGACGCCGAGGGTGAACGGGGCGGGATCCAGCTCCGCCGCGTACGCCTCGGGCAGTTCCGCGACGAGCTGGCTGACCGCCACCGCCGTGGCGGTGCCACCGGCGACCCTGAGGAACCGCCGCCTGCTGATCGGAGAGACGTCCACCGCTGCCGCACCTGCCCTTACCGCCGACGATGTCGTCGGTCAGTCTGGGCAGCCCGGCCACCAGGCTCCTGAAGATCATGTGAAGCCCGGCGGTACGCCGGATGGCGGATCGCCGGTCCCGCCGGAGGGCTGAGCGGTAGGCCCGGTCAGCCGCGATCGCGTGTCGAGCGCCTCGCGAACCGCGCCGTTCGATCAGGTGGCCCGCCGCTCCGGTCAGCCGCGTTCGATCAGGTGGCCCACCGTGTCCGGGCCGAACATCGCCGCCCCGGAGCCGTCCCGGCGCTGGTCCGGCTCGGGCAGTGCCATCGGCTCGCCGCGCTTGCTGACGCCGACCGGACGCGGCCCGACCCAGGCGACGACCAGCTTGGACTCGCCCTTGAGGAAGCGCTGTGCGCGTACCCCGCCGGTGGCCCGACCCTTCGCAGGGTAGAGCGCGAACGGGGTCACCTTGACACCGCTGCCGGTCGAGGTGACCACCATCGGCTCGCCGTGCTCCGCCTCGTCGGTGCGGACGGCGCCGAAGAAGACCACCTCGGCATCGGAGCCGAGGTTGATCCCGGCCATGCCGCCGCCCTTGACCCCCTGCGGCCGGACCAGTTTCGCCGGGAAGCGCAGCAGCGAGGCGTCCGAGGTGACGAAGGCGAGCGTCTCGGCGCCGTCGGTCAGCCAGGTCGCCCCGACCACCTCGTCGCCCTCCCGCAGGCCGATCACCTCGAACTCGTCGGAGCGGACCGGCCAGTCGGGCGCGCAGACCTTGACCACGCCCTGCCTGGTCCCGAGCGCCAGGCCCGGCGAGCCGGCACCGCGCTCGCCGAGCGGGGCCAGCCCGACGACCCGCTCCCCCGGCTCCAGCGGCACCAGCTCGGCGGTGGACATCCCGCCGGAGAGCGAGACCGTGCCGGCCTGCTCCGGCAGCACCGGCAGCGGCAGTACGTCGGTCTTGAACGCCCGCCCCGCGCTGGTGACCAGCAACACCTGCCCCCGGGCGGTGGTGTGCACGACGGCGCGTACCGCGTCGTGCTTGGCCCGGCCGTTGCGCCGCCGCCCCTCGGCGGCCTCCTCCGACTCGGCGGCGGTCCGGGCGACCAGCCCGGTGGCGGAGAGGATCACCTGGCACGGGTCGTCGGCGACCTCCAGCGGCCCGGCCGGAGCCGACGCCGCCAGCACCTCCTTGAGGTCTCCGTCGATGAGCGTGGTACGCCGTCCGGCGGCGAACTCGTCCACCACCGCCGCCAGTTCGTCGGAGACGACCTTACGGAGCACCCGGTCGTCGTCCAGGATCTCGGTCAGCGCCGCGATCTCGTCGCGCAGCCGCTCCCGCTCCACCTCCAGCTCGATCCGGTCGAACTTGGTCAGCCGGCGCAGCGGGGTGTCCAGGATGTAGGTCGCCTGGATCTCGGAGAGCCCGAACTGGCTCATCAGCCCGTCCTTGGCCGCCTGGGCGTTCTCGCTGGCCCGGATCAGCCGGACCACCTCGTCGATGTCAAGCAGCGCCATCAGCAGGCCGTCGACCAGGTGCAGCCGGTCGGCACGCTTGCGCCGCCGGAACGTCGTGCGCCGGGTCACCACCTCGTAGCGGTGGGCCAGGAAGACCTCCAACAGCCGCTTGAGCCCGAGGGTCTGCGGCTGGCCGTCGACCAGGACCAGGTTGTTGACCCCGAACGACTGCTCCAGCGGGGTGAGCCGGTAGAGGTCGGCGAGCAGCGCCTGCGGGTTGACCCCGACCTTGCACTCGATCACCAGCCGGGTGCCGTTCTCCCGGTCGGTCAGGTCCTTCACGTCGGCGATGCCCTGGAGCCGGGCCGCCTGGCGCTGGCCCTTGCGCGGGCCGGAGGTGATCAGCTTGCCGCGTACCTCGTCGGTGATCGCCTCGATGATCTTCTCGGCGCCGACCCCGTAGGGCAACTCGATCACGGTGATCGCCTGCCGGCCCCGGCTCCCCTCCAGCGGACCGGTCTCCACCCGGGCCCGCATCCGGACCACTCCCCGGCCCGTCTCGTACGCCTTGCGCACCTCGTCCAGCCCGAGCAGCAGCCCGCCGGTGGGCAGGTCCGGGCCGGGGACGAACTCCATCAGCTTGTCCAGCTCGGCGTCCGGGTGGTCGATCAGCCAGCGGGCCGCCGCGACCACCTCGCCGAGGTTGTGCGGGATCATGTTGGTGGCCATCCCGACCGCGATCCCTGAGGTGCCGTTGACCAGCAGGTTCGGGAAGGCGGCCGGCAGCACCGAGGGCTCGGTCAGCGAGCCGTCGTAGTTGGGCTTGAAGTCGACGGTCCCCTCGCCCAGCTCGCCGACCAGCAGCATCGCCTCGCGGGACATCCGAGCCTCGGTGTACCTCGCCGCAGCCGGTCCGTCGTCCGGGCTGCCAAAGTTTCCATGCCCGTCGATGAGTGTGGCGTTCAGCGAGAAGTCCTGGGCCAGCCGCACCATGGCGTCGTAGATCGCGGTGTCGCCGTGCGGATGGTACTTACCCATGCAGTTGTGCACCACATAGCCCTCGGCAACGAAGGCATGCTCAGCACTACCAACCTGGATGTCGTACGTCGTGTCAGAGGCTACCTGCTCGACCGACTCGACCTTCATGAACGACGCACCCGAGAGGGCTTCCAGACGTGGCGCAAGTGGCGACCCGATGCGGTGTAGTCGCTCGATCCAGCCATCCCGCTCTGCCCGCCAAAGCGGAACGGAGCGATCCTCGAGCGGGACGCCTCGACGGTCCCTGCCGTATCGCACCCGAGTGCCACCCCCGGCCGAGAGGGACGAACGGAAGGCGATGCCGTGCTCGTCCCGGAACCAGCCACCGCCGAGGTGCGCCGCCGAGAACTCGGCCATGACGGCTCGAACCGGCAAGCGGTCGTTGCCCTGCTTTCCGCCGTAGGGGTATGAGACGGCAGCGACCCGCCGCAGTTCTTCCTGCTTGTACCCGATCTGCACCCAGGGCAGCAACGTCGAGGCAAGCTCGACAGCGTCCCGCCCCGAGACGGAAAGCCCGAACAGGTACCTCCGCCGGCCCTGCCCGCCTGAGGACCAGTGATGTCCATGGATCCCAAGGTCGGCGAGCATCGAGTAGACCTGCCGGACCAGAACCTCGCTGGTGCTGACCACAACAATCTCACGATGACGTTTGCGGACGTAGCCGTCGCCATCGAACAGACCCGCGAGGAAGGGTATCCAGGCCGGTCGCCTGTCGAGTACGTCCGGCGGAACTCTCTTATCGCCGCTGAGGGGCGTCGCGACGTCCAGCAGCCCTTGATGGCGACTGAAGGTCAAAATATGTTGATCGCGGTGGTTGGGTTTTTTCGCCTCGCGCTTGCCTCGTGAGGCATTCAGTCCGCTCGCGATTGCCCACCCATGGGCGGCGTCGAGTGGCTCGACGTCACACATGTGGATTCGGACCCTGTCGTCACCAGGCCTGGAGCGGTCGACCGGAAATCCTTCCGCCACGACAAGTCCCCGCACATAGTCGTACAGGTCACCACCGGATGCGCGCAGGTGTTCGTGCCGACCCCTGCCGTACGCGACAGTCAGTCGGCCCATCAGGTCCCGGGCGTCTGTCCAGGTAGTGAACAGGTCGTCCTCGACCACCGTCCGGAACCGCTGCCCGGGCGTGACGAGCATCGAATGACCGTTGGTCCAGGTCACCCGGACCAGATCCGAGCCCGGGTTCTCGTAGACCGCAGTCACCGGCACAGGCTGTCCCCGCGAGTCCAGGACCTCGTCGCCAACCTCGATACTTTCGATCGGACGAAGGCCCGTCGGCGTGGATACCAGCGTGCCTCGGACGAAACAATCGCCGATGACCCGGGCCGACTTCACGTGCGCCCGGTCGGGCCGGTGCCCCTGCTCGTTCATCGAGTAGAGGATCCGCCGGTGCACCGGCTTCAGGCCGTCCCGCGCGTCCGGCAGGGCACGGGAGTGGATCACCGAGAAGGCGTACTCCAGGTAGGAGTCCTCGACCTCGGTGGCCAGTGGGTTGTCCAGGACCCGGGCCCCCGCCTGGTCGAAGGCGGAGAGGTCGACCTTGGGTCCCTTGCCCGTACGGCGTGCCATGGTGTGCAGCGCTGCCTTTCCTCGCCGGCCGGGGATGCCCGGCCGCTGTCGGTTCCGCGTGCCTGTCGGTTGCGCGTGCCTGTCCGTGCGGGACAGGTCAGGCGTCGATCGCCTCCTGGTCGACCCGGTTCGCCGAGTCGATCAGCCAGTTCTTCCGGGGCTCGACCTTCTCGCCCATCAGCAGTTCGAGAACCTGCTCGGCGGCCTCGGCGTCGTCCATGGTGATCCGCCGGACCATCCGGCTGGCCGGGTTCATCGTGGTGTCCCACAACTCGTCGGCGTCCATCTCGCCGAGCCCCTTGAACCGGGGGATCGGGGTGACCACCTGCTTCTTCGCCTTCGCCAGCCGGCCGACCGTGGCTTCCATCTCGGCCTGGGTGTAGGTGTAGTGGGTCTCCGCGTTCTTGCCCCTGGTGCTGACCTTGTGCAGCGGCGGCACGGCGGCGTAGAGCCGGCCCGCCTCGATCACCGGCCGCATGTACTTGGCGAAGAGCGTGATCAGCAGGGTACGGATGTGCGAGCCGTCCACGTCGGCGTCGGCCATGATCAGGATGCGGCCGTACCGGAGCGTGCTGAGGTCGAAGGTGCGCCCGGAACCCGCCCCGAGCACCTGGATGATCGCCGAGCACTCGGCGTTGTCCAGCACCTGCTGGAGGCTGGCCTTCTGGACGTTGAGGATCTTGCCCCGGATCGGCAGCAGCGCCTGGTATTCGCTGGACCGGGCCAGCCGGGCGGTGCCGAGCGCGCTGTCCCCCTCGACGATGAACAGCTCGCTGCGCTCGACCCCGGTGGATCGGCAGTCGACGA
Organism: Micromonospora sp. WMMD1102; assembly: GCF_029626265.1. Lineage (NCBI taxonomy): Bacteria > Bacillati > Actinomycetota > Actinomycetes > Micromonosporales > Micromonosporaceae > Micromonospora > Micromonospora sp. WMMD1102. The sequence goes on along the minus strand of NZ_JARUBN010000001.1, from coordinate 2,282,018 downwards.
GCTTCGGCGGCATCGCCGCGCCCTCCAGCGCGGTCTTGCGCCGGGCGGCGTCCTTCTGCTGCTTCTGGGTCAGCCGGACCCGGGCCGCGTCGACGATCTTCTGGAGCACCGTACGTGCCTCGGCCCGGGTCTTGCGGTCCTCCAGCCAGGCCTTGACGTGCTGCTCGACGACCGTCTGCACCACCTTCGTCACCGGGGCGGTGGAGAGCTCGTCCTTGGTCTGCGAGGTGAACTGCGGCTCCGGGATCCGGACGTGCACCACCGCGGTGAGCCCCTCCAGGATGTCGTCCAGGACCGGGGCGTCCTCCTTCGGCTTGAGCAGGCCGCGGGCGTTGCGGATCGCGTCGACCAGGGCCCGGGTGGCGCCCCGCTCGAAGCCCCGACGGTGGGTGCCGCCGTGCACGTTCCGGATGGTGTTGGTGAAGCACTCGACGGTCCGCTCGTAGCCGGTGCCCCAGCGGAACGCCACCTCGACCTCGGCCCGCCGCTCCACGTTGCTGCGCATCACGCCGTTGGCGTCGGCGGCGTTCTCCCGGTAGCTGCCCTCGCCGGTGACCAGCAGGGTGCCGGAGACCGGCTTGTCGGCGGCCGGCGACAGGTAGTCGACCATGTCGGCCAGGCCGTTCGGGAAGTGGAACGTCTCGGCGTTGATCGCCCCGCCGGTGGCGTCCCGCAGCACGTAGGTCACGCCGGGCACCAGGAACGCGGTGTGCCGCAGCTTGGTGCGGACCGCCTCCACGTCGAGGGCGGCACCGGTCTCGAAGTAGCGCGCGTCGTGCCAGTAGCGGATCGACGTGCCGGTCCGCTCGCCCCGCTTCATCTTGCCGATCAGACGCAGCCCCGGGTGCGGGGTGAAGGCGGCCCCGGCACCGGCTCCGTCGAACATCCCCGGCACGCCGTGCTGGAACGACATCTGGTGGACCTTGCCGTCCCGGCGGACCGTGACGTCGAAGCGCCGGGACAGGGCGTTGACCGCCGAGGCACCGACCCCGTGCAGGCCGCCCGAGGTCTTGTAGCCGGAGTTGCCGAACTTGCCGCCCGCGTGCAGCCGGGTCAGCACCAGCTCGACGCCGGAGAGCCCGGACTTGGCGTGCACGTCGGTCGGGATGCCCCGGCCGTCGTCGTCGACCTGCACCGAGCCGTCGGCGTGCAGGGTGACCTCGACCCGGGTCGCGTGGCCGGCGACACCCTCGTCGGTGGAGTTGTCCACGATCTCGTTGAACAGGTGACCCACGCCACGGCTGTCGGTCGACCCGATGTACATGCCGGGACGCTTCCGGACCGCGTCCAGACCCTCCAGGTGGGTGAGGTCGTCGGCCCCGTACAGGATTTCAGGCTGTGCAGTCAACGAGGTGAACTCCCGAAGTTGCTGGTCGGCGAGCTGGGCGCCGGGACGGCCCCCACGCCGGTAGCGAGCGTACCCACTGCGGGGACCGGTGGCCGGCAGCGTCCGGCCCGGTCGGGCCGCGTGGCGAGGAACATCACCCGATTGTCGCCGCCGGGTACGACAGACTCCCAGCGGGGGCGGCGGTGCCGGTGGGACTGGTGTGAATTGGGATGCGGGCGGGATCTCCGGTACGGCACGATGTCCGGTATGCCCAGGAGAGCGACCGCACCCCGGCTGCCCGACGGCACCCAGGTGGTGCTCCGGCACACCGCCGCCGACCTGGCGGGTGTACGGGTGCAGCGCGGCGCCACCGGCCGGGTCGTCGACCACGACCCGGTCGAGGACGACTACCTGATCCAGCTCACCGACGGCCGCCGGCTGCGCAGCCCACGGGGACAGTTGGCGCTGCGCAAGGCGTACCAGCGGAACCTGGCGGTGCGGGCGGCGGCGGTCGACGGCCCCGGCCTGGTCGCCCGGCACACCATCTACGCCGCGGTGGTCGGCTCCCGGGCCTTCGGGCTGGCCACCGAGGAGTCCGACACCGACGTACGCGGCGTCTACGCCGCCCCGACGGCCGCCTTCTGGTCACTGGCGAAGCCACCGAGCCACGTCGAGGGACCCGAGCCGGAGCGCTTCTCCTGGGAGGTGGAGCGCTTCTGCGAGCTGGCCCTGAAGGCGAACCCGAACCTCCTGGAGGTGCTGCACTCTCCCGCCGTCCTGGTCGTCACCCCGCTCGGCGAGGAGCTGCGGGAACTGCGGGACGCCTTCCTGTCCCAACTGGTCTACCAGACCTACTCCGGCTACGTGCTCAGCCAGTTCAAGAAGCTGGAGGCCGACCTGCGGCAGCATGGCGAACCCCGGTGGAAGCACGTCATGCACCTGCTCCGGCTGCTGACCGCCGCCGGTGACCTCCTCCGGTACGGCCGGCTGGAGCTGGACGTGGGACCGCACCGCGACCGGCTGCTGGCCGTACGCCGGGGCGAGGTCCCCTGGGCCGAGGTGGAACGCTGGCGGCTGGCCCTGCACGCCGACCTCGACGAAGCGGTCACACACACCCCGTTGCCCGCCGCGCCGGACGCGGCCCGGGTCGACGCCTGGCTCCACTCGGTACGCGCCCGCGGTGCCCGGGAGGAGCCGACGTGACGAGCGACGACGGCACCCGGACCGCCGCCCCCGACATGACCCGGCTGGACCCGGCCACCCTGTGCGAAGTCGTGGCCGACCAGCCGTACCCGTTGCTCTTCGCCACAGTCTCCGGCGCGCATCTCTACGGCTTCCCGTCCCGGGACTCCGACGTCGACCTGCGCGGCGCCCACCTGCTGCCGGCCGTCGAGGTGGTCGGGCTCCGGCAGGGGCCGGCCACACTGGACCGGAGCTGGACCCGGCACGGGGTCGAGATCGACCTGGTCACCCACGACGCGGCGAAGTTCGCCCGGATGCTGCTACAGCGCAACGGATATGTCCTGGAACAGTTGCTCTCCCCACTCGTCGTGCTCACCGGCGAGGCACACGCCGAACTGGTCGCTCTGGCGCCCGGTTGCCTCACCCGGCACCACGCGCACCACTATCTGGGCTTCGCGCAGACCCAGCGCCGGCTTCACGACCGCACCGGGGAACTCAAGCCGCTGCTCTACACGTTCCGGACCTTGCTCACCGGCATCCACCTGATGCGGACCGGCCGGCTGGTGGCCCACCTGCCGACCCTGGCGGCGGAACTGGCCGAGGCGCCGGCTTATCTCGGCACACTGGTCGCGGCGAAGGCGGCCGGCGAGCACGACCGGCTCGCCGGAGTTCCCGACGCGCCCGGCGTCGACCGGCTCGGCACCGACCTCGTGGCCCTGGAGTCGGTGCTGGACCACGCGCGGCAGGCATCCCGGCTGCCCGAGCGACCGACGGCAGAACCGGCCCTGCACGACCTGCTGGTCCGGATCCGGCTGGCCGCGGTGCCCGGACGTTAGTCCTGGCGAACCGTCCTGGCGCGGCCCGCTCAGGGAGTCAGCGGCCAGGGCACCAGGTTGCTGTTCGGAGGTCAGTCCTCCTGGCCGGTCCCGACCAGGTCACGGATCCGGTACGCCTGCACCAGCCGGTCGTGCAGCGCGTCCAGCCGGACGTCGACGCGCTGCCGGGCCGGGTCGGCGTCGTGCCAGTCGACGATCTCCCGCGCACCCCGGCTGAACGGCACCGTCGCCACGAAGTCCGGCACCAGCCGGCGCAGCTTGCTGTTGTCGAAGACCATCGAGTGCGCCTTGTCGCCGAGCAGCGCCGCACCCCACTCGGGGTCCGCGGCGGCGATCGTCTCCGACGGCACGTGCACGATCCGGGCCGGCACCCCGGCCGCCGCCGCCAGCGTCTCGGCGATCTGGTTCCAGGTGAGCACCTCGTCGGAGGTGATGTGGAAGACGTCCCCGATCGCGGCCGGATGCCCGAGCAGCGGCACGAATCCCCGGGCGAAGTCCGTGTGGTGGGTGAGTGTCCACAGTGACGTCCCGTCGCCGTGTACGACGATCTCCCGGCCCCTGCGCATCCGGTCGAGCACCGTCCAGCCGCCGTCGAACGGCACCAGGGTCCGGTCGTAGGTGTGCGACGGGCGCACGATGGTGGCCGGGAACCCGTCCTCCCGGTACGCCCGGACGAGCAGGTCCTCACACGCGATCTTGTCCCGGGAGTACCGCCAGTACGGGTTGCGCAGCGGCGTCGACTCCACGATCGGCAGCCGGGCCGGCGGGGTCTGGTAGGCCGACGCCGAGCTGACGAAGACGTACTGGCCGGTCCGGTCCCGGAACAGTTCCGTGCTGGTGCGCAGGTGTGCCGGGGTGAAGGCGATCCAGTCGACCACCGCGTCGAACTCCCGACCACCGAGGGTGGCCCGTACGGAGTCCGGGTCGCGGATGTCGGCCCGCAGCACCCTGACCTCGGGCGGCAGCGGCCGCCGGGTGGTGGTGCCCCGGTTGAGCACAGTCAGCTCGATCCCACGTTCGACGGCGAGCCGGGAACAGGCGGAGCTGATGATCCCGCTGCCGCCGACGAAGAGAACCCTGCGGGCGCTGATGCCGCCACCTCCTGTGCTCACCGCCGGCCCGGCGGAACGCTGGCGCACCGGCCGCCCGGAACGTGTGCCGGTCTCACCGCCTCTGGAAGGCTGTCAGTATGGCCGCTCACCGGTCCGGGCCACAACGCGCGGAGTCGCGTCGGGACGGAGACCGGTCAGGAGCAGTCGAACCGGTAGTCGAACGGGCGCTCCGGGCAGGACGGGCAGACGAACAGGTAGATGCCGCCGGCGTCACCGAGCATGATCCCGGCCGGGTTCTGCACCGCCCGCCACGGGTGGTCGTCGTCGCCGTCGAACGACCAGCCGGTCATCGCGGGCCGGTCCTCCACCGGAATCCACCGCTTCTCGTCGCCGCGGCTGAACTCCCAACTCGCGATGGTGAGCAGATGGCTCATGCCGGTACCGCATTCGCAGACCGGCCAGTCGGGACTCTGGGTCCAGCCGGGATAGCCGCCGACCTTGGTCCCGGACGCCTCCGACAGGTCGTACTCGTACTGCCAGCCCGTTCGCTCCGCCACCCGCCGTACGGTGTCGTCGATCTGTCCCCACACCTCGGGTGGCAGGTCGTGGCTGGGATATTCGACGACCGGCTCGGGGTCGACGGTGCAGGGATCCGGGACCAGTGCAGGGTCGGCGTCCTCGTGCGGCGTCGGCATCGTCTCGCGGCGGGTGCCGACGTCCGCGCGTCGCCGCCACCGCAGATGCGGCCGGGGCGAATACCACGGTTGGTGGTCGAACGGGCACCAGAGCACCTGCAACATGTCAGTCCCGGCGGGAAACGGCAGGTCCGGCACGTCGGCGGCGAAGATCTGGAGCACTGGTACCAGCGGTCCCCGCGCGGGATCGTCCGGGCCGGCGTCGAGGTGGTCCTCGGGATGTTCGCCGCCGCACCCGGGCCATGGTTCGTCGGCGGGCCACAGCAGCGGCCCGCCGACCGAACTCTGCTCGACCCCGGGCGACCCCTTGCGGGGGTGCAGCCGGGTCGCCACCCGCGCGAACGGGACGACCTGTGGAAACACCTCGGCCATCTCGATCGGGCTGGCGACGGTGGTGTGTCGGGCGACCGTCACGACCGAGGACCCTACCCGCCGCAGGCCGGGACGGCCGGGGCCGCTCTGCGAGAGCGTCCCCGGGGCCCGCTCCTGGACCGGGTGGCCGCACGGGAGGTGCGGACCGGGTCAGGGGTGGACCCGGGTCAGGGGTGGACCCGGGTCAGTGCTGCTTCGCCAGGCTGACGAACGCCCGCCACGCGCCCGGCCCGAAGGTGAGCGTTCCGCCGTCCCGGTCCTTGGTGTCCCGGACCAGCACCCGGCCGGGAAGGTTGTCGGCCACCTCGACGCACGCGCCGCCGTTAGTGTTGCTGCGGGTCGACTTCCGCCACTTGGGGGTCATAGCTCTTTCGCCATCCTCATCAGCAAGTCCCGAGACATGTCCCGAGGTAGTGCTACCGAGCGTATCGCGTCCCAGGCCCGCACCAACGCGGCAACCCGATCCGGGTCGGTGATCACACGGCCCGCCGCCTGGTCTTCGAGGTACGCCACGTCGTTTCCGCCTGGCAGGGACGCCAGGACCAGCGGCCCGGTCTGTCCGACGTACAGACCGCTAGATCATCCACTGGGTTCCGCGCCGACGATGACCAGCTTGCCTCATCGCCCGACACCCACCCCGGGTCGCCAGTTCGCTCCCGGTAGCGGCGGCTCGGGTGGGCGCGGCCCGCCCGTCGTCGGGCTCAGCGGATCGTGGCGGGCGAGGCGACGCCGATCCCGGTCGGGTACACCTGACCGACGGCGCCGGGCGTACCCCGGGATTGTTAGCGTCGATCCGTGCACCGGCGGGAGGGCGGCGGCGGAACGTGCGGGTGACGATGACGAGTGTCCCGGCCCGGCCCGGCCGGGTGAACGAGGACTTCACCGGAGCCGTGCCGGGCGCGGCGGTGATCCTCGACGGCGCAGGCATCCCCGGTAGCGGATCGGTCTGCCGGCACGGCGTCGCCTGGTACGCCCACCGCCTCGGCGGCACCCTGCTCGGCCGGCTGGCGCTGATCCCGGACGGCCGCCCCGCACCCAGCCTTCCGGCGCTGCTCGCCGAGGCGATCGACCGGGTGACGGACGAGCACCGGGACAGCTGCGACGTCGCCGACCCGGTCAGCCCGTCGGCGACGGTGGCCATGCTGCGGGTCCGCGGCGGCGTCGTCGAGCACCTGGTGCTCGGTGACTCGACAGTCGTAATCGACCGGGTGGACGGGCCGCCGCTGGTCGTCACCGATCCGCGCGAGGTGGTGATCAGCCGGTCGTACGAGGCCAGGCTCGGGGCCACCGTGCCCGGTGGCGACGAATACCGGCGGCTGCTGCGGGAGCTGCGCGGCCACCGGAACCGACCGGGCGGCTTCTGGGTGGCCAAGGACGATCCGAGGGCGGCGGACGAGGCGGTCACCGGAAGCTGTCCGGCCGCCGAGCTGACGGGGGCCGTCCTGCTCAGCAACGGCGCCAGCCGGATCGTGCAGCGGTTCGGGCTCGCCGACTGGCCGGAGACGCTGACCGTCCTGGCGTCGAGCGGACCTGCCGAGATCATCCGTCGGGTCCGCCGGGCCGAGGCCGAGCAGGCGGTGCCGGCGGACGACGCGTCGATCGCGCACTGCACCGATCTCGGCACGGCCTGACCCCCGGACGGCCTGACCCCGGAGCGGGTTCGGGAACGGGCTGTCCGCTCCGGGACCGGCTATCCGCCTCGGGTCGGGCGCTCGGCTTGCCCGGCTCGGCGACGGGTGCCGGTGACCGTGCTGCGGGGCAGTCGCCCGGCCCGGGAGTGGCCGGTGAGAGCGTCACCGTCCACCACGACGTCGAAGTCGAGGTTGAGGCGCATCGGACGGGTCACCGACTGCCGCCAGGTCACCCGGGGACCGTCGCAGACGATCGCGTCGAGGGGTACGGTCTCCGCCCGCGTCGACGCGCTGCCGGCCAGACCGCTGCCGCCGTCGTCGGTGAAGACGAAGACCGCGCTCAGCGTCCCGATCGGCGTCTTCAGCTGGACGTCCCAGGTGCCGAGGATCGGAGGCACGACACTCCCCTCAGACCGTGACGGGCGTACGGCCGCTGTCGCGCCACACCACGCCGCGCCGCTCGTACTCGAACAGGGTCTCGACCGCGTGCGCGACGCGCGGGCCGAACTCGCGCTCCAGGAGGTGGAGGCCGAGGTCCAGGCCGGAGGTGACCCCGCCGGCGCTGACCAGGTCGCCGTCGTCGACGACGCGGGCCGGCACGGCGCGCACCCCCGTCGCGTCGAGCACGTCCATCCCCAGCACGTGGGTCACCGCGTGGCGGCCCTCGATCAGGCCCGCCATGGCCAGGGCGAGCGATCCGCCGCAGACGGCCGCGACAGTCACCTCGGGGTTGCGCAGCGCGGCGCGCAGCAGGGGCACCGCCGCCGAGTCCGCGAACCGGGCGAGCAGCACCGGGATCGTCGCCACCTGGTCCGGGTCGCCGACGGTGGGTCCGCTGGCGCCGGGCACCACGACGTAGCCCGGCCGGTCGGGGTCCAGCCTGGCGGTCGCCCGCAGCGTCAGGCCATGAGTACCGCTGACCACCTCGCGCGGACCCTCGGCGGCGACCAGCTCCACCGCCAGGGCGCCGCCGGCCCCCTGTGGCTCGCCGTCGAGCACGGCCTCGACGCGCTCGCCAGCGCCGACACCGTGATCGTGCCCGGCAGGTACGACCCGGCCGCGCGGCTGCCCGCCCCGGCACTCGACGCGCTGCGGGCCGCCGCAGCCGCCGGCACCCGCATCGCCTCGATCTGCGTGGGCGCCTTCACGCTGGCCGCGGCCGGGCTGCTCGACCACCGGCGGGCCACCACGCACTGGGCCGCCGCACCGCAACTGCGCACGGCCTTCCCGGCCGTACGGGTGGACCCCGAGGTGTTGTATGTCGACACCGGGCAGATCGTCACCTCGGCCGGGGCGACCGCGGGGGTGGACATGTGTCTGCACCTCGTACGCCGCGACTACGGCGCCGCGGTCGCCGCCGACGCGTCGCGGCAGGCCGTCGCTCCGCTGCACCGCGACGGCGGCCAGGCGCAGTTCATCGTGCGCCCCCGCGCGGAAACCGCCAGGACCGGCCTGGACGCCGTCCTAGAGTGGCTGGACGCCCACGCCCTCGGCGAGGTGAGCCTGGCCGACGTGGCGGCGCAGGCCGGGCTCAGCCCGCGTACGCTCAACCGCCGCTTCCACGAGGAGACCGGTCGCACCCCGATGCAGTGGGTCACCGGCGTGCGCATCCGACGGGCCCAGGAACTCCTGGAGACCACCGACCACGGCGTCGACCGGATCGCCAACCTCGTCGGCTTCGCCTCGCCGGCCAACTTCCGGGTCCAGTTCAAGCGGCACAGCGGCGTGACACCCAACGCGTACCGGAGCACCTTCCGGGCCCGGCCACAGCCTCCCGGGCCTTCCGGCGGCCCGCCGCCCGAAGCAGCGGACGGAATCCGCGCAGGTCACTGAGAGCGGCCACCGGCACCTGTCGCCGGTAACCGACGGGGGCCGCGCCGAGCTGCCGCCCCCCGGCGCCGGTCGGCGCCGACCGTGGCGCCTACGATGGACCCGGCTTCGACGTAGGTCTGGACGTCTCGGTGCCCGATCCTGGTTCCCGGTCGCCGTCGGTGGAGGGTGTCGCCGCCCGCATCGACACGACGGTGCCACACCCGGCCCGCCGGTACGACTACCTGCTCGGCGGCAAGGACAACTTCGCCGCCGACCGCGAGTCGGCCGAGGCGATGCGGAAGGTCTATCCGACCGCCCGGATGGCCGTGCAGGAGAACGGCCGATTCCTCCGCCGGGCGGTGAGCTATCTGGCCCGGGAGGCCGGGATCCGGCAGTTCCTCGACATCGGCACCGGTATCCCCTCGGTGGACAACACCCACGAGGTCGCGCAGTCGATCGCGCCGGAGTCACGGATCGTCCACGTGGACAACGACCCCATCGTGCTGACGCACGCGCGGGCGCTGCTGACCAGCACCGCGCAGGGGCGTACCGCCTATCTGGACGCCGACCTGCGACGACCGCGGGAGATCCTCGGCCACCCGGACCTGCTCGCGACGCTCGACCTGGCGCAGCCGGTAGCGGTGCTGCTGGTGGCGATCATGCACTTCATCGTCGACGAGGACGACCCGTACGGCCTGGTCGAGGAGTTGCTCGCACCACTGCCGTCGGGCAGTGCGCTGGTGATGACCCACTTCACCAACGACTTCCTGCCGCCGGAGCTGGTGGCCAAGATCGAGGCGGCCTGGCGGGAGAACCCGGCGAACGGACAGGGCCGGGCCCGCACCGCCGAGGAGATCGGCCGCTTCTACACCGACCTGGAGCTGGTGTCGCCGGGGATCGTCCCGCTCGCCGAGTGGCGGGCCGAGTCGGAGCCGCAGCCCCGGCCCGCCGCCCGCGACGTCACCGCCTACGGCGCGGTCGGCTACAAGCCCTGACGTCAGTGGTTCGGCCCGGTGGTCCGCCGCGGGTCCGGGGCCGTTCTCGGTCATTGTCGCGCGGGCGCGGCCGTGCTGCCGCGCACGACCAGGGTCGTGGCCAGCTCGACATGGGTCTGGCTGATGGTCTCCCCGGCGGTCAGGGCCAGCACGAGCCGGGCGGCGGTGGCGCCCATCTCGGTGATCGGCTGCCGCACCGTGGTCAGCGGCGGTCCGCACCAGCCGGCGTACGAGATGTCGTCGAAGCCGACCACGCTCAGGTCGTCCGGGATGCGTAGCCCGGCCTGCCGGGCCGCCTCGTAGGCGCCGAATGCCTGGAGATCGTTGCCGCAGAGTACCGCCGTCGGTGGCTCGCCGAGGCGTAGCAGCTCAGCGGCCTGCCGGTGGCCGTCGTCGAACGAGAACCACAGTCCGGGCCGGAGCAGACGCTCGTCCAGCGGCGCGCCGCCCGCCGCGAGGGCCGCTCGCACGCCGTCCAGACGTTCCCGCGCGCACAGGCGGTCGAGCGGTCCGCTGATCACGGCGATACGTCGATGGCCCAGGGCGAGCAGGTGCTGGGCGGCGGCGAAGGCGCCACGGCGGTTGGCCGCCGCCACCGAGGGCACCGGATGCAGCGGCTCCACCGTGGGGTCCACCACCACGACAGGGATGGCGCAGGCGGCCAACAGCCCGTGCTGTTCCGGCACGACGCCCATCTGCACGGTGATCACGCCTGCCGGCCGACGCGACAGCAGGTCCCGTTCCCAGTTGCGGCCGGTCGCGGCCTCTCGCACCACGTCGGTGAAGCCGACGGCGAAGTCGCGCTCGACCACGACCTGCTTGACGCCCCGCAGCAGCTCCATAGCGACCTGGCCCAGCGCGCCGTAGAAGACCACCTCGACGCAGGCGGCCCGGGTGACCTTCTCGGGACGCCGGTAGTTCTGCCCGAGCAGCAGCTCCTCCACCCGGCGGCGGGTCTTCGGGGCCACGCCCGGACGGCCGTTGAGCACCTTCGACACCGTCGGCGGCGAGACGCCGGCCAGTCGCGCGATCGCGGCCACCGTCAGCGCACCGCGTCGCCGCCGCGGCTTCCCGCCGTCCGAGGTCGCCAGTGACGTGGCCTCGACGGCCGTGTCGCTCGACGTCACCGTATGGTCCGCCGCTCCAATGTCCGACGCTCCACTGTCAGACGCTCCGCCGCCCGGCGTCTGCGGGGGCCGTTGCCGCGAACCGCGGCGTTCGGCGACCTCCCGGAGCAGGCGAGCACGCACCCTGTCCGCCTCGTCCGCGGCGTCGGCTCCGGCGGGCACGGTCTGCACGAGGTACTGCCGCTTCTTCGACGCGGGATCGATGCCCGCGTAGACCCGGACCCGCAGCGATCCACTCGGCAGGGTCTCTATCTCGCCCCGTGCCCGCCGCTCCGCGCTTCCGGTCGCCATGCCGAAACCGTAGCGCATGGCTCCATGGATAGCTCCACATAGCTCCACGCCGTTCTGGTGCGGCCACCTGGCTCCACATCGCCCAGACGGATTGCCTCAACGGAGCGGCGCCGCGGGTTAACGAGTTCGTAACGAGGCACGTGGAGCCATTTCGGGCTCGACGCATGGAGCCATGAGAATCTGCGACAGCTCCACGAATACCGGCAGTTCCCTACTCATCGCAGTACCGGCGACGACGACGCTCGCCCCCGAAACAGTCATTGCGAAGGTAGACCGGTTCTGTCAGAGTGTGCAATCAAGGGATGGTCATCGATGGACGGTTGGCGTCGGGGCCGGGATCAGGATCAGTCCCCGTGGTGACACCAGACCGGTGCCGACCGGACCGACAGGATCGAGAAGGCGCGGATCAGCCAACAGCCCAGAAGGACGAAACATGGACCAAGATCAGAATGCGCCGGTGGTCGGCGAGCGGAGACTGCTGAGCCGCAGAACCATCCTGACGACCATGGGGGCCGTACCGGTCCTCACCGTCGCCGCGTCGGTCATGCGGGCCACGGAAGCCGCGGCCGCGACGGCGAACATCAATCCGTCGGCGCCACGACAGACGATCAAGGGCTTCGGCGCGATGACCCACGCGGGCTGGATCGGCGACCTCACAGCTGCCCAGCGGGACACGGCGTTCGGCACCGGTGAGGGCCGGCTGGGGTTCTCCATCCTGAGGATCCCCGTCGGCGAGACCCAGGCGGACTGGAGCCGCGATCTGGCGACGGCGAAGCGGGCGGTCGAACTCGGGGCCACGGTCTTCGCGTCGCCGTGGAACCCCCCGGCCAGCATGATCGAGACCTTCACCCGCGGCAGCCAGACCAACGCGAAGCGCCTCAGGTACAGCTCCTACGGCGCCTATGCCCAGTACCTGAACGACTTCACGACGTACATGCGGAACAACGGGGTGAACCTCTACAGCATCTCCGTGCAGAACGAGCCCGACTACGCGCACGACTGGACGTGGTGGACCTCCGCCGAGATGCTCCGGTTCCTGCGGGAGAACGCCGGCTCGATCAGCACCAGGGTGATGGCACCCGAGTCCTTCCAGTACGTCAAATCCATGTCGGACCCGATTCTCAACGACCCCACGGCGCTGGCCAACGTGGACATCATCGGGGCCCACCTCTACGGGACGTCCTACTCGAACTTTCCCTATCCCCTCTTCAGGCAGAAGGGGGCGGGCAAAGAGCTCTGGATGACCGAGGTCTACTACCCCAACAGCAACACCAACTCGGGCGACGCCTGGCCCGAGGCGCTCGACGTGGGCGAGCACGTGCACCGCGCGATGGTGGACGCCGAATTCCAGGCGTACGTCTGGTGGTACCTCCGTCGCAGCTACGGCCCCATGCGGGAGGACGGTCAGATAAGCAAGCGGGGCGCCATGATGGTGCACTACTCCAGGTTCGTCCGCCCCGGATACGTACGAATCGACGCCACGGCGAACCCGGCGTCGAACGTCTACGTCTCGGCGTACCGGGGCGGCGACACCGTCGTCATCGTGGCCGTCAACAAGAACACCTCGTCGGTGAGCCAGCAGTTCACCCTGTCGAACACCACGGCGTCCGGCAGTGTCTCGAACTGGCTGACCGACGGCAGCCGGACCGTCGCACCCCAGGGCGCGCTCACAATGTCGAACGGCTCCCTCACCGTCACGCTTCCGGCCCGCAGCGTGATGACCTTCGTGACCAGCGTGAGTGGTGGCCCCCAGCCGACCCCGTCGGCCACCCCCACAGCTCCGCCCACAGTCGTTCCCACCACACCCCCCGGCGGTGGGACAGGTCCCCGGCTCACCTACACCATGAACACCTGGAACTCCGGCTTCACGGCCAGCATCGGCATCACCAACACCGGCACCTCGACGATCGACGGCTGGACGCTTGCCTTCACCCTGCCCGCAGGCCAGTCCATCACCTCGGCCTGGAACGCCACCTACTCCCCCGCAAGCGGCCAGGTGAGTGTGCGTAACGTGAGCTACAACGGCACCATCGCCCCGGGGGCGACCGTCGAGTTCGGCTTCCAGGCCACCCACACCGGCAACACGGCCGAACCGAGCGCCTTCACCCTCAACGGCATTCCCTGCACCGTCGCCTGACCGACAGGCCAACGATCCCAGAGAGCGACAGGAACAGGTGCGGCCCCTCCCGCGACGGAGGGGCCGCGTCGGATGAGCGCGACAACATTGTGCACACCGGATGGACCTCGCGGTTCCGGAGCCAGGCGCGAGCCGCGTCGAGCCTCACGACGGGCCCGCTCTCCGGCAACTTCGGCCCCGGGTACGACGTGTTCGACGCTTCGTATGCTCACGCGATGGACGTCTACGATGCGGTACGGACGAGGCAGTCGATCCGCAGGTTCACCGATCGGCCCGTGGCGCGGGAACACCTGCAACGCGTCCTGGCAGCGGCGGCCAACGCTCCGTCGGGCAGCAACCTGCAGCCATGGCATGTCTACATGGTGTCTGGCGAGCCGTTGACAGAGCTGAAGAGGCGGGTGGCCGAGCGGGTGGCTGCCGGTGATCGCGGCGACGATCGCGAGTTCGCGATCTACCCGCCCGAGTTGCGCTCGCCCTACCTCGAACGATTGGCGGCGCTGGGCGAAGCCCGCTACGGCTCGCTCGGCATCGCGCGCGACGATGTCGCCACTCGGGCCCGGTTCGAGCCGAGAACTGGAACTGCTTCGGAGCCGGCACGGCACTGTTCTGCTATCTGGACCGGGACATGCCGGCACCGCGGTGGTCCGACGCGGGCATGTACCTACAGACCGTGATGCTACTGCTGCGGGCCGAGGGGCTGCACAGTTGTACCCAGGAGGCTTGGGCCGAGTACCACCGCAGTGTCGGCGATGTGATCGCGCCGCCTCCCGACCGAATGTTGTTCTGCGGCATGTCGATCGGCTTCGCCGACCCGGCGGTGGTGCATCCGCGCCCCCACCGCGCCCCGCTGTCGGAGACTGTTACGTTCCTCGGCTGAGTGGCAGCGCGTCCGTACTTCCGCACGCCACGGTCTGCGCCGCTGCCACGAACCCTGAAACGCTCGGCGGTCTGTCCGGTCAGGGCAGACCACGGGGCTGACCGAATGCCGGCGAGGCAGCTATTCGTCCTCCAGCAGGAAGTCGGTGACGAAGCAGGTGACCTCACCGTGCTCCGTGCGGCCGACCCAGGTGCGGTACGTCCCGTCGCCCTCACCCGAGGGAAACGCGACCAGGACGTTCTCGTCCCCCTCGGCGCCGGAGCAACCGTCGACCTCGCGGCGGGGTATGCCGGTCGGTCCGTCGGGCAGCCAGGCCAGATCCTCCAGGAGCGTGAGCTGCCAGTCGGACCCGGGCTCCGCCGAGAGCTGCCGGAACGTCTGTTCGTCGGTGAAACACCCGGTGCCGGCATTGACGTCGTAGCCAGTGACCTCGGCATCGCTGCCGTCGGAGATGCCTTCCGGCGACGCGCTCTCCCAGCTTGCCGCCGGCTCGTCCCGGACGACAAGTCGGGCCGCGGCGACGCGTCGGTCGGTCACCAGGAGGTCCACCCGGTAGCGGCCGGGTGGCACGACCTGGACGAAGGGGGCTGGAGGGTCGTCGTGGTTCCCGCCGAGCGGATCCGTAGCGACTATCCGACCGGTCGGCAACGACAGCCAGGTACGTTCGATCGAGGACGGTCCACCGTCGGCACCCTCGGCGGACGCGAACCGCCCGTCGTAGTCGATCGGACCCTCCTGCACGGCCCCAGCCTCTCCGCTCACCCGCCGACGCCGCCGTCGTGCCCGGGACGCGTCGGCACGCCCGAGCGCACGACGGACATCGTAGGTCATGCACATCCGACGCCGGCCCCTTCAGGTCAGGACCAGAGCCGAAGGGCTGGCCCTCGGCGGACCGGCCCTCTCCGGCAGCGAACACGCGGTTCGGGCACCGCCGACCGTGCCGGGGACGAGTCGGGCCGGTCGAACCGGGGTGGGCTGCGTTGGAGTGAGGTGGCCGAGCACGGCGGCCCTGGTCAGCTCGGCCTTGTTGCCCAGCCCGAGCTTCGCCCGGATCCGTCGTAGGTAGCCGTCGACGGTGTGGTGGCTGATCCCGAAGGCACGGGCGATCTGGCGCTGCGTGCGTGCCGCTCGTCGCGGGGCTCCCGGTGCCCGCCGGCCGAGCCCGGCCGGAGGTGCCGGTGCGGTGTCCAGCAGGCGTCAGAAACCGAAGAACGCCCGGTACGAGTCGAGCTGGAAGCGGAGCATGTGGATGCCCGGGTGGACATGCCGGCCGGCGCCCTCGGCCTCGCGCAGCAGGCGCGTCCGCTCGGGGGCCATGATGATGTCGGCGACGACGCAGTCTCGCGGCAATGATTCCGGGCTGAACGGCAGTGGGTCGTCGTCACGCAGCCCGAGTGGCGTCGCGTTCACGGCGAGGTCCACGTCCCCGCCGGGCGGCTCGTCCACGCCGACCGCCGATCCCGGGCGGCGGCTGTTCGTCCTCGACACCAGTTCGTCGCGCCGGACCCGGTCGGTATCCGAGATGCGCAGTCGAGCCACACCCGCATCGACCAGGGCCGCCGCGATCGCGCCGCCGGCACCACCGGCCCCGACCAGCGCGACCCGCCGGCCGGCCGGATCGTGCCCCGCCGCCCGCAGCCCACGGACGAATCGGACGCCGTCGACGTTGTCCGCCAGCCAACCACCGTCGGGCTCCCGCCGCAGTGCGTTGGCGCTCCCGGCGACGACCGCGGCGGGGGCCAGCCGATCGGCGTACCGGCACACCGCGATTTTGTGCGGCACGGTCACCAGTAGACCGTCCACGTTGGCCATCACCGTCAGGCCGGCGATGACCTCGCCGAGCCGGTCGGGCCGGACGTGCACCGGCACCAGCACCGCGTCGACTTCCTCCGCGGCGAAGAGCGGATTCACCAGACCGGGTGCCTTGACCTGGGTGACGGGGTCGCCCAGCACCGCGTACAGCCGGGTCGTGCCGGAGATCGGAGGAACGGTCATGTTTCCACCCCAGGTCTGTGGGCAGCTGCAGCCGTCGGAAGGAGTCGATCCGGACGACCGACGGGATCCGCGAAGAGTCCGACAGATTCCGAGGGCAAGGGTGGCACAACCTGTTCGAGTACGGGGGTACGGTGCCGGGAGGGTCAATGCCTGTCCCATCACGACCAAGGAAGCCACCCTCCGTGATCAGATCGGATCGGAGGGATTAGGCGTGGCCGTCCATGCCGGTGATCCGCCGCACCTCCTCGACCGACGGTGTTGCCGACGGGCGCAGGATCAGCACGCTGTCCGGCACCGCCGGCTCCCCGACCACCGCCAACCACGTCCCTGCGAGTTCACCCCGCCCGCAGTCCGGCAGGCCGCACGGCCGGCAGCCGTCTCCCGTGCGCGGCCAGTGCGCCGTCATCACCTGCCGGGCCAACACGGTGACGAGCCGGCGCCGCTCCGGGTCCGGGCCGACCAGCCGGTCGGTGATGACGACCCAGAGCGGCGGTCGGGCACCACGAGCCCCGGCAGCCGTTGCAGTCCCGACCCTCAGCGTGCGCGGTGATCGTGGTCCAGGCCCAGTCGACGGCCAGGCCGGGCGCGGACTCCGGGACCATGCTCATCGGACCCGCTCCAGCGCCGCGCGTACGTCCCCGGCGGTGACCGCCGCCGGCAGCGTCCCGCCGAGCAGCACCCGCACGGCGTGCTCCCGGCGGTGTACCTCACTGGCCCAGGCCCAGAGCGGACACCCGTCCGGCCCGCACCGGGCACATTCCCTCAGTGCGTGCGTACCGAGAACCAAGCGGGCGAACACGCACTCGACCGGGACCGGCCACTCCACCGTCAGCCAGCGCCACACGTGCCCGATCACCGGTCCGGTCCTGCCACCCGCACCCACCGGTGCAGGGCGGGATCCCATCGGTAGTCCTTGACCTGGTTTATCCGGCTCCAGATCCAGCCACGGGTACGCCACATGATCACGGTGTCACCTCCGGGTACGCCACAACGCTCCGGAACGCAGGTCACGGTTCCACACGTAGGGTGACCCCGACGACTACGCGGGCGATAGACAGCGGCAGTCAGCAGCCGCGTTTGCTGACGGAGCTGACAGGCTTACAGACCGCGGCGTTCCAGTTCGGCCGCTCGATGGGCCAACCGTGCCGACTGCGTGACCTCTGCGATCGACGCGGCATCCATCACCGCGGCGCCTGCCTTGTCGCGCTCCCCGGCGGCAGCGTGGGCCAGACCGAGGTGTACGAGGTAGTCACCCACCCACTCCGCTCGCCGGGCACCCGCTTCCAGGGTGTCCAGGCCGGATGTCAACGCCTCGATGGCCTCGGCGTGGCGGCCGCCGACCTGAAGCGCAAGCCCCTGCTCAAGCCGGAAGAAGGCCGGCGTCCGGTAGTAGTGCCACGCTGGCGTCGGGCCGTTGTGCTCGACCGCCTCGGCGGCCAGGTCGGCACCGGCCCGCAACGCCTCATCGGTGGCCCGGTCGTCGCCCGCCAGCGCGTACCCACGGGCAAGTTGGTAGTGGTCGTACGCCCGCTGCCCGATGTACGCGCGTGTGTCCCGTAGCGACGCCTCGGTCAGGCCGATCAGCGCGCCGACGTCCCCGGCCAGCCAGGCCCGGTGCCCCTTGTAGCTGAGGACTGTCGTCAGCATCTCGTAGTCGCCGGTCTCGGCAGCCCACCCGCACGCCTGGTCCAGCAGCACGCCTGCCGGGTCGAGCTGCCCGGACGCCATGTGCAGCCAAGCGGCGAACTGCGCCCACTGGGCGGCGAGGTCGAGCACCCGGGTGCGCAGCGGCGGTCGGGTCGCGTCGAGAGCCCGGCGGACGATGTCCAGGTGACTCATGGTCGGGCCGATCAGCGGTGCGGATCCGATCGCGTCGTCGAGTCGGCGTTGTTGGCCGGGGATGGTTCGCAGCGCGTCGACAGCGGACCCGTCCACGCTGCCCGGTCGGGCCGCGACCCAGTCGATGCGGCCGGCGGTGTCAGGGTCGAGCACGGTGTCGTTGACGAGCGTCGTCAGGGTGTCGCCGGAGTGGAGGGCGACGTCCAGGCGCTCGGCGACGTCGACGCCTCCGGGCCGCTTGCGGCCGGTCTCCAACTCCCAGAGGTAGGTGTGTGAGTAGCGGGTGACCTCGGCGAGTTGACGAAGCGTCAGGCCGCTCTGTTCACGCAGGCGGCGTAGCTCGGGACCGAACCTCGGGTCTACCGTGACGGATCGCATAGCCATCTCCCAGGTAAGGCTGGGGGTGTGGCGACCCAGGCCCTACCCCGGGCTGCCAGTTCGGACGGTACACCGGGCAGGCTCGGAAACACGGCAACGGCGGCTCCCCCGCTCCCCCGGTACGCCTCGTCAGGAGCCCGTCCCGGCGAACCGGGCGAGGGTGCCGTTCAGGTAGAGCCCTTCCTGGCAGGTCCTCGGCGCCGGAGCGCCGACCGGGGTGCCCGGTTGCCGGCAGACGACGGTGAGGGTCACCCGGGCCCCGGCCGGCACCCTGATCGGGGTGACCGAGTGGTAGTCCTGGTTACGGAAGTTCTCCAGCCCGTAGGTCACCACCCGGACGTCGTCGGCGGTGACGGTCAGGGTCCCGGTGTCCCCCTGCGGGTTGTCGACCAGGAAGTCGGTGATCAGGAGTACCCGGCCGCGGGGCACGGTGTAACTGCGCGACGCCGAACCCCCTGGGTTGGTCCGCAGCACCAGCGCGGTGGCGAACTGTCCGCCCCGGCCGGCACCGTCGCTGCTGCCGGCGGTCGCCGGTGTCGGCGTCGGTGCGGCGGGGGCCGCGGCCCGCTCCTGTTCGACGGCGTCCCGCGCCGCCGCGCCGGCGGCCTCGCTCGCCGCCACCTCCGCCTCGGTCGCGACCTGCGCCACGCCCTCGTCGACGGCCTCCCGGGCCGCGGACGTCACCGCCGGACGCAGCAGCCCGAACCAGAGGGCGAGCAGGAGCAGCAGCAGGGCCAGCAGCAGCGCCAGCAGTTTGAGCAGCCAGGCGGAGAGCACCGGCTGCTGTACCAGGGTGCCGTCCAGGGTGACGGCCCGGCCCGTGGCATCGCCCAGCACGGCGCGGAACGGCAGGTGCCTCGGCGTGCCCCGCCAGAGCAGCCGCCGGGCCCGTACGCCGAGGACGGCCGCGTACCGCTCGCCCGCCGCCAGGGTCGTCGGCCTCGGCCGGGGGGCGAAGCGGAGCTGTTCGGCACCGTCGACCGCCGTGACGGTCAGCGTCTCCCCGACGTTGCCGCCGTTGACTCCGACGACGTGGTAGCGAGCGCCGAGCCGCGCCCGGCGCACCTGCGGCCGTAGTTCCCCGGTCACCTCGGAGAACGGCGCGATGGTCAGCACGGCTTCCTCGACCGTGGCGGTCTGCGGCGCCTCGGACGGCACCACCCGGACGCCGTACGGCAGCTCTCCCGCGCGGACGTCGGAGGAGCGGGGCGGCCGGACGGTGAGCGTTACGGTCTGACTCGCGCCGGGATAGAGGGAGACCCTCGGTGGGTCGAACGTGGCCCAGGTGGTCGGCATGCCGACCACGTCGAGGTCGTACCCCTCGACGACGTCACCCGAGTTCCGGACCGTCACCGGGATGTCGACGCTCTCGCCCGGCACGACCACCGCCGGAGTCTCGACCAGGCCCAACGAGATGCTCATGTGCCGACCGTAGGCGTGGCGGGACCTGCCGGGACTGGCCGCCGGGGTACCGGCGCGGGCAGAACCGCTGCCCGTTAGGTCCGCGTTAGGTGCCCGCGAAGTCCCGTCCGGCAACCTCTGCGGTAATCGCCGTACGCATCGGCGCGGCGGCACCGTCCGGACCGGACGCCCCGGAGCGGGGTGTCGAGTTGTGCTGGGAGGCTGGAGTGCACCGTGTCACGGTAAGCGTCCACGCGGAGGACCCGATCTCGCGGCTCGGGGTGGAGAGCCAGCTCCGTTCCCGGCCGGACCTGTGGGTGGTCGAACCGGGCCAGGAGACCACCGAGAGCGTCGCGCTCGTGGTCATCGACGCCCTCGACGAGCCGGCCGCCCGGCTGCTACGCCGACTGCACCGGGCCGGCCGGGCCAAACTGGTGCTGGTGCCGGCCAGGATCGACGACGCCGGGTTGTCTCTCGCGGTGGAACACGGCGTGGTGGGAGTGGTCCGCCGCGCCGAGGCGAGCGCGGAACGGCTCAGCCACATCGTGCTGGCCGTCGCCCGGGGCGAGGGTGCGCTCCCGGCCGACCTGCTCGGTCGGCTGATGGCCCAGGTGGGCCGGCTCCAGCGGCAGATACTCGAACCGCGCGGCCTCACCCTGCTCGGGTTGAGCACCCGCGAGGTGGACGTGCTGCGGCTGGTCGCGGACGGGTTCGACACCCGGGAGATCGCCAGCAAGCTCTCCTATTCGGAGCGGACCGTGAAGAACGTACTGCACGGCATCACCACTCGGCTGCAACTGCGCAACCGGGCGCACGCCGTCGCCTACGCCCTGCGCAACGGGCTGATCTGACGACCGGGGCGGCCCCGCCGCACGCGGGTTGTCGGAAGACGACCGGGGCGGCCCCGCCGCACACGGGTTGCCTGAACGGGCCGGCACCGTTGCCCCCGACGGTGCCTTCCGGTCCGCACCGGCCGGCCGGAAACCGTCGGACGATGGTGGCCGGCCCGCCGCCCACCTCCATTCCGCCGCACGCCCGTTGAGGTCCACTTGCGACGTTCGATCGGATTCCCCGTTGTCCTGGCCGTGCTGCTCGCCGGTGCGCTGCCGCCCACCGCCGGATTCGTCGGCCAGGGCCGGGCCGCGCCCGCGCCGGTGCCGACGGCAGCGCCCGGCCCGGCGCCGAACCCCGAGGTGAGTCAGCGGATCGCCTACGCCGGCACCGGGCACCGCAGCCTCGGAATCGTCCGGGGAGAGGGATCGGAGGCGACCGCCGCCCCGCTCTTCGAATCCGGACCCGACCACTTCGACGACGAGATCTCGGCCCGCGGCTCGGCGGTGACCTGGGTGAGTCGACGCGACGACCGCAGCGCCGAGGTCTACCTGCGCCGGGGCACCGGTCCGGTGCTCCGGGTCACCCGGAACTCGACCGACGAGTGCCGGCCGGTGCTCTCTCCCGACGGGACCCGGATCGCGTACAGCTCGGCCGCCGGCCGGGAGGACGGCGGGCAGGACATCTACGTGGTCGGCGTCGACGGCGGCAGTCCCCGCCGGGTGACCGACGGGACCGGAGACAACACCTGGCCCACCTGGTCGCCGGACGGCGGCACGCTGGCCTTCGCGGGGCGACGCGGCACCGACGACCTTTCCCAGATCTACCGGGTGCCGGCCGGTGGCGGGCCGGTCACCCGGGTCACCGCCGAACCGACCGGGGCCGCCGAGCCGGCCTGGGACCCGAACCCGACGCACCGGCGCATCGCCTACACGCTCGGGCCGGCGACCTCGCATCCCGAAGTCTGGCTCTCCGCCCCGGACGGCACCGGCCGGGTCCCGATGCTGCTGCCGAGCTGGCAGGCCCGGCAGCCGGCGTGGACGGCCGACGGGGCGACCGTGGCGTTCGTGAGCCGGACCCTGCCGGACGGCGAGACGGCCGGGAACGTCGACCGGGTCTACTCGGTGCTGGTCCGGGACGACCCGTGCCAGTGCGTGGTGGTGCCACGGCTGGCCGAGAACCGCGACGTCAGCCACCCCACCTGGTACGCAGCCCCGGGCGCCGACACCGAATCGCTGCTGGTCGCCCGGGCCAGTGCCCCGGACCGGACCACCGCCACCCTCCAGGACATCCGTCCCGACGGGGTGGATCCGCGCGACCTGCGGGTGCCGGTGCTGCGCGAGGATCCCGGGGCGGTCGCCGACTCCCGACTGCTCTGGGAGCCGGTCGACGGCGATCCGTGGTTCGAACGGCAGGCGTACTCGCCGGACGGGCAGCGGATCGCGGTCAGCCGGTTCGAGACTGTCGACGACGTCCGGACCGAACGGATCTGGATCGTGGACGCCGACGGCAGCCGGCCACGGCTGCTGCCGATCGTCGGGCGGGGGCGCGGTGACCGGGAGACGGACCCGGCCTGGTCACCGGACGGCACCCGGCTCGCCCTGGTCCGCAACTCGCCCGGCGACGGGTCGGAGGCGCCGCGTACACCGTCCCGGATCGAGGTGGTCGACGCCGACACCGGGCAGCGTCTGCTGGACCTGCCGGTTCCGGACGCCCTGGCCGGACTCGACGACACCCAGCCGGCCTGGTCGCCCGACGGCACCCGGCTCGCCTTCACCCGGGGAACCTACCGGGGCGAGGTGTCGACACACATCTGGACCGCCGACGCCGCGGACGGGCTCGACCAGACGGACCTGACCGCGGCGATCTGCGGTACCGGCTGCCCGGTCGTCGACGACAGCGCCGCCTTCTCCCCGGACGGTGCCCGGCTCGTCTTCAACCGGGAGGCCGACGGCCTGGTCCTGGTCGACCTGGACGGCAACCGGTGCCGGCTGTTGCTGCCCGGCGGCGGGTCCTGCGCCCTGCCGGTGCCGGACCGCGAGGACGCTCCGCACCAGCCCCGGGACGTCGCCTGGTCGCCGGACGGCGAGCGGCTCGCCTTCTCGGCACGCCGGGCCGAGGACAACAACTCGCCCGAGGCGCTGTGGAGCTACGACCTCGACGACGGCAGCATCCGGCCGCTGACCGGACACCTGCCCGGACGGCAGAAGGAACCGAGCTGGCAACGCCGCTTCGACGTCGCCACCGCCGTGTCGGCCCCCGCGCCCGGCACCACCGTCGGTGGCCGGACCGCGCTGCGGCTCGCCGTCACCGACCAGGGACCGACCGCCGCCGACGACGTCCGGGGCAGCCTCGACGTCCCACCCGGGCTCTCCGTGACCGGCCTCGACACCCCGGTCGGCGAGTGCGTGCTGGCCACCCTCAGCTGTGCGCTGGGCCGGCTCGGTGTGGGACGCACCGTCGAGATCGGCGTCGAGCTGGTGGGCACCGCCCCGGGCGACTTCGAGCTGGCCTGGTCGGTCGAGGCCGACCCGATCGACACCGACCCGTCGGACAACCGTGCGACGACCACGGTACGGGTCGTTCCCGCGCCGCCGGGCAGCCCGGCCGATCCGGCGTTGACCGTCTCCCTCGACCCGCAGCCGGGGTACGTCGGCGGCACCGTCACCGTCAGGTACACGGTGCGCAACGCCGGTGGGACGACCGCCACCGGTCTGCGGGTCCGGCCGGCCCTGCCCGGCGGCGTACCGGTCGGTGGAGTCCTGGCCGGCTGCCCGGCCGACGGCTGCCCGGTGCCGGACCTCGCCCCGGGCGCCGCCGCCACCGTCGCGGGAACGCTCTCCCCGGGCGCGGCGCTGCGGACGACCGTCCGGGGCACCGTCAGCACCACCGGGGGCAACGCCGACCCGGACAACGACACCGCGAACGGGCCGCTGCGGGTGCTCGCCCCACGGATCGTGGCGGTGCCGCCGATCGGGCCGCCCGGGTTCGTCGCCTCGATCCGGGGCGTGGACTTCCCGCCCGGCCGGCCGCTGCGACTCTCCTGGGACCTCGGGATCACCGCCGCCGCCCCGCCGGTGCGGCCGGCGGCCGACGGCAGCTTCACCGCCCAGTTGCCGGTGTTGCCGAAGGACCGGCTGGGCGGCCGGCAGGCGGTGGCCAGCGGGACCGGGTTCCGGCCGGTGCGTACCCCGTTCCTGGTGGTCCTGCCGGCCCAGCAACCACCTGGACTGCTGCACCGGCGCTGGTGACGACGATGGGGGTGGAGACGTGATACACGAGATCGACGAGGGACTGCGCGGTCTGGTCCTGGAGGAGATGCTGGCGGGTACCGGGGCGGACGTGTCGTTCGACCCGCCCACCCGGCAGTGGGCGGCCCGACGCAACGCGCCGACGGTGAACCTGTTCCTCTACGACATCCGGGAGGACCGGTCGCGGCACTTCCAGGGCCGGGTCGCCGAGCGGGACGCGGCGGGCCGGACGGTGGCCTGGCACGACTCGCCGCACTTCTACGCACTGTCCTACCTGGTCACCGCGTGGACCAACCGGCCGACCGACGAGCACCGGCTGCTCGCCACGCTGCTGGCCGGTCTGGTCCGGTACGACGAACTGCCGCCCGCCCGGTTGACCGGCTCACTCGCGGCGCTGCGCCTGGCGGTGCCGATGTCGGTCGCCGCACCACCCGGCGAGGGGCGGGCACTGGCCGACGTGTGGAGCGCGCTCGGTGGAGAACTCAAGCCGTCGCTGGACCTGGTGATCGTCGCACCGGTGTCGACCCGCCGGATCGTGGCCGCGCCGCCGGTGCGGGAACGGGCGGTCGTGGTCACCGACACCGCCGGCCGGCTGGCGAGCCTGCGCACCCGTACCGCCGCGTCCCGCCGCCGGGACGACGATCGGGTCGGGGCCGAGCGGAACGGGGCCGAGCGGGTCGGGGGCGAGCGGGTCGGGGCCGGTCCGGGCGCCGGACAGGACGACCGGAGGTGAGCGACGCGGACGGCATGGCGTACCTGTGGGACCGGCTCGGACTGGTCGCCGCCCGGGTGGACCGACTGGTCGCCGAACGCCGCCGGAACGATCCCCGGCCGGACGACCCGTTCCGGGGCCTGTACCTCGCGGCGGAGGACGCCGACCGTCTGCTGGCCCGGTCGCCCGGACCGGAACCGGTGGATCCGACCGAGGTGCGGGCGCGGACGGCGGCGGAGGACCGGGCCGCCGAAGCCGGGACCGAGCCGCGGCTGCGGCGCCTCGCGCACGCCTTCGGGCTCACCGGACTGGACGTGGAGGTGCTGCTCGTCGCGATGCTCCCCGACGTCGAACCCCGGTACGAGCGGCTCTACGGCTATCTCAACGACGACGTCAGCCGGCGCCGGGCGACCGTGGGGCTGGCCCTGGAGCTGTGCGGCAGGCCGCCGGGTGACGCCGCCGGCCGGGCCCGGTTCGCCGGCTCCGCGCCGCTGGTCGCCGACGGGCTGCTGCTGGTCGAGCAGCCGGACCTGCCGTACCTGTCGCGTGCGCTGCGGGTGCCCGACCGGGTGGCCGCGCACCTGCTCGGCGACGACACCCCGGATGCCCGGCTGGCCGGCTTGTCCTGGCCGGCCGAGGACCGCACCGCCGACACGACCGGACCGCACGGGTCGGAGCGATCGGACAGGTCGGAGCGGTCGAACGGGTCGGAGCGGTCGAACGGGTCGGAGCGATCGGACGGGTCGGAGCGATCGGACGGGTCGGAGCGATCGGACGGGTCGGAGCGGACCAGTGCCGTCGAGCGGCTCGGCGCGGCGCTGCGCTGCGGGGTGGACCTCGGTTACCTGCGGGAGCGTCCCGGCTGCGCCGCCGACGATCTGGCGGTCGCGGCGCTGGTCCGGGCCGGCCGCTCGGTCTTCCGGCTCGACCTGGAGGCGCTGGCCGCCGACCCCGCCCCCGCCGAGGCACTGGCCGCGACGGTACGGGAGGCCCGACTGCGGGGTGCCGGCCTGGTGGCCGGCCCGGTGCAGGCCCTCGATCCGGTCGGCAGGCCGGAGCACGCCCGGCTGCTGCGCCGGGTCGCCGACCAGCCGGTGCCGGTGCTGCTCACCGGATCGGCCGAGTGGGATCCACACTGGACGGGGCGGGCACCGCTGCTGGTCGCCGCCCCGCCGCTGGACGAGCGGGACCGGGCCCGGCTGTGGCGGGCGGCCGGTGCGGCCCGGGGCGCGGACCGGCCCACGGGTTGGATCGACGGCGTGGACCCGGCGCGCGAGTTGGCGCCGTACCTGCTCGGCCCGGACCAGGTACGGCGGGCCGCGCAGGCCGCCGACCAGTTGGCTCTCCTCGCCGGCGCCGACCGGGTCGACTCCGGCCACCTGCGCGCCGGGGTACGCGGACAGAACGCCGGCGGCCTGGCCCGGCTGGCCCGGCGGATCGAACCCGGCGTCGGCTGGGCGGACCTGGTGCTCCCCGGTCCGGTCCAGGACCAGCTGCGCGAGCTGGCGCTCCGGGTGCGGTACCGGGACCGGGTGCTGGGCCGGTGGCGGATGCGCCCCGGCGGCGGGCGGGGCCGGGGCGTACTGGCACTGTTCGCCGGCGACTCCGGCACCGGCAAGACCATGTCGGCGGAGGTGGTCGCCGCCGACCTCGGTCTGGACCTGTACGTCGTGGACCTCTCCACCGTGGTGGACAAGTACGTCGGCCAGACGGAGAAGAACCTGGAGCGGATCTTCACCGAGGCGGCCGGGATCAACGGCCTGCTCCTGTTCGACGAGGCGGACGCGATCTTCGGCAAGCGGTCCGAGGTGAACGACGCGCACGACCGCTACGCCAACCTGGAGAGCGCCTACTTGCTGCAACGGATGGAGTCTTTCGACGGCGTCGCGGTGTTGACCACGAACCTGCGGGCCAACCTGGACGAGGCGTTCACCCGGCGGCTCGACCTGATCGTCGACTTCACGATGCCGGACGCGACCCAGCGGCGGGCGCTCTGGGACCGCTGCCTCGGCACCGAGCTCCCCCGCGACGACGACCTGGACCTGGACTTCTGCGCCGGCAACTTCGAACTGTCCGGCGGCAGCATCCGGGCCTGCGTGGTGACCGCGGCGTACCTGGCGGCGGAGGGCGGCCGGCCGGTGCGGATGGCGGACCTGATCGGCGCGGTGCAGCGGGAGTACCGCAAGCTCGGCCGGCTGCTGCTGGAGAGCGAGTTCGGCGCCCACCGACCGCGCGAGGAGCCGGCGCCGATCCACTGACCACGGAGGACAGCCATGCGCGCACACGATCCGCCGGACCGTGACGTCCGGAACCGCTCGGACCGGCCACTCCGGCCGGGAGCCGGTACCGCTCCGCTGGCCGGTGCCGCGGCCGAGATACTCGCGCTGCAACGCCAGGCCGGCAACGCCGCGGTCGCCGAGGCGATCCGGCGGCAGCTTGCCGGCCAAACCCCGGGCCAGGGGCAGACCCACGACCATGACGACGGGCAGCGGTCCGACCCGGAGCCGGTGCAACGCTCGGCGGTGCACGAGGTGCTGCGCTCCGCCGGGCGACCACTCGACGCGCCGATCCGGACCGAGATGGAAGCCCGGCTCGGCGCGGACTTCTCGGACGTCCGCGTCCACACGGACGCGGCCGCGCGGGCATCGGCGACGGAGGTGGGTGCCCGCGCCTACACCTCGGGCAACCACGTGGTCATCGGCGAGCGGGGCTCCGACCCACACACGCTGGCGCACGAACTCACGCACGTCATCCAGCAGCGGGAGGGCCCGGTGGCGGGTACCGACCACGGCAGCGGGCTGAGGATCTCCGACCCGTCCGACCGCGACGAGCGTGCCGCCGAAGCCAACGCCACCCGCGTGATGCGAAGCCCGTTGCGCGACCAGGGCCCGGCAGCCGCGCAAACCGGCGACCAGGGCCCGGCAGCCGCGCGAACCGGCGACCAGGGCGGTCCGCACCGTACGGCTTCCACGCCGGTCGTGCAGCGGATGCCGGAGGACGAATTCGACCGGACGCTGTTCGACGCGGCGGTTCGGCAGGCCGGCTCGTTGGATTCGTGGACGGGTTCGGTGTGGATCCTCCGCTTCCTCCGCTGGATGAACGAGGAGTCCGGCGTCCCCGGCGCGAGGGAACAGGACCGCATCGCCCAGCTGACTCCCGAGGACCTTGCCGCGCTGCTCACGAGGTTCGAGGCGAGGGCTGCGGAGTTCCAGCAGCGGGAGTCCGACCACGCGACGAGCATGGGCGAACTCGAGGCCGAGAGTGAGCTCGAACGTGAACTCGGACTACGCAAGGAGGAGCGTTCGATCCTCTGGGGCGGCGCCACCCTGTCGAAGAACCTGAGGCAGATGAAGGGCACCGGCCGGGAGAGGCAGAAACCCTTCCTGCGGGACTTCATCGAAGGTAACCCGCCGACGACGCCGAAGAACATGAACTGCTGGGAGGCGGTTCTCTTCGCCGCGTACCGGGAGTCGCTCATCGACATGGACTACGTCGAGGCGGCCATCGTCCGTGAAGACATGGCGAAGGCTCCCGCCTTCGCAAGGCGGATCATGGATGCACCTGCCGGCATGGCAAACATGAAGATGGAGGCGGAGGTGACCAACGAGGCAGGCAGGAAGATCAAGAAGAAGGTACTGCAATTCAGTTTGAAGTACCCGATTCCAAGAGGATATGTGGTCATCTTCGGGGACGAGGCGCAGCACGTGGCGCTGGCGACCGGCGCAACCAGCAAGAACAAGGAGAAGGTGACCCAGGAACTGTACGGAGAACTGGGACACGAGATCTACGAGCTGGACAGCCGAACCAACGGAATCGCAAAGTCCACCATCGAGGACATCATCGCCATCAACAGCCTGTACGGCGAGAAACTGGCCTGGGGACCGCTGCCGGGTCGGCTGGAGAGTTATTCCGGGGAACTGACCCACCGATGGTGAACATGGCCCGGGAGTGAGTGACACAGCGGCTGGAGGGCGAGCCGGCGCGCACCGACCGCGTGCGGAGCCCGCCGGCGTTCGAGGAGCGAAAGGAGGCAGCCATGCGCGCACACGATCCACCGGACCGCGACCTCCCGGGGCGCCCGGACCGGCCGGCCCGGCCGGCCCGGCCGGGGACCGGCTCCACCGCGCCGACCGGTTCGGTGGCGGCGATCCTGGCCCTGCAACGCCAGGCCGGCAACGCCGCGGTGACCCGGGCGATCCAGCGGCTACGGGACGGACTCGACACCGCCCGGGAGCAGGCCGACGAACACGGCGACGGGCAGCGCCCCGCCCCGGAACCGGTGCAGCGCTCGGCGGTGTCCGAGGTGCTGCGCTCGGCCGGGCAACCACTCGATGGACCCACCCGGACCGACATGGAGGCCCGGCTCGGCGCCGACTTCTCCGACGTACGGCTGCACACCGGCGCCCTCGCCCGACGTTCGGCGGCCGAGGTCGGCGCCCGGGCCTACACCTCGGGACGGCATGTGGTGATCGGCCAGGGTGGTGCCGACCGGCACACCCTGGCGCACGAACTCACCCACGTCATCCAGCAGCGCTCCGGTCCGGTCGCCGGCACCGACGACGGCCACGGCCTGCGGGTCTCCGACCCGGGTGACGCGTTCGAGCGGGCGGCGGAGGCGAACGCCACCCGGGCATTGGCCGCGCCGCGCCCGGCGGGCGGGCCCGGTGTCGCCGGTGGCGGCACCGATGCCGACCGGGGCGCCGTGCAACGGATGGTGGCCGGCGACGACGAGGTCGAGGTCGGGCCGAGCGGAAAACGTGAGCGGAGCGAGTCGCCGGAGGAAGCCCACAAGCGGGCCAGGCCGGGCGGTGAGAGCGAGTCCGAGTCCGAGTCCGAACCGGACGAGGCCGAGGTGACTCCTGAGCTGTTCGCGTGGATGCGGAGCCCGACGACCAACCGGAGCGAATACGCCGACCCGGACCCGACGTTCGTGCGGGAGATCGCCAAGACCGACAAGGGCGCCGCCTGCTGGAGCTGGGCACTGGCCGCGATGGAGCAGGACGGCAAGCCGTCGTACGGCGACTTCTGGGATGTGCTGCACGGGGTCACCGACGTCGACACCAGCCCACCCGCCTGGTTCGGGGCACTGGAGGCGGCGGTCCAGGAGCAGATCAGGGGCCTCACCCAGAGGTTGGCCGAGGACGACCTGCTGCGCGGGATCCCGCCCCCGCCCGACCTGACCGTCGGCGAGGACGATGACAAGATCGAGAAGGCCGGGCAGTTCCTCCAGGCAGCCTGCGAGAAGTACGTCGAGGTGCACGGGATGCGGGTCGTTCCGGACAGCGAGGCGGCCGCCTGGGTGGTGTGCCAGTACAAGTTCGTGGAGGGGACGGCCGGTCCCGAGCACTGGTGGATCGAGCTCGGCCGGGGCCGGAAGGTGGTGCTCCAGACCGTGCCCGGCAAGAACCTGGAGGTCGGTGGGGTCGACCTACGATGGCACCACCAGAGCAGCGCCCAGGGTCGAAGCTCCGGGAAAGCCGACTACGGCCTGATCCGGGTGCCCGTCAGGGCGCTGAAGGGCCGGCACGTCGAGATCCTGAAAGCGGGCATGGCGCAGGAGCGCGCCGCGCTGAACACCGAGCCGACCCGGCGGAGGGCCGAGCGCACGCTCACCATCCGCACCCGCAACACCACCGGTAGCTGACGCCCGGGGTCATCGGCGCCCGGCTTCGGATCAGGCCATCCGCAGCGCCCGTTTGAGGAAGATGACGGCCTGGATGATGGCCGCCTCCGCCGCCTCGGTGCCGCGCAGCGCGTCGAGCATCACGAAGTCGTGGACGATCCCCTGGTAGCGGGTCGCCGAGACCGGCACCCCGGCCGCCCGCAGCCGGTGGGCGTACGCCTCGCCCTCGTCGCGCAGCACGTCGGCCTCGGCGGTGATCACCAGTGCCGGAGGCAGCCCGGCCAGCTGCCCGAGTTCCGCCCGCAGCGGCGAGGCGGTCACCTCGGCCCGGACCGCCTCGTCCGGCGCGTACTGGTCCCAGTACCAGCGCATGGCGTCACGGCGCAGGTGGAAGCCCTCGGCGAAGGTCCGGTACGACGCGGTCTCGAACCGGGCGTCGGTGACCGGGTAGAAGAGCACCTGGCCGACCGGTCTCGGGCCGGCGTGCCGCTTCGCCAGCAGGGTCACCGCGGCGGCCAGGTTGGCGCCCACCGAGTCGCCGACCACGGCGACCAGCCCGCCGTCCAGGTCGGCCGCGGCGTACCCGGCGAGCCAGCACAGCACCGCGTAGCACTCCTCGACCGCCAGCGGATAGCGCGCCTCCGGCGAGAGGCTGTAGTGCGGGAACACCACCGCCGCGCCGGTGCCGACCGCCAACTCCCGGATCAGCCGGTCGTGGGTGTGGCAGTTCCCGAAGACCCAGCCGGCACCGTGCAGGTAGAGGATCACCGGCAGCCGGCCGATGGCACCCGCCGGCCGGACGATGCGGACCGGCACCGCCCGGGCCGGGCCCACCGGCACCGTCCGGTCCTCCAGTTCCGCGTCGGGCCGGACGACGTTTCCGGACTGGAGCTCGGCGAGCACCCGCCGGCCCCGCTCCGGACCCAGCTGGTGCAGGTACGGCGGGGTCGCGGTCGCCTCGACGAACTGTCGGGCGGCGGGCTCCAGCACGATCATCCGAGTACTCCGGGAATCCGGGCCGCGCACGCGGCGGAAACGGCCGAGGTGACCCCCGGGTACGCGGAGTCTCCCGGCACCGGACCGGGCAGACATCCGTCATTTGACGGTGCCCCACCGGAACTGCCCCTTCGGGTAGCCGGCGCTTCCCCGGCGCCCGCCCGTCGGGTCGTGGTTCCCGGTCCCGCGCCGGACCAGACTTTCTTCCACGGATCGCCGTCGTGCCCGAGGGAGTCTGTCCATGCCGTCGTACCTGTCACCCGGGGTGTACGTGGAGGAGGTGCCGAGCGGCTCGCGCCCGATCGAGGGGGTGGGTACCGCCGTCGCCGCCTTCGTGGGCTTCGCCGCCAGGGGACCGTTCAACAGCGCGACCCTGGTGACCAACTGGAGCCAGTTCGTCCAGACGTTCGGGGAGATGGTCGAGGACGCCTACCTGGCCCACGCGGTGTACGGCTACTTCGCCAACGGGGGCGGCGCCTGCTACGTGGTCCGGGTCGGTGCCCCGGGGGCGTCGGACGGCGGTGGTGCGGCGGCCCGGACGGTCACCGGACCGCCGGTGCCGCTCGGCACGTTCACCGTCACGGCGCTGCCGGACTCCGGCTCCGGCGAGGCCGGTGAACTCACCGTGGAGGTGACCGACGTCGAGGGTGACTCCGTGCCGGAGGACCGGTTCCGGCTGGTGGTCCGGCAGGGCGGCACGGAGCGGGAGACGTACGACGTCTCGGCGAAGCGGAACACCAAGGCGTACGTGGTCAACCAGGTACGGGAACGGTCGAGGCTGATCGCCGTCGAGGAGGCGGCGCCGGCGAACGCGCTGGCACGGCCGGAGAGGCAGTCGGTGGCCGTACCACCGGCACCGGCCGACGGCGCCGGCCTGCCCGCCCGGGTCTCCGCCGACGACTACGTCGGCGACCCGGACGCCCGGACCGGCTTCGGCGGGCTGGAGGTGATCGACGAGATCACCATGGTCGCGGTGCCCGATCTGATGAGCGCGTACCAGCAGGGGCGGCTCGGCCTCGAGGACGTCAAGGCGGTCCAGCTGGCCGTCGTCTCGCACTGCGAGCAGATGGGCGACCGGATGGCGATCCTCGATCCGCCGCCGGAGCTGACCGCCCGCCAGGTGCTCACCTGGCGGCAGCACGAGGCGGGGTACGACTCCCGGTTCGCCGCCCTCTACTACCCGTGGGTCAAGGTGTTCGACCCGGCGAGCGGGCAGCATCGCTTCCTGCCGCCGAGTGGACACGTCGCCGGGCTGTGGTCGCGCACCGACGCGGAGCGTGGCGTGCACAAGGCGCCCGCGAACGACGTGCTCCGGGGGGTGATCGAGGTGCAGAACACGGTGACGAAGGGAGAGCAGGACCTGCTCAACCCGGTGGGGGTGAACTGCATCCGCGCCTTCCCGGGGCGTGGCATCCGGGTGTGGGGTGCCCGGACCCTCTCCTCGGACCCCTCCTGGCGCTACATAAACGTCCGCCGGCTGTTCAACTACATCGAGGAGTCGATCCTGCTCGGCACCCAGTGGGCGGTCTTCGAGCCGAACGACGAGCGGCTCTGGGGCACGATCCGGCGCAACATCGCCGCGTTCCTGACCGAGGAGTGGCGCGCCGGGGCGCTGTTCGGTAGTACCGCCGCCGAGGCCTTCTACGTCAAGTGCGACCGGGAGACCAACCCGCCGGAGTCCGTCGACCGTGGCCGGGTGGTCTGCGAGGTCGGGGTCTCCCCGGTGAAGCCGGCGGAGTTCGTCGTCTTCCGGCTGTCCCAGTACTCCGACAGCAGCAGCCTCGTCTCGGAATGACCCGAGGCAGTTTTTCCACAGTGGACAGCGTCGTGGCGGCAGGGAGAGGACGGTAACCAGCGATGGCGGAGACGGGCGACACCTTCGTGACCCACCGGTTCCAGGTGGAGCTGGGCAAGGCACGGGTCGAGTCGGTGCAGGAGGTCAGCGGCCTCACCGTGGAACTCGACGCGATCGAGGTCACCCAGGTCACCCCGACCGGGGAGTACATCATCCGCAAGATTCCCGGGGCGCGGAAGGGCGGCGAGGTGACCATCACCCGCGGCCTGGACAAGAGCAGCGCGTTCACCGAGTGGATCAAGGACACCTACGAGAAGGGCGCGATCAACACGGCCCGGCAGAACATCAGCGTGATCATCGTGGACGCGGAGAACGCGGAGCAGCGCCGCTGGGACCTGACCAACGCCTGGGTGAGCCGGTGGGAGGGCCCCAGCCTGCGGGCCGGCGACACCTCCCCGGCCACCGAGAAGATCACGATCGTCTTCGAGGGCATCACCAGCTCCTGAGGTGCACGGCGGTCCGAGACGTTCCCCCGGTGCACCCGCACCGATCCTGTGAAGGGAGGCAGCGGCGTTCCTGTCCGGCCCCGGACGGCCGGGGCCGCACGCCGCGAGGTCGATGAGGCGACGTACCGTTTCGCACACCGCCCTGGACGAGCCGCCGGACGGCGCGGACCTCGCCCCGGCGGCCGTTCCCACCGCCCCGTCCGGGCCGCCCAGGCTGCAGACCGAGTTCTCCTTCGAACTTCCCCGGGGGTACGTCGACGAGACGGGCACCGTGCACCGGGACGGCAGCATGCGGCTGGCCACCGCCCGGGACGAACTCGCCCCGCTCGTCGACCTGAGGGTCAAGGACAATCCCGCGTACCTGTCGGTCGTGCTGCTCAGCATGGTCATCACCCGGCTGGGCACGGTCACCGACATCCGCGCCGAGCAGGTGGAACGGCTGTTCGCCTCGGATCTGGCCTTCCTACAGGACTTCTACCGGCGGATCAACGCGGAGGGGCACAGCCGGGCGGCGGTCACCTGCCCGCACTGCGCATCGGGTTTCGAGGTGGACCTCGCCGGTGGTCGCCCGGGGGAATCGTGACGTACGCGGCCGACCGGCTCTACGAGGAGGTCGCGTACGTCGCCTACCACTTCCACTGGTCCCGGGACGAGATCCTCGACCTGCGTCACGACGAACGACGGCGCTACGTCACGGAGATCGCCGCCATCAACAACCGCGTCAACGAAGGGCGGTGACCGGCGATGGGCGTACGCGACCTGCTCCGGCGGTGGCGCGGACCGGCCCGGTCCACGGTGGACCTGACCCCGGAACCGGCTCCGGGACCGGGCCGGGACACCGCCGATCCGGGCTGGCGGGGGCTGCCACCGATGGCCGGTCTGGTCACCGGTGCCGAGGTGTCACTCAGCGACCCGGTCGGATTCCGTGGCCGGCTGGCCACCTGGCAGAACCCCGCCTTCCGGAGCCCACTGGCGCACCTGGTCAGCCCGGACGCGCCGAGCGGGGTGGCGTACGACCTGCTCCGTCCGCTGCCACCGGCGGCGGCGATGGCCCGGCCCGTGCTGCCGGTGCGTCGCGGGCCCGACCTGGGACCGCCGACCTCCCCGTCCCTCGGTGAACCGCCCGGCTCCGACGTCCGTCCGACAGCCGGGGCCGGAGGTGCACTCCCGACCGGTGCCGCCACGACGCCACCCGCCGGGGCGACGCCGGCACGTCCCTCCCCCGCTCGTCGGACCGGTACGCCATTGACGGTCGCGCGGGTCGCCGCCGCGCCTCGGCGACTGCCCGCTGTCTCGCCCGACCTCACGGGTCACCCCTTTCGGCCGTCGGCCGCCGCCGCCCGGCCCGGGGCGGACCGCGGCGGCTCCCTCGCGAACTCCGACGGTTCCGGCAACGCCTCGTCGGCGCCGGCCCGGGTGACGTCGCAGCGCAGCACGTCGCCCGTCGCCCCGGGCTCCTCCGCCACGGATCAGCCCCCGCCCCCGCCCGCGTTCGGGCCCGCCACGGCCACCCCGCCGCCGGTCGTCGCGGCTCCGGTCCGGCCGACCGGGCGTGGCGCGCCGCCCGACACACCGGCCGTGCCGGTGTCCCGGGCCCGCCGGACCGGCGCCTCGGCGCCGCGACTCGGGCTCGGCGAACCCATCGTGTTGCCGGCCCCCGACCCGGCCGCTCCGGCCACGGTGCCGACGGCGCTCCGGCTGGCCTCGAACCGCGCCGTGCCCCGGTCGACGCGTCCGGAGCCCGGTGCGGGCGCGTCCGGTGCGGGCGGCAGCGCCGGGGTGCCGCTACAGCGGTCCGGTGTGGAACGGGGCCGCAGCCTGTCGGCGGGCAGTGTGCCCGGCACGTCGGGGCGGAGCGGGACCTCGCCGGTCGACCATCCCGGCGTCCCGGCGGGCCCGGGCGGTCCGCCGGCCCACCGGCCGGGGCCGCCGTCCGGACCGCCCGTCGGCCTCGGTCCCCCGCTCGGCCCGGAGGCCCGGCCCCGGCTCGTGATCCGGCCCCGACCGCCGGCCACCTCCGAGCCCGCCCCGACCGACCCGCCCGGACCGTCGACCGCGCCGCCCCGCCGCCCCGCCGCCCCGCCCGAACTGTCCGAGCCGTCAGCGGTGCCCGCACTGCCGGGGACGCGCCCGGCCCCGAGGGACAGCGCGGCCACGGCAGGGTCTGACGCTCCGGGCCGAGCGGGCGCCGCCAAGGAGCGGATGGGCGACCGGAAGCAGCCGGTGCAACGGTCCGTCGAAGCGCATCCCGGGCTGCCGGTCGGCCGGCCGCATCCCGAGGGGCCCACCGGGCAGTCCCGCACCCGGCTGCCGGCCCCCCGACCGCAGTCCCCGCCGCCGAGCACCGTCCCGGCACCGCCGAGCACCGCCCCGGCGCAGCCGAGCACCGGCATGCCACCGGGCGGTGCCCGTCCGGGCGCGACGCCGTCGGGTCGAGCGGCTCCGTCCCAGGGTGCCGCCGGGACCGGACCGGCCGGCGGGCGGCCGGCCCTGGTTCCGCTGCTCGGCGGACGGCCCGGACTGCCGATCCTGCGCCGGACCGCCGCGAACCCGGCGGCACACCACGCGGACTCCGGAAGGACGAGGCCCGCCGAGCCGGCCACGAACCGGGACCCGGCAGTACCGGACCGGGCCGCCGCGATCGCCCGCAGCCCGGCCGGACCCGCGGTGCCGATCCGCTGGACCAGACCCCCCGGCAGCAGGTCGGACCCGTCGGCCAGCACCGCCACGACGACCGGCCGAACTCCGGCAACCAGCAGGGAGGTGCCCGGCATGGTGAGGCCCGCGGCGGTTTCCGCCGATGCCGGCATCCGGACCGCCCCGGTCCTGGGCCCTCGTCCGACGCGAGCGCGACCACTCCCCCGGCCCGGTGCCGGCCCGGCGCGGCCGGCATCCAGCGTCGCCGTGTCGGTGCCTCCGCCGCCCGTTCCGCTTCCGGCTGCCGGGCTCCGGCCGGCCCTGGCCGGCACCGCCGGGTCCAGGGTCGGAACGGGTCCTCGGGGTGTCGCCTCCGCCCGAACGGCCGACGCCGCGCTGCCGGTGCAGCGGACCTCCCGCGCCTCCACCGCCGGCGGCACAGCGCCGACGGCACCGACCCGGTCCGGACCGATCATCCAGAAGCGATCGACGCCGGCCAACCCACCGACCGCCAGCCGCACGGCGACCGCCGGGGGCAGCGGTGGGGCGGCAGGTCCCGACTCGGCGGGAGGTCGCCCGCGCGGCTTCTCGGGCCCGGGACGTGACGAGCGGGACAGCGCCGAACGGTTCCACCATCTCGACCGCCGGGCCCTGGACGAGCTCGCCCACCGCCTCGTCGAGCCGATCTCCCGGCTGCTGCGGGCCGAACTCCGGCTGGGCCGGGAGCGTACCGGTCGATGGTTGGACGGTGCCCGATGACCGGTACAGATCCGGGCACCAGCGTCCACTTTCGACTCCGCGTCGACGGGATCGACCTCGGCGACTGGAACTCGTGCGACGGGCTCGGCTGCGAGGTCGAGGTGGAACAGCACCAGGAGGGCGGCAACAACGGCTTCGTCTGGCAACTGCCGTCCCGGGTGCGCTACACCAACGTCACCCTCAGCCGGCCGCTGATCCCGGACACGGCCAAGGTGGCCCGCCTGCTCTCCGCCCTACCCCAGGGAATCACCCGGGGTACCGCCCAGATCGCGGCGCTGCGGCCCGACCGGGCACTGCTGGTGCAGTGGGGCCTGGCCGACGTCGTACTGGTCCGCTGGACCGGTCCGTCCTTCCGGCCCGATCTCTCCGAGGCGGCGACGGAGAGCATCGAACTCGCGTACAACGGTTTCCTGGAGGTGGGCTAAATGCCGCGACCAGGATGCCGGACCGGCGCGGCGGTGGCGCCGTGACCAGACCGACCGGCAAGGTCTCCGCGTTCCTCCAGCGCTACCAGCCGCCACCGGGCGGCGGCAACCGTCCCGGCGGCCCGCTCGGCGGCCCGATCGCCTTCATGTTCAACCCGAACCAGCTGACCCTTACCAAGTCGGCCGCCTGGATCCCGCACGTGGTCCGCGGCGCGGAGCAGGTCGGTGTTCCGGAGTTCAGCGGCTCGGAACCGCGCACCCTCGCCCTGACGGTGTTCCTCGACGTGACCGACACGCACAATCGCACCGTGCAGCAACGGGTCGAGAGCCTGCTGTCCTGCTGCACCCCGACCGCGGCCAGCATCGCGGCCAAGGCGCCGTCGCCACCGTGGGTGAAGTTCACCTGGGGCCAGTTCCAGACCGTCTCGTTCTACTCGTACGCCAGCCAGGTCACCGCGACCTACACCCTGTTCAACAGCTCCGGTACCCCGCTCCGGGCGACCTGCGACCTGAACCTGACCGAGATCAGCGGCAGCAAGCCCGGTCAGAACCCCACCTCCGGCGGCCGCTCCGCCCGACGGGTGCACCGGGTGGTGGACGGCGACTCGCTGCCGCTGCTGGCCCACCGGGAGTACGGCGACCCGACGGTGTGGCGGGTGATCGCCGAGGCGAACGATCTCGACGACCCGACCCGGCTCCGCCCCGGCACCGAGCTGCTGCTGCCCGCCGCCGACGAGTTCCCGCCCGTGCTCTCCCGCGACCTCGGCCCGCCGGCCATGACGGTCGCCCCCGCTGGCGAAGGTAGGTAGATCGCGTGTCCGAGGGGAACCTCACCAATCTGCTCAAGGTCGGCCTGCCGGTGGACGGGCTCCCCGATCCGTGGCCGGACGAGTTGGTGTACGGCTCCGTCGACGACGGCTCCGGCGTGCCGGCGGTGGCGACCCTGCGCTACCGCGACCCCGGATCCCTGCTGCTGCAACAGACCGGGGTCGCGATCGGCCGCAAGCTGACCGTGGCGGTGCGCACCGGGGACGGCAACGGCGAGACGGCGCTGTTCACCGGGGATGTGGTGACGGTCGAGACGGAGTTCGACGGCACCGGCACCTACACCACGATCCGGGCCATGGACCTGTCGCACCGGCTCATGCGCGGCCGGCGGGTCGCCAGCTACCGCAACCAGAAAGCCTCCGACCTCGCCAGGGACCTCGCCCGCTCCGCGGGCCTGCCGATCGGCCGGATAGATCCCACCACAGTGGTCTACGAGATGGTGTCGCAACCCAACGTCAGCGACTGGGAGTTCCTCACCATGCTGGCGGCCGACAACGACGCCGAGGTGGCGGTGGTCGACGGCCGGTTCGAGTTCCGTCGACCCGTCCGCGCCGCCTCCGCCCCGGGTCCGCAGACCACCGCCGAGCGCAGCGACTTCGTGGCGGAGGTGGACGGGAACGTGCTCACCATGCGCGCCACCGTCACCTCGGTCGGCCAGTTCACCGACGTGGAGGTGCGGGGCTGGGATCGCCGTACCCGCGAGCCGGTGGTCGGGCGCACCCCGGTGCGGGACAGCGACGAGGTGGGCATCCCGGTGACCGCCGGGGAGGTGGCGGCCCGGTTCGGCACGGCGGAGATGCTTGTCGCCGACGTGCCGTACGAAACCCTGGCCGAGGTCGGTACGGTGTCCCGCGCCCTGGCCGCCCAGGTGGCGGCCGGCCTCGCCGAACTCGAGGTGGCCGTCCGCGGCAACCCTCGACTGCGGGCCGGCGTGCCGTTCGCGCTGACCGGGGTGGGGCGGCCGTTCGCCGGCAAGTACACCGTGACCGCCAGTCGGCACGTGTTCGGCCCGGCGCGGTTCTACCAGACCTGGCTGACGGTCAGCAGCGGCCGGGACCGGTCGCTGTCCGGGCTGGCCGCCGGTGAGCTGTCCCCGGCCCGGTCGGCCCGGATGCCGGGACTGGCCATCGGCGTGGTCACCGACGTCAACGCCGCGCTGGACCGCAACCACCCGGAACGCCGGGACCGGGGCTGGGTCAGACTCCGGTTCCCGTGGCTGGACGACAAGTACGAGACCGACTGGGTCCGTACGGTGCAGCTGGGCGGGTTCGGCGGCGGCGGGGTCTGCTGCCCCGAGGTCGGCGACGAGGTGCTGGTCGGGTTCGAGCAGGGACTGCTCGACCGGCCGTACGTGGTCGGCGGGTTGTACAACGGCCTCGACCAGCCCTCGCCGCACGACATGCCGCTGGTCGACCCGACGAGCGGGGCGGTGAACCGGCTCTCGTTCGCCTCCCGGCAGGGTCGGGCGGCCGGCCGCCGGAGCACCGGCAACTGGGTGGAACTGCTCGACGGGCCCACCGTCGCCGACCCGCAGGGGGTGCGGTTGCGCACCAGCAGCGGCACCGACAACCTGCTGCTGCACCTGGACCGGGCCGGCACGTCGGTGGTGGTGCGCAGCGACGGCAGTGTGGTGATCGAGGCCAGGACCGAGGTCACCGTCGAGGGGACCCGGGGGGTGTCGGTCGAGTCGGGCGGGCCGGTCTCGGTCAGGGGCCGGGGCGTGTCGGTGGACGCCGGAGCCGGCGAACTGAAACTCACCGGGGCCAGCGTCTCCGTCAGCGGCCGGGTCGTCCGGATCAACTGAAGCGCGGAAGCGAGGGAGGAGAGCGGCGATGCCACCAGCAGCCCGGATCGGGGACAGGGTCGGCCACGGCGCGCCGACCGGTACCGTCGGACCGCCCGGCGCCGGCGCGCCGGTGCCGACCGGTGGACCCACGCTCGGCGTCTCCAGCGTGCTGATCGGCGGCCTGCCGGCCGCGGTGGTCGGCACGCTCTGCACCTGTCCGATCCCACCGCCGCACCTGGCGCTCGGGCCGGGCAACGTCGTGCTGCCCGGCCCGCCGCCGGTGCGCGGGCCGGTGCTGATCGGCGGCTTCCCCGCCGCCCGGATGGGCGACCGGACCACCTGCTCGGCGACGATCCTGACCGGCGCCGTCAACGTGCTCATCGGGGGCTGAGCAGGGTGGCGGAGCAGTTCGTCGGCGCCGGTTGGGCGTTCCCGCTCCGGCTGGACGCCGGCGGCGGCATCGCCCTGGTCAACCGGGAGCGGGAGATCGTCGAAGCGATCCGGCTGATCCTCGGTACCGCTCCCGGCGAGCGGCCGATGCGTCCCGAGTTCGGCTGCGGGGTGCACGACCACGTCTTCGCTCCGGCGGACGAGAACACCGCCGGGCAGATCGCCTTCGAGGTGCGGGCCGCGCTGGACCGCTGGGAGCCGCGGATCGAGGTCACCGACGTGCTGGTGGGCTTCGACGAGGTGGAGGTCGGCACCCTCTACATCGACATCCGCTATCTGGTCCGGGGCACCAACGATCCGCGCAACCTGGTCTTCCCGTTCTACGTGATCCCGTCGCACGACGGGCCCGAGACGGAGGCAACGGACTGATGGCCCTGCCCGCGCCCAACCTCGACGACCGCCGCTTCCAGCACCTCGTCGACGACGCCAAGCGCTTCATCCAGCAGCGCTGTCCGGAGTGGACGGACCACAACGTGTCCGACCCGGGCGTCACCCTGATCGAGGCGTTCGCACAGATGACGGACGAGCTGCTGTACCGGTTGAACCGGGTACCGGAGAAGAACTACCTGGCCTTCCTCGACCTGATCGGCGTCCGGCTCTTCCCGCCGACCGCCGCCCGGGCCGACCTCACGTTCTGGCTCGCCGCCCCGCAGGCCGAGGCGGTGCTGCTGCGGGCCGGCACCGAGGCCGGGACGGTCCGTACCGAGACGGAGGAGGCCATCGTCTTCGCCACCGCCGCCGACCTGGCGATCGTGCCGTGCGAGCTGGCCCACCTGCGCGTCCATCCCGCCGACGGTCCGGCGGTCGACCGTACCGACCAGGTGTGGGACGGCCGGGACGTGTCCTGTTTCTCCGCCACGCCCACGGTCGGCGACGCCCTGCTGCTCGGCCTGGACTCGGCGGTACCGTCCTGCGCGGTGGTGCTGCGCCTGGAGAGCCGGGTCGAGGGCATCGGGGTCGACCCCCGGCAGCCGCCGCTGCGCTGGGAGGCGTGGAACGGCGCCGGCTGGATGGAGTGCGAGGTCGACCGCGACTCCACCGGTGGGCTCAACCGACCCGGCGACGTGGTGCTGCACGTCCCGGCTGGGCACACCGGCTCCACCGTCGGCGGCCAGCACGCCGGCTGGCTGCGGTGCCGGCTGGTGGCCGCCGAGCCCGGCCAGCCGTTCTACTCGGCGTCCCCGACGATCCGGGCCGCGTCGGCCTTCACGATCGGCGGCACGGTCGCGGCCGTGCACGCCGAGACGGTGGTCGGCGAGTTCCTCGGCGAGTCCGAGGGGGTGCCGGGGCAACGCTTCCGGGTGCTCCGTCCGCCGGTGGTCCCGGACGACGAGCCGTTCCTGGTCGAGGTCTCCGACGGCACCGGCTGGCAGGAGTGGGTCGAGGTGGACGCGTTCGGCGGGACAGGTCCGGACGAGCGGTGCGTGACGGTGGACCGGACCACCGGCGAGGTGGCGTTCGGCCCCGCCGTCCGCGAACCCGACGGCACGCTCCGCCGGTACGGCGCGGTGCCGCCGAACGGTGCCCGGTTGCGGGTCCGCCGGTACCGCACCGGCGGCGGGCGACGCGGGAACGTGGCCCGGGGCGCGATCTCGATGCTGCGCAGCTCGGTGCCGTACGTGAGCCGGGTGGAGAACCGGGAGGCCGCCGCCGGCGGGGTGGACGGCGAGTCGGTACAGAGCGCCTGCCGGCGTGGTCCGGTGCAGCTGCGGGCCCAGGACCGGGCGGTCACCGCGCGCGACTACGAGCTGATCGCCGGAGAGGCGGTGCCGGCCGCGGCCCGGATCCGCTGCCTGCCAGCCGGGGACGGCGCCGACGCCGGCGGGGTACGCGTCCTCGTCGTGCCCGAGGCGGTCGCGGACGCGGGTGACCGACTGCGTTTCGAGCAGCTGATCCCGCCCGACGACATGCTCGCGACCGTTGCCGAGCACCTCGACGCCCGCCGTCCCATCGGGGTACGCCTGGCCGTGGAGCCCCCCTTCTACCAGGGCGTCACCGTCGCGGCCCGGCTGACCGCCCGGCCCGGGGCAGCCGTCGAGCGGCTCCGGACCGCCGCGCTGGACGCGCTCTACGGCTATCTCAACCCGCTGCGTGGCGGGCCGGACGGGTCGGGCTGGCCGTTCGGCCGGCCGGTGCAGTCCGGCGAGCTGTTCGGAGTGCTCCAGCAGCTGCCCGGTGTCGCGTTGGTCGAGGAGGTGCTGCTCTTCTCCGCCGACCCGGTCTCCGGCCGGCGCGGTGCGGCGACACCCCGGGTCGCCCTCGACCCGCACGCGCTGGTCTTCTCCTACGAGCATCAGGTCCGGGTGGAGGAACGCTGATTCCGGCCCCGGCCGGAGAGAGGAGCGTCCCATGCGTGGCGCGGTGCCGGGTCTCGGCACACCACATCCGTTCGGCAGTCGACTGCCGGCGATCTACGGCAGCGACGAGCTGGCCGGGCGGCTGCTGGCCGCCTTCGACGAGGTGCTGGCCCCGGTGCACTCGACGCTGGACAATCTCGCCGCCTATCTGGACCCCCGACTGGCCCCGGCCGACTTCGTCGACTGGCTCGCCGGCTGGGTGGCGGCCGAGACGGCGCCGGGGTGGACGGTGCGGCAGCGTCGCGAGGCGGTGGCCAGCGCGGTGGCCCTGCACCGGGTACGCGGCACGGCGCGGGGCCTGGCCGAGCAGGTACGGACGGTCTTCGGGGTACGGCCGGAGGTGACCGAGAACGGCGGTACGGCCTGGTCGTCGACACCGGGCGGGCCGCTTCCGGGTACGGCGGCGCCCGCCCTGACGGTGACGGTGCGGGTGCCCGACCCCGACCTGGTTCCGCTGGCCCGGCTGCGGGCTCTGGTAGAGGCCAACCGGCCCGCGCACGTGCCGTGCACGGTCCGGGTGGTCGTCGAAGCCGACGGGGTACGCGGGAGTGACGACGATGGAACGTTGTGACCGGTGCGCGCCGGCCGAACCCGGCGGTGCCTTCTGCGCGGTCTGCGGATCCTTTCTAGAGTGGGAACAGACCGCGGACGCGCTGCCTCCGGGCCGGCCGTCGACTCCGCCCCCTGCCGTCCGGCCCTCGGCCACGGCGGTCCCTCCGGCGGGTCACCGGACGGGAGCGGAGCCCACGGGCCCCCGACAAGCGGGAACCACGGGCCAGCGGACCAAAGCGGGACCCACGCGCCCCACGCAAGCGGAAACCACGGGCCAGCGGCCCGAGGCGGGAACCACGGCCGAGGCGGGAACCACGGCGCAGGCCGGGACGGCGGCACAGGCCGGGGCGGCGGCGGACCGGGGGGCGGGCTCGGTCGTGGAGGCTGTCCAGCCTGCTCGGCCGCGGGTCCGCCGACCCGTGGTACGACAACGCCCGCCCGAGCCGGACGAGGGTTCCGGCGACGTCGTCTGCCCGGCCTGTGCGACCGGCAACCCACGCGACCGGAGATTCTGCCGGCGGTGCGGCGCGGCCCTCGGCGCCGCCCGCCCCGGGTCGACGGTCCGGCTGTCGTGGTGGCGTCGGCTCTGCCGGGTTCTGCTCCGGGCGGCGCGGTGGTTGGTCCGGCGCCGCTCGGGCGGCTGGGGTCTGGTCCACCGGATCGGCATCCTGCTGCTCGCCGTCGCCCTGCTCGTCGGCCTCGGCTACGGCGTGGTCCGGCTCGGCGCCCGGGGCAGCGACGCCGTACGTGACCGGCTCGTCGATCCGGAACCGGTGAGTCCGGTGTCGGTCCGCGCGTCGAGCCAGGCGCGGAACCACGCCGCGGAGCTGGTCGTGGACGGAATCAGCAACACCTACTGGGCACCGGCCGGGACCGGCGCGGGGCACGGCGAGTACGTGGAACTGACCTTCGGCACGCCGATCCGGCTGCTCGACCTGATCGTCCATTCCGGTGTGTCGGCCCAGCGCGACGTGTTCCTGCGGCAGGCCCGACCGGCGGAGCTGGAACTAACCGTCTGGACCGGTCGGACCGGCCCGGAAACCACCACGTTGCGGCTTGCCGACCAGGCCGGTCCGCAAACCTTCCGCCGGGTCTTCCCGGACGTGGTGCGGATCCGGTTGACCGTCCGCCAGAACTACGGCGGCGCGGCCGACCGCCGTACCGCGATCGCCGAGGTGGAGGTCTTCCGCCGTCCCGGCTGAGGACGCACGGCCGCTCTCACGCGGCCCAGGCCGGTTGCGGCCGCTCTCACGCGGCCCAGGCCGGTCCGGGCACGCCGA
This sequence comes from Micromonospora sp. WMMD1102, assembly GCF_029626265.1. Classification (NCBI taxonomy): domain Bacteria; kingdom Bacillati; phylum Actinomycetota; class Actinomycetes; order Micromonosporales; family Micromonosporaceae; genus Micromonospora; species Micromonospora sp. WMMD1102. The sequence goes on along the minus strand of NZ_JARUBN010000001.1, from coordinate 2,237,283 downwards.
GCGTCCGCAACACCCGGCCGTACGCGCTGCGGGTCCGCGCGGCCGCCGCCGCGTCGCCGGAACGCTGGTGCGCCTCGACCAGTACCCGCCAGGCGTCGTCACGGAAGCCGTCGATCTCCAGTCCGCGCCGCGCCGCCGCGACCGCCCCGGCCAGGTGCCCCGCCTCCAGTTCGAGCGCGGCGAGCGTCGCCGCCGACTCCGCCGCCAACGTGCGGTAGCGGTCGCGTTCGGCCACGACCCACTCCACCGGCCCGTCCTCCGGCAGCAGGTCGCCCGCGTACTGGGCGAGGGCCTCCCGCAGGGCGGCCGCCTCGACGCGACGCTGTCCCGTACCGACGGTCCGGCGCCAGGCCGCGATCGCCTCCTCGAACGAGCGCACGTCGCAGAGCGCGGCACGTGGCAGCGCCAGCCGGTAGGACTCGCCGTCACGCCGGACGAGCGTGGACTGTCCGCGCCGCACGCCTGGTTCGAGGAACGCCCGGAGCGTGGAGACGCCCACGTGCAGGTTGCGAATGCCGGACCCGACCGGTAGTTCCGGCCAGAGCGCCGCCAGGATGATCTCACGGTGCACCGGCCGTCCTCCGTGTGCGGCCAGGAAGCGGAGCAGGGCCCGGACCCTCGGCCGGACCGTCGTCCAGTCCAACTGCCGGCCCGGGATCCTCAACTCGAACCCGCCGAGGCAGCGCACCACGAGCGGCGGACCGGCGTACGCCGACGGCGGTCCGGTCTCCGGCGCCGGCTGCTCGGCCGCCCGACTCCGGAACGTCTGCTGAGTCGAATATCCCATCTCGGAACTCCTCCTCCTGGCGTCGGTCGCCCTCGCGTAGACCCAGCCTGGGCCAGCGGGCCGCCGTGGACATCGGTTAGTTGACGTGCACCGGTCCGGCCTCGGCGGTGGCCGGATCCCCGCCCCGGCCGCTGCCCGTCATGTCCAGCCCGCACCTCGGGCTGGCCGCCGGCCCGGGTCGGCAACCTGACCGACGGACGTGCCGGCGGTGTCGCCCGAGCCCGGCACCCCGGCGAAACCGTCCGGTCCGGCGCCGGCTACTCCACGTCAGATGACGGATGTCCCCGGCGGAGGAGCCATCCGCCGTCGCCCCGACCGGGCGGTGGTGTCCGGGCGTCAGACTCCACCGTCGGCGACGGTCTCCCGGCGCAACGCCTCCCGGGCGATCTCCACCCGGCTCCGTACGCCGAGCTTGCCGAGGACGTGCGAGATGTGGGTCTGCACGGTGCGTCGGGAGAGATACATCTCCCGGGCGATGTCCGGTGTGGACCGTCCCTCGGCGACCAGGACGGCCACCCGGGTCTCGGTCGGGGTGAGCGCCTCCCAGCCGATCTGTGCACGCGCCGGCCGGGGACCGCGGACACCCCGACGCACGCCGGCGCGGCGGAGCCGGCCCTCGGCCCGACGGATGTCCCAGAGCGCCCCGAGCGCGTCGTACCGGTCGATCACCTCGCCCAGCAGCGTCCTCGCCTCGGCCTGCCGGCCGCCCACGGCGAGCACCGCGGCCAGGTCCTCCAGCGTCCCGGTCAACTCGACAGGTGAACCGACCGACCGGTAGTACGCGACCGCCTCGTGCAGCGGCGCCGGATCCGCGTCGAGCAGGCCCTGACACCGGCGCACCGCCGCGGCGGCCCGACCCGGCCGGGACTCCGCCTCGGCCTCGGCCCGGCAGGCCAGCAACGCCGCCCGCGCCGCCGCCCGGTCGTCGACCGCCGCCGCGAGTCGGACCAGCTCGGGCATCCACTGGTGCAGCAGGGTCATCTCGCCGGGTGCGCGTTCCAGGAGCGCCGCCAGCAGCGACAGCGCCCGCGCCGGCTCCCCCTCCTGCTCGGCCGCGAGCGCGCGGGCGGCGAGCAGGAAGTCCCGGTTCTCCCGGTCGGCGACGGTCCGGACGGGAAGCGCGAGACCCGCCCGGAGGTGTTCGGCCGCCGTGCCGTTCTCACCCCGGTGTCCGGCGATGAACGCGGCGACACCGTGCCGGAGCAACGCCGGTCCCCGCTCACGCAGCCCGGAGTAGGTGATACCGGCGGTGTCGCGGTCGACGGTGTCGAGTTCGGCCAGGGCGTCGTCCCACCGACCGAGCCAGTACAACAACACGGCCGCGGTGAGCGCCGAGACGCCCTGGCCGGATCCGGCGGCCCGCTGACCCAGGTCGCGGGCTCGGCGCAGGGTCGCCTCCGCCTCCGGCCAGCGATCGAGGTTCTGCAGGCTGAAGATCCGGCCGTCGAAGGCGAAGGTCCGCAGGTCGGTGTGTTCGGGTGCGTCACCCAGCACCATCAGTGCCCGGTCGACGTAGCCGAGCGCGGCGTCGTGGTCCCGCCGGATCGAGTGCGTCAGCCACAGGTCGGTCAACGCGTAGGCGGTGGCGAACGCGTCCCCGGCGTCCTCTCCCACCCGCAGCGCCTGACGCGCGGTGCCGTCGGCGGTGTCCAGGTCGCCGGTACTGGCCCGCTCGAACATCGACAGCGAGGCCAACAGGCGGGCCCGCCAGACCGCCGGTACGTCCGGGCGGCCGAGCGCACTCCGGACCACGTCCACGGCCTCCTCGTTGCGACCCTGGTGGAACAGTGTGCGGGCCAGGATCGAGGACATCTCGACCCGGTGCTCGGGCCGGGTCGCCACGGCGAGCGCCTGCCGGGCCCGTTCGGCGGCCTCCGGATGGCGGCCGGCACCGAGCAGTACCCGGGCGAGTTCGACGGTCAGCGCGGCCCGGTCGGTCCGGTCGAGTTGACTCGCCTCCAGCTCCCGCTGGAGGAGTTCCATCGCGATGTCCGGGGCGTGGGCGGACAGTGCCGGTGCCGCCTCCACCACCCAGCTACGTGTCCACTCGTCACCCGGGCGGCCGGCCGCCAGCAGTTGCTGGGCCACCCGCAGCGGTTCGGCACCGGCCGTCGCCAGCGCCTTCGCCGCCTCGCAGTGCAGCGCCGCCCGCAGTGCGGCCGGCACGCTGTCGTAGAGGGCCTGTCGGATCAGCGGATGCCGGAAGGCGAGTTGGTCGCCGACGCCGACGACGATGCCGGCCGCGACCGCGTCCTGCAAGCCCTCGGCCAGGTCCGAGGCCGTGCGCCGCAGCAGTGCGGCGAGATCGGTGACCGCGAACTCGCCGCCGAGCAGGGAGGCGGTGCGCAGCATCTGGGCGGTCGCCACCGAGACCACGCTGAGCCGGTCGCTCAGCGCGGCGGTGAAGGAGGCCGGAACCCGCTCGAACGCGTCGTCGGAGAGTTCGCCCTCGGCCACCGCGGTGCCGGCCGTCTGCTCGCGCGCCAGGGCGTCGAGCAGTTCACGCAGGTACAACGGGTTGCCCATGGCCCGCCCGAGCAGACGGTTGAGCGCGGGTCCCGGTGGCATCCCGAGCATTCCGGTGACCAGGGCCCGGACGTCGTCGGCGCCGAGCGCGCCGAGCGGGAGCAGGGTGCCGCCACGGCGCAGCGTCGCCGCCCGCAGCGTCTGCACGTCCTGCCGGGCCGGTACCGGACGGGTGGCGCTGACCAGCAGGAGCGGAAGTTCCTCGGCGGCCAGGGCGAGCCGGTGCCACAGCATCAACGACGCTTCGTCCGCCCATTGCAGATCGTCGAGAACCAGCACGGTGGGCGTGTCGGTGGAGAGTTCGTCGACGAGCGCCACGAGCATCTCGGTGGCGGTGTAGGCGACGTCGTCCGCGGCGAACAGCCCCGGTCGGCGGTCCTGGAGGAATTCGGCTATCCGCGCCCGGCGGGGATCCGGTGAGCGCGGCCGCACCTGGAGGCAGTCCAGCATCACCCGCAGCGGAAAACGGTGGGACAACTGGTCCGCGGTGCCCCACAACAGCTCGCGGCGCCGAAACCCGCCTCTGGTGAGGCCGGCGGCCACCAGGGAGGACTTGCCGATGCCGGCCTCGCCTTCCACCCAGAGCACCGATCCCCGGCCCTGACGGGTGGCCTCGACGGCCGTGTGCAGTGCCGCCAGCTCCTTCTCCCGGCCGGCCCAGACGGTCGGCAGCTCAACTGGGAACATGACGACGACGCACGCCCGGAATGGAAGAAGGAGCGACAGTCACGAGGATATGCTAGCCGACGACCCGGGATGCATCCATCAACGGCTATTGCTATCCAATGATGTAACAAACAATTATTGGAGTCGTTCCGCGCCGAAGAATCCGAGGTCGCGCCCGGTGCACCGTACCGTTCGAGAACTCGGTTTCGCGCAAACGGCCCGCTCGTACTCGTCGATCAACCGTGGCCAGCCTTCCGTGCGGGGTACTCGGCAGCGCCCGTGTCGCCGCACCTGCGCCGCGTCGGCGGGAACCGCACGTCGGCGAGTCCCGTCTGTGACTGGTGCGAGCCCGGCGGTTCCACCGTGTCGGGCGCGTAACGCCTGGTACGACGGGTCACGGGCGGCGTCGGGGGCGACCGCCTTCGGCTTCCTCGGCGGCAGTGTCCGGTCATCCGGGTCACCCTCCTGCACCGGCCCGTGACCCGGCCGACTTCTCGGGCGGGATCCACTCAGGCGTCAGAACACGTTAGACACTTACTTGACGGTCGTCACTGACATGCCTAAGGTCTCTAGATATACGAATATCGATGGAGGTGCCATGTCACGAACCAGGGCGGCGCTGGTAGCGTCCGCCAGCGCCGTGCTCCTCGCGGTCGGGGGCGTTGCCCTGTCCCCGCCGGCGTCCGCCGCGTCGCTGGTCGAGGTGACCAACTTCGGCAACAACCCCGGCGGCATGCGAATGCACATCTACGTCCCCGACAACCACCCGGCCAACCCACCGATCGTCGTCGCCATGCACGGCTGCGGCGGCTCCGGACCAGGCTTCTACTCAGGCAGCGAATTCGCCTCACTGTCCAACCAGTACGGCTTCATCGTCATCTACCCCTCCGCCATGCAGGAAGCCGGCTTCGGCAGATGCTTCGACACCTGGTCGGACGCATCCAAACGGCGCGGCGGCGGCAGCGACCCCGTCTCCATCGAATCCATGGTCAACTACGCCCGCACCCAACACGGCGGCGACATCAACCGGGTCTACGCCACCGGCAGCTCCTCCGGCGGCATGATGACCCAGCACATGCTCGCCGTCTACCCCGACCTGTTCAAAGCCGGCGCATCCTTCATGGGCGTACCCTTCGGCTGCTTCGCCAACGCAGCCGCCTACCCACCCGGCGGCCCCTGCACCAACGGCACCATGAACCGCACCCCCCAGGAATGGGGCAACCTCGTCCGCGCCGCCCACCCCAGCTTCACCGGCACCCGCCCGCCGATCCAGCTGTGGCACGGCACCAACGACACCCTCGTCCCCTACTCGCTACTCCAGGAATCCATCGAGCAGTGGACCAACGTGCACGGACTGAGCCAGACCCCGACGTCCACCGACACCCCGCAGGCCAACTGGAACCGCCGCCGCTTCGGCACCCAGGTCGAGGCATACGCCATCCAGGGCGCCGGGCACAGCCTCCCGTCCAGCGGCATGGCCCGGGTCGCGATCCAGTTCTTCGGCCTCGACCGCGCCGCACCGACCACCCCACCGGGAAACCCGACCACGCCCCCGGGAAACCCGACCACGCCGCCGGTCACCCCCACCGCCACGCCCACCCTGCCGCCGGGCTCCGCCGCCCAGATCGTCGGCGCGCAGTCGGGCCGGTGCGTCGACGTACCCTCGCGTACCAACGGCACCCGGGTGCGGCTCTACGACTGCAACCGGCAGGTCCAGCAGTCCTGGACGTACACCTCGGACAAACAACTACGGGTGTACGGAGACATGTGTCTGGACGCGGCGGGCTCCGGCAACGGCGCGGCGGTGCAGATCTACAGCTGCCACAGCCAGACCAACCAGCAGTGGAACGTCAACTCCAACGGCACCATCACCGGCGTGCAGTCCGGGCGGTGCCTGGACGTCTGGAGCACGGCCAACGGTGCGCAGATCCAGATCTACGACTGCCACGGACAGACCAACCAGCGGTTCAACCTGGTCCCCTGACCAGCTGAACCTGACCGACCCGACGAACACCCTGTTCATCCGCGTGCGGATCCGCAAGCTGCTGAGCGAGATCCAGCACGGCTGAGACAGGCCGACCGGAAGCGGCGGGCTCGGCAGGACGCCGAGCCCGCCGCTTCCGACCCGCACCGTCGCGTCCCCGGCCGGTCGACCCGCCACGGCCAGCGCGGCGGGCAGCAACACGTACCCCACCGTAGGGGCAGAACCAGAACGGCTCGTTACCGAAAATTCGGTAACGAGCCGTGAACTGACACATCGGGTGGTGGGCGATACTGGGATCGAACCAGTGACCTCTTCGGTGTGAACGAAGCGCTCTCCCGCTGAGCTAATCGCCCTCAGCGCGGACGACTGTACCTGATCGGTCGGAGTCCGCGCGACTTCGGGGTCAGTGCGTCGCGATGTAGTGCATGAACCTGGCGATCAGGTCGATGCCGAAGCTGGCCCGTACCGACAGCCAGACGACCGCAGAGACGAACACCAGCCCGACCGAACCGATGACGAACCTGGCCAAGAGGGACTGTTCGCGTACCCAACGTGCCCAGCTCTGTACGTGCCGACGGGTGAAGTTGAGCAGCCGTCTGGCCCAGTGGAACTCCACCGCCCAGATACCCAGACCGCCGATCACGATCAGCCAGCCCGGACCGGGCAGCGGAATCAACGCGAGACCGAGTGTGACGACGATCGCACCGGCGAGCGCCACGAAGACCTTCAACGCGATGCGGCCGGTCGGATTCGCTCGGATGATCTCCAGGGTCCGGCGTACCCGTTGCCGCCGGGTCTGCGTCACCAACGGCTCCAGCGGCACCTCGGCACCCGTCTCCGTGGGTGCTCCCGTCGCAGGTCCGGGCCGGTCCCCCCGTGGGACGCGCTCGCTTCCCGGCACGTCGTACCTCCGCTCTTCGACCGCCCCCGCGACGCCGGAGCGGACCCCGGCGTCGGCCCCGTTCGCCCGCCACGTACCCGGCAGGGCAGCTTTCTCCATTGAGGATGGATTCGTAGCCATTTCAACCCCCAGTGTGGCTCCGCCCGTCACTCAACAGGACGACTGGACGTTACCGGAGTGAGTCGACGGCTGAACCATCCGGCACCGGGTGGGATCGAGTACCTGGGCAGAACTGGACATCCTACATAAAGATTCGATTTCGATCGGGAGCTAGGAAGCCTCTTCCCACTACTGGGTGATATCAGCGTATGGCGGAGCGTAACCATGAGTAGCAGCTGAGGATGGGAAAGGCGGGACACATACGTCCCGCAGCGGTGCCGGGGGGAGAACGTCCATGAGTGTCATCCGACCGACCACGGTCGAGGTCGAGACGTCGTTAAGGCTCGTTGCACCTGATGCCACGGCTCTGCCGGTGCGCGCCAGCCTGCGCTACGACCCAGCCGACCCGTACGCGGTTCATGTCCTGTTCCACGCGGAATCCGCCGGAGGCGAAGCGGTCAGCTGGTCCTTCGCGCGGGAACTGCTCGTCACCGGCCTCGATGAGCCAGCCGGGATCGGCGACGTCCGGGTCTGGCCCTGGGCCACCCCCCGGGGCGACTTCGTCGCGCTCGCACTCTCATCACCGGACGGTAACGCACTGTTCGAGGTGCCACGTAGCGTCCTGGTCAGGTTCCTGCGCCGGACGTACGTGGTGGTCCCCCGAGGCCGGGAGGGCGACCACCTCGACGTCGACACGGCGGTCAACCGGCTGCTGGCCGGCCGCTGACCACTGCCGACGACGGCCTCGCCGGCCGGCAGGCCGGGGCCCGGGAGCGCCAGACCACGCCGCTCCCGGGAGCACCACAGGCTGATCGGGACCCACCACGCCGCGCGGACCACTGCCGAGGTCCGCGCGGCGTCTGTACGCGGATCACGGGGTTACGGGTTACCGACAGCGGTGACCGATTAAGTGAGATATACGGTTACGCAGAGTGATATGTCAGCCGTGCGTGGTGATGCCCCCGTCGACCGGAATGACCGCTCCAGTGAGGTACGCCCCGGCGCGCGACGCGAGGTAGATCGCCGCTCCGGCCATGTCGTCGGGCCGGCCGATCCGGCCGAGCGGCACCTGGTGCTCGATCGTCGCCCGGGTCGCCGGGTCGTCCAGCGCGAACGCCATCATCTTGCTCTCGAACGGGCCGGGCGCGATCGCGTTCACCGTGATGTGCTCCGGGGCGAGCTGATGGGCCAGGCTCCGGGTCAGCATGTGCACCGCCGCCTTGGTGGCCGAGTAGGCGTACACCTCCATCCATGGGACCCGGATGCCGTCGATCGACCCGATGTTGATCACCCGAGCCGGGTCGTCGGCACTCGCCGAGGCGCGCAGCGCGGGCAGCAGGGCGGTGGTCAGCTGGAAGACCGCCTTGACGTTCACCGCCCACAGCTTGTCGAAGGCACTCTCCGGATACGCCTCCAGCGGCGCCCCCCAGGTCGCACCGGCGTTGTTGACCAGTACGTCCAGGGTCGGCACCCGGGCCAGGACCTCCTCGGCGAGCCGGGCCGCCCCGGCCGCGCTGGAGACGTCCGCCGGGACCGCCTCGCAGCGGCCGAGTTCGGAGAGCTGCGCGGCGACCTCGGCGCACACCTCCGCCTTCCGGGACGAGATGATCACCTGGGCGCCCGCCTCGACGAATCCCCGGGCGATCATGAGGCCGATCCCCCGGGTACCGCCGGTGACCAGTACCGCCTTGTCCCGCACCGAGAACAGATCTGGCATGCGCACCTCTGGAGGCCGTGGGTCGGCCGGCACCGGAGTGCCGACCGACCCGAGTTGGCTTACTGTTCGGTAAGTTAGTCCGGATCGTACCGACCGGACAACTTCCGCCGGCACGACCCCGGCACGGAGCCGCCGATCCCGGCGGTCACGGCTCGCTACCGGCGATGCGTACGCCGTCCAGGTAGACCGTGATCCGGGGGTTGGCCGCGTAGTCCGGTCTCGCCGGCCGCCAACTGTGGTCGTCGGTCTCGACGAAGCGGGACCGGTCCGCCTTGGTCAACCGCAACTCGATCGGGCCCGTCCTGCCGGCCGCCGCCACTGTCCCCGCACCCCGGGCGAAGCCGACCTCCAGATAACTGTCCGCCCCGCGTCTGGGCCTCGGCAGTGTTGTCAGCGTCTGGGTGACGTTCGCGCAGTCGAGCGTGGCCCGCACGCAGGCCGCCTGCACCGCGCCGCGGCCGCCGTCCCGGGTGAACCAGTACCGCACCGTCACCCGGGACAGGTCGACCGGCACCCGACCGGGGTTGTCGAGGTCGATCGCCGCAAGGATCTGGGCGTCGGTCGGCGACCGGTCCAGGTTGCGGTGCAACGCGGCCAGCGGCGGCGGGTCGCTCGGCGCACCGACCACGAAGAGGGTCACCGAGTCGGCCGGGAAGGTGTGCGACAGCGTCCCGTTCGGCGCCCCGGCCACCGGCGGCGGCACCAGGATCCGCTGGTCCGCCTCCCGGACGATCGAGGTGAGGTCGGTCGCCCCGTACCGGTACACCTGCGCGGTCTGCCCGGTCCGGCCGCGCAGCGACAGCGAACTGGTCCGCTCCACCCCGCTCTTGTTCACCACCATCACGGTGAGCGCGCCGTCCGAGCGGCGCTCCGCCGCGTACACCGAGAGCTGGTCGGAGTCCGCCGAGGTCGCCCGGACCCCGACGTCGCCGAACCGGCCACCGGCGCCGTCGTAGTTGCGGTACATCCGGAAGGCGTACGCGCCCGGCTGGGTCGCGCCCGGCGGCGCCCAGAGCGTCGCCAGGTCCAACCCCTCCCGACCGAAGATCCCGAGTACGTCGGCCTGGGTCAACGCCCCGTTGACGTGGTCCAGCGCCCCCCAGTTGTACTCGGTGATCGCCGTCTTCGTCCCCGGATAGTTCGCGGCCACCAGCTCCTTCATCCGGGGCACCAGCCGCACCTGGGTGTTGATCCAGCTCTCGTCGGTGTAGGTCGGGTCCCAGAGCGCCCGGGTGGAGCGCAGCCGCAGCGCGTTGGTGGCCGGGTCGGTGCCGCTGCCGAACGCCACCCCGGCGGCCTGCGGATAGAAGTGCATGTCGAAGTAGTCGAGCACCCGCTGCCCGTGCTGCTCCTCGTACTCGCGCATCTGCTGGAGATACCAGGTGGTGAAGGGCAGCCCGTCCCGGTTCGGCCGGTCCGGCGGGTTCGCCCAGCACCCGGTACGCCCGCACACCTCCTGGTCCAGTCCGGAGTGGTCCCACGAGGTCCAACCCCAGCCGACCGGGCCGAGCGTCGCCGCCGACGGGTCGACCTCCTTGATCGCCGCGCCGATCGCGTACGCCTGGTCGCGCAGCTCGGCCGAACTCGCCCCCTCCGGGTGCACGTCCCGGTGCGTGGAGTGCCAGATGTCCGGCTCGTTGTCCAGGTTGTAGAACTTCACCCCGCCCTCGGCAGCCGTGCCGTACTTGCCGGTCAGGTGCCGCAGCCAGTCCCGGACGTACTCCGGGCCGACCTCCACACTGGTGTCGTGCGGGTCGTTGCCGGTGACCAGGGTGCCGTCCGGCCGTACGCCGTTGCCGCAGTCCGGCCGCCACTCGTCGGTACGCTCCTGCGGCCCGTACTTGGCGACGGAGAAGCCGCACGAGCCGTCCCGGGCCTTCGGCGCCCACCCGATCAGCGGCACCGTCAGCACAGTGTCGGTTCCGGTGCGCCGGTCCTGATCGACGAACCCGTCGGTCGAGGAGCCGTCCGGCAGCGCCCCGGGATCGGCGTTTTCCTCGGCGATGTTCTCGAAGAACCAGTCCGAGGCGCGGTTGGTGGTGTCGTGGCGGAAGTGGTAGCGGGTGGTGGCGTTGCCGCCCCAGCGGCGTACCGGCAGGGCCAGCTCCTCGGCCAGGGCCTCGTCGGTGAAGTTCATCCCGTAGATGTGCGGGCTGATCGGGTGCCGGTCGGCGGTGACGTCGACCTCGAGAGCCGGGCCGGGCTCGGCGAGGGCCGGGGGCGGGGCGACGACGACGGCAGCACCGCTGGCGGCGAGCGCCGTGCCGGTGACGATGGACAGGAGGGATCTACGACGCATGCGGGATCTCCGGAACTGCTGGTGTCCTCCCCCGGCGGGGATGGACGGTGGCGGGTTCGGTGTGTCTCGCGTACGCCCGTCGCTGTCTCACGCGCGGTGGTCTTGGCCCGGACCGGGAGCCAGGCTACCGATCAGCCGCCCACCCGGTCAACGTCGTCCGTCGATGCCTGCCCCGGCGCCCGAAGCGTGGCGAGGTGTTCCGCGGCCGGTCGGAGGGGTGCGCGTCGGGGCGTCTGCGGCTAACGTCGCAGGTGATGGTCCGATTCGGTCAGCATCCGGGTGAGCCCGGCGAGGTGCCGCCCCCACCCGACTGGGCCGGCATCCGTACCCTCACCCTGCGCGACTACTTCCTCGACCCGGCCAGCCGGGGACCGCTGCTCGTCGATCGACACCTGCTGATTCTGGTCACCGTCGGACACGGCACCCAGGAAGTCGACTTCCGGACCTACCCGTGCCGGCCGGGGTCGCTGCTCTGGGTGCGGCCCGGTCAGGTCGTCCGGCACGGCGGGCAGAGCGGACTCGACGCGGTGCTGGTCTGCTGGACCCCGGAGACCATGCGTGAGCTGGGCGTCTTCCCCACCGGCCCGCCGTTCGCCGCCGGTTACTGGCAGCTGGCCGGCGAGGACGAGGACGCGGTGATCAACGAGGTCAGTCAATTGGTGGTGGACTGCCAGCGGCACTCCGGCGACGGCCTCGCCGACGAGCTGCTGCGGCACCAGCTCGCCGTACTGCTGCTGCGGCTGGCGCTGCTGCCGCGCGACCCGGCCAGCACCCGGGAGCCGGCCCCGGAGAACGTCCCGCCGGTCGGCGGCACCGGGCGGGGCGGCGCTCCGGACGGTACGGAGTCGGCCGGCACCTTCTGGCGGCTGCGGCACGAGGTCGAGCGCTCGTACCGGCAGACCCGACGGGTCGAGGAGTACGCCGATCGACTCGACTGCTCGGTGCGTACCCTGACCCGGGCCTGCCTGGCCGCGACCGGGCGCAGCGCGAAGCAGGTGATCGACGAGCGGGTGGCGCTGGAAGCCCGGCGACTGCTCGCCGCGACCGACCTGCCGGTGGCCGAGATCGGCCGCCGGCTCGGCTTCCCGGAGCCGACCAACTTCGGCCGGTTCTTCCAGCGCGAGGTCGGGCACAGTCCCGGCGCCTTCCGGGCCGGCCTGTCCGGCCCCGCCTGACCACGTGGTTCTGACCGCCGAGGGTCGGCCGGGCCGTCACCGACCAACCTGATCGTCCCTTCCGGATACCGGTGGACGTTTGCCGAACATCCGTACGGGGAATCTTCGGCCTACCCCGGAAACAAGCATTGTCTGGAAGGGAGCATGGCCGTGGGTCTGATGTTCCGTAAGCGCAAGAAGTACGGTCCGTTGATTCTCAACTTCACCGAGAACGGCTTCTCCTCCTGGAGTATCAAGATCGGACGCTGGTCCTGGAACTCCCGGGCCCGCGCACACCGGGTCGACCTGCCCGGCCCGCTGTCCTGGAAGCAGGACAAGTCGCGGTCCTGAGGAAGCGGTGACGGACAGGGATGCCGACGGGTTCGTCGGCGTCCCTGTTGCGTGTCCGGCGCGGTCTGCGTCTCCGGCGCGATCCGCTCAGGACGAAGGCGGGGCTGCGGCGGTGATTGTCACGTCGCCGGCGAGCCGGCCCGACTCCGGCTCCCGGCGCACCAGTCCGGCGGAGAGCAGCGTGCTGAGCACCCGGTTGGCGTCCGCCGCGCGGTAGACGGTCCGCTCTGCGGTGAACTGCCGCAGCTCGGTGACGGAGGCGGCACCGACCGACGCCAGACGGGCGAGGAGTTCCCTGCGCAGCGGGCCCGGATGCGGGTCGAGCGAGATGTCCAGCAGATGCCCCGCCGGATCGCCGGGGTCCCGGTAACGCACCCCGGCGTACTCGTCGACCGCCCAGAGCGCGTTCTTGAAGGCGTCCAGCCGCTTGCCGGCGGCGGTGCCGAAAACCAGTACCTCGGTCCCGGCCTCGGCGACCAGCTCCACCTCGGTCACCAGCGGCAGTCCGGCCTCGGTCAGCCGGTGCCGGTGGTCCGTCCCGGACCAGACCTGTGGGTCGAGCACCAGCAGCAGCTCCGCGGGACGGCCAGCGGCCACCGCCGCGAGAACCTCGCCGGCCGGCCCCGGACCGCCGGTGGCGTCCACCCAGGCGAGGAGCGGAGCGCCGGTCGCGGTGGCCGCCCGCAGCGCCGCCGGCAGCCGGTCGACACCGCCCGGCACGAAGTGCGCGGTCAGCCCGGCCGGCAGCTCCGGCTGCACCGCCGAGTGGCGGGCGGCAAGACCCGGGTCGTCCGGCCCGAGGGTCAGCGCGGTCGTCCGCCGCCCGCGCAGCAGGTCGGCGAACTCACCGAAGACCCGCAGCGCGGCGTCCGCCGCACCGCCGTCCTGCCCGGCGTACGCCTGGACGAAGGTGGCCCGGCGGGACCGGTGCAGCGCGGTCGGCGTCCAGGAGTCGAGCTGGCGTACCAGCAGTTCCCGCTTGACGACGCCGATCGGATCCGTGGACATGCTGCGGTTCTACCCTGCCCGACCGGCCGCTGTCACCTCGCCGGTCACCGCCAACCGGCCAGCACCGCCACCCCGGCCAGCACCGCCACCCCACCGCATCGTCCGCCGGCATCAGCGACCGACGACCAGCGACCAGCGACCGACGCCGACGAGCGACGCCGACGACCGACGAGCGACGCCTAGAGCCGACGATCGACGCCGACGACCGCGACGACCAACGACCAGCGACCAACGACCAGCTGGACACTCCCCCGGACGGAGACTGTCGAGCTGCCCCGCCTGCGCGCCCAACAGGTCCGAGACGATGCCCGGAATGTCGCGCCCCGCCCGTGCGCCAGCTCGACAGTCCGCGTGCGAGGTATGAGCCAGCAGACAGACAGGCAGGCAGGCAGACGGGCAGACAGACAAGCCGCGACGGAGTCGGGGCCGCCGTTGCCCCGATGCCGGGGTGCCCGAGAAGACGACGAAACTGCCTCCAACTGCCCTCTTGTACTGAACGTCGCCACCCGAGCACGATGGGGCGTGGCTTCCGGCTTCGGTCAACTCACCCAGCAGGCGAACGCGCTCGTGGCGGCCGGTGACCTGGTCGGGGCCCGGAACCTGCTCGGTCCACCGCTGGACGCGGCCGACCCGAGCCCGGCACACGCCTCCGCCGAGCTGGCCGAGGCGGCCGGCCTCCAGGCCCGGGTACTCGTGGCGCTCGGCGACCCGCACGCGGCGCGCGGCTGGGCGGCGTTCGCCTACTCCGCGGCCACCCGGCTGCACGGGGTCGCCGACCCGCGCACGGTGGCGACGGCGGCCACCCTCGCCGCCGTACTGCACCGGGTCGGGAGTCATGCCCGTGCCGCCCGGCTGTACCGGGACGTGATCATCGAACTCACCGCGACCGACGGCCCGGAGTCGCTGCGGGTACTCGCCGCGCACGCCGACCTGGCCACCGTCGAGTACGCCCAGGGCGCGTGCACGTTGGCCCGCAACCGGCTGGAGGACGCCTGGGAACTGCACCGGGAGGTCTACGGCGACGGGCACCCCGGCGGGATCCGGATGCTCGCCCGGCTCGGCGCGTGGCAGCGCGACTGTGGACTGCTCACCCCGGCACACGAGCACCTGGCCCTGGCCCTGGAGTTGTGCCGGGAGCACCTGCCGGCAGAGCATCCGCTGGCGGCCCAGGTCGCGGCGCTCGCCCGGGCGGCGGCCGATCCGGACCACGTGTGCGCCGACTACGCGGCCGGGCCCGAGGACGACCCGCACCGCCCGGCCGGCCCTACCGGTGTCCCGCAGTACACCGAGCCCTGGCGTCCCGAACCCCGGCACGCCGCGCAGCCGGAGCACGGCGGGTACCCACGGCAGACGCACCAACCGCAGCACGCCGCACCGCAGCATCCCGCCGCACCCCAGCATCCCGCCGCACCGCAGTACCCGGACGGGCCGTACGGTGCCGAGCATCCGCCCGACGCCGAACTGCCGCCGCGCGACGAGGTGCCGCTGCTGCGCTTCCCGCCGCCCCCACCGCCTCGACCCACCAGCGGCGGGACCGGTACCGGCGTTCCCCCGGTACCGCCGCCCCGGCTGCCGCCGGCGCCACTCGTCGAACCACCGTCCCGGTGGGCCACCCCGGCGCCGACCGGAACAGCGATCCCGCCGACCGGCGCGGCTGTCCCGCCGCCCCGCGACGGGCTTGGCCGGTCCGGTCCGGGCTCCGCCGCCGGTGCCGCGCCGAACGGGGAGCCGGACGACGATCCGGAGTACGGCTGGTGGCCGCCGGATGTGGCACGCCGGATGCCCGACGACGAGGACGGTGTGGAGGCCGGCCGACGTCACGGACCGGCGGCGGCCCCGCCGTGGCGGCTGGAGAGCGATCCCCGTGCCGTCCCGGTCACCGACCCGGGGCAGCGGGATCTCGCGGGCGGTCCCGGCCTCGATCTCGACGGCTCCGGCGGAGCGGCCGAGCAGCGGCACCTGCCGGCGCGGCGGGGGTCCCGGCTGCCGGTCCGGGTCCACCGGCCGGAAGCCGCCGCCCGCCGGCTGCCGACGGTGGTCGTCGCCGGGCTGGTGGTGCTGGTGCTGCTCGGCACGGCCGCCGTGGTGTTCGGGTTCCGGCAGACCGGGGACGACGAGCCGGCACCGCCGGATGCCGGGCCGTCGACAGGTGCGCCGGCCGAGACGCCGGGCACGCCACCCCCGGCCTCCCCCGGCACGCCGCCCGGTTCGGTGACCCTGGCCGACAGCCAGAGCAGCGTGACACTGGGCTGGACCTACCCGAGCGGCGCGACCGGTCCGGTGGTGCTGGCGGGTGGGCGGGCCGGTCAGGAACTCCGGCCGTTCCAGGAACTGCCGGCCGGCTCCACCGGCTACGTGGTCTACGGCCTGGAGACGACGGGGAACTACTGCTTCTCCGTCGCGGTCGTCTATTCCGAGCGGCTGGTCGGCGAGGCCGATCCGGTCTGCACGGCCCGGCCCGGCAGGTCGCCTGCGGCACGCTGAGCACCGGCCGACGGCCGGCCCGCTGTCCGGTCGTCGGGGTGGTCCGGCCCTCCGTCCTGCCCCCGGGCCAGGAGCGGGCCCGCATCGTCGGCCTGCGCCTCGACAGCCGGCAGGCGTACCTCGACGCGCAGTCCGGGTCCGGCGTCGCCGAGGGACACCGTGCCGCCCTGGCGGCGTACCAGTTCCCGGACGATGGCCAGGCCGAGGCCGGCGCCGCCCGCGTCCCGGGCCCGGGCGTCGTCCAGCCTGGTGAACCGGTCGAAGACCCGGTCCCGGTCGCCGGCCGGAATGCCCGGCCCGTCGTCGGTGACGGTCACCAGGTGGTACACGGCAGCGGCCCGACCGCCACCGGGGTCCGCCTCCCGAGGCTCCGGGGCGCTCCCGGCGGGCCGGGCGGACGCCGCCAGCACCACCTCGCTGCCGGTGTGCCGGAGTGCGTTGTCCAGCAGGTTGCCCAGTACCCGGGTCAACGCGTCCGGTTCGGCCAGTACCCAGCACGGCGACGCCGGTGGCAGTACCCGCAGCGGCGCCGCCGGATAACGCTCGGCGACCTCGGTCAGCAACTGTGCCAGCTCGACCGGTTCGGCGGCCCGGGGCGGCCCGGCGCCCGCCTCGTCGAACCGGGCGAGCAGCAGCAGGTCGTCGACGAGCCGGCTGAGCCGCTGGATGTCGGCGAGCAGGTCGTCGGCGACCGCCGGCCATTCCGTCGCCGGTCCGAGCCGCTGGGCGACCTCGAGCTGGGTCCGCAGGTTCGCCAGCGGACTGCGCAGCTCGTGCGCGGCGTCGGCGACGAAGGCGCGCTGCCGGGCCCTGGCCGACTCCAGCCGGCCCAGCATCCCGTTCAGGGTCACCGCCAGCCGGTGGATCTCGTCGTGCGAGGCCGGCAGCGGCAGCCGGCCGGGCCGGGCCCCGCCGGTGATCTCCTCGGCGCCGGCCCGCAGCGTCTCGACCGGTCGGAGCGTGGCGCCGACCACCCGCCAGGCGACCGCGGTCAGCGCCACCAGGAGCAGCGGGAAGCTGACCAGCAGAATGGTGCGGACCACCGTCACGCTGTGCCGCACGTCCGCCGTGGACTTGGCCACCAGTACGGTCTGCGGATCGTTCGCCGGCCCGGCGGGTACCGCCACCACCCGGACCGGGCCGTCCAGGCCGAGCCGCCGGCCGGGCAGGTAGAACCTGTCCCGCTCGCCGGACTGGAACCGCCGCAGCTCGTCGGGGTAGAGCATCGGGACCAGCCGGTCGGCGTCGATCGACGCGGCCCGGATCCGGCTCTGCCCGTCGAGCACCTGGACGCGTACCTGGCTGCCGGCGACCGGGAGCGGGTCCGGCAGCGCGTTCTGGCCGGCGAGTCGGGCCACCGCCTCGGCGGTCTTCAGCGCTTCGGTGTCGACGGTGCGCTGGAGCGCGTAGCCCAGCGCGCCGAGCAGGACCAGCCCGCCGACGGCGAGCCCCGCGGCGAGTCCCGTCGCGCTGATGACGGTGAGCCGGGCCCGCAGGCTCAGGGTCCGCCACGGCCGTCGCAGGCCGGTCCACCCCCGGAGGCGGCGCCGGATCACGGGCCCGCACCGGTGCGTGGCGTCTTGCCTCGGGGGCGGCTCATGTCACCAGCCGGTAGCCGGCTCCCCGCACCGTCTCCAGCCGGTCCCGGCCGATCTTGCGGCGCAGGTAGCCGACGTAGACCTCGACGGCGTTCGGCGCGGTACGCAGGCTCGCGTCCCAGACGTGGTCCAGCAACTCCGTCTTGGAGACCACCTCGCCCGCCCGGCGCAGCAGGTACTCCAGCAGCGCGTACTCCCGGGCGGTCAGCTCCACCTCGGTGCCGTCCCGGGTGACCCGGCGGCGGGCCGGATCGAGGCTCAGGTCACCGGCGACCAGCACCACCGGCCGGCGCGGCGCACCCCGGCGGAGCAGGGCGCGCAGCCTGGCCAGCAGCACCACGTAGGAGAAGGGCTTGGTCAGGTAGTCGTCGGCGCCGCAGTCCAGCCCGTCGGCCTGGTCGTACTCGCCGTCCTTGGCCGACAGCATCAGCACCGGCAGCCAGTGCTTCTCCGCCCGCAGCTGGCGCACCACCCGGTAGCCAGAGAGTCCGGGCAGCATCACGTCCAGGATCATGGCGTCGTACCCGCCGTGCCGGGCCAGGTCGAGTCCCTCCGGCCCGGTGCCGGCCACGTCGACCACGAACCCCTCGGCGGCAAGGCCGCGCTGCAACGCCGAGGCCAGCCGGGCCTCGTCCTCCACCACCAGCAACCGCACCGGACAAGCGTGCCATCCCGGCCCGGAGGCGGCCACACCCGGCCGAGTGAGCCGACAGCGGTTCTCAGGTTCTCAGTGGTTTCACAGCGCCCGGGGCGCACGATGGAGACCAGGAGGTACGAACATGTCGGTTTTCCAAACGCGGCCCGCACTCCGGTGGCTGGTCCCGACCGGGGCGGCTCTGGCGGTCCTCGGCGGAGGTGCGGCGGTGGGCACCTTCGCCTCGGCGGCCGAGCCGAACCTGCCCGAGCGCAGTGCCGCACAACTCCTCGTCGACCTGCAGACCGCCCGCCTGGACGGCCTCTCCGGCACGGTGATCAAACGCGCCGACCTGGGGCTGCCCAGCCTGGCCGGCCTCGGCGCGCAGGGCAGCGCCGAACTCGCCACGCTGGTCTCCGGCACGCACACCCTGCGGGTCTGGCACGCCGGTCCGGACCAGGCCCGGGTCGCGCTGCTCGGCACGCTCGGCGAGACGGATCTCATCCGCAACGGTAAGGACGTCTGGATCTGGGACAGCCAGACGAACAAGGCCGAGCACATCACCCTGGGCGAATCTGCGGAGGCCGGCCGGTCCGGCCAACTGCCGGTGACTCCGCAGGAGGCCGCCGAGCAGGCGTTGGCGGCGGTCGACCCGACCACCCGGGTCAGCGTCGGACGGTCCGCCTCGATCGCCGGCCGGGACGCCTACGAACTGGTGCTCGAACCCCGGGACGCCACCTCGCTGGTGGGCCAGGTCACGATCGCCATCGACGCCGTCGAACACGTGCCGCTGCGGTTCCAGGTCGTGCCCCAGGGCAGCAGCAAGCCGGCCTTCGAGGTGGCGTTCACCCAGGTCGACTTCACCCGCCCGGACCCGGCCCAGTTCGTCTTCAACCCGCCGCCGGGCGCGGTGGTGACCGAGGGCGTCCGGCCGCAGGGTCGGCCGGCGTTGCCGGACGGGGTCGAGCGGCCGACGGTGGTCGGCAGCGGGTGGACGAGCGTACTGGTCGCCAAGGTTCCGCAGCTCGGCGCGGCCGAGAACGCCCGGACCGGCGACCCGAGGGCCGACCTGTTGGCTGGGCTGCTGGGCGGACTTCCGGAGGCCAGCGGCGAGTGGGGCCACGGCCGGCTGGTCAGCGGCAAGCTGTTCACCGCCCTGCTCACCGACGACGGCCGGCTGTTGGTCGGCGCGGTGAAGCCGGAACGGCTCTACGAGGTCGCCCAGACCACCAGGTGAGCTGACTCTGGAGCGGGCGTCCCTGTGCAGTGCCGGCAGGGGCGCCCGCCCGACGCTGTGCTGCACCAGGTTTTTCGCCGGCCGGGTCTCCCGCTGGCCGGGTCGCGCGGCCGATGGATGCCGGCGGAAAAACGCGCTATCGTTTCTCAGTTCGGAAACAAAAAAGAACGGCGTAATGCCGTTCTGCGCAATACTAACAATGGGGAGACTGCTTTGTCAAAGCCATCCGGTGTTTCGCCCGACCGGCGTCTCGACGAGGCCGACGAGCGTCTCGACGGAGCCGACGGGATCGCCGTCGAGCAGCAATACGTCTCCATGCTCTACGGGCGCCTCGACGAACTGCGCACCCAGGCCGCCCGCCGGATGCGCGGCGCACTGCGAAACACCGGCGGCACCCAGCAGGAGCGCTCGCAACGCGACGGCACGGTGCGGATGTACGCCGACCAGATCGACCGGCTCGGCGCAGTGGAACAGGGCCTCTGTTTCGGCCGGCTCGACCTCGACGACGGCACCCGCCGCTACGTCGGCCGGATCGGCATCTTCGACGGCGACGGCGAGTACGAGCCGGTGCTGCTGGACTGGCGTGCCCCGGCGGCCCGGCCGTTCTATCTCGCCACCGCCGCCGACCCGGACGGGGTACGCCGGCGCCGGCACATCCGGACCCGGGACCGCGAGGTGGTCGGGCTCGACGACGAGGTGCTGGACCTGGCCGCCGCCGGGCAGGCCGACGACCGGGGCGGGCTGACCGGCGAGGCGGCGCTGCTGGCGGCGGTGAACGCCAGCCGCACCGGCCGGATGACCGACATCGTCCGGACCATCCAGGCCGAGCAGGACCGGGTCATCCGGGCCGACCTCGACGGGGTGCTGGTGGTGCAGGGCGGCCCCGGCACCGGCAAGACGGCGGTGGCGCTGCACCGGGCGGCGTACCTGCTCTACACGCACCGGCAGATCCTCTCCACCCGGGGCGTGCTGCTGGTCGGCCCGAACGCCACCTTCCTGCGTTACATCTCGCAGGTGCTGCCGACGCTCGCCGAGACCGGCGTGCTGCTGCGCACCGTCGGCGAACTCTTCCCCGGGATCACCGCGACCCGCGCCGAGCCGGCCGAGGTCGCCGAGCTGAAGGGGCGGCTCGGCATGGTCGAGGTGCTGGCCGCCGCGATCCGGGACCGGGAACGGGTGCCGGACGAGCCGATCGGGATCGACATCGAGCGGGACAGCCTGGTGCTGGAGCCGGCCACCGTCGCCGCCGCCCGGGAGCGGGTCCGCCGCACCGGCCGGCCGCACAACCTGGCCCGGCCGCTGTTCGAGGTCGAGATCGTGCACGCCCTCGCCGACCAGCTCGCCGAGCGGATCGGCGCCGACCCGCTGGGCGGGGAGAACCTGCTCGACGATGCGGACCTGGCCGAGTTCCGCCGCGAGCTGAGCGCCGAGCCGGAGGTGCAGGCGGTGCTGGACTGGCTCTGGCCGGTGCTCACCCCGCAGCAGGTGGTGGCCGGGCTGTTCGCCTCCGAGCAGCGGCTCGCGGTGGCGGCGGCACAGCTCGACGAGGCGGAGCGGGCCGCGCTACGCCGGGAGCCGTGGGGCGGCTGGAGCCCGGCCGACGTACCGCTGCTGGACGAGGCGGCGGAGCTGCTCGGCGAGGACGACCGGGCGGTCCGGGCCAGGGCCGCCCGGCAGCGCCGGGCCGAGATCGAGTACGCCGAGGGCGTGCTGGAGATCGCCGCCAGCTCGAAGTCGATCGACTTCGAGGACGAGCCCGAGGCAGAGGACGGGATGCTTGACGTCACCGACGTGCTGACCGCCGACCGGCTGGCCGAGCGGCAGGCCGACGGGGACCAGTTGACCACCGCCGAGCGGGCCGCGGCGGACCGGGGCTGGGCCTTCGGACACGTGATCGTGGACGAGGCGCAGGAACTCTCCCCGATGGCCTGGCGGGTGCTGATGCGCCGCTGCCCGAGCCGCTCGATGACGCTCGTCGGCGACGTGGCCCAGACCGGGGCACTGGCCGGCGCCTCGTCCTGGTGGCCGGTGCTCGAGCCGTACGTCGGGAACCGCTGGCGGCTGGAGGAGCTGACGGTCAGCTACCGTACGCCGTCGGAGATCCTCGCGGTCGCCGCCAAGGTGCTGGCGGAGATCGACCCGACGCTCACTCCACCCCGGGCGGTACGCGACACCGGCGAGCAGCCCTGGGACGAGACGGTGGGTGCCGGCGAGCTGGCCGGGCGGCTGGTCGAGGCGGTCCGGTCCGAGGCGGCCGGGGTCGGCGCGGGTCGGGTCGGGGTGATCGTGCCGGCCGGGCTGGTCGACGAGTTGGGCCGGGCGGTCGGTGAGGCGGAGCCCGAGGTGGCGCTCGGCGCCGATCCGGAGCTGACCAGCCGGGTGGTGCTGCTGACCGTGGCGCAGGCGAAGGGGCTGGAGTTCGATTCCGTGCTGGTGGTCGACCCGGACCGGATCGTTGCCGAGTCCGCGCGTGGGCAGAGCGACCTGTACGTCGCGCTGACCCGGGCCACCCGGCGGCTCGGCGTACTCCGGATCGGCTGACCTCGACTTCTCGCCTTGTTCGTTCGGTCGGAGAAACGTCGCCACCAGCGGACAAGGCGAGAAACCACCATCTACTTATTGAAGTGCATCGATTGACGCGGTCTTGTTCGGTAGCGACACTGATCGTATCGCGCCTCTCGCGCGCAGGCGTCCAGCCGTCGATCCGGGAGGACCAGATGAGAATCGTCCACTGCCGGGCGCTGCTCGCCGCAACGACCGCCGCCGCCGTCGTCGGTGGTGGCATCGCCGTCGCCACCTCCGCGCACGCCGCCACCGGATGCCGGGCGACCTACACGATCTCCAGTCAGTGGAACGGTGGCTTCGGCGCCAACGTTGCCGTCACCAACCTCGGCGACCCGATCAACGGTTGGCAACTGACCTGGTCGTTCACGGCCGGACAGCAGGTCGGCCAGCTCTGGAACGGCACCGTCCGCCAGGCCGGTGCCCAGGTCACCGTCGGCAACGCGAGCTGGAACGGTACGCTCGGCACCGGCGCGGGCGCGTCGTTCGGCTTCAACGGCTCGTGGAACAACGCCAGCAACCCGGTGCCGACCGACTTCGCGCTCAACGGCACGCCCTGCACCGGCAGCCTCACCCCGTCCGGAACGCCATCCGGGACGCCGTCCGGGCCGCCCGGCACCCCGAGTGCCACGCCCACGGCGCCGACCTCGCCCACCCCGTCCGCCACCCCGACCACGCCACCAGGCGGTACGGAGCCGACGATCGTGCCTGACCCGTCATGGAACTGCGGCGCAGCCGCCGGCATCGTGCCGCCGACACGCGGCCGGCTCGTCCTGCGCGCCACGGCCCAACTCGGCGCCGTGCACGACGTGGGCGTCACCCAGTACGGCCACCGGCGCCTTCTCGACATCAGGGGCGGCACGTTCACCGGTGAGCGGGTCAGCGGCACCCTGCTCGGCGGTGGACTGGACCTCGAACTCACACTCGGCAACGGGGCCGTCGAACTCGAACAGATAAACGTCCTGCGTACCAGCGACGGCACCCTCATCTACCTGCGTAGCTGCGGTGTCGCGCCCGCCGGGAACTCCACGGTCCGGATCGTGCCCGACTTCGAGGCGCCGAACTCGAGTTCGTACGCCTGGCTGAACAGCGGCACGTTCGCCGGCACCCGGGTGGTGAACACCGCGACGAACACCCTCGAGTTCACCGTCTACGACGTATCCGGAGTCTCCCCGGCCGAGCCGCGGATCCAGCTGACCGATCCCGCCGGTCAGCCCAACCAGCTCTGGAACTGCGCGACGGGCAGCGGGACGAGGGGCGCCACCGTGTTCACCGAGACCGTCACGCTTGGCTCCAGCCTCAGCGTCGGCGCCAGCAAGCGCGGCACCCGCAACATCATCCCGATCACCGGCGGCACGACGAGCGGCCGGGTGACTGGATCGATCCTCTCCGGCGGCGCGGACTACCAGCTCATCGGCTCGAACACGACGCTGGACGCCCGCTACACCCTGCTGACCAACGACCGGGAGCTGATCCTGGTCCGCAACTGCGGGCAGTTCGGCCGGCTGGTGCCGACCTTCGAGGCCCGCGCGGCCGGCCCCTACGCCTTCCTGAACGCGAACACCTGGCTGAGTTCCGACCCGGGCTCCGCGCCCGGCGGTGTGAGCATCACCTTCTACGAGCGCCGATAACGGCCGATCCGCTGGCCACACTGCTGCGGACCGGTCCGCTCAGTGTGGCCAGTCGGTCGTCAGCCGCTCGTACGCCACCCGGGCGGCGAAGCAGAAGCCGGTGTGGTCCGGCGGGTGGCCGCAGGATCGGCAGCGTCCGCCTTCAATGACGTGACGCAGGAGCACGGACCGCATCTCGGCGCGCTCGACGCATCCGGGGATCGGCTCCGCACCGGAGTTGACCGGTACGGGTTGGGTCAGCTCACCCTCGGAGAACATCGGCGCCACCCTCTCGTCGCTTCCGTGGTCCGCCCGCGACCGGCGCCCGGGGGCGGGGTGATCCGGCGCGGGCGGACCGGGGCCGACGTGCCGCCCCCGCACCCAGTGCCACGAGCGACACGACCCGTGTTCGGAGAGTACGCCGACTGGTCTACATACGTCTAGATACGTAGAAGCTCGAAGCGCATCGTGCCAGGACTCATAGCGTCGATGCATGGAGGTTGGCCCGGACGACGAGATCGACAGCGGCGCGCCGCTCGCGCCGTATCGGCAACTGGCCGCGATCCTGGCTGCCCAGATCCAGCGCGGCGACTGGAAGCCCGACCGGGCGATCCCGAGCGAGGCACAGCTCGTCCAGCGATACGGGATCGCCCGAGCAACCGTCCGCCGGGCGATCGCGCTCCTCGTCGACGAAGGTGTCCTTTACGTCGTCCCGCAGCGCGGAACCTACGTCAGACGCGCGAACTAGCCTGAGCCAGTTCCACCCGGACTACTTGTCGGTGAAGTCGCCGACCTGGGCCGCCTGGCCCGAGGCGTCACTGGTCGAGCCGGACGCCGGGGTGTTCATCCCGCCGGTGGTGGCGTCCCCGGTGGTGGTCGGCGCGACGTTGCCGCCCGGAGGTCGGGGCCGCCGCCGGACGCTCGCCGGTCCGGCCTTCCGGCCACCGGTGGTGGTGGCCACCCCCCGGTTCCGGGTCGGGCCGCCGTCGCGGAGCACGTCCGGATCGGGTGCCCGGTTCGCCGGATCCTCGATGTCGATCTCGTGCGCCGCCCGCCCCTCGTCGACCGGCAGGCTGACCTCCTCGACGGCGCGCGGAGCGTACTCACCACGACCCACCCGGTCTTCGGCCCGCCGCACCGACTGCCGTCGTTCATCCTCTCCGGGCACGTCCATCACCTCGCCGACTCGTCGTTGTCCCGGGGTGTCCCCGATGCCCGGGTCGGCAAACCAGGGCGGTCGGGCGGCCGGGCGTGGGCCCGGGTTTCCCTGCTGGGGCAGCCGTTTGTGGCGTACCCGGCCGGGTAGCCAGCGGGTGCCACCGGCGCGGCGTCGCCGTGACCGGGGCGGTCGGAAGAGAACTCATCGAATCCGAGGAGGAAAAGATGAGCACGCAGACCCCGTCCAGGCAGCCGATGGGCCAGCAGGTGACGGACATGCAGTCGGCACCGACCCGGGAGATGAGTGCCCAGAACGTCTCCAACCAGCAGATACAGCAGACCCTGTCGGAGATGCAGCGCCGGATGGACGAACCGACTCGCCGGAATCCGGGCAACGAGACCAAGCCCGCCTGGCTGAGTACCGAGTTCTACATCTATCTGGCGGCGGTCGGCTTCACCTTGCTGGCCGCGGACCTGGTCGGCACGGACGCAACCGGCGTCGACCCGTTCCGGGCACAGCAGGCGTGGTTCTTCATCACCCTGATGACCATCGCCTACCTGGGTAGCCGTGGTCTGGCGAAGCTGGGTAACGCCTGGCGGCACGGCAGAAGGTGACGATGCTCCGGGCGCCGCGGCGGTAGGACGCGGTAGACACCGACGCGTGGCGTGACCGGAGTGTCCCGAGCAGTGGCGACTTGCCACGGGGGGTCGCGGTCCCCGCCGGATACGGCGGGGACCGCGGCCCTTTTGCCGTCGGGCAGCGCGTACGTCGTCGCGGCCCGTTCGATTCTCAGTGGGCGGCCGGTGTCACTCCTCGCCGAAGTCGCCCTCGAAGGCGTCCTCCAGCATCTCACCGGCGATCATGCCGCCGGCCATTCCGAGCGCGGCACCGGCGACCATCCCGCCCATCCCGTGCCCGCCGTGGTGGCCGCCGCCGTGCTTGCCGGGGTGCCCGTAGTGGTGCCCGCCCCCGCCGTACCGGCCGTAGCTCTCCACCGTCTGGGCCAGCCAGCCCTCGACCCGCTGCCGCCAGTCGACCTGGTCGACGCCGACGTGCTCGGCCGTGTACCGCCCGACGGTGTCCTGCCCGCCGCTGAACATCCCGCCGCGCTTGTCGCACTCGATGACGACGTCCACGCCGTGCTGGTTGGTGACGAAGGTCAGCTCGACCTCACGGATCGCGTGCGCGTACTGCGGGGCGGCGAAGAACTCGATCTCCTGGTAGAACGGCAGCGTCTGCTGTACGCCGTAGATGTGCCCGCGCTCCAGGTCGGCGCTCTTGAACCGGAAGCCGAGCTGGCTGAACGCCTCCAGGATCCTCTCGTGCACCGGCAGCGGGTGTACGGCGATCGCGTCCAGGTCACCCTTGTCCACCGCCCGGGCCACCGCGAGTTCGGTGCGCAGCCCCATCGTCATGCCGCGCAGCCGCTGGCCGTAGACGTCGGTGATCGGCGTCTCCCACGGCATCGGAAGCTGGAACGGGATGGAGAGTTCCTGCTTGGCCTCCAGCCGCATCGCGCCGCTGACCGGGAGCCGATAGAACTCCATGGTGCCGGCGTACTCGCTGTCCCCGCCCTCCATCTCGACCCGGGTGACCAGGGCGACGGTGACCTGCTCGATGTCGGCCGCGGCATCCCCGCCCCGCAGGTTGACCTGTCCGTCGAGCATCAGGCCGGGCCGGGTGTTCGGGTTGGTCAGCACGGTGTCCACGCTCGGACCGCCGACGCCGAGGGCGCTCAACATCTTCTTGAAGACCATAGAGATACTCCTGTTTACGGCGGATGGGTGCCGCGGGTGTCGGCCGGCATTCCATGGTGGATCGGCACGCCCCCGGTGACCTTATGCACCGTAGCTGTGAGGTGGCTGTGAGCGCCGGCCGATCGCCGGATCGGATCGACCGGCCGGGGTCGGGTGGGCGACGACGTAAGCTTCTGATCATGCGCGTGGGTATCGTGATCCTGCCCGACCAGCGGTGGTCCGTGGCCGGGCGCCGGTGGCGCCAGGCCGAGCAGTGGGGCTTCGACCACGCCTGGACGTACGACCACCTGGGCTGGCGCGACCTGGTGGACGGGCCGTGGTTCGACTCGACGGGCACGTTGACCGCCGCCGCCACGGTCACCTCCCGGATCCGGCTCGGCACCCTGGTCGCCTCGCCGAACTTCCGGCACCCGGTGCACTTCGCCCGCCAGGTCACCACCCTGGACGACGTCTCCAATGGCCGGCTGCTGCTCGGGCTCGGTGCCGGCGGGATCATGTTCGACTCGGCGGTGCTCGGTGCCGAGCCGCTCTCCCCCCGGCGCCGCGCCGACCGGTTCACCGAGTTCACCGAACTGCTCGACCTGCTGCTCCGGGAGGACAGGGTCACCTGGCGGGGCGACTTCTACGCGGCGGTGGACGCGCGGAGCAATCCGGGCTGTGTCCAGACCCCCCGGGTGCCGTTCGTGGTCGCCGCCAACGGCCCGCGCACGCTGCGCCTCGCCGCCCGGTACGGCCAGGGTTGGGTGACCACCGGCATCCAGGACGGTGACGACCAGGCGGCGTGGTGGCGCTCGGTCGCCGAGCTCGCCGGCCGGATGGACGAGACCCTCGCCGCCGCCGGCCGCGATCCGGACACCCTGGACCGCTATCTCCTGCTCGACTCGGCGCCGGTCTTCTCGCTCTCCAGCGCCGCGCACTTCGCCGACGCGGTCGGCCGGGCCGCCGAGCTGGGCTTCACCGACGTCGTCACGCACTGGCCGCGCGAGTCGAGCTGGTATGCCGGGGACGAGGCCGTGCTGGCCGAGGTCGCCACCGAGGTGCTGCCGCGGCTACCGGGCCGGAGCTGAGGCTGCCGGCACCCCGCACAGCGGTGGCCGGGCCCACGCGGGGCGGGCCCGGCCGTGCGGCGCCGACTGCTCAGCTGGCGGTGCAGCTCGGCGACGGTGCGCTGTTGGTGCCGTTCCAGCTCCCGAGGAACCCGAACGCGGTACTCGCCCCGGCGCCGAGGCTGCCGTTGTAGGAGACGTTCCGGGCGGTCACGCTCGAACCGCTGTTGCTGAGCGTCGCGTTCCAGGACTGGTTGACCTGCTGCCCGTTGGCGAAGGTCCAGCTGACGGTCCAGCCGCCGATCGCCGTACTGCCGGCGGTCACCCGGACCTCGGCCTGGAAGCCGCCCTGCCACTGTCCGGTAACGGCGTAGCTGGCGGTGCAGCCCCGGGTGCCGGCCGGCGGGGTGGTGGTCGGCGGCCGGGTGGTCGGCGGAGTGGTCGGCGGCCGGGTCGTCGGCGGGGTCGTCGGCGGCCGGGTGGTCGGGGTGCCGCCGCCGTAGACAGTCGCCTCCCGGGCGGTCTGCCGGATGCCGTTCGCCCCGTTGAAGATCCGCTGTCCCCACGAGGTCAACTGGCTGACGTCGAAGTTCGTCACCATGTCGAGGTATTCGACGCCGCCCCCGTTGCCACTCCACGACCAGCCGATGTAGCCGATCCCGTTCTGCTGGGCGTACGACATGATGGTGTCCTCGTCCGGGTTGCCGTCCGAGTGGTTGTGTCCGAACTCGCCCACCACGATCGGCAGGTTGGCGCTGCGGAACCGGCCGAGGTAATCGGTGATCTCGGCGGCGGTGTCGAAGACGCCGTACATGTGGATCGAGAAGACGGTGTTCCGGTCCGGATCGGAGTTGAAGACGCTCTGCGCGTTGTCCCGCATGACGAAGCGCCAGTCCTGACCCCAGTTCGGCGCGTCGACCATGATGGTGTGGTCGAAGCCGGCGTCGCGCAGCCGGGTGATCGCGTTGCGGGTGGCGGTCGGCCAGGTGGCGCTCACCGTCTCGTTGTTGCCGAACGGCTCGTTGCCGATGTTGAGGATGACGTAGTTCTCCTGGCCGGCGAGGGCACTCTGGATGCTTATCCAGTAGCTGACCGCCTGGTCGAGGGTGATCGCCGCGCCCTCCTCGCCGTACCCGGTGGTGTCGTGCACCTCCAGCACGCAGATCAGCCGGTTGGCCTTGCACAGCGAGATGACGTTCGCGACGTCGCCGGCGCTGTTCTGGGTCCACCGGCCGCCGCTGCTCAGCACCACCCGTACGGTGTTCGCGCCGAGCGATTTGATGTCGGCGAATGAACCGGTTTGGCTGGTGTACCAGGTGTGTGCGTGACTCACGCCGCGCATGATGAACTCGTTGCCACGGGCGTCGAGGAGTCGCCCGCCGCTGACCGTGAAGCCGGCCGCCGCCTGTGCGGGTGGCGCCACCGCGAACAGCGAGACAGCGGCGGCGGCGACGAGCGCGAACAGCGCCGATGCCACCGCGTAGATTCGTCTTTTCATGACCTACCTCAGGGAGGACCCCGGGGGACGGGGACAGAAGTGGGGGACCGGTAACCGCTGCCCGACAGTTACCACCCGACTTTCCCTGCGGCGGCACGGATCAGGGTAGGCCGATGAACCGGTTAACGCAACCGGTTCAGTAATGTCCGCCCCGTCCATTCCCTGGGCTCACCAGACGGCGGGCTTGCCCGGGGTGTAGAGCCAGGTCTGGAAGAAGGCGTCGAGCTGCCGCCGGCTCACCTGCTCGGCGAGCCGGACGAAGTCGGCCGTCGTCACCGTGTCGTTCCGGTTCGCCGCGTACCAGGCCCGGAGCAGGGCGAAGAAGGCCCGGTCACCGATCTTCGTACGCAGCGCGTGCAGCGTCATCGCGCCCTTGGTGTAGACCGAGCCGGCGAAGAGGTTCGTGGCGCCAGGGTCGCCGGGCGGCGGGTTCCAGAAGCTCGCCGTCTCCGGCCGGGCGTAGAAGGTGTCGAAGCGCGCCTGCGCGGTACGTCCGCCGGTGTGCTCCTCCCACAGCCACTCGGCGTAACTGGCGAAGCCCTCGTTCAGCCAGATCTCCTGCCAGCGCGCCGGGCTGACGCTGTTGCCGTACCACTGGTGGGCCAGCTCGTGCGCCACCGTGCCCTCGCCCGGCGGGCCGGAGTACATCGGCCGAGTCTGCGTCTCCAGGGCGTACCCGGCGTCTTCGTCGTCGTCGACGATCGCACCGTACGAGGTGAACGGGTACCGGCCGAACAGGTCGGTGAAGTACGCGATCATCTCCCGGGTCCGGGCCAGCCCGTCGGCGGCCTCCGGCCCGAGGTCCCGGTCGATCGCGTCGATGATCGGCAGCCCGCGCGGGCCGGTGCTGCGGCGCAGGTCGTAGTCGCCGACCGAGGCGGTGGAGAGGTAGCTCGCCATCGGGTCGCGGGCCCGCCAGACGAACGTCGTCCAGCCGTCCCTGGTGCGCTGCCCGACGAGTTCGCCGTTGGCCACCGCCGTCTTGCCGGCCGGCACGGTGAGCCGGAAGTCGTAGCTGGCCTTGTCGGTCGGGTGGTCGTTCACCGGGTACCAGGTGGACGCGCCGTCGGGCTCGTTGGCCACAAAGGAGCCGTCCGGAGTGGAGACCCAGCCGTAGAGGGCGCCCTCGACGTCGGTCGGCCGGCCGGTGGTGCCGTCGTACCGGACCACCACCGTGAACCGCTCGCCGCGGGACAGGGCGTGTCTCGGCGAGATCCGCAGCTCCTGGCCGTCCCGGTCGTACCGGGCGGCCCGGCCGTCCACGGTCACCGCGCGCACGTCGAAGCCGCGCAGGTCCAGGTTGAACCGGGAGAGCCGGGCGGTGGCCCGGGCGGAGATCGTGGCGGTCCCGGCGAACGCCCGGGTGGCCGGCTCGTAACGGATGTCGAGTCCGTAGTGGAGCACGTCGTAACCACCGTTGCCGGCGGCCGGGAAGTAGCCGTCGCCGACCCCCGGCGCGCCCGGCGTGCCGGGGGTGCCGACACCGCCGTGCCCGTGGTCGTGCCCGTGCCCGGTGGCGGACGCGGGCGCGGGTGCGGCGCCGAGCGAGAGCGTGACGGTCGTCGCCACCAGCGCGGCACCGACCCGCCGACAGATCACCATGGTCGGTCAGGTTAATACGGCCGCTGACCGGGGGGAAGGACCGAACGGCGGGCGGCGCCCGGGGTGGTGCGGTGACCGAACCACCACGGACGCCGTCATCCCCACCACAAGGATGACGCACCGGCGATCCTTAACCGGTTAAGAGCGACGCTACCCCCACGATGGACAGATAGTCAAGGACGTCACTGCACCACACAGCCGGATTCCGGGCCGGCGGAGAGTGGTTACCGGGTTTACCGGCGCCAGGCGGGGTAGACAGCCAGAATCGGCACAACGGAGGAGGTTCGGCATGGTCGGGGTGGGCTACACACTGATGTGTGAACAGACCGGGCCGAAGGAACTGGTCGAGTACGCGGTCCGGGCCGAACAGGCCGGCTTCGACTACCTGGTCATCTCGGACCACTACTACCCCTGGCTCGCCGCGCAGGGCCACTCCCCCTACGCCTGGTCGGTGCTCGGCGCGGTGGCGCACGCCACCTCGCGGATCAAGCTGATGACCTATGTGACCTGCCCGATCCGGCGCTACCACCCGGCCGTGGTGGCACAGAAGGCGGCGACGATCGGGGTGATGTCGGACGGCCGGTTCACCCTCTCGCTCGGCGCCGGGGAAAACCTCAGCGAGCACGTGGTGGGCGCCTGGCCGTACGTGCACCAGCGACACGAGATGCTGGAGGAGGCGTTGCAGATCATCCGGCCGCTGCTGGACGGGGACAACCTCTCCTACTCCGGCAACCACTTCGAGGTGCCCGAGGCGTACCTCTGGGACCGGCCGGCCGAGCGCGTCCCGATCGCCGTCGCGGCCTCCGGGCCGCACTCGATCGAGCTGGTCACCGAGTACGCCGACGCGCTCGCCCTCGACGTGCCGGACGCGGCGGTGGTCAAGATGTACGACGAACGCGGCGGCGCCGGCAAGCCCCGTTACGGGCAGGCGGCGGTCTGCTACGGACCGGACGCCGACGAGTGCCGCAAGATGGCGCACGAACTGTGGCGGTGGGCCGCCCTGAACTGGTCGGTCAAGGCCGAGCTGCCCGGACCCGAGTCCTTCGTCAGCGCCAGCGAGGCCGTCCGGCCCGAGGACGTGGCCGAACTCGTGCCCTGCGGCCCGGACCTGGACGCGCACGTCGAGGCGTACCGGAAGTACGTCGACGCCGGGTTCACCGACGTGGCGGTCGTGCAGATCGGCGCCGACAGCCAGCCGATGTTCCTGGACTGGGCCGAGCGCGAACTGCTGCCCCGACTCCGGGAGCTCTGAGCCGGAATGCGCTTCGGTCGCGTCGAGGTACGCCCGCTCGGCGGTGGACTGGGCTGCCTGCTGATGATCCTGATCTCGATAATCGGCTCGATCGTGCTGACCGTACTCGTCAACCTGGCCCTCAACTGATCGTCCGGCCGCCACCTACCCGCGGTCACGCCCCGGGCTGCGGCCCGGCGTGTCGGGCATTCCTCCCGGCCGCCCGGGTCAGCTGTCCCTGGCTCGGCCCCCGCCCGGTGCACAAGGCTCGGCCTCGGGCAGTCGTTCGGCTGTCGCGCGGCGACGCGGCGGAGACGAGTATGCGGTTCAGAATCCTGGGTCCCCTGTCGGTCGAGATCGCCGGTGCCCCGCTCCGGATCCGGAGCGCCCGGGTCTCGGCGCTGCTGGCGACCCTGCTCCTGGAGGCCAACCGGACGGTGCCGACCGAGCGCCTGATCGAGGCGGTGTGGGGCTGGCACGCCCCGGCGACGGCCCGGACCCAGTTGACCATCGTGGTGTCCCAGCTCCGCCGGCTGCTCGCCAGGGCCGGCGTACCCCGACCGGTGGTGTTCACCGAGACCGCCGGCTACCGGCTCGCCGCGACCGCCGACGAACTCGACGTACTGCTGTTCGAGCGGTACGTCGCCGACGCCGACCGGGCGGCCTCGACCGGCCGACCCGCCGAGGCGGTCAGCCGGTACCGCTGCGCCCTCGACCTGTGGCGCGGGCCGGTGCTGGCCGGCGTACAGGGCCAGCTGGTCAGTACGGCGGGCACCCTGCTGACCGAGCGGCAGGCCGCGATCCGGGCCCGCTGCATCGACCTCGAACTCGCCCTCGGCCGGCACGCCGACCTGGTCACCGAACTGGTCGGGCTGGCCGCCGCCGACCCGTTCAACGAACGCTTCCGGGAGAACCTGGTCCTCGCGTTCTACCGCTGCGGTCGGGTGACCGAGGCGCTGGCCGCCTACCAGGACTACCGGCAGCGGCTGGCCGACGAGGTCGGCATCGAGCCCGGTCCGCGACTGGCGGCACTACACCGCCAGATCCTCAACCGCGACCCCGCGCTCGACCCTTCCGCCACGGCCACGGCCACGGAAGCGATGCCGACCCGCGTAGACGTGGCGCCGACCAGCCCCGAGACGGTGCCGAAGGAGCTGCCGGCGGCGGTGGCAGCGGCCGGGGGTGGTACCGAGTCGAACCGGCCGGGACGCCGCCCCGGCGGTCCACCGGCCCGCCGCCGGGTCGCCGGCCGACCGACGCGCCGATCGGGCGGGACGCCGCGACGACCGGCCGGGCAACCGGGCGGCCCGGCCCACCGTCGACCCAGCGGCCGGGACGGGACGGCCGAGCAGCCGTCCGCGCACAGCGACCGGGACGGGACGGCCGAGCAGCCGTCCGCGCACAGCGACCGACACGCGATGGTCGGGCAGCCGTCCGCGCACAGCGACCGACACGCGATGGTCGGGCAGCCGTCCGCGCACAGCGACTGGGACGCGACAGCCGAGTACAGCGGCGAGCCGCCCGCTCCAGTCCCGGCGGCGGCGGACGGACAGGCGGGCGGCGGGCGGCCCGGGACGCCGTGGCAACTACCCTCGGCGGTGGCCGACTTCGTCGGGCGGGAGACGGAACTGGCCCGGATCCGAGCCGCTCTCGACGGCGACAGCGGCCGGACCGGACCGGCCCTGGTGGTGGTCGCCGGCCTGCCCGGGGTCGGCAAGACGGCGCTGGCGATCCGGGCGGGCTGGGACGCCGGCCCGGATCACCCGGACGGCTGCCTGTACGCCGAGCTCGTCGACGACCGGGGCGGGCCGGTGGACCCGTACGAGGTGCTCGGCGGCTTCCTCCGCGCCCTCGGCGTACCCGAAGGGTCGGTCCCGGTCGGGCGTACCGAGCGGCGCGACCTGTACCGGTCGCTGGTGGCCCGACGCCGGCTCCTGGTGCTGCTCGACGGTGCCGTCGACGAGAGTCAGGTACGCCCGCTGCTGCCCACCGGCCCGGCCTCGGCAACGCTGCTCACCGCCCGACACCCGCTGACCGGACTGGACGGCGCGCACCTGCTCACCCTCGACGTGCTGCCGGTCGAGCCGGCGGTCCGGCTGCTCACCGCGATGTTGCCGGACCGGGTCGCCGACGACGTTCCCGCCGCACACCGGGTGGTCCAGCTCTGCGACCGGCTCCCGTCGGCGATCCGGGTCACCGGAGGTCGGCTCGCGGCCGGCCGGGACGGGTCGCTGAGCCAGGCCGCCGAACGGCTCGCCGACGGCACGCGCCGGCTCGACGTGCTCGCCGACGGCGCCCGGGACGTTCGCCGGGGGCTGGCCGGGGCGTACCGGCGGCTGGCGACCGGGCCGGCGACCCTGCTGCGGCGGCTCGGCACACTGCCCGTGGCCGAGTTCCCGGGCTGGCTCGCCGTCCCGCTGCTGGACACCGATCGGGGCACCGCCGAGCAGGCACTCGCCGAACTGACCGGCGCCGGGCTGGTGCGTGCCGTTCCGGACCGCCGCACCGGGCTGGCCCGCTACCGGATGCCCGAACTGGTCCGGCTGTACGCCCAGGAGCGGGTCGCGGTCGACGATCCGCCACCGACCCGGGGCACGGCACACCGCCGGGCGTACTGGTGGCTGCTGGACCTGGCGCTGCGCGCCGACGGCCAGCTGCCCGACCAGGTCTTCCCGGCCGGCGCGCTGGGCCTGCCGGAGGGGTTCGGACCGTACGCCGGGATCCTGCGTGCCGTCGACGCCGATCCGCTGGGCTGGCTGACCGCCGAGCGGCACCTGGTGGTCGGTGCCGCCGGCCAGGCCGCCGCACTCGGCGACACCGAACTGGCCTGGCGGCTCGCCGTTGCCCCGACCAACTTCCTGCACCAGCGCCGGCTCACCGGACTCTGGCAGCGCGCCGTCGACCACGCGCGGACCGCGCTGCGGGGTAACGGCGGCAGCCACCGCGCCCGGGCCCTGCTGTCCCTCGGCAACGCGCTGCTGCTGCTCTCCCGGGCGGAGTCCGCCGCCGCCTGGACGTCCGCGCGGACCGCTCAGCAGCTCTTCGACGAGTTGGGTGACCGGGACCGGGCGGCGGCCTGCGCGACCGTCCAGTGGCTCGCCGAGCAGCACAACACCCCGGTCGGCAACCTGGGCCAGGAGCGGCTCGTCGTTCCGTACGGCACCGACGAGCCGGCCGCGCCGGCCCGGAGCCGGGGAACCCTGCGCGGCGTGATCCGGCGGATCGGTGTGCCGCCCAGGGCGACTCCGGTCCTCTGTCCCGCCGACCAGCCGGAGCCTCCGCGCCGGTCGGCCGCCAGCCTGGCCACGCCGCGCCGAACGCCGGTCCCGCGAGCGTCGGAGGTGGTGACGGTGTTGCCCGGCAGGTTCCGTCCGCCGGATCCCGCCCTCCCCCGCGGCGCCTGACCCCGGCCGCACCCGCGTCCGCGTCCGGGGCGTCGGCGTGTCAGCACCGACAGGTGGTACCACCGGCGCAGGGTACGGTCGATCCGCCGGCTCCGGTCCGCCAGGCGCCGATCCCGACAGCTCCGGCCGGGGCGCCCATCGGCTGTGCCGTCCCCGGATAACCCGACTCCGTCGCCGGATCGGGGTGGAGCAGCCGTGCACCGCCGAGGCGGAGCCGGAGCAGGAAGGCCAGCCGGCCGGCCGGATCGGCGCCACCCGCGGCCGTCCACCACGGCCCGTCCGACCAACCGGTGTGCCCGGGGTGCCGGACCTCTGCCGCCCACCACCGCGCGGCCAGCGCCTCGGCCCAGGCGGCGTACCGGACGTCGCCGGTAGCTCGGGCCAGGTCGAGCAGGAACTCTCCGTCAGCGGGCGCCGCCGATCCGGTGCCGGGCCGAAGTCCGGCCGGCCCGACCGGACGACCCCCGACACCGGCACCGCCGCTCCCGCCCCCGAGGGGTGCCACGCCGCCGTTCCGGTGCCGGGTCCAGCCGCTCGTGACGACCGCATGCGCGGCCGCCACCGCCGCTGCCCGGTATCGGGAGTCGCCGGTGTGGACGTACGCGCGGCACAGGAAGGCGCCGATTCCGGCCGGGTCGCCGGACCAGGACCGCTGTCCGGGGCCGGCGTCGGACGACGGGTTCGGCCGGCACAGGGTGCCGTCGACGGTCCGGGCCGCGTCCAGCAGCGTCTCCGCGCAGCGGACCGCCGCGGCCGCCAGGTCCCGCCGCCCGAGCAGCTGCCCGGCGGCCAGCAGGAAGGCGCCGATTCCGGCGGTACCCCCCGCCAGGTCGTACGTCCGCAGTCCGGCGCGTACCGAGTCGAAGGACGGCGGCACCGTCCAGACCATCGCGCCGCCCGGGTCGACGGTGTCGAGCAGTTGTCGGGCCACCGCCGTGATCCGTTCCCGCAGGACGGGAAGATAGGTGTGCCGCCACAGGTGCAGCAGGCCGCTGCCCAGCCCGGCGAGCCCGTACCCGAGCCCCGGGTCCGGCCAGCGCACCGGCTGCCGGAGTGCCAGCTCCACGGCCCGGTCCACCAGGTGCGGCCGGCCGAGCAGCCGGCCGGCGTCGCAGAGCGCCCAGACAGTCGCGGCGGAGCCGGCCGCGAGTCCGGGCAGGCGCTGCCACCCGCGGTCGGACGGATACAGCAGCCGGTCCAGCAGCCGGTCGAGTACCGGTGCCGCCCGGACCGGTCGTTCGGGGTCGCCGGCCGTCGTCCCGGCGACGACCAGCCGGGTCAACGCCGCCACCGACCGGGCGACGTCGGCGGGCCCCGGCTCCGAGGCGGTCTGTCGACCGGGCCCGGGTCCGGCCCAGACCTGGCCCGCGCGTCGCGGCCGGCCGGACGGGTGGACACCGGTAGGCCGGACGCGGACGTCCGCCCGGGTACCGGAAGCGTCAGTCGAGTCCGAAGTGGACCCGTGCTCCCGCCTCGGGTCCAGTCGCCGGACTGCTTCCTCGACCAGGTCCGACCAGGCCGGTTCCGACAGCGTCGCAATCGACTCCGGCGGCATCGCCAGGGGTCCTGGCAGCGTCTCCACCGCCTCCAACGACGCCACAGTCAGCCCTGTGCACCCGTCCGGGACGGTGTTCGGCTCATCGTCCGGGACGGTGTTCGGACCGGGATGCGGGACGGCGGTCCGCTCGGCGGTGGTCGCCGGTCGACCCGTGGCCGGGCTGCCGGCGGCCACGGCGCAGAGCGCAACCACCTCGTCCAGCCCGATCCGGTCAGCGGGCTCGACACGCATCAGGCCGCTGACGATCCGGCGCAACAGCGCCGGAACCGGTGGTCCGCCGAAGGAGGGCTCCATCAGCGCCGACACCAGCTCCTCAGGCGAGCGTGCCGGCAGGTCGCCGGGCCCGGCAGATGCGCCGGCGAACGCCGTGCCGGCGTCCACCGGCCAGACCCGACCGGCCAGCCACAGCGCCAGCACGCCGAGGCTGAACAGGTCTGCCGCCGGGTCCGGCGTGGCACCCTGCCACTGCTCCGGGGCCACGAACCCGGCCTCGCCGAAGTGCCGCAGGTCGAGGTACGACCAGTCGTCCCGCCCGCCGGTACGCAACGCGGCCAGCTCCAGATCGACCAGCCGGAGTTCCCCGTCCGGCAACAGCAGTACGTTCTCCGGCGCCAGCTCCCGCAGCACGACGCCGACCGCGTGCACGGACCCGACCAGCCGGGCCAGCCGGTCGAGCAGGTGGTACCAGCCGACCCGGCCCGATCCGGCGGCCAGCGGGACCGGACCGCCCGTCGACGGGTCCGGCGGGTCGGCCGACAACGGCCGCCCGGCGAGCAGTTCCTCGACGAGGAACCGGTGGTCGCCCTGCACGAACTCGCGAAGCGGCCGCGGCGTCACGCCGAGCGGGAGCAGGTGCCGCAGAACCCGCGCCTCGTGCCCGAGCAGATCCCGGACATCCCGGTCGGAGGCGTCCGCCCCGACGTACGGCCGGGCCTCCTTGATCAGGACGTCGACCCCGGTACGCAGGTCCCGGGCACGGTAGACACCGCCCTTGTTCGCCTGCCGGATCGCGCCGGTAACCGCGTACCTGCCGCCGATCAGTACCTCGGCCGGTCCGGCCGGGCCGACAGGCTCCCACGTGCCCGTCGACCCGACCGCCCCCGTTGACCCGGCCGCCCCCGCAGGCCCGACCGGGCCCCCCGACCCGGCAGGTCCCCCCGACCGCGCGACTCCCCCGAGCCGCACGTCCACCCCCGACCGCGCGACTCCCCCGAGCCGCACGCGTTCCCCCGGCCGTGCCGGGCCCCCCGACCCGGCCGGACCCTCCTGTTCGGTCGAGCCCCCCGACCGAACAGGCACCCCGGGCCCGGCCGGGCCCCCCGGTCCGCCCCCCGCGGACCCGGCCGTCCCCGCCGCACCGGTCTCCGGTTCGGCGGCGGACGTCCCCAAGACCTGCATCGACGCGACCGACCAGTTCGACGCCGTCCCGCCGGTCGGCCAGGCCGGCGCCCCCGGTGCCGGGGTGGCCGCCCGCTCCGGCACCGGGCCGAACGGCAACTCGACCCAGGCGGGTGGCCGGAAGACCGGCTCGCAGCGGTCCTCGACCAGGTTGCCGTCCGGGTCGACCAGACAGCGCCGGTACCGGCCGTCGTTGTCCCGCACGCCGAACTCACCGAAGGCGCCGTACCGGTAGTACACCACTCCGCCGGACCGGTATGCCCGGTCGGAGAGGATCGCCGGCCCCACCTGTCCGGCCGTCACCTCGTCGAGCCGCCTCGCCAGTTCCCGGAAGAGTTCGTCGCTCGCCGGACAGGCGGTGAGGAACTTCCCGGCCCCGGCCCGTGGCGCCCGGGGGCCGTTGAGTTCGGCCAGCCCGGCGGCGGTCGCGACGAACGCGAACGCGGTACCGGACTCGACCAGCACCGGTACGCACGCGGCGAGCACCTCCGGCGCGTTCGACGGCGTCGCCGAGACGTGCAGCTTCCAACCCTGCAACCGGGCGACCGCCAGTGCCGGAGCCACAACGGTCCGACCGGCCCGGTGCTGGACCGTCCAGCCGGTCAGGCTGATCAGGTCGAGCAGCTCGGCCACCAGGTCGGCCGGCTCCCGCAACCCGACCGACACCACCTGGCCGGACCTTGCCGGGTGCCCGGACGACGAGGGATGGCCGGACCACGAGGGGCGGCCGGCTGACGACGTCTGGCCGGGCCAGGACTGGTGACCGGGCCGCGGCACGTGACCAGACGACGGCCCGCGACCGGCCGGCGACCGGGTCCGTCCGCGCAGCGGCATGGCGAGGCCGGGATCCCGGCTCGCGGCGGCCGACGACTCGGACGTCATAGGTCTCCCCAGGTAGCGGTTGACGAAGCGCCGGCCGTGGTGAGTGGCGACTGGCACCGCCGACGAGACTGCCGGTCCGGCGCATCGTCCGGGCATCGACCCGATATCGAGTACCTCCGACCGGGGCCCCCGGCCACTTCCGGCCGGAGAACACCGCCACTCCGGCCGGCGAGCACCCGCGTTCCGGTCGGGTAGCCGTCGGAGATCGGGTCGGTTACCGGACCGTACGGAGACAGACCAGATTTTCCCGAGTGGACTGGGACACCGGTCCCGGGCCAGCGGGACGTCCGAGGGGCCATGATGCTGAGCCGACGGACCGATCCGCCCCGTTGGACAGCGGGCCTAGGCTGCGGAGGGAAACCGTCGCTCACCAGCGCGAAGACCGTCGAGATTGGATTACGAGGGGAGTGTCATGACCGCTAAGCCGATTCGCCCGGTCCGCCGTACGGAGATCGAACCGATCGTCATCGCCAGCGACAACAGCTTCGCGCACGCCTACGGCAGCGTCGCCGAGTTACTGAGCGAGAAGGACATCGGCGCCAAGGCCCAGGGCGGCCTGGAGTTCTTCGACAAGGCGGGCCGCCGACTGGCGCCGGTGTTCAACCACGAGTGGGCGTTGGAAGGGCTGGTTCCGACGCTCGAGGACCCCGACCCGGAGCTGATCCAGGGCCGGCTCCAGGCCGTCGTCCAGCACGTCGGGGACTACATCCGCAGGCATCCGGAGACTGTCGCGGATTCCGGGCTGACCGTGGACGAGGCGATCGCCGCCCTGCCGCAGATCGGCGGCGGCACGCTGGTCGAGGACGCCGCGCAGTTCCCGGGTGGCGACTCGCCGTCGGGGGGCATGCGGCTGATGGACCGGGGCGGCTGGTTCCACAACTCGCTGCACGCCGCCGGCTGGACACACTGACAACTTGATCGGACAGGGGTAGCAGGGGTGACGTCCACGGAGGACACCAGGCGATGGCCCACGGGCAGGATCGTCGCGCTGGTCGGGGCAGCCATCGTCGTCGCG
The DNA here is from genome assembly GCF_029626265.1 of Micromonospora sp. WMMD1102. Classification (NCBI taxonomy): domain Bacteria; kingdom Bacillati; phylum Actinomycetota; class Actinomycetes; order Micromonosporales; family Micromonosporaceae; genus Micromonospora; species Micromonospora sp. WMMD1102. The sequence continues at coordinate 2,197,116 of NZ_JARUBN010000001.1, read as the reverse complement.
CTCGTGGTCGCCGGACACTACGTCAGCGCCCGTGGAATCTGGATCGAACAGACCGGCGAGCTCGCGGTGATCGCGATCGCGTTCACCATGATGGGCGCACTGGTCCTGGTCGGGATACCCGGACATCCCGTGGGTCGGCTCATGCTCGCCGCCGGGGGGGCGGCGAGCGTGGCCGTACTCGCGGTGAGCTGGGGACGCTGGCTGCCACTGGCCTGGTTGAGCCAGTGGGCCTGGTGGGTCCCGTACGGGCTGATCTTCCTCACCCTGCTGCTCTTCCCGGACGGGCGACTGCTCTCGCGGCGGTGGCGTCCGGTGGCCGCGGTGGTCATAGTCGGGACGGTCGTCGCCGCCCTCGCCTACGCCGTCGCGGCCTTCGACGACCCCTACAGTCTGGTCAGCGACCCGGAACCGGCACCGACCCAGCGGGCTCGTACGCTCGTCCTGGTCGCGCTCCTCGCCATCGGGGTGACCCTGCTCGGGCTGGTCGCGGGCCTGGTCTCCCTGGTGCTGCGCTGGCGGCGGGCCGACGGTGAGACCCGGGCCCAGCTCGCCTGTCTGCTGGCGTCGGCGATCCTGCTGCTGCTCGGGCTCGTGCTGGAGGCCATCAACCTGCCCGGAGCCTGGGTGATCATGGTGGTGGCGCTACCGATAGGCATGGCCGTCGCGGTGCTGCGCTACCGGCTGTACGGACTGGACCAGGTCGTCAACCGGAGCATCGTCTGGCTGGTGATGAGCCTGCTGGTGATCGCCGCCTTCGTCGGACTGATCACGCTGCTGCGGGACCTGCTGATGGCGGGCAGCACCTCGAACGCCTCGCTGGTGGCGACCGGTTTGATCGCGGTCGCCTTCGAACCGGCCCGCGGCCGGGTGCAGCGGGGAGTCAACCGGCTGCTCTACGGCGACCGGGACGACCCCTACCAGGTGATGGCGCGACTCGGCGACCTGCTCGGCCGTACCGTCGAGCCGGGCGCGGTGCTGCCGCTGCTGACCGACACGATCGCGCGGTCGCTGCGGGTGCCGCACGTCGCGGTCGAGGTCGAGGGGCGGGAGGGGCCCCGGATCCTCGCTGCGTACGGCAGCGCGAACACGCCGGTCGAGGCGTTCGACATGGTCACCCGGGGGGAACGGGTCGGGCGGCTGCTGGTGGCGAACCGGAGCGCGGCGAGCCGGTTCACCCCGGTCGAACGGCGCCTGCTGGGTGACCTGGCGTTGCAGGCGGCGGTGGCCGCCGACGGCGTCCGGCTCATCCACGACCTCCAGGAGTCCCGGGAACGGCTGATCACCGCCCGCGAGGAGGAACGTCGTCGCCTGCGTCGCGACCTGCACGACGGTCTCGGCCCGACATTGGCCGGGATGGCCATGCAGGTCCGGGCGGCGCACAAGCTTGTCGCCGGGCAGCCGCGTACCGGCCGGATCCTCGACGCGCTCAGCGTGGACCTGCAGACCTGCACCGCCGAGGTACGCCAGCTCGTCGACCAACTCCGGCCGCCCGCGCTGGACCGGGGGCTGGCCGCCGCGCTGCGCAACGAGTGCACCCGGTTCGACAGCCCGACCCTCTCGGTCCGGTTGCACGTCGACGGCAATCTCCAGGGGCTGCCGGCCGCGATCGAGGTGGCGGCGTACCGGATCGTCGCGGAGGCGCTGAACAACGTGACCCGGCACTCCCAGGCGACCACCTGCCGGGTGAACGTGCACCGGGACCGGGCGCTGACCGTGGAGATCGTGGACGACGGGGTGGGACTCGGGCCGCGTCGGCCCGGCGGGGTCGGCCTCGACTCGATGCGGGAGCGGGCCACCGAACTCGGCGGCGAATTCGACATCACGCCGACGAGTCCACACGGTACCTCGATCCGGGTGCGTCTGCCCTTCCAGCCGACCGTCCCGGACCAGGCGACGGACACGCCGTCCCGGGACGGTCACCTCACTCTCGACCGGGCGGCCACCGACACCTCCGCCGCTGATGGCGCCGACGGTGGCCGTACGGGCAGCGACACCGGGACGGATCCGGGCTCAGGCGGCCCGGACGGGTGCTGGGGAGTGGCCCATCGAGCGCTCGACGCCGACCCGGAGTCGGAGTTGCCGCAGCCGCGCGGTGTGGCGGCCCAGCCCGCCGCCACCGCCCCACCGGCCGGCGGCAGCCAGACTCCGGACAGCGACGCGGGGCGGATCGGCTAGCCCGCTACGCTGAACCCGCGATGCGCAGCTTGGCTCCGCGGTGCCGTTTCGCCGGCCGCCGGCTGCGCACAGGACGCGGCGTGTGGGCAGAGGCGGCGACGAGCATGGTGCACGGTGGACGGATCCTCATCGTCGACGACCACCCGGTGGTGCGCCGAGGGCTGCGCACCATGCTCGAAGGCGAGTCGTGGGTGAGCGAGGTCTTCGAGGCGGCGACCACCGCCGAGGCGATCAGCACCGCCGTCGGCGAGCGGATCGAGGTGATCGCGATGGACGTGACGCTGCCGGACGGTGACGGTGTCGACGCGACCGCGCGGATCATCCAGTCCCGTCCGGACACCAAGGTCCTGATGCTGACCATGGCCAACGACGAGGAGATCGTGGCCCGGGCGCTGCGGGCCGGCGCCCGGGGCTACGTGCTCAAGGACACCGATCCGGACGCCGTCATCGACGCGCTGCGCACGGTCGCCCAGGGCGGGGTGGTGCTGGGTCCGGGCATCGGGCCGTCGGTGCTCACCGCGATGCACCGGGGGCCGGCCGAGCTGCCCGCCCCGTTCAACCAGCTCACCGCCAGGGAGCGGGACATCCTCGGCCGGCTCGCCTTCGGGGACACCAACGCCAAGATCGCGCGGCATTTCGGGCTCAGCGAGAAGACGGTACGCAACCAGCTCTCCGCCATCTTCGCGAAGCTCGGTGTCGCCGACCGGGTCCAGGCGGCGCTGCTCGCCCGCGACGTCGGACTCGGCACCTGAACCGTCCCGCCGTCCCGCCCGGTCAGCACAGTCACAGGTCGAGGTCGAGGTCGAGGACCAGCGGGTAGTGGTCGGAGGCGGACTCGGCCGCTCCGCCGGTCACCACCCGGGGCGGCTGGGCCACCCGGGCGAGCGGCGGCGTGCCGAGCAGGTAGTCCAGTCGCATCCCGGTGAATTCGGCCCCGCCACCGGCGCTGGTCGGCACGGTGTCCGGCGGCTCCGTGCCGGGGTCCGTCGCGGCGAAGAGGTCCACGAAACCCGCCCGGTAGAGCGCGGCGACCGCTCGGGTGTCCACGGTCACCCCGTCCGGCATCAGGTGCCGTCCCCGGTACTCGGGTGGCAGCCGGCCGATCCGCTCGTCGTGCCGGCCGTCCGGATCGAGCGTGTTCAGGTCGCCCATCAGCAGGACCAGCCGCTCCGGCAGCGGCCCGCGGTCCGGCCGGCCGCCGTCCCGCGTCTCCGGCCGGCCGCGGTTCCGCGTCCGCGGTCGGTCGCGGTTCCGCCTTCCCAGTCGGCCGCGCCGGATCCCGCCGGCCGCGCCGACCAGCCAGCCGGCCTCGCGCAGCCGGCGCCGCCCGGAGTACGGGTGCAGGTGTGTGCCGAGCACGGTCAGCGGCCCCCGTTCGGTGGCCAGCACGATCCGCTGTGCCCCGTGGTGGAACGGGCGGCGCACCGGCACCACCCGGAGCGGCTCGACCGGCCGGCGGACGAGTACGGCCACCGGCTGCCCGAACCAGCCGCCGGTCAGGTACGCCCGCATCCCCAGCCGCCGGGCGACCGCGTCGAGCCGCCGGCGGTCCCGGCGCAGCCCGCGAAGCTCCTGCAACGCCAGCACGTCCGGCCGCTGTTCGGCGACCACCTGGAGTATCCGGTCCAGCCGGCTCCGGTCGCCGCCGTCCAGCCCACCATTCTTGATGTTGTACGTCATCGCCCGCACCCGGCACCCCACCCCGTCCGGTCCCGTCCATCCCACCGGCCGGCGGGCGTGTGCCCGGTCTCGGCCCACCCGCCGGCAGGCATACGTACGCCTGGTCTCGGCCCACCCGCCGGCGGCGTGCGCCTGGTCAGTCCGGCCGGGCCGCCCGGGCCAGTTCGTCGTCGAGACTCGACAGCCCTGCCGGCGTGCTCGGCACCTTCTGCTGCTCCGCCGTCCGCGCACCGCCGTCCGCGCTGTCCGACCCCGCCGGTTCCGCCTCGCCACCGTCCCGGCGCCGCTCGTCCCGCCCGGCAGCGCCCCGTTCCGCCCGGCCGCCACCGGAGAGGTCCTCGTTGGGGCGTACCACGAGCCAGAGTAGGCCGATCCAGAGCGTGGTGAGCAGCATCGCACCGGCGAAGTCGCTCGGGTGGTGCATTCCCCGGTACATCCGGGAGGTGGCCACCAGCAGCGGCATGACGACCGCGGCCAGTACGGTCAGCCAGCGCCACCAGCGGTCGGTGCGCGGCATCACCAGCAGGGCGATCGCCACCCACAGGCACATCGTCGCCGCGATGTGCCCGGACGGGAAGGATGCGGTCGGCAGCTGGCCGTCCAGGTGCTCGACCGGCGGGCGGGGCCGGTCCACCGCGCGGGCGGTGGCGAGGAAGAGGGTCAGTTCGCCGAACATCGTCAGCGCGAGGAAGAGCACCGGCCGCCAGCGCCGCCACCAGGCCAGCACCAGCGGGCAGAAGACCAGCGAGACGAGCAGGATGGCGTGCGTGTCGCCGGCCTTGCTGGCCAGGTAGCTGAACTGGTTGAGGGTCTCGGTGCGGTGCTCGGCGAACCAGGCCGGCACCTCCCGGTCGAGGGTCTCGACGAAGGTCCCGCCGAGGTGATAGCTGACCAGCATGCCGAAGCCGTACAACGCGCCGAAGACGAGTACCCAGCCGGTGAGTACCTCGGCGACGGCCGCCCGGGGATGTGCCAGCACGTGGTCCTCGGCCGGGGCCGGGGTGATCTCCCGACCCGCCTCCGGCTCCAGCCCCTCGCCGAGCGGTCGGACCGGGCGGCCCCGCTCGCGCCGCCACAGCCGGAAGGCGTACGCGGTGACGCCGAGCCAGGCGAGGCCGAGCAGCCAGCCGGCGAGTACGTCGGTCAGGTAGTGCACGCCGAGCGCGATCCGGGTCACCCCGACCGCCACCACCAGGGCGATCACGAATCCGATCGCCAGCTTGCGCCACCGGGGCCGCATCGCCGGCAGGAAGACCAGCAGCAGGGCGCCGTAGGCGACGATCGACCCGAGGGCGTGCCCACTGGGGAAGCTGTTGCCCGGCGCCGAGGCCACCGGGATGTCGACCACCGGCCGGAGCCGGCCCACCAGTTCCTTCATCGACGGGTCGAGCACCAGGGCGCCGAGACCGGTGACGATCAGATAGACGGCCAGCCGGCCCTGCCGGCGGATCAGCAGGCCCAGCACCGCGATGGTGACCAGCCAGATCATGATCGGTCGGCCGCCCAGCGAGGAGATCGCCTCCAGTACGGTGACCAGGCCGCCGTTGGCCGAGACCAGCTCGTTGAACCAGGCCGCCGTCTCGTGGTCGGCCCGGTGCAGCGGGCTCCAGTGCACCCGGACCAGCAGTAGGAGGATTCCGAACCCGGCTCCGGTACCGGCGACCAGCGCCCATCCGGCCAGGCTCCGTTCGGCAAAATGCCCGAGAGGTCGCCGCAACACTTCGCTCACGGTGGCCACGCCAGGCTCCCTTCTCGATCCTGGCCTGCCCGGTACCCGGCACGCGGCCGGCGTACACCCGTCAGCGCTCGCGCGGCTCCGCGCCCGAGGCGCGGACGTCGGCGACCGGCCCGGCGGCGACGGCCCGCTCCTCGTCGGCGACCGGGATGTCGGCAGCGGACGGGGTGTCGGCGGTGGCCGGGGTGTCGGGAGCGGCCGGGGTGTCGGGAGCGGCCGGGTCGCGGACGGCCCGCTCGGCAGTGGTCGGCCCCGCACCGGCCCGGTTCTCGCCGCTGCGCGGGCCGGGTACGCCCGGACCGAGGGTCATCGCCGGGTCGATGTCCATGATGTTCAGCTGCCGGGGGTCGGTCCGGTCGGGCTCCCAGTGGTCCGGTTCGGCCGGCTCGTGCTCGCCGATGCGCAGCGCCTCCAACTGGGCGGCGAAGGCCAGCCCGCCGAAGAGCGCGATCCCGGTCAGGTTGGCCCAGAGCAGCAGCGCCATCATCCCGGTCAGCGCACCGTAGGTGGCGCCGAAGGCGTCGCTGTAGGACACGTACCCGGCAAGCAGCACACTGGCCAGCCACCACAGCACGATGCTGAACCCGGCGCCGAAGAGCAGCCAGGACAGTCCCGGCTGCCGGCGCCGGGGCGCGTGCCGGAACAGCACCGCCACCGCGAAGACGGTCAGCCCGAGGCTCAACGGCCAGCGCAGGATGTCCCAGGCGAGGCCGACCGACGGCCCCCACCAGTCGTAGTGCCGCTCCATCGAGCGGCCCAGTTCGCCGCCGCCGACCAGGATGAAGAAACCGGCCAGCGCGGGCGCCCCGGCGGTGAGCGCCAGGACGGCGGCCCGGAAGTACTTCCACAGCGCCGGCCGGTCCCGTTCCACCCCGTAGATCCGGTTCGCCCCGCGCTCCACCTGGGCCATCGTGGTGGTCAGCGCGAACAGGCCGGTGAGCAGGCCCAGGGCCAGGGCCAGCTCACCGGCGTCCTCGGTCTGCTCCGTGTCGACGAGCAGCTCCTTGACCATCTGGTCGCTGGCGCCCGGCGTCAACGCGATCACCGTGTCGGCGACGACCAGGCCGCCCTCGTTCGCGCCCAGGTCGCTGATCAGACCGGCCAGCGCGATCATGAACGGCACCACGGCGAGACAGAGTTGCAGGGCCAGGGCGCGGGCGTGGCTGAACGCGTCGCCGTACCGGAACCGGATGAAGGCGTCCCGGACCAGGTGCCAGCCACCGTGCCGGCGCAGGGTGTGCCAGGCGTCGTCGGCGGAGAGCTCGTCGTCCGGCATGCACCGGGTCTCGGGTACCAGCCGGGTGCTGCTCACCGCGCCTCCTCCACCCGCCGCTCACCCCGCTCGGCGACCGCGTCGGCGTCCTTGGACAGGTCCGGCTCGCTCTCCGGCTTCGGCACGCAGAGCCAGAGCGCGTCGGGGCGTACCGACACCTTCAGGGAGCGGCCGGCGGGGATGACGTCCCCGTCGAGTTCGCGCGGCTGGGCGCGGTTGCTGGTGATGCTGACCCGGCGGCCCCGCAGCACCTCCATCCCGGGCACCCGGTGGCGTCGCCGCAGCACCGCCCAACCGAGCGAGAGCCAGTGGTTCAGGGTCCGGGGGGTCAGCACCGCCACGTCCAGGAAGCCGTCGTCCGGCTCGGCGTCGGCGAGCAGGCGTACCCCGCCCTGCAACCGCCCGACGTTGGCGACCAGGACCGTCCGGGCCCGGCGCCGCCGGGGCGGCTGGTCGTCGATCCTGATCGACACCCGCATCGGCCGGTCCCGCAGGTGCCGCAGCGCCCCCATCACGTACGCCGGCCAGCCGACCCGGGCCTTGGTGGTCTCGGAGGTGGCTTCGAGCATCTTGGCGTCGAAGCCCATCCCGGCCATCACGGTGAAGTACTGGTCGCCGCAGGAGCCGACGTCGATCCGCCGCCGGCCCTGTTCGATCGCCACCTCCAGGCCGGCGGCCAGGTCGTTCGAGATCCCGAGGTTGGCGGCGAGCAGGTTGCCGGTGCCCGACGGCAGGATCGCCATCGCCACGTCGGTGTCGACCAGGGCACCGACGCAGGACATCACGGTGCCGTCGCCGCCGCAGACGAAGACCACCTCGGCGCCGGCCTCGATCGCCTGCCGGGCCTGCCCCTGGCCGGGGTCGTCGACCGTGGTGGCGTACCAGTCCGGTTCCGGCCAGCCGGCGGCGGTTAGTGTCTCGGTGACGGTCCGGCGCAGCCCGTCGAGATCGTCCTGCTTGACCGGGTTGACCACCACCGCCGACCGGGGGCCGGCCGGACCGCCGGACCGGGGACCCGCCGTCCGGGAACCGGCCGGCGCGTCGTCCGTGCTCTGCTCGTCCGCCTTCACGGCCGCCAGTGTGCAGCAGCTTGCCGCGCGGAGCGACCCGGACGGGCGTGACGTTTTCCGCACGCCGGGCAGGTTTCGACGGTCGGTCCGGCCGGCCGGCGCCGGTCAGGCGGCCTTGCGGAAGGTGTCCAGGGTGCTGCGGCGAAGCTCGGCGGGGTCGAGGCCGGCCTCGGCGAGCAGCAGGGCGGCCAGGCCGTTCCCCTCCCGGAGCAGCCCGAGCAGGATGTGCTCGGCACCGATCTCCCGGTGCCGGAGCTGGATCGCCTCGCGCAGGGCCAGCTCCAGCACCTTCCTGGCCCGGGGCGAGAACCGGCCGGAGAACTCCCAGCCGCCGAAGAGCCTGCGTCGGGCCGAAGGGGACGGGGGTGCCTCCAGGGCGCCCTCGCCGAACGACTCCTCCAGCCTGGCCCGGACCGCCGCCAGGTCGATGCCGATCGCGCGCAGCGCCTCGGCGTCGCGCTCGCCGAACTCCTCGGTGTCCCGGTCGATCCTCCGGTCGATCGCCTCGGTCACCCGGGTGGTGTCCAGGCCGGCCCGGTGCAGCAGTCCGGCGACGGAACTGCGCTGCTCGTCGAGGAGGGCGAGCAGCAGGTGCTCGGTGCCGACGTTGCGGTGCTCCAGCCGCTCCCGCGCCAGCACGGCCCCCCGGACCACGTCCCGGGCCTGCACCGTGAACCGCTCGAACATCATGCCCCTCCCTGGGTACGCGCCGACGCCCGGCCGGCGTGCTTCTTGTGTACTCCCTGCCTGCTGACTTCCAGCGCGTCGGCGATCTCCTGCCAGGACCAGCCCTGCCGCCGGGCGTTGTCGACCTGGACGACCTCCAGGCGCTCCAACAGCCGGCGCAGGGCCACCACCGCACGCAGCCCGACCCGTGGGTCGGTGCTGCCGGCCGCCGCCGCCAGATCCGTTGCCTGACTCATGTCGTCAACATAGGTTGACAGAGCCCAACTGTCAACCCGAGTTGACATCATTCGTCGCGAGCACCGAGGAATCTGTGGGTTCTCAGCGAAGTTGATCCGTTCTCACTGGATCTGATCCGTACCTGATCCGTTCTTCGGAACTTGATCCGAACCCGGCTGCGTGCCGCGGTCCGGGTCGTCGCTTGTCGGGGTACAGGCTGAAGTACCGAGATCGGTACGCCATCTCCAGAACTGATGGGTAGGTCAGGTCCGGGTTGAGCCGCCACGGACGTAACACTGAGTAATGAAGGACACGCAGGCTGGGTGCGCGCTCACCGCGGCAGATCAGTGCACGCCATCATGGTGAACGCCGCGTCTGTTCGAGCTGCCTGGTCACCGATAACGCGACTCGCTTCGGCTGACCGACGCCGTTCCGCCCGGGCCGCCGCGTTGTCAGCACCGCGGACACGTTCGGGCCGACGACGCCGTCATCAAAAGCACATGGAGGTGACAGCGGCCTCCGTCTGTCCGATACCCTGCTCCAGACCTGAGGAGGGGCGAAGCAATGTCCGATCTGGGGCACCTCGTCGCGACGACGTCCAAACGATGTCCGGCCAGCGTCACTATCTCCAGCCACCTGCTCCAGCTGGTCGCGGCGCTTCAGGTGATCAGCGTTGGCATGGTGTTGCCGGCGACGGGTGCGGTCTTGCGCTATTACAAAGAAGTGTTTCCGAACCCATACTCCTATGATTCGGTCGAGCAGCTCAGAATCTTCTACAGCGAAACCTTCCTCTACACCATGATCTCCACGAGCGTGGCGGCTATGATCGCCACTGTCGGCCTGGCCATTGTCGCCGCCTTCATCAGACGGGGGAAGCCTGCAGCGCGCGTCGTGACCTTGGTGCTCGGCGGGCTGTATTCCTGTTGCTACGCTGGACTCTCCTTCGTGTTCGGCGCCGGAAACGCGATACGCATGGGAGCTCCTGACGACTGGGACTGGCCTGACGAGCGGAATGCCGAACTGCGGCAGATGCTCGAAGACCGGTTCCCGAGCTGGTACGACCCGACCAGCACGGCATTACTCGTGCTTACTCTGATCGCACTCCTGGTGGCGTTGATCCTGCTCACATTGCCTGCCTCCAACGCCTTCTTCCATGCGGGGCCGCAGACCATCAGCCGACGGTGAATCGCGCCTTGGCCAGGACCGACGACCTGATGGAGCGGTATGACGTGTCGTTATGCGACGACGCAGGTGAGAGGCCGAGAAAGGCTTCCTGGATGTCATCGCGCTGTTCTCTGCGGGTGCGTAGCCGCTGCATCCCGTGATACCAGGCGATCGCGCGGACTCCGGCTGGCCTCCCGGACAACGGCTTGAGCTACCACCTACGTTGGCTCTTTCAGTCACTGTTGACATCAATCCGAGCTTCCTCGATGCTCTTCTATCGGCAGATGAGCGTATGCCGATGTGGCTAAGGATCTTTGCCGACTCGGTCGATCGTTACTTTCAGTTATTTGACGATCATCTACTTTCTGGAACGAGCCAATACCACGACCCTGGGATCTCGTACCTACCTCGGGAGGTCAGCCCGTACCCCGACATCGCTAGCCTTTGGGCGGCTCTGGATCAGGGGAGGCGGGCGGGTTTGGGCGGTCTGGTGGCGCTACGGGGTTCGGCGCCTGCCTCGTTGTCCGGGTTTGTGGTCGGGTACGTCGGCCCGGACGGGCGGGAGCTGCGGGAGGACCTGGGCGTGGTGGCCGGGGTGGCGTTCGAGTTGGTGCCGCCGGTCCGGTCGTTCCCGGCGTACCGGGGGCAGCGCAACAACACGGGCCTGTGGTGGTCGGCCACGATCGGCGGGCATGTGGGCTTCGAGTCGTGGTTGGAGCGGGATCACCTGACGCTCCTGGACTTTGACCCCTCGGTGGTGGCGATGGCGTCGCAGCCGTTCTGGCTGTCGTGGGACCAGGCGGGCCGGCGTCGCTCGCACGCGCCGGACTTCTTCGTACGGCTGGTCGACGGCACCGGTGTGGTGATCGATGTCCGCCCGGCCGGGCGGGTACGCCCGCGTGACGCGGCGGCGTTCGAGACGACCGGCCGGGCCTGTGCCGAGGTTGGTTGGGAGTATCGGCTGTTGCACGAGCCGGATCCGGTGGTGATGGCGAACGTGCGGTGGCTGGCCGGGTATCGGCATCCGCGCTGCCTGCGCCCGGCGGTCGCCGCTGCCGCCCCGGCGATGTTCGCGGAGCCGACGCCGTTGATGGACGGCGCGACACGGTTGGGTGACCCGCTGGCCAGTCTGCCGGCGGTGTTCCACCTGCTGTGGTGCGGCCGGCTGAGCACCGATCTGACGGTGCCGCTGTCGGAGCTGTCGATCGTTTCGGCGGCGGGCCGGTGAGCGGCGCCGGCCGGGCGGTGCTGGGGGTCGGCGACCGGTTGCAGTTTGACGGTCGGCCGTGGACGGTCGGCGGCTTGCAGGGGGTGCGGGTACGCCTGGTCGATGACGCCGGTGATGCCCAGGTGCTGCTGTTGGCACATGTGCTGGCGTCGCCGGGCTTCGATCTGTTGGAGGCCGGTCCGCCGCCGGCCCGGCTGGATCCGGTCGGGCTGATCGACGCGCTGCCGGCGACAGTGCTGGAGCGGGCCCGGCAGTGGGAGCGGCACGTCGTGGAGGTGCAGACCGGGTTGCCGCCGGACGCGCCGGCAGGTGTCCGGCCGCGCGAGCCCTACGACCCGGCCCGGCACACGTTGGCGGAGCGGAAGGCGGCCAAGGCAGCCGAGTTGACCGCGGCGGGACGGCCGACCAGCGCGGTCACGGTCAAGCGGATGCGGCTGCGCTACCGGTCCGAAGGGCTGTGGGGCCTGATCGACCACCGGGCCACCCGCCCGGCGTCCTCGCAGGGTCGGGTCGACGACCGGGTGGTCGCGGCGATCGAGGCTGTGATGGCGGCCGCGACCGGGGAATCGACCGGCACCCGGTCGCGGCTACGCCACCGGGTGGAGCAGTTGCTGGCCGTCGAACACGGACCTGGCGGGGTGCCGATGCCGTCGACGGCGACGTTCTACCGCCTGGCCGCCGCGATGGACGCCGGCCGACACACCTTCGGTGAGGCGACCACCCGCCGCAGCCTGGCGAATCGGCCAGCGCGGCCGTTCACCCGCGCCGTCGCGGTCCGCCCAGGCGAGTTGGTGCAGATCGACACGTCCCCGCTGGACGTGATGGCGCTGCTGGACGACGGGGTGACCGGCCGGGTGGAGCTGACCGTCGTGCTGGACGTCGCGACTCGCTCGATCTGCGCGGCGGTGCTGCGTCCGCAGGGCACCAAGGCCGTCGACGCGGCGCTGCTGCTGGCCAAGATGTTGGTCCCGGAGCCGATGCGGCCCGGCTGGACGGACGCGCTGGCGATGGCCCGCTCGCGCATCCCCCACCGGCGGCTGCTGGACCTGGACGCGCGGCTGGAGCACGCCGCCGCCCGGCCCGTCATCGTCCCGGAGACCATCGTCACCGACCGAGGCGCGGTGTTCGTCTCCGAGACGTTCGTGCGGGCCTGCGCCCGGCTCGGGATCTCCGTCGAACCGGCCCGGCCGGGCACCCCGACCGACAAGGGCCACGTCGAGCGCACGTTCGGCTCGATCCGCACCCTGTTCTGCCAGCACGTTGCCGGCTACGTCGGGCCGAACGTCACCCGCCGGGGCACGGCGGCGGCCATCGAGGCGGTGTGGTCACTTCCCCAGCTTCAGGAGTTGCTCGACGAGTGGATCGTTGCTGGCTGGCAGCCCCGCCCGCACGAGGGACTACGTGACCCGGATGCCGGTGGCCGGGTGCTGTCGCCCAACGAGATGTTCGCCGCCGCGATCGCGGCGGCCGGGTACGTCACCCTGCCGCTGACCGGCACCGACTACCTGGAGCTGCTGCCGGTCGAGTGGCGCACCATCGGCGATTACGGCATCCAGATCGACTACCGACACTACGACAGTCCTGACCTGGGCCGTTACCGGCACGGGTCGTCCGGTGTGGTCGGCAAGGGCAAGCAGTGGGAGGTCCACTACGACCCCTACGACCTGTCGCACGTCTTCGTCCGGGACCACCAGGGCGGCGGCTGGATCACGGCCACCTGAACCCACCTGCCGATGGTCGGGCAGCCGTTCGCCGACTTCACCTGGCGGGCCGCCCGGCAGATCGTCGCCGGCCGCGGTGGCGACGACACCGACGAGACCGCCGTTGCCCGCGCCCTGGACGACCTCCTCACCCGGGCCGGCGCCGGCCCCGGCGGCGACGCCCGCCATCAGCGGGTGGGCGCCCGGACCCGCGCCGCGGCCCGGTTGATCCCGTCCATCCCGCCGGCCGACCCGGAAGAACCCGCCGACGTCGAAGAGGAGGACCGGGACGTGCCGCTGGCGAAGGTGATCCCGTTCGGGGTGTTCGAGCCTGGCGACGAACGGCGCTACCGGTGACCCGCAGCCCGACGGAAGACCTGGTCGACCCGCCGGCCCACGAACCGCCCACCACGAAGGAAGGCTGGACGGCGTTCATCGAGCAGCAGCCCTCCCGGATGGAGGTTCTGGCGCCTGCCCGGCTGTCCGCACTCACCCCCGCCGAGCGAGACGCCTACGACGATGCCCGCATCGCCCACCACGCCCGGCTCATCATCGTGGCCACCCCGACCGTCGACCAGATCGTCAACGCCGGCCGGCGGCTCGTGCTGCTCAACCGCGGCACCGACACCGCACGGCGGGGCCTGGTCGTCACCGGCGACTCCGGCACCGGCAAGAGCACCGCGATCAAGCAGCTCGGCAAGCACCACGAACTGCTGGCCCGGCGTCGACGCACCGCGCCCGGCCCGTTCCTGCCGGTCGTCTACGTCACCGTCCCGCCAGCGGCCACTCCGAAGGTCCTCGCCGCCGAGTTCGCCCGATTCCTCGGCCTGCCCCTACCCCGCAACCTCAACCAGGTCAACATCACCAACGCCGTCTGCGACGTGCTCTCCCAGCTCGGCACCGACCTCGTGCTCGTTGACGAGATACACAACCTCAACCTGGCCACCAGGGTCGGCGCGGAAGCCTCCGACCAGCTCAAATACCTGGCCGAGCGGCTCCCGGCCACGTTCGTCTACGCCGGCATCGACGTCGAACACGCCGGCCTGTTCTCTGGCGTCCGTGGCCGGCAGATCGCCGGCCGTTTCGCCTCGATCGCCACCACGGCGTTCGCCTACGGCACCCGCACCCAGCGCGAGCAGTGGGCCGCCCTGGTCAGCGCCCTCGAACACGCGCTACGCCTGCACCAGCACCGCACCGGTTCGCTGCTACGTCTCGCCGGCTACCTGCACGAACGAACCAGCGGCATGATCGGCAGCTTGTCCCACCTGATCCGCGACGCCGCGATCGAGGCCATCTTCGACGGCGCCGAACGCATCACCAAAACCGCCCTGGACCGGGTCGTCCTCGACCACGCCGCCGAACCTCCCCGGCGGGGCGCCGCCGCATCACCGGCCCGGCCACGCCGGATGCCCGCACACACGGCCAGCAGCGGAGCCGCCTGACCATGCCCGACCCGCGCGACCCCTACTGGCAACGCCGCCTGCGCCCGTTGCCGATCCGAGTCCGGCCGATGCCGCGCGAACTCATGATCTCCTACCTGCGACGGCTCGCCAACGCCAACCGCGTCGACCGCCCTCTGCTGATCCGTCACATCGCCACCGATCACGCCGGCCACATCGGCCCGTTCCACACGCACGACCTCGCGCTCAACCGGCCGGCGCTCGCGCGGCTGGCCATCCTCAGCGGCTACCCCGAAACCGTCCTGCTGGCAGCCATCTCCACCCGCACCCTCAAAAGACCAGGGCCGGAGCCGCTGCGCGACTGGATACCACTGGGCGGCACCGATCCCACCCTGCTACGCCCCTGCTCCCACTGCACGGCCCGCCGCGGAATCCGCGTCCCGTCCATCATCCAGCTCGAACCGGGCCAGCCACCCGTCTGCATCCGGCACCGCCGGACGTTGGTGCCCTACCACTACCGATCCGACCGCGGCAACGAACAGCCCCTCGGGGCAACACCCGAGATCGTCACCGCCGCGCACCGCTACAAGATCCTTCGCCGCCGCCACCAAGACACCATCGGCGAGGCGTTCGCCGCAGCCGCCGGCATCACTCGCTTCTGGGGACGAGGCCGGGCCGGATTCTACAGGGACAAACCAGAGCAGATCAGTGCCCGCTGGAACACCCGAGCCGAACACCTCCCGGACGTTCCCGACACCGTCATCCGATACCCGGAAACTGTCGCGCTCACCAGCCTGTTCACCTCGACCCCCGCGCTGATGCTCACCCCAACCGAGGACCGCGACGCCCCCTCCGCCATGCAGTTCCTTCTCGCCGCCGCGCGCTGCCTCGAACACCCGGCGCCCGAACAATTGCTCCGCCCCGCCCACCCACTGTCCCGCTGGGCCGGCACAACGGACATGCCCGCCTGGTTCTGGCGCAACATCAACGAACCGGACCGAACGATCTACCAAACCCTGGCCCAAGGCTCAACCCGACTCCACCATCAGACCGAAAAGAGATCAGATTCGGTGAGAAGACGACGCCCCGAGGCTTCTCACCGAATCTGACCCGCTACTGGTCGGTTGGCCGCCCCGGATCACCTTTGCTGAGAACCCACAGGGATCGAGTGGTGCGGCGATCGTCGAGTGGTGCGGCGTCCACTCGTTTGAGTTCGGTCCAGCCGGTCCAGCCTCGCTGCCCGAGCAACTCGATCAGCCGACGGGCCGGCGGCACGGTGTCGAACGCCAGCGCGTCCATCAGCTTGACCAGCGGTGGCTCGATGTCCGTGTCGTCGACGTAGTCCTCGCCCAGTTCGTCGGCCATCCGGGTGAGGTAGGCAGCCAGCTCGTCAGCCAACTCGACCAGCCGCGGGTCGTCCTCGGTGCGGTCGAGTGCCCGACCGAGGGTGAGATAGAAGTCGACGAGCCGCGGGTCGGCGAGCTGCTCACGCTTGCGCGCCATCCACTCCGGGACCCGCTCCGGTGAACGCGCGGCCAGCGGGATCCAACCGTCGCGCTCGACCTGAACGATCCGCTCGTCGACCCCGAGCGCCCGCAACCGGTCGAGATAGTCGACCACGATCGGGGGAAGTACCAGGTTCTCCCCGGAGGTGAGCCGGGCGATCCGCTCCCGGCGCCGCTGCCGTTGCCGGATCTCCGCCCGTAACCGCTTGTCGATCTCGGCGACAGCCGCCCCGAACTCCTGCTCGTCGGCCTGTAGCAGCTCCCGTACCCGGGTGAGCGGAACCCCCGCCTCGGCGAGGGTCCGGATCTTGATCAGCTCGACCATGGCGGTGGCGTCGTACCTGCGATAGCCGGAGTGGTCCCGCTCCGGCTCCGGCAGCAGGCCCCTGGCGTGATAGTGCCGAACCGCGCGCACCGTCACGCCGGCATACGACGCCAGTTCACCAATGGTCAACATCACGTCAGTCTGCTACGCGGCGGGCAAGGAGCCGGCCCGGCCGGCTGCACCTCGGGTCCCGCGGATGATCTGGGCGATCTCCGGGGCGTGGGTGAAAGGCAGCCGGTGGTCGGCCTCGAGCCAGAACGTGGCGACGTGCGGCCGCTCGCGGACGAGCCGCTCGACGCCGGCACGCCAGTTCCGGTTGAGACGCGGCGCCGGCTCCTCGCCGCCGTCGCCGGCCATCGAGGTCGACATGATCATGCTGACCGGCCGGTCGATCTTCCGGTACCGGTCCAGGATTCCGGACCGGACCATGTCGATCTCAACATTGAGGTCGAAGATCTCCTGGGCGGTGAGCAGCACCCGACGGGCGGCGTCCCGCCCGGACCCCTGCTGCGCGACCAGCTCCTCCCACATCGCGAGAAAGGCCGCCGCGTCCGCCTCGGTGACGAACGGTTCGGGCACCGGATTCGCCCCGTCGACGAGAACAAGCTCGGCGACGGTGCCAGGATGCTCGGCGGCGTAGTGCACGGCCAGGTCCGCACCCAGTGAATAGCCCACGAGCACGGGCGTCGAGGGCAGGTCGAGGCGGTCCAGCTCCGCCATCACGGCAACAAGATCACCGAGGAAAGCCTCGAAGGAGTACCGGTCGGCGGCGGAGGTGTGGCCGTGGCCGCGCAGGTCGAAGGTGAGCACGTCGTGGTCGTGCCGCAGCAACTCGGTCAGCTCGCGCAGGTCTGCCTGGGTCGAGTTCAACCCGGGACACAGCACCAGCGGTCGTCCCCGACCGCCCCAAGACACCGGGATCGTGACGCCGGCGTGCTGGATCGTGAACTGCCGCACCGCCCGGTCGCCTCGCTCGGCCCGCTCCCTGCCGTCGCCGTGCCCGCCGCGCGGCCTGCGCGATCCGGCCAGCTCCGCGGCACTTGTTCCGTTGGTCATGCCACCATGCTCGAAGGTTGACCCTGGGGCAGGGTCAAACCGTCTTTCTACCGGCGGTTGTTCGACGGCGACGTCCACGCCGACTATCCCGGCTTGTGAGCCGGAACCGATCGGAGTCGACCGGCGCCGCCGTCGGGCTGGACAGTCGGGGTTCGGCGCACCACCTCGCGGGGTATAGGACACGCGTTCGAGAAGAGGAGATGAGCACCGTGGCCGAACGCAACCCGGAGAAGGACCCCGAGCAGTGGGTGACCGGCGACGAGCCGCCGACCGGACCGCAGGAGTCGTACCTGGGCACCCTCGCCCGGGAGGCTGGTCGGGACGTACCGGACGACCTGACCAAGGCGGAGGCATCGCAGCTCATCGACGAGCTGCGGGAGCAGACCGGTCGCGGCGGCCAGGGCTGAGTCGCACCCCGGTGGTTCCGGAGCAGGTGGCCGCCCCGCCGTCCGGCGGGGCGGCCGTCCGGCAGGTACCCTCGGCCGGTGTTCTCACCCCAAGGCCCCTCCCTGGGTGAACTCTGCGTCCAGGCGCTCTCCTCGGTGGAGCGCGGCTACGACCTGCTGGCTCCCAAGTTCGACCACACTCCCTTCCGCACCTCGGAGGGGGTCCTCGGGGCGACCACCCGGGCGCTCGCCGAACTCGGACCGTTCGACGACGGGCTGGACGTCTGCTGCGGCACCGGCGCGGGCATGCGGGTGCTCGGGCCGCTGTGCCGAGGACGGACCACCGGCGTCGACTTCAGCGCCGGCATGCTGGCGCAGGCGCGGGGCGCACACCCGGACGCCACCTGGGTACGCGCCGACGCCCGCGCCCTGCCCTTCGTCGACGCCTTCGACCTCGCGGTCAGCTTCGGGGCGTTCGGGCACTTCCTGCCCGCCGAACGGCCGGCACTGTTCGAGGGGGTGTACCGGGCTCTGCGGCCCGGGGGGCTCTTCGCCTTCGCGATCGGCGCGCCGCCGCCCGCTACCTCGGCCTGGCACTGGGCCGCGCTCGGGTTCGACCTGGTGATGCGGGTCCGCAATGCCGTGTGGCGGCCACCCTTCGTCATGTACTACCGCATCACCCCGCTGCCCGCCCTCCGGGCCGACCTGACGGCCGCCGGCTTCGCCGCGACGACCGAACCGCTGACCGACCTGGGCAGCCGTCGGGACGGCAGCCCACGCTGCTGGCTCGTCCTGGCCCGCAAGCCGGCCGTCACGTCCTGAACGCCCGCACGCTCTGCTGTCCGGCGATGCGGGTCGGGGTCGGTTCAGGAGACGGCGGCGCGGAAGGCGGTGGCCCGCAGCCGCAGCGCGGCCAGGTCACCGCCCTGGGGCGCGGTGCCGAGCAGCGCCTCGGAGGCGCCGACCGCCAGCGCACCCGCCGCCAGGTATTCCGGAGCGGACTCGACGTCCACCCCGCCGAACGGCACGAACGGGACGTCCGGGAACGGCTTCCGGAGCGCCCGCAGATAGGCCGGGCCGCCGAGCGAGGCGGGAAAGAGCTTCACCGCCGCCGCACCGGCCAGGCTGGCCGCGACGACCTCGGTCGGGTTCAGCGCGCCGACCAGGACCGGCAGCCCGAGCCGGACCGCCTCGGCGACCGCCGGGACCAGTCCGGGCGTCACCACGAAGGAGGCACCCGCCTGTTCCGCCTGCACCACGTCCGCCTCGGTGAGCACCGTACCGGCACCGAGCGGCGCGTCCGGACCCAACGCCGCCCGGGCCCGGACCAGTACCCCGGCCTCGTCGCGGGAGGTCAGCGACACCTCGACCAGCGCGACTCCGGCCTCCGCCAGCGCCAGTACGCTGGCCAGCGCCGGATCCGGCTCGTCGCCCCGCACCACGGCGAGCAGCCGGTGCCGGCGCAGCACGTCGGGCAGGTTCACCGTCCCATCGTCGCAGTCGGAGTTTGGCCCGCGCGGCACAACGGGACCGGGACGAGCCGGCACCTGCGATCCGGCGACGGATTCGCGGGGATTCGCATATCGCACCGGGCCGGTCGGCGATCCTGCTAACCTCCCCGCCATGCACCGTAGCCCTGTGACGGGTCCCGACCGGATGCCCGCCGAGGGCGACGTGAGCCGCAGCTACCAGGTCGGCGCGCACCGGCTCAGTGTCGCCGGAGGCAGCCGGGTGGGCCAGCGCTACTCGGCGAACTTCGACGTACTGCACGTCGATCCGGTGCTGCCGTTCCTGGCGGTGGCCGACGGGATGGGCGATGGCCGGGGCAGCACGGCCGCCGGTGGCACCACCATGGAGACGATGGTCGCCGGGGTACGCGCGGCAGCGCCACAGATCGGCCCCGACCAGCTGCGGGCCGCGATGGCGCAGGCACAGTCCCGGGTCCGGGCGGCCGGTGCCGAACTCGGCGAACTGACCGGCTGCACCTTCACCGGCCTGGTCGTCGTGCCGCCGGCCGACGGCCCCGACGACACCGGACGGGTCCCGGCATCCGGCGACGGGCCGACCGAAGCGGGTTACCCGGGCGGATCGGGCGCCACCGACCAGGTGCTCCGGGTACGGCGTACCGCACCGGTCGCCCGGACGGCACCGGGCACCGCGGCGGCCGGGTCGGCACCGGGTACGGCACCGGCCGGGTCGGCACCGGGTACGGCGGCGGCCGGGTCGGGCAGCACGACCGAACTCGCCGGCTGGATCGTGCAGATCGGCGACTCCCGGGCGTACCGGCTGCGGGACGGGCTGCTCGAACTGCTCACCGTGGACCACACGGCGGCCTGGCTCGGTGCCGTCTACGGCTGGTATCCGGCGGACTCGCCCGCGGCGGCGGCCGCCCGCTACCAGCTCACCCGCTACGTGGGCCATCCGGCGATGCCCGAACCGGATCTGCTGAACGTCTCGTTGCGCCCCGGCGACGTCTACTGCCTCTGCACCGACGGGGTCGCCGAACAGCTCGACTACCAGCGGCTCTCCGGGCGGCTCGGCGCGGCCGGCAACCTCGGCGAGACGGTCCGGGGCGTACTCGCCGACACCCTGGTCGCGGGCGGTCGGGACAACGCCACGATCGCCGTACTGCGGGTCGAGCCCTGACCGACCCTCCCCGGTACGGCCGTGCTGGCCGAATCCGGCGACGGCCGCCGTCCGGCCCGGCTACTCTCGGCTGGTGCGAGGGACACGACAGGTGACCGGCGCCGGGCCGGTGCCCCGGTGATCGCGGGGCGACGGTGACCGCCCCGCCGGACGCGATGGTCGTGGTCGGGATCGACGGCTCCCGGACGAGCATGACGGCGATCCGGTTGGCGGCCCGCGAGGCGGTCCTGCACTCCCGCCCGCTGCGCCTCGTGCACACCTTCAACTGGGTGGCGGACCCGTCGGAGCCGATGCCGGAGGAGCCGCGCCGCCCCGCCGAGGAACTGCTGTACCGGGCGACCGCCCTGGCGTCGCAGGCCCAGCCGGGACTCGACGTCTCCTGTGCGCTCATCGAGGGGCCGGTGATCACCACTCTGCTCCGCGAGTCGGGTTCCGCCGCGCTGCTGGTGATCGGCGACGGCGGGCTGGGGATCGATCCCGACGTGACGGCCTCCTCGGAGGCCACCGCCGTGCAGATCGCGGCGCGGGCCGGGTGCACCGTGCTGGTCGCCCGGGAGCAACTGCCGTCGGTCGGGCCGGTACTGGTCGGCGTGGACGGCTCGACCAGTTCGCTGAGCGCGCTCGACTACGCCTTCGACACCGCGTCGCGACACTGCACGGATCTCATGGTGGTGCAGGTCTGCGACCCGGACGGTACGGACGGCGGGCCGCCGCCCGAGGTGGTCGAGCAGCTCGCCGAGGCGGTCGCGCCGTGGCAGCGGAAGTACCCCTCGGTCCGGGTCGACCAGCAGGTCCGGACCGGCGACCCGGAGTCGGCGCTGGCCCAGGAGACCCGCCGGGCCGAACTGGTGGTGGTCAGCGCGCGCGGTGACGAGCCGTGGCGGGGCATGCTCGGCTCGGTCAGCCAGGCGATGCTCTACCACTCGGCCTCCCCGGTGGCCGTGGTACGCAACGCGCACGGCCTCTACATCCAGGAGTGAGCCGGTGAGCGTGCCGGAGCCGCAGCCCCGACCGGCCGACGAGGAGCTGGGCCGGATCGACGCGTACTGGCGGGCCGCCAACTACCTCAGCGTCGGGCAGCTCTATCTGCTGGCCAACCCGCTGCTGCGTGAGCCGTTGCGGCCGGAGCACGTCAAGCCTCGGCTGCTCGGCCACTGGGGGACGGATCCAGGGCTGAACCTTGTCTACGTACACCTGAACCGGGTGATCGTGGCCCGCGACCTGGCCGCGATGCTGGTGACCGGCCCCGGGCACGGCGCTCCGGCCGTCATCGCGAACACCTGGCTGGAGGGGACCTTCACCGAGTTGTACCCGTCGGTGGGCCGGGACGAGGCCGGGATGGCCCGGCTGTTCCGGCAGTTCTCCTTTCCCGGCGGGCTGCCGAGCCACGTCGCGGCCGAGGTGCCGGGTTCGATCCACGAGGGCGGCGAGTTGGGGTACTCGCTCGCGCACGCCTACGGTGCGGCGTTCGACAACCCGGACCTGCTGGTCGCGTGCGTGGTCGGCGACGGCGAGGCGGAGACCGGGCCACTCGCCGCCAGCTGGTTCTCCACCATGTTCGTCGACCCGGCCCGGGACGGGGCGGTGCTGCCGATCCTGCACCTCAACGGCTACAAGATCGCCAATCCGACGGTGCTGGCCCGGATGCCCGAGGAGGACCTGCTCGGCATGCTGCGCGGCTACGGCTACCAGCCGTACGTGGTGGCCGGGGAGGAGCCGGCCCGGGTGCACCGGGACCTGGCGGCCGGGCTGGACCGGGCGCTGGACGAGATCGCCGAGATCCAGCGGCGGGCCCGCCGGGGCGGGCCGGTGCAGCGGCCCCGCTGGCCGATGCTGGTGCTGCGTACCCCGAAGGGCTGGACCGGGCCGGCCGAGGTGGACGGCGAGCAGGTCGCCGGAACGTGGCGGTCGCACCAGATTCCGCTGGCCGGGGTACGCGACGATCCCGACCACCTGGCCCAGTTGGAGCGCTGGCTGCGGTCGTACCGGCCGGAGGAGCTCTTCGACGCGGACGGCGCGCCGCTGCCGGCGCTGGCCGCCCTGGCTCCACGCGGCGACCGCCGGATGAGCGCGAACCCGCACACCAACGGCGGCGGCGTACTCCGTGACCTGGTGCTGCCCGACTTCCGGCGGCACTCGGTCGGGGTGGACCGGCCGGGCAGCCCGTCGACCGGGGCGACCGGGGTGCTCGGCGGCTGGCTCCGGGACGTCGTCGCCGCCAACCGGGACCGGTTCCGGCTGTTCGGGCCGGACGAGGTGGAGTCGAACGGGCTGGCCCCGGTCTTCGAGGTCACCGACCGGGCCTTCCTGGGCGCGACCGGCCCCGGCGACGAGCACCTCTCCCCCGGCGGCCGGGTGCTGGAGGTGCTCTCCGAGCACCTCTGCCAGGGCTGGCTGGAGGGCTACCTGCTGACCGGCCGGCACGGCGTCTTCACCAGCTACGAGGCGTTCACCCACCTCGTCGACTCGATGGTCAACCAGCACGCCAAGTGGCTGAAGATCACCCGGGACATTCCGTGGCGGCGCCCGGTCGCCTCGCTCAACTACCTGCTCTCCAGCCACGTCTGGCGGCAGGACCACAACGGCTTCTCGCACCAGGACCCGGGCTTCATCGACCACGTCACCAACAAGAAGGCGGAGATCGTCCGGGTCTACCTGCCGCCGGACGCCAACACCCTGCTCTGCACCATGGACCACTGCCTGCGCAGCCGGCACCACGTCAACGTGGTCATCTCCGGCAAGCAGGCCGCCCCGAACTGGCTGCCGATGGAGCAGGCGGAGCTGCACTGCCGGCGCGGGCTGGGAATCTGGGACTGGGCCAGCAGCGACGCCGGTGCCGAGCCGGACGTGGTGCTCGGCTGCGCCGGCGACGTACCGACGCTGGAGACCCTGGCCGCCGCCGACCTGCTCCGCCACCACCTGCCCGAGCTGCGGGTGCGGGTGATAAACGTCGTCGACCTGATGCGGCTGCAACCCGAGAGCGTGCACCCGCACGGGCTGGCCGAGCCGCAGTTCGACGCCCTCTTCACCCGGGACCGGCCGGTGATCTTCGCCTACCACGGCTATCCGTCGCTGATCCACCGGCTCACCTACCGCCGGGCCAACCATCCGAACCTGCACGTCCGGGGTTATCGGGAGGAGGGCACCACCACCACGCCGTTCGACATGGTGATGATGAACGACCTCGACCGGTTCCACCTGGTCATGGACGTCGTCGACCGGGTTCCCGGGCTGGCCGTCCGGGCCGCCCACCTGCGGCAGGCGATGGTCGACGCCCGGCAGGCGTGCCGCGACCACACCCGCCGTTGCGGCGAGGACCATCCGATGGTCGCGAAGTGGCGGTGGCCGGGCTGAGCAGGTGGCCCGGCACGGCACTTCTCCAGCTCCGACATGGCGGCGTGGCCCGCCGGCACCAGTTCGGGCCAGGACATCCGTCGCGTCGGCGCGTCGGAAGCCCGCGACCAGTACGATCGCCAGCGGCGGCACCGGTCTGCTCATCGAGAAGCTGGCGCTGACGGGCGAGGCGGTGGAGGTGGAGTGGTTCCCGTGACACGTTCGGCGGACGAGATCCTGGACATCGTCGACGAGCGGGACCGGGTGGTCGGCCAGGCCCCGCGCGGCGAGGCGTACGCCCGGCGGCTGCGGCACCGGGCCGTCTTCGTGCTCGCCCGCGACCCGGCGGGCCGGATCTTCGTGCACCGCCGCACCGCGCAGAAGCTCGTCTTCCCGTCCCACTACGACATGTTCGTCGGCGGTGTGGTCGGCGCCGGCGAGAGCTACGACGAGGCGGCCCGGCGGGAGGCCGAGGAGGAGTTGGGGGTCTCCGGGCTGCCCGCGCCGACGCCGCTGTTCCGGTTCCTCTACGAGACACCGGAGCACACCTGGTGGTCCGCCGTCTACGAGGTGCGCTGCGCGATGCCGGTCGCCCCGCAGGTCGAGGAGGTGGCCTGGCACGCCTTCCTCGGCGAGGCGGAGCTGGACCGCCGGCTCACCGAGTGGGAGTGGGTGCCGGACGGGCTGGCCGCCTACCAGCGGCTGCTGGAGCGGCGCCGGCGCTAGCCGGGCAGCGAAGCTAACGTTCGCCGGCCCGGTCGGCGACGTTCGCGCGGGCCACGGCGTACCGTTCGCGGATCGCCGGGACGGCGTCCGACTCGTACGTCTCGACCTGCCCGACCGTCCACGACGGCGGTCGCTGCCCGCCGGACAACACCCAGGCCGCCTGCCGGGCGGCGCCGTCGGCGACGTACTCCCCCGGGGGTGGCACGAGCACGGGGCGGCCGAAGATCGTGGGCGCGATCCGGCGTACCGCCGCCGAGCGGGCACCGCCGCCGACCAGGATGACCCGGTTGGCCGTCGTGCCGTGCGCGATCAGCGCGTCCAGTCCGTCGGCGAGGGCGCACAGCATGCCCTCCACCGCCGCGCGGGCCAGGTGCGCGGGGGTGGAGTTCCGCAGGGTCAGGCCGTGCACGCCTCCGGTGGCGTGCGGGCGGTTCGGTGTGCGCTCGCCCTCCAGATAGGGCACCAGGACCAGCCCGTCGGCGCCCGCCGGGGCAGAGAGCGCCAACGCGGACAGCTCGGCGTGGTCCACCCGCAGCATGGTCGCGGCGGCGTCCAGCACCCGGGCGGCGTTGAGCGTGCAGACCAGCGGCAGGAAGCGGCCGGTCGTGTCGGCGAACCCGGCCACGATTCCGCTCGGGTCGGCGGCCGGCACGTCGGTCACGGTGAAGACCGTGCCGGAGGTACCGATCGACACGATCACGTCACCCGGCTCGGCGCCGACACCCAGCGCCGCCCCGGCACTGTCGCCGGCGCCGGGGCCCAGTGGGGCGCCGGTGCGCAGGTGTCCGGCCCGACCGGTCGGCCCGAGCACCTGCGGCAGCAGGATGTCGTCCCGGCCGAACGCCAACCGGATCAGGTCGGTACGGTATTCACCGGTCGCGGCCGACCAGTATCCGGTCCCGCTAGCGTCGCTGCGGTCGGTGCACAGCGCCTCCAGTTCGGGTGCGCCGGCCAGCCGCCAGGTCAGCCAGTCGTGTGGCAGACACACGGCGACCGTACGGGCGGCGTTCTCCGGCTCTGCCGAGGCCAGCCAGCGCAGCTTGGTGACGGTGAAACTGGCCACCGGCACCAGACCGACCGCCTCCGCCCAGGCTCGCCGCCCGGTCTCGCCACCGCCGAGGTCGGCAACCAGGTCGGCGGCGGCGCCGGCCGAGCGGGTGTCGTTCCACAGCACGGCGTCCCGGATCACCGCACCACCCGCGTCCAGGCAGACCATGCCCTGCTGCTGTCCGGCGATCGAGGCGGCGGCCACGTCGTCCAGCCCACCAGCCTGGGCGACCGCGTCGGAGAGCGCGGCCTCCCACGCCGACGGCGGCACGGCGGTGCCGACGGGGTGTGGTGCGCGACCCTCGCGCACCAGTTCCCCGGTCTCGGCGTCGCGGATGACGACTTTGCACGACTGGGTCGACGAGTCGACCCCGGCGACGAGGGGCACCGGTCCTCCCGGGGCGCTCCGGTACGGGTCAATTGACGCCACCGACCACGGCAGGGCCGGGGACCCGCCCGCACAGCGATTTGTTTATTGGCTGAATTATTTGGGCCACGCCGTGGCGATGTCAAGACCGTGCACCAGCCGGACCGGTATCCGAGACCCTCGGAGGAAGCTGCGGGCCGTCCTCCCCCACCTGTGCCGGGGGAGAGACGGCCCGGCCCGGGTCAGTGCAGCTGGACGATCTGGATCAGGTTGCCGCAGGTGTCGTCGAAGACGGCCGTCGTGACCGGCCCCATCTCCGCCGGCTCCTGGGTGAACCGGACGCCCAGCCCGCGCAGCCGCTCGTACTCCGCGCGGACGTCGTCGACCGCGAACTGGGTGTACGGGATGCCGTCGTTCACCAGCGCCTCCTTCCACGGCTTGGCCGCGGGGTGGCCGTCCGGTTCGAGCAGCAGCTCACAGCCGTCGGGGTTGTCCGGCGAGACGACGGTGAGCCAGCGCGCCCCGCCGGCCGGGACATCCGTCTTCTTCACGAAGCCGAGTTTTTCGGTGTAGAACTTCAACGCCTCCTCCTGGTTGCCGACGAGGACGCTGGTAACGGTGATGCGCATCAGTTCTCCTTGGTTTCGCGCTTGAGCCATCGATCGGTGAGGTGTTCCAGGGGGCCGGTTTCGAGGTGGTGGAACTTGTAGCGACCCTCCCGGCGGCTGGTGACCAGCCCTGCCCCGATCAGCACCTCCAGGTGCTGCGAGGTCGCCTGGCGGGACGAGGTGAGCTGGTATTTCATCGCCAGCCGGGTACAGATCTCGAACAGCGTCTGCCCGTCGCGCTCCGCCAGCTCGTCAAGGATCTTCCGACGGGTCGGATCGGCCAGGGCCTTGAACACGTCGGCCTCCCTGGCCGCACGTCCGGGTTCGGCGGTGTCACTCACCCCACGATGATAGGCAAGTAATCACTTGCCTATCAAGTCCGGCAGACCTGTGGCCCCAGGTAGCGGATCCGCGGGCCCGCGACGCAGCCGCGGGTCAGAGCTGCGGTGCGACGTGCGGGGCACCCTTGAGTTCGTGGAAACCGGGCACACCGGCCACCAGCAGGGTGCCGTCCCAGAGCCGCCCGGCCTGCTCACCGGTCGGAATGCGGGAGATCACCGGGCCGAAGAAGGCGACCCGGGCACCGTCGGCACCGGTCGCCGCGATGATCGGAGTGCCGACGTGTGGGCCGACCAGACCGATCGCCTCGGCGTGCGAGGCGCGCACCGCGTCGTCGTACGCCGTTGACATGCCGGCCTCGGCCAACTCGCGCGGCAGGCCGGCGGCGGCCAGCGCGACGTGCAGGTCGCCGAGCCAGTCCCCGTCACCCCGGGCGGTCGTCCACATCGCCGTGTAGAGTCGGGCCATCGCCGCCGGACCATGTTCCTGCCGCGCCGCCGCGCAGATCCGCACCGGGACCCAGAGGTAACCCTCCGGGTCGCCCTCGGGATCGTCGTCGCGCCCCTCGTTCAGCACCGACAGGCTCATCAGGTGCCAACGCGGCTCGACCGGCCGGACCTTCGCCACCTCCAGCAGCCAGCGCGAGGTCGTCCAGGTGTACGGGCAGGAGGGGTCCAGCCAGAAGTCCGCGACCATCGCCCGCGCCGTCACGTCCGCCTCCCCCATGTCGTCGGAGCCTAGTTCAACGCGGTCCCGCACGAGGCGCGGCCAGGGCACGGGGTCTCGCTGACGGCATGAGTTGGCGCTACCTGCGGCGCCGAGGTAACCAGTGGAGGATCTGACCGGCGATCAGCGCGGGGTGCGTGTCAGGCATCGCCTGAAGCGCACGGGTCAGGTGTCCGGCGAGGTACACCAGCAGCCCCACCCGGTCGCCCTCGAAGTCGACCAGCAGGGCCAGCCGGGCGGGTGCGCAGGGCCACGGCGCAGAGCAGGTCTCGCAGTGGTAGGCCCGCCCCGGGGTGTGCCGACCGGACTCGCGACGTCTCTGGGCGAGCCGTCCCGTGTGGCGGATCCAACGCTCCTGCGGCCCGATCACGACTACGTCCGGGCGTCGTGCCGCAGCTGCTGCCGCTGGGCAGGGGTGAGGTTGCCCGCGCGGCCGTTCGAGAGTCGAGGCATCGTCGCAGGCCAGCGGTTCCACGCCAGGCGCTGGTTGGTCGGCCGGGGCCGTCCGTCCGGGTCGCGCGGCACGGCCGCCGACTCGCGGGCGATCGCCGCGCCGGACGCGGCCTCGCGAACCGCCCGGCGGAACCCGGCTCGGGTCAGCGACGGCACGGGCGCCGGTCGGTAGGGCATCGGTACCGGACCGAAAGAGTCCGGGCACACCCATCGGAATCCGCACCGGCAGTACCGCCAGAACCGGCGCCAGTCCGGACGGTGCGTCGGGCGCGGTCCGCGAAACAGTCTCATGGCTTCTGTCTCCCATCGGCGTAGTGGAACGGGGACGGCATCATGGGTTGCCGCCCCGGTACCGTCCCCGTAGGCCGCCCCGGCCCGTCCTGGGTGAACTTCGGGTGTGGGGTCCGAGCAGGAGCGCTTGCTTCCACCCTGTACGCGAACCGCCTACGCTCGGGAGTCGTACCCGTGCCGCAAGAAACGTGCGGCAATCGGAGTGAAGATGAGGACAGGACCAGAGCTGCGGCAGGCGCGACGAGCGGCGGACCTCACACTTGCCGAGGTCGCGCGCCTCGGTGGGCTGTCCGCAAGCCATCTGTCCCGGATCGAGGCAGGCGAACGTCCGGTTACGCCGGCCACCGTCGACCTCTATCAGCGAGCGGTCCGGCGAACGCTCGGCGCGGCGTCGTGGCCTACCGTTGACGATGTGAGACGGAAAGATTTCTTCGCGCTGGCAGGCGCTACCGTCGCCGGCGTCGTGGCTGGCACCTCATCTGTGGACGACCTGGACGGATGCGCTCAGTGGATCGCGTGGGAGATCTGGCTCGGAGACGGGCACGAGCTGCACCAGAGCCTGATACCAGCGGCCCTGCGGCCCGGTACGGCCCAGCTCGTCCAGCGGCGCCAACTCGTCCGCACCCCGGCCGGCGCCGTCCGCTTCGCTCACCCGGGCCTACTCGACTTCCATCTGGCCTGCCGGGTGTTCGGCGATATCGCGGCCGGTGCGAGCGGTCGGCTTGAGACCACCCAGACCAGCCACGCGATCGACCTGGTGATCCGCGAGTTCGTTCAGCAGGATGCTGTAAGCAAAGTAACCCTCAGTCGATGGATGAGAAGTGGCGCGACGGATGTGCTGCGGGTGAACGCGGCGGGCATCCTGGCGAAGGTCGAGGCACCCGAGACAGCCGACCGGGTGATCGCAGCACTTCGCGCCGACGAGGCGATGCGGACCCTGTACCTCACCGCGGTCGCGAGCCGAGTCCTCGGCCTGTCGTGGACACTTGCTACACAGTTCGGCCGAGGCTCGACCCTAGCCGCGCCGGACGCACTGCCGAAGCTCGCCGAAGAGCTGCGCAACCCCCGTGACGCGGCGGCTCGGTGGTGTAGCGCGGTCCTCCTACACCGAGCCGGCGCCTCCGGGCACGAGCCGGTAAGGGCGGCTGTCGCCGATGCCCTGCGCGCCGAGAGCGCATCCGAGAACCTACGCACCATGGCCGCACTCCTGGCCGGCGCTGATCCGATCACAACGACAGCAGAGAGGCCCCGATGATCCTCGTTTCCGTCCATCCTGGACAGGAAGTCATGGCAACGCTGACGGCCGAGCTTGAGTCACGTGGCGTGGTGAACGGCGCGATCGTGTCGCTGATCGGCGCCGTCGAGGGCTGCGCGATCTCGACGATGGCCGCCGACGACTACTCGAAGGACATCGTCACGGAGTACGGCGAGCCGATGGAGCTGACCGGAACCGGCGAGGTGCAGGACGGCGCGGTGCACGTCCACGTCGTACTCGGTCGCCAGGGCGACGAAGCGAAGGCCGGACACCTGCACTGGGGCAGGGTTCAGCACTTCTTCGTCAACGCCTATGTCATGCCACTCTGACGATCAGCCCGGCGGTTGACCCGGGCCGGAAACCGGCCGCCCGGCCGGGGCGGCTGCCCCGCACGCAGCGACGGTGGTGAGGCGGACACCAGCGTGGAGCGGCGCCGCGACATCGGCGCCGAAGTCGGCGGACTCCAGCAGCGCACGCATCGGCGCGGCGGCCATCCACGGTGCGACCGGATGACGCCGGGCGTCCCGGTCGGCGGGATACCAAATGCTGACCATGAGTTCGCGGTGCTGGCCGGGGCGGGCGACGGGATCCGGACGGGACGTGTCGACGAGGTGCGGTGACACGGTGCCGACGAGGTGCGGTCCGGTGGGTGGGGGCAGCGTGAGCCGTGCCGGGGCGGCCCAGCCGCGACCGGCGTCGAGCGGCACGGCGACCGCGGCAGCGAGCGCGGTGCCGAGTAGGTGTCGGCGGGTCAGTGAGGTGGTCATCGGTCCTCCGAGGCGATCGTGGATTCGACCCGCGCGATGAGCAGCTTCAGTCGCCGGATCTCGTCGGCCAGCGCGGTGGTGCCGGTGGGGGTGAGGGTGATCCAGGTCCGGCCGCGCCGGCCCTCGTAACCCTTCTCCACCTCGATCAGGCCACCCTCTTCCAACACGCTGAGGTGTTTGGAGAGGTTCCCGGCGGTCAGGTCCAACTGGTTGCGCAGGTAGCCGAACTCGACCCGGCGCGCTTCGTGCGCGATGGTCAGGATGCCGAGCCGGACCCGCTGGTGCACCACGTCGTCCAGCCCGAGGACCGGATGGGTGGCAACCGGGTCGGGAGCGCCGGTCACGGCGTACGCCGGTGGCTACGGTCGGCGCGCGCGAAGCCGACCGCGCCCAGCAGCAGCACGATGCCGACGATGAGTTGGGGCACCGCCATTCCTGCCCGGATTCCGAACTGGGGCGGGCCGAAGCCGTCGTTCATCGGCAGCACCACCAGCACCAGCGCCAGGTAGCCGGCGGTGAACAGCAGCAACCCGGCGTTGCGCTCCAGCCAGGCCAGCACGAGCAACGTCACCCCGATCATGGCCCACGGCATGACCAGCCGGTCCAGCACCAGTTGCCAGTACGGCAGCGGTGCGTCCGGGTAGGGGTGGCTCCGGAAGTACAGGTTCACCGCCAGCCATGCGGCGGGGAACACGAGGGTGGTCACGGCGCCGGTGATCGCGTACGGCAGCACCCGCGCGCCCAGCCCCCGCGCCCGGGCGGCCCGCAGGTAGCAGACGGCGATGATCGCGTACGCCAGCACCGTCGCGGGTGGCCAGTAGTAGAGCATGCCCCGGCGCGCGAACGCGCAGCTGCCGTCGGGGTTGCAGTCCACCTTCATGGCGAGCCAGTCGAACGGAATTCCGACGAGCGTCACCGCCGCCAGCACCAGCAGCGCCGCCCAGGTCATCCGTTGGTCGAGACGCACGCGATGGGCGAGGGCGCGCACGTCGGACAGCAGTCGCCGGGGGTCACCGCCGGCAGGTACCGATTCAGTGGTCATGCCAACAGGTTTCCATAACAAACCTATTGGCGCTAGTGAGAACTCGTGGAGTCCTGAGTTGACCGATCGCGAGATGCTCCGCCGGCGGACCGAGCCGGCACCGTGCTGGGATCGGGCCGCCCGGCGCGTCCAGCATCGTTGCCCGGCCGGGCGGCACTACGGCGACTCCGGCGATCAGCCCGGTGGTTGACCCGAGCCGGAGACCGGCCGCCCGGCCGGGGCGTACGTGGGGCGACCCGGTCCGGGCGGCGGACCTGGCACCGGCGGGACGAAACCGGCCGGCGCCACCGGAGCTGCCGCGACCACGTTCCGGCCGACCTGGAAGCCCACCGCGCCGAGCATCGTCGTCAGGCTGCCAATCGCCGTCACGATGGCCAGCGTCTGCACGCCGTCCGCCTCGTACTGGCAGTTCGGGTCGTGCGCCTCGCCGGGGGTCGGCATGCAGATCTCGATCGCCCAGGCGACCAGGATCGGCGCGACGATCAGGCCGACGAAGGAGAGCAGCAGCAGCACGATGAAGACGGGGTGAGGACCGGCGCGTCGCATGATCGCGGAGTCTAGGTGATCACACGGCGACGCGTGGCCCGCCAGTCAGCGCGGGTCGAGGCGGTCGGCGTTCGGGCCGACGAGCCACTCCGTCTCCTCGCACTCGGCGATGAAGTCGGTCGGGAACCCTGCGGTGAAGTCGACGGCCGTCGCCAGCCGTCGCACCGCCTCGGCCGGCAACGTCAGCGCGACCGCGCCGAGATTCTCCGCGACCTGCCGGACGCTGCTGGCCCCGAAGATGGGGTGGACGTTGCGGGATCCCGCCCTGGTCCAGGCGAGGGCGACCTGTGCCGGGGTGGCGTCCAGCTCCGCCGCGACCTCCCGGACCGCCTCGACGGCGGCCCGGGCCCGGGCGGTGGGCGGGTCGGATCGGCCGGCCAGCAGGCCGTGCGCCAGCGGGGACCAGGTCGCGACGGTCATGCCGTACGCCCGCGCCATCGGCAGCAACTCCCGTTCGATGTCCCGCTCCAGCAGGTTGTACGGCACCTGGAGGCCGACGAACGGGCTCCAGCCGCGCCACTCGGCGAGGGTGTTGGCCCGGCTGACCACCCAGGCCGGGGCGTCGGAGATGCCGACGTAGAGCACCTTGCCGACCCGGACGGCGTCGTCCAGCGCCCGCATCGTCTCCTCGATTGGGGTGTGCCGGTCCCACACGTGCACCCAGTAGAGGTCGATGTGGTCGGTGCGCAGCCGCCGCAGGCTGGTCTCCAGGGACAGCCGGAGGTTCTTCCGGTGGTTGCCGTACCCGTTCGGGTCGCCGCGGTCCCGCGACGCGGTGTACTTGGTGGCCAGCACCACCCGGTCCCGCCGGCCGGTCAGCAACTCACCGAGCACCTGCTCGCTCTCGCCGCCGGCGTAGTTGACCGCCGTGTCGACGACGTTGCCACCCCCGTCGAGGTACGCGTCGAGGATGTCCCGGGCGACCGGCGTCGGGACGGCCCCGCCCCGCTCGGCGCCGAAGCCCATCGCGCCGAGGAAGAGTTCGGAGACGCGCAGGCCGCTCTGACCCAGTAGTCGATAGCGCAAGATGTTCCCTTCGCCGTGGCTGGACGCCACCCACCCTGCCGGCTGCCGGCGCCGGAAGGGAGGCCCCGGGAAGGCTGGCCCTGCCACGGCCAGCCTTCCCCGGCCCGGGGACCATGGCCTGGTCCACCGCCGCCGGCCGGGGACCACCGCCGGGGCCACCGCCGCCGGCCGGCGGCCGGTCCGATACGCCGCGTCAGCTTCCTCCGCCACCGCCGCACCCGCCACCACAACCGCCGCCACCGGACGCGCCGCCGTCGGCACCGCTGCCGGGGTCGCCGTGACCGGCGTGGCCGTAGCCGGCGCCCGGTGCGCCGGTCGGTCCGGTGTCCACGGCGCGGTGCTCGACGTACGCCTCGGCCGCCATCTCCTGGTCCAGCTCGCCGAGCACCTCGGTGCCGAACAGCGCCACCGCCATCGCCGCCGCGGCCGGACCGTAGGTGGCCAGGGCCGGCCGGTGCCGTGGACTCAGGTGGTCGTGGGAGCGCCGGAGCTGGGCGAGCAGCAGCAGGGCGGAACGGGGACCGACCCTCGGCGGGGTCGCGGCGGCAGTGGACAGGCGGACGGACGGCGCCACCGCTCGCCTTCGGCGGCGGGCGGCAGCCGGGCCAGCCGCCGACCAGGCCCGGCCGCTCGCAGCACCTCCCAGTCGGTTCCGACGAGCGCCAAGGGAACACGATGAGACGACTACCACCACGACCGCGCCAGCTCGCGGCGACGCTCGCCACCGGCCTGCTCGTGGCCGCCGGATCCCTCTTCCCGACCCCGGCCTCCGCCCGCCCCGACGCCGGACCCGCGCCCCGGGTCGCGGTCGCCGCCAGCATCAGCGCCAGCAGCTCGCACCCGGAGTACCCGGCCGGCAACGCGGGCGACGGCAACCCGGCGACCTACTGGGAGAGCGCCAACAACGCGTTTCCACAGTGGATTCAGGCGGACCTCGGCTCGGCCACCGACGTGAACCGGCTGGTGCTCAAGCTGCCGCCCGGCTGGGGCACCCGGACCCAGACCCTGTCGGTGCAGAACAGCGCGAACGGCTCGACGTTCAGCACCCTCGTCGCCGCCACCGGCTACACCTTCGACCCGGCCGGCGGCAACACCGTCACCGTCAACCTGCCGACCACGAACACCCGCTACCTGCGGCTGCACATCACCGCCAACAACGGCTGGCCGGCCGGGCAGCTCGCCGAGTTCGAGGTGCACGGCCCCACCGGCGGACCGGACAGCCAGGCCCCGAGCGCACCGACCAACCTGGCCTACACCCAGCCGGCCAGCGGACAGATCCGGCTGACCTGGAACGCCGCCAGCGACAACGTCGGCGTCACCGGCTACGACGTCTACGCCAACGGCACACTCCGGGCCAACGTCGGCAACGTGCTCACCTACACCGACAGCCAGCCGGCCAGCGCCACGGTCTCCTACCAGGTGCGGGCCCGGGACGCCGCCGGGAACGTGTCGGCGAACAGCAACACGGTGACCCGCAACGGCACCGGCACCCCGCCGACCGGGACCAACCTGGCGCTCGGCAAGCCGATCACCGCCTCGTCGACGGTGCACACCTTCGTGGCCGCCAACGCCAACGACGACAACGTCTCGACGTACTGGGAGGGGGCCGGCGGGGCGTACCCGAGCGTGCTCACCGTGCAGCTCGGCGCGAACGCCACGGTCAGCTCGGTGGTGGTCCGGCTGAACCCGGACCCGGCCTGGGGACAGCGCAACCAGACCATCCAGGTGCTCGGCCGCGAGCAGAGCGGATCGTCGTTCGGCAGCCTGTCCGGGGCCACCTCGTACAGCTTCGACCCGGCCAACGGGAACAGCGTCACCATCCCGGTCAGCGGCAACGTCGCCGACGTCCGGCTCTCGATCACCGCGAACAGCGGGGCACCGGCCGGCCAGGTCGCCGAGTTCCAGGTCTTCGGGGTGCCGGCGCCGAACCCGGACCTGACGGTCACCGCCGCCACCTGGAGCCCGGCCGCACCGGTCGAGACGACCGCGATCACCGTCTCGGCCACCGTCCGCAACGCCGGCACCGCCGCGTCCGGCGCGACGAACGTCAACTTCTACCTGGGTACGACCCTGGTCGGCACCGCCGCCGTCGGCGGGCTCGCCGCCGGGGCCAGCAGCACCGTCACCGCGAACGCCGGACCACGCAACGCCGGCAGCTACCAGTTGACCGCCAAGGTCGACGAGTCGAACGCGGTCGTCGAGCAGAGCGAGACGAACAACAGCCAGACCAACCCGGCCACCCTGACCGTCGCCCCGGTGGCCAGCTCGGACCTGGTCGCCGTGCCGAGCTGGTCGCCGAGCACCCCGGCCAGCGGCCGACAGGTCACCTTCTCGGTGGCGATCCGCAACCAGGGCAGCACCGCCTCGGCCGGCGGGGCGCACGGCATCACCGTGACCCTGCTCAACGCCAGCGGCGGCACGGTGCGCACGCTCACCGGCTCCTACACCGGCACCATCGCCGCCGGGGCCGGCACCGCGCCGGTGAACCTCGGCAGCTGGACGGCGGCGAACGGCCGGTACACCCTCCGGACGGTGCTGGCGGCGGACGCCAACGAGCTGCCGGTGAAGCAGGGCAACAACACCAGCGACACCCCGTTCTTCGTCGGGCGCGGCGCCAACCTGGGGTACGAGATGCACGAGGCCGAGGACGGCACCCTCGGCGGCGGCGCGACGGTGATCGGCCCGAACCGGATCGTCGGCGACCTCGCCGGTGAGGCGTCCGGGAGGCGCGCGGTGACCCTGAACAGCACCGGAGCCTACGTCGAGTGGACCACCCGGGCCCCGACCAACACCCTGGTCACCCGCTTCTCGATCCCGGACTCGGCGGGCGGCGGCGGGATCAACTCGACGCTGAACATCTACGTCGACGGCACCTTCCACAAGGCGATCGAGCTGACCAGCCGGTACGCCTGGCTCTACGGCAACGAGGCGAGCCCGAACAACTCGCCCGGATCCGGTGGACCCCGGCACGTCTACGACGAGGCGAACGTGCTGCTCAACTCGTCTGTCCCGGCCGGCAGCCGGATCAGGTTGCAGAAGGACCCGGCCAACAGCACCACGTACGCGATCGACTTCGTCAACACCGAGCAGGTCGCACCGCGAGCCAACCCGGACCCGGCCCGCTACGCCACCCCGGCCGGGACCGGTCACCAGGACGTGCAGAACGCGCTGGACCGGGTCCGGATGGACACCACCGGCAACCTGATCGGCGTCTACCTGCCGGCCGGCACCTACAGCACCGCGCAGAAGTTCCAGGTGTACGGCAAGGCGGTGCAGGTGGTCGGCGCCGGCATGTGGTACACCCGGTTCGCCACCCCGCCAGGGTCATTGCGTTCTGGGGTAGCTGCTGGTCATTGCAGTGATGAGGTCGTGCGGGCGACGGTCGGCGCGTCTGGTGGCGCGGGCGATGTTGGTATCGCCGTTGGTGCGGTGGTAACTGGCCGCGGTGTTACGTAGCGTCGCCATGATTGCGGGGCCGGTGCCGGTTCTGGCTTGGTGGAGGTCTTCACGGAACGTGACGTCGCGGACATGATGGACCTGATTCTCGATCAGCCACTCGTTTCGGGCCCAGGACTGCAGGTCCGCGGGTTGGGCGTGCTCGGCGGGGAGGGAGATGGTGTAGTAGGCGGTTTCCCTGGTGGTCTTGCCCTTGAGGGTGCGGGTGCGGGTGATCCGGACGGCCTGCTCGGCGTGAGGGAACAGCAGACCGCCGGGGGTGGCTACGGTGAGCGCCTTGACCGTGCGGGTCTCCCGCCGGCCGTGACCGGTTTCGCGGCGTCGGTCACCCACCGGGACCTGGGCCCAGGGCAAGGCCTTGAGCTGGGCAAACACGGTCGGCTGGTTACCTTTGACCGGGATGAGCAGGTCGGCGCCGCGAGCGGCGACCTCGGTCGCGTGGCTGGTCTGTGTATGGAGGGCGTCGGCCACGAAGATGAGGCCGTCCAGGCTACCCAGAACCTGTTCGACCGCGTCCAGCAGTGGGGTGAACGCGGGGATTTCGTTGCTTTTCGCGGCCACGGTGACCTGAGCGAGCACGATGCCGGTGCTGGTGTCCAGCGCGGACAGCAGGTGGACCCGGCTGCCATCGGCGCGGCGGGCGCCGCGCATGGTCTTGCCGTCGATGGCGATGACGATCCGGTACCGCCGAGGTCGGGGCGTGACCGGAGGCGGGACGCGGGTACGCAGCCAGTCGGCGAGCACGGTGGCCAGCAGGTCAGCGTCCAACCTGGTCAGCAGCCGCCAGATCGTGGTCGCGGCCGGGACGGCGCGGATGAACCCGAGCCGGGCCCTGGCGAGGTCATCGAGGTCGTGCAGCCAGTCCGCGATGGCCGCGAACGATGATGCGCCGGCGGTCACGGCGCACACCGCGACGGTCAGTAGCCCGACGAGCGGGTAACGCGCCCCACGCGGGGACCGGGGGTCCGCGATGGTGGCCAACGAGTGCTGGAGCCCAGCTTCTTCACCCTCGGTGACAAGGCGCGGTGGCGAGTCGGTGGGGGTGCGAACTGCGGACAGTACCTGAATCGGGCATGCTGACATCGCGGGTGAGGTCCTCAAGGTGTCCGGGAGCGTCGAGAACTCCATGATCACCTACAGGCCTC
Source organism: Micromonospora sp. WMMD1102 (assembly GCF_029626265.1). NCBI lineage: Bacteria > Bacillati > Actinomycetota > Actinomycetes > Micromonosporales > Micromonosporaceae > Micromonospora > Micromonospora sp. WMMD1102. Next base: position 2,159,743 of record NZ_JARUBN010000001.1, on the reverse strand, counting down.
ACCCGCCTTCCTCAACCCCGCAAGGGTCCGCCCACCCCGGGAATCCCCAGTTCAACGGCCACTCGACCAAACACGCAATAGCCCTGGCCACCCCGCCCGGCCAGGAGAACACCGACGCCGGTTTCCGGGTCGAGAGTACGGCGAACGGCTCCTCCTTCGAGCACCTCGCCTTCTTCGGCAACTACACCTCGCGGATCGACGGTCCGGGCAAGGTCTGGGGCGAGTTGCAGAACGTGTCGAACCTGACTTTCGACAACGTCTGGGTCGAGCACACCGTCTGCATGTTCTGGGGCGTGCACGTCAGCAACGTCACAATCAAGAACTCGAGGATCCGCAACACCTTCGCCGACGCGGTGAACATGACCAACGGCAGTACCGACAACCTGGTCAGCAACGTCGAGGGACGCGGCAACGGGGACGACGCGTTCGCGCTCTTCTCCGCCACCGACTCGGGTGGCGGGGCGAACACCGGTAACGTCTTCGAGAACCTGACGGCCACGCTGACCTGGCGGGCCGCCGGGGTCGCGGTGTACGGCGGACAGAACAACACCTTCCGCAACATGTACATCGCCGACCAGCTCGTCTATTCCGGGATCACCATCAGCTCGCTCGACTTCGGGTATCCGTTCGTCGGGTTCGGGCCGGGGCTCACCCGGGTGGAGAACGCCTCGATAGTCCGCTCCGGCGGCCACTTCTGGGGTGCCCAGACGTTCCCCGGAATCTGGGTCTTCTCCGCCTCCAAGGAGATGCGCGGAATCCGGGTCAGTGACGTCGACATCGTGGACCCGACCTACCACGGCATCATGTTCCAGACCAAGTACAACGGCAGCAGTCCGGAGAATCCGGTGACCGACACCGTCTTCATCAACATCTCGATCAGCGGGGCGCAGCGCAGCGGCGACGCGTACGACGCGAAGTCCGGCTTCGGGATCTGGGCCAACGAGATGCCCGAGCCGGGCCAGGGTCCGGCGGTCGGCTCGGCGGTCTTCAACAACCTCCGGATGAGCAACAACCACCAGAACATCCGGAACACCACCTCCACCTTCACCATCACCGTCAACCCGTAACCGGGCCGACGGCGGGTGCCGCCGGCAGCCACCTGCCGGCGGCACCCGGCACGACGAGGCCCGCGTAGCACGGAACGGAAATGTGGCTTCCGAAGGGGCAGCGTCGGCGTACGCGAATCCGTTACCGGGACCCGCCGATCAGCAGGCGGAGAAATGTCACTCGTTCAGGCCCGCCCACCACTTGCCCGGTGCCCCGACCGCACCTAGCGTAGGGCGGCGATCACGTGGACGGGGGACGGACCGGTGCGGATCGGAATGCGACGAGAACGCACGGTACGGCCAGGCGCTGCGGGATGGGCTCCGGCAACCTGTCAGCACGTCCGGACGGCACCCCGGACGGACGGGCCCGGAGCGCCCCGTAGCGGAGCCGGAACGTGCCGAACGAGCTGACCGAGCTGGTCCGGTCCGCGCAGGACGGCGACGAGGAGGCGTTCCGGCTGCTCTACCGGGAACTCCAACCCGGACTGTTGCGCTACCTCACCGTGCTGGTGGGTGCGGACGCCGAGGACGTCGCGTCGGAAACCTGGTTGCAGATCGCCCGTGACCTGGACAGCTTCGCGGGCGGGCCGGGCTTCCGGGCCTGGGCCACCCGGGTCGCCCGCAACCGGGCCCTGGACCACCTGCGGCACCAGCGTCGCCGGCCCAGCGTGCCGGTACCGGTCGAGGCGCTGTCCGAGCTGCCCGCCGCCGAGGACACCGCCGAGCGGGCCACCGAGGGACTGGCTACCGACAGCGCTGTGGCGCTGATCGCCACGCTGCCCCGGACCGAGGCGGAGGCGGTACTGCTGCGCGCCGTGATGGGACTGGACGCCGAGAGCACCGCGCGGGTACTCGGCAAGCGGCCCGGAGCGGTACGCACCGCCGCGCACCGTGGGTTGCGCCGGCTGGCGCAACTGCTGGCCGAGGACGAGGCGGGTGGGCCGGCACCGAACGGAGCCGCGACGGGGTCCGCACCACTTGCCGGGGTACCGTCCGGAGAAGACGTCGAGGCGGGACGGGGACGGCGTTGAGCGGCATGTGGATGGTTTTCCGCCGGACGGACGGGCTCGATCCGGAGACCGCCGAGCGGCTGCTCGACGCCTCCGCCGGAAACGTCACCGGCGCCGCACAGCCGAAGCACGCCGGGAACGTCACCGGTGTCTGGCACCCGGCAGGTGACCGGGCCGATCCGGTGGCCGAACTGTTGGCGGCCGCGTCGGCACCGGCCCGACCGGCGGAGTTGACCGGCGAGGAGGCGGCACTGGCCGGCTTCCGTACCGCTCGGCAGACAGCGGTGCCGTCCGGCAGGGCAACCACGGAGCAGCCCGGCACGGGTAGGGAGGTCGCCACCGGCACGGGCCGAAAGGCACTCGGCCGCGCGGGCCGGAAGGCTCGCGGTGCTGCGTCGGCGGGGCAGTCCCGGAGTGGCCCGCGCCGTCTGACGGTCGGGGCCGGTGGTTGGGTGGTGGTCGTCCTCGCCACGGTCACCGCCGGTGCGGCACTGGCCACCGACATCCCCCCGCTGGGTGGGCCGGAGGCGCCGCTCAGCAGGCCGAGCACCGGCGCACCGGCACCGGTACCGCCGGCCGACGTCGCGCCGCCGACGACCGTACCCGGCAAGGCCCCGTCGCCGAGCCTGCCGGCCCGGACCGGCCAGGCCACGCCGCACCCCTCGGTCTTCGGGCAGTGCCGCGCCTACCTGGCCCGGGGCGATGCGGACAGCAACTCCCCGGCGAACCGCTCACCGTCCAAGGCGCTGCTGGACGCGGCCGGCGGCCGGACCGAGATCGAGGGCTACTGCCGACGCCTGCTCGCCGCGGACGAGCCCGAGAAGAACCGCAAGCCCGAGGATCGTAAGCCCGACGGCCAGAAGCCCGACAAGAACCGCAAACCCGACCGGCATCGCAAGCCGGAGAAGACCCGCAAGCCCGACACGAACGCGAAGCCCGACACGAACGCGAAGCCCGGCCACTAGGAGGCGCTCGACGCGGCCATGGCGGCGGAACAGGCTCGGGAGCCGGAGGAGAGCGGGCGGACGGAGCGGACCGGCGGGTCAGGCTGAGCCGGGAAGCCCGCCGGTGGCCGCGAGCCGGACTAGCCTCCGGTCGACCCGGCCGGGCCAGGACGCCCCGCGTCCGGCGTACCGGAGGCGTCCGGCTCGCGGCCGGCGGGGTAGGCCCAGTCCGGCAGCGCCTCGCGGGCCGCCAGCCACTCTTCCGGTACGCCGGTCGCGTCGGGCCGCCCGCCGAGCCCGGTGTACGCCGCCACCACACCGCCGACGATCGCCCCGGTCGTGTCGACGTCACCACCGGCGAGCACACAGGCGGTGATCGCGGCCGGATAGTCCGCCAGGTGGGTCGCGGCCACCCACAGGGTGAACGGAACGGTGTCCTGGGCGGTGACCCTTGACCCGTTACCCAGCTCGTACGCCGCCTCCTCGACCGTGACCGCCGTGCCGGTGAGCAGTCGGCGGGCCCGCTCGACGCCCCGGCGCACCTGCCCGTCGACCAGGTACGGCTCCAGCCGGTCCAGCAGGGCCGCCCCGGACGGGCGTACCCCGGTCAGCCGGGCCTGTCCGGCCAGCGCGGCGGCGACCGCGACCAGGATCGCCCCGGCGATCCCCTCCGGATGGGCGTGGGTCACCTCGGCCGACCGGATCGCCTGCTCGGCGGCCCGGCGTGGCCGGTCGGCGTGGTAGGCGCCGACCGGGGCGACCCGCATCGCGGCGCCGTTGCCGCAGGAGCCCTCCCCACCGAACGCCTCCCGGGTCGCCTGCCGCCACGGCACGCCGTCCCGGATCTGGTACAGGATCACCACCGCGCCCGCACCGTAGCCCCGGTACGGCTCGCAGCGCTCGGCGAACGTGGCGGCCAGCCGGTCCGGCCCGATCTCGCCGTGCCCGGCGAGTTCGGCCACCACCGAGCAGGCCATGTGGGTGTCGTCGGTCCACTCCCAGGGGCCGGCGGGCCGCCGTCCGGCCGCGAATTCGGCCGGTGACCGGCCGACCATGAAGAACTGGGCACCGAGGGCGTCGCCCACGGAGAGCCCGTGCAGGCTGTCGTAGCAGAGGTCGAGCCGGGCCGGCTCGTGCAGCACGAAGGACATCACCTGCGATCATGCCCCAACCGGGTCCCCCTCGCTCCCCCCGCCGCCGGCCGTTCGGCGGCCGTCCGGCGGCCGACGTGCCCGCCGAGGGACTCACTCGCCGGTCAGCGGCCGGATCGCGTCGGCGACCCGGGCCGGCAGCGTCGGGTCGCCGATCCGGTCGTGGGTTTCGACGGCCGTGTCCACGAACTTGATCGCATGCTCGTCCCCGGAGTCCACCGCCCGGTTCCACGCCTCGTCGAACCGCAGGTCGGGGTGTGGGTCCGGAAGTGGGCGGGGTTCGGCCGGCGCGTAGGCGGCGGTGACCGCGGCCGTGGCGGCCCAGGCGGCGGCGAGGCTCGGCCGCCAGAGTTCCGTCGGCAACGCGGGCAGGGTGCGCAGCACCGCGTTCGGGGCGGTGGCGGCGTGTACCAGCATGACCGGGCTGGCGTAGCCGTGGCTGTCGTACCGGACGACGGCGGCGTCGACGATGGCCGCCAGCCGGGTCGGGACGGCCGTGCCGGGATCGCCGGGGACGGCTCCGGCAGCCTCCGGCCATCCGGTCGCTCCGGCGAGCTGGGCGAGCCGGGCCCGGATCCCGAACCGCTGGTCGGGAACTCGGGGCACCCGGTCCAGTGCGGTCCTCGGATCGGTGGCCGGATAGCGGGCGGCGCCGGGCGGGGCGAGTGGCTGCCACCGGGCCGCCCAGTAGCCGAGCGCGGCACCGAGTTCGGCGATCCTGGGCGGTGTCTCGGCGTCCCGCAGCGCGCGTACGGCGTGCCCGACCCGGATCACCCCGTGGGTGGCTCCGGCGGCGATGCCGGGCAACAGCCGGGGCCACCAGCGGGCCAGTACCGCCGACCATGGTTCGTCGGCCAGTTCGCGGGCGAAGTAGTCCAGCCAGTCGCCGGTCCGGGTGGGGTCGCCGAGCGGGTCCCGCCACTCCGCGACGGGGATCGGTGCGATTCCCCGTGGTCGCTCGGTCAGCCGATCGGCGTAGCGGTCCAACCAGCGGTGTACCCGTGTCCCGTAGCCGTGCCGGGCCAGCGCCTCCGCCGCCATCGGGGCGTGGTTGGACAACCAGCCGTCACGCTCGGGACCGGTGGACTGGAGACGCTGGTACGCCTCGTCGACGACGGAGTCTGACATGGTCACCAGCTTGCGACTTGAACCTCGCTTCATGTCAACCCATCGGCGCCGCCGGGTCGGACGGGCCGGGCGCACCAGGATCGGGCGCACCAGGATCGGGCGGCGCCAGAGTCAACCGGTGTCGGGCGGCCAACACCCGGAACGCACTCCCGTTGCAGGCCCAGAGGCGGGCGGCGGGCGGTCAGAGCCGGCAGGGCTGGAGCGGGGTGCTGGTCCGGGCCGACCGGGTGGAGCCGTCCCGGAACTTGACCGTCGCGGTGACCGCGATGGTGCCGCCCGCCGAGTTGCGCGGCTCGGCCCGGAACGGTCCCAGGCCGGCCAGCCAGGTGCCCCGGTCGTTACCGAGGGTGCGGGCGGACCCGCTGCCGTCGAACGGCACCGGGGTGTTCACCCGGTATCGCACCGTCACCGCCGAGACGTCGGCGCCGGCACCCACCCGCACCTGGACCAGCCCGAAGGTGGGGCTGCCGCAGCCCTCCTGGTGCAGGCCGCCGGAGTTCTGCGACTGCCCGAACCCGCCGGTCACCCTGGCCGTCGCCGTGGTCTGCTCGGCCATCGTACGGGCCCGGCGGGTCGTCGCGGTGTTGGCCGGCGGCCGGGTGGCGCGGGCGGCCGTGGGTTTCGGCGTGGGTGTCCCGGTCGGCGTCGGGCTCGCCTCGGTCGGGGTCGGGGCGGCCGTGCCGGAGTCGGCGCCCGACACTCCCTCCGACCACTGTGGACGCTCACCGCCGTTGCCGGCACAGGCCGTGCCGAGCGCCAGCACCGCCGCGCACGCCACGCCGAGCACGACGCCTGATCGGGTACGCCGAAAGTCGAGGACAGTCACCATGATCCCATCGGTCGCGTTGACCCCGTTTCCACCGCATCAGCCGGCCTTGACCGTAGTACCATCCCTCGATGTCGCCAAATCCACACCGGAAAGTGGGACAAGTCAGCACTTGACCCGGTGGCGGCGAGCACGTCAGCTCGCTACGGCCGCCACAGCACCAGCTCGATCTCCCTGGTCCGCTCGGCGAACCGCCCGCCCGGCGAGGCGGTACGCAGCACCCGCCGCAGCTCGCCCTCGAACTCCGGCAGCCGGTCCGCGAAGAGGTGCGGGGCGGACGACGACAGCGAGAAGACCCCTGCCACCACCTCGTCCTCGGTCCGCTCCCGCACCATGCCGCCGCCGACGGTCAGCCGGTGCGGACCGTGATAGCCGGCGGCCCACATCACCTCCTCCTCGCCACCCGCCGTGCCGCTGGGCAGCGTCCCCCGACCCGCCCGGCGGACCGGGCCGAGATAGCGGGCGACCAGCGCGGCGATCCCGTCGTGCGGCGGGCGGGGAAACGGCAGCGGGTCGACGCCATCCACTCCCCGGTGCGTGGTGGCACCCACGTGCACCCAGACCCCGCCGCCGCCGAGCATCGGGCGTACCGCGCGGGCGACCCGGGGGCGGTCGAGCCAGTGGAACGACTGCGCGAAGGTGACGACCCGGAAGGTGCCGAGCCCGGCCGGTAACTCCTCGGCCCGCAACCGCTGCCAGCGCACGTTGCCGACCCCGGTCTCCCGGGCCGCCTGCCCGGCCCGGCGCAGCATATCCCGGTCGGCGTCGAGCCCGACCACCGCCTCGAACAGCGGCGCGAGCAGCAGGGTCAGCGAGCCCGGCCCGCAGCCCACGTCGAGCAGCCGGCCCCGGCCGTCGAGCCGGAGTTCGGCGGCGAGGGTGTCGGCGACCTCCGCCGGGTACGGCATCCGGCCGACGGCGTAGTGGTCCGCGCTACCGGCGTAGAGCGTCTCGTCCCACCGGAAGGATGGCGGGCCGGTTCCGCCGCGTACCCGGGGGTCGTCCGGCATGGCCACACCCTATGTCCAGCCGGCCCCCGTGTTCAGCCGGCCGCTCCGTCCTTCCTGGCCGGGGCCGGTGGACGGCGGGCGAACGCCGGTGCGTGCTCGGGGCGTACGCCGATGCCGATCAGGTAGGCCGGGCCGAGCGAGGCGAACGGGAACCGCCGCAGCACGGCGAGCACCGGCCGGGGCGGCCCGGCCCGGCGCCCGTCGAGGATCGGTGCGACCAGGCCCCGGTGCATGAGCCGCTGCAACCGTTGCACCAGGATCGTCGGCAGCAGTCGCCGGGTGCGTACGCCGGCCAGGTCGGACTCGGTCACCGTGCCGCGCCGGAGCGGCTCGGCGAGCAGGCTGGCGGCGGCCACCGCGTCCTGCACGGCGAGGTTGATCCCGACCCCGCCGATCGGGGACATCGCGTGCGCGGCGTCGCCGAGGCAGAGCAGGCCGGGCACGTGCCAGCGGTCGAGCCGGTCCAGCCGTACGTCGAGGTGCTTGACGTCGTCCATCGAGGTGATCGCGTCGACCCGGTCGGCGAAGTCGGGAGCCAGCGCCGCGACGTTCCGGCGGAACTGCTCGACACCCTCGGCCCGGAGCCGGGCGTCGCTGCCCTTCCGGGCGATGTAGGCGATCTGGAGGTAGCCCTCCCGGGGAATGACCACGGCGAACCGGCCCGGCCCGACCCGTGGGGTGAGCCCGGCCGGGTCGTCGTGCGGGTGGCGGGGCAGCCGGAACCACCAGGCGTCGATCGGCACCGGGAACTCCCGGACCGGCAGGTTCGCCTGGGTCCGGGCGATCGACCACCGGCCGTCGCAGGCCACGGTCAGGTCGGCGCGCAGCTCACCGGTCCCGCCGTCCGGCCGCCGGTAGCGTACGCCCCGGACCTGGCCGTCCTCGCGGATCAGCTCGGTCACTTCGGTGTTCATCCGCAGCGTGAACGACGGCTCGGCCGCCCCCGCCTCGGCGAGCAGGTTGAGCAGGTCCCACTGCGGCACCATCGCGATGTACGGATAGCGGGTCCGCAACCGACGGAAGTCGGCGATGACGATCTGCTGCCCCGGTGCCACCGGGAAGGCGACCTCGTCCAGCCGGCTCTGCGGCAGGGCGGCGAACCGCTCGCCGAGGCCGAGCTCGTCGAGGAGTCGCAGGGTCGACGGGTGCACGGTGTCACCCCGGAAGTCGCGCAGGAAGTCGCCGTGTTTCTCCAGCACGGTCACCTCGACGCCGGCTCGGGCCAGCAGCAGGCCGAGCACCATTCCGGCCGGTCCACCGCCGACGACGACGCAGGTCGTACGCTCGTCCACCGCGACCACCTTATTCAACGGACGATGAATTATGCGTCCACCGTACGCCCCGGACAGCCACGATCGCAACCGCCCCGCACGGCCGGCGGCGCCGCCCGCACCCCGCCGCCGTAGCGCCGCCGACGTTGACGGGCCGAAGTCGTCACGCTACGTTCGTTCTCAGAACAGACGTACGCAACACGAACGATCGCACCGCCTGCCGTCACCCGCACCGTCCAGCGTGGCGACGGCCGGCGAAGGAGACTGGGGACGGATGGCTGAGATCGTCTCGTTGGCCGAGGGCGTGGCCGAGTTGGTCGACGACGGCGACAGCGTCGCGCTGGAGGGCTTCACCCACCTGATCCCGTTCGCCGCCGGACACGAGATCGTCCGGCAGCGGCGGCGCGACCTCGAGCTGATCCGGATGACCCCGGACGTCATCTACGACCAGCTCATCGGGATGGGCTGCGCCCGGCGGCTGGTCTTCTCCTGGGGCGGCAACCCCGGCGTCGGCTCGCTGCACCGATTCCGGGACGCCGTCGAACGCGGCTGGCCGACACCGCTGGAAATCGAGGAGCACAGCCACGCCGGGATGGCCAACCGCTACGTGGCGGGAGCGTCCGGGCTGCCGTTCGCGGTGCTGCGCGGCTACACCGGCACCGACCTGCCCCGGCACACCGCCACCGTCAAGCCGATCACCTGCCCGTTCACCGGCGAGGTGCTGACCGCCGTACCAGCGCTGAACCCCGACGTCGCGATCGTGCACGCCCAGCGTGCCGACCGGGCCGGCAACGTGCAGATGTGGGGCATCACCGGTGTGCAGAAGGAGGCGGTGCTCGCCGCCCGGCGGTCGCTGGTCACCGTCGAGGAGATCGTCGACTCGCTCGAGCCGGTGCCCACCCAGGTGCTCCTGCCCACCTGGGCGGTCAACGCGGTGGCACTCGTCCCCGGTGGTGCGCACCCCTCCTACGCCCACGGCTACTCCGTCCGGGACAACGCCTTCTACCAGGCATGGGACGCGATCAGCCGGGACCGGGACAGCTTCACCACCTGGATGCGCGAGCACGTCCTCGAAGCCGGGAAGAAGGCATGAACGCCTCGTCGCAGTCCGGCGGGGCACCGGAGGTGGCAGCGTTGACGACGACCGAGTGGACCGCCGACGAGATGATGACCGTCGCGGCGGCCCGGCAACTGCGGGACGGCACGGCGTGCTTCGTCGGCATCGGCCTGCCGAGCACCGCCGCCAACCTCGCCCGGGCGACGCACACCCCACGGCTCGTCCTCGTCTACGAGTCCGGGTGCCTCGGCGCCAAGCCCGACCGGCTGCCGCTCTCCATCGGCGACGGCATCCTGGCCGACACCGCCGACGCGGTGGTGAGCGTGCCGGAGGTCTTCAACTACTGGCTCCAGCCGGGCCGCATCGACGTCGGGTTCCTCGGCGGTGCCCAACTCGACCGGTACGCCAACATCAACACCACGGCCATCGGCGACGACTACCGCGACCCGCAGGTACGGCTGCCCGGCGCCGGCGGCGCCCCCGAGATCGCCGCCTCCTGCCGCGAGGTCGTCGTCGTCATGCGGCAGAGTCCGCGTACCTTCGTCGAGCGGGTCGACTTCGTCACCTCCTTCGGCCACGGGACCGGCCCCGGCGAGCGGGAGCGGCTCGGGCTGCGTGGCGCCGGGCCACAGGTGGTGATCACCGATCTGGGGATCCTCCGGCCCGACCCGGCCAGCCGCGAACTCGTGCTCACCGAACTGCACCCGGGCGCGACGGTAGAGCAGGCCCGCGCGGCGACCGGCTGGCCGCTACGGGTCGCCGACGACCTGCGTACCGGTGCACCGCCGACCGGCCCCGAACTCTCGGTGCTGCGCGCCCTCAAGGCCGCCACCCGCGGCACCGGCGCCGGCCCATCCCGCTGATCCCGGCGGATTTCCAGCCGGCCTGGTAGAAACGGGCGATGACCCGCACCGTCGCGACCAACACCCGAGTCGACCGCGCCGCACTGCTCGACTTCCTCCGGCCCCGGCACCGGGCCGTCCTGATGACGACCCGCCCGGACGGGCGCCCGCAGTCCTCGCCGGTGACCTGCGGCGTCGACCGGGATGGCCGGATCGTCGTCTCGACCTACCCGGAGCGGGCGAAGGCGACGAACGCCCGCCGCAATCCCCTGGTCTCGGTCTGCGTGCTCTCCGACGACTGGAACGGCCCGTGGGTCCAGGTCGACGGCACCGCCGAGGTCCTCGACCTGCCGGAGGCGCTGGAGCCGCTCGTCGACTATTTCCGGTGCATCTCCGGCGAGCACCCGGACTGGGAGGAGTACCGCGAGGCCATGCGCCGGCAGGGCAAGTCGCTGATCCGGATCACCGTCGACGGTTGGGGACCGGTCGCCACCGGCGGCTTCCCCGCCCGGCTCGCCGGCTGACCGGTCGCGGTGCCCGGTCAGCAGCCAACCTCAGTCGAGATAGAGGCAGAAGGGGTGGCCGGCGGGGTCGAGGTGCACGAGTACGTCCGCCTGGGGCTGGAACTCGGCCCGGGTCGCCCCGCACTCGACGGCGTGCGCGGCGGCACTCGCCAGGTCGGCGACCCGGATCTCCAGGTGCATCATCATCTGCTGGTCGCCGGGGCCGGCCGGCCAGGTCGGCCGGGCGTACGGCGACTCGGTCTGGAAGGCCAGCCCCACTCCCCCGGCCGGATTGCGCATCACCACCCAGTCCGGCTCCTCCTCGGTGATCTCCCAGCCGAGCAGCCGCTGGTAGAAGCGCGCCAGCTCGCCCGGATCCGGCGCGCTCAGGTTGACGGTGGTCAGGGTCAGGCCGGCGCCGTCGAGCATGATGCAAACCTCCGGATGCTGGTCACAGCGGCCACGCGGGCACGCGTCCGGGAATCGTAGCGGCGCCGACCGACACCGGCCGGCGCCACGATCCGCCCGGCTGCTGCCTGGCAGCCCCCCACCCAGCCGGGCGGGGCTACGAGCCGAAGGCGGTGAGGAAACGGTCCCGGAAGTCGCTCATCCGCCAGACCGGGGTGTCCGGGCCCGGCTTCAGCCCGTCCTGCCAGTTCCAGCCGGAGATCCGGTCCAGCACGGCCGGGTCCTTGGCGACGATCGTCACCGGTACGTCGTGACCGGCGTTCTCCCCGGTGACCAGCGGGGCGGGCTGGTGGTCACCGAGGAAGACGAAGACCAGGTCGTCGTCGCCGTACCGCTCCAGGTAGGAGACGACGGTGTTCAGCGAGTACTCGACGGCGCGACCGTACTGGACCCGTACCCTGGCGCTGTCCCGCCACCCCTCGTCGGAGGACTCGCCGGTCTCCGCCATCGGCCCGAAGACCGACCCGTCGCCGAGCTGGTCCCAGCCGATGAGTTCCGGGATCGGATGCCAGGGCGCGTGGCTGGACACCAGCGGGATCGTCGCCATCACCGGTGGATGCCCCGGCAGGGCGTGTTCGCGCTGCTCGAAGACCGACAGCGTGTACTGGTCCGGCATCTGGGCCCAGCTGAACTGCGGGCCGCGGTAGCCGAGTTCCTTGGAGGCGTGCACCTCGTCGTAGCCGAAGAACCTCCCCTCCGGCCAGGTCTGGGTGATCCCCGGCATCACCCCGACGGTCCGCCAGTCGGCCCGCTGGAAGGCCCGGTTGAGGGTCATCCGGTCGCTGGCGACGAGATGCGTGTAGCGCTGCTGGTTGTTGATCCAGAGGCCGGAGAGCATCGTGGCGTGCGCCAGCCAGCTGCCGCCGCCGGTCGTCGGCGAGGTGAGCCAGCCGCTGCGCGCCGTGTAGCCGGCGGTGCGCAGCCGGGTGTAGCCGTTGTCCAGGGTGGCGCCGACCCCCGGCGCGATGGCCGGATCCTCGATCGCCGAGCGGCCGTAGCTCTCGACGAAGGCGAGGACCACGTCCTTGCCCCGCAACGAGGTCAGCAACCGGTCGCCGGGGACGTCCCGGAACGCGTCCACCCGGGCCTCCGCCGCGAAGACCTCCTGGTCACGGAGCGCGGCCTGCACCTGGAGCACCCGGTCGTAGGTCAGGGTGCTCACCGGCACGTCCGGCAGGATCTGCACGCCGAACAGGGCGCAGACGACGCAGGCGGCCCCGAGCACCGAGACGGTGTGCGTCGCCGCGCGGCGGTGTCCGACGACCAGGCGGGTCAGCCGGAGCACCGAGAGCGTCATCAGGACCAGCAGGCCGACCGCGAGCAGCCCGGCGGCCACCATCGCGACGACGGCGCCGGTCCGGCCGTACGACTCCTCCAGGAAGTCTGCACCGGCGCCGAAGGAGACCCAGTCGAAGACCGGGTTGAACGGTCGGGCCAGTACCGCGAAGAAGCCCATGTCGACGACCTTCACGATGGCCAGCAGCCCGAGGGCCACCCCGACCGGTACCGCCACCACCCGGCGTCCCCAGGCCGGCAGCAGGAGCACCAGCGCGACGACCAGCAGGGCCTCCACCGGAAGGCGCAGGAACGCGCCGGGCGTGAGCAGGGTCAGCTGGTTCGGGGCGAGCAGGGCGAAGACGACAAGCAGCAGGGCCAGGATGCTGGTCAGCCAGGCCGCCGCGGTCCGGAGCCGGCCGGGGCGCCGACCGGCACCGCCGCCGCTCTCCGCCACGCCGGCCGCGACCTCGGCGCCGCCGGTCTCGGGAGTGCCGTCGTCGGCTGTTCCCGGGGTCGTGTCGGTGGTTCCCGCCGGTGCGTCAGCTGCTGCCGGAGTCGTGTCGGTGGTTCCGGCCGGTGCGTCAGCTGTTGCCGCGGGTGCGTCAGTGGGTCCGGCGGGTGCCTCGGTGGCGGTCCGACGGCGCGTGAAAACCGACAATCCAAAGGCCCTTTCCCGTGAAGCCTGGTGACGCCCGCTCGCCACTGGAGGGACCGCCCCGCCGACCCGCAGGTCGCCGGAGGTCGGCGACGCCGGCACCGTCCGGCCGGCCGACGCCGGTCGAGACGCTGACCCGGCCGGTCAGCGTGCCGCCGCCGTGATCCGGGCGCCACGTTAACACTGTCGGGTGACCGGGCCTCGACCACCGCCCGGCAGCTCGGGTCAGCCTTTCCGCCCGGCAGCTCGGGTGGGCCATCCGCCGTGGCGTCGTCGTCACCCGCCGTCGTAACCCACCGTCGTCATCCGCCGTCGTCATCCGGCGGTGAGTTCCTCGGTGTACACGGCGACCGGCGTGCCGTCCGCCCGGTAGGCGGTGAGCCGGCCGTGCGACAGGTTCGCGGAGCGGAACGAGAAGAGCCGCTGCCCCGGATAGACCTCCAGCAGCGGGATCGTCCGGGCGGCACCCCCGGGTGCGGACTGGTATTCGAGTCTCGCCACCACGGCCGGGTCGACGACGCCGTTGACGCGTACCTTCGTCTTCTCGGCGGTGACCCCGAAGGTGACCGGCGCACCGGCGCCGAACGCGGCGCACCCGGCCGCGCTGCGGCAGACGAAGAAGTAGCGCGGGTTGTGCACGTCGGACATCGCGTACGCCTTGAAGGTCGGATCCGCCCCCGCCGGCAGCGGCTGTACGGCGAAGAAGGCCACTCCGGCCACGGCGGCCGTCGCCACCCGCAGCCAGCCCCGGGCCGTCCCGGTACGCCGACCGGCGGCGACCGCCGCCACCGCGACCCCGCCGAACCCGACCAGGCAGAGCGTGACGACGGCCAGCAAGCGGGAGTTCTCGAAGAGGAACTGGAGTCCCGGCGTCATCGAGACCGCGCTGAGCAACGCGCCCAGCGACAGCACCATCACGACCAGCAGCACGGCTCCGGCCACCCGCCGGGCGACCCCGTACGCCCCGATCAGCAGCATCGCGGCCAGCACCGGCCAGATCTGGTGGTGCGTCCAGGAGACCGGCGAGACGGCGACCGTGGCGCAGCCGACGAGTACGGCCGCGTGCGCCGGCTGGCCGGCGAACTCCAGCCGGCGGGCCCGCAGCAGCGCGATCCCGCCGATGACCAGCACCAGGCTGAGCCAGAGCAGTGGGAACGTCGCGCCGTCGACGCCGATCCGCAGCAGCATGCCGTGCAGGGACTGGTTGCCGAGCGAGGCGAGGTTGCCGACCCGGTTGGTGTTCAGGAACGTCCCGGTCCAGAAGATCACGCTCTCCGCCGGCAGCACGGCCGCGCCGACCAGCCCGCAGAGCAGGAAGGCCGCGAGGGCCCGACCGGCGTCCCGGAAGCGGCGGGCGAGCAGGAAGTAGAGCACGAAGAGCAGCGGGGTGAGCTTGATCGCGGCGGCGATCCCGACCAGTACGCCCCGGTACCGGGCCGGGGTGAGCCGCATCCCGTCGACCAGGGCGAGCAGTACGACGAAGACGCTCACCTGGCCGAACCGCAGGTTGCTCTGTGCCGGTGCGGAGAGCAGCAGGGCGACCGCGGTCGCCGCCACCACGAGCGGCCGGCGCTGCCGGTCCGGTGCGAGGGCTCGGCCAGCGGCGATGCCGATCGCGGCGACCGCCGCGCAGGTGAGCACGAGCCAGCCGAGCTGGAGTGCCCCCTCGGGCAGCAGGCCGATCGGCGAGAGGACCAGGGCGGCGAAGGGCGGATAGGTGAACGGACCGCCGTTCTCGGCGACGAACTCGTAGAGCGCCCCGCCGGTGTGCAGGTGGCGGATGGCCCCGTAGTAGATGTGCAGGTCCGACAGGCGCTCCCACTCGGGACGGCGCAGCACCAGCACCGAGGAGACCACCGCCACCACGCCGTAGACGCCCCAGAGTGCGGCCGGAGCGGTCCGGGTGCTCCCCGTCGGCGTCTCGGTGCGGGAGGTCGCCATCCGCCGAGTCTAGGACAGTCGGACCGCCCGCAGATCGACCGATGCCGCGCTGTCGACGCGGCGACACGCCCGCCGTTTTCCGGGACACGCCGTGCCGGCCACTTTCTGTCGGTGCCCCTGGGCATACTGCCGCCGGACATCGACGACGCAGGTCCGAACGGAGGAAACGACCATGACAACCTTGTTGGCGATCGGCACCGGCAAGGGCCTCTTCCTGGCCACCAGCGGGGACGGACGCAAGAGTTGGGAGGTCAGCGGACCGCACTTCGCGATGACCGGGGTCTACTCGGTCGCCGTGGACAAGCGCCGGGCCACTCCCCGGTTGCTCGCCGGGGTGACCAGTTCACACTTCGGGCCGAGCGTGGCGACGAGTGACGACCTCGGCGCCAGTTGGCAGGAGCCGGCCGAGCCGCCCGTCGCGTTCCCGGACGGCGCCGGAGCCAGCCTGGAGCGGGTCTGGCAGCTCACCCCCGGCCCGGTCGGCGAGCCGGACCTGGTCTACGCCGGCACCCAGCCGTCGGCGCTGTTCCGCTCGGTCGACGGCGGGATCACCTACGAGCTGGTCCGCCCGCTCTGGGACCATCCGCACCGCGAGCAGTGGGCGGGCGGGTTCGGCGGGCAGGCGATCCACACGGTGCTGCCGCACCCGGCCGACCCGGCGCAGGTCCTGGTCGCCATGTCGACGGGTGGCGTCTACCGCACCGGTGACGCGGGGGCGAGCTGGCGCCCACAGAACACCGGCATTCGCGCCTACTTCCTGCCCGACGAGTGGCCCGAGTTCGGGCAGTGCGTGCACAAGGTGGCCCGGGACGCGGCCGACCCGGAGCGGCTCTACGCGCAGAACCACCACGGGGTCTACCGGTCCACCGACGGCGGTGTGAGCTGGCAGTCGATCGCCGAGGGCCTGCCCAGCGACTTCGGCTTCCCGATGGTCGCGCATCCGCACCGTGGCGACACCATCTACACCTTCCCGCTGGTCGCGGACGGGGAACGCTTTCCCGTCGACCGACGCTGCCGGGTGTTCCGCTCCACCGACGCCGGTGACAGTTGGCAGCCGCTGACCGAAGGGCTGCCAACCGGGCCCTACTACCCGGCGGTGCTGCGCGACGCGATGTGCGTCGACGACGCCGACCAGGCCGGGGTCTACTTCGGCACCCGCTCCGGCGAGGTCTACGCCAGCCGCGACGAGGGTGACTCGTGGGCGCTGGTCGCCGCCCACCTGCCCGACGTGCTCTGCGTCCGGGCGGCGGAGGTCTGAGCCGGATGGTCACCGTGATCGTGCCGGCCGCGCTGCGCGGCGAGACGTCCGGGGCCGGCCGGCTCGACATCGCGACGTCCGGCAGCCTCCGGGCCGTTCTCGACGAGGTGGCCGCCGGATGGCCCCGGCTGGTCCGGCGGATCCGGGACGAGCAGGGCGAGTTGCGCCGGTACGTGAACGTCTACGTCGACGGCGAGGACTGCCGGCAGACCGGCGGCCTCGACACGGCGGTGCCGGACGGCGCCGAGGTCCAGGTCATCCCCTCCGTCGCGGGCGGCTGACCTCCGACGCGGGCGGCCGACGCGGGCGGCTGCCCTCCGACGGCCGCTGCTCCGGGCCCGGGTGGCGTTGTCCGCGACTCGGGGTGCGAAGGGGCGCGGCTGCGCCTACCGTGGGGATGGTCAACGTTTCCGTGCTGTTGGCCGGCGGTTTGTCGTCCTCGGCCAGGGACGGGCGTGGGATGGGACGGGCGTGGGATGGGACGGCGGCCCGGCCGGGTCGCCGACCCGGAATGTGATCCACTCTCCGTGGGGTCCCCGCACGTGTCGCTCGCCGTCTTCGCTGTGGAGGCCTGCCCATGTCCGACTGGCGTTCGCGCGCCCTCCGTCCCGCGAAGCGGGCCCTGCGCCGCTCGCAGGACCGCTATCCGCAGTCGCCCCCGGAGCTGTCGATGGATCGGCGGGCGGCCGAGGAGGGCAGCGCGCCGCCACCGGCCGAGGAAAGCGTGGTCACCTCGGCGATCTACCGGGACGGCCAGCGGGTCGACGGACCGCCGAACCTCGCGGAGACCTGTCGACGGCTGCGGGAATATCCCGGGACGATGGCCTGGATCGGCCTGTACCGGCCGACGGAGGGGCAACTGCTCACCGTGGCCGAGGAGTTCGGGCTGCACGAGCTGGCCGTCGAGGACGCGATCGTCGCGCACCAGCGGCCCAAGCTCGAACGGTACGGCGACACCCTCTTCGTGGTGCTCCGGGCCGCCCGCTACCTCGACGAGGTGGAGGAGGTGGACTTCGGCGAGGTACACGTCTTCGTCGGGGCCAACTTCGTGCTCACCGTACGCCACGGGCAGGCTCCGGACCTGACCGCTGTACGCCGGCGGATGGAGAACGATCCCGACCTGCTGCGACGCGGCCCGGAGGCGGTGCTCTACGCGATCCTGGACAGCGTGGTCGACGGGTACGCGCCGGTGGTCGGCGGGTTGCAGAACGACATCGACGAGATCGAGACCGAGGTCTTCCGCGGCGACCCCCGGGTGAGCCGGCGGATCTACGAGCTCTCCCGTGAGGTGATCGAGTTCCAGCGGGCCACCCGGCCGCTGCTGGACATCCTCCAGGGGCTGGAGGGCGGCTTCGAGAAGTACGGCACCGACGAGGAGCTGCGGCGCTACCTGGGCGACGTGGCCGACCACGCCACCACCGCCGCCGAGCGGGTGAACGAGTTCCGGCAGATCCTGGCCGACATCCTCGCGCTGAACGCCACACTGGTGTCCCAGTCGCAGAACGAAGAGGTCAAGAACCTCACCGTGGCCAGCTACACGCAGAACGAGGAGATCAAGAAGATTTCCGCCTGGGCCGCGATCCTCTTCGCGCCGACGCTGATCGGCACGGTGTACGGGATGAACTTCGACTACATCCCGGAGCTGCACTGGGTCTTCGGCTACCCGTTCGCGCTCTTCCTGATGCTCGTGGTCTGCAGCACGCTCTACGTGATCTTCAAACGCCGCGACTGGCTCTGACCGGACGGCCGAACGTACCCGGGCCACCGGGCGCCGGGGCGAGCCGCCTGTCGGGTCAGAGCCAGTTGTTGCGCCGGAAGCCCCGGTGCATCGCCGCCGCCAGGACCAGCATCACCACCAGCACCACCCAGAAGCCCTGCGCCGCCTTCGACCCGGGGATGAACTCGAAGTTCATCCCGTAGATGCCGGCGATGAAGGTCTGCACGGCGAAGATCGCCGCCCACGCCGCGATCTTGCGCATGTCGTTGTTCTGGTCCACCGACACCTGGGCCAACCGCGCCTGGAGGATCGAGTTGAGCAGATCGTCGTAGCCGGTGACCCGCTCCACCGTCCGGGAGAGCACACCGTGCAGGTCCCGGAAGTACCGGGTCACGGGACGGGGCAACTCCCGGTCGTCGAGCAGCGCGCCGAACGGCCGCTGCAACGGCGCCACCGCCCGCCTGAACTCCATCAGCTCCCGTTTGAGCTGGTAGATGTGCGCGATCCGGTCCCGCGCGGTCCGCGGGGCGAACACCTGCTCCTCCACCGCGTCGATGTCGGCCTCCACGGCGCCGGCCACCTCGACGTACGAGCCGACGATCCGCTCGCAGACCGCGTAGGCGACCGCCCAGGGGCCGAGGGCCAGCAGGGTGGGCCGGGCCTCCAGGTCGGCCCGTACCGGCCGGAGTGCCCCGGGTGCGCCGTGCCGGACGGTGATCACGAAGCGGGGGCCGACGAAGGCGGTCACCGAGCCGGTCTCCACCACCTCGGAGGTCTCGGTCAGTTCGGAGTGCTCGACGTACCGCGACGTGCGCAGCACTATCACCGTCACCTTGTCGTACCGCTCCACCGCCGGCCGGTGCTCCCGGTTGAGCGCGTGCCCGGCCACCAGGTCGTCGAGGCCGAACGTCCGGGCGACCGGCGCGAAGTCCGCCTCCTGCGGATCGTGCAGTCCCAGCCAGACGAACCCCCGGCCGCGCCGGGTCGCCACCAGCGCCGCGTCGTGGTCGGCCGGGCCTGGCAGCCGGCGGCCGTCGAGGTAGGCCGCGCAGTCCACGATCCGGTCGGTCTGCCGGCCCTGCGGCGCCGGGGCGTACCCGGCGGAAAGGCCGTCCGGGTTGAGCATCCGGGCGAGCGCCCGGCGGACCGGTGCCACCCACCTGGTCCGGGTACCGTCCGCCACCGCGTCCTGTCCGTGTTCCCGCATCCCCGGTTGCCCCTTTCGCGCGCCCTCGCTGGCGTGCATAGAACCACCCGGCGGCCACCGGGACGCGGCCGGGCTATCCTCGGTCGTCAGGCGGCGTCATCAGGCGACCGCCCCGGACGAGAGCGTGCCGTACCCGGCCCCGCAAAGACGGCGCGCAGAAACCCATGACTGCCGTAGACATCATCGAGATCGTCGGTTCGCTGCTGATCCTGTCGGCCTTCGCCGCCGCCCAGACCCGCCGGCTCTCCCCGCACTCCGTCCGCTACCTGCTGCTGAACATCGTCGGCTCGACCGTGCTGGCGGTGATCGCCCTGCTGCACCAGTCGTGGGGCTTCCTGCTCCTGGAGGCGAGCTGGGCGGTCATCTCCGCCGTCTCGCTGGCTCGGCTGCTCCGCCGGGACCGGCAGGGCGGAGAGCCGGCGGAACGGTTTGCCGCCGCGGAGGGCGGGAAGAGCTGACCGGCGCCGGTTCGTCGGGACAGGGACTGGGACGGGACAGGCGCCGGTTCGTCGGGAGGCCAGCCGGCGCCGGTTCGTCGGGAGGGGGCAGGATGACAGACGCCGTACCCGACCCGTCGGCGGTGTCGATCGGCCTCGACACCGCCGCGCACGTCGGGATCTCCGTGGCCGACCTGGACCGCTCGGTCGCGTTCTACCGGGCGCTCACCGGGCTCGACCCGGTGGTCCGGGACGAGGGCATGCACGGCACCGGGTTCGCCCGTTCCCAGGGGCTGCTCCGGACGCGGCTGCGCTACGCCACCTTCCGGCTGCGCAACCTCGGCATCGACCTGATCCAGTTCGAGGATCCGGCCGGCGCACCGGCCGAGGTGGCCGCGAACCGCCCCGGTGCGATGCACCTCTGTTTCGAGGTGGCCGACCTGCCGGCGGTATACCAGCGGATGCTGGCGGCCGGGGTGGCGTTCCTCGGCCCGCCGTACACGTTCGACACCGCCGAGGTGTCGCCGCCGGAGGCGGCCGGCACCGAGGTCGCGTACTTCATCGACCCGGACGGCACCAACCTGGAGATCATCGCCCCGAGGGGCGGCTTCGCCCGCTCGGCCTGAGCGGCGGCCCGAACCGGCGGCGCCCCGGCCGGAACGCGGGACCGAGCGGGCGGCGGGTCGGCTCAGCCGTCGCCCCAGACCTCCTCGGCGGTCTCCACGATCAGCCGCAGCTTCGCCACCTGCTCCTCCTGGGTCAGCGCGTTCCCCTCCACGGTCGAGGAGAAGCCGCACTGCGGCGAGAGGCAGAGCTGTTCCAGCGGCACGTACCGGGCCGCCTCGTCGATCCGGCGCTTGAGCGTGTCCTTGCTCTCCAGTTCACCGCGCTTCGTGGTGACCAGGCCGAGCACCACCTTCTTGCCGGGCGGGACGAAGCGCAGCGGTGCGAAGTCGCCGGAGCGCTCGTCGTCGTACTCCAGGAAGAAGCCGTCGACGTCGAGCTGGCCGAAGAGCGCCTCGGCGACGAAGTCGTAGCCGCCCTCGGCGGCCCAGGAGGACCGGAAGTTGCCCCGGCACATGTGCGTGGTCACCGACAGGCCCGCCGGCCGGTCGGCAAGGGCGGCGTTGATCTGCCGGATGTAGCGCTCGTGCTGGTGCTCCGGGTCGCCGCCCTGGGCGGCCACCAGGTCCCGCTGCCGGGGGTCGTTCAGGTATGCCAGGCTGGTGTCGTCGAACTGGAGGTATGTGCAGCCCAGCTCGGCGAGCCGGCGTACCTGCTCGGCGTAGGCGGCGCTCAGGTCGACCCAGAACTGGTCCAGGTCGGGATAGACGGCGGTGTCCACGGCGGCCCGGCCGCCCCGGTAGTGCACCATGCTCGGCGACGGGATGGTCAGCTTCGGGGTGGCGGTGCTGACCTGCTGGGCGAGGAACGAGAAGGCGTCGCCGAAGATGGTGTCGGTCAGCTTCACCCGGTCGTGCACCCGCAGCGCCGCGGACTGGAACTCCAGCTTCCCGGACTCGTTGAAGAACTGCACGGTCAACTTCTCGTCGGCCGGGTCGATGCCGCCGAGCTGGTAGATGAAGTCCATGTGCCAGGAGGTACGCCGGAACTCGCCGTCGGTGGCGGTACGCAGCCCGATGCTCTCCTGTAGGCGTACCACCTCGCGGATCGCGTCGTCCTCGACGGCGCGCAGCTCTTCGGCGGAGATCTTTCCGGCGGCCCGGTCCGACCGGGCGGTCAGCAGCCGCGCGGGGCGCAGCAGGCTGCCGACGTGGTCGGCCCGGTATGGCGGGCGGGACGGTACGGCCATGGTGGTCCCCTCTGTTCCCGGAAATGCGGCATTGATGATCTTAGAGAAGATACCGCCGACCCGGGTCGTTCGACAGCTCAGGAGGCTGGTCCGGGGCCGCTCTGGGCCCAGATGGTGCTCATTTCCTTGATGGCCTGCTCCATGAGCCGCACCATCGCGGTCTTGGCCCGCTCGCCGTCGTGCCGCTGGATCGCCTGGGCGACGTCGGCGTGCAGTTGCAGCGCCTCCTCGTGCGGGAAGTGCGGCATCAGGTGGTAGTGGTGGCGGCCGGCCAGCACCTCGGCGACCAGTTCGTGCAGCTTGACGAACATCTCGTTGCCGGAGTCGACGAGCACCTGCCGGTGGAACTCGATGTCGAGCCGGAGGAACTCGGCCTCGTCCCCGGCCTTTCCGGCGGCCCACATCTTCGCGGCGAGCCCGACCAGCTCGCTCGCCTCCTGCGGGGTGGCCCGCTCGGCGGCGAGCGCGGCGGCCTGCGGCTCGACGGCCGTGCGCAGCTCGGTGATCGAGCGGAGCTGGGCGATCCGGCCGGCCGAGGCGAGCCGCCAGCGGATCACCTGGGGGTCGAAGACGTTCCAGTCGGCGGCGGTGCGGATCAGGGTGCCGACCCGGCGGCGTGACTCGACCAGCCCCATCGAGGCGAGCACCCGCAGCACCTCCCGGACCACCGACCGGGAGACGGCGTACCGCTCGACCAGGTCGTCGATGTAGAGCACCGCGCCGGGGGCGAGCTGACCGGCGCAGACGGCCGTGCCCAATTCGTCGAGCAGCCGGGCGTGCAGCCCGGAATCTCCGGGGTCGAGCCGGACAGACGCGACCTCTGGTGACGGCATGGCCATAAATAAAGCCTATCAGTGAGTAGCCTAGTCTTGCATAAGTCAGCTTTATCGGCCTAGCATCCGGCATTAGGCGGACGTAGGAGTCCGCGGGCGGCGCCCAACGGCGGGTGGCCGCGACGGAAGGGGAGATGGACGTGTTACGTCGCTCGGTAATCGGAACATCTCTGGCCGTGGTTGCTGCCCTCGGCCTGTCCGCCTGTGGAGGTGGCGACGACGGCGGCGGGTCGGACACGCTGCGCGTGACGCTGGTAAACCACGTCTGGACGGAGAACATCAAGCAGGCCCTGCCGGAGTTCGAGCGGCAGTCCGGGCTGAAGGTCGAGGTCACCCAGCTCGGCGAGGACCAGCTCTCCGACCAGTACAACGTCAAGCTGAACGCCGGCTCCCGCGACATCGACGTGATGATGTACCGGCCGTTGCAGGAGGGGAAGCTCTTCGCCAAGAACGGCTACCTCGCCGACCTGACCGAGAAGGCCAAGGAGGACTCGGCGTTCGAGTTCGCCGACTTCCAGGCCTCGCCGGTGCAGGCCACCACCTACGAGGAGAAGCTGGTCGGCGTCCCGATCATCACCGAGCAGGAGGTCCTCTACTACCGCAAGGACCTGCTGGAGAAGTCCGGCTTCACCGCACCGCCGAAGACCCTGGACGAGCTGAAGACCATGGCCGCCAAGGTGGCGGCCGACAACCCCGGCACCGCCGGCTTCGTGGCCCGGACCGGCAAGGCCGCCGCGGTCACCCAGTTCTCCAGCTTCCTCTACAGCTTCGGCGGCGACTTCGTTGACGAGGGCGGCAAGGCCAGCGTCAACACCGAGGCGGCCAAGCAGGCGTACGCGTACTACGGCGGGCTGCTCCGTGAGCACGGCCCGGAGAACATCAGCACCGACATGAGCTGGTCCGAGGCGATGGCGATCTTCACCCAGGGCAAGGCGGCCTTCTACACCGAGGCGAACTCGCTCTACAAGAACGCCACCGACCCGGCCAAGTCCAAGGTCTCCGACACCGTCGGGTTCGCGCCGTTCCCGGCCGGTCCGGGCGGCTCCAAGCCGTACAACGTCCCGTCCTGGGCGCTCGGCGTCAACGAGAGCTCGGAGAACCAGTCCAACGCCTGGAAGTTCATCCAGTGGGCGGCCGGCAAGGAGCAGACGCTGGCGCAGCAGAAGGGCGGCGTACCGAGCGCCCGCGCCTCGGTCTGGGCCAACCCGGAGGGGACCGCCACCTACCCGAAGGACCTCGCGGACGCCATCAAGGTCAGCACCGAGAACGGCGTCGGGCACGACCGGCCGCTGGTGGTGAAGGTCGCCGAGTCCCGGGAGATCGTCGGCCAGCCGATCGTGGACGCGATCACCGGCAAGGACGTGGCCGGCTCGGCCGACACCGCGAACGAGGCGTTCCAGAAGCTCCTCGACGACGAGAAGTAGGCCATCGCGCGGGGTGACGGGACGATCCGTCACCCCGCGTCTCTCCCTCCGCCGAAACCGGAGTCCACCCCATGGCATCCCTGGCATCCCCCCAGGCGTCCGGCGAACTGACCGGCTGGACCCGCTGGGCGAACGACCACCGCAAGTGGCTCTTCGCGGCACCGGCCATGACCTTCGTCGGTGCGCTGATCATCTTTCCGCTGGCCTGGACGATCTACCTCAGCCTCACCGACGCCGAGGGATCGGTCCGGGCGGAGTCCGAGTTCATCGGCTTCGCGAACTACCTCGAGGTGCTCACCGACACCGACCGGTTCTGGCCGGCGGTGCTGCGTACCGTCGCCTTCACCGGGGCCGCGCTCTTCTTCGAGATGGTCCTCGGCATGGCGGTCGCGCTGCTGCTCTGGCGGCCGTTCCGCGGCGAGCGGTGGGTCCGGGTGGCGATCCTGCTGCCGCTCGTCGCCACCCCGGTCGCGGTCGGCATGATGTGGCGGCTCATCTTCGACCCGAACATCGGGATGGCCAACCAGATCCTCGGCTGGGTCGGGATCGGCCCGCTGCCCTGGCTGGCCGGCCAGCACAGCGCGCTGCCTACCACCATCTTCATCGACATCTGGCAGTGGACCCCGATGGTGGTGCTGATCCTGCTGGCCGGGCTGACCGCGCTGTCCAACGAGCCGGACGAGGCGGCCCGGGTGGACGGGGCGAACGCCTGGCAGCGGTTCCGGCACGTCACCCTGCCGCTGCTGATGCCGACGGTGATCGTGGCGATCCTGCTGCGCGGCATCGACGCGCTGAAGACCTTCGACATCCTGTACGCCACCAAGGGGCGCGGCGGCGGCTCGTTCCACGAGGTCGAGACGCTGAACGTGTACGCGTACGGGCTGAGCTTCGACTACAACGACTACGGCATCTCGTCGACCGTGCTGATCATCTTCTTCCTGATCATCATCGGTTCGATGTGGGCGCTGACGTCCCGCCGGAAGAAGGGCGCACTCTGATGGCCCGACGCAAACGCCGCACCCCGTACCAGCTCTTCCGGGCGGTGGCCCTGGCCGTAGTGGTGGTCGCGCTGGTCGCCCCGCTGCTCTGGATGGTCGCCGCCTCGTTCAAGACCAACGTGGACATCTACGACTCCGGCAAGGCGTTCGCCTTCACGCCGGTGCTGGAGAACTACACCAAGGTCCTCGACCAGGCGAACTACCTGAAGTTCATCGGAAACAGCCTGTGGGTGGCGTTCGCCGCCACCGTGCTGTCGCTGATCCTCGGCGTGCCGGCCGCGTACTCGATGAGCCGGTTCAGCATGAAGAAGTCCGCCCTGGTGGTGCTGATGGCTCGGGTGATCCCCGGCGTCTCGCTGCTGGTGCCGTGGTACTACGTCTTCTCCAACATGCGGCTGGTCGGCGGCTTCACGGTGCTGATCCTGAGCCACATGTTCGTCTCGCTGCCGCTCGTGGTCTACATCCTGATGGGCTTCTTCGACGGGCTGCCGGAGGAGTTGGAGGAGTCCGGCCAGGTCGACGGGCTCACCCCGATCGGGGCGTTCCGGCGGATCACCCTGCCGCTCTCCGCGCCCGGCATCGCCACCGCCGGCATCCTCTCCTTCATCTTCTCCTGGAACAACTTCATGTTCGCCCTGGTGCTCTCCGGCGCCGACACCAAGACCCTGCCGGTGGCGATCTTCGACTTCGTCGGCTACGCCAGCATCGACTGGGGTGGCCTGATGGCCGCGTCCACGGTGGTCACCCTGCCGATCATGCTGATCGCGCTCTTCGTGCAGAAGTACGTCGTCTCCGGCCTCACCGCCGGGGCGACCAAGGGCTGAGGGCGGCGGCAACGTGGCAGAGACGGTGAGGCAGGCAGCGTGACCAAGATCGAACGGGTCGAGACCTTTCTCGTGCCGCCCCGGTGGCTCTTCGTCCGGATCGAGACGTCCGACGGGATCGTCGGCTGGGGCGAGGCGACCTGCGAGGGCCGGTCCGAGACGGTACGCACCGCCGTGCATCAGCTCAGCGAGGTGCTGGTCGGCCAGGACGCGCTGCGGATCGAGGACCACTGGCAGGTGATGACCAAGGGGTCCTTCTACCGGGGCGGGCCGATCCTGGCCAGCGCCGTCGCCGGGCTCGACCAGGCGCTCTGGGACATCGCCGGCAAGCACTTCGACGCCTCGGTGCACCAGTTGCTCGGCGGCCCGGTCCGGGACCGGATCCGGGTGTACGGCTGGGTCGGCGGCGACGAGCCCGGCGAGGTCGCCGAGCACATCGCCGCACAGGTGGCGGCCGGACTCACCGCGGTCAAGATGAACGCCTCCGGCCGGATGAGCCCGGTCGCCTCGGTCGCCGAACTCGACGGGGTGGTCCGGCGGGTCGCCGCCGCCCGGGAGGTGCTCGGCGAGCACCGGGACGTCGCGGTGGACTTCCACGGCCGGTTCACCCTGGCCAACGCCCGCCGGGTCGCCCCGCTGCTGGAGCCGTTCCGGCCGTTCTTCCTGGAGGAGCCGGTCGTACCGGAGAACTCGCACCTGCTCGGCGAGTTCGTCCGGTCGACGACCACCCCGGTCTCCACCGGCGAGCGGCTCTACAGCCGGCAGGAGTTCCTGCCCGCGCTCCAGGCCGGCATCGCGG
This sequence comes from Micromonospora sp. WMMD1102, assembly GCF_029626265.1. Classification (NCBI taxonomy): domain Bacteria; kingdom Bacillati; phylum Actinomycetota; class Actinomycetes; order Micromonosporales; family Micromonosporaceae; genus Micromonospora; species Micromonospora sp. WMMD1102. The sequence continues at coordinate 2,133,303 of NZ_JARUBN010000001.1, read as the reverse complement.
TGGCCCAACCTGACCTGTCGCACGCCGGCGGGATCACCGAGGTCCGTAAAATCGCGGCACTGGCCGAGGTGTACGACGTACAGCTCGCGCCACACTGCCCGCTCGGACCGCTCGCGCTGGCCGCCTGCCTCCAGGTCGGCTTCGCGACGCCGAACTACCTGATCCAGGAGCAGAGCATCGGGATCCACTACAACGCCGACGCCGAGGTGCTCGACTACGTGCTGGACCGCACGCCGTTCGGGTTCGCCGACGGGCACATCCCCCGGCTGACCGGCCCCGGCCTCGGCATCCAGATCGACGAGAATGCGGTACGCCGGGCGGACCAGCGCGGGCACAGCTGGCGCGGGCCCGTCTGGCGGCACTCCGACGGCTCCTTCGCGGAGTGGTGAGCCGACCCGCCGGCCCGCCGCTCCGGCCTTCCATCCCAGCGCAGAAAGGCAAGTCGTGAAGATCGTCGCCGCGGACGTGAACGTCACCAGCCCGGACCGCAACTTCGTCACACTCAAGATCACCACAGACGAGGGGATCACCGGGCTCGGCGACGGCACCCTGAACGGGCGGGAACTCTCCGTCGCCTCCTACCTGGCCGACCACGTCGTACCGCTGCTGATCGGGCGGGACCCGCACCGGATCGAGGACACCTGGCAGTTCCTCTACCGGTCGGCGTACTGGCGGCGCGGGCCGGTGACGATGGCCGCGATCGCCGCCGTCGACGTGGCACTGTGGGACATCAAGGCGAAGGCCGCCGGGATGCCGCTCTACCAGCTCCTCGGCGGTGCCTCCCGGACCGGCATCATGGCCTACGGGCACGCCTCCGGGCGGGACGTCCCGGAGCTGTTCGACTCGATCCGGCACCACCTGGAACTCGGCTTCCGGTCGATCCGGGTGCAGACCTCGGTTCCCGGCATCGAGGCGGTCTACGGCGTCGCCGCCCAGACCAGCGTCGACGGCAAGCGCTACGACTACGAGCCGGCGCAGCGCACCGCGCTGCCGGTCGAGGAGGACTGGGACACCCGGGCCTACCTGCGACACCTCCCCACGGTCTTCGAGGCGGTCCGCAACGAGTTCGGCCCCGAGCTGCCGCTGCTGCACGACGGGCACCACCGGATGACCCCGATCCAGGCCGCCAAGCTCGGCAAGGCGCTGGAGCCGTACGACCTGTTCTGGCTGGAGGACTGCACCCCGGCCGAGAACCAGGAGGCGCTGCGGCTGGTCCGGCAGCACACCACCACCCCGCTGGCGATCGGCGAGGTCTTCAACACCGTCTGGGACTACCAGACGCTGATCCGCGAACAGCTCATCGACTACGTCCGGTCCGCAGTCACGCACACCGGCGGGATCACCGCGATGCGCAAGCTGCTGGACTTCGCCGCGCAATACCAGATCAAGTCCGGGATACACGGGCCGACCGACATCTCGCCGGTCGGGATGGCCGCCGCGCTCCACCTGGACCTGGCGATCCACAACTTCGGCATCCAGGAGTACATGAAGCACGGCCCGCTCACCGACGAGGTGTTCCGGCAGTCGTTCACCTTCACCGACGGCTACCTGCACCCGGGCGAGCAGCCGGGCCTCGGGGTCGAGCTGGACGAGGAGGCGGCGGCGCGGTTCCCGTACCAGCCGGCCTACCTGCCGTTCAACCGGCTCAAGGACGGCACCGTCCATGACTGGTGACGCGGGCACCGGTCCGGCGGGCGGCACCGCCGGCACCGACCGGTCGCGGGCCGACGGCGGCACCGGCCCGGCGGGCGGCACCGGCGGACCGGAGCCGTCCACCCGGCACGTGGTGGTGATGGGTGTCTCCGGGTCGGGCAAGACCACCGTGGCCAAGGGGATCGGCGCGGCGAGCGGGCTGACCTTCGCCGAGGCGGACGAGTTCCATCCGGAGTCCAACGTGGCACTGATGCGGGCCGGGGTGCCGCTCGGCGACGGCCACCGCTGGCCCTGGCTGCGCGAACTCGCCGGCTGGATGACCGAACGCGCCGCCGAGGAGGTCTCCACCGTACTGGCCTGCTCGGCGCTGCGACGCTCCTACCGGGACGTACTCCGGCAGGGGCCGCCGAGCGTCGACTTCGTCTTCCTGGACGGGTCGGCCGAGGTGATCCGGGAACGGCTCTCCCGGCGGGCCGGGCACTACATGCCGGCCAGCCTGCTCGACTCGCAGATCGCCACCCTGGAGCGGCCGGGACCGGACGAGCGGGTGCACGTCCTCGACATCGCCGCGACTCCGGAGGAGCTGGTCGAGGCCGCGGTCGAGAGTCTCGGCCTGCCGCGCTTGAGGGCCGGCCGGCCGGGACAGCCACCCGCCCGGTCCTGAACAGCTGCGGGTGCACCGGGTCGCTACGCTGCCGCAGCAGTCGGATCGATCGAGGAGGCGCCTTGTTCGGGATCGTGCGGCCGTGCCGGCACCGGATGTGCGGGAAACTGCACGCCGCCTGGCTGGGCCACCTCTGCGGGCTCTGCCTGACCCTGCGGGACGAGCACGGGCACCGGGCCCGGCTGGCCACCAACTACGACGGGCTGCTCATCTCCGTACTCCTGGAGGCGCAGCGCCCCGCCGAGTACCGTCCGGCGGGGCCGTGCGCCCTGCGCGGCTTCCGGTCCGCCCCGGTGCTCGCCCCGAGCGATCCCGGCGCCCGGCTGGCCGCCGCGGTCTCGCTGGTCCTCGCCGCCGGCAAGACCCGGGACCACGTCACCGACCGGGACGGCGCACTGCGGATGCCCGCCCTCGCCGGGGTCGCCGGCCGGCTGGCCGACGGGTGGGCCGCGGCCGGCGCCCGGACCGGCGCCGGAGTCGGCTTCGACACCGGCGTGCTGTGGGACGCGGTCGCCCGGCAGTCGGCGCTGGAGTCGGCGGTCGTCCCCGGCGGTTCGGTACTGGTCGCCACCGAGCCGACCGAGACCGCCGTGGCAGCCGCCTTCGCACACACCGCGACGCTGGCGGGCCGGCCCGGCAACGCCGCCGGGCTGGCCGAGGTCGGCAGGTACTTCGGCCGGATCGCCCACCTGCTCGACGCGGTCACCGACCACGCCGACGACGCGGCACGGGGCGCCTTCAACCCGCTGCTGGCCAGCGGCACGGACCTGGCGCAGGCGCGCCGGCTCTGCGCGGACGCGCACCACGGCCTGCGGCTGGCTCTGGCCGACCTGGAACTGCGGGACCGGAGGCTGGTCCGGGCACTGCTCGACCGCGAGGTCGGCGATGCCATCGAGCGGACCTTCGCGCTGGCGGGTGGGCCAGGCGCAGGCAGACAATCCCTGGCGTCGGATGGCCGGGGCGACGCTTCACACCACGGCCCGGACAGCGGGCACGGGCTGCCGCTCGTCCCGCACGGTCGCACCGCACAGCCGGCCGGGCAGACCGGCGAGCCTGCGGCGACGAGGCCGGCCGGCTGCGGCGGAGCGATGGTGACCGGCGGAGCCTGCGTCCTCACCACCTGCACCTGCGGGCTGTGGCAGCCGCGCTGGAGCAGACGCCGCCGCGAAGGCTGCGGCGACCGCTGCTGGTGCACCCGGCACTGCGACTGCAACTGCTGCGACTGCTGCGACTGCAGCTGATTCCGGCGCCGGACCGGCCCTCGACCCCGAACCTGTTCGCCCCGAAGCCGCCGGGACGGCGCAGGCCGGATCCGCACCGGGGTCCCGACGCCGGTGCGGATCCGACCTCCGCCAGGGGCGGGAGCGAACGCGTCAGCTCACGGTGATCGCTCCACTTCCGGAGCGGACACAGGCCACCGTCCGGTTAGCCGTGGCCGCGGCACCCGCCAGGCACTGCCCGAGCACCGCGTGCCCGGCCGCATTCGGATGCCAGGACTCCTGGCAGGTCTGGAAGTAGGTGACGCAGGCGTTGGCGATCCGCTGGATGGCGATCTTGTCGTATCCGGAGAGGCTGGTCACCGGGACCCCGGTCGGGCCGTCCTGCAACCGGATCGGGGTGGCGAGCGCACCGGTCGGGCTGGCACCGGTCTCGCAGAGCCGGGCACCGTCGAAGGCCCGCTGCACGTTCAGGTAGACCAGGTCGTCGCCGGGGAACTCGGTGCGCATGGTGCCGTGCACCGACCGCACCAGGGTGCCGAGGCCGGTGGAGAAGAGGTGCCCGGCGGCCAGGCTGGCCCGGTGTACGGGGCAGCCGGCGGCGTACCGCTCGGCGCCGAGGGCCCGGAACTTGTCCCGGCTGTCGTCCCGGTTGTCCTCCTCGTGGAACCGGGACTCGAAGTCGAACGGCAGCGGGTTGGTGTAGTCCTGGAAGACGATCCGGTGCTGCCCGTCGGCGTCGACCTGGTCCAGTGTGCTCAACAGCTGCCGTACCGCGTTCGTGGTCTCGGCGGTCGCCGCCGCGAACTCGGCCTGGGTGCCGAGGTCGTCACCGGCGCACGGCGCCTGCTCGACCGGCCCGCCGAGGTACGCCCAGAACTCCCACCAGCCGGTCCAGGCGTCCGCGATGAACCGGTTGGCGCAGTCCGAGGCGACGTCGCCGAAGGTGAACGAGCTGTTGTTGGAGCCGAGCCCGAGCAGCACCAGGTCGATGTCGTGGGTCTGCGCCACCGCCCGGAGCTGGTCGAGCTGTGCCGCCACCGTACGTCCCTTGGTCCGGCCGGCCGAGGCGTTGGCGATGTCGTACGGCTGGCCGCCCGAACAGGCGAGGTTGAACCGGGCCGAGATGCCGGGCAGGTTCGCCTGGTGCAGCGAGGCGTTCCCGGACCGGTGGCAGAAGAACGCGTTGCTGTTCGGCGCGGACCAGCCGGGAAAGCTCTGCGCGGTGCCGCCCGCGTCCACCACCGGCTGGTAGGCACCAGCACCCTCGCCGCTGACGAAACTGTCGCCGAGCGCGACAGCAGCCGTCGGCAGCGCGGCGCCGGCCGTACCAGTCGTGCTGACGATGGCCGACAGCGTGCCGGTCACGGCGAGGGTGATCGCCAGTGCCGCGGCGGACGCGGGCCGACGGAACCCGAACATTTCCGACCCCCAAGAACGTCTGATCGAAATATCGAAGCCTCTTCGCGTCCGGGCATCAGATCATGCGGCCGGATGGGGGTCAACGGATGGCACGGATCCTGGCCGGCATCCGCTTTCCGCAGGTCGGCAGCTTTGTTGCGCGGGCCGGGAGCCTCATCGGACGGTGCGCCCGGCCCTGCCGCCGGAGCGGCCCGCCCGTGCCCGGCAGGCGTGCAGCACCTCCGGGCGCAGCAGGTGGCCGAAGCCGGCGAACTGTGCACGTCAGACCTACCGGTCGCTGCGCCGCCGCGCCGCCGCACAGTCCCGCCGGCTGCCGCCGGTCGTGCACGTTGAAGCCCCGGATCCACCATGCGCGTAAGCACGTCCGTGGCTCGTTGTGGTCGGGTTGAGTCCGCCGGCCGCACGTCGACGGCGCACCGTGCCGGCAGCCAGGGATCGAGTGGGCACCGCGACGGCAGCCCGGATCGAGTGGGCACCGCGACGACCCCGCCGCCCGCACGGGATCGCCGCGTGCCGTGGAACCGGCCGACGCGGGAGCGCCGCGTGCCTGGATCCGGCGCACGCCGATCGCTCCGCGAACCGCCAGTCGATCACCGTCAGGTGACGTTTCGCACCCGACCGGGTGGGAATGCGATCATCGGCACCCCTGTTGCACCGCCCGGAGAGCCGGTCACACCGTTTTGACCGGCGAAAGGTCTTGGAGGACGACATGGCGACGGCCGTGGAATTCGGGCTGGACAGCTTCGGCGACGTCACCGCCGACGCCGAGGGCAACCCGGTGCCGTACGCCCAGGTGATCCGCAACGTGGTCGAGGAGGCGGTACTCGCCGACCGGCTCGGCGTCGACGCCTTCGGGCTCGGCGAGCACCACCGGGACGACTACGCGGTGTCGGCTCCGGAGATCGTGCTGGCCGCGATCGCCGCCCGGACCGAGCGGATCCGGCTCGGCACCGCGGTCACGGTGCTCAGCTCCGACGATCCGGTACGCGTCTACGAGCGGTTCGCCACCCTCGACGCGCTGGCCCGGGGTCGGGCGGAGATAACCCTCGGCCGTGGCTCGTTCACCGAGTCCTTTCCGCTCTTCGGCTACGACCTGACCGACTACGACCGGCTCTTCGAGGAGAAGACCGAGCTGATGTCGCAACTGCTCACCGAGGACGCGGTCAGCTGGCAGGGCAGCGTACGCGCGCCGCTGACCAAGCAGCAGGTCTATCCGAAGACGGAGTCGGGACGGATCCGCACCTGGATCGGTGTCGGCGGCAGCCCCGAGTCGGTGGTCCGCGCCGCCCGGTACGGCTTTCCGCTGGTGCTGGCCGTGATCGGTGGCGACCCGGCCCGGTTCGCCCCCTACGTGCAGCTCTACCACCGGGCGCTCGCCGAGTTCGGCAAGGAGCCGCTGCCGGTCGCGGTGCACGCCCCCGGTTTCGTCGGCGAGACCGACCAGGAGGCGGCCGACCTGCTCTGGCCGCACGTGCGGGTGCTGTTCAACCGGATCGGCGCCGAACGCGGCTGGCCGCCGATGACCCGGGGCCGGTTCGACGCCGACATCACCGACGGTGCCTGGCACGTCGGCTCGGCGGCGACGGTGGCTCAGAAGGTCGCCCGTACCGTCCAGGTCCTCGGCGTGCAACGCTTCGACCTGAAGTACTCCGCCGGCACGCTGCCGCACGAACTGCTGATGGGGAACATCGAGCGGTACGGCATCGAGGTCGTTCCCCGGGTCCGGGAACTCCTCGCCGCCGACACCACCTCGACGTCCTGACGACTTCGCGAGCCGAGGGCCGGAGCTGTCGGATTCTTGGCAGCGGCGAGCCGAACAAACCCGCACGGCGGCCGGGACTAACCGGATGACAGCACCATCCGTCAGACCGGAGGTCCACCATGCACATACCAGCTCGTCTCTCCGTCGCCGGCCTGGGCATCCTGCTCAGCGGCCTCGTCCTCGCCCCGGCCGCTCCGGCCGGGGCGGTGCCGGCAGCCTCGGCCGCGTCGACCGTGGCCGGCGCACCGGTCCGGGCTGCCACACCGGTCCGGGCTGCCACACCGGTCCGGGCCGCCGCTCCCACGGACGGCGGCAGCGGGCTCGGGGCGGTCGTCGGGGTACGCACCGGACGCGTCGCGTTCCGGCCCGTGCTCACTACCGACGGCATCGGCCCGTACCGGATCGGTGTCTCCACCCGGACCGGCCTGCTCGCTCTGGGGCTGGTGACGAACATCGAGGAAGAGCAGACCTGCAACGGCTTCTACTCCGGCGAGGCCGCCGGACGGTACGCCGGCATCCTGCTGCTCAGGTTCCAGGGCAACCGGCTGGTCCTGCTCTCCACCACCGATCCGACGATCCGGACCAGGGTCGGCGGGCGGGTCGGCATGACATTGGCCGACCTGGAGCAGCGGTACGGCCCACACGGCGCCGTCGAGTACGGCAAGTGGACGTTGCGCGCGTACGTGGTGTCGAGCGGCGGCCGGATCATCGCCTTCTTCGAGGACCCCTACACCCCGTACGTCTACCGGATCGCCAGCGGCGAACGGGACCGGGTGCTCGCCTCCTTCGTCGGCGGCGACGACCAGTGCTGACGTACGCCGATCCCGGCTAAGCCGGACTGACAACGGTCCGTACCCCTCGGATGCCTCCTCGGGGTGCGGACCGTTCGTGCTCCGGGACCGGCGCTGCGAGTGCCCCTGCCAGCCGTGCCGTCCGGGTGGTCCGAGGCGCGGGCCGGCTGGCGACCTCGCGGTACCCTGAGCCGGTGACCAGCGCTTCCGGCCTGGTGACCCACGACCGCCACCAGCCGCCCACGTGAACCCGCCGCAGCGGATCGGCCCATACCGCGTCGAGCGGCTACTCGGCTTCGGTTCGTTCGCCACCGTCTGGCTGGGCCACGACCCCGCCCTCGACGCCCGGGTGGCGATCAAGGTGCTGGCCGAGAACTGGAGCCACGACCTGCGGGTCCGGGAACGCTTCCTGGACGAGGCCCGCCTGCTGTGGAGGCTCGACCACCGGCGGCTCGTCCGGGTGCACTCGATCGGCGAGTTGCCGGACGGCCGCCCGTACCTCGTGATGGCCTGGGCCGAGGGCGGCAGCCTGCGGGACCGGCTGGCGGCCGGGCCGCTGCCGGTCGGGCGGGCGCTCCGGGTGCTGCGCGAGATCGCCGCCGGGGTGGCCGTGCTGCACGCCAACGGTATCGTGCACCGGGACCTGACCCCCGGCAATGTCCTGTTCGACCCGTGCCCCGCCGTCCGCGCGACGGATGCCAGCGCCACGACGGCGGATACCCTGCCGGCGGGCGGTGCGTCGGACGACGCCGGGACCGACGAGTCGGTGCTCATCGCCGACCTCGGACTGGCCAAGGCCCTCGCCGCAGCGTCGGGGCTGACCGCTCGGGCCGGTACGCCCGGCTACATGGCGCCGGAACAGGACTCCCCGTCGGCGCTTGTCGACGCCCGGGCCGACGTCTTCGGGCTCGGCCGCCTCGGCACGACACTGCTCGGCACGGCGCCGCTCGACGCGACGACGTCCGCCGAGCCGCCGGGGCCGGACGACAGCGCCGACGGGCCGGCCGAGTCACCGGCGCTGCGCCCCGGCGTACCCCCGGGGATCGCGGCCGTGCTCCGCCGGGCGACGGCGCGGTCCCCGGCGGAGCGCTACCCGGACGCCGCCGCCTTCGCCGCCGCGTTGGACCTGGCCACCGGCGCCGGTCCGACCAGCGCGACCGACGAACCCCTTCCGGTACGCCGGTCGCGTCGCCACCCGCTCCGCGCCGCCATCCTGCTCGGGGCCGCCGCACTCGCCCTCACCGCACTCACCGTCACCGCCTTCGCCGCCCTCGGGCCGGGCTGGCCGGGAAGGGACAGCCGGATCGGCACCGACTCGACCGGCCGGATCAGCGTCGCCCTGCCGGAGGGCTGGCGGGCCACCGGTTCGGGCTGGATCGGCCAGCGCGGGCCGGACGGCGACCTGGAGCCGGCGCTGGTGATGGCGCCGGATCCGAAGCGCTGGCCGACCGACCCCGCGATGCCGGGCGCGTTCCTCGGGCTCTCCCGCGGTCTGGCCGAGCGGCACGACCCGGCGGGCTACCTCGCCGAGCGTCCGCACGCGGACTGTGTCCCGGCCCCGGTACGCACCGTGCGGCGCGGGTCCGTCGAATGGCACGTCGCCGCGTTCACCGCCTGCCGCGCCGGCAAGCCGGTGATCGTGGAGGCCGCCGGGCTCGCCCCGGACTCCGCCGGCCTGCTGTACGTGCAGATCACGCCCCCGGCGAACGCCTCGGCGGACTTCGTCGACACACTCCTGGCCGGAGTCCGGGTACGTCCCTGAGCCCGGGCGGCTCACTCGACCACCAGCACAGTGATGGTGTGGCTGCCGCCCGTCTCGAACGCGATCTCCACCTCGACGGTGCCCGGCCGCAACATCCGGCAGTCGACCACGCCGCCCTCGTAGTGCTGGGCGACCTTCTCCGTCGGCGTCGCCGCGACGGTTCCGGGGCCGACGTTCTGGACTCGCAGGATCGCGGCCACCGTCAGGCAGAGCGCCCTGGGCAGCGCCGCGCTGTCCGACCCGTCCACGGTGAAGATGACCGCCGGCAGGCAGGCCGGAGAGAGTTCGACGGTCGGCGTGGCCCGGGGCGGCGTACGGGTGCGGGTGGGTGGCGGCGTGGCGGCGACGACGGCCGGGGTACTGGCTGCCGGTCGGGGCAGTTCAGCGGTGCTGGTGGGACTCGCGCTGGCACTACCGGCCGGGGTGGGCGTCGGCCACTGCGCGGGCAGCGGGGCGACCGGAGCCGACCCGCAGCCGGTCATCGACATCGTCCCGACCAGTAGCGCCGGGACGACGGGCCAGCGCCGACGCGTGCTGGCGGCCGGCTGTCGCACCGGATCACACCTGTGCGTCGCTGAGCCGGGCCCGCAGCCGCTGCCGCCCCTGGTGGATCCGGGACTTCACGGTGCCCTCGGCGAGCCCCAGCAGCACCGAGATCTCCCGGTACGGCAGCCCGAGCACGTCCCGAAGCGCCACCGGCTCGGCGTACTCGGGGCCGATCGCCTCCAGCGCGTCGAGCAGGTCGAGCCGGGTCCCGGCGACCACGCTGGTCCGGCGCGGGTCGGGGGTTTCCGGCAACGGCACGCCCTGCCCCTCGGCGGTGAACCGCCGACGCAGGGCCGCGTACGTCGACCGGGCCCGGTTGGCCGCGACCCGGTGCAGCCAGGTCCGGAAGGCGGACCGTCCGTCGAATCCGGTGATCCCCCGGGCCACCGCCAGCAGGGTGTCCTGGCAGGCCTCCTCGGCGTCCTCCCGGTTGGGCAGGAAACGTGCGGACATCCGCAGTACGTCGGGGCGTACCGCGACCAGCAGGCGGTCCAGGGCGTCCCGGTCGCCTGCGGCGGCGGCCCGGGCCAGCCCGTCGAGATCGGTGACGCCGGAGGGCACGGGCCGAGTCTAGGGAGCCCTGTCCAGCACGGGCCGGGTGGAGGAACTTCCGGTCAGCCGGCCGGCCCGGGTCGGCTCCGGCCGAAGACGGATCGGGTCCAGCCGACGCCGGATCAGTTTCGGCCCACGCCGGACAGGTCCAGCCCACGTCGGATCAGCTTCGGCCGACGGCAGGTCAGTCTCGGCCGACGGCAGGTCAGTCTCGGCCGACGGCAGGTCAGTCTCGGCCGACGGCGCCGGTGGTGACCAGGTAGTCGTCGATCGACGCCGGTCCGACCAGGGCGACCCGGCACCAGTCGACGAGCAACAGGTCAGCCTCGCGCATCACCGACTCCAGCGCGGCCACCAGTTCTGGCTGTGGCTCCGCCGCCCCCGGTTCGGTCCGCACGGCCAGTACGGCGAGCGCGTCGCCGTCGGTGAGGCCGTACAGCAGTACCCGGCCGACGTTCACCGCGAACGAGCTGGGCACGATCCCCCGCTGGCCACGGAATCCGATCCCGCCCCGGTTGCGGGCGCCCGCCGGCAACCTGCCGAGCAGCCGGCTCCGAGACACCGGCCGGGACAGTGGGTTGACCGGGTTGCTCCGGACGTGCAGGTTCCGGAAGCCGTACACCCGGCCCTGCTCGTCGCGCCGGGCATGCTGCTCGAAGCTGCGGCGTACCGCCCGGAGTTCGGCCTGGACCTCGTCGACGAGGTCGGCGCTGACCAGTTCGACCTGCCGCCAGTCGTCCTCGTGCAGTTCGAGACGGTCGGCACCGGCCGGGGCCGGGGCGACCATCGGCAGGGCGGCGCAGAGTGTCGGCAGCGAGTACAGGATGTCGCCGGGCGGGACCGTCTGGATCCGGCGCAGGGTCAGCGTGAGGACGCCGGTGGCGGTGAACTGTGCCGCCGTCGGCGGCTCGGCCCGCTCCACCGACCAGGTGTCGCCGGCCAGTTCGAGGGTGGTCGCCGACTGGAAGCTGCCCGGAAGCTGCTCGATGGGCAGTTCACTGCGGCCGATCTGGACGCCGGTTTCGGCGTCGAGAAAGGCGACCCGCACCAGGTTCTTCGACATGGCGGGGACCTTATCCGTACGCCGATCTTGCTCGACCGCAGACCCTCGGCCGGCCGTCCGGCTCCGGACGGCGCTGGCCACCTCCCGGTCCTCGCCGGCGGGCGGTGCTGGCCGGCGGGCGGTCCGAATAGCGGACACTATTGCTCTCTCGTTGAACAAACGTGTCAGACTCGGTGGCTGCCGCCGCTGTGCGGCGGGACATGGCGGGCCAGGACGGCGAAGGAGGCCGGCAGATGGGTTCGATCGAGGCGACCGACGCAGCCCCGGGCGGAGCAGACGACCACGTGCACGCCCTGGTCGCCGAGTGCGGCCGCCGGGCCCGCGCCGCGACGGCGGGTCTGGCCGAAGCACCCGACCCGGTGATCGACTCCGCGCTGACGGCGATGTCCGATCGCCTGGTGGCCGCCGAGCGCGAGATCCTCACGGCCAACCAGCGGGACGTCGAGGCGGCCGGTGCCGCCGGGATGAGTTCGGCGTTGCAGGACCGGCTCCGGCTCGACACGGCCCGGCTCAAGGGCATGGCCGACCAGCTCCGGTTGCTCGCCGAGGCACCCTTCCCGGCCCGGGAGACGCCGCTGCGGTCGCTGCCGGGCGGGCTGCGGCTGGCCGAGCGCCGCCGACCGGTCGGGGTGATCGGAGCGAACTTCGAGGCCCGGCCGAACGTGACCGTCGACGTGGTCTCGCAGCTGGTGAAGTCCCGCAACGCGGGCGTACTGCGGACCGGCTCCGCCGCGCTCACCTCGGCGGAGGCGCTGCACCGGCACGTCATCGCGCCGGGACTGCGCGACGTCGGGCTCGACCCGGACGCGATCCAACTGCTGCCGGACTCCAGCCGGGCCAGCGCGGTCGCCCTGGTCCGGCAGACCGACCTGATCCCGCTGGTGATCCTCCGGGGCAGTGGTGACGCCACCCGCTCGCTGGGCGCCGAGGCGGCCCGGCACGGCGTCCGCACCCTGGCACACGCCGACGGCGGCGGGGTGTTCTACGTCGACGCCGCCGCCGACCTCGACCGGGCCACCGCACTGCTGGTCGCCGGCCTGGACCGGCTGGGCGTGTGCAACCGGGTCAACCTGCTGCTGGTGCACCGGAACGTCGCCGGGGAGGCGCTGCCCCGCTTCGAGGCGGCCCTGGCCGAGTTGGGCGTACACACCTCGCTGCCGCCGTACGACCACCCGGTCGGCTACGAGTGGGCGCTGGACAACGGCCGGGAGGCGACCGTGACCATCGCCGAGGTGGCCGACCTGACCGAGGCGGTGACGATCGCCAACACCGAGACGTCGGGACTCGCCGCGACGATCGTGACCGAGGATCCGGCCGCCGCCGAGCGGTTCATCGCCAGCTCGATCGGCACCGGCGTCTTCTGGAACGCCTCGACCCGGCTGCTGGACGGCTTCAAGCTGCACGGCGTACCGGAGACCGGGATCAACGTGGACCACGTGCCGGGGCCGCGCGGCCCGGTCACCTTCCAGGACCTCTACCTGCGGCAGTACGTCGTCGTCCCGGCCGACGCGCCCGGCGGCGCCCGGGGCTGACCCGCTGCGGCGCGCGACCGGGCCGGTTCGTCGTCCTGGCGACGCTCACCGAGCGCGCCCCCGAACTCGCCACCGGGGCCGAGATGGTGCGCCGGGCGCGCCGGCGCGCCCGGCAGCGGCGGCGCCGGGCCCAGGCGGTGACCGGCGGGGTGGCCGCGCTGGCGCTCCTGCTGGCGGTTCCGGCCGTGGACGGTCTGCTGGGCACCGGGTCGCCGCCGTCGGGCCCGGAGGCGGTCGGCACCGCACCGCTGGCACCGCCGCCGTTTCCGTTCGTGCCCACCGTGTCCCTGTCCGGCTACGGCGAGCCGGTCGCGGAGGTCTCCGCCGGGGTGCCCGTCCTCCGGTACTCCGGCGGCCAGGACCGTTGGCTCACTGTCTCGGTCACGGCGGGACGGCCGTCCCCGTCGGCGTCGAGCGGCGCGATGTACTCGTCCAGCCTCCTGGTACGCGGGCACCCGGCGTCCCTGGAGCTGGGCCCGACCGACCACGTGCTCAGCTGGCAGGAGTCCGCGGACCGTTGGGTGCGGTTGCATTCCGACCCGCACCTGACGGTCCGCATGCTGACCGCGTACGCCGCGGGCCTCGTCCCCGGGGTGATGCCGGTGAGACCGCCGTTCACCTTCGACGTGGTGCCTGCCGGTCTGATGCTGGAGAGCATGGCTCGGGACCGGGTCTTCTTCTGCCGCCCGGATGGACCGCCGGGCCCGAGCGCTGCCGGACGACTCGTCGTGATGCTGGTGGAGACGGCCCTGGCTCCGCTCGTCGACCAGGCTTCCGGTCTCCCGGACGGCAAGCCCGTGCGGGTGGGTGGCCGGCCGGGCCGACTCGACGTGACGCCGAGGTCGACGGTCGTCCTCGTCGACCTCGGCGACGACCGCACCCTGCGGGTCGAGTCGTCGTCCTCGCTCGACCTGGACGCGGCGGACCTGCTGTCGTTCGCGGCCGGTACGCGGCCGACCGAGCGGGCCCGGGTCGTCGGCGGCGAGTTTGACGACGTGACGGGTGATCGCGTCGTCGAGCAGGCGGACTCGACGGGTGGCACCGGCCCGGCGTCCACCTGCGGAGTATCGCCGGTGCGGTAACCCGAGCCGCGTTTTCACGGCTGGTCCCGGCACGGGACCGACCGAACCGACCGACAACGCCGCTCACGAGGGCGGGCTGTAGCCGCCTCACGAGCGGGCGGTAGCTGCCGCTCGGGCGCGGCCCGCCGGTGGCCCCGGTGAAGGGCCCGGCCAGCCGCTGTCCGTTCCGCCCCTACGGGCGGCGCTGTCAAATTTATGTCCTTTGTGGACAGTTGCTGTCCGGAACAGGAGGAGATGACGTGTCTGCTCGATCGGGTCGCTGGTCCCGGCGCACGACGTTGCGCGTGCTCGGAGCCGGCGGGGCGCTTGCGGTGACCGGTGTGGCCGGGGTGTCCCTGGCAGGCTCCGGACGCGGGCGTGACGACGTGGTGCGGGATCCGTACTACCCGGGGGACGAGTGGCAGCGCGGCACGCCGCCGGCCGTCGGGCGGATCGGGTCGGGGTCCTCGGCGGTGGCCCGGGAGAACGCGCGGGCGGGCAGCGCCGGCTTCGGCGTCGAGCGGTACCGGTTCGGGGACGACAAGCTGGGGCAGATCTCCGGTTACGCCTCCGCGACCAGCGTGCAGGTGGGCGGGACCCTGGACTTCCACGTGTCGGTCGCGCCCGCGCAGCGGTACCGGATCCAGGTCTTCCGGCTCGGGCACTACGGCGGCTCCGGTGCCCGGCTGGTGGCGGCGAGTCCCTGGCTGGCCGGTCGCGCCCAGGACGTCCCGACGGTGTCGGCAGAGCGCGGGACGGTGCGGTGCGGTTGGGACGTCGGCTGGCGGTTGTCGGTCGGCCGGGACTGGGTCAGCGGCTACCACCTGGCGCTGTTGACCAATGCCGCCGGCTGGTCCCGGTTCGTCCCGTTCGTGGTACGCGACCCGCGGCGCCCGGCCGCCGGTCTGGTGGTCGTGCCGACGAGCACCTACCAGGCGTACAACATGTGGCCGGCGGACGGTCACCTCGGGGCGAGTCTCTACTACGGCTTCGACGGCGCGCGGCGGCGGGTGCCCGGAGAGCGGGCGCGGGCGGTCAGCCACGACCGGCCCTACCAGGGGACCGGGATCCCGACCGGAGCCGAGCACGACATCGGGTTCACCCAGTGGGTGGAGAGTACCGGTGCCGACCTGACCTATGCCAGCAGCGAGGACCTGGACACCGGACGGGTCGATCCCCGACGGTACCGCGCGGTCGTCTTCTGCGGTCACGACGAGTACTGGACCGTCGAGATGCGGGCGGCGGTGGCACGGGCCCGCAACGGCGGGACGAGTCTGGTCTTCCTGGGCGCCAACAACTGCTACTGGCGGATCCGGTACGGCACACCGGACGGCCGGCACGACGAGCGCCTGGTCGACTGTGCCAAGCAGAAGACCCGCCGGGGCGGGCCGGTGCCGCTGACCACGCAGTGGCGGCTCGCCGGCAGTCCGGAGCAGGAGCTGATCGGGGCGCAGTACGTGAGCATGATCGACGGGCGGGCCCCGCTCGTCGTACGCGACACCGCGCACTGGTTCTGGTCCGGCACGGGCCTGCGCGACGGCGACCAGATCCCGGGGATCGTCGCGGGTGAGGCCGACCAGGTGATGTCGAAGGCGACCCGGCCCCGGGCCGAGACGCACACCGTGCTCGCCCACTCACCCTTCCGGCGGCTCGGGCAGACCCACCACCAGCAGACGACACTCTACCGGGCTTCCTCCGGGGCCTGGGTCTTCGCCGCCGGCTCGCTCGGCTGGACCGCCGGGCTGTACGCCGAGGGTTTCGTCGACCCCCGGCTGCGACAGGCGACCCGCAACCTGCTCGACCGGGTCCTCGCCGAACGGTCGGGCTGATCCCTGGACTTGTCGCAGGACGTTACGGGGTGGCTCCGGACGGGCTCAGTTCCGGCCGGTCCGAACCCGTACCGCCCGCCGGACCTGTCATGAAGCGCCGGCTCAGCCGCCGGTACGGGCGACTGCGCAGCGCCAGCCCCGTCGCGACCAACCCGACGATTCCGGTCAGCACGAACACCAGGGCGAGGCCACGGTCGGCTCCGGTGCCGAACCAGCCGCCGATCGTCCGGGCACCCGCCCCGTCCGTCATGAACGGGATGAAGACGAACTGGGCGATCGGCGAGATCAGGAACGCCGTCAGGGGCGAGGCCGCCTGCTCGACGCTCTGCGCGAAGCCGAAGACCCGACCCTGCCGCTCGTACGGCACCACCTTCTGCAGGATCGTCTGCTCGGCTGCCTCGGCGTAGGGCACGGCCAGCATGTAGAGGTACAACCCGACGGTGAGCAGAATAATCGACGAGTGCAGCGTGAAGAGCGTGGTGACAGTCCAGAGCAGCACGTTGACCAGCAGCAGCAGCCGGACCGGGTTGCTGCTCAGGCCGGTACGGGCGATGAGCAGCCCGCCGACGATGAAGCCCGTACTCAGCAGCCCCCAGAGCAGGCCCCAGGTCTGCACCGAGACCAACGACAGCCCGTACGCGTCCATGAGCGCCATGAAGACGCCACCCAGGAAGTTGTTGAACGCCGAGAAGAGGATCAGCGCGGTCAACCCCGGCACCTCGCCGACCACCCGGATGGTGCCGCGCAGGTCCACCCGCCGCTTCGACGCGCCCGCCGGCTCGGCCGTGGCCGCCGGCTCGCCGGCTCCCGACGCCGTGGCCGTGGCCACCGGCTCGCCGGAGACCGGCTGCACCGTGCTGACCAGCGGCTCGCCGGGGACCGGAGGCTCGGCGGCCGGGGCCGGGGCGGCCGGCCGGTCCGGCAGCGGGACGGCCGCCAGGTGCAGCACGGCGAGGGCGACCACGACGAGGGCCAGGACCAGCACCCAGAGCATCCCGCCGGCCGCCACCAGCACCCCGCTGATCACCGACGTCACCAGGAAGCTCACCCCGGTGGTGCTGCCGACCAGGCCGTTGGCCCGGTCCCTGGTCTCCTCCTCGATCAAGGCGGTGACCAGGGTCGGCAGCGCGATGGTCCTGATGTTCCCGGCGATGACCCCGACCATCACCAGCACGACGAGCGTCCACAGTGGCACGCTCGTCGGGTCGGCGAACGACCGGCGCGGGGCGAGTTGGTAGACGGCCAGGGCCACCGCGTAGAGCGCGAGCGAGACCAGCGCCGACGCCTGCATCACCGTCTTCTTCCGGTGGTGGTCGACCAGGCTGCCGAACCAGATGCCGGTCAGCGCGGTCAGCACCAGGAAGATCCCGGAGATCAGGCCGGTGGCGAAGACCGAGCGGGTCTCCAGGTAGACATAGAAGGTGATCGCGAACCAGACGGTGTAGTTGACCACCGACACCAGCAGCGTGTTGCCCAACACCTGGAAGAAAGTCTTCCGGTCCCCGCGGATCGCGTTCATGTCGACGACCCTACGACCTGAACTTAGCTTGATGTCGAAGGGTTCCCGAACCGCCGACGTGACCCGAAGGGTGACGGATTCCGGAGTACGGACCATGCGGGGCGTTCGCTCGTAGCGTGGAGATCATGGCAACCCACGCCCGGGTCAGCACCCCGTTCGGTCCCCGGACCACTGCCGCCGAGATCCTCGACGGCGTCGACCTCACCGGTCGCCGGATGATCGTCACCGGCGGCGCCTCCGGCATCGGTGCGGCGGCGGTCCGCGCCCTGGCCGGGGCGGGAGCGGCGGTCACCGTCGCCGCCCGCAACCCGGCGCAGGCCGAACCGCTGGTGGCGGAGTTCGCCGGGCCGGGTCCGGGCAGCGTCCGGGCCGCCGCCTGCGACCTGGCCGACCTGACCTCGGTCGAGGCGTTCGTCGACGCCTGGGACGGCCCGGTGCACGCGCTGGTCGCCAACGCGGGGGTGATGGCCATCCCGACCCGGCAGCTCAGCGCGGAGGTTTGGGAACTCCAGCTGGCCACCAACTACCTCGGGCACTTCGCCCTCGCCTGCGGCCTGCACGACAGCCTCCGCGCCGCCGGCTCGGCCCGGGTGGTGCTGGTCAGCTCCGGAGCACACCTGCGGGAAGCGTTCGACTTCGACGACCCGCAGTTCGAGCGACAGCCGTACGACCGCTGGGCGGCGTACGGGCGGTCGAAGGTCGCCGAGGTCCTGCTGGCCGTGGGTATCGCCCGGCGCTGGGCCGCGGACGGGATCACCGCCAACGCCCTCAACCCCGGCTTCATCACGACCAACCTGCAACGCCACATGGACGACGAGACGCTGCGCGCGTTCGGGGCGATGGACGAGGCGGGCAACCGCATCGAGCAGTCGTACTACAAGACGCCCGCCCAGGGTGCGGCGACGACCGTGCTGCTGGCCGCGTCGCCGCTGGTCGAGGGGGTCACCGGTCGGTACTTCGACGACAACCAGGAGGCCGAGGTGGTGGCCGGCGGACCGGAGGCCAGCGGAGGGGTCGCCGCGCACGCCGTCGACCCGGCCGCCGCGGATCGCCTCTGGGCGTACGCGACCGAGGCCCTGACGTCCCGCCGGAAGACGGCGTAGCCGGCCGACGCCACGTGCGGAGGGTTACACCGTGACCAGCCGGGTTGCGCCGGATCGTCGCAGTACGGCGAAGCCGTGCCGACCAAAGACGTGCTCACCAGCGCAGACCTGACCGAGCTGCGGCGCTCCGCGCTCGGCGCGGCCGACCCGCTGGGCATCGCCGCCGAGCTGGCCGAGGCGGTCGAACAGGGGCGACTCGCCGATCCGGACGACGCCGGCCGGGCGCTGACCCTGGCCGCCGAGATCGCCGAGACCAGGGCCCGACTCGACGCCGCACAGCGGTACGCGGACCGCGCCGTCCAGGCGTACCGGGACAGCTCCGGGCCCGACGCCGGTTTCGCCCGGGCACTGCACGCCCGGATCCTGTTCCGGACCGGCCGGGACGACGAGGCGCTCGCCGAACTCACCGAACTGCGCCCGCTGTTGGACTCCGTACCGGACGCCGCCGCGTACCTGAGTGCCGCCCTCGAGGTCGGCGGCCGGACCGAGCTGGCCGAGCGGTGGCTGACCGAGGCGGTGCAGGGCGCGCTGCGTGACCGGGGCAGTCCGGCGCCGGACGCCGCCGAGGAGACCACCGAGGCGGCGGGGACCGCCGAACCGACCGGGCAGGAAGCCTCCGGACTCCTCTTCTTCCTGCTGCAACAGCGCCACCGGGTACGCCGGGAACTGGACCTGCCACACGACCAGAACGACAACCTGGCCGACCGGTTGGAGAACGAGCTGTTCCGCAGCGCGACCACGGCGGGCGCCGAGCCGGGTCCGGAAGCCCGGTTGTTCCTGCCGGCGGGCGAGTTCGACGCCCTGCTGTCGCGCTGGCCCGACCTGGCCGAGGCGGTTGGCGGGGACTGGTCCGAGCATCGGGCCCGGGTCCAGCGCGAACTGGTCCGGCTGACCGACTCGGGCCAGCTCGGGCTCGGCCCGCTGCGCGGCTCGATCGGGCGCCTGGCCGGGTACGCGGAGCGCACCGGGGTGGATCCGACCACCGGACAGGCCCGGGCCGGCTACGCGGCGGAGCTGGTCGGGCAGGGTGCGCAGCTGCCCTGGCCACCTGAGCGGAACGAGGCGTGCTGGTGCGGCTCGGGCAGCAAGTACAAGAGGTGCTGCCTGCCGCGTGCCCGCGCCCGGTCCGCCGGCTGAGCCACCCGGTCGAGGCCCGGCGGTCCCCCGGTCCAACCGCCGGGTCGCCGCTGTCCCTACCCCCGTGCCGCTACCGCTACCCCGTGCCGCTACCCCGTGCCGCTGCCGCTGCCCCGGCTGATCCGGGTCGGGTCGGGTCGGCGCAGTCCGGCGAGGAGGACCTCGACCATGCGGCGGGCATCGTACCGGGGGTCCCGGTCAGCGCCGATGCAGAGGTTGCCGACGGCGCGCATCAGTTCGAGGGCTTGGATGTCGGTGCGGATCTCGCCAGCGGCGCCGGCGGCGTCGAGCAGGTCGGCGCAGACCGGTGTCAGGCGGTCGAGAAAGTAGTCGTGCAGGGCCACGAAGGTGGCGTCGTCGGACTGTAGCGCCTCGGCGAGGCCGTGTTTGGTGACCAGGAAGTCGACGAAGAGGTCTATCCACCGGGCCAGGGCGCTGTGCGGCGCGTCGTCGCTGGCCAGCAGTGCCCGGCCCGCCTCGACGGATGCCTCCACCTGGTGCCGGTAGACGGCGACCACGAGATCGGCCCGGGTCGGGAAGTGGCGGTAGATCGTGCCGACCCCGACGCCGGCCCTGGCCGCGATGTCCCGTACCGGTGCATCGACGCCGGAGGCGACGAAGGCCGCGGCGGCCGCTTCGAGCAGGGTCTGCTCGTTGCGCCGGGCGTCGACCCGCTTGCGACGGCTCGGCGTCGCCGCGCCGCTGCCGTCGGGCGCCGGGCCGGTGCCGTTGTCAGTCACTGTGCTGCCCTTTCACGGTGTTGTCCCTGCATGGTGCTGTCCGCCTCCGTCACTCCCCTGATCCGTCGCCCGCGCGGCCAAGCGGAGCATGGTTCCGGATCATAGAAACGGAACGCTGATCCGCTATTCCATGGTGCCAGAGAAGTGCCAACGATGCAGCGGTGACCCTGCCGTCCGACCTGGAGATCAAGATGGTGCGCGTCTTCGACGCACCCCGTGCGCTCGTCTTCGAGGCGCACACCAGCTGTGAGCACCTCAAGCACTGGTGGGGCCGGGGCAACCCGCTCGACTGCGAGCTGGACTTCCGTCCGGGCGGCGGCTACCGGTTCGTCGAGCACGCTCCCGACGGCCCGTACGCGTTCCGGGGCGAGTACCGGGAGATCCACCCGCCGGAGCGGATCGTGCAGACCTTCGAGTTCGAGGGCATGCCCGGGCACGTCTGCGTGGAGACACTGGAGTTGACCGAGGAGGACGGCAGGACGACGGTCACCACAGTCACCCGGTTCGACACCAGGCAGGAGCGCGACGGCATGATCGCCTCGGGGATGGCGGACGGGGCCCGCCAGTCGTACGAGGCGCTGGCGACCTACCTGACGAAGCTCGGCTGAGCGGCGGGAGCAGCGGATGCGAGAGCTGACAGTCGACTTGTTCAGCACCGTCGACGGCTGGTTGCGGGGTCGCGACTCCCCCGCCTACTTCGGATACGACGGTCCCGACCTGCGGGCGTGGATCGAAGAGCAGTCGGACTGCCCGCAGGTGGTGCTCATGGGCGCCAACACCTATCGGGCCCTGGTGGAGATGGGCGGCGGTGAACTTTCCGATTCGATGGCCCGGCTGCCCAAGGTGGTCTTCTCGAAGTCGTTGCGCCCACCGCTCGTCTGGCCCAACACCTCCCTGGTGGGCGAGGCCGTCGAGGTGGCCGTACCCGAGATGAAGGACGCCGCCGGCGACCCGCTCCGGGTGATCGGCAGCCGTTTGCTGGTCCGCAGCCCCTGTTCCGGCTCGGGCTGGTGGACCGGCTCCGCCTGATGGTCTTCCCGCAGGTGCTCGGCGAGAGCGGCGAGGAGCGGATGCTGGCCGGACTGCCCGACCTGGACCTCCGGCTCGCCGCGACCGAGGTGCTCGACAAGCGGCTCGTCCTGCTCGACTACAGGCTGGACGGAGCCCCGGAGCCGGCCGGGTAGCGCCGGGCACCGGGCACCGGGCGGGCCCTCGGCAGGATGCGGGATGCTCACCCGCCGGCCCCCGGCCGGCCGGGGGCCGTGACGGGCGGGGTCGACAGCGGCGGGTTCGACAGCGGCGGCCGGATCGGACCGCGCAGCACCCGCAGCGCCACCCTCGGATGCGCCAGCGCGGCCGGCGGCCGGACCAGGTGCTGCACGTCGGTCAGCACCCGCAGCACGTACGGGTCCCGGTCGGCCACGTCGGAGGCGCGGTCCAGATACCAGTACGAGAGCCGGCCCCTTCGCCCCGGCCGGACCGTACCGGCGGCGGAGAACCGCAGGTCCGTACCGGTGGCGATGGTCCACGCGGTGGCGCTGCACCCGGCCACCGCCGCCTGGGCGGCCCGGCCGAGCCGCCCCCGGTGCACCCGCAGGTGCTCGCCGACCACCACCGCCGTCTGCGCGGCGACGCTCATTCCCTGGCCGTAGACGGGGTTGAAGGCGCAGGCGGCGTCCCCGACCACCAGGAAACCCTCCGGCCAGCGCGACATCGACTCGTAGTGCCGGCGGTGGTTGCCGGTACGCCGGAAGCCGTGGATCGGCCCGTCCGGCTCGGCGTGCCGGATCGCCTCGTAGATCAGCGGACTGCGTAGGTTGCGGGTGAACTCCAGGAAGCCCGCCTCGTCGGTCGGCGGGGCCTGGTCGCCGAACCCGCCGAGCGTGACCATCCAGCGGCCGTTCTCGATCGGATAGAGCACTCCGCCCCGGGAGACCCGCGGCGGCTTCGGCATCACCATGATGTTCTTCCAGCCGTCGGCGACCCCGGGGGCCAGCCGGTAGCGCCGGCTCGCGTAGCCCAGCCCGGCGTCGATCCGGGTCTCCTCCGGCCGCCCGTAGCCCAGTTCGGCCAGCCAGCCCGGCGAGCGCGAGCCGCGCCCGCTGGCGTCCACCACCAGGTCGGCGACGCAGGGAAGGATCTCCGGTCCGCCGTCACGGGCCCGCAACCGGACCCCGGCGACCGAGTCGCCGTCCTCGCCGGGCAGCAGTCCGACCACCTCGCGGGCGGTCTCGAACCGGATCCGCCGGTCGGCGGCGAGTCGCTGCCGGATAGTCCAGTCCAGCAGTTCCCGGCTGGCCCCGACCAGGGTGTGGGTGGCCGGGAAGCGCTCGCGCCAGCCGTACGGGCTCAGCGACAGCAGGTCGGTCGGGGCGGCCACCGGCACCGCGCCCCGGTCGTACAACTCGGCCATCAGGCCGGGGAAGAGCCGGTCCAGGGCCCGCTGCCCGGAGGTGACGAGTACGTGCAGGTGCCGCGCCTGCGGAATGCCCGTACGCAGGTGCGGTCCGTCCGGAAACCGGTCCCGGTCGAGTACGGTCACCCGCTCGACGAAGTCGGCCAGCGCACGTGCGATGCAGAGACCGGCGAAACTCCCGCCGACGACCACGGCATGGCGGGGCTTGGACAGTGGCGAAGGCATCCCTCCATCCTTACCGACACCGGCGCTCACCAGCCCAAACCGATTGGTCCGACGTGCCGGACAGTCGACATCACGACTCTCCGGCGCGTCGGCGTACCTGGCGGTCCGGCCGGCGTCACGGCGGACGGGCCGGCGTCACGGCGGACGGGCCGGCATCACGGCGGACGGGCCGGCATCACGGCGGACGGGCCGGGGTGCGGCGGAGGGGCCGCCTCCGGCGTGGCCCGCCGCGGCTCATTCCAGGTGCAGGGTGGCGGAGGCCTGCTCGGCGGCGGAGGTCACCGGCTCGACGTAGAGCAGCCCGGCGCGGTGCCGCAGGTACCGGCCGGCGAAATTCTGCGCCTCCAGCGAGATCGCGGCGCCGCTGGCCAGGCCGGTCCGGCGCAGGAAGCTGGCGTCGGCCCGGAACTGCGCCGAACCGTCGTCGCGCTCGACGTGCACCTCGTAGTTGCGGTGCCGCAGGTAGTAGCCGGGGAAGTTGGTCGACTCCAGCGACACCGTGCCGGAGCCGGACAGGCCGGTCACGATCCGGAACTGCGAGTCGGCCAGCGGTGTGACGTTGGCGTCGACCCGGACCCGGTAGTCGTAGTGCCGCAGGTACGCCTCGGCGAGGTCGTGCGGGCGCAGCCGGACCGGGGTGGCGCCGTCCGGCACCGGGATGCCGAGGTTCGGGGTGCCGTCGGCGTTCCAGTACAGCTTCTGGATCCTGGTACGCCGGTTGGGGTCGTTGAGCGGGTCGCCGTTGATGTCCCGGTAGTTGCGGTCGTGGTAGACGAGGATGTCGCTCTGACCGTCCTCGGAGACGGTGAACGAGTTGTGCCCGGGACCGTACTGGCCGGTGGCGGCGAAGCTGGCGAAGACCGGGGTCGGGCTCTTGGTCCAGGACGCCGCGTTCAGCAGGTTCGCGTTCGCCGGGGCGGTGAGCATCCCGAGGCAGTAGTTGGCGTCGGTGGCGCTGGCCGAGTAGGTCAGGAAGATCCGGCCGTTGCGCTGGATCACCGACGGCCCCTCGGCGACCCGGTAGCCCCGGGTCTCCCAGTCGTACGTCGGCACCGTCAGCCGGGTCACCGTGCCGGTGATCTGCCACGGGTTGCTGCCCATCCGAGCCAGGTAGAGGTTGGAGTTGGTGGAGATCCCCGGTTCGGACTGCGCCCAGACCAGATAGCGGACGCCGTTCGCCACGAATGTCGACGCGTCGAGGCTGAAGGTGTCCCACGGGGTGCTGATCCGGCCGCGCTCGGTCCACGACCCGGTCAGCGGGTTGGCACCGGCGTTCTCCAGAACGTACATCCGGATCCGCCAGATGTCGTCGGTGCGGCCGGCGGCGAAGTAGACGTACCAGCGGCCGTTGACGAAGTGGATTTCGGGAGCCCAGATGTGTGCGCCCATCTCGCCGCTGGTGTGCCGGCGCCAGATCGTCGTCTCGGCGGCGCTGGCCAGGCCCTGCAACGTGGTCGCCCGGCGGAGCACGATCCGGTCGTACTGCGGGACGGTGGCGGTGAAGTAGTAGTAGCCGTCGGTGTGCCGGAAGATGTGCGGGTCGGCGCGCTGGTTCACCAGCGGGTTGGTGTAGTTCACCGCCGGTGCGGCGGCGGCCGGGGCGCCCGGCAGCAGTCCGGCCAGCAGCGCGAGCACGGTGGCCAGTACGGCGAGCAGCGGCCTGGAGCCGGTTGACCGGAGCGGGTGGCGCACCCTGCGCGGAATCGGCTTCATGACATGTGACCTTTCGTCGGGTCCGGCGGAGACACCCGCTGTCATCGGGGTGTCACGCAGGCCAGTGTTATCGCTAACATCGATGCCAGTCAAGACGTCCCCGAACGGGCGCACAGTCAGGAAGTCGCGGCACCGTCCACCGGACGACCTGCGGAAGGACAACCCATGGAAGCTCCCGCTTTCCCGCCCCCGACGACACCGAGCCGGACCCGGCTCGCCCGTACCACCACGGTGCTCGCGGTCGCCGCCATGCTCGTCGGCGCCGCCGTCGCCCTACCGGTCCGGTCGGCCTCGGCCGCGACCGTCGATCCGAACGCCTGGTACGTCCTGGTGTCCCGGCACAGCGGCAAGGCCCTGGACGTCTACGAACGGTCCACCGCCGACGGTGGCCGGATCGTGCAGTGGGCCCGCAACGACGGCGCCTGGCAGCAGTGGCAGTTCGTCGACTCCGGATCCGGCTACCACCGACTGCGTTCCCGGCACAGCGGCAAGGTCCTCGACATCCGGGACTCCTCCACCGCCGACGGCGCGGAGGTGATCCAGTGGGCCGACCGGAACAGCACGAACCAGCAGTTCCGGCTCGCCGACTCGGACGGCGGGTACGTCCGGCTGGTCAACCGGAACAGCAACAAGGCCCTCGACGTCTGGGAGTGGTCCACCGCCGACGGCGGCCGGATCAGCCAGTACGCCGACACCGGCGGCGCCAACCAGCAGTGGCAGCTCGTCCGGGTCGGCTCGGGCGGCACCCCGGGTCCGACCCCCACCGGCGGTCCGGGCACCCCGCCGGCCGGCTACCCGGCGCCGATGCGGGTGACCGGGGACGTCGGGGTGCACGACCCGACCGTGCTCCGCCGCCCCGGCGGCGACTACCTGGTCGCGCACACCGGGGACAACGTCGCGCTGAAGACCTCGACGGACCGGGTAACGTTCCGCAACGCCGGGTCGGTCTTCCCGAACGGCGCCCCGTGGACCACCGGCTACACCGGCGGCAGCCGCAACCTCTGGGCGCCGGACATCTCGTACCGGAACAGCCAGTACTACCTCTACTACTCCGCCTCCACCTTCGGCTCGAACCGGTCGGCGATCTTCCTGGCCACCAGCCCGACCGGCAACTCGGGAAGCTGGACCGACCGGGGGCTGGTGGTCGAGTCGGCTACCTCGGACGACTTCAACGCGATCGACCCGAACCTGGTCGTGGACGCCCAGGGCCGCTGGTGGCTGGCGTTCGGGTCGTTCTGGTCCGGGCTGAAGATGGTCGCCCTGGACCCGGCCACCGGCAAGCGCGCGGACGGCACGATCCGGAGCATCGCCGGCCGGGGTGGCGGCGCGATCGAGGCGCCGACCCTGGTCAGACGGGGTGACTACTACTACCTGTACGTCTCCTTCGACCGCTGCTGCCAGGGCGCCGCCAGCACCTACCGGGTGATGGTCGGGCGCTCGACGAGCGTGACCGGGCCGTTCGTCGACCGGAACGGCACCGCGCTCACCTCCGGCGGCGGGACCCAGGTGCTCGCCACCCACGGCAGCGTGCACGGGCCGGGCCACCAGACGGTGCTCACCGACGGCGACGGCGACTTCCTCGTCTACCACTACTACGCCGACAACGGCACCGCGCTGCTCGGCATCAACCGGCTCGGCTACGACTCGGCCGGCTGGCCATTCGTGTACTGAGCCGCCCCATCCCCTCGTTGCGGTCACGAGCAGCGGTGTGGAAGGGCCCCGTACCGCCCCGCGTTCTGCGACAGGGCGGGCGGTTTTTCCAGGGGCCCTTCCTCACAGCTCGACGGTGAGCGTTGCCGGGCCCGGCTGGTCGAGCCGGAACGTCGCGGTGCGCCCACCGGCCGACACCTCGTACTCGCCGAGGAAGCCGGTGAACCCGACCCGACCCCGCTCGTCGGTGCCGAGGGTCGTCGGGGCGAGCCACCACTCGTCCCGGACCAGCGTGCGCAGTGCGTGGTAGGAGGGTTTCGGCGTGCCGTCGGCCCGGACGAAGCCGCCCGGCGCGCCGAGCCAGCCGCCGTCCACCATCCCCCAGTACGTGCTGGCCCGCACCGACGGGTGTGACAGCAGGGTCCGGTAGTGCCGGACCACCTCGTCGGCCTGCCGCTCCTCCCCCTCCGGGGTGCTCGGCCACTCCGGGATCTGGTAGTCGTTCAGGTCCACGATGTCGGCCGGCATGAGGTGGCCGGAGAGCAGGGTCGTCTCGGTGAAGTGGATCGGCAGGCCGTACCGGGCGAACCGGTCGATGATGCCGAGCGTCTTCTCCTCGCCCCAGTAGCCCTGGTGCATGTGGCTCTGCAGGCCGAGCGCGTCGATCCGGATCCCCGCCTCCAGCACCCCCTCGATCAGGCACTCGTACGCGGCGGACATGTCGAAGTCGTTGAGCAGCAGGGTGGCCCGCGGGTTCGCCTCACGGGCCGCGTCGAAGACCGTCCGGACCAGCGGGATGCGCCCCAGCTCCCGGCAGATCCGGGTCAGCCCGTTGTCGTACTTGTCGAAGATCGGCATGATCACCACCTCGTTTATCACGTCCCAGGTGTCGATCAGCCCGGCGAAGTCGGTCACCTCCCGGCGGATCCGGTCCAGCTGCGCCTCGGTGATCTCCGCGTTGGAGAGCTCGGTCAACCACTGTGCACTCTCGGTGTGCCAGGCCAGCGGATGGCCCTTGACCAGACAGCCCCGGTCGGTGAACCAGCGTGCCGCCGCCTGGAGGCGCCGGGTGTCCGGCCGGCCGCGCTCGGGCTCGAACCAGCCCCAGTAGAACGGCAGGGTGGCGAAGTTGAACAGGTCGAGCCAGAGCTCACCCATCCGTTCCGACCGGGCCGTGCCGCCACCGGCCGGCACATCCGATCCGGCCCCCGAGGCGACGGCCTCGGAGGCGACGGCCTCCGGGGTGGCGGACTCCGGCTGGCCGGCGGCGTGTGTGACGGAGTCGAGTCCGGTGCAGCCGAAGAGGAATGCGTGGTCGCGCTGTGCGACCACCACCTCCTGACCGTCCAGCGGAACACCTCCACCTGTCACGGTGAGGGTGGCGGTGGCGGTCCGGTGCTGCCGGACCAGGGAGTCGGACGACATCGAAGATCCTCCATCGGCGGGGCACTGCGGGTCGGCCAACCGTACGCCCCGGCATCGGCCGGCGATCGACGCGCGATCTCAGCGCATGTGCAGATGCACGTGCATCTGCACATGCGCCGAGCGCTCGCCAGTCGGCAGAATTGCCTGATGTCGATGCGGGGCAAGCAGCTGACCGAAACGCGGACGCGGCGCCCGACCGGGCCGGACGGGCCGTCGGCTGCGGTCGCCATCCTGCTGCTCGGGACCGAGTTGCTATTGATCAGCCTCTCGATCTGCGCCGCAGTGCTGGACCAGTCGGCCCCTGGCCGTGATGGCCGGCACCGCAGCGGTCACGCTGGCCGGGGAGATCGTGCGCCGCTACCTGGCACCTCCGGCGGACCGACGCTCCGAGTTGGACGGCGCGACGGACCAGGACCCGGAGACACCCGCACCGCCGCTCGGGACCAACTCCTGAAGGGACTCCTGGTCGTCCACCCCGGCCCGCGCCCAGCCGACGGAGTCGAGGCGACCCCCGGGACCCCGCACCCGGGAGCCGCGCCCGACCCGCCGGACGGGCCGCCGGGCGGAGCCGCCGATCGCCGGAAGCCGCACCCGCGCGGCGACGCGGTGCCGCCCGGATCTGCTGCGATGATTCGAAGGCCGGTGACGATTCCGTCCCCTTCGTACGGCTGCCACCGATTTGATTGACAATCCCTAGATCGGCATGTATCAAGGTGACACTCTTCGAAGTCCATGATCTGCGCCCGGTCGAGAGAGTCCCCAAGCCAGCCAGATCCTTAACCTGAGCCAACGGGGAGGAACCAGTGACCGGATCGAACCGACACCCGATGGACCGACGGGCCGTGCTGCGCTTGGGCGCGGGGCTCGGCGCCGGAGCCTTCCTCGCCGGTTGCAGCGTGCAGACCGGTGACGGCGGCGACGACGAAGGCTCCGGATATCCGGAGCGCTCGGTCGAGCTGATCGTGCCGTTCGCCCCGGGTGGCAGCACCGACCTCATCGCCCGGACCCTCGGGAAGGCGATCGAGAAGCCGCTCGGCCAGTCCATGGTGATCATCAACCGGGACGGCGCGGCCGCCGCCGTCGGCACCAGGGAGGTCGCCTCGGCCAAGGCCGACGGCTACAAGATCGGGTTCCCGCCCAGTTCGCTGTTCACCCTCACCCCGCAACTCGGCAAGGGCGCCGCCACCGTCTCGCTCGACGAACTCCGGGTGGTGATCGGACTTACCGTCGAGAACATCGTGCTTGTCGCACACCGGGACTCCCCGTTCCGGACCATCGACGACGTCATCGCCCTGAAGGGCAGCGGGCGGCGGATCACGTACGGGCACTCCGGGGTGGGCACCGGGGCCTACTTCGCACAGACCGCCTTCTACAAGCTCGCCGGGCTCAACGCCACCGACGTACCGTTCGGCGGTGGCGGGCCGGCCGTCACGGCCGTACTTGGCAAGCAGGTGGACATCGGCGCCTCCCAGCCGGCCGAGTCGATGCGGCTGGTGCAGTCCGGTGAGCTGCGCTGGCTCGGGGTGTTCAGCCAGCAGCGCAGCCCCTCGCTGCCCGACCTGCCGACCGCCGTGGAGAAGGGCTTCGACCTGACCGTCGACCAGGCCCGGTTCATCGCCGGGCCGAAGTCGATGCCGGACGGTGCGGTGACCGCGCTACAGGAGGCGTTCCGGGAGGCGGTCAAGGCGCCGGAGTACGACGACTTCCTGAAGAAGAACTTCATCGACCGGCTCGAGGTCGATGGCGCCGAGGTGACGGACAAGATCAGGGGCGACTTCGACCGGTACAAGGCGCTGATCGACCGGTTCGGGCTGGCGCCGAAGTGAGCCCGAGCGACCCCGGCCGGGCCTCCCCACCGGACGACGAGGCCGAGCCGGGGCCGTCGCTGCCTGGCGGATCGGGGCCGCCGCCCGAGGGCCGGCTGGTGATGCCGCCGGAGGGCGAGCCGGGGCTGCCGGGCGACGACATACCGCCGGCCGGGCCGTTCGGCCAGCTCGTCGCGGGCATACTGCCGGTCTCGCTGGGCCTGGTCACGCTCGGGTACTCGGTCACGCTCTCCCTCGGCACCCCCGCCGAGGCCGGGCCCGGACTCTGGCCGGCGCTGGCCAGCCTGCTGCTGCTCGGCGCCGGAGGATGGTCGCTGATCTTCGAGCGGAAGGCGGGGACCGTCGAACGGTTCGGCCGGGGCGGGCTCGGGATCGTCGTCGGGGTGGTCAGCCTGGTCGGCTACGTGCTGCTGATCAGCCGGATCGGCTTCGAGATCTCCACCCTGCTGGTGATGGCCTGCTGGCTCAGGCTGCTCGGCCGGGAGTCCTGGCTGGTCACCGCCCTGGTCAGCAGCGTCACCACGGCCGCGCTCTACCTGCTGTTCGTCGTGCTGCTGGACGTGAAGCTCCCGAGATTGGTCTTCTGAGTGGACTTCCTCGACCCCGTGCTGGCCGGCTTCGGGGTGGTCTTCACCCCGGTGAACCTGCTCTACGTGCTGGCCGGCGTGGTGATCGGCATGGTCATCGGGGTACTCCCCGGCCTCGGGCCGGTCGCCACGATCGCCCTGCTGCTGCCGATCACCTACGAGATACCGGCCGAGTCGGCGATCATCATGCTCGCCGGCATCTACTACGGCGCCATGTACGGCGGCACCATCACCTCGGTGCTGCTGCGGCTGCCCGGCGAGGCGGCCACGGTCATCACCACGATCGACGGCTACCAGATGGCCCGGCAGGGGCGGGCCGGTTCCGCGCTCGGCATCGCCGCGATCGGGTCGTTCATCGGCGGCACCGTGAGCATCGTCGGGCTGACCCTGGTGGCCCCGCTGCTGGCCCGCTTCTCGCTCGGCTTCGGACCACCGGAGAACGCCGTACTGGCCGCGACGGGGATCCTGCTGGTCGCCAGCCTCGGTACGGTGTCGACGGCGAAGAGCCTGGTCGCGGCCGGGCTCGGCCTGCTGCTCGCCGCCGCCGGGCCGGACCCGCTGTTCGCCTCGCCCCGGTTCACCTTCGGCAACATCAACCTGGCCGACGGCGTCGACTTCGTCGCCCTGGCGATGGGACTCTTCGGGCTTGGCGAGATCCTCTACCTGCTCGAACACCGGGTCCGGAACCGGCTGCCGAAGCCCCGGGTCAGCAACGCCTGGCCGTCCCGGCAGGACTGGCGGCAGTCCCGGGGAGCGGTCGCCCGCGGCTCGGTCGTCGGGTTCTTCACCGGACTGCTGCCCGGCGGCGGCGGGGTGCTGTCGTCGATGGCCGCGTACGCCCTGGAGAAGCGCCGCAGCCGGACGCCGGAACGGTTCGGCCGGGGAGCGATCGAGGGTGTCGCCGGCCCGGAGACCGCCAACAACGCGGCGGCAACCTCCTCGTTCATCCCGCTGCTGACGCTCGGCATCCCGACCAACCCGGTGATGGCGCTGATCTTCGGCGCGCTGCTGCTCCAGGGCATCCCGCCCGGTCCCCGCCTGATCGACGAGAACCCGGAGGTCTTCTGGGGCGTCGTCGACTCGATGTACGTCGGCAACGTCTTCCTGCTGATCCTCAGCGTCCCGCTGGTCGGCGTCTTCGTCCGGCTGGTCTCGGTCCGGGACAGCATCCTGGCCCCGATCGTGGTGACCGTGACGATGCTGGGGGTCTACACCGTCAACAACAGCACCTTCGACATGCTGCTGGTGATCTTCTTCGGTGTCGTCGGGTACCTGATGAAGAAGACCGGCTTCGAGCCCGGCCCGCTGGTGCTGGCGTTCGTGCTGGGCAGCCTGCTGGAGACGGCGTTCCGGCAGTCGATGCGGATCTTCGACGGCGATCCGAGTGGCTTCCTGACCCGGCCGATCTCCGGCACCCTCTTCGCGGTCGGCGTGCTGGTCCTGCTCGTACCGGTCGGCGTCCGGCTGCTCCGGCGACGCCGGCCGGCGACCGGGAGACCGGCCCGGGACACGGCGACCGAGGAGGTGCCGACCCCCGAGGAGGACCTGGCACCGGAACAGCGAACGCCGACAGAGGACAGCGCGGCGGGACGGCTGACGGCGGCGAAGGACAGCGCGGGGACCGGGCAGCGCACGCCGACAGAGGACAGCGCGGCGACCGACAGCAAGGTGCCGTGAGCAGGTCGCCGTGAGCCGGTGCCCGCGGTGGCCCGGACTTCGCCGGCCGGGCCACCGCGGGCGGTCCTATCACCTCGGCGTGAACTCCACCCAGTTCAGGTTCACCAGGCCGGTGGTCGGGCCACCGGCGACCGGCTGGAAGACCAGGTAGAGCCGGTGCCCGCCGGCCGGCTGGTCCACCGGCAGGGTCTGGCTCGACCAGGCGTTGTTGCCGGTCGTGGCGTTCAGCGTGGCGGTGCCGGCCAGCGGACCGGTCGGCGAGTCGAGCCGCAGCTCGACGGTGGCCCGGGGCGTGCCGGCGGTGGCCGCCGAGCCGCCGGAGTAGCGGAAGGTGACCGCACTCGCGTCGCCCAGGTTGATCGGGTCGAACGCGATCGCGTCACCCGCGTCGATCCCGTTGACGTGCTGGCCACCACCGGTGTCACTGGTGTTGGCGATCGTCACGTTCTGCTTCACCTGGGCGAACTCGGCCTGCTGCCGGGGCACCTGGATGACGACCTGGCCGACCGTGGTCAGCGCCGGCTGGCCGCCGCCGCCGAGGTCGGTTCATGGTTCCTCCGTTGGGCACACGGGCACACACGGTCCTGGTCACGAATGGGCGGGGCACGCGCCGCCGCACCCCGCCCGGAAGGTCACCGACGGTAGATGGTCAGCTCCGACATGTTGGTGTAGCTGAGCGCCGCGAAGTCGAGCGACTGGCCGGGGTTGGCCGCGCCGCCGGGCGCGGTGTCCTGCTCCCAGTTCGCGTGCCGGAACTCCGGGTCGCCGATGGTCTGGAAGAACTGCTGGAAGTTGATGTCGCCCTCGCCGAGCGGGACCATCTCGTAGCCGTTGGCGAGCGCGCTGTTCCGGTTGCCGTCCTTGGCATGGAAGAGCGGGAACCGCTTGCTCTGCCCGACGACGTTGAGGATCGGGTCGAACAGGTCGGTCTTCTCCCGGCCCCACCGGTCGACGTACTTCTGGTGCTTGAAGCGGGCCACGTAGGCCCAGTAGATGTCGAGTTCGAAGAAGACGTACCGGGGGTCGGTCTTCCGGAAGAAGTACTCCAGCCGGCGGGTGCCGGAGGAGCGGGTCGGCCGGCCGTTCGCGTCCAGCGGGCCGGAGTCGAGCAGGAACGAGTACGCGGCGTCGTGGTTGTGTGTGTAGAGCCGCAGCCCGCGCCGCCGGGCCTGCCGGCCGAGTTCGTTCCAGACGTCCGCCGCCGCGTCCCAGTCGGCGGGGTACGCCGAGTTCGTCGGGTCGCTGCCGGTGCCGATGTTCCGCATGCCGAGGGTCTCGGCGATCTCCATCTGCTGCTCGAAGGTGGCCGGGTTGATCGAGGTGTGCGTGCCGTTGGCGACCAGCCCGTTGTCGTCCAGGATCTTGCGGATCTCGGCCGGGGTGATCTGCCGGCCCAGGATCTCGGTGCTCTGGTTGTATCCGGCGAACTCCACCTCCTGGTAGCCGAGTTCGGCGATCCGGGCGAGCACCCGCTCGAAGCCGTACGGCACGCCGCTGTCGTCCGGGGCGGCGGAGATCCGGTCCCGGACGCTGTAGAGGATGATGCCCCGGCGGCGGGGCGGGATCAGCGGTTCGGCCCGGAGTTGTCCGTGCGCGACCGCGGGGGCGTCGGTGCCGAGCACGTTGGCGCCGACGGCGCTCAGTGCGGCGGCCGCGCCGGCCGAGGCGGCCAGGATGCCGCGCCGGGTGAGCCGCCGTCGCTGCGCCGGGTCCATCGGTTCGCCCTGCGTCTTCCCCATGTCCTGCACCTTCCCGGGCGGCGATGCCTCCGCCACCCATGCTTGGATCGATTCAACAGGTCCTCGGTGCGCAACCCGGACAGCTCGCCGGGTGCCTTGTTAAGTCGTCGACGGTGGGGCGCGCTCACGTGCCACGCGTGGCGCGCGGGGATCTGCGTCCCGGCCGTGGCGGGGCCGGATATCTACCTCGCTCCCCGCTCCGGGTGGCCGCCCGGACGGGAATATGACGATCGCTGGTCGTCCCTGTTACGAATAGACACACGCTAGAGGCTGCATGGCCAGAAGAAAAGAGCGAGGCTCAGCAACTTTGGTCGACATCTACAAAAGTTCGTCACTTGTGGCGGAAAGTAACCGTCGAGTGTGGTCGAACGAAGCCGTCGCCGCTTCGACGGCGAGCAGCGCGCTCGGAGCCGGGGTCTCAGAAGTAGGTGCGCAGCAGGTCCACGACGACGTGTCCATCGTCGACCACCGGAAGTACCCGCCACCTGTCGAAGGCGCTGCACGGGTGGGAGATGCCGAAACAGACCAGGTCACCCGGGTCCAGGTCGACGCCGGGTGGCACCGCCAGATAGCCGTGGTGGTCGTTGAGCCGGCTCACCGTCAGGCCGGTGCCGGGCCGCAGCTCGCCGCTGCGCCGCCGGACCAGCAGCGGCACCGGCAGGCCCTCGTCGTACGGGGCGTCCCGCTTGCCCATCCCGACGATCGCCAGCCCCGGCTCCGGAGTGGAGGTGACCTGCGCCCAGAGTTCCAGGGCCGGGTCGAGAAAGTCCTGGCCGGCGAGCCGCCGGAACGGCGTGTGCTCGGCGTAGAAGCCGTGGTCGTGCGTGACGTAGGCGCCGCTGCGCAGCACCATCCGCAGGTCGTACCCGGGCAGCCAGTCGCCGCCGAGCACCTCGGCCACCAGGTCGAACCAGGCACTGCCACCCGCGCTGACCAGCACCTCCGGGCCGACCAGCCCGCGCCGGGCCAGCTCGGTCGCCGCCGTCCGGAGCCGCCGCAGGTACGCCGAGACCGCCGCGCCGTCCGGCAACCCGCCCTCGTAGCCGGCGACGCCGTGCAGGCGTACCCGGGTGGCGGCGGCGACCGCCTCGGCGACCTCGACCACCTGCTCGACGCTGCGGCAGCCGGCCCGGCCACCGGGGAAACCGAGCTCGACGAGAACCGGCAGCGGTGCGCCGGCCGGCTCCTCGGCCAGCGCCGCCTCGGCCGCCGCGACCCCGGCGACCGAGTCGACGAAGAAGTACGCCTCGAAGCCCCGGCCGACCTCGCGGGCCAGCCAGCGCAGCGGCGCCGGGTCGAGCAGCTCGTTGGCGAGCAGCACCCGGGGCACCCCGAGGGCGCGGGCGGCGAGCACCTGGTTGGCGGTGGCCATGGTGATCGCCCAGGCACCGGCGGAGAGCTGGGCGCCGAGCAGCGACGGGGCCATCGTGGTCTTGCCGTGCGGGGCGAACGAGAAGCCGTGCCGGGCGCAGAAGTCGGCCATCGTGTCGACGTTGTGCGCGACGGCGGAGCGCCGGACGGCCAGCACCGGCCAGCTGACGGCCCCGTCGAAGAGGGAGTGTCCGGCGGCCGCGAACGTCGCGTCCGGGACCGGCTCGTCGGGCTGCCAGAAGCCCCTGGCCCGCCAGTCGAGCGCGGGCCCGTCGGAATGGTGGCGCACAGGCTCGCTCCCCGTACCGCTTCGGACGTGGCTCACTGTCGGCTGCCCAGCCTACCGAGGTCGGGTACGCCCGCTCACCCGCCCGCACCGCGCGGTCCATGGTCGGGCCCACGAGTTGATCGTCCAATCTGGAACAATGCTGGCCGGGTCCGGCGCCGTGCCGGACCGATCGTCTGATTGGAGCATCCGTGCCGGTTATCGCCAACCTCGCCAAGCTGGTCGACAAGGACTACCAGGACAAGAGCGTCGCCGAACTCGTCGACGCCCCGGTCGCCGCCCTGGCCGGGGTCAGCGAGCGCGCCGCGACGCACCTGAAGGAGGCGCTGGGCATCAAGACCATCGGGGACCTCGGACGCAGCCAGTACTTCCGGACCGCCAGCGCGCTGGTCGCGCTCGCCGACGACAAGTAGCCGGCACGGCCGGCCGGCGGCGCCCAGGGTCCGCCGGCCGGCTGCCGCGCCGTTCCCCCTGGTTGCCGACCGACCGTCAACCCTCGAACCAGCAGAAAGGCTGAACCTCTTGTCGATACCGCGACCTGTGTCCGGGTCATCGCCGACTCCGGCACCCAGGACGAGTTCCCGACGCTCGATGATCCGTGGCGGCGGTCTCGCCATGGCCGGTCTGGTGGGCGTGACCACCGCCGCAACGGTGGATCCGGCCCCCCGCGTCGGCCGCCGCCGTCGGGCCGTGGGAGTACGTCGCCCCCGGCGGCTCCATCCAGGCGGTGGATCTACAACCCGGTCCGGGACGGTGTCGCCTACCGGGGCACGGACACCCAGGCCACGGTGTCCAGCCGGCTCCGGGTACGCGGCGCCGGCCAGTACGGCTTCTCGATCGACGCGCCGGACAACTGGTGGCAAGCCTGCGAGGCGACCACCCGGGACTCCACCGGAGACAATGCCGGCTTCTACGTCGGCGCCAACGCCGCCAACAACTTCTTCCAGGTGTGCAAACCGTGGTACACGAGGGGCTACGGCTGGCACGTCAGGGCGAACCGGAACAAGTTCGTCGGCTGCGAGGCCCAGGACACCAGGCTGCACGGCTGGTACGTCGAGTGGGACCGGAACACCTTCGTGGGATGTGTCGCCGACACCGCCGCGATGTACGACGTCCAGGGCGTCGCCGACACCGCTGACGGCTTCTACGTCGTGGACGGCGCCGCCACCTCGATGGTCGGTTGCCAGGCGTTCGACCGGAAGCCCGGCGGCAACGCCGCGCGACAGCGTTACGGCTTCAACGTGCCGGCCACGATGGTCAGCGGCGGACGACTCGTCGCGGCGACCGGATGGGACAACACCGGCGGGCTGATCCGGCAGCGGTAGGGCGACCGACCGCCGGACCTTCCCGGCGGTACGTCCGGTGGAGGTCGCCCCGGTGCGACCCACGGGGCAGCGGTTCGCCGGGATGCCTCGACGACCCGGCACGGCTCCGGGCCGGACGCGCCACGGTGGCACGTCCGGCCCGGAGTCCGGTCCCGCGGGTCACCGGACCGCTATGCCGGCGCCGCCAGACCGAGCCGGGCGGAACCCGGCACCGCCGCCCCGGCCCGGGCGGTGCCCTTCGGCGACTGCGTCGTCACCAGGTGCCGGGCGTACGCCTCGGTGGTGAAGAAGGCCGGCAGCTCCTCGCCGAGCGCGGTCCGCACCAGGATCCCGGCCGCCCGGCTCGACCGTTCCCGGTCCGCGACCGGCCGCTCCGCGTTCAGCTTCGCGACCTCCTCGACCAGGATCGACCGGACCAGTTCCTCGGTCACCCGGCCGCCCTCGGCCAGCGGCGTCGCGTGGTGCAGCCACTGCCACAGCTGGCAGCGGGCGATCTCGGCGGTGGCCGCGTCCTCCATCAGGTCGAAGATGGCCGCCGCGCCGGTGCCGCCGAGCCAGGCGTCGAAGTAGCGCAGCGCCACCGCCACGTTGCCGCGCAGCCCGGCGGCGGTGACCCGGCCCGGGGTGCGGTCCACCGAGAGCAGGTCGTCCGCGCCGACCGTCACCTCGGGGCGGAGTTGGTCGAGCTGGTGCGGCCGGTCGCCGAGGACGGCGTCGAAGGCGTCCCGGCAGACCGGGACCAGGCCGGGGTGGGCCACCCAGGAGCCGTCGAACCCGTCGGCCGCCTCGCGTTCCTTGTCCGCCCGGACCTTGCCGAGCGCGACCGCGTTGACCTCCGGATCCCGGCTCGGGATGAAGGCCGCCATCCCGCCGATCGCGTGCGCGCCGCGCCGGTGGCAGGTCCGGACCAGCAGTTCGGTGTACGCCCGCATGAACGGCACCGTCATCGTCACGTCGCCCCGGTCCGGCAGTACGAAGTCGTCCCGCCAGCCGAAGTTCTTGACGATGCTGAAGATGTAGTCCCAGCGTCCGGCGTTCAGCCCGGCGCAGTGCTCGCGGAGCTCGTACAGGATCTCGTCCATCTCGAACGCGGCGGTGACGGTCTCGATCAGCACGGTGGCCCGGATGCTGCCCTGCGGGATGCCGAGCCAGTTCTGCGCGAACCGGAAGACGTCGTTCCAGAGCCGGGCCTCGCGGTGGCTCTCCAGCTTCGGCAGGTAGAAGTACGGGCCGCTGCCGGCGTCGAGCTGCCGCTGCGCGCAGTGCAGGAAATAGAGCCCGAAGTCGACGAGGGTGGCCGAGATGGCCCGCCCGTCCACCACGACGTGCTTCTCCACCAGGTGCCAGCCGCGCGGCCGGACCACGATGGTGGCGAGGTCGTCGCCGAGGGCGTAGCGCTTGCCGCCGGGGGCGGTGAAGTCGATCCGCCGGTCGATCGCGTCGACCAGGTTGAGCTGGCCGCCGATCACGTTCTCCCAGGTCGGTGCGAGGGCGTCCTCGAAGTCGGCCAGCCAGACCCGGGCGCCGGAGTTGAGCGCGTTCACCGTCATCTTCCGGTCGGTCGGGCCGGTGATCTCGACCCGCCGGTCGAGCAGGCCGGGTGCCGGTGGCGCCACCCGCCAGCTCGGGTCGGCCCGGATCGCCTCGGTCTCCGGCAGGAAGCCGGGGAGCTGGCCGTCGGCGTAGCGGGCGCGGCGGGCCCGCCGGGTGTCCAGCAGGGCCACCCGGCGGGCCGCGAACTCGCTGTCGAGCGCGACCAGGAAGTCCAGCGCCTTGGGGCTGAGGATCTCGTCGTACCGCTCGCGGAGCGGCCCGGTGACGACTATCCGCATCAGAACTGCTCCTCCTCGGTCGAACCGCGCAGCGCGGTGGTCTCGCCGGCCGGGTTCAGCACCGTGCTGACCAGGTCGAAGTAGCCGGTGCCGACCTCCCGCTGGTGCTTGACGGCGGTGTAGCCGTACGCCTCGGCGGCGAACTCGCGCTCCTGCAACGACACGTACGCCGGCATCCCGTCGGTGGCGTAGCCCCGGGACAGGTCGAACATCGAGTAGTTGAGCGCGTGGAACCCGGCCAGCGTGATGAACTGGAAGCGGTAGCCCATGTGCCCGAGTTCCCGCTGGAACTTGGCGATGGTGGCGTCGTCGAGGTGCTTGCGCCAGTTGAACGACGGCGAGCAGTTGTACGCCAGCAGCTGGTCCGGGTACACCGCCTTGATCTCCTCGGCGAACCGGCGGGCCACCTCCAGGTCCGGGGTGCTGGTCTCCATCCAGAGCAGGTCGGCGTGCGGGGCGTAGGCGAGTCCCCGGGCGACGCAGGAGTCCAGCCCGTTGCGGACCCGGTAGAAGCCCTCGGCGGTCCGCTCCCCGGTGACGAACGGCTGGTCCCGCTCGTCGACGTCGGTGGTGAGCAGCGTCGCCGCCTGCGCGTCGGTACGCGCGACGATCACCGACGGCACTCCGGCCACGTCGGCGGCGAGCCGGGCGGCGTTCAGGGTCCGGACGTGCTGCCCGGTCGGCACCAGTACCTTGCCGCCGAGGTGGCCGCACTTCTTCTCCGAGGCGAGCTGGTCCTCCCAGTGCACTCCGGCCGCCCCGGCGATGATCATCGCAGTCATCAGCTCGTACGCGTTCAACGGTCCGCCGAAGCCGGCCTCGGCGTCGGCGACGATCGGGGCGAGCCAGTCGATGCCGCCGTCGTCGCCTCCGGTGCGGCCCTCCGCGGTCTCGATCTGGCCGGCGCGCAGCAGCGCGTTGTTGATCCGGCGCACCACCGCCGGCACCGAGTTGGCCGGGTAGAGGCTCTGGTCCGGGTAGGTCTGCCCGGCGAGGTTGGCGTCGGCGGCGACCTGCCAGCCGGAGAGGTAGATGGCCTTCAGTCCGGCCCGGACCATCTGCACGGCCTGGTTGCCGGTGAGCGCGCCGAGCGCGGGGACGAAGTCCTCCCGGTGCAGCAGGTCCCAGAGCCGCCGGGCGCCCCGGTCTGCGAGGGTGTGCTGCTCCTGTACGACGCCGCGCAGCCGGACGACGTCGTCCGCGCCGTAGGTCCGCTCGACGCCCCGCCACCGGGGGTCGGTGGCCCATTCGGTCCGCAACCGCTCTGCCGGCGTGCTCATGGAATTCTCCTCCGAGGGTTCGGGTCGACAAGTCGACTACTCGCCGTACATCGGGACGTGTCGTCCATCGGGACATGCCGTCCATCAGGACATGTCGAAACTGTGGCACGGTGGCCACAGGCGGGTCGAGATACGGAAACGGCCAACTATTGAAAAGTCGCGGCGCCATTCTGCGAAGTTGCGAATTGACTACTTCACAGATGTGTTAATGTGACGGGACCCACCGCGGAGGGAGGCGTCGTGACCAAGACGTTCGCGGGTGCCCGGCTGCGCCGGCTGCGTGAGGAGCACGGCATCAACCAGATCGAGCTGGCCCGGCAGCTCGCCATCTCGCCCAGCTATCTCAACCAGATCGAGCACGACTCCCGCCCGCTGACCGTCCCGGTGCTGATCCGGATCACCGAGGTCTTCGGCGTCGACACCGCCTACTTCGCGCCGCACGACACGCCCCGGCTGGTCGCCGAGCTGCGCGAGGCGCTGCCGACCCGGGCCAGCCTGCCCGACCTCACCGAGCTGGCCGGCAAGCTGCCCGAGGTGGCCGAGGCGGTGATCGACCTCTACCGGCGTTACCGGCAGGTCGACGACCAGCTCGCCGAGGTGGCCGGCGACCGGGACCTGGCGCCCGGGCGCAACCCGCACGACCAGGTCAGCGACTTCTTCTACCGGCGGCAGAACTACGTCCCGGAGCTGGACGAGGCGGCCGAGGCGCTGGCCGCGCAGATCGGGATCCGCCGGGGCGAGACCCGGGCCGCGCTGACCGACCGGCTGGCCGGCCGGCACGGCGTGCGGATCGTCCGGCAGGAACCGGACTCGCTCGCCGGGGACCTGCACCGCTACCGGCCGCAGACCCGCACCCTGCACCTGTCGACGTCGCTGCGCTCGGGCCAGCGGGCGATCCGGATGGGCGCCCAGATCGCGCTTCTGGAATTCGCCGACGTCATCGACGAAATCATCGAGGAAGAAAGCGTCCCGGACCTCCAGACGCAAATTCTCATGCGGGTCGGACTGGCAAACTATTTCGCCGCCGCACTGATTCTGCCGTACCGTGAATTCCTCACCGCGGCCGAGACGATGCGCTACGACATCGAGTTGCTGACCGACCACTTCGCGATGGGCTGGGAGAGCGTCTGCCACCGGTTGAGCACCCTGCAACGGCCGAGGGCGCGCGGGGTGCCGTTCTCGTTCGTCCGGGTGGACCGGGCCGGCAACATGTCCAAGCGGCAGTCGGCGACCGGCTTCCCGTTCTCCCGCTCCGGCGGCACCTGTCCACTCTGGAACGTCTACGAGGCGTTCGGCGCACCGGGCCGGGTGATGACCCAGGTCGCGTCGATGCCCGACGGCCAGCGCTACCTCTGGATCGCCCGTACGGTCACCCGGCACCACGGCGGCTACGGGCAGCCCGGCAAGACCTTCGCGATCGGGCTGGGCTGCGAGACCCGGCACGCCGGCCGGCTCGTCTATTCCGCCGGGATGGACCTGCACGCCACCGAGGCGGCCACCCCGATCGGGCCGGGTTGCAGGACCTGTGCGCGGATGACCTGCCCGCAACGGGCCGCCCAGCCGATCGGCCGGCAACTCGACCTGGACGAGAACCGCAGCACCTTCATCCCGTACCCGCTCGTGGAGCAGGACGGCTAGTCCACAGGGGACTTTCAGCGGGCACGGAGACATTCAGTGGACGCGGAGAAAACTGCGCAGCGCAACGGATCGAGGTCCGACCGTGATGACGCCGCGCGGCTTCGGTCGCATGCTCGACAGAAGGTGGACGGTCCCGGCGGCGCTGCGGACTCTTGGCCCTAAGTCGACCGAGACCGGCATGGTGCACCGGAGCCGAGGCGGCTGGTCCGCGCCGATCGCGGACGTCCACGGGGGATCCAGACTCGACGTATGCACGTTCCGTCGTCGTGCCTACGTACGTGTCGCGCACCTCCCTCCCCCGTGCGCCGAACCGGAATCCGGGTGCCGGTCACCACGAGGGAGGAACGACGAATGAAACGGCACATGCGGGAGGACTACCTCGTCGAGGGCGAGGGCCTGCTCAGCTTCGACGAGAACCACGAACCGACCACCCGCCGCCCGTCCACCACCGCCGAGCTGCGCAAGTTCCGGTTCTCCCGGCTCGGGCCGGAGGGACGGACGCTCTCCGAGCAGACCCGCACGGCCCTCGCCGA
This sequence comes from Micromonospora sp. WMMD1102, assembly GCF_029626265.1. Lineage (NCBI taxonomy): Bacteria > Bacillati > Actinomycetota > Actinomycetes > Micromonosporales > Micromonosporaceae > Micromonospora > Micromonospora sp. WMMD1102. The sequence continues at coordinate 2,091,427 of NZ_JARUBN010000001.1, read as the reverse complement.
GGCGATGGTCGCCGGGGCGAATGCCGACTCCGCCGACCCGGCCGTACCCGCCGGTTACACGTACCTCGGTCAGTTCGTCGACCACGACCTGACCATGGACAACACCGCCGCCGCGCTGGGCGAGGACGTCTCCGTCGACGAGCTGCTCCAGGGCCGCTCCCCGGCGCTGGACCTGGACTCGCTCTACGGCCGGGGACCTGAGGACCGGCACGACCGGGTCTTCTACGCGGCCGACGGCGTACACCTGAAGACCGGGACCACGGCGGCGGTCGCCGGTGCGGACCCGGTGGTCAACCAGGACCGGGACGGCTTCGACCTGCCCCGCTCGGGGCTGGGTTCGACCAAGCGGGAGCGGCGGGCGGCGCTGATCCCGGACGCCCGCAACGACGAGAACCTGGTGGTCGCGCAGACCCACCTGGCGTTCATCCGGTTTCACAACCGGGTGGTCGACCAGTTGGCCGAGGGCGGGCTGGCCGGGCGGGCACTGTTCCGGGCCGCCCGCTCGGTGGTGGTGAAGCACTACCAGTGGCTGCTGGTGCACGACTTCCTGCGCCGGATCGTCTCGCCCGACGTGGTCGACGACGTGTTCAGCCGGGGCCGGAGGTTCTTCGAGGTCTCCCCCGGCTACGGCTTCCGGCGGCGGGACCGGGCCGTGCAGCCGGGCGACCGGCCGACGATGCCGATCGAGTTCTCCGTCGCGGCCTACCGGCTCGGACACAGCATGATCCGCGCCGTGTACGACTGGAACCGCGTCTTCAACACCTCCGACCACCCCGACGTGCTGGCGCCCGGCACCCTGGAACTGCTGTTCCAGTTCTCCGGGACCAGCGGCATCCTCTCCCCGGACGGCACCGTCGCCGACCCGGAGTCGGGGTCGTTCGAGCGGCTGCCCACCAACTGGATCGCCGACTTCCGCCGCCTCTACGACTTCACCGAGGCCGGCCGGGACGACCTCGTCGCCGTCGTCAGGCGGGACGAGACCGATCCGGGACAGCGGCAGCTCAACCTGACCCAGCGGATCGACACCCGACTGGTGGACCCGCTGCGCAACCTGCCGCTCGGCGCGTTCGGCGGCCAGGACGCCCCACCGGCGATCGAGCTGAACCTGGCCTTCCGCAACCTGACCCGGGCGGTGATGGTGCGGCTGGCCAGCGGGCAGCAGATGGCCCAGCTCCTCGACCTGGTGCCGCTGAAGGCCGACGAGATCCTGGGCGGGCTGGACGGTGCCGTGCTGGACGGGCTGAGCGACGAGCAGCGGACCGAGTTGGCCGGCAACACGCCGCTGTGGTTCTACGTGCTGCGCGAGGCGGAGTTCAACGGCGGCCGGCTGGACGGCGTCGGCGCGCGGATCGTCGCCGAGGTCTTCCACCGGGCGATCGAGGGCAGCCGGATCTCGATCCTGCGCGACCCGACCTGGCGGCCGACGCTCGGCCCGGACGACCGGACGTTCCGGATGGTCGACCTGCTGCTCCACGCCTTCGAGGGCCGGGCCGAACTGCTCAACCCGGTCGGCTGAGCCGAACCGCACCCGTGCGCGACGTCCCCGCCGGACCACGGTGGGGACGTCGCGCGGCGCGGCGCGTGGCAACCGTGGCATCGGTCCGTTCCCGGTCGGCCGGTGACCTGGACACCAGGTGCGTCACCGCGCTCGCGTAACGCACCTGGTGTCCAGGTGAACACGAGTCGGGCAGGCGGCAGCCCGGCCCCGGAGGCTCAGGCAGCGGGCAGGGCGGGGGGCAGGTCGAACGCCGGGAAGAGCCCGGGGTCGTGGAACGCGACGATCTCGGTGATCTGGCCGCCGCCGAACCAGAGCAGCGAGATCGCGACCGGCTGGTAGTGGAGGTCGCCGGGCCGCCGGACGTACCCGGCCAGCGCCGGCCGCCCGTTCGCCCGGGTCGGCAGCGTCCGGAACCGGCCGACGTAGTCGGGCAGCGCCGGATCCCAGCTCCCCGCCAGCGCCCGGAGCACCGACTCCCGACCCTGGAACCACAGCGGGTACGGCGGCATCGTCGTGCGGACGTCCTCGGCCAGCAGCTCGGCCATCGTGGCCAGGTCGGCCCGCTCCAGCGCGTCGACGTAGCGGCGCAGCACCGCCAGCTCCCGCTCGGTCGGCTCGGCCGGGGCGGCCCAGTCGAGGCGGCGGGCCGGCAGGTGCTCCCGGAGTGTCGCGCGGGCGCGTTGCAGGGCGCTGTTCACCGACGCCACGCTGCCGTCGAGCAGCGACGCGGCCTGGCTGGCCGGCCAACCGAGCACGTCCCGCAGGATCAGCACGGCCCGCTGGCGCGGCGGCAGGTGCTGGATCGCGACCAGGAACGCCAGCTCGATCGTCTCCCGGCTGACCGCCACCGCGTCCGGCTCGCCCTCGCTCGGCGCGGCCGGCTCCCACAACCGGTCCGGGAACGGCTGGAGCCAGCTGTCGGTGCCCGGCGGCAGGTCGCCGGACGGGTCCCAGGGCCCGCTCAGGTGGTGCGGCAGCAGCCGGCGGGACCGGCTGTCGAGGGCGTCCAGGCAGGCGTTGGTGGCGATCCGGTAGAGCCAGACCCGGACCGTGGAACGGCCCTGGAAGCCGCCGATGTTCTTCCAGGCCCGCAGGAACGTCTCCTGGACCAGGTCCTCCGCGTCGTGGTAGGAGCCGAGCATCCGGTAGCAGTGCACCCGCAGCTCGCTCCGGTGCCGCTCGACAAGTGCGCCGAACGCCGACTCGTCGCCACCCCGCGCCGCGGCCACCAGCCCGTCGTCGTGTTCCACCGGTTCGGACCTCCACCCTGCGGTTCGAAAGGTCAGGTCTACCAGTTGCCGGCGCGGCGGTCCCGCCAGGCACGCCCGTCCGGGTCGTAGACCAGCCGGTACGCCGGTACCGCCCAGAGCCGCTGGTACCACGGCAGCCGGCTCGTCTCGTGCGGGACGAGCCGGCCCGGTGGCCGGGGCCCCTGCCGGCCGCCCGCGTGCCAGTTCCGCAGGGCGTTGGCGGCGGCCTCGACCGCGTCGACGGCCGACTCCGGGTCGAGCAGGTCTCCGTCGTCGCCGGGCGCCCGGTCCAGGTGCTCGCGGAGCAGGGCCAGCCGCAGGTCCCGGGGGAAGCGGCGGGCGCCGTCCCCGAGACCGGCCGGGTCGCGCGGCTCCCGCTCGTCGGGGGTGTCGTCGAGGACGGCGCAGGAGAGTTCGCTGTCGTGGGTCCAGGAACGCCGGTTGAAGTTGTCGCTGCCGACGCTGCACCAGACGTCGTCCACCACACAGACCTTGGCGTGCACGTAGACGGGGGTGCCGGCGTGGTTCTCCACGTCGTACACGTGCACCCGGTCGGCGGCGGCCGCCCGGCAGAGCGCGATGGCCTGCTCCCGGCCGACCTGGTTGGGTGGCAGCGCGAGCCGGCCGTCCACGTCCGGATGCCGGGGCACCACGGCGATCAGGTGCAGGTCGGGGTTGTCACGCAGCGCGTCGGCGAAGAGCTTCGCCACCTCCCGGGACCAGAGGTACTGGTCCTCCAGGTAGACCAGCCGGCGGGCCCGCTTGATCGCCTTCGTGTAGCCCCGGGCGACCGTCTGCTCGCCGAGCCTGGCGAACTGGTAGGCCGGGCGCATCGCCGGATAGGTGCGCAGTACCTGGATCCGGTGCGGTCCGCAGGGCGGCGGGTCGGGCGGTTGCGGCGGCAGCCGGTCGGCGTGCAGGTCGGCGCCGCGCAGCTTGTCGCGCAACGTGCTGATCGGGCCGTGCTGGTCCAGCGGCGCCGGGTCGGTCCAGCGTTCCCGGAAGCTGAGGTCGAGCGCGCCGACCACCGGGCCACGCAACGCGAGCTGCACGTCGTGCCAGGGCGGATGCTCGCCGTACGCCTTCGCCATCCGGAGTGCCTGCGGGTCGCCCCGGTGGTCGGAATCGTCGCGCCGGCTGTGACACAGGTCGATCCCGCCGGCGAACGCGATGTCCCGCTCCGGCCGGCCCGGGTGCCGGAGTACGACGATCTTCTGGTGGTGCGAGCCGCCGCGCCGGACCCGGTGGTCGAGGAGTACCTCGCCACCGGCCTCGCTGACCTCCTCGCCGAGGTGCCGGTTCTCCTCCTCGCTGTAGGTGAACCGGTCGAGGTGGGAGCGCCAGATCAGGCCCTTCACGATCACGCCCCGCCGGGCGGCGGCGGCCAGCAGTCCGGCGATGGTCGGGCCGCCGTCGCGGAGCCGCTCGTCCGGGTCGCCCCGCCAGTCGGTGAAGAAGACGTGGTCGCCCTCCTCGAGGGCCTCGACCTCGGTGGCGAGCCGGTCGAAGTAGGCGGCGCCGTGTACCAGCGGCTCGGCCAGGTTGCCGTCGGTCCAGACGGGCAGGTCGGAGTCGGGATTGTCCCGCTCCGCCCCACTGAGAAACCAGTCCTGAACAGGCACACCGCACCCTCCGTAGGCGATCACCCCACCGTAGGACGGGTGCCGCCGCCGTGCATCCCGTACGCGCCGTTCGGGTCCGCCGCCCGCCCGGCTCGGGCCGGCAGGCGCGAGGTTGCGGTATGCCTGGCTCCACCGGGGATCCGCCGGCTACCCGTAGTGACCGGATCCGGGGTCCGGTGATGTGCTCGCACCATTCGTCCGAGCAGCCCGGCGGGTCGGTCCAGCCGGGCGGCCGACCCCGATTGGAGCGCCCGTGAGCACAGCGCCACGGACCAACCCGCAGCTAACCCGACGCCGCCGGCTGGCGGACCTGGTGGCCCGGCGTCCACTGGCCGCGTACTTCACGATGTCGTACGCGCTGACCTGGCTGGCGTGGACCCCCTACATCCTCTCCGAGACCGGGCTCGGGGTCCTGCCGCTGCGCTTCCCCGAGGTGCTCGGCAGCTCCCAGACGCTTGGCCTGCTGCCCGGCGCCTACCTGGGCCCGGTCACGTCGGCGTTCGTGGTGACCGCCGTGGCCGGCGGGCGGCCGGCACTGCGCCGCTGGGCGGGCCGCCTGGTCAGGTGGCGGGTCGGCGTCGGCTGGTACCTGTGGGTGCTGTCCGTGGTGCCCGTCGTCGCCGTCGTCGCCACCCTGCCGCTGGCCGGCGCCTGGGCCGACCTGCGGCTACCCGCCGGCACCGTCCTCGTCGGCTATCTGCCGATGCTGGTCCTCCAGTTCCTCACGACCGGCGTCGCCGAGGAACCCGGCTGGCGGGACTTCGCGCAGCCCCGCCTCCAGGCCCGGTACGGCCCGCTCGGCGGTTCGCTCGTCCTCGGGCCGCTCTGGGGCGCCTGGCACCTGCCGCTGTTCTTCAGCGAATGGGCCGGTTGGCCGAACGTGGACTGGCTGATGGCGGCCGAGTTCGTCGGTTCCGCCGTACTGCTGAGCATCGTGATGACGTGGCTGTTCAACCGCACCGGCGAGAGCCTGCCGCTGGTGATGCTCTTCCACGCGCACATCAACGCCGTCTCCTCGCTGCTCTGGCCGGCGATGTTCCCGTCGCTGGACGCGTTCGGCGACTCGCTGCACGCCCTCGCGATCGGCGCGGGCGGCGGGGCGGTGCTGCTGCTCGTCGTGACGCGTGGTCGCCTCGGTTACCGGCCCGATGCCGTGGCACCTGCCGCCGGGAATCCGGCCGACCTGCCGGACCCCCCTGGCCCGCGGCCGGTCAGCTCGTCAGCGGCAGGACGAGTCGGCTCGGCGAGAGCTGGACTGTGACGCCGGCCGCGGCCGGGTCGGTGGTCAGGTACTCGCCGTGGTTGGCAACCAGCACCAGGCCGATCCGGCTGCCGGCCGGGAAGAGGTAGTCCTTCGGCTCCAGCCGGATCGTCACCGGGTACGCGGTGCCCGGGGTCAGCGGCGTACCGGCCGTCAGCGAGTCGCGGTTCTTGGCGTCGATCGCGCCCCGGCTCACCACCCGGGTCGGCACCCCGTCCGTGTAGTGCACCAGCAGCGCGGTCAGCGGCGTACTCGTCGAGGTGGCGGTGAACCTGACCTCGGCCGTGCCGGCCCCGGCCAGCCGACGGGCGGTGCCCAGTGCCGGGACGAGGTAGACCAGCCGGTTCGGCTTGGCGGTCTCCGGCTGGCTGGTCATCGCGTACTCGAGCTGGCCCCGGCTGTCGGTGAACGACTGGCTGGCCGTCGGGCCGGGCGCGGTCAGCAGGGTGCCGGCGGCGCCGCTGCCCGGTCCGCCCAGGTAGTAGTCGGTCGAGGTGACCGTCCCGGGCCAGCTCGGATAGGTGCTCGTGGTGCCGCCCGGCCGCTTCACGGTGGCCTGCGGCTCGCTCATGATCCCGTTGTCGATGTCGTAGAGCCAGTGGTCCATCCAGCGGCCGACGGTGTCCCGCCCCACCAGGTCACTGCCGAACGGGTCGGTGTGCCCGCCGTCGTGCAGCCACAGCTTGCGCGGCACCCCCTGCGCGGCGATGGCGTCCCAGTACCGGCCGAAGTGGGTGGTCTTGGTGTTGTTGTCCTGCTGGCCGTGCACCAGGAAGACCGAGGCGTCCACCGAGGCCGCCCCGTCCCGGTAGTCGCGCTGCTGCCAGAAGGCGTTCATGTCGGCGGTGGCGTCGTCGGCCGCGTCGCCGAGCGCGGTGTAGCGGGCGTCGCACTCGGCGTCGTGCGCGGGCGAGGAGACGTACCGGGCCAGGGACTCGGGGTACCGGCTGCCGAAGCCGCCGTAGGCGATGCCCTGGGCGCGGGCGTAGTCGTACCAGGCGGAGATGGCGGCGATCGGGACGATCGTCTCCAGCCCGTCGATGCCGGTCTCGGCGACGCCGATCGGCAGGGTGCCGGCGTACGAGACACCGATCATGCCGACCGCGCCGGTGCTCCAGTCGGCGACTGCCGGCGTACCGTCGGCGTAGCTGGCCGTGGTGCGGCCGTTCAGCCAGTCGATCACGGCGCTGGCGCTGCGGACGTCCTCCGGGCCGCCGATGGTGGCACAGCCGTCCGATCCGGCGGTGCCCTGCATGTCGACCTCGACGACGGCGTAGCCGCGCGGCACGAAGTAGTTGTCGTACCAGGCGGTGAAGTGTGCCGGGATGATCAGGTCGCCGCGGGCCCTGGCCGTGCTGTCCCCGAAGTACGGGCTGGCGTGCATCACCGTCGCCACCTGGAGCCCGGCCCCGGTCTCCTCGGGCCGGATCACCTGCGCGGCGATCCGGTCGGTCGCCCCGTCCCCGTCACTGTCCATTCCGGAGCTGACGTAGACGGTCTCCTGGATCGCCGCGTCCCGGGCGAAGACGGGCTGGGTGGCACCGTCCTCGATCACCAGGCCGGGCGGGGCGGCGGCGGCCGGTCCGGTGCCGACCAGCGCACCTCCCGCCGCCATCGCCCCGGCCACCAGGACGGCGAAGAATCTGGGCACGCTCGTGCCGACACGATGACGCATGGTCCCTCCCCCGTTCGGACACCTGGCGCCACGATATCGACCTGACCCGATCTGACGAAAGTCGATGTACTTCTCTCCGCGCGAGAGCCGTCACCGCTGCCGCGCCCGGCCGGTCCGCGAGGTCACGTCCGGCCCGGTCCGCGAGGACACGTCTGGCCCGGTCCGCGAGGACACGTCTGGCCCGGTCCGCGAGGTCACGTCCTGTCCAGAGCCGAGGGCGCGGCCGGCCGGCCGTCGACGATGGCGGCGTCGTGCCGGTAGATCCAGGCGATCGCCCCGAACGACCAGTCCGTCCCGCCGCTGGCCATCCGGGCGTCGCGTTCCCGCTGCTCGGGTCCGTCGGGGAGATGGAACCGGATCTTGTTCTCGGCCGACAGCGCCTGCATCCGCGAGGTCCGGGGCAGGCGGACACGCTCGTAACGGACCAGCGCCGCCGCCGGGTCCGGGCCAGCCTCGACCAGGCAGCTGGTCAGCGCCGCGCCGTCCTCGATCGCCTGCGCGGCGCCCTGGGCCAGGAACGGCAGCATCGGATGGCAGGCGTCGCCGAGCAGCGTGACCCGCCCGGCCGACCAGCGCGGCAGCGGCGGCCGGTCGAACAGTGCCCAGACGTACGTCTCGTCCACCGACGCGAGGATCTCGCGCACCTGCGGATGCCAGTCCGGGTACGCGGCCAGTGCCTCGGCCAGGTCGCCGCGATCCGTCCAGGACTCCCGGGTCCAGGCGTCCCGCTCCACCACCCCGACGAAGTTGACCAGCCGGCGTCCGCTGACGAAGTAGTGCACGAAGTGCCGGCCCGGCCCCATCCAGACCTGACCGGAGACGTCCAGGTCGAGATGGCGCAGCCGGTGCGCCGGCACCAGCCCCCGGTACGCGACACAGCCGGTGAACCGGGCCGCCTCGGCACCGAACAGCTCCCGCCGGACCGTCGAGTGGATGCCGTCGGCACCGACCAGCACGTCACACTTCACCCGGGTGCCGTCCGCGAAGGACGCCGTCACGACCTGACCGTGGTCGGTCAGCCCGGTGAACCGGCGGCCGAGGTGCAGCCGGTCGGCCGGTAGCGCCCGAGCCAGTGCGCCCAGCAGGTCGGCACGGTGCATCTGGTAGTACGGGTAACCGAAGGTCTGCTCCAGCGGTGTGCCGAGCGGTGCGCGCAGCAGGGTACGGCCGTCCGCCCAGCGACGCTGGTGCAGCGCGACCGGCCGTACGCCGGTCCGGGCGAGTTCGTCGGCGAGGCCGAGGCGGTGCAGGATCCGGGAAGCGTTCGGGCTGACCTGCACGCCCGCACCGATCTCGGCCAGCGTCGGCGCCTGCTCGAAGACCCGCACGTCGAAGCCGGCGCGGAGCAGCGACAGGGCGGCGCTGAGCCCGCCGATGCCAGCACCGACGACGGCGACCCGCAGGCCGTCCGGTGTGGACGTGGACGCTTCCGCCCGACCGGTGGCCGAGCCGTCGGCGTACCCCATCCGGTCAATATAACGACGGCGTGGGCTCCCGCGCGTGGCGTGGCCAGCCGGTCAGCGCCGTCGGCGGCTGCGGTTCTCGTGCTGGTGCATCTCGTCGACGACCTGGCAGGCGTTGTGCATCGGGTCGAGCCGGTCGGCGTGGATCGCCACCCGTTGCAGCAGTTCCTTGAAGGCCGCCTCGTCCCGGCCGAGGACCCGGAGGATCTCGGCCTCGGCGGCGGCCAGGGCGGCCTGCCGGTCGCGCCAGAGCGTCTTCCCGGCGTCGGTGGCGACGACCCGGCGGCTGCGCCGGTCGGCCGGGTCGGGCTGCCGGGAGACCAGCCCGGCAGCCTCCAGATCGTCGATCAGGTAGGTCAGGACGGTCCGGTCGATGCCCAGTTGGGCGGCCATCGCGCCCTGGTTGGTCGCCAGGTTCTGGCTGGCCGAGGCGACGACCTGGTAGCCGCGGGGACCGCCGGGCACGTCCTTCACGATCTCCTCGGCGGCGCGGAGGTAGCGCCGCATGATCACGCCGAGCGCCCAGCCGAAGTCGTCCTTGAGCAACTCCGCCGCGAGCCGCCCGCCGCCCTCCTCGGCAGGGGCGGCGGATGGCGCGGGAGCTGCGGTGTCGGACACGTGACCAGCATACCCGTCCAAAAGATCATCGCTGGCGAGATCTTCTGTGAGACAGAAATATTTTGATAGAGATAATCTAGACCACAGTTCTGCGGTGGTGTCGCCGATCGGTGACTAAGTTGGTCGTGCTTGCAGAACTTCTCTGGGAGGTAACAGTGAGTCTCTTCCGACTCGACGCCAGCATCCGTGGCGAGCAGTCCGTCAGCCGTGCCGTGGCCGACACCGCCGAGGCGGCGTGGCGACGTACCCATCCGTCCGGGGTGATCGTCCGGCGCGACCTGGCCGCCACACCGGTACCCGCCGACGCCTGGCCCACGGCGGTCGTTGCCGGATTCGTCCCGGCCGACCAACGCACCGAGACGCAGGCGCGGGCCTCCGCCCTCGCCGCGAGCTACGTCGACGAACTGATCGCGGCCGACACCTACCTGTTCGCCGCGCCGCTCTACAACTACGGGCCCTCCCAGCACGTCAAGGCCTGGATCGACATGCTGCTCATCGACCCCCGGCTGGCTCCGGGCCAGGTGTCACCGCTGCGCGGCCGGCCGGCGGCGCTGATCGTCACCCGGGGCGGCGGCTACGGCCCGGGTACCCCCCGGGAGGGCTGGGACCACGCGACGCCGTACTACCGCCGCGTCTTCGCCGACCTCCTCGAACTGGACCTGCACGTCAGCGAGGTCGAGCTGACCCTGGCCGAGGTCACTCCGGCGATGGAGCCGCTGCGGGACCTGGCCCGGCAGAGCCTCGAAGCCGGCCACACCTCGGCCGGCAAGCACGGCGAGCTGCTGGCCCAGCACGTGCTGGGCAGGGTGGCCGCCTGAGGAGGAGGCGGGTGGCACGAGCGGGGCGGGGTGCCTGACCGGGGCGGGGCGGCTGCGTAGGCTTGCTGGTCGTGCTGATCCTGCTGCCCCCGTCGGAGGGGAAGACGCCGCCCCGCTCCGGCCGGCCGGTGAACCCGGACACGCTGTCCCACGGGACGCTCCAGCCGGGCCGGGAACGTGTCCTCGACGCGCTCGTCGCGCTCTGCGCGGATCCGGACCGGGACCGGGCCCGGGAGGTACTCGGACTCAGCCCGGGGCAGGACGCGGAACTGGACCGCAACGCCCGGCTGCGTACCGCGCCGGCCCAACCGGCGGCGAAGGTCTACACCGGCGTGCTCTACGACGCCCTCGACCTCGGCACCCTGCCCGCTCCGGCCCGCGCCCGCGCCCGGCGCCGGATACTCGTCTTCTCCGGGCTCTGGGGCGTGGTCCGGACCGACGACCGGATCCCGGCGTACCGCTGCCCGGTCGGGGTGCAGCTGCCCGGGGTGGGCGGGCTGGCGGCGTACTGGCGGGGACTGCTCGACCCGGCACTCACCGAGGCGGCCGGCGGCGGGCCCGTCCTCGACCTCCGCTCCAGCGGGTACGCGGCGATGTGGCGGCCCACCGGCAAGCTCGCCGAGCGCACCGTGACGGTCCGGGTACTGCACGAGCAGCTGGTCGGCGGGGAGGTCCGGCGTTCCGTGGTGAGCCACTTCAACAAGGCCAGCAAGGGGCGGCTGGTTCGTGACCTGCTGCTGGCCGGCGCGGCGCCCCGATCCGCGGGCAGGCTCGTCGAGGCGCTGCGCGACCTGAAGTACACGGTCGAGGAACAGCCGGCGGTCGCCGGTCGCCCCCGCCAGCTCGACCTGGTGGTCACCGAACTGTGATACCTGCCGGGCCCCTGGTGACCCGCCGGCCGGGCGACCGGCGACCCGCCGGGCGGGCCACCGGTTGACGCGGGAGAGCTAAGATCGGCTCTCCGTTCGCAGCCATCGAATCCACTGTCGGGAGTGGTCGTGACCCAGCAGGACTCCGCGTCGTCCGGTATCGACACCACCCAGATGAGCCACGCCCGCGCGTACGACTACGTGCTCGGCGGCAAGGACAACTTCGAGGTGGACCGGGAGGCCGCCAAGCAGGTCATCGGGCTCGCCCCGGACCTGCCCGCCCTGGGCAGGGCGCAGCGCCGGTTCCTGCTCCGGGTCACCCAGATGTGCGCCCGGGAGGGCATCGCGCAGTTCCTGGACATCGGCGCCGGCATCCCCACCGCGCCGAACGTGCACGAGAGCGCCCGGGCCGTCATCCCGGACGCCCGGGTGATCTATGTGGACAACGATCCGATCGTCTTCGTGCACAACCGGGCGCTGCTCTCCCCCGACGACAACGTCAGCTCGATCCAGGCGGACGTCCGGCGGCCGGACGAGATCCTCGACGACCCGGAGGTGCAGCGGCTGATCAACTTCGACGAACCGGTGCTGCTGCTCTTCATCGGCCTGTTCCACCTGGTCACCGACGCCGAGGATCCGGCGGCGCTGATCGCCCGGTTCCGCGAGCGGATGGCACCGGGCAGCTACATCTGCATCTCCCAGTTCTGCGTCGACGGCAGCGACCCGGCGGCCAAGGCGAAGCTGGAGGAGATCTCGGTGAACTCCCCGGCGCCGATGACCTTCCGGCGCCGGGACGACATCGAGCGGTTCTTCGAGGGTTTCGAGCTGCTCTCCCCCGGCGTCGTCGACGTGCAGCAGTGGTGGCCGGACGAGACCGCCCCGCCGACCATGCTCAAGGTCGCCGCCGGGGTCGCCCGGAAGCTGTAGACGCGGCGGTCCGGGCCGCCGTGCACCCAGCAACCCTCGACCGCCGTAGACCCGGCGAACGTGGGGTCGCCCGGGCCGGAGACGGTCAGCGTGAGTGCGCGGCGAGGTCGGTCAGCACCTCCAGCATCGCCGTGACCGCCGGTGCCCGGAACTGCGGCCGGGCCGTCACCGCGTAGAGCCGGCGGGTCGGCAGCACCGGGGTGGTCGGCCGCAGGACCAGGTCACGGCGTACCGCCACGGCGGCCAGGGTCGGCATCAGCATCACGCCGACCCCGGCCGCCACCAACGCCTGCTTGCCACTCCAGTCGTCGCACCAGAACCCGATCCGGGGTGCGGCACCGAGCGCCTGGGCCAGGGGTGCCACCGGACCGAGACAGTCGGGATGGGCGCCGTCGATCCAGGTCTCGCCGCTCAGGTCGGCCAGCTTGATCCGGCGGCGCCGGGCCAGCGGGTGCTGCGCCGGCAGGACGACCTGGAGCACCTCGTCGAGCAGGGGCACCAGTTCGACGTCCTCGACGTCCGCCCGGGGCAGGTCGGCACCGACCGGGGCGTCCCGGGCGGTCTGCGGCTCGTCGTACAGGTGCCAGTCGGTGAGCAGGGCGAGGTCGATCCGGCCGTCCCGTACCGACGGCAGCAGCGCCGTCTGGTCCGGTTGCCGCAGGCTCAGCGCCACACCCGGATGCAGCCGTCCGAACCGGCGGACCGCCTCGGGCACGAAGTGCGTGTTGACGCTCGGGAACGCCGCCAATCGGAGTTCGCCGGACTCCAACTCGGCGAAGGTGGCGAGCCGGGCCTCCAGGTCGCGCAGCCGGGTGAGACTGTCCCGGGCGAGTTCGATCGCCACCGCACCGGCCGGGGTCGGCCGGACACCCCGGGCGTCCCGGCTGAACAGCCGTACGCCGAGCCGCCGTTCCAGGCCGGCGACCTGGCGCGACACGGCGGGTTGGGTCAGCGAGAGCGCGGCCGCCGCCGCCGAGAACGACCCCCGCTCACCGACCGCGACGAGCACCTGCAACGACCACGGGTCAAGCATGTGTGGAGCTTATGGCAGACCCTACCGATCCGCAGTTGTGCGCATAACACTTCCGGCCCACGCTTGACCGGTGAGTCCGATCAGCACGGCAGGCGCGAGCCAGCGGGACGCCGGTACCGACGCGGTCACCGCCGCCCAACTCGCCGACCAGGTTGCCTTCCTCGCCGACTGGCTGCCCCCGGCGCCGGCCCGGATCCTCGACGCGGGATGCGGGCGCGGCGCCCTCGCCCGCGCCCTCGCCCGCGCCGGCTACGCCGTCCTCGGCGTGGACGTCGACCCGCTGGCCGTCGGGGCCGCCGCCACACGGGGGGTGGCGGCCCTGGTGGCCGACCTGGCCGGCTACCGGGACGAGTACCTTTTCGACGCGGTTGTCTGTTCGCTCTCCCTGCACCACATGCGCGATCTCGCCGCCGCGGTCCGGCGGGCGCGGTCGCTGCTGCGACCCGGCGGGATCCTGGTGGTCGACGAGTTCGCCTGGGAGCGGGCGGACGCCGGCACGGCCGCCTGGTACCACGACACCGCCGCGCTGCTCGCCGCCGCCGGGCGGCTCGGACCGGAACCCGACGTCACCCCGGTCGCGACGCCCCACGACCACTGGATGCGACGGCACCGGGACGAGCAGCGCCTGCATCCCGGCGAGACGATCGTCGACGAGATCGGCAGGCACTTCGAGATCCGGGAGACCGTCCGGGTGCCCTACCTGCATCGCTATCTGGGCCAGGGGCTCGGCGACGACGCCGACGGGCTGGCCACGTTCACCGTACTGCGACAGATCGAACACCTGCGGGTGGCCGACGGGAGCCTCACCGCGGTGGGCCTGCGGCTGCTCGCCCAGGCCCGTACAGGAGGGAACTGAGATGCACATCGTCAACACCGACCAGGCCGAGGCGTGGAACGGGCCGGAAGCCGCCAACTGGGCCGCGCGGACCGACCGGGACGACCCGGTGAACGGCGCGCTCACCGAGACCCTGCTCGACGCCGCCGCGATCGAGCCCGGAGATCGGGTACTCGACATCGGCTGCGGCACCGGCGACACGACCCGACGGGCCGCCAGCCGGGCCGCTCCGGGTCGGGTGCTCGGCGTCGACCTCTCGGCACTGATGCTCGACCGCGCCCGGGTCGCCGCGAGCACCGCCGGCCTGCACAACGTCGAGTTCGCCCAGGGCGACGTGCAGGTGTACCCGTTTCCCGGCAACGGTTTCGACGTCGCGATCAGCCAGTTCGGCGTCATGTTCTTCGCCGAGCCGGTGGCGGCGTTCCGCAACGTCCACTATGCGCTGCGGCCCGGCGGGCGGCTGGCCTTCGTCTGCCCGCGCGCCATGACCGAGAACGCCTGGTACGTCGCACCGATGTCCGCGCTGTACGGCCGGCACGACCCCGGCCGCCGGAACACCGGCCGGCGCGATCCCGACCGGCTACCCGACTCGGCGATGTTCTCGCTGGCCGACCCGGACCGGTTGACGAACGTGCTGAGCCGGGCCGGCTTCACCGACGTACAGCCCCGGCCGGTCGACGCCCCGATGGCGTTCGGCGCCGACGTGCACGAGGCGGCCCAAGGGTTCCTCGGCTCGGGCCCGGTACTGGCCGTCCTGCAACAGCCGGACGGACCGAGCCTCGAGGAGGCCCGGGAGATCCTGGTCGATGTGGTGCGCCCGTACGAGGGGCCGGACGGGGTACGGATCCCCGGCGCCTCCTGGCTGGTCACCGCCCATCGCCCGTAGTCGGCACCGACGGCAGCGGGACGGCAAGCGGCAAGCCGGCCGCACCGGCGGGACGCTGGATCGACGGGAGGCTGCCACGGCGGGAGGCTGCGTCGGCGGGACGCTGGATCGACGGGACGCCGCGACGGCGGGACGCCGGGGCAGGACGCGCTGCGGTAGCGTCCGGGCACTGGTCACCGCCGGTGAACAGGCTGTCCGCCGCGCGGAGGGTTTCATGGGCAACCGGGTCGTCTGCGACATCTCGATCTCCGTCGACGGATTCGTCGCCGGTCCAGGGCAGAGTCGGGAGCAGCCGCTCGGCGGTGGCGGAGCCGAGCGGCTGCACAGCTGGTTGTTCGAGGCGCAGGACGAGAACCGGGCGGAGATCGACGCGATCGTCTCGGCCGGTGCCTTCGTGATGGGACGCAACATGTTCGGGCCGATCCGGGGCGAGTGGCACCTGGACTGGCAGGGCTGGTGGGGCGAGGAGCCGCCCTACCACGGGCCGGTCTTCGTGCTGACCCACCATCCCCGGGAGCCGTTGACGATGAAGGGCGGCACCACCTTCACCTTCGTCACCGACGGCATCGAGGCGGCACTCGATCGGGCACGGGCCGCCGCCGGTGACCGGGACGTGGCCATCGCGGGCGGGGCGGCGACGGTCAACCAGTACCTGCGGGCCGGGCTGGTCGACGAACTGCGTACCCACGTCGCCCCGGTGGTCCTCGGGGCGGGTGAACGGCTTTTCACCGACGTACCCGGGTTGGAGCTGCGGCTGCTCTCCGCCAGGGCCACCTCGCTGGTCAGCCACGTCAGCTACCGGATCGTGCGCTGACCCCGCCGCCGGCGGCCCGCCGCCGGAAGGGGACCGGCGGCGGCGACCGTACTTTCGGCCGGTTCGGCGGGTGGGTCGGACTCTCGTAGCCTGACCAGCGTGTACGTTCCGAACCGCCTGGCCGGACGGGTCCGGGTCGCCGCCGACGTCGGGCTCGGCGTCCTCCTCGGCGCGACCCTGCTGGGCACCGTGATCGCGCTGGCCGCCAGCTGGGGCGGCCGGTACTGGCTGTCCGACCTCGCCGCCGGAGCCGTGGGTTCCGCCGTCGCCCTGACCCGCCGGCGGCACCGGCTCCGGGCGGCGGTCGCCGGGCTGGGCGTCGCGGCCGTCGCCATCGCTGTCGCCCGGTCCGCCGGACTGCCCGCCGAGCCCGGTCCCGCGCTGGCCCTCGCCCTCGCCGTGCTCGTCGGATCCGCGCTCCGGCACCTCCCACCCCGGTCGGCCGGCGCGGTCGCGGGTGCCGGGCTGGCGATCGTGGTCGGCGCCCAGCTCGCCTTCCCGTCCTCCTCCGGCGGCGGCCTCGGCGCCGTTCCCGCACTGAACGCGGCGGGCTGGCTCGCCGCGCTGGCCGGCGGGCTGGGACTGCGGCTGCTGGCCGCCCGCCGGGCGGCGGCGACCGAACGGGTACGCCAGGACGAGCGCCTGGCACTGGCGCGGGAACTGCACGACGTCGTCGCCCACCACATCACCGGCATCGTGGTGCAGGCCCAGGCGGCCCAGATCGTGGCGCGCCGGCACCCCGAGCGGGCCGGTGCGGCCCTGGCCGGCATCGAGTCGGCCGGCTCGGACGCGCTGGCCGCGATGCGCCGGGTGGTGGGACTGCTGCGCGACACCGACGACGCGGCCCCGACCGGCGCCGACCCCGAGCAGCTCGGCGAGCTGGTCAGGCGCTTCGCCGACCACGGGCCGCCGGTGCGGCTGCGGCTGCCGGACGGCGAGGACACCTCGGACTGGCCCCCGGAGGTGGCGAGCACGGTGCACCGGGTGGTGCGGGAGTCGCTGACGAACGTCGCCCGGCACGCCCCGCAGGCCCGGTCGGTCACCGTGACCGTCGCCCGGGACGGGACGGCGCTCACCGTCGAGGTCGTCGACGACGCCCCGCCGGCCGGGTCGCGCTATCCGCACCGGGCCGGCTACGGGCTGGTCGGGATGCGGGAACGCCTGGAGGCGCTCGGCGGCACCCTCCGGGCCGGTCCGGGTCCGGAGGCGGGCTGGGCGGTACACGCCAGCCTGCCCGTTCCGGTCGGGGACCGCCGGTGACCATCCGGGTGCTGGTCGCCGATGACCAGGCGATGGTACGCAGCGGTCTGCGGCTGATCCTGACCGACCAGCCCGACATCGACGTGGTCGCCGAAGCCTCCGACGGCGGTCAGGCGGTCACACTCGCCCGGCGGCTGCGCCCGGACGTCTGCCTGGTCGACATCCGGATGCCCCGGCTGGACGGGATCGAGGTGACCCGTGCGCTGGCCGGTCCCGACGTCCCCGATCCGCTCCGGGTGGTCGTGGTCACCACGTTCGACCTGGACGAGTACGTCTACGGTGCGCTGCGCAACGGAGCGGTCGGCTTCGTACTCAAGGATGCCGGGCCGGCGTTGCTGGTCGAGGCGGTCCGGGCCGCGCACGCCGGGGACGCCCTGGTCTCGCCCGCGGTGACCGTGCGGCTGCTGCGCCGGCTGCGCGGCGTCGGTGCGCCCGGCAGCGCACGTCCGGCCCGGCCGCTCTCCGAACGGGAGACCGAGGTCGTCCGGGCCATCGCCCGGGGCCGCACCAACCAGGAGATCGCGGCCGAGCTGTTCATCTCGCTGAGCACAGTCAAGAGTCACCTATCCGGCATCCAGCGCAAACTGGGGCTGCGCAACCGGGTCGAGGTCGCCGCCTGGGCCTGGGAGAACCAGGTCGTCGGCCTCGGCTGACGGGCCCGGTACACCGAGATCGGCCGCCCGCTGCCCGCCCTGGCATAGCCCGCCGCGAATAGCATCGGGGTTTCCGATCCGCAGAGGACGCAGTGGACACGGGAGGGACACGACCATGCGGAAACCGCAACCGGCACCTGAGATCGCACTTGTCGCCGTCGCCGACGACGACACGTTCGCGCACGCCTATCCGGACGTACCCACCCTGCTGTGCGATCCGGTCGTCACCGGTGCGCACCGCGACGAGCTGGAATTCTTCGACGCCGAGGGACGCCGGCTGAACCCGGTGACCGGCCCGACCGGCGAGCTGACCGGGCTGCGGGCGGGCGCCGGGGAGCCCGACCCGGACGCGCTGCGGCACCGGCTGGCCCGGGTCGTCCGACACGTCGAGACCCACCTGCGGGCACGGCCCGAGCTGGTCGAGCGGTTCGGGATCGCACCGGAGGCGGCGATCGCGGCGCTGCCCGACCCGGAGCGGCTCAGCCTCGCCGAGACCCTCGCCGTGCTGCCGCACCAGGACCGGCCGGAGGTGCGACGGACCGCCTGGTGGCAGCCTGACGTTCCCGCTTACGCACACTCGGACGGCTGGTTCCACAACGCGATGCACGCGGCGGGCTGGACGCACCCCTGAGCCTTCCGCACGTACCGGGCGGGGTGGGTTGGCAGCGACCCACCCCGTCCCCGGTTTGACATCCTGACCTGCGGGTAGCCCGCCGGGACATCTGGCGGACGGGGCGGCGGTTGAGGATCGCGAAATACCTGCACTCGTGCCTGCTGGTCGAGCAGGACGGGGTACGGCTGCTCATCGACCCCGGCCGGTTCAGTTTCGTGGAGGGTCGGGTGGATCCGATGGACTTCGCGCCGCTGGACGCCGTCGCCCTCACCCACCACCATCCGGACCAAGCCGACCCGGAGGCACTGGCCGCGATCGTGCACCGGACCGGGGCACAGCTGATCGGCAACCTGGAGACCGCCGGGGCGCTGGGTGCGGAAGGGCTGGACGTGACAGTGCCGGCCGACGGCGGGTACGAGATCGGCCCGCTGCGGCTGGAGGCCATCCCCGCCGACCACGAGCCGATCCTCGACGACCACACCCCGGCCAACACCGCATATCTGGTCGGCGGTCGGCTGCTGCACTGCGGCGACTCGCTGCATCCGAAGCTGCTCGCCCACCGGGGTGTCGCGGTCGCGGCGGTACCCGTGATGGCGCCGTTCCTGACCGAGCGCGCGGTGGCCGGCTTCGTCGCGCAACTCCAGCCCGGCGCGGTGTTGCCGGTGCACGACGGCCATGCCCGGGACTTCTTCCTCCGGCAGCGCTACGAGACCTACCGCCGGTACGTCGAACGACTCGGCATCACCTTCCACGCCCTGACCGAGCCCGGAGCCGCCATCACGATCTGACGCGCACAGCCCGGAGGCACCGGACGGGCAGCAGGGCTGGCCGGCGGTGCGGCCTGGCCGGCAGCGCGGTCGATCGGCTGGTTACGGGCGCCGGGCGACCTCGGTGACGAACGCCCGCCACGCGGGCGGAGCGAACCTCAGTGTCGGCCCCGGCCGGTCCTTGCTGTCCCGGACCAGGACCCGACCCGGAAGGTTGTCGGCCACCTCGACACAGTTGCCGCCCTGCCCGTTGCTGCGGGAGGACTTCCGCCAGCGCGGACCGTCGATCAGCTCCATGACTCCGCCGCTTCCGTGAGGAGTTCGAGGGACGGGCGTGCAGGAAGAGCGTACTCGCGGATCGCCTCCCAGACCTCGTCGAGCGCGGCGACCCGGTCCGGGTCCTCGACCACCCGGCCGTCCAGCGGATCGTCCAGGAAGGCGACAGTGCGGCCGTCGACGGTGGCCAGCGCCAGCGGCCCGTTGAGGCCGGGATAGCCGCCCACCGAGGCCGGCACCACGGTCACGCTGACGTTCGGCAGGGCGCAGGCCCGCACGATCGCGTGCAGTTGCCCGGCCATCACCTGTGGTCCGCCGACCGGCCGGCGCAGCACCGCCTCGTCCAGCACGGCGAAGAGCCGGCACGGCCGCTCCGCCCGGTGCAGCACCTCGGCGCGGGCGATCCGGGCCGCCACCGCGGCGTCCAGGTCCGGCACCCGGGTGCCGGCATCGCCGAGGATGGCCCGCGCGTACTCCTCGGTCTGGAACAGGCCGGGCACCACCGCCAGTTCGAAGCTCCGGATCATTGTGGCCCGCTGCTCGTCGTCGAGCCAGGGTCGGATGAAGGCCGCACCGCCGGCGTAGGCCCGCACGTCGGCGACGGACCCCTGGAACAGGTCGCCGGAATCGAAGACGGCGTCGAGTTGCCGCGCCGTGTCGGACCGCGGGATCAACCGGTTGGTCTCGAACTTGGCGACGAGCGATGTCGAGACGTGCAACCGGTCGGCGAGCTGTTCCTGGGTCAGGGTGGACCTGGAACCAGCGTACTTGAGAATTCTTCCTATTCCTCCGTTGTGATTCGACATTCCTCACCTTTCCCGGTGCACGTGATCGGGCCTGTCAGCTCTGTCCACGACGGGAGAGGTCATGAGATTCGGTCGCAGGATCAAGCCGTATCACCGCCGGAACTGACGCTGACTCTGGCGATACTGCCGGTGCGGCTATCGGTGGCGCTGCCCCGACTCGGTCGACCTCGTCCCGATGCCGTACTCCCCGAAGGTGCCGCCGCTGACGAACGCGGAATACCGGGCCGCGATGCGCACCCGAGTATCCGGACCGGGTGCCTCGGAGATGTTGGACGTCCCGCCGGGCCGGTTGGCCGGGGTGTCGTCGTGGAATCGGCGCCGGGCGGGTCGGAGCCGGAAAGCCGGCCCGGCCCGCCCGGTGCCCGTACTGCCGAGCGGCGCCTACCAGGCGCCCGCCGTCGGCCGGTCGTCGCGCGGCGGCTCCACCGGGCTCGGCCGCCAGAGCGGCTGCCCGGCGGTGGATTCCTCGTCCCGCTCAACCTGAGCAGGCGTTCCAGTCGACTCCGCAGTCCCGGAGGCGGTCTGCTGCACATTTTCGGACGCAGTCTGCCCCGCAGTTCCGGAGGCGGTCTGCTCCGCAGGCTCGGTGACAGACGATGGCTCCGCAGTGTCGGAGACATACGTCGGCTCCACAGCCTCGGAGACATACGTCGGTTCCGCAGGAGCGGAGAGATGGCTCGGTTCCGCAGGAGCGGAAGGATGCGTCGGTTCCGCAGGCTCGGAGGCGGTCGGCGTGGCGGGGCTGGACACCTGGACCGGATCCGTCGGAATCGGCGCCCACGCTGGCTGCACCGGGTGGGAGTTCTCCGTCCGTTCCTCAGCCGGGCTGGACACGACCGCAGGCGCGACGGCAGGCGCGACGGCAGGCGCGACCGCAGGCGTGACGGCCGCAGCGGTCACGGCCGGGACGGCAACCGGCGACGACCAGGCCCCGGTGGTGGTGACCGGTTCGGCCGCCGCCGCATGCTTCGGGCTCTCCGCCGGCTTCGGAGTGATCTGCTCCGACGGTGGGGTGGCGTCGCCCTGCTCGGAGTTCTCCTCCTCGTCCTCGGAGTCTCCGGCCGGTCCGTCCTCCTCGTCCGCCGCCTCTCCTGCGGCGGTTTCCTCGTCCTTCTCCTCGCCGTCCTCCTCCTCGCCGTCCTCGGCCTCGTCGCCCTTCCCGCCTTCCGCCTCCTCCCCAGCTTCCCCGTCGCCCTCTTCCTCGCCCGCGTCTTCCTCGTCTTCTTCTACGTCTTCTTCTACGTCTTCTTCGTCGTCTTCGTCTTCGTCGTCATCCGCGACGGCGGCGGCAGCAGCCTGCGGATCGTGCCAGGAGAACTCGATCTCGATGGAGATCTCGCTGCCCTCGCGCTCGATCTCCAGTTCACAGTGGACCCGTTCACCGACCGTGACCGAGCCGGCAGCGCCGTAGTAGACCTTCCCGCCGGACTCCAGCTGACTGGCCAGCAGGCGCAGCCAGCCGGCCAGATCCTCTCGCGCCACCATCCGCTCGTCCTCGTAGATTTCCATGGCCGACATGCTCGCACTGCACGCGAGATCCGCCACGTCTGGGTGGTCGGCATGCTGGTGACTGCGAAAACGGCCAGAACCTTGCTACGACACCGCTTCGAGGCGCAGGAAGGACACAGCGGGCATCGGAAGCGGGAACTCGACCGTGCAGGTCCCGTCGTCGGCGGCCAGCACCTGCTCCGGCTGGTACTCGTCCAGCCTGTCGCGGCTGTGCAGCGTCTCCCACTGCTCCTCCGTCGGCCAGTCGCCGCCGCCGAGTTCCTGCCAGACCCGGACGATGTTGGAGTGCTCGGCGTCGAGCCGCCAGTGGCGTACCCGATAGGAGCCGGCGGTCAGGCCACGGACCTCGACCCGGACGGTTCGGTCCAGCCGGGCTTCCCCACCGGCCTTGGACTGGTCGAGGGTGCCGTTCCAGGCCAGCACCGTCACCGCGCCGTCGTCGCCGCACGCGGCCCACGCCTCGACCAGGCTCTCCGCGCCGTCCCCGGTAAGCGTGGCCGGCAACTCCCGCTCGCCGAGCCGGTCGGCCAGGGCGAGCGCCCAGAACCGGGGCTTGCGCAGGTTGCCGACGGTGAGCAGCCCGAAGCCGCCGTGGAAGAGCCGGGGCGGTCGGCCCAGCTCCTCGAAGTGGTCGGAGGCGACCCAGTAGGCGAGCGCGTCCAGCCGGTTGGCCGCCGAACGCATGCCGCGCAACAGGAAGGCGGCGGCGAACACGTCGTCGCTGACCGGGTTGAAGTGGGTCGGCGTGACCCCCCACTCCGTCCAGAGGATGCCGAGGTCCGGCCGGCCGTGCCGGGCACAGACCGGGCGGAAGTCGAGCGGCGGGGCGCCGTAGGCGTGCGTGGAGACGAAGTCGACCGGCGCACCGGAGCCGTCGACGTGGTCCAGCAGTTCGCCCACCCAGCCGGCGGCGGCCGAGGAGGGGCCGCCGACCGTGAGCCCGGGGTCGACGTCCCGGACCGCGCCGGCGGTCACGTCGTAGAGGCGCATGAACTCGGCCCGGGTACCGGACCAGAACACCTCCAGGTTCGCCTCGTTCCACACCTCGAACGGCCAGTGCCGCACCTCGTCCCGGCCGTAGCGCTCGATCAGGTGGCCGACCAGGGCCCGGACCAAATCGGCCCAGCGCTGCCAGTCCCGGGGCGGCGAGACGATCGCCCCGTACACGAAGACGGTCTTGGTCGGGTCGCTGGCCAGGTCCCGGGGCATGAACGACAGCTCGACCACGGGACGCAGGCCGAGGCCGAGCAGCCGGTCGTAGACCTCGTCCACCCGGCTGAAGTCGTACACCGGCTCGCCGTCGACCTCGCGGTATACGCCGAGGTCGTCGCAGAGGATGGCGTGCGCCCGGACGCTGTCGACGTGCAGCTCGGTACGCATGACGCGCAGCGCCTCGGCGAATTCCGCACCGATCGGGCGCCCGCCCGTCGTCTCCGTGCTGAGTAGGTGACTCAGATGCTCGGAGCCGACCATCGGGCGCCACGGCCGGTGCAGTGGCCGGGTCGGTCCGGCCGCCTCCACCATCACCCGCACCAGCGGATCGACCCCGGCGTCGCCCCGGTCGTCGGCACCCGCACCCCGGGCCGCCCCGTCGAGAGCGGTTCCGTCGAGCGCGGTTCCGTGCAGGGACGCTGCCCGTACCGGCTCCGACGGTGTCCCGGGCTGGTCGACGTCGCGCAGTGCCGCCACCGCGTATTCGTAGACGTGGCCGGGGTCGCCGGTGGTGTCCGCGTACGGCGGATGCGGCACCGCCAGCACGTCGCCACCGTGATGGTCCAGCGGTGTCAGCGGGTCGTCCCCGGCCGACCTGTACACCTGGTAGCCGACCGCCTCCGGCACCGGCGTCCAGTCGAGGGTGACCTGTCCCCGACCCGGACGCGCCACCAGGGCGGACGGAGCGTCGAGGGTCTGCGGCCCGGCGCCGGTCCGGCGCCGTCCTATCCGCCCCTGCCAGTCCGCCCGGGCCCGCTCCGCGTTCTCGGCGCTCGTCGTCTGTTCGCTCATCCTCGCGTGATCCTCCGTGTGGCTGGTCTGCCGTCTCTGCTGCCGCCCGGGTTCGGCTACTGCCGGGGCGGTACGGAGAACTCCTCCACCCGCATCACCGGCCGGAGCAGCCGTTCCGCCCCGCCCGGGGTGAACTGCCGGCGCAGTACGTCGTCGCCGAGCAGGTTGCCCAGGGCACCCAGCACCATCCCCTGGTCGAGCGCGAGATACCGCTTGGCGACGGTGCCGCTGCGCACCGCCACCGAGTCGTAGAAGCCGCCGGGGCCGTAGACGTCGAACTCCCGGCGCAGCTTCGCCAGCTCGGCCTGGGCGGCGGCCGGTGCGTACGGCAGGGCCAGCACGACCGCGTGCGGGGTGACCACGCCGTCGCCGTAGGTCACCGGTTCGGGCTGGGCGGGGCGGTCGGGGCAGCCGGCGAACCCGTGGTCGACGCTGGTCCGCTCCTGGTCACTTGTGTAGCCGGGACCGTCCAGCCCCATCGCGTCCACCCCGTACTCGCGGTAGCCGCCGGCCGGGTCGGAGGCGGGCGAGAAGCCCCAGTGGCCGTACTTCGCGTCGTCGAGGCCGTGCGCGATCTGGCCGCGTACGTAGACCGGGTGGTTGCGGCCCCAGCTCTGCGGCCCCCACCGGACCTCGGGTACGAACATGTCCGGCATGAACACCTCGAACATGTCCCCGCCCCAGGAGGGTACGAACTGAAGGCCCCGGTAGCGGTAGGCGCCCTCGAAGACCGGGACCCCGGCGTACTCCCGCCAGCCGCCGACCGGCTTCATCTCCTGCCAGGACCAGTCGCAGGTGTCCGGGAAGGTGCGCCAGGGGCCGAAATAGTGTGCCGGCGGCACCTGTGCACGGGCGATCGCGACATAGCTGATCATGCGGGTCTCGCTGTTCAAGGCGCCGTAGGTGTGGCAGGTGTAGTGCACGTCCGGACCCCGTCCCCGGTAGTTGCCGGGCAGCGAGCAGCCGGGCGGCGGCTCGACCCAGAAGCCGCCGCGCATCAGCCCGACCGGCACGTCGGCGCCACGCGCCTGCGGGTCGTAGTAGAAGCCGAAGTCCATCGCGTCCAGCAGCGGGTCGGACTTGCGGCGCAGTTGCGGCAGCGCGTTGTGCACCACCATCAGCGCGGCGGCCAGCCAGGCGTTGTCCACACTGGACGCGAATGGGTGCACCGGCGTGCCGTCGACCGGCCAGGTGTGCAGCAGTTCCAGGGTCGCCGGGTCGTACCAGTTGAAGAACATCCCGGAGTCGGCGTGCCGGTCGAGCCGGGCCAGCGAGTCCAGGGCGGTCTCCACCCGCCGGACCAGCTCCCGCTCGCCGATCAGCTTCAGCTCGCGGGCCGCCACCGCCGACCAGATGTACGAGCCGACGTTCGTCGGCGAGGTGTACCTCGACCGGCTGCCCGGGGCCAGGTCCCCGTCGATGTTGTCGGCCGGCAACCCGGTACCCGGGTCGGTCATCGCCACCATCGACCGCCAGGTGTCGGCGGCCAGGCGCAACGCGCCGGCCCGGTCGACGCCGGCAGGCAATCCGGCAGGTGACCCGGCCGGTGCGGTGTGGGCCGGCGGGGCGGCCGTGGCGGCGCCGGCCGGGACGGTCAGCGCCAGGGTGAGGGTCGCCGTCAGGGCGACCCGGAGGGGACGGATCATGATTACCTCCGGAGGTACGTCACTTCAGTCCGGTGGTCGCGATGCCGCGCACGAAGTGCCGCTGCAACACGAGGAAGACGATCACGACGGGCAGCACCACCACCGCCGAGCCGGCGAGCAGCAACCCGAACTTGGTCTGGTTCTGCCCGACGCTGTAGAGCGCCAGCGCGACCGGCAGGGTGTACTTGTCCTCGGTGGTGGCCACCACCAGTGGCCAGATGAAGCTGTTCCAGTGCGCGAGGAAGGTGAGGATGCCGAGGGCGGCCAGCGCCGGCCGGCAGAGCGGCAGCACGATCCGGACGAAGATCCGCAGCTCGCTGGCGCCGTCGACCCGGGCCGACTCGACCAGTTCGTCGGGGATGGAGAACATGAACTGCCGCATCAGGAACGCGCCCAGCGCGCCGGCCAGGAACGGCAGCACCAGCGCGGCGTAGGTGTTTGTCAGCCCCAGGTTGGCGATCAGCACGAAGAGCGGCACGAAGGTCACCATGCTGGGCACCATCACCGCGCTGAGGACCAGCCCGAACAGGGCCCGGCGGCCCGGAAAGCGCAGCTTGGTCAGCGCGTAGCCGACGGCCGAGCAGAAGACCAGGTTGCCGGCGGTGACCAGGGTGGCGACCAGAGCCGAGTTGAAGAAGTACGTCGGGAAGTCGAGCCGGCCGAACAGCTCCCGGTAGTTGTCCAGGGTGAACTGCTCCGGCCACCAGGTCGCCGGGACGAGCCGGATCTCCGCCTCCGACTTGAACGACGAGATCAGCATCCAGAGGAACGGGCCGACCATGGCGAGCAGGCCCGCCACCAGCACCACGTGCAGCACGACCGTGGCCACCCGGTCCCGACGGCGGCGTACCGGCCGGCGCGCACCGTCGCCCGCGACCGGCGGTACGGCCACCGGCGGGCGTGGACTCGTCACCGGGGCACTCACCTCGACACCTCCTCGGAGGAGCGGAGCAGCCGGAACCAGAGGATCGACAGCAGCACGATGGCTACGAAGAGCACGTAGCTCATCGCCGACGCGTAGCCGTAGTTGCCGAACCCGAACTGGTTGTAGATGTGGTACGAGACCGAGAGCGTCGAGTTGAGCGGACCGCCCCGGGTCATCACCAGCGGCTCCTCGAAGAACTGGAGATAGCCGATGGTCCCGATCACCCCGACGAAGAGCAACGTGGGGCGCAGCGACGGCAGGGTCACGTAGCGGAACTGCTGCCAGCCGGTTGCCCCGTCGATCCGGGCCGCCTCGTAGAGGTGCTGCGGGATCGCCTGCAAGCCGGCAAGGAAGATCACCATCTGGTAGCCGAGGTTGCGCCAGGCCGCCATCACGATCAGCGACGGCAGGGCCAGGTCGGTCCGGCCCAGCCAGTTCGGCCCGTCCAGCCCGACCAGCCGGAGCAGGTTGTCGACGAGCCCCGAGTCGGGTTGCAGCAGGAACCGCCAGACCACGGCCACCGCCACGATGCTGGTCACCACCGGCAGGTAGTAGCCGACCCGGAACACCGTACGCAGCCGGGTCAGCCCCGAGTTGAGCCCGAGCGCCGCCGCCAACCCGGCCACCATGGTCAGCGGTACGCCGAGCAGTACGAAGATCGCGGTGTTCACGGCGGCCCGCACGAACAGCTCGTCGTCGAGGAGCCGGGCGTAGTTGCGCAGCCCGACGACGTTCACCGCGAACGGGCTGCGCAGGTCGGCGCTGCGCAGGTCGGTGAAGCTCATCAGCAGCGAGGCGAGCACCGGACCGGCCAGGAAGACCAGGAACAGCACGGTGAACGGCAGGGCGAAGCCCCACCCGGCCACCGCCCGGCGCAGCCGTGGACCACCGCGTCCGCGCCGGGTGCCCGCCTCGGGGCGCCGGGTGCCCGGGTCGGTGGACCGGGTGCCCGCCTCGGGGGCGACGGCGGTCATCTCAGACCCCGGTGCCGATCGAGGTGGCCCGCTGCTGCATCGCCCTGGCGGCGTCCTCCGGCGTCGCACCCGCCTTGGCCATCTTCTCCACCTCGCCGTCGATCGCGGCGGCAACCTGCTCCCAGGTGGGGATCGCCGGTGGCGACTTGGCGTCCGCCAGCTGCCTGCCGAAGGTGGAGAGCAGCGGGTCGCCGCGCAGCGCCGGGTCGTCCCAGCCCTGCTGCACCGCCGGCAGGTCGCTGCTGGTCTGGTACCACTTGGTCTGCACCTCGGGCCGGCTCAGGTAGGCGACGAACTTCCACGCCCCGTCCCGGTTCTTCGCGTCCCTGAAGACCGCAAGGTCGCCGCCGCCGACGAAGGAGGTGGCCGACTGCCGGCCCGGCATCGGCCAGAGCTGGAACTTGCCCTCGCCACCCTGCTCCTTGAGCACCCCGATGTGCCAGGGGCCGGAGGGGAAGGCGCCGATCTCGCCCTTCAGGAAGGCCGGTTCGAGCGCGCCCTGGGCGAGGTCCTTCGGCGCGAGCCCCTCGGCGAAGAACGACCGGTAGTACGCGTACGCCTCGACGGCCTGCGGGCTGTCCAGGGTGAAGGTGCCGTCGGGGGCCACGTCGCCGCCGTTGGACCAGACGAACGGCATCACGGTCTGCCAGGTGCCGATCGCCGAGCCCGGCGGTTGCAGGTTGACTCCCCACCTGGCACCGCCCCGGGTCTTCAGCGCGGTGACCGCGGACTTGAACTCCTCCCACGTCTTCGGCGGCGCGGTGATCCCGGCCCGGCCGGCGACGGCGGAGTTGACGTAGAAGAGCCGGGTCTCGACGTACCACGGCACGCCGTAGGAGGTGCCGTCGACGACCGTGGTGTCCCAGGCGCCGGCGAAGAAGTCCTCCTTCTTGATCAGGTCGGTCGGGGTCGGGTCCAGGCCACCGGTCTTGGCGAACTCGCCCATCCAGGTGCTGCCGATCAGGCTGAGGTCGGGGGTCTGCCTCCCGGCGATGGCGGTGGCCAGCTTGTCGTGCGCGCCGTCCCAGGGGATCGGCGTCACTGTCACCTTGGCGTCCGGGTTCTCCCGCATGAAGTCCTGGGCGAGGACGGAGAGCTTCTCCCCCTCGGTGCCCATCGCCCAGACCGTGATGTCACCGGTCGCCTTCCCCTCGCCGACCGGTGCCGCCGCCTCCTCGGCACCGCCGCTGTCCCGGCCGCAGCCGGTCGCCACGAGCATCGCCGCGAGCGCCACGGCGGCACCCGCCCGTCTCCATGTCGTCATCTCGAACCTTTCGTCTCGGCGTCGTGTGGACCGCAGCTCGACCGCACGACGAGCCTGGTCGGGAGTACCTCTCGACGGACCGCGGCCTGGCTGCCGGCCGTCCGGTCCTGCAACCACCGGGCCGCGGTCGCGCCCAACTCGCGCATCGGCTGGTGCACGGTGGTGAGCCCGGCGTAGCGGGCCGCCATCACGTCGTCCCAGCCGGTGACCGCGACGTCGGTGGGCACGGCCAGCCCCAGCTCGGCGGCGGCGGCCAGGGCGCCGAGCGCGACCTCGTCGTTGGCGCAGACCAGCGCCTGCGGCCGGGACGGTCCGGCGAGTACCCGCCGGGCGGCCCGCTGGCCGGCGTCCACGTCGAAGGCGCACCGCACCGGCGCCCGGGGCGGGGTGTGCCCGGCGTCCGACAGTGCCGCCCGGAACGCCGTGTACCGGTCGGTCACGTCCGGCGAGGAGTCCGGGTCGCCCAGGTAGGCGAACCGCCGGTAGCCGTGCCCGAGCAGGTGCTCGACGACCCGCCGGGCGCTGTTGTCGTTGTCGGCGGTGACGGTGTCCAGGTTGCCGACCGCACCCCTGGCCAGCAGCACGGTCGGCACCCCGGTCTCGGCCACCCGCGCGACGACCTCGTCGGCGACCGTCCGGCCCATCACCACCATCCCGTCCACCCGGCGGGCCAGTTCGAGCACCTTGCGTTCCGGGTCCGGTCGGGCGTGCGTGGCCAGGATGAGCACGCTGTTGCCGAGTTCGGCGGCGACCTCCTCGTAGCCGAGCACCACCTCGGAGTAGTACGGCCCGGAAAGGTCGGGGAAGACGATGCCGTTCGCCGCGTGCCGTCCCTCGGCCAGCGACTGCCCCAGCCGGTTGGGTCGGAACTGCAACTCCTCGACCGCCGCCAGCACCCGGCGACGGGTCTCCGGTGCGACGTAGTCGGTGCCGCGCAGTGCTCGGGACACGGTGGCGATGGAGACACCGACCCGTTGGGCGACCTCGTAGATGGTCGCCTGTCGCCGGTCCTGCACCGCCATCGCCAACTCCCAGCAAGTCGGACCAAATCCTGCCGGAAGCGCTTACAGGACTCTCCCTGACGTAGCGTTTCCGGAAGCGCTTACAGAGGCTCAGCCTGGACCCGACGGCTACCGCTGTCAAGCCGAGCGGCGGCCCGATCACGGCGGGTCCGGGTGCCCGGCAGCGGCGGCGGGCACCGCCCCTTGCGAGCCGGGCGGCCAGGTTCGTGATAGGCAGTGCCGAGGACCGCACAGGCAGTGCCGATGACCGTGCCCGGATCGTTCACCGCCGGAGGGCCGGTGGCGTGGGTGCCAGGCAGGAGATACGAGAACATGACGGGTCAGCGGATCGGCCTGGTGGTGCACCAGGGCCGGGCGGCGGCGGTCGCGGCGGCCGAGACCGTCCGGCGCTGGGCCGACGACCACTCGGTCGGGGTCAGCGACATCGACGTCTGGGGGGCCGCCTCGGCAGACCGGCGGCGCAACGCCGGGGACGAGGCGGAGGCCGCCGGCCATCCGGCGCTGGTGGTGACGATCGGTGGCGACGGCACGTTCCTGCGCGGCGCCCGGATCGCCGCCAAGGACGGGGTGCCGGTGCTCGGCATCAACGTCGGCCGGGTGGGCTTCCTGACCGAGATCGAGCCCACCGAGATCGACACCGCGCTGGACGCCTTCTTCTCCGACCGGGTACAGCTCGACGAGCGGCTGATGCTGACGCTCTGCGCCTCCCGGCCGATGGAGATCCCCGGCGGGATGGAGGCGCTGCTGCGCTACGGGCGCGGGCCGCTGCTGCCGCCGCCCCCGCCGCTGCCGCTCACCGTCGAACCTGTCGACCAGCCGGGGGTGGCGCTGGACGTCACCGCGCTCAACGACATCGTCTTCGAGAAACTGGCCCGGGACCGGCAGGCCAGCCTCGGGGTCTACCTGGACCAGACCCTCTTCGCGTCCTACTCGGCCGACGCCCTGGTGGTGGCCAGTCCGACCGGCTCGACCGCCTACAACTTCGCCGCCGGTGGCCCCGTCCTCTCCCCCAGGCTCGCCGCGCTGGTCCTCACCCCGGTCGCCCCGCACATGGTCTTCAACCGCAGCCTGGTGATGGCCGCCGACGAGCCGGTCACGGTACGCGTACTCGACCGGTCCGGTCAGGTGGCGGTGAGCGTCGACGGGCAGCTCCGGGGCGTACTCGACCCCGGCGACTGGGTGACCGTGCTGCCGGCAGGCGAGCCGGCCCACCTGGTACGGCTCCGCCCGTCCCGGTTCTACTCCCGGTTGCGGGAGCGGTTCTCCCTGGCCGACGCGCCGGCCGCGGTGGCCGACAGCCGGCGTCCCGACCAGGCCGACGGCTGACCCCTGCTCCCCGGTGCCGTCAGGAGCCTCGGTGTACGAAGCCGGCGGCGAGGATGAGATAGCTGCTGGCGGTCCAGGTGTAGGCGCGGTCCCGCAGGCCGGCGCCGGTTTCGGCGTCGAAGTTCTCGGCGAAGCCGGACTTCTCGCAGAGAGCCCGGAAGCGGTGGCTGATCTCGTCGGCGAGTCCGGTGTGCCCGGCGCGGCGCAGGCCGTCCTCGACCAGGACCGTCGACGGTGCCCAGATCGGGCCGCGCCAGTAGCCGTCGGGGACGTAGTGCGGCGAGTCGACGGGTTCGGTGGCCAGGCCGTGCGCGGTCAGGTGCGTCTCGATCCGGCCGGCGAGCGCCGCGCCGACCTCGGCGGGCAGGTCGTCGCCGAGGACGATCGCCAGCAGGTCGAGCAGGCTGGTGCTGGCCCGCCGTTCGCCGGTCGCCGGGCTGCGCGCGTCGAACCGGTCACCGGCCCAGAGCTGGTCGAGCATCGCGGCGCGGATCCGGTCCGCCTGCCCGGCCCAGCGCCCGGCACCGGGCCGGCCGAGTTCGGTGGCCAGGTCGGCCAGGCAGCGCAGCTGCACGACCAGGAACGACGCCAGGTCGGCGCTCTGCACGACCCGGTCGCCGTCGAAGGTGGTGGCGTTGTCCCAGCCGCTGTCGTTGCCGTGCTGGTAGTGCGGCAGTTCGTGGCCGGGCACCCGGCGTGCCTCCAGCCAGAATTCGGTCCAGCGGGCCAGCCGCTCGTACGTCCGGGTCAGCTCGGCCCGGCCCACCGGCCGGTCGAGGCGCTGCCGCAGGTGCCGCAGGGCCCAGCCGTGGATGGGCGGCTTGACGAAGTTGTAGAGCACCTCCGAGTGGGTCACCGAGTCCGGCAGCGCCCCGCTCGGGTCCTGGTGGTCGAAGGGGAGCTGGAACTGGTGCCAGGCCAGCTCCGGCTCGCCGGTGGCCAGTGCGATGGCGTTGAAGCAGTGATCCCAGCTCCAGACCTTGTCCATCCAGTGCTTGGACATCAGCACCGCCGGACGGGTGACGAACCCGGCGGGTGCGACGGTGGCCGACCACAGCACGTAGGCGGCCAGTTCGGCCGCGGGAGTCTGCGGGGTACGCCACGGCGCGACCGCGTCGACGAACCCGGCGAAGGCCGTGGCCGCCGCCCGGTGCAGCTCGTCGAACGGGACGTCGGTGGTGTACGGGCGGCGGGCGGCCTCGTACTCCTCGATGGCGATCTCCCACGGCTGCCCGGCGGGCAGCGTCAGGTGCCGCTCGGCGGTGCCCAGCGCCGAGACGCCGCCGGACCGCTCCAGCTCGCCCGCGAGCAGGGTGAGCCGGTAGCGGCGGCCGGTCTCGTACGAGGTGAAGACGTGGGCACCGTCGACCGGGTCGCGGTACAGGTAGATGCCGCTGAACGGGGTGAGCGTGGCCGGCGCGGCGGCGATCCGCATGCCGAGCCCGTCGCCGCGCAGCCGGACGGTGTCCGGGCTCTGGTACGCCAGCTCGACGCGCCCGCTGCCGTGCCGCCAGCTGAGCAGGCTCGGCGTGGCGACGACCGTGACGTCCGGGCGCGACGGGGTGAACCGGAGTACGACGTGCATGCCGGTCTGGTGTGAGACCAGGTGCAGGTCCTCGGCATAGGTGTGCTCGGCCACCACCGGTGAGACGTTGAGCCAGGATCCGCGACAGCTGAACGGAATGTCCTGGATGGAGAACATGGGCGGCAGCTCACTTTCTCGGTTCTCGACGGCTTGTCAGTCCTTGACGGCGCCGGCCGTCACACCGGCCGCGACGTAGCGCTGGGCGAGCACCAGCAGGATGGTGGCCGGGATCGAGGCGACCACGGCGGTGGCCATGATGGCGTTCCACTGCTGGTTGTTGTTGCCGATGTACTGGTAGATGCCGAGCGTGATCGGCTGGTGCTCGCCGCCACCGGCCAGGGTGGAGGCGAAGACGAAGTCCGACCACGCCCAGAGGAACGCGAACAGCGACACGGTGACGACGGCGTTGCGGCTGACCGGGAGCACGACCGACCAGAAGGTGCGCAGCCGGCCGGCCCCGTCGACCACGGCGGCCTGGATCAGCTCCTCGGGGATGCCGGACATGAAGGCGGTGAAGACGAGCACGGCGAACGGCACCGCGATCGTCGAGTCGGCGAGGATCAGGCCGGGGAGCGAGTTGAGCACGCCGAGGTTGAGGTAGATGGCGTAGAAGCCCATCGCCATGATGATCCCGGGGATCATCTGTGCGGTCAGCAGCACGAAGCCGAGTACGCCGCCGCCGACCGGGCGCAGTTTGGCCAGCGCGTACCCGGCCGGCGCCGCCAGCAGCACGGTCAGCGCCACCGTGCCGAGCCCGACCAGCAGGCTCGTGCCGAGGTACGGCAACTGCTGGTCGAGTACCGCCCGGTAGCCCTCCAGCGTGCCGTCGGTCGGGAACAGGTGTGGTGGCGAGGCCCGCATGTCCTGGTCGCGGGTGAACGACACGTTGACCATCCAGTAGACCGGGAAGAGCATCACGGCCGTCAGGAGGAGCCCGAGGACCGTCTTCGCCGCCCGCCTCATGCCTGCTGCCTCCGCTGGCTCCGGATGTAGACGAGTCCGAAGACCAGCGCCAGCACTATCAGCAGGTTGCCGACGGCCGCACCGGGCCCGAAGGCGGGCAGCACGTTGCCGAAGCCGAGCCGGTAGGACCAGGTGGCGAAGGTGGTCGAGGAGTCGGTCGGGCCACCCCTGGTCATGATCCAGATGATGTCGAAGACCTTGAGCGTGTAGACCAGCCCGAGCAGCAGCGTGATCGCCGACACCGGCCGCAACAGCGGGAAGGTGACCCGCCAGAACCGCTGCCATCCGTTCGCCCCGTCCAGCGCCGCCGCCTCGTCGAGCCCGCCGGGGATGGCCTGGAGGCCGCTGTAGAGCACCACGAGGTTGAACGGGATGCCGATCCAGACGTTCGCGATGATCACCGAGACCAGCGACCAGTCGGGCGAGGTGAGCCAGTTGACCGGGCCGATTCCGACCGCGCCGAGGGCGGCGTTGACCAGACCGGCGTCGCTGTTGAGCATCCACGACCAGGTGGAGGCCGAGACGATCAGGGGCAGCAGCCAGGGTACGAGGAACAGCGCCCGCAGCGTCCGGGACAGCGGGAAGTGCTGGTGGAAGAAGACCGCGAGGGCCATCCCGATGGTGAACTGGAACAGCAGCGAGGCACCCGTGAACACGACCGTGTGCAGCAGCGCCGGGCCGAAGGTCTGGTCGGCCAGGATCCGCTGGTAGTTGTCCAGCCCGGCGAACGGCGCACCGCCCTGCACGAACGAACGCACCGTGTACTCGCGCAGGCTCAGCTCGACGTTGCGATAGAGCGGGTACGCGTAGAACGCCAGCAGGTAGAGGGTCACCGGGGCGAGGAACGCCCACGCCGCCCACCCGCCTCCGCCGGGCCGTCGGCGACCAGCGACCTTGCGGTGCCGGCGGCCCGGCGGGTTTCGCTCGGGTGGGGCGGCGGCCACCACCCCACCCGAGCTCGCCGGCGCCCTACCCGAGCTTGCCGGCGCCGGCACCGTGTGGCTGGTCATCGGCTACTTCGTCGCGGCGGCGGCGGTCGACTGCGCCGTGGCGAGTGCCTCCTGCGGAGTCTTCGACCCGCTGAGCGCGGCCTGGACCGCCGTCCAGAGCGGCTCGGAGATCTTCGGATACCTGGTGCCGAGGTCGTCGCCGGTCCGCCCCCTGGCAGCCTGCACCGCCTCGGCCCAGACCTTCAGCTTGGCGTCGGCGGCGACCTGCCTGTCCCGGACCGCCGCGACCGGCGCGATGTACGACAGCGTGGTGTCGGTGGTCAGCAGGTTGTCCCCGCTGGTCAGGCAGGACACCAACTTCTGCGAGGTGGCGTACCGCGCCGGGTCGCCCTGCACCGGGACGGAGACGAACTCGCCGCCGGTGGGTGCCGGTGCGGTGCCGCCGGCACTGGCCGGGATCGGGATGATGCCGTACTCGAAGTCGAGCTTCTCCGCGTTGGCCAGCTGCCAGGTGCCGTTCTCGCCGAACGCGTAGTCCCCGCTGGCGAACTCCTGCCAGCTGGTGGTCTGGGTGTTGTTGATGACCGAGTTCGGCGCGTATTCCTGCTTCAGCCAGTCGGTCCAGAGCGCCAGCGCGGAGACCGCCTGTGGCGAGTCGAGCGCGGTCAGTTGCGCTCCGGAGCCCCAGAACCAGGGCAGGAACTGGAAGCTGCCCTCCTCGGTGCCGATCGCGGAGAAGGTGATGCCCTTCTTCCCGGCCGCCTTCACCTTCGCCAGGGCCGCGGTCAGCGACGGCCAGTCCCGGACCGACGTGACGTCCACCCCGGCCTTCCCGAGCAGGTCCTTGTTGTAGTAGAGCGCGAGGGTGTTGGCGCCGATCGGGACGCCGTAGGTCTTCCCGCCGCTCTGGCCGGCGCCGAGCAGGTTGGGTTCCATCGCCGAGGTGTCGAGCTTGTTCTCCTCGGTCGTGGTGAGCGCACCCGCCTCGGCCAGCGTGGAGATCACCGGGTTGTCGATGATCAGCACGTCCGGCGAGTTGTCCTGCTGCGCGGCCAGCAGCGCCTTGTTGGTCAGGTCGGTGGTGTCGTAGCCGGTGCGCTCGACCGTGACCCCGGCCGAGCTGCCGCAGCTCTCCAGCAGCTTCACCCAGGCCGATTCGTCGTCGAACTGCGGGTACGGGTCCCAGATCGTGTAGCTGCCGCCGCCGTCGGCCGAACCGCCGTCGCCCGCGGCCGAGCAGGCGGTCGGGCCACCCGCGATCGCGAGGGCGACCAGCGCCGCGCCCAGGGTGCGGTTCCTTTTGGCTGATGTCTTCATGAGCTGCGCTCTGTCTTCATAAGCTGCGCTCCCAGATCGCTGGTCTGCGTGGCGGGGTCGACTGTGGCGGGGCCGAGCTTGGCGAACCGATTCGCCGAATCGGTTCGCCGAACATAGGCCCGATCCGAGGCTCCGGTCAAGAGTTCCACCTCATCTTCCAGCAACGGCACGTTCACGACGTTGACACACCGTTGACATGTCGACTACCCGAGTTCTACGCTGCCAGCGAACCGATTCGCTACCCGACCGTCCCGCCCCGGGCGAACACCCCCCGATAGGGTCGAGGCAGCCCGGGTGTCGACGCGACGCGGAGAACCGATTCGTGGGGGTGCGATGAACATCGGCGAGATCGCCCGCCGGGCGGGAGTGTCCCGCAGCACCGTCTCGTACGCGCTCAGCGGCAAGCGGCACGTCTCCGAGCCGACCCTGCAACGCATCCGGGCCGTCATCGACGAGCTGGACTACCGGCCGAACGCCGCCGCCCGCAGCCTGCGGGAGGGCCGCACCCGCACCATCGGACTGGTCATCCCCCCGGCCAGCCTGCGACTGACCGAGATGCAGCTCGGTTTCGTCGCCAGCGTCGTGGAGGCCGCCGCCCGGGTCGACCTCGACGTGCTGCTCTCGCCGTCCGGCGGCGACCACGACCGCTCCTTCGAGCGGATCATCAGCGGGCGCCGCGTCGACGGCGTGATCCTGATGGAGATCCGTCTCGAGGACGACCGGGTCACCCGCCTCCAGCAGACCGGCCTGCCCTTCGTCACGATCGGGCACACCGCACGCCCGGACGGCACCTGCTGGGTCGACCTCGACTACGCGACCCTGGTCGCCCGGTGCGTGCACCATCTCGCCGACCTCGGCCACCGGCACGTCGCCCTGGTCAACCGCTCCGCCGAACTGGTCGCCGCCGGCTACGGGCCGGCCCAGCGGGCGCTGGCCGGCTTCACCGAGGCGATCGGCCAGCGCGGCCTGACCGGCGTCGACCTGTGCTGTGCCGACGACGCGGCCGGCGGCGAGGCATGCCTCGAACAGCTACGCGACGGGCATCCGGACGTCACCGCCGTCGTCACCATCAACGAGGCGGCGCTGCCCGGCATCCAGCGCGCCCTCGAACGGGCCGGCGTCGTGGTCCCCCGCGACCTCTCCATCGCCGGTGTCGCCGCACCGCACTGGGCGGAAGACTTCCGTCCCCCGCTGACCGCCGCCGACGTGCCCACCGAGATGGGCACCCGCGCCGTCGACCTGCTCCTGGAACGCATCGCCACCCCCGAGGCCCCACCCCGGCACCTGTTGCTCACTCCACCGATCTCGCTGCGCGCCAGCACCGGGCCGGCACCCACCCGGTAGCCATCCGGACCGTCGCCGGGACGAGCCACGAGCTCGCCCCGCGATCTCCGCTGCCCGTCCCCCAGCCAAGGAGTCCTCCGTGAACAGAGCCACGCTGCTCGGCGCACTCACCGCCGCGCTGCTCACCGCCATCTCCCTGACCGCCGTCGCCACCCCCGCACAGGCCGGCGACGAGTCCATCACCGTCGACTTCTCCGTCGCCGGCGGTTCCCCCAGCTACCGCGCCTCGGGCTGGATCTACGGCATGACCGAGAACGCGTCCGGACCGGCCGACCACTTCTACCGCGACGTCAAGTTCCGCTACATGCGGGCCGGCGGCGCCCAACTCGGCCAGCCGGGCGGCTGGGTCGCCGGCAGCTACGACCGCAGGTGGAACTCGACCCTCGCCCAGGCCCGGCGCACCATCGCACTCGGCGGCCAGTTCGTCATCCTGCCGCACGACCTGTGGGGCGCCGACGGGTACGGCATCTCCCGCTTCCCCGGCGACAACGGCAACTGGGCCGACTACGACGCCTTCCTCACCCGGCTGATCGGTGACGTCCGGGCCGCCGGAATCAGCGTGCAGTGGGACATCTGGAACGAGCCCAACCTGAACATCTTTTGGAACCGCTCGCAGGCGCAGTACTTCGAGTTGTGGCGGCGCACCTACCAGCGGCTGCGCGCCGAACTTCCCGGCCACCTGATCGTCGGCCCGAGCTGCGCCTGCGTGCCGTCGACCGGCGGCTGGTGGGTCCAGTACCTCGACTTCGTCCGGGCCAACAACCTCGTGCCGGACATCTTCAGCTGGCACAGCCTGCCCGGCGACCCGGTCGCGAACGTCAACACCGCCAACGCGACCCTCGACGCCCGCGGCATCCCGCACCCCCGCCCGTACCAGATCAACGAGTACGGCTCGCCCAGCGAGCAGAACCCCGGCGACGGCTCCTGGTACATCGCCCGGCTGGAACGCGCGGGTGCCGACGGGTTGCGCGCCAACTGGGCCAGCACCTCGAACCTGCACAACGACCTCGGCAACCTGCTGGTGCACAACTCCGCCGGCCAGCACCAGCCGAAGGGCGAATGGTGGGTCTACCGCTTCTACGGATCGCAGACCGGCACGATCGTCTCCGTCACGCCCAGCCCGGCGTACGACGCCTTCGCCACCAAGGCGACCGGGGTCGCCAAGATTCTCGTCGGTGGCGGCGGCACCACCGGCAACATCGCCGTCAACCTGCAACGCCTCGACACCACCAGCGGCATCGTGCAGAACAACCAGGTGCGGGTCCTCGCCCAGCGCATCCCGTACAACGGCGGCGGCGCCGTCCAGGGGCCGGTCACCGTCGCCAACACCGTCGTGACGCTCTCCGGCAACGCCACCACGGTCAACCTGCCGCACACCAACGCCGACGACACGTTCACGATCACCCTGCTGCCGCCCTCGGACGGCGGCTTCCAGACGGTCGCGGTCGCCCAGCACTCCCAGCAGTGCCTCGACAACAGCAACCTGGGCACAGCGGACGGCAACCAGCAGCAGCAGTTCGCCTGTGAGGGCGGCGACCAGCAGCTCTGGAACTTCCGGCCGGTCACGGGAGTCGCCAACACGTACACCGTGCTCAACCAGCAGTCCGGCAAGTGCCTCGACGTGAACGCGGCGTCCACGGCCAACGGCGCCGCCGTCCAGCAGTGG
Organism: Micromonospora sp. WMMD1102; assembly: GCF_029626265.1. NCBI lineage: Bacteria > Bacillati > Actinomycetota > Actinomycetes > Micromonosporales > Micromonosporaceae > Micromonospora > Micromonospora sp. WMMD1102. The sequence goes on along the minus strand of NZ_JARUBN010000001.1, from coordinate 2,052,988 downwards.
ACCTGCGACGGTGCGGCGCAGCACCAGCAGTTCACGCTCCGCAAGGTGACGTACGGCGGCAACGACGCCCACGACTACCAGCTCGTCGCCCGGCACAGCGGCAAGTGCGTCGACGTCAGCAGCATCTCCACGGCGCAGCGCGCCCTCGTCCACCAGTGGACCTGCAACCCCGCGGGCCAGGGCAGCCCGCTCAACCAGACCTGGCGGCTCTGGGGCCGCTGACACCCGCACCGCCGGCCGCCACCCCTGCCGCAGCACCGGGCCGGTGGCGGCCCGGCGGTGCCCCGACGATCCGCCTGCCACCTCGGCGGACGGCCCGCGGGACCAGCCGCGCGGGCGCCGCCGGTGGACCGCCGGCTAGTAGCGGCCCGGGTCGGCGCCGTTCGGGGTGTACACGGGCGGCGCGTTCTCGTGGTGGTGCGACTGGTGCCCGGACTGCTGGGGCTCGAACAGGTTCATCACCGGCTCCGGCTGCTCGACCCGCCGAGGCTGCTCGAACTGCTCGGCCCGCTCGAACTGCTCGGCCCGCTCGAACTGCTCGGGCCGCTGGGACTGCTCGAACCCCTCGTGCCGCTGGGGCTGCTCGAACCGCTCGGGCCCGCCGAACTGCTCGGGCTGTTCCGGGCGCTCGGGCTGCTGCTCGGAGCGCTCCCGCTGCTCGGAGCGCTCCCGCTGCTCGGAGCGCTCCTGCTGCTCGCGCCGCCCGAACTGCTCAGGCTGCCCGAACTGCTCGGGCTGGCTGGGCTGCTCCGGCTGGTCGGACTGCTCGATCGGCTCCGCCAGCACCTCGGCCGGTCCCCGGTTCGCCTCCTGGCGCACCGCCACCATCTGGTACTCGCCGGTCTCGCCGGTTATCGCGGCCGCCGCCATCACCGCCGCGGCGGCCCGGTCGGCCAGTCGCTTCGCCTCGCGCTGCGTCCGGGCCCGCACCTCGGCCGCCTGCCGCTCCGCCGTCTCCGCCGCCCGGCGGGCCTCGTCCAGCCGGTTCAGCTCGGCGGTCAGGTCCTGGCGGACCTCACCGAGCCGCTGCTGCAGCTGGGCGAACTCCTGCTCGGCGGTCACGCCCTCCTGGCGGGACTGCGCCAGCCGCTGCTGCGCGGTCTCCTGCGCGGACAGCAGCTGGCTGAGCGACTGCTGCCGGGTCTCGATCTCCTCGGCGAGCGCGGCAAGCTGCTGCTGGTGCGTGCTGGCCTGCTCGTCCGCCCGCCGCCGCAGCTCGGAGACGTACTGCTGGGCCTCGGCGCGGAGGTTCGCGTTCTCCTCCTCCACCTGCTTCTGCGACCGGGTCAGCTCCGCCTCGGTGGCGCTGCGCAGCTCGGTCAGCTCGCGCTCCACGTTGGCCTGCCACTGGCCCAGCTCCTGCTGGGTACGCGTCCGGGCCGCCTCGATCTCCTGCTGGATCTGGCTGCGCGCCGACTCCAGCATCGACTCCGCCTGCGCCTGGGCCCGCTCGACCTGCTGGGCGCTGCGCTCGCTGATCCGCTGCGCCTCCTGCTCGGCGCGTTCCCGGCTGGCCTCGCCCTCGGCGGTCAGCTTCTCGGCCTGTTCGCGGGCATCGGCGAGGACCCGTTCCGCCTCGCTCTGGTGCTCGGTCGCCCGCTGGGCGGCGGCGTCGACGATCGCCCCGGCCTGCTTCTCGGCCAGCGCGATGATCTGGTCGACCATCGGGCCGAGGTCCCGGAAGGAGGCCCGGTCCACCTGCGGCGGCCGTTCCCGCAGCTCGGTCAGCTCGGCCTGCACCTGCTGGAGATGGACGGTCAGGCCCTGGATGTGGCTGAACGCCTGCTCGCGTTCGGCGATCAATTTCGACAACTCGTTCGCCGTCTGCGCCACGTACTGCTCCACCTGCCGCTTGTCGAAGCCGCGCAGCGTGGTCTCGAAGCTGGGTCGCGAAGTCTTGTCCTCGTGCAGGTCGAACAGCTCCTGGCTCTGGGACATGCGCCATCCTCCATACGGTCGCGAGCCCGGTGCCGGCGTCCGGGGCACACGCCGCAGGGGTAGGGCTCAACCGGCGGAGCATACACCTGCCGGTGACCGGCGGGGCACCCCACCGGCCGGCTACCGGGCCGGCCGGTGGGGTGTACGGGTCAGAGACCGGCGGCGTGCGCGGCCGGGGTACCGCCGACGACGGGCAGCACGATGTGGCTGGTCTTCGACGCCACGTCGACGGTGGCCCGGTTCGGGTCGGCCTGTGCGTCCAGAATGCCCTTGGTGACCAGTTCCAGGTCGGCGGTGGCGACCCGCTTCTAGGTCTGCTTGTAGCAACATCCGCCGAGCGCTGACGGCCGCATGACAGTAGGCTGGATCTTGGCGGGCGGATAACGCGTTCGAAACGGTACGTGGGACTCGTTGGTGGCCATGAGACTGTGGCTGGTCGTCGTCAACGGACGCGTCCAGCTCCAGCCGAGAACATCAGCGGGACTGGTGTTGCTCGGGCAGGTGGCTCGCCGGGTGGACCCACAGCAGGACGTTGGTCGGCCGTACGGTACCCGCTTGTTCCCACTCCCGGCGGAAGAATGTGAGGATTTCCGGGTCGGAGTGGCGCAGGCTGAAGTGGGTTAGGACGAACAGCGTCTGCGGGTGTGCCTGGACGATGGGTCGTAGTTGGCTCCAGACGGTGTGCCCGACGCGGTCGGCGCGCCCGCGTTGGGTGTCGTCGAGGTATGTGCATTCGGTGATGATGACCGGGTAGTCGAACAGCCATGGGTTGCGCCGGAACACGTTCACGTGGGTGTCGCCGAGGAACGCGAACATCGGCCGCAGGACCTGTTCGTCGACGGTGACGCCCTCGTCGCGTTTGTGTGCCATGAGGCGACCGAAGTCTTCGGCCCGGCCTTCGCCGATCAGCCGGCGTCTCAGCTGGTCGAACTCCGGTAAAAGTGCCTTGGCCCGCTGGGCGAAGGCGTATCCCACGCAGGGCACCTTGTGCTCGCACTCGACCACTCGCACCTGGTCTGCTGAGCGGCCGAAGGTGAACCGGTCGTCGTGCCGCACCCCGTGCAGCCGGTAGCCCTTCGCCAGGGCGGGATCGAACGCCGCGCCGTGGTTCAGTTCGGCGCTCGCGCGGAGGTAGGACTCCACGTACGGTACTGCTGCCGCTGGCAGGTAGATGTCCACGCCGGCGGGGTTCGTGGCCAGGTAGTCGAGGTCCTTGACGTGATCGTGATGGGTGTGGGTCAGGAAGACCGTGTCCACCTGCCGTCCCTCGCACAGCCCCGCGTCGAGGCTGCACCGCAGCTCGGGGACGTGGAAGAACGTCTTGTCGTTGGCCCGGGAGTAACCTGTGAGGGTTAGCCTGGTGCCAGGTATGCGCCAGGTCTTCCATTGCCGGAACGGGTGACCCCGCTCCAACAGCGCGGGATGGTCGGCCGGTGTCTGGTCGGGTTGCATCATTGGTTGGTCGGCCTCGGGTAGTCGCCCAGGCGGCGTTGCAGCGCCTCGATATTCGCCACGATCTGGCGCGAGCCCTCAACCTCGTCCTCGGTGACGCTCTTCGGTCGCCGGCTCTCCGCTTCGTCCAGGCTCAGACACTCGGTGGCGTACTCGTGCAAGACCGTGAGCAGGGACTGGCCGGACGCCTCGACGGACAGTTCGCCGTCGTCGTCGAACCGGTCCCATGGAACCCCGAACACGGTGCTACGGCCGGCGGCAAGCTCGCTGCGGCGGTAACAGTGGATCAGTTCGCCGTGGCGGACCGCGTAGTGGCCGTGGTGGGCCAGCCCGACGAGCGGGACGAGATCCGGATTCCAGGCGAGGATCCGCTGCTCGACCGGCCACACCAGCCCCGACGGGCGCAGCGCCGGCCCGCCCCGCTCGGGCGGTACGCTCAACGCCCAGGTCAGGCTTGCCGCGAAGCCAGGGACCACGTCGTCCGGTTCCGCATCGGCGATCACGAAGAACTCGTCGGGGAACGCCACCCCGTAACACTCGGCCAGCACCTCACGTGGGCTCGAACCAGCTGCGTACAGGGCCCACGCCAGTCGAGTCAGCGACCGGAAGTCGCCGGCGGAAGCCTGGTCCCGCAGTCGGGCCAGCATGTGCTCGGACACCGCTGTGGTGAACGGGGCGGTCAGCTCGGAGCGCACCACACCCGCCGCTCCGGCCGGCCGCAGGGTTTCGACCAGCTGCAGGGCGGCGCGGTGTGCAGGCAGGGCGTCGATGTCACGGTGCCGCGGTACGAGCCGTTGCAGCGCCTCTAGCCGGTCGACGGCAGTGACGTGGTAGTCGCGCAGTACGGCCAGCAGCGACGGGCCGAGCTGTTCGATCCGCCCTTGGTCGTCGAGCGGGTCGGTGCCGTAGATCGTCGGTTCGCCATCGGCGAGGTCGGTGAGCCGGTAGCAAAGTACCAGGCCGCCGTATTCCGTGCGGTGGTCACGCAACGGCAGCAGCGGGACCAGCCGCCGGTCGCGTTCAAGGATGACCCGCTCGGTGAAGGCGTCGCTGCTGTCGGGTGGCGGCACCGGGCCGCCCCGGTCGGCCGGCAGCGCGAGCCGCCACACGTGGCACCGCAGATCGTTGGGTCGGTGTCCAGGCAGCGGCATGTGATCGGCGAGCGCGAAGAACTCGTCCGGGAACGGGACGCCGTAGCACTCGGCGAGCACCTCTGGTCGGTCCTTCCCGATCGAATACAGGGCCCATGCCAGATCGGTCATCGTCCGGTACTCATCCCGGGAAGCAGCCGCACGTAACCGGACGAGATCCTCGTCGGTGGGTCGGGCACGACGCTCAGCGGGCGCACCGGCCGGGCACGGGGCGCCCTGCTCGGCGCACACATCGACTCCGCCCGCATTGAGCAGCCTGCCGATCAGATCCTCCACCCGTGCCCGGGCGATCGATCCGGCGAACCGTAGGTTCTTCCTGCGGACGGCGGCCGCGTGCAGCGCGGTGTGCCCCTGCACGTCGATGAGGTTGACATCCACACCGGCGGCGAGCAACCGGGGTAGGAGCAGCTCATGGTCGAGGTCGGCCAGCAGGTGCAGCAGCGTCTGGCCGGAGTGGTTCCGTACCTGCGGGTCGGCGCCAGCGTCCAGGAGCGCGAGCACGCCCGACGTGTCGCGACAGACTGCCCGCATCACCAGCTCGAACCCGCTGTCCCGCGCCGCTGTCCCGGCCCGGGAAGGTGCCGGCGGGCCGTCAGCACTGATCGACCGCGCCGGGAACAGCGCCTGCGTGACCGCTGGGTGCAGGTCGTCCGGATTGGCCAGGTCGAACCGCAGCAGGTCAAGATCGATCGGATGGCGGTACTCCTGGGCGGTGAGCAGCCGGGACTCCCCACTCCCAGCGTTACGCCGCCGCGCCGTGACCTGCTCGCCTGGGCCGAAGGTCAGCTCGATGTCGGTGCCGTCCTGGCCCTCGTCGCGGCCCTGGACCCAGATCGTCCGGGTCGGGCGCGGTGGCCGCCGCGATGGGTCGAACACATCCTCGTCGAGCTTTCGTCGCGCATCGGCGACCAGCCGCTCGACCGCGACCCACGGCCGCTGGGGCCACCTGTCGCCGTGCCGTCCGGCGAGCGTGATCCCACACGCGGCGAGGGCTTCGCCAGTGCGGCCCTCGTCCCACAGCAGCGTCAGCCATTCGGTCATCGCGACGGGGTCGTCCGGACGCGGTCCGGCCGGGACGGCATCCAGCCGGCGGCCGTCAACGTCGTGGAACGGGATCCGATCGCGGCTGGCGCCGCACAGGTCGCGCAGCTCGCCGGGGTACCGGGCGTCCCAGTACGCCCGCGGCAGCCGGTACACCACCGAGGCGAAAACTGGATCCAACGGCCGGATTCCGACGTGCAGCCGCAGCCGATCCCCGACCCTGCGGCCCGTGTCGACCATGAGGTTCGCGCTGCCGTCGGCGGCCGGGTACCTGCGAAGCAGCCCCCACCCGTCCGGCTCGCCGGACTCCGGATCCCGCGGTACGTTCCAGCGCAGCAGATCCGGGGCGATATGGCGTAGGTCGTCGATCAGCCGATCGGCCATGTCACGGCCGTGCACCCGCGTGATCTCGTCGACGTCGATGTCCAAGTCCACGCGCGCGGCCGCGAAGGCCCCCGCAACGTCACCGGCGAGCCGTCGCGCCGCGACGGCCTCGACCATTTCCGCCGGTACGTCGCGTGGACGCGCGCGCCGGTACATCTCCAGCACATCCCGCCGCCTACCACGAACCGCCGCCACGGCTGAGACGGTAAATGGTCCCGGTTGCGTCCAGCAAGGTCATTTCCTGCCGCTAACCAAATCCGCGTACGGAGTGATCGATCGTTCCTGGAAACGGACCTGCCACGATCCCGCTGTCTGCCCGAAGCCTGACGCACCTGGCCGAGCTGCTGCGGCCTGACCGGATGCGTCGACGGGCGGCGGTGCGGTGTGCGGTGGCGGCGGGCGGGCCGGGCAGAATGGCGGCCGTGGGACGGCACGGCGGTTCGGGGCCGGCGGCGGGCTTCCGGGTGGTGCCGGGCGCCGCCGACAGCGACGTGATCCTGCACGTCCCGCACGCCGCCCGGCTGGTCCCGCCGGAGGTACGCACGAAGCTGCTCCTCGACGACGCCGCACTCGCCGCCGAACTGGCCCGGATGACCGACGCGCACACCGACCTGCTCGCCGAGCGGGCCGCCCGCACCGCCCGGCGTGCGCCGTGGACGTTCGTGAACCTGCTCTCCCGGCTGGTGGTCGACCCGGAGCGCTTTCCGGACGGGCGGGAGTCGATGCGGGCGGTCGGGATGGCCGCCGTGTACACCAGGACCAGCGCCGGTGCCGTGCTGCGCCCCGACGACCCGGTCGAGGAGGCGGAACTGCTCGACCGCTGGTACCACCCGTACGCGCGGGCGGTCACCGACCTCGTCGACGCCCGGCTGGCCGCACGCGGCCGGGTCACCGTGCTGGACGTGCACTCCTATCCGAGCCGGCGGCTGCCGTACGAGATCGGCCGCACCGGACGCCCGGCGGTCTGCCTCGGCACCGATCCGGTGCACACCCCGGACTGGCTGCGGGAGGCGGGCCGGGCGGCCTTCGCCGGCTGTGGCGGGACCGGTCTCGACACGCCCTTCGCCGGCTGTTACGTACCCCTGCGGCACTACGGCCGGGACCGCCGGGTGACCGCCCTGATGGTGGAGATCCGCCGGGACGGCTACCTGGTCGAACCCGACGGCCCGCCGACCGACGGGCTGGCGGCGCTGGCCGGTGCACTGGCCACTTTGGTCGACGCGGTGGACGCGGTGGCGGACGACCGCACCGGCTGACCGGACTCGGCCGGGCGAACGGAATCCGCCGGGCGACCGGGGACGACGCCCTGGCCCGGCTGACCGGTGTCGTCCGGCCCCTCGGGCTCCGCCGGTAGGGCGACGCCGTCTCCGGCCGGTGCGAACGGCACGGCGGCCGGCGCGGCGGCCGGGGTCGGCCTGGCCCGGATCAGCAGCGCGGCGACCACGGCGGCGGCGACCCCACCGGCCACCCCGACCAGGGCGGTGCCGGACATCGCCTCGATGAACGCCTCCCTGGCCAGCCGGGCCAGCGTGCCATCCCCGGTCGCGGCGGCGATCCGCAGGGCGTCCCCGATGGACTCCCGGGCCGGCCCGGTGACCTCGGCCGGCATCGCCGACCGGTACGCGGCGGCCAGTACGCTGCCCAGCACCGCGACGGAGAGCGCCGCGCCGAGCTGCTGCACGGTGTCGTTGACCGCCGAGCCGACGCCGGCCCGTTCCGGCGGCAGCGCGGCGAGCAGGGTGCCGACCGCGGCCGGCCCGCTGATCCCGCTGCCCGCCCCGATCAGCACCAGCGCGGCGGCCAGCGTCGGATAGCCGTCGGCCGGCCCGATCGAGGCGAGCGTCCCGAAGCCGGCGGCCATCAGCGACAGTCCGGTGGCGATGGTGACCCGGGCGCCGAACCGCCTGTCGACGAGTACCCCGAGGCCGTTGCAGACCAGCACGGTGACAAGCATCGGCACGAAGGCCAGGCCGGCGCGCATCGGCCCGTACCCGAGGACGAACTGGAGGTACTGGGTCAGCGCCAGCAGTACGCCGCCGGCCGAGAGCGAGAGCAGCACGATGGAGAGGCTGGCCCCGCCGAGGTTGCGGTCCCGGAACAGCGACATCGGCAGCATCGGCTCGGCGACCCGGCGTTCCCAGAGCACGAAGGCGGTGAGCAGCACGACCGCGCCGACCAGCCCGGCGACGGTCGACGCAGACGACCAGCCGTCCTTGGCCGACGAGATGACCGACCAGACCAGCGCGGTCATCCCGGCCGTGCAGAGCAGCGCGCCGAGCACGTCGGGGCGGCTGGCCGGACCGCGCGACTCGGGGATGATCGCCAGCGCGGCGACGACGCCGAGTACGGCGATCGGGATGTTGAGCAGGAAGACCGACCCCCACCAGAAGTGCTGCAACAGCAGGCCGCCCAGGGTCGGGCCGCCCAGCGCGCCGAGCACCAGCACGGAACTCCAGATCGCGATCGCCTTCTTCCGCTCGCTCTCGTCGAAGACCGTGGTGAGGATCGAGAGGGTGCCGGGCATCAGGAAGGCGGCGCCGACGCCCATCAGGGCGCGGGCCGCGACGAGTTGGCCGGGCGTCTGGCAGAACGTGGCCAGAACGGAGGCGCCGCCGAAGACGACCAGGCCGATCACCAGGCCGCGTCGCCGGCCGTGCCGGTCGGCGAGGCTGCCGGCGGTGAGCAGCAGGCCGGCGAAGACCAGGATGTACGAGTCGATGATCCACTGGATCTCCGCGGCGCTCGCCCCGAGGTCGCGGATCAGCGCCGGGATCGCGATGTTCAGCACCATGTTGTCGATCACGACCACCAGCAGGCTCAGGCAGAGCACGCCGAGGATCCACCACCGGCGCGGGTGTGGGCTCGCGCCGGTGGTGCCGGTGGGCGTGGGTGTGGGTGTGGGTGTGGACATCGAAGCCTCCGCTCGTACAGTGTTCGAGAACGCTAGTACACCGTACCAAAATCCTCGAACACTGTGCGAGCCCGTCCACTATTGCCGAACTGGCCGAACAACTGCTGCCACAGTTGCCCGATCAGCCGTGCCGGTACGTCTGGTCGAGCGGCAGGTGCAGTTGCGCGCCGGCTGGCGCGACATTCCCTGCGGCCAGTGCGCGGACCTCGTCGGCGGTCAACGCGCGATCGAAGAGCCACACCTCGTCCAGCCTTCCGCGGAACGGGTTGTTGACACCGTCGACTCGTGCCCCCACCCGGATTCCCGTCCGGGCATCGTCCGACACCGACCCGGCGACCGGGCCGGCGCTGCCGCCACGGACGCCGTCGACGTACATGACCAGCTCCTCCTCGTTCCGGGTCAGCGCGACGTGATGCCATTCGCCGTCGTTGAAGGTTCCGGGCACGGGGACGGTCCGGCTGGCCGCGCCGGTGTCGATCACGGCGTGTACCCGCCCCTGGCCCGGCTCCAGTCTGATCCACCACTTCGGTTCCCCGTCGGCGGTGGCGTGGGCCCAGAAGATGGCCTGGTCCTCCGAGGCGGTGGTGCGGAACCACACGGCCGCGGTGAACGCGCCCTCGTCGAAGGAGAGGGACCCGGTCAGCGGGACCTCCACATGGTCGCCGGCGAAGTCGAGAGCGTGCCCGAAGACACCCCCCGCCCGGGTCGGCCTGCCACTGACCACGCCGCCCAGGTCATGACCGGACGTGTCGGGTGTCCGCATGGTTGGCCCGGTGGGCTTGCCGAGCAGAGGAACGGGTATCCGAGCGAAGCTGATCCGCTGGTGGTAGGTCTGGGTCGCACCCTCGTCCAGGCGGTCACCGTTCTCGAACAGCACGCCGACGGTCCGCGGGTCGATCTCGACCAGATCCGAGTAGCCAGACGGGCCCCGGTAGACCACCAGACCGGACCGCCACGTCGCGGCCTGGTCGAAGCTCGACCAGAGCGTCAGGTTCTCCCGTGCCGTGGGGTGGCCCGGCGCGGAGAAGACGAGCCGACTGTTCACCTCGTGCGGGGACAGCGCCAGCACGGAGCCCTGTACCTGGGAGGTGACGATGCCGTTGGCCGCCTGGTACGGACGGTCGAAGGACTGGCCACCGTCGCCGCTCGTGGTGTCGACCCGCCGGCCGGGGGTGCTGCCCTGGTCGCGTGCGCTGAAGTAGACGGTGCCGTCGGCGAGCTCGGTAGCGCTGGACTCGTTCGGGGCGACATCGCCCCGCATCGGGTCGTCGACGCCGCCGAGATGTTAGGTCACGCCCCCGTCGTCGCTGTAGAGGTTGTGTGCGCCGAACAGTGAGGCACGCAGGCAGTCCTCTCCGGGAGGCGCCGCCACCGAGTGGTTGCCGGGGATGACCAGGCGGCCGGCGTGCTCGCCCTTGCGGAGCTGGAGCCCCTGTCCGGGCCCGCCGACGAAGTGCCGCCAGTTGTCCGGCCGTACCTGCGCGGTGATCTCCACCGGTGCGGACCAGGTCACGCCGTTGTCGTCGCTGTACTGGATGAACGAGCGGCGGGTCTGCTCCGCGTCGGCCACGCCGCAGCGCACGTCGTTGGAGCTGACGTCGCCGCCCGTGCGGGTGGTGTTCAGGATGATCCGGCCGGTGCGCTGGTCGACGATGGGGACCGGATTGCCCCACTTGTTGGGGCCGTCGTCGGCGATCACCCGCAGCGGTCCCCAGGTGCGGCCGCGATCCGTGGACCGCTTGACCACCATGTCGATGTCGCCGTCGTCGCCGGGGCTGTTGACCCGAGCCTCGGCGAAGGCCAGCAGTGTGCCGTCGGGGGCTTCGACGATGGCCGGGATCCGGAAGGTGTGGTATCCGTCCTGGCCGCGGGCGAAGACCGTGCTGGTGTGGAGGGCCCCGGCGGGGACGGCGTGGGCGCTCGTTGACCCGATCATCGCGGCGGAGCCGAGCACGCTGGCTGCGGCCAGGCTGCCCGCGATCCTCGCCGCGCCTCGGTGCCGGGAGCTTAGGAAGCTCATACCGATCTCCAATCTCGTGAGATGTCCTCGGGATCCGAGCTGTGCTTGGCGATCGCAGTCGTGAACAGTTCGCGCTGGGCGGCACGCTCGAGCTCGCTAACCGTGCTGCGGCGCGGCGCCACCCGGATCGAGATATGTCGGTGGAGTCGATGTCTGCAAGATGTCCTACAGATTTTGCTACCGTAGGTCCGTCGCCTCGGAAGCGTCAACGCCAGGGAGATATCCTACAAGTTAGCGGTGAAGGTGGACGAAGTGGCGACACGGGGGGGGTCCTGAGTTCCGGCGGTTGGGCGAGGCGCCGGACACGAGCGCGGGACACACCGGCTTCCGCTGCGCGTCGATGCCCACTGACCTCCGCGGAGACCCTTGGCTACCAGGCTCATAGACTGACCGGGTCGAGAGGACCCTGGATGCCGCCGAAGTCGGACCCGTTCACCAGCTCGGTGTGGCTGCGCCCGCCCCGGGCCAGCCGGGGCGGGGCGCCGACGCTGAGCCGCGAGCAGATCGTCCGGGCCGCGATCGAGCTGCTCGACACCGAGGGACCGACCGGGCTGAGCATGCGCCGGCTCGGCACCCGACTGGGCTCCGGCGCCACCTCGGTCTACTGGTACGTGACGAACAAGGACGAACTGCTCGAACTCGCGGTCGACGAGGTGATGGGCGAGGTCTACGTACCAGAGGTCGGCGACACCAACTGGCGGATCGGGGCGTCGGTGCTGACCACCACCACCCGGGAGATGCTGCTCCGCCACCCGTGGGTGATCGGCCTGCTCGGCGTACGCCCGAACCTCGGCCCGAACGCGATGCGGATCGGCGAACGCACGGTGGCCCTGCTCGGCGGAGCCGGCTTCACCGGACTGGAACTGTCACACGCGAGCGCGCTGCTGACCTCGTACGCGATCGGCTCGGCCACCACCATCGCGGCGATGGTCACCACCGTCCGCAGGTCCGGCCGGTCGCTAGAGGAGATCGTGCGGAACCTGGAGCCCCAGGTGGAGCGGATCGCCCGCGACCATCCGCACTACGACAGGTGGCGGCAGGAGGTCGGGTCGGCCGCGTACGAACCGGAACGGGTCTGGGACGAGAGCTTCACCTTCGGGTTGGAACGGCTCCTAGACGGCCTGGAGACCTGGCTGGACCGGCCGGACGGCTGACCGGGCCGGCGGGCGACGATGCGCCGCGCGGACGCTTCGAAGCCGGCAACCCGGGAATAACCGCCCGATGCTGGGCTTCCTACCCGCTACGCCCTGGCCGCTCGGCCTGAGCATCGGGGTCTTCGCCGTCGCCGGCCTGGTCACGATCCTCGGCAGCATCCGGCTGGTGGCCCTCGGCGACGCCCTGGCGGACCGGACCGGCTGGGGCGAGGCGGTCTTCGGGGTGGTCTTCTTCGGCGTCGCGACCGGGCTCTCCGGAATCGTGATGACGGCGGTCACCGCCGCCGGCGACCATCCACAGCTCGGCTACAGCAACGCCGTCGGCGGGATCGCCGCCCAGACCACCGCCGTCGCGGTCGCCGACGCCTTCCACCGCCGGGTCAACCTCGAACACGCCGCCGCCTCCTCCTCGAACCTGCTCTTCGGCTGCCTGTTGATCACCCTGCTCACCCTCGCACTGCTCGGCAGCTACACCCCGGACGTCACGGTGCTCGGCATCCACCCGATCTCGGTGGTGATCGTCGCCTGCTACCTCGGCGGGCTCCGGCTGATCCGGACCGCCGGCACCACACCGATGTGGCAGGCGGTCGGCACCACCGAGACCGAACCCGACGTACCGCAGGAGCACGGCGCCCTGGACGAGCGGGGCATGGCCGCGCTGTGGGTGCGGTTCGTCCTGGTCGGCGCCGTCGTCGCGGCCAGCGGCTGGGCGGTCTCGCTGGCCGCGGAGAGCGTCGTCGAGACCACCGGCCTCACCGCCGGGTTCACCGGCGGGGTACTGCTCGGCGTCGTGAACGGCCTGCCGGAGACCGTCACCGCGATCGCCGCCGTCCGCCGGGGGGCGGTCACCCTGGCCGTCGCCGCCGTGCTGGGCGGGAACATCCTCGACGTGATCACCCTGGTGGTCGGCGACGTCGCGTACCGGCAGGGCTCGATCTACCACGCCGCCGGCAACGACGACCTCTTCATCACCACCACCGGGCTGTTCATGACCGCGATCCTGCTCGCCGGGCTGCTCGTCCGGCAGACCTGCGGCTGGGGGCGGCTCGGTTTCGAGGGCGTACTGCTGCTGGCCACCTACCTCGGGATGACCATCCTGCTGGCCACCTGAGCCGTACCCGGCCGGTGCCGACCGGCTAGGTTTGGGACCCCACGACAGGCCAGAGACGACGACGAGGAGGCCGGGAGTTTCGGTGGACGGCTACGGGTTACAGGTGGCACTGGTTCTCTTCCTGGTCCTGGTCAACGCGGCGTTCTCGGGCAGCGAGATGGCGCTGGTGTCGCTGCGGGAGAGCCAGGTGCAGCGGCTGGAGCGGCAGTCGCGCGGCGGGCAGGTGCTGGCGAAGCTGGCCCGCGACCCGAACCGTTTCCTGGCCACCATCCAGATCTTCATCACCCTGGCCAACTTCCTCGCCTCCGCCGCCGCCGCGGTCTCGCTGGCCGCACCCCTGGTGCCGCTGCTCGACTTCCTCGGCTCGGCCGCCCAACCCGCCTCGGTGGTGCTGGTGACGATCCTGCTGACCTTCGTCAGCCTGGTCCTCGGCGAGCTGGCGCCGAAGCGGATCGCGATGCAGCGGGCCGAGGGCTGGGCGCTGGTGGTGGCCCGGCCGCTCGACGTACTCGCCGCACTCTCCCGCCCGGCGGTCTGGCTGCTCAGCAAATCCACCAACGTCGTGGTCCGGCTCACCGGTGCCGACCCGGAGGGCGGCCCGGAGGAGGTCAGCGCCGAGGAGTTGCGGGAGATGGTGACGGCCCAGCGCGGGCTCACCGCCGAACACCGCACCATCATCAGCGGGGCGTTCGAGATCGCCGACCGGATCCTGCGGGAGATCCTGGTCCCGCGCGGGCAGGTGGTCACCCTGCACGCCGAACTGCCCACCGGAACGGCCCGGCGACAGCTCGCCGAGTCCGGCCACAGCCGCGCCCCGGTGGTCACCCGGGGCGGCCTCGACGACGTGGTCGGCGTCGTACACCTGCGGGACCTGCTCGACGACGGCGCCCAGGTGCGCGACCGGATGGCTCCGGCGCTGTTCCTGCCGGAGACGCTCGGGGTCACCGACGCGCTGCGCCAGATGCGCCAGCAGCGCCAGCAGTTCGCGGTGGTGGTGGACGAGCGGGGCGCCAACGACGGCATCGTGACGATGGAGGACCTGATCGAGGAGATCGTCGGGGAGATCTACGACGAGACGGACCGCGACGTTCAGGCCGTGGTCCGGCAACCCGACGGGACACTCCTGGTCGCCGGCACCTTTCCGATCCACGACCTGCCCGACATCGGGCTCGAACTCGACGAGCCCGACGACGGCGACTACACCACCGTCGCCGGGCTGGTCCTGGCCCGGCTCGGGCACATCCCGACCGCGGCCGGCGAGACCGTCGACCTGCCCGCCTTCACCGCGCAGGTCGCCGAGATCGACCGGCACGCCATCACCAAGGTCCGGCTCCGCCCCCGGTCGGAGCGGTCCTCCGGCGACGAGGCGGTGGCGGACCCGGCCGGCGCTGCCGGCTGAGCGCAGAACCGCCGGCGTCGGCCTCCGGGTCGAGAGCGGTTCCGCCGATCCGGGTACGGGCACCACTGGCCGCCCCGGCCACACCACTGGCCGCACGGGACGTACCGGCGGGGGCGGGGGCCGCCGGCGACGCTCTACCGTGGAGCGACGCGTCCGCTACGGGAACTTCGAGGTAGGCCACGTGACGAAGGAAGCGCTGCCCGCGCACCGCGGACGGTCGGGCGGGCTCGACACCGGAGTCCCGCACTCCGCACGGATCTGGAACTACTGGATGGGCGGCAAGGACAACTTCGCCGCCGACCGGGAGGCCGGAGACGCGTACCGGAAACAGTTCCCCGGCATCGTCCCACTGGCCAGGCAGTCCCGGCGTTTCCTGATCCGGGCGGTGCACCACCTGGCGACCGAGGCAGGGGTCCGCAACTTCCTCGACATCGGCACCGGCCTGCCGACCCTGGAGAACACCCACCAGGTGGCCCAGCGGGCCGCGCCGGAGTCCCGGATCGTCTACGTCGACAACGACCCGCTGGTGCTGACGCACGCCCGTGCCCTGCTCAGCAACACCACCCCGGAAGGGGTCACCGACTACGTCAACGCGGACTTCCACGATCCCGAGCAGATCATCGCCGACGCCCGCAACATCCTGAACTTCAACCAGCCGATCGCGGTCATGTTCATGGGGGTGCTCGGGCACGTCGCCGAGCACGCCGAGGCGGAGTCCATCGTGGCCAGGGTGATGGCCGCCGTGCCCAGCGGCAGCTACCTGGTGCTCTGGGACAGCACCAACACCACCGAGGGGTTCGACGAGGCCCAGCAGGGCTACGACGACACCGGCGCCGTCCCGTACGTGCTGCGGAGTCCGGCCCAGATCGAACGCTGCTTCGACGGCCTCACCCTGCTGGAGCCGGGGATCGTCTCCATCTCCCGCTGGCGCCCGGAGGACCCCGACGCGGAACCGGTCGACGGCTACGGCGGCGTCGGGCACAAGCCCTGACGCGCCGGGGCGTTCCCACCGAGGAAAAGGCCGCCGGTCGGAAGGACGTCAGGCGGCGCCCCGCGGTCCGAAGGTGGTCAGGAAGCGGTCCCGGAAGGTGTCCATCCGCCAGACCGGCGCCCGCCGGCCCGGCCGGAGGCCGTCCTGCCAGCCCCACCCGGAAATCCTCTCCAGCACCGCCGGGTCGTGCGCGACGATGGTGATCGGGACGTCCCGGCCGGCGCCCGCACCGGTGATCATCGGCGAGGGCTGGTGGTCACCGAGGAAGACCACCACCGTGTCCTCGTCGCCGTACTCCTCCACATAGGAGATGACGCTGGTCAGCGAGTACTCGATCGACCGGCGGTACTCGGCCCGCATCCTGGTCTGGTCGCTCCAGAGCGCGCCCTTCGACTGGCCCTGTCTCGCCATCGGCTCGAAGACCGTCCCGTCGCCGAGCTCGTCCCAGTCGACGAACCGGGGAATCGGCGTCCACGGCGCGTGGCTCGACACGAGGGTGATCCCGGCCATCAACGGGGGTCCGTCCGGCGTCCCGTGTTCGTACCGCTCGAACGCCGCCAGGACGTACTGATCCGGCATCGTGGCCCAGCTGAACCTCGGGCCCTGGTAGCCGAGCTGCCGCGAGTCGTAGACCTTCTCGTAGTCGTACAGCTCCCCCTCCGGCCAGGCCCGGGTCACCCCCGGCATGATGCCGACGGTCCGCCAGCTCGCCCGGCTGAAGGCACCGGTGAGGGTCAGCCGGTCGGAGGTGACGATGTTGCGGTAGCGCTGGTTGCTGTCGATCCAGAGCCCGGACAGCAGCGTGGAGTGGGCCAGCCAACTGCCGCTGCCCACCGTCGGCGAGGTGAGGAAGGCGCTGCGCGAGGCGAAGCCGGCGGCGGCCAGCCGCTGCGTACCGGCGTCGAGGACCGCGTTGACCTGTGGGGCGAACCGTGGGTCCTCGATCGCGTCCCGCCCGTAGCTCTCCACGAAGACCAGCAGCACGTCCTTGCCGCGCAGGCCGGTCAGCAACCGGTCGCCGGGGACGTCGCGGAAGGCGTCCACGCCGGCCTGCCGGGTGAACTCCTGCTGGCTCCGCAGGCCGTCGCGGATCTGGTGCGCGCGTCCGTGCGCCAGGCCGACCGTGTTGCGGGCCGCCACCGGTACGCCGGGCACGATCTGCACGCCGAGCACGGCACAGGCCAGCCAGGCCGCACCGACCGCCAGCACGGTACGCGTCGCGGCGACGTCGTGCCGGGCCACCAGCCGGGTCAGCCGGAGCACCGCCAGCGTCATCAGCACGAGTACCGCGACGACGAGCAGCGCGGCCAGCACCGCCGCGCCGATCGCCCCGATCCGGCCGACCGAGTCGGTGAGGAACGAGATCGCGTCGTCCAGCAGGATCCAGTCGAGGACCGGGTCGAACTGCCGGGCGAGTACGGCGTAGAAGCCGATGTCCACGACCTTGAGCAGCACCAGCAGGCCGATACCGACACCACCGAGTACGGCGGCCACCCGTCGCGCCCCCGGCCGCAGCGCCAACAGGAGCACGATGCCGAGGAGTGCCTCCATCGGGATGCGCGCGAGCGTGCCGAGGGTGAACTGGTCCGGCCGGTTCGGCGCGGTCAGGGCGAGCAGCACCAGCAGGGCCGCCGCTACCGTCGTCGTCTGCCTGCGGAGCCGCCGGAGGGTCGCACGCCGCACCCGCGCGGCCGGGACATCCGTCGCGCCACCACCGGCCGGGACATCCGTCGCCTCACCACCGGCCGGGGCATCCGTCGCGCCACCACCGGCCGGGGTGTCACCACCGTCTTCGCCGGCCGGACCGTCGTCGCCGCCCGCGGTGGTGGTGGTGGTGGTGTCGGCGGAGGCGGGCCGCGCGTCGGTCGGGTGCTCCTCGGAGTGCCCGTCCGGTGGCGGATCGTGCTTCGTGGTCGTCCGTTCCTGATCCGGGCCCAGTGGCGAGCGCGTGAAGAGTGACAACCCGAAGATCCTCTCCTGGAGGCCGTACCGGCACGGCGGAGCACGCCCACGACAGCGCGACCACTCGTGAGCTAGAACGGGTTTTCCGCGCCGACGGTTCAAATCCGGGCCCGGCCCGCGGACGCCGGGCGGGTGGACCATCCCGGTGAAGCGTGCCGGAGCAGCCTGGCCGGCAGCCCGGGCGGGCCGGTTGCGCGATCTCGCAAGAAATCACCATGATGATCTTGCTGGCTCGAGACATCGGTGCCGTCCTGTGTTTACATCGCGACGTACCGATTCCCAGGGGGAGGGAGTTGTTCATGACGGGCAGGGGGACGGGGGCGCTGGCCGGCGGGCGGGCGGTGGAGCGGGCCGAGCACCTGGCGATGAACCCGGAAGAGGTCTTCAGCACCGACGTCCTGGCGATCGCCGGCCCGATCGACATCGCGCTGCCGCGGCGCCGGATCCGGCTACGTTCGCTGGGGCGGGCACCCGCCGACGGCGACCGGTCGTCCCGGCACGCGACCGAGTTCGCCCGGCTCGGCGGGGAGTACCGCGAGGCGCCCCGGCTGCCGCACAAGCTGATGGTCTTCGACCGTCGGGGCGCGCTGGTCGCCGTCGACCCGAACAACCTGCACCGAGACACCTGGGAGATCGTCGAACCCGCGGCGGTCGAGTCGTTCGTCTCGCTGTTCGTCCGCCGCTGGACGGACGCGACGGATCCGCGCCGGAACGGAGTACCCGAGGTCGTGCTCACACCACGAGAGAAGACACTCGTCACGCTGCTGGCCGAGGGGCACACCGACACCAGCGCCGCCAGGGAACTCGGCATGTCCGCCCGCTCGGTCACCTACGCGCTGCGGGCCCTGATGGACCGGCTCGGCGTGGAGAACCGCTTCCAGCTCGGCCTCGCCCTCGGCGCGATGCAGGCGGCGAGCCCACCCAGGAACACCCCGCCCGTCGAGAGAGAAGACCGATGAGACGCCTGATCGCGGTGCTGGCCGCCGCTGTTGCCAGCTCGCTCGCCGCCAGCCCGGCGACGGCGGCCGACCCGCTGGTCTGGGAACGGATCGCCTGCACCTCCGGCAGCATCGAGACCGCGACCCTGGACGAGACCAACGACGGCGACTTCCTCGCCCTCGCCGGCCAACTCGACTGCACCCAGGAGAAGACCGGAGCCACCTTCGGGTACGCCATCTACGAGCCGGGCTTCGCGCACGGCCTCGTCTACATGTCGCACCTGCGGCCGTACGCGAACGTCGGGGTCAGCCCGTTCTCGGAACGGAAGCGGCTGCCGTTCGGTACGGTGGACTTCGCCATCTGCGTGGTCACCGACTACCTGGTCCGGATCGAGTGCGTCCGGGTGGTGTGGGACCAGCTGGACCACCGGCTCGAGGCGCGCCCGCTGGACACCGAGGACCCGCTGGTCGCCCGGATGATCCGGCTCGTCCCGCCGGACTGGGCGCCCCGACCGGTCTGCGGACACTGCTGGTAGCTGACAACGGTTTCCATCGATCGGGGGGTGGATGGTGAACGGAGTACTGGAGATCGGTCTGCTCGGGCCGGTCCGGGTGCTCGTGGACGGCCGGCCGGTGAGCGTTGCCGCGCCTCGCCGGCAGGTGACGCTCGGCGCGCTCGCGCTCACTCCGGGGCGGAGTGTCAGCATCAGCGTGCTGGCCCGGTACCTGTGGGGCGAGGACGTTCCGGAACTGGCCCGGCGGGCACTCTCGACGATCGTCACCCGGCTCCGGCACGACCTCGGCACGGACGTGATCGCGAGCGGCACCGGCGGCTACACCCTGGACCTGCCCCGGGACACCGTCGACGTGTACCGCTTCCGCGCTCTCGCCGGTGCGGCGCGGTCGGCCCGGCCGGCGGACGAGTTGCGGCTGCTCGACGCGGCACTCGCCTGCTGGCGGGGCATGCCGTTGCAGGACGTGGCCTCGGAATGGCTGGTCGCGGAGCACGCACCCGGCCTGACCGAGGAGTGGTACGGGGTGACCGAGCGCCGGATCGACCTGCTGCTCGCCGCCGGAGGGCACGGTGACCTGCTGCCCCAACTGCGTGACCTGACCGCCCGGGAACCGTTGCGGGAGTCGATGTGGGGACGGCTGATGGTGGCGCTCTACCGGGCCGGCCGGCAGGCAGAGGCGCTGGAGACCTACCAGTCGGTGCGGGAGGTGCTGGTGGACCAGCTCGGCGTCGGGCCCAGCGAGGAGCTGCGCAGCCTGCACCGGGCGGTGCTCACCAACGATCCGGCGATCGCCGCCCCGGTGACGGTCACCCGCCCGCTACGACCGATCCGCCGGGTACGCGACCGGGCACGGCTGCGCCCCCGGCGGTGACTCGGGCCGCCCCCCGGGCACCGAGGTCATTTCTGGTAGACCCCGCCCCGGTTGCCCGGGCTGCCGAGCGACCCTGCCGCCGCGGCGGCGGCCGCCGCCCTCCGGTCAGCGGGGCGTCTCGCCGAGGTCGCGGATGATCCGGTCCAGGATCTGGAAGGTCTCCTTGATCGGTGCGGCCTCGACGAAGAGCCGGTTCACCGCCTCGAAGTAGCGGTCGACGTCCTCCCGCTTGTCCAGATAGAGCGCGCTGGTCAACTGTTCGATGTAGACGAGGTCGGCCAGGTCCTGCTGCGGGAAACGCAGGATGGTGAAGGCTCCGCCGGCCGCGGCGTGCCCACCGGCGGCGAGCGGGATCACCTGGAGCTTGACGTTCGGCATCTTGGTGACGATGGTGATCAACGCTTCGAGCTGGTCGCGCATCACCTGTACCCCGCCGACCGGGCGACGCAGCGCGGCCTCGTCCACCACCGCCCAGAGCAGCGGCGGATCCGGGCGGCTGAGCACCTGCTGCCGCTGGATGCGCAGGCTCACCCGGCGGGCGACCTCGTCCTCCCGCGCCGACCCGTGGCCGAGGCGCACCACCGCCCGGGCGTAGTCCTCGGTCTGGAGCAGACCAGGAACGAACTGGACCTCGTAGGTCCGGATCAGCATCGCGGTCGCCTCCAGCCCCAGATACCGCTGGAACCAGTTCGGCGTGACGTCGCTGTACGGGTGCCACCAGCTCGACGTGTTGGCCTCGCGTACCCGCTCCAGCAGCGTCGCCCGCTCCCGCTCGTCGTGTACGCCGTAGAGGGACAGCAGGTCGAGTACGTCGCGCTCCTTGAAGCCGACCCTGCCCAGCTCCATCCGGCTGATCTTCGACTCGGACGCGCGGATAGGCTCGGCAGCTTCCGCCCTGGTCAGTCCCCGTTCTTCGCGCAGTCGTCGTAGTTGGGCCCCCACCAGGATCCGTACGGCCATCGGACCGTCACCGGCTCCGTCCTGCTGTCCTGATCCGCTCACCCCACACCTCCGGGTTGCTTCCCGACCAAGCATGCCATTCGCTCTTGATCGGAGCTACCGTCCGAACACCCTCGGCGATGGCCGAACGGACGCCCCCGGTCCCGGGTCGCGGGCGCGTTCGAGCGATCTTCCGCAGGCCACAGCCGGTGCGTGCCTGGCAGTCGTCGGCAATTGCGGTCGGACGACACGATCAAAATTTTTCGGAGCGCGTGCAGGGCACAGGCGAGCCGGTCACGCACGGTTACACCGTCAGCACGATCTTGCCACGGCGTGCGCGGTCTCGACGAGTGCGCTCGCCCGGCCGTCCGACGCAGCGGGTACGTCCGCCCGACCACCGGCATGATCTCCCCGACCGCGACGGGGGGTCACGGCCGTGTCCCGAGGCTCCGGCGGGTAGGCCAGAATGTCCGGCGTGGGAGTACCGAGCGCGCAGTTCCTGCGGATGGTGGCGAGGCTGGCCGAGGTCGAGCACGCCCAGGCGCGGGACTACACCTCGTTCAGCGTCCGGGGCATCCGCTTCGGCTACCACTGGCCGCGTACCAGCACTGTCGGGCTGAAACAGTCGCTGTCGGAACAGGCGGCGCTGGTCGCCGAGCGGCCGGACGTCTTCGAGGTGCAGTTCACCGCCGGCGGCTTCGGCTGGGTCGTCGTGCACCTGCCCCGGATCGACGTCGACGAACTCGCCGAACTGGTCTACGAGGCGTGGTCCCTCTCCGCGCCGGAGGAACTCGTCGGCGCACACCCGCACGTCCCGACCCCGAGGCCCTGACCAGCGTCCGGGCGTGGGTCAGGGCCGTTCGACCCGTACCGGGTCGCCGCGGACGAGATCGTCATGGATCCGCCAGCGGGCGGTGCCGAGCGCCTGACCCGCCGCCCGGTCGCCGGCCGCGATGCGCTGCCGGATCAGCTCCAGGGCGATCCGGCGGTTCTGGCTGAACTGCCGCTCGGTGTCGACCACCACCACGATCCCGGACGGGCGGTGGGTAGCCCGCACGGCGGTACTCGCCTTGTTCCGGTGCTGCCCGCCCGGCCCGCCGGTGCGGCAGCCGACGACCTCGACGTCCACCTCCGCGAACGGCGTGCGCGGGGCGTCGAGCCGGCAGGGGCGGGCGACGACGTACCAGTTCTTCCGGCCCGCGCCCGCCCGGTAGGGGCTCGGCGCCTGCCAGCAGAGGGTGCCCGTCCACGAGTCGGCGAACTCCTCGGCACCGTCGCCGGCGATCCCGACCAGCACCGACCGGTAGGTGCCGGGCCGGTCCCCGGGCACCGACTCGACCCGGGACGTCACCAGCCCCCGCCGGGCGGCCTCCGCCGACAGTCTGCGCAGCAACTGGGCGACCGCCCAGGCGCACTCCTGCGGGCCCCGCCCGGCCGAGATCAGCAACTGGCTGGCCGGTGCCGTCGCGCTCACCGCCGCCCCCGACCCCGGCGGTGCTCCGGGCGCTCTCGCCGCCCGGCGGGACGGGCCGGGCCGCCGCGGTCGATGGTCTTGTAGGTCACCACCGGCACCGTCGTGGCGGCCGGGGTGGCCAGTCCGTGCGCGACCAGGTCCGCGATCACCTGTTCGATCCGCTTGTACGCCGTCGGCGCCTCCTCGAAGAGCAGTTGGCGGTCCCCGCAGACCACAAGCGACCCCACCGGGGTACGCCGCAGCTCCTCGACGGTGTGCTTGACCCGCCCCCGGCGCAGCGCGTCGGCCCGGGACATCTTGCGGCCGGCGCCGTGCGCCACCGAGAAGTTGGCCTGCGGGCCGGCGTGCGCGGCCACCAGATAGGAGCAGGTGCCCCGGGTGCCGGCGACCAGCACGTCCCGGCCGTCGCCCGGGGCGGCACCCTTGCGGTGCAGGTACGCCCCGTCGCGGCACTCGACGAGGTTGTGGCACTCGTCGACGATCGGCTCGGTCGGGCTGGCGCCCAGCGCGTGCAGGACCCGGGCGGCCAGCAGCCGGCGGTTGAGCGACCCCCAGCGGACGGCTTCGTCGTGCCGCCGTAGGTAGTCCGCCGGATCGGCGGCCGGTCCGGCGCCGTACCGCTCGGTGTGCGCCCGCAGGATCCGCTCGCCCAGCCCCCGGGAGCCGCTGTGCACGATCAGCACCAGGTCGTCGGCGGCGAGCCCGAGCCGGGCGGTGTGGCCCGGGTCGAGGACGGTCCGGATCCGGGCCAGCTCGACGAAGTGGTTGCCCCGGCCCACCGTCCCGAGTCCGTCGAGGTGGCCGGCCGGGATCTCGCCGTCCAGCACGGCCCAGGCCGGGTGGTCGACGTCCCGCTCCGGGTTCAGGGCGACGTCGAGGTCCGGGAAACGGCGGGCGACCTGCTCGGGTACGACCCGTTTCAGGTCGACCGGGAAGACCGCGATGCCGCAGCCGATGTCGGAGCCGACCAGGAACGGGTACAGCACGGTCGAGACCATGGCGGCGCCGATCGGGGCACCCTTGCCGGGGTGCAGGTCCGGCATGCCGGCGACCGAGACCATGCCGTCCAGGGCGGCCACCTGGTGGCACTGGTCGACGGCGTCGGACTCGATCCAACTGCGGGCGGAGGCGAAGACGGTGACGGCGGCGGGCCCGGTGTCCGGAGCGGACTCCGGCCGGGACGTCTGCTGCGACAAGGAGACTCACTCCTGGAGAGGGGTACGGACTTCACGGCGTTACGGCCCTCCCACCGGTGCGCGACAGCGCGCTGCTGCGGTGTGGGCTCGACTGGGGCGGTGCCGGTCAGTACGTCATGTCCGCAACCCTGCGGCAACCCGGCGCGCACGGCAACCGAATTTCACCCCGGCGCACCGGGTGCGCCCCCGTGATGCCGCCGTCGCGCCGGCTCAGCCCGCCGCCGCCCGCGCCTCCTTCCAGTCCTCGACCCCGGTGTACGGGACCGGCGTGGGCCGCCGCACCGTGCTGGTCAGCTCGATCCGCCGTCCCTCGTCGGCCGAGCGGAGCAGCGCGGTCATCACCTCGAGCACGTGCAGCGCGAACTCGCCACCGGCCCGAGGCGGACGCTGCGGATCGGCCCTGACCTGGTCGACCAGGCCCACCCCCCGGGATGCCTCGGCGTAGCCCGCCCGTGCCTGGACCGGGTCCCAGCGCCCGTCGAGCGGCAGGATCCGCACCTGGCCGTCGAACCGGTTCGGGTCGGGTACGGCGAGGCTGGCGTCCTCGCCGTGCACCTCGATCGGCGCCGCCGTCGTCGCGACGCCGTCGAAACTCGTCGTGATGGTGGAGAGGGCACCGCCGGTGTGTTCGAGTACCCCGGAGACGTGGCTGTCCACCCGCACCGGGATCGTCTGGCCGCCGCGCGGACCGGTCCGGATGACCCGCTCGGTACGCAGCCGGGCGGCGGCGCCGATCACCGCGCGTACCGGCCCGAGCAGGTGGACGAGGGCGGAGATGTAGTACGGCCCCATGTCCAGCAGTGGACCGCCGCCGGGGGCGTAGTAGAAGTCGGGGTCCGGATGCCAGCGCTCGTGTCCCGGGGTGACCATCACGGCCAGGGCGGAGAGCGGGCGCCCGATGAGCCCCTCGTCGATCACCGCGCGGGCGGTCTGGGTGCCGGTGCCCAGCACGGTGTCCGGTGCGCAGCCGAGGCGGACGCCGGCCGAGGTGGCCCGGTCGACGATCGAGCGGCCCTCCGGGAACGTGACGCCGAGCGGCTTCTCGACGTACACGTTCCGGCCGGCGTCGATTGCGGCGAGCGAGATCTCGGCGTGCGCCGCCGGGATCGTCAGGTTCAGCACCGTCCGCACGTCGGGATGGTCGAGCAGCCGCTCGACGCTCACCGCCTCGGTGCCGGGCAGTTCGGCGGCGACCGCCGCCGAGCGGGTCGGGTCGAGGTCGGCGACCGCGGCGATCCGCAGCTCGGGATGGTCGGCGAGCGTCTCCAGGTACGCCCGGGAGATGACCCCGAGACCTACGATGCCGACGCCGTGCGGGTCGCCCACAGCATTCCCCTCTCGATGACGGTACGCACGTTCGGGTGCTCCAGCACGTCGAGGCTGTGTCCCGGGGTCGTCACGACGATCCGTCCGGCGCCCCAGAGCCGGGTCCAGATCGCCGGGCAGGTGATCGGCCGGTGCCACGGGTGCCACGGGCGGGTCGGGTGCGTGGTGGTGGCCAGCACGTCGTTCAGGTCGTCGTGCAACACCCAGTACTGCTCGGTGACCAGCTCGAAGTCCTCGATCCCGGCGGTGATCGGATGTTCCCGGCCCTGCTGGGTGATGTTCACCGTGTGCGGCAGGAAGTTGTCCTCCTCGCCACCGTGCCGCTCGCACGGCTCCTTGCCCGGGTGGGTCGCGAACTGGCCGCCCACCAGGTGCAGATAGTCGGAGGAGGCCCGGAACGAGTCCGCGATGCCGCCGTGCCAACCGGTGAGGCCGGTGCCGGCGACGACGGCGGCGGTGAGCCCCGCCAGCTGCTCGCGGGTGATCTCCGACATCGTCACGCACTGCACGACGAGGTCGGTCGCGGCCAGTTCGGCGGCGTCGGCGTAGACCTCCGTCGACTCCTCGACCCGTACCGCGTAGCCGTTGCGTTCGAGGAACGGGATGAACAAGTCCGTCGCCCGGACCGGCTGGTGTCCCTCCCAGCCGCCGCGAACCACAAGTGCCCTGCGCTGCGCCACGCTCACTCCCTCTTCCGTTGCCCGACCCGTCGCTCCGGGGCGGGCCCGTACCGCCTCCGCGGCGGCGTGCCGCCGACGCCCGACCTGTCGATCATTGAAACCGTAACCCGCCCGACTGCCGGAGGTCACGGTGATCTAGGCCCTTTGTCGCGCTTCGGCGGCCGCGCTTGACAGCCGCGCTTCGGCGGCCGCGCTTCGACAAGCCGGCCGACGGGTTCCGGGACCGGCGGCCGGTGTCCCGGTCACCGGTGTCCCGGTCAGGAGTCGTCCGTGCTCAGACGGGTGGAGCGCAGGATACGCAGGGCGCGCGGGAAGTCGCGCAGCCGCCCGGCCATCAGGTCGAAGGCGGTGTCGACGGTACGCAGCGGCACCTTCCGGCTGGCCAGCACCTCACCGAGCCAGACGGCGAACTCGGCGAAGAGCGTGGCGTCGTCGACGTAGACGGCGGCGGCGAGGGTGTCCACGATGTAGCCGAGGTCGGCGACGGTCGCGTCGAGCTGAGCCGGGGTGTACCGGGCGGCGTCCGGGATGCGGGCGACGCAGAGGTCGATCAGCTCGACCCGGGCGGCGACCAGTCCGGCGTACTCGGTGTCGTCGACGGTCGGGGCCGTGCCCCAGGCCGGCAGGGTGACCTCGGCGAGGGCGGTGGACGCGGCCCGGGCGTCGCGGACCCAGGGCACGCCGAGTCGGGCCGCCCACCGGCCGTCCGAGCCGAACCCCCGGCCGCCGACCAGCACCGGTACGTCCGCGCGTCGGCACGCCTGGACGAACCGGGAGGCGTGCGGCAGCCGCATCGGCAGCGAGCAGCCGATCGCCACCGCCCGGGGGTCGTGCCGGTGCAGGTAGGAGACGAGGTGCACGGCCGGCACGCTGGCGCCGAGGAAGGTCACGTCCCAGCCGTCGAGGCGGAGCACCTCGGCGACCAGCCGGGCCGGAAGTGCGTGCCATTCGCCGTCCATGCAGGCGACCACCACCCGGTCCCGGTGCGGCTGCCGGCGTACCGTCGCGGAGACCGCCGCGATCACCCGTTCGCTGACGTGGGTCGCGGCGTGTTCCTGGGCCACGCTCCACTCGTTGCGCTGCCACCACTCGCCGACCTGCGCCTGTGCCGGTGCGACAAGCGAGAGCAGCACGTCCTGCGGGTCGACGCCGTCGGTCAGCAACTCCAGCGCCAGGTCGATCGCACCGTGCTCGTCGGCCTCGTCCAGGCAGCGCAGGTACGCCGGGTAGGCGTCCTCCAGCGACCGACCGAGTACGGCGGTCACGGGACCACCCGCAGGTGCCGGGACACCGCGCCCGGCGGCACCGCCCGGATGGCGAAGGCCGCGATGTCGTCGTGGTTGCGGCCGCCGAGCCAGTCGCTGACCACCTGCTCGACCCGCTCCGCCAGGGCGGGTGCCGGCATCCGGTGGCAGCCGCGCAGCGCCTCGACCAGCCGGGTCATGCCGAACTGCTCGCCCCGGATCCCGCCACGCGCTTCGGTCACGCCGTCGCTGAACAGCAGGCAGGTCTCGCCCTGGCCGAGCTGCACCGGGAGCGAGGCGATCCGCGGGTCGGGGACCACGCCGACGAGCATGCCGCGCAGTTCCACGGTTTCGACCCTGCCGTCGGCGCGCAACACCAGCGGTGGCAGGTGGCCGCCGCTGGCCAGGGTCAGCGACAGCCCGCCGGAGGGGGCGGGGTGGGCGCGGCCGAGCACCATGGTGGCGAACCGGCCGTTGCCGTGCGCCCGGCTGGTCTCCAGCACCGAGCCGTTGAGCAGCGACATCAGCCGCGCGGGGTCGGACTCGATCCGACGCAGCGCCTGGATGCCCTGGCGGATCTGCCCGGTGAAGACGGCCGCGTCGACGCCCTTGCCGGAGACGTCGCCGAGGAAGAAGAGGGCGCCACCGTCGGGCTGGGCATGCGCGCCGTAGAAGTCGCCGCCGATCCGCAGCGAACTCTGCGCGGGCCGGTAGGCCGCACCCCACTGCACGCCGGGCACGGGTGGTGGGTCCGCCGGGGCGAGACTCGCCTGGAGCGTGTCGGCGACCTCGGCCTGGTCGTGGTAGAGCACCGCCGCGTCGAGTGCCGCGCCGGCCCGGCCCGCGAAGCCGCGCAGCAGTTCGAGATCGTGACCGTCGGGCTCGGCACGGTCGCGTACCACAAGCAGCGCTCCGGTCGGCGCGACCCGGCCCGGTAACGGCAGCACCCGGACCGACACCGCCGCCGGGTCGCGGTCGCCGAGCCAGCCCACCTCGGCGAGCTGGTCGGCCAGCCAGTCGGCCTCGGACGGCTCGCCGCCCTGCCACGCCTCCTCGACGGCGGGCGGCAGTTGACCGGCGGTCAGCAGGCCGCCGTCGACCGTGTGCCGCTCGCCGTCGTCGGCCAGCACCGCCCGCCACCACCGGGCCCGGCCGCGGCGCGGCGTCAGCACCACGACGGCGACGTCACCGAGCCGGGGTACGGCCAGCCGGGCGGCGGCCCGAGCCGCCCGGTCCTCGTGCAGCGGGTTGCCCAGCAGTTGACTGGCGGTCTCCAGGAACCTGGCCCGCCCCCGCTCGGCCAGCAGCGCGTCGGAGCGGGCGACGGCGTCGGTCACGTCCTCGACGTAGAAGACGGTGCTCGCCATCCCGCCGATGCTGACGCTCACCTGTCGGCACCGCACCCGCCGGTCGGTGAGGGTCTGCTCGCCGACGAGCAGCGGCGGTACGCCACAGCCGGCGAAGGTGCGGCCCACCACGAGTCCGGGCAGCAGCGCGGCGGCGGGCTCGCTTATCCCGAGGACGACTCCGGAGGCGTCGCACACCACCACGCCCTCGCGGAAGTTGTCGACGACTTCGTCACCGAAGGTCGATGGAGGCGACACGGAGGGTAGGGGCACTGGTTTCGTGCTCAACCCGTCCGACGTCGCCCGGGAAACCCGGCGACCGCCCGACTCCCAACCGGCGAGATTGGCGGTGTTCACGTGGGTGGAGTGCTCCTGACCGTCTGCCCTGCGTACCCCCACCCTACGCGGTTAGTTGTCACCCGGCATTTATCGGCCGACGCGGCCCGGACCTGGGCGGCGAGCCGGCGTCGTCCCGCCGGGCGACGCGGCGGCCGGTGCCCTACAGTTGAAGCCCGGGGTTTGACGACGTGGGAGGTGACGAGTTGGATCAGGCGAGACCCGCGCCGTTTCCGCTGATGATCGACCTCCACCAGGGTGAACACGCCGTCGTGGAGGTCGGTGGCGACCTCGACTTTCCCTGCGCCGAACTGCTGCGCGGCACGCTGGCCTCGGCGCTGGACGCCGGACCGGCGACCCTGACGATCGACGTCGAACGGCTGACCTTCATCGACAGCACCGGCCTGGCCGTGCTGGTGTACGCCTGGAGCCGTGGCCGCGAGTCGGGCATACCGGTCGCGGTACGCGCGATCCCGCCGTTCCTGTCGTCGACCCTGGACATCACCGGCCTCACCGAACTGATGGACCGCGCCGCCGAGCGCCCCGAGGCCACGGACGCGGCCGCGACTGCCTGACAGTCCGGTCACCTGGTCGGAGGCCAACCGAGCAACGCAGGCCAGCTGAGCGACGCAGGCCAACCGAGCGACGCAGGCCAACCGAGCGACGCAGACTGTAGAGCTGGGCGCACAGGCGGGGCGCGACAATTCCGACAACTGGCCGGTCCCTCGTTGTGGGAGCACCAGCGGGGCAGCTCGACAGTCTCGCGATCGAGTACCGCCGCTCGCCACCGGTCGCGTCCTGGCCCCCGCCCGCCCGGCGGCGCAGGGTCGGCGATGTGCAGCAGGGTCGGTCAGTGCCACGGGCGCCGCAGGGTGAGGTCAGACCGGTGGCACGGCCCGACCTGACACCTACCGGCCGCCCCTCGGCCGCGCGGTCGGCGACTCGCCGTCCAGGTGCAGGGTGAGCTGTCGTGTCGGCAGCTCGGCGAGGAACGCCGAGGGATCGACGAGCTGGTTCAGGTGGCGTACGCCCGGTGTGGTCTGCCCGAGGAAGATCCGGCGGGCGACGTGCGCCGCGACGATTCCGGTGGCCCGGCACTCCTGGCGTCCGGTCGCGGCGCAGCACACCCGCCGGCCGTCGGCGTCGGCGGCCGTGACGTGCAGCGCGAACCGGTCGGTTCCGGTGTGCAGGCGGGACAGGGCGGCGTTGAGGATGGGCTCCGCTCCGAGCCGCCCCAGCAGGGCGAACAGGCCCGCTGACCGGAGCGCGAAGACCAGGCCGGTCAGCGCGGGCGAGTCGAAGCAGATCCTGGTGGCGACGGGCACACCCAGCGTTCCGGCCAGGGTGTACTGGTCGGAGAAGGGGAACCAGTAGGTGCTCCGGTCACCGAACCCGGGCAGCGGAGTCCGGGTACGCACCGGAAAGCCGTACGGCGGCCGGACCGGCTGGCCGAGCTGGGCGACGGTCCACCTGACCGAGTCGGGACCATGGTCCCCGGCCGCGCCCAGCAGGATGGCGATCTCCACCCGCCGTGCGTCCGGCAGCCGGTCGACGCAGAGCCGGGCCAGCACGTTCGTCAACCCCGGAGCGAGTCCGACACTCAACGCGGCGGTCGCGCCGCTGGCCGTCGCGAGCGGATCGAGCCGGCCGATTCCCTCCAGTAACGCCCGGGAGGCGCTGACGTCGAGGTAGTGGATCCCGCGCCGCAGGCACTCCCGGGCCAGGGTCTCGTTGCCGCGCTCGACGCACATCACCACCAGGCCGGTCCCCCGCAGCATCCGGTGCACCTGGTCCGGCACGCCGACGTCGACGGCCTCGGCGCGCAGGGCGGTCGGGGCCCGCGCGGTGAGTTCCCGCGCCCGCCGGAGGTCCCGGCCCGCCACCACCACCCGGTCCGGGAACCACTGCCCGAGCGTCTCCGCCGTGACCCGCCCGACGGCGCCGTACCCGCCGACCACCACGATCCGCCCGGCGGTGTCGCGGCCGTGCCGCCGGTTCACGCCGTCCGCCGGGGGCGGCGGAGCAGGGCCAGTCCCAGGGCGATCGCGACCAGCAGGGTCAGGATCCCGGTGCCCTGGAAGAAGATGTCGTCGGAGATCACCGCGTCGCTGCCGGCCGGGTAGAGCCGCTGCAGCAGGTCGGCGCTGCCGGTCTGGCGCAGCAGCACGTAGAGCGTGTGGTTGTAGCCGCCCTCGTAGCAGCCGAGCCACAGCACCCAGAAGCCGACCAGCAGGACGGTGTACGTCCGGGCCGCCCACCGGCGTCGCGCGTCCAGTCGACCGAGCCAGACGGTGCCGGCGAAGACCGCGGTGAAGACGATCGCCAGGACCGTGCGCTCCGGCGTGCCGAAGGCGACGCCGCCGTAGACGTGGTGCGCGACGGTGACCGCCCACAGCACGGTGAGCAGCGTCGTGGTCGGTTCGGGACGCCGTACCGGTTGATTCGTCATGGATCCGCTCTCCTTCGTCCGTCCCCAGTCTGAGCACGGATCGAGGGCGCCACCAATGCATATCTGGGACAGCAGCCATGTTCGTCAAACATATCTGTGTACCTGGATCGACGAAGTGCGGTCTCGAACAACGTCACCGGCCGGTACGACCTCGTGAACCGCGCCGGGGTGTCGGGCCCCCTCACCCGACACCCCGGTTGCACCGCCCCCCGGACCGGCTCCTAGCGCATGACCCGCACGCCGAGAGCCTCGTCGAACAGGTCGGCGACGCTGAACGCGGAGACCGTCGCCCCGTTCACCTGGGCGTTGCCCACGTGCGTGCCGTACGCCACCGTGCCAACGAACCAGGGACCACCGCTGTCGCCGACCTGTGTGATGTTGTCCCGCACCGCCACCTGCCGGTGCGAGGTGCCCCGCCGGTCGGTGATCGACACGTCCAGGTCTGCGATGAACGAGCAGCGCCGCAGTCCCGTGCTCTGGCCGAACACGCACGCCTGGTCACCGATCAACATGTCGGCAAGCCGCCGTACCCCGGTGACGTCCCGGGTCTCCGTCGACCCGGCGACGAAGTCGTCCGTCACCGGCACGTCGGAGGTCGACCACTCCACGTCGCCGAAGTCGCCGAGATGCTCGTCGAAGAGGTTCAGCGGATGACGGGCGCCGTTGTGCACGGCCTGGCTGTTGTTGCAGTGCGCGGCGGTGGTGACCCCGACGAACCCGCCCGGGCTCACCGAGAAGCCGGTGGTGCAGATCAGTCCGGCGCCGGGACGGGTGGTGGGCATCCCGCCGAACAGGCTGGTGTGCCGCTGGTTGGCCGGTCCTTCGACCACGTCGAGATCGAGCCCGGCCCGCAACGACGCGGGCAGCGCCGCGCTGATCGACGCGGACGTGCTCGGCACGCCCCGGAGCGCGGTGCCGGGTTTCGCCGTGACGGTCGCCCGCACCTGCCCGGAGGTGATGTCGGCGGCGGTGGTGACCGACGTGTAGCCCAACGCCTTCAGCTGCCCGTGCACCGCCCTGGACCGGTCGGCCAGCTCCCCGGCCGAGTAGGGCTGGCGGTCGACGATCCGGATCGGCAGCCCGGAGGCGGCCACCATGGTACGGACGAACTCCGGCGCCACTCCCTTGACGAGGAACGTCGGCGCCTCGCCCGGCCGCTCGGGCAGCACCCCGCCGACGTACGTGTCCGGCAGCCGTTCCGCGAGCGTACGGTGCAGTGGGCGTATCTTCTCGGCGAGTTCGTGCCGGGCGCGCGCCTGGGCCGACGTCCATCCGCGCTCCTCCGCCAGCGTCGCGAGGTCCGCCGCCAGCGCCTGCGCCTCGTCCTGCCTGGTCACCCCGACCGGATCCGGCTGCGGCGGCGCGGCGGGCCCGGCGAAGGCCGGCACCGGTTGCCCGGACGCCGAGACCAACCCCAGCACCACCGCGACGGCCACTGCCATGCCGGCTCTCGATCTCATCGTCGGATCCTCCCTGGCTCGGGTACACACACGACATTCCCGTTGCCTGTGAAGGTAGGGCGGGCGGCATCCGCCGAGCGGGCCGGCTGGACGCCGTTGGACACCGTTGGACACGGCCGGCACCGACCGGGTCGGTAGGGACAACCCCGCCTTCCAGAGGCGGGCCAGCCGCAGTGCTTTCCGACGGTCGCGGAACACACACTTACCCCGGGTTTCCCGACACCTCTTTCTCGACGCCCCGACCGACGGTGTCGGAACGGTCGTACCGAAGGAGTCCTACAGCACCGGAGGAACGATGTCGCACTCGGAGAACGGCCGCGTCAGCCGACGGGCACTGCTCGGTGGCGCCGCGGTCGCCGCACTCGGAGCCGGGCTGGCGCCACCGGCGGCCGCCCGCGCCGGCGGTCCTGGCCGGCCGCCGCACCCTCGTTCGGTCCACGCCGTGGCGTCCCGGCTGGACCGCACCCTGGTCGAGCTGCGCCGGGACATCCACCGGCACCCGGAGACGGCGGGTGCGGAGCGGCGGACCGCCGCGCTGGTGGCGGGGCGGCTCCGCGCAGCCGGCCTGGACGTGCGGACCGGTGTCGGCGGGCACGGCGTCGTGGGCGCGCTCACCGGCGCGTACCCGGGCCGGACGGTCGCCTACCGGGCGGACATGGACGCGGTGGCGCCGGCCGACCAGTTCGGCGATGGCACCGCCCCCGCGCACCTCTGTGGGCACGACGTGCACACCACCGTCGGGGTGGGTGTCGCGGAGGTCCTGGCGTTGCTGCGCGGCCGGCTCGGCGGCTCGGCGGTGTTCGTCTTCCAGCCGGCCGAGGAGACGCTGAGCGGCGCCGCCGCGATGCTCGACGCCGACCTCTTCGGCCGGACCCGCCCGGCCGAGATCCCGCTGGCCTACCGCTGCTGGCCGGAGCAGCGCTACACCGAGATCCGCGACGACGTCCGCCGGCTGGCGGCGGCGTACGGCGGATGGGTGGACTTCCCCGCCGACCCGTTCCCGGCGATGATCTGCCCACGGCGGGAGGCGCAGGCACTGCGCGGTTACCTGCACCGGACCATCGGCCGGGCCCGGGTGGGGACGCTGCACGCCCCGGTGCCGTTCAACGGCGAGGACTTCGCGCTCTTCCTCGACCGGCTCCCCGGCACCTACACCTTCCTCGGCGTCCGGGCTCCCGGTGCCGGCGTCGAAACCGCGGCTCCGCACTTCGGCGCCTTCGACCCGGACGAGCGGGCCATCGGGTACGGGGTACGCGCGATGGCCGGCTGGTTGGCCTCGCGCACCTGCGGTTGACGCCCCGGCCGTGGCCGAGCTGCTGCTCCAGGCGGACCCCGGCGACCTGCCACCGGTCGGCCACGCGGTCGTCGGTAGCACGCTGTGAGCAAATCCCGGCCGACCGCCGTCACCAGGGCTATTGCGTGTTTGGTCGAGTGGCCGTTGAACTGGGGATTCCCGGGGTGGGCGGACCCTTGCGGGGTTGAGGAAGGCGGGTGAGGCCTGTAGGTGATCATGGAGTTCTCGACGCTCCCGGACACCTTGAGGACCTCACCCGCGATGTCAGCATGCCCGATTCAGGTACTGTCCGCAGTTCGCACCCCCACCGACTCGCCACCGCGCCTTGTCACCGAGGGTGAAGAAGCTGGGCTCCAGCACTCGTTGGCCACCATCGCGGACCCCCGGTCCCCGCGTGGGGCGCGTTACCCGCTCGTCGGGCTACTGACCGTCGCGGTGTGCGCCGTGACCGCCGGCGCATCATCGTTCGCGGCCATCGCGGACTGGCTGCACGACCTCGATGACCTCGCCAGGGCCCGGCTCGGGTTCATCCGCGCCGTCCCGGCCGCGACCACGATCTGGCGGCTGCTGACCAGGTTGGACGCTGACCTGCTGGCCACCGTGCTCGCCGACTGGCTGCGTACCCGCGTCCCGCCTCCGGTCACGCCCCGACCTCGGCGGTACCGGATCGTCATCGCCATCGACGGCAAGACCATGCGCGGCGCCCGCCGCGCCGATGGCAGCCGGGTCCACCTGCTGTCCGCGCTGGACACCAGCACCGGCATCGTGCTCGCTCAGGTCACCGTGGCCGCGAAAAGCAACGAAATCCCCGCGTTCACCCCACTGCTGGACGCGGTCGAACAGGTTCTGGGTAGCCTGGACGGCCTCATCTTCGTGGCCGACGCCCTCCATACACAGACCAGCCACGCGACCGAGGTCGCCGCTCGCGGCGCCGACCTGCTCATCCCGGTCAAAGGTAACCAGCCGACCGTGTTTGCCCAGCTCAAGGCCTTGCCCTGGGCCCAGGTCCCGGTGGGTGACCGACGCCGCGAAACCGGTCACGGCCGGCGGGAGACCCGCACGGTCAAGGCGCTCACCGTAGCCACCCCCGGCGGTCTGCTGTTCCCTCACGCCGAGCAGGCCGTCCGGATCACCCGCACCCGCACCCTCAAGGGCAAGACCACCAGGGAAACCGCCTACTACACCATCTCCCTCCCCGCCGAGCACGCCCAACCCGCGGACCTGCAGTCCTGGGCCCGAAACGAGTGGCTGATCGAGAATCAGGTCCATCATGTCCGCGACGTCACGTTCCGTGAAGACCTCCACCAAGCCAGAACCGGCACCGGCCCCGCAATCATGGCGACGCTACGTAACACCGCGGCCAGTTACCACCGCACCAACGGCGATACCAACATCGCCCGCGCCACCAGACGCGCCGACCGTCGCCCGCACGACCTCATCACTGCAATGACCAGCAGCTACCCCAGAACGCAATGACCCTGCCGCCGTCACCGATCCGAGAAGGAAACGCGCGTTCACACGCTTCAATGGAAGCGACGGGGCCGATAGGGGCGCCGGAATGATTCCGTCGAACACGACGTACGGTCATCGCGATGACCCTTGTGACAATTGTCTCACTCGACACGACGACGCCGAAGCCTCATCATGTCGCAATCTGGCGACCCTCGTGCCACAGCCTTCCGCGCGGGCCCGAGAACTGTCGGCCACAGACCCGCTCCACAGTGTCCGTCGCCGGGCATCCCGACCCGGATCCCAGTCGGGCGGCGACGGCGGCGAGGCGCGGCTCCGCTGGCACCTGTTCGCTCTGGGTGATCGACTCACCCACCCGGAATCATTACGATCGGCGACCGGATACGCATGTCCGCACTTGGCGGAAACGACTCTCGACTACGGAGAGAACATTCCGGATTTGCGATTGTCACGCTGTGCTGAAGTGGTCGGTCTTCGACTGCCACCGCGCTCCCGGATGGCGTTAGCTCATTCGTTCGAAAGCGCCTTCGGTCGCATTGACACTTAGGGGTTTATTAGGTAACTCTATCCCGCATGAATCCGGACCATCGGCCGGACCGGACGGTGAGCGTGCCGTGGTCCGCGGACACCCCCGTGCGGGATCGACGGTTTGGCGAGTTCCTCTGCGGACTGTGGACCAGCGCGTGTGACGCCCTCGCGGTGCCCGCCGACGAGGCCGAGCGCACCACCGCGGAGTTGCGCGACACGCTTCCGGCCTGGGCCGGCGAACGGATCGGAGACCGACCACGGCAGCCGTCGTTCGTCGCCGCCGACGGCTTCCCGGCCGAGATGTCGCTCAACTGGTCTGGTGGAGAGCCCGAGCTGCGGATGCTGCTCGACTGCCTGTCCGACGTGGACGGCGCCGGATCCGCCGTGACCGCGCCCTCACAGCGCTTCCACCAGCTGACCGAGATCTTCGCGACGGCACCCCTGTGGTATTCGCTGGCCTGGCGCCCGCCCGCCCCGATGGCCTACAAGGCCTACTTCGGGTTGTACGCCTGGCCGGCGGAGCGGCGCTTCGCCGCGCTGGACCGGGCGATGGAACGGCTGGGCATGGCACGGGCCTGGGACGACGCCCGGCGACGGGTGGACCGGGACGGCCGGGGCGACCGTCGGGAGGTCGAGTTCCTCGGGCTCGACCTGACCGGCACGGCGCAGGCCAGGGCCAAGATCTACTACCGGAACCACGGTGCCGACGTCCACGAGCTGAACCGGATGGCGTCGGTGGCCGCCGACCACGATCCCGATAGGGCGCTGACCGCCTACCGGACGCTCGTGGGGGAACGCGCCGACGCCGGCACGGAGGCGCTGACCTGCCTCGCCTTCCGGTCCGGGCTGGACAGGGCGGCGGAGTCCACGACGTACCTGCGGATGCCGAGCCTGGTCTCCGGCGACCTGGCGGCGGTGGAGCGCGCCGCGGACGTGCTGGTCCGGCAGGGCGTGGACCCCCGGCCGCTGCGCGCCGTCGCCGCCGCGCTGGCCCCGACGGCCCTGGCGGAGAGCCGAGGGCTCCTGGAGCTGGTCAGCTACCGCGCCGCGGGTCGGCCGGGCGACCTCACCACCTACTTCCGCTTCCCCGTCTACGCCCAGCCCGCACCCCTGCCGGGCGCACCCGTCGACCTCGTGGATAGGAGCCCCATCGTGAGCCAGTCAGACGTGCAGCGCGTCGCCGACCACAACGCCACGCGGCAGGAGGAGTACGAAGCCTCGCGGCTGATCCGGCTGTTGGCCGACGAGGCGACGCCGGACACCACCAAGAAGGCCGTGCTGACCTACCTGCAACCGTGGTCGAACGCGTTCCAGCGCATGATCAGCGCCCGGGTCACCTACGAGTCGGACCTCGCCCTCCGGACGATCGCCCTCGAACACCAGAAGGAGGAGATCGGCCACGACGAGATCCTGGCCCGCACCCGGGCGGAGGACCAGCGGGTGGTCTGGGACCCGGTCATCGAGGCCGGTGCCTCCTGGTTCGTCGACCAGTTCGCCACCCTGCCCGGGGTGCAGCGGGCGATCCTCGCACACCTGGCCCTGGAGGCCGGCAGCCTCGCCCTCAGCAAGGCCGGGGTGGTCGCCTTCCCCAACGACCCCTACTTCTCGTTGCACGACGAGGCCGACGTCGAGCACCTCGAGATGGGCTACCAGATCCTCCGGGAACGCACCGACTGGACCGTGGACGAGATCGTGACCGTGCTCGACCGCGCCTGGCAGGTCATCACCGTGGTCTCCGACCGGATCGCCGAGTGCGCCATCCGGGACACCGCCACGTGAAGACCCCGACCGGTCCCGACCCGGCGGCTCCGGCCCGCGAGGTGGCCCGGGACGCCGCCCGTACCTACCAGGCCGCCTTCGCCGACCGTTTCGTCGCCGGGTACGCGCTGGGCAGCCTCGCGCACGGCGGCTACGCCCCGGCGGTCAGCGACATCGACCTCGCCGTCGTCCTCGCCGAGACCCGCGACGGGGACGACGGCACCGTCGCCGGGATCTTGCGGACCCTGCACGAGCGTGCCGAGCTGTACCGCAGGCTCTCGGTGTTCTGGGGCTCGCTGCCGGCGCTGCGCCAGGGTCGCGACGACGGGCGGTTCCCGGCCGTCGACCGGCTCGACCTCGCCGAGCACGGCGTACTCCTACTCGGCGCCGACGTGGCCCGGCAGGTCGCCGTCCCCGGCGCCGGCGAACTGCTCGTCGACAGCGCCCGGTTCGCCGTCAAGGTCCTGGCCACCGACGAGGTGGTCGCCGAGATCCACCGGCCCGCCCGGCTGTTGCGCGACCCGGTCTGGTTCACCAAGGCCGTACTCTTCCCGATCCGCTTCTTCTACAGCAGTGCCGTGGCGACGGGCCGGGGCGCCACCAACGACGAGGCGATCGCGTGGTATCTGGCCCGGCCGGAGGCCGTCGCGGCTCCCCTGGTCCGGCTGGCGGCCAGGGTCAGGGCCGGCGAGCCGCTGGACCCGGCCGAGGCCGGGCCGCTGCTGGCGACGGAGCTGGCCGAGCTGTACCGGCAGTACGCCGAGGACCAGGCGCGGCGGCTGGGCCAGACCGGCGGCGCCGACGACCTGGTAACCGCCTTCACCCGCTGGCGCGACCGACTCGACCCGTCGTAGCGGCGTCCCGGGTCGACCGGCCCAATCAGTTGGTCACCGGCATCCGGGCCAGCGCGTGCCGGACCAGCCCGATCAGCGCCCGCTTGCTGGATTCCCGGTCCCGGGCGTCGCACCACAGCAGCGGGACCGCGTCGTCGAGTTTCAGCGCGGCGCGGATCTCCGCCTCGGTGTAGAGGCATTCGCCGAAGAACCGGTTCACCGCCGCGACGAACGGGATTCCCCGCCGTTCGAAATAGTCGACGGCGGGGAAACTCGTGTCCAGTCGCCGGGTGTCGATAAGTACGACCGCGCCGACCGCGCCCTGCGCGAGCTCGTCCCAGATGAACCAGAACCGGTCCTGCCCTGGTGTGCCGAACAGATAGAGCACCACGTCGGAGGTGATGGTGATGCGTCCGAAGTCGAGGGCCACGGTAGTCCGCGTCTTGCCCTCCACCCCCGTCACGTCGTCCACGCCGACGCTGGCCTGGGTCAGCACCTCCTCGGTGGTCAGCGGCGGAATCTCGCTGACGGCACCGACCAGGGTGGTCTTGCCCGTACCGAAGCCGCCCGCCACGACGACCTTGACCGACTTGCGATCCACGTTCGAGTCCCTGCCTATAGTCTCTCGAGGCCAGCGAGAACCGTTTCCAGAAGCCGCCGATCGGCGATCTTCTGCTGTGCCGGAGCGCCGACGCGTAGGTATCCCTGCTCCAGCAGCACGTCCACCATCACCTTGGTGATGGTGAGCGGCCGGTGCAGATAGGCACCGATCTCGGCGATCGATATCCAGCGACCGCAGCGGTCGATGATCTCCCGGTACTCCAGCTCCAGTCGACTCGAATCGACCGGCAGGGCGACGACCTGGGTGGCCAGGTCGAGATTGGTGTTGCGCGGACTCGTCCGCCCGTTGACGAGAATGTACAGCGGAACTAGCCGCCCGGCCTGCGTCTCGTCGTCGCCGTCCCACACGTCATACGCCATAACCCCTGCCCTGTTGGCCGTTGGCTGCCGACGCGGTCCGACGTACCTCGGCGCCGAGGTGTTCGCCGATCCGGGTCACCAGCCGGCTCATCTCGTACGCGACCGTGCCCATGTCGACGGTCTGCTCACAGAGTACGGCCAGCCGGGCGTTCTGGCCGGCGGCCGCGACGAAGAGGGTCCGGCCGTCGTACTCGATGATGACCTGCTGCACCTGCCCGCTCTCGAACCGCCGCCCCATCCCGGCGGCGACGCTGTGCAGCGACGAGGCGCCGGCCGCCAGGAGTTCCGCCGCGTCCTGGGTGAGCGAGGTGGACTTCTGCACGATGAGCCCGTCGGTCGACAGGACGACGGCGTAGACAACGTCGGGAACTTCTACTAGTTCGTCCAGCATCCAGGTGAGGTCGTTCCCGGAGGTCGAGTTGGTCACGCTTTGCCGCCTTGGTTGTCGTCGCTGGTTGACGCTTCGTCGGTGCCGTCCGCCTTTCCGGCGGCCCACGCCCGCTGGTACCGCGTGAACCGGTCCCGGGCGTCCTCCGGCGACCTCGCCGTCCCGGCACCCGGTGCGGCGGCGTCCGCTGCCTTGGGATCGTCCCGCAGTTCGGGTGCGATGTGCTGTTGCGGCTGGCGGCTCGGCAGGGGCGGTCGGGCGACGCTGCGCGGTGCCGTGCCGGCGTCGGCCGGCCGGGGCGGGGTTGTCTTCGCTGTGCCGGTGCCGCCGTTGGCCTGACGCTCGCTCATCATGTCGCCCGCCCGGTCGCTCCGTCGGTTCTCGGCCGTTCGAGGGTCGCGGCGCTGGGTCGACCCGTTCGTGACCGTGCCGAACCCGCCGCCGGCCGCCGGCCGTGGAGCACGCTGGCCGGCTCCGGCGCGGGCGGGAGCGGCCCCGGCCATCGCCGGCACCTGGAGGTCGGAGTCGGTCCGGTCCCCGCCCGCACCGGCCGGGTCGGGGGTGATCAGCCGCTCGGGCAGCAGCACGATGGCGAGCAGCCCGCCGTAGGCGGAGGTTCGCAGGCTCACCTGGATGCCGTCCCGCTTGGCGAGCTCGGCGACGACGTGCAGACCCACCTGGGCGCCGTCCTTCAGGGCGGCCACGTCCGGGGTCGGCGCCTTCGCCAGCAGCTCGTTGGCGGTCTCCAGCGCTTCGGCGTTCATCCCGACGCCGCCGTCCTCGATCTCCACCGCGACGCCGTGCTTGACCTCGTTGCAGGTCACCCAGACCGTCGTCTTGGGCGGG
Source organism: Micromonospora sp. WMMD1102 (assembly GCF_029626265.1). NCBI lineage: Bacteria > Bacillati > Actinomycetota > Actinomycetes > Micromonosporales > Micromonosporaceae > Micromonospora > Micromonospora sp. WMMD1102. The sequence goes on along the minus strand of NZ_JARUBN010000001.1, from coordinate 2,012,602 downwards.
GAGAAGGCGAGCGCGTTGTCCAGCAGCTCGGCCAGTAGGTGGATGGTACCGGCGACGGCGCGACCGGTCAGGGCCACGTCGGGCGCACCCCGCAGGGTGATCCGCTGGTACTGCTGCGCCTCGGCGAACGCGGCCAGCAGCACCCGGCGGACCGGGACGGGGTTCTGGAAGCGGCGGCCGATCTGGCCACCGGCGAGGATGACCAGGTTCTCCAGGAACCGCCGGGTCTGGGTGAGCTGGTGGTTGATGTCGAAGAGCTCGGTCAGCAGTTTCTCGTCGCCGACCCGGTCCTGCAACTCCTCGATCACCTTCAGGCCGCGCTGCAACGGGCGCTGCGGACGGCGGGCCACGCCCATCAGCATCGCGATACCGGCGGCCCGGGTCTTCGCCTCGTTGATCGCGGCGGCCGCGGCCGCCTTGAGGGACCGGTTGATGACCGCCGCGACCTGGCCGATCTCGTCACTGCCGTAGTCGTGGCCGGGCAGCTCGACGGCGAGGTCCACCTTCTCCCTGCGTCGCAGCCGCGCCATCATCGCCGGGAGGCGCTCGTCGACGATCGCGGCGGCGTCCTGGCCCAGCTTGGCGAGCCGGACGGAGAGGGCCTGGTCCACCAGGATGTGCGACTGGCGGATCGCCCACAGGATCGCGGCCACCGCGATGGACAGCGCGAGAAGGCTGCCGAGCGACGCGGTCAGCAACTGGTTGTTACCGGTATGCAGTGCCTCGGCCGAGACCCCGTCTGCCTGGAGCACCGCGATGCTGATCAGTTCGTCGGAGACCTGCCTGGTAAGCGACTCCCAGCGGGTCCGGTTGACCGGCAGTCCCCGGGGGATGCCGTCGTCCCACGCCCCGGCCGCGATCAGCGCGTTCTCGGCGGCGACGAGTTCCTTCCACGGCGCACTGGCCGTGATCGCCTCGTAGCGGGCCCGTGCGGCCGGCTCCAGGTGCGGTGCGATGTTCGTCAGCGTGGATCGGTACGCACCGACCAGGGCGACGAACTCCAGGTGCCCCTGCTGGTTGAGCGAGCGCGAGCTGAACGCGCCGTCGATCGTGGAGCCGGCTCGGGACATCTGGTCGCTGACCCGGAACGACTCGGTCGCCGTGACACCGCCCAGGCTCGCCGCGACGTCGGGGACCACCCGGGCCTGGGTGTCGAAGAGTGTGGTCGCGGCAGCGAGCAGTCCGTTGTAGAAATCGTAGACCCGGGAACCGCTGGCTGCCCGGGTGTCGATGGTGGCGCGCAGGTTGGGCAGCTCGTCGAGCTGGTCCGACAGCGCCTGCCAACGGGTGGTGATGGACTGCGGCGCGCTGGCCAGCGCCTCCTTCGCGGCGCCGCGCAGCTCGGTCAGCCGCTGGTCGGTCTGCACCCGCTGTTCGGTGAGCGGCTGGAGGTCCCTCGACGGCTGGGCCAGATAGGCCACGCTCAGTCGGCGCTCCTGTTGCAGCGAAGCCAGCGCCGGAACTGCTGGGATCGATACGTTTCGTACGCTGTTGGCGACCTCGCGATTGTAAAATCCTTGAAAAACAAGGTATCCGGAGGCTACGAGCCAGAGCAGGACAGCGACGACACTGGGGATGAGCACCAGCCGGATGACGCGTCGCCGGATCGACTGCTGCCGACCGCGCCGATTGGACGTCGACTGGGGCTGCGTTTCCAGATCAGGTTGCCTGCTCGCGCTATCGGCTTGCTTCTCCGCCAACTTCGATCCAATCGTGGGCAACCCGGGGAAACAGGGCTGGAGTACGACCGGCCGGTGCCGATGTGTGCGCAACCCTACCAATCTGTCCGGTCTCGCACTAGCCCGTCCGCACCAGATACTTAAAGAGCCGATCGTCCCGCTCGTCGGGCCGGACATCGACCCGTCGTGTCGGGCGAATCCACACCGGACGGACGGTCGGTGGGCCGTTCGCCCGGTGCACGCGGGCGGCGTCGCCCACTGGGGAGTGACGCCGCGGCACCTTCGGCCGTCGGGTGCTCGGTCGAGCCACCTGGCCGGCGACGGTTCCCGAGGACCGGGCCGTCCGGCGTCGCGGAGAAGCGACGCCGGATAGGCAGGTTACACCTCGCCGTCCGGCGGACCGAGCGCGAGTCCCGGCAGCCGCGAACCGTCGTCGTCGGACCAGATAGCGGCACTTTGGCGGGTGCGTCCACAACGGACGCCTCGACGTCGCGCGTCGCGTCCACGCCGGGCCACGTCCACGCCGCCCACCCGGTGGGCGTCGGCGTCGGTTGTCGCTTTCCGTCCATCCCTTTTGTCGCCGCAAACAAAAGTCCGCTTGATTCTGCCGAAAGATCTAGACATCGCGACGTCAAGCCCGTTAATGTCCAACAACATCAACATGTTTCATCGAGGTAACCGGCGACGCGGTTGGCTCGACGTCTGAGAGTCACGGCCCGGCCGAGGGAGCCACGCTCTCCGGGTCGGCGTGCCCCGCAGACCGTGGCGGCGTCGTCCACGCCACCCCCGCATGACGTCGGTGCTCGCCGACTCGGCCGGCGTCACACGTCATGGTCCGACCCACCCCCGACGTCCACCAGCGCATCCCGTCTCAGACACGTCTGTCCACACGCCAGCTCCCGGCCAGGTCGGCAACCGCAGCACCGGGCCCGCCCGCGCGGGACCAGGCAGGTGTGCGGTCCGCCGTCATGCCCTCCGTCGATCCACGCGCGGTCCCGACGGGTCGTCGGCGTCCACAAGACTCGCGAAAGGTGTGTTCGACATGCCAGCTCTACCTGTGCGGTGCGGCCCGCCGCGACGCGCGCGGCTGCTCTCCGGACTCGGACCGGGCCGCCCCGGCCGACCGGTCCGGATGCTCGCGGCGGTGGCCGTGCTGCTTGCCGGCTCCGGGCTCCTCACCGCCCCGGCCGTGGCCCGCCCGGCGGGTGACGGGCCGACCACGGGCAGCCGCCAGGCGCAGGCCCAGGTACTCACCTGGACGGCCGGCGACAGCACCCAGGCGTACGTCTCCGCACCCACCACCGCCGTCGCCGGGCCGGCGACCCTGGTCTTCGAGAACAGTGTGGCGACCGGCAACACCACCGGCATGCAGCACACCCTCACCTTCGACACCGGCAACCCGGAGTACAACCAGGACGTCGACGTCAACATCCTGGCCGACCCGTTCGACAGCAACCAGGGCCGCTGGACCGTCGACGTCGTCCTCAGCCCCGGCACCTACCGCTACTTCTGCGCGATCCCCGGGCACGGCACGATGAACGGGCTGCTCGTGGTCAGCGGCGGCGGCGAGGACACCACCCCGCCCACGGTGACCGCCGAGGTCAGCGGTGCACAGGACGAGGACGGGGCGTACGTCGGTGCCGCCACGGTCACCCTCGCCGCCGCCGACACCGGCTCGGGGGTCGGCCGGGTCGAGTACTCGCTGGACGGCGGCCCGTACGGCACCTACTCGGCCCCGGTCACGGTCAGCGCCGCCGGAGAGCACACGGTCACCTACCGGGCCACCGACGTCGCCGGCAACACCTCCACGCCCGGCTCGGTCACGTTCACCGTCGCCGCCCCCAACGACCCGGACACCACCGCGCCGACCGTCACCGCCGCCGTCACCGGCGAGCAGGACGAGGACGGCGGCTACGTCGGCACGGCCACCGTCACCCTCACCGCCACCGACACCGAGTCCGGCGTCGAACGCGTCGAGTACTCGCTGGACGGCGCCGAATACGCCACCTACACCGCCCCGGTCACGGTGAGCACCGCCGGGCAGCACACGATCACCTACCGGGCCACCGACCAGGCCGGGAACACCTCGCCGGTGCAGTCCAGCACCTTCCAGGTCGTCGCACCGTCCGACCCGGACACCACCGCGCCGACCGTCACCGCCGCCGTCACCGGCGAACAGGACGACGACGGCGCCTACGTCGGGATGGCCACCGTCACCCTGACCGCCACCGACACCGGATCCGGCGTGGACCGGACCGAGTACTCGCTCGACGGCGGCTCGTACGCCGCCTACGGCGCGCCGGTGATGGTGCACCAGCCGGGCCGGCACACGCTCAGCTACCGGGCCACCGACAAGGCCGGCAACACCTCCACACCGCAGTCCGTGACGTTCGAGGTGGCCGACACCTCCAGCCCGGACACCACGGCACCGACCGTGACCGGCGCCGTCACCGGTGACCGCGACGAGGACGGCGGCTACCTGGGTGCCGCCACGGTCACCGTCGACGCCACCGACACCGAGTCCGGTGTCGACCGGATCGAGTACTCGCTCGACGGGCAGGCGTACGCGGCGTACACGGCGCCGGTGACCGTGAACACGGTCGGCGAGCACACCGTCGCATACCGGGCGACCGACAAGGCCGGCAACACCTCCGCGCCCCAGTCGGTCACCTTCCGGGTGGTCGAGCGGCCGGGTGACACCACCGCGCCGACCGCGGCCGCCACGGTGGCCGGCAACCGGGACGGCGACGGTGCCTACGTCGGCGCGGCGACGGTGACGGTGACCGCCACCGACGCCGGGTCGGGGGTCGAACTCGTCGAGTTCTCCCTGGACGGGCAGCCGTACGCCGAGTACACCGCCCCGGTGACGGTCAACCAGCCGGGCGCGCACACCGTCACGTACCGGGCCACCGACGCCGCCGGCAACACCTCCACCCCCGGGTCGGTCTCGTTCACCGTTACCGCCACCGGCAACCCGGACACCACCGCACCCACGGTGGCCGCCGCGCTCACCGGGCAGCAGGACGCGAGCTGGGCGTACGTCGGCAGCGCCACCCTGATGCTGACCGCCAGCGACACCGGCTCCGGGGTCCTCCGCGTCGAGTACGCCCTCGACGGCCGGGGCTACGTCGTCTACTCCGGCCCGCTGACGGTGAACACCCCCGGTGCGCACACGGTCAGCTACCGGGCCACCGACCGGGCCGGGAACGTCTCCGGAACCGCCTCGACCACCTTCACCGTGGTGCCGAGCGGTCCGCCGGCCCCGTCCTGCCGGGTCACCGACACCCGGCCGACGGTCTGGCTCGGCACCCTGAACAGCGGCGTGCCGAACCGGGTCGTCGAGGGCCGCTGCTCGATAAACGACCTGATCCTCGACGAGCGGACCTGGCCCGACCACGCCGCCTTCACCGAGCACGTCCGGGACGTCGCCGAGCACCTGCACCACCAGGGGAAGATCCTACTCAAGGAGCAGAACGCGCTGATCCGCACGGCCCGGGAGTCCGGTGTCGGCAGGACCGAGGCGAAGCAGGGCTATCAGCCGCTGCTGGACCACACCGCCGCCTCCTTCAAGCTCTGGGAGCAGGTCGGCCCGGGTGGCTTCCGGCGCAACGCCGACGGCTCAATCACCAGTAGGCCGGTCGACGGTCTAGGCATGCTCTGGTTCCCGGTGCGCAGCTACGGCGACTTCTCGCTGAAGCTCCAGTGGCGGGACGACGCCCCCGGCGACGGGCGGGCCAACAGCGGCGTCCTGGTCCGCTTCCCGCAGGTGCACCAGCACCCGCAGGAGTCCCGGCCCGAGTGGGTGGCCATCAAGTACGGCCACGAGTTGCAGATCCTCGACCGGACCGACGGCGACGAGTACAAGAGCGGGTCGGTGTACGGCTTCGACCGGGTCGACCTGGCCGGCGCGGCGGTCACCCCGAAGGGCACCTGGAACGACTACGAGATCCGGGTCGTCGGCCAGCACTACTCGGTGTTCCGCAACGGCGAGCTGATCAACGAGTACGTGAACGTCCCCGACGCCGTGTTCAACCCGCCCCGGGCGGACGACCCGGGCGGCGCCGGGCGGCAGAACGCGACCGGCTACGTCGGCCTGCAGAACCACGGCAGCGCCGACCTGGTCAGCTTCCGCAACGTCAGGATCGCCCCGCTGACCCCGTGACGCCGGAGGCCGTCTCCCCCGCCCAGCCGAGCGATTGGACAGGACCTTGGACAAGGAAACGAAGGACATCGGCGAGGTCGTGCTCGCCCCGCCCGACGGCGGGGCGGAGTCCCGGCCCGTGCCGCCGGCCCGGCTGTTCGGCACCAGCACCGGCCGGGCCCTGCTGGTGGCGGCCGTCATGCTGGCCACGCTGGTCGGCGCGGGCGGGCTCGCGTCGGGCGGCGGCAGCACCGGCCGCCCGACCGCCGGCCCGGCGCAGCGGCCGGTCGAGGCGGCCGCCGCCGCCCGGTCGGTGGAGCGGCCGCAGGGCTGTGTCGCCCCGGACCGCCGGCTGAACCTGTACGCGGTCGAGCTGCCCCGGGACCCGGTGACCAACCAGGTCCGGCTCGGCTACGGCCTCACCCCGCAGACGGCCTCCTACCCGGGGCCGACCATGGAGATGATCGAAGGAGAGTGCCTGGCGATCACCCTGCACAACCAGGTGCCGGCCGCGACCCTGGAGGCGCTGCGCACCGATCCCGCCCACCCGGTCGGGGTCTCGCTGCACGTGCACGGGGTCAAGTACACCCAGCAGTCCGACGGCACGGTGCACAGCAACTCCTTCGTGCCGCCGGGCGGGTCGCGGACGTACTTCTGGTTCGCCAAGCCGCGCACCGGGACCTCGCAGGGCACCGCCGGCTACTGGTGGTACCACGACCACGTGGTCGGCGGGCCGCACGGCACCCAGGGCCTGCGCTCCGGGCTCTTCGGCGGCCTGGTGGTACGCCGGCAGGGCGACCCGCGACCGGACCGGACCTACGTGACCGTCTTCGGCGACCGGCAGACCATCAACCTGCGGCGCAGCGCGGAGGCGGACACCTGCGACCCGGTGAACCCGGTGCCCGGCCCGACCTGCCTGGTGGCCAGGCTCGGCGAGCGGGTCGAGTTCATCGTGGTCGGGATCGGCGACGACATGCACACGTTCCACGTGCACGGGCACTCCTGGGCGGACACCCGGACCGGGCTGGCCGAGGGCAGCAAGGCGCTCGTCGACTCGATCCCGATCATCGACAACAAGACCCTCGGCCCGGGTGACAGCTTCGGCGTGCAGATCGTCGCGGGCGACTCGGTCGGGCCGGGGCACTGGATGCTGCACTGCCACATGCAGTTCCACTCCGACTTGGGCATGTCGACGACGCTGCACGTGCTCGACGAGAACGGGCAGATGCCGCCGCACGCCGGCGGTCACACCCCGGCCGCGTCCGCCGGGGGCGCTGCCGCACCGGCCGGCGGACACCCGAACCACAGGTGAACCGCGCCCGGTCACACCGGCACCGGACATCCCCGCCATCAGCCATCGCTAGGACTCTTCGAACCCCCTCTGGAGGAGGAGAAATGGCTCACAGACGCCATTTGCGCCGCGCGGTCGCGCTGGCCTCGGGCGCCTTACTCGCGCTCGGCCTGCTGACCGTCCCGGCCGCGCCGGCCGCCGCGGCCCCCGATTCGGGCGTCCGCGGCGTCGCGCCGGCCTGGAGCGGCGGATCGGTGAACGTGCTGGTCTTCCACGGCCCGGCCGACTCCCAGGACGACCCGGTCGGCAAGGCGGTGAGCGCGATCCGCAAGCTCGGCAACGAGCACGGCTTCAACGTGCACGCCTCGGCCGACCCGGTCGTCTTCACCGCCGACAACCTGGACCGCTACCGCAGCGTGGTGTTCCTGTCCGCGAACGGGGTGACGCTGAACGACGCCCAGGAGGCGGCGTTCCAGGCGTACGTCAAGGGGGGCGGCGGGTTCGTCGGCATCCACGACGCCGCCCGCGCCATGCCCGGCTCCGAGTGGTTCACCGGCCTGATCGGCACCCGTCCGGCGGCCAGCCTGCCGAACGCGGAGAAGATCGAGAGCGTCACCGCCAGCGGCAACAACCCGCCGAACGAGATCGTCGAGAACCTCATCGACGGCAGGACCGGGACGAAGTGGCTGACCCGCACCCCGACCGGGTGGGTGGTGGCCAAACTCGCCGAGCCGAAGGCGATCGCGCAGTACGCGCTGACCTCCGCGAACGACTTCACCGGCCGCGACCCGAAGGACTGGACCCTACAGGGCTCGGCCGACGGCGAGACCTGGACCGACCTGGACCGCCGGACCGGGGAGACCTTCTCCGGCCGGTTCCAGACCAAGCAGTACTCGTTCACCAACACCCAGGCGTACGAGTACTACCGGCTGAACATCACCGCGAACAGCGGCGAGCCGCTGATCCAGCTCGCCGAGCTGTGGCTGATCGGCCCGGACGCCGGACCCGCCCCGGAGAGCCAGGTGCAGGAGGCGGTGGTCGACGTGGTCGACCGGCAGCACCCGGCGAACAAGGACCTGCCGCGCAACTGGACCCGCTCCGACCAGTGGATGAACTGGGACCCGAGCCCGGTCGGCCAGGTACACACGATCGCCCAGGTCAAGGAGACCAGCTACGACGCCGGACTGGCCGGCAACGGCGCCTTCCACCCGGTCTCCTGGTGCCGGGACTACGACGGCGGCCGGTCGTTCTACACCGGCATGGGACGCACCGAGGCCAGCTACACCACCGACGCCCGGTTCCGCAGCCACCTGCTCGGCGCGCTCCAGTGGACCACCGGGCTGGTCCGCGGCGACTGCAAGGCGACGATCGGCGCGAACTACAAGATCGAGCGGTTGACCGCCGCCAACCAGTCCGGCCAGCTCGACCAGATCGGTGAGCCGCACGGCCTGACCATCGCCGGCGACGGCCGGGTCTTCTACATCGGCAAGGCCGCCTGCCCGAGCGGGCCGGTCGCCGACTGGGCCGACCCGAACGTGGGGCTGGGCTGCGGCACCATCCACCAGTGGGACCCGAAGACCAAGCAGGTCAAGCTGCTCACCACGCTCAAGGTGATGGGCAACCGGGGCAGCGGCAGCGAGCTGGTGAAGAACGAGGAGGGCCTGGTCGGCATCACCCTCGACCCGAAGTTCGCCGAGAACGGCTGGATCTACGTCTACTGGATGCCGCACGAGTCGATCGACCGGGAACGCCGGGTCGGCCAACGTACGGTCTCCCGGTTCAGCTACGACCACGCCGCCCAGTCGATCGACCAGGGCACCCGCAAGGACCTGCTGCACTGGGACACCCAGATCCACAGCTGCTGCCACGCCGGTGGCGGGATGACCTTCGACGAGTCCGGCAACCTCTACATCGGCACCGGGGACAGCAACTCCTCCGGCGGTTCGAACGGCTACTCCGGGAACAACTGGACCCAGGAGTACGCCGGGATCTCGTTCCAGGACGCCCGGCGCACCTCCGGGAACACGAACGACCTGAACGGCAAGATCCTGCGCATCCACCCGGAGCCGGACGGCACCTACACCGTGCCGGACGGCAACCTCTTCACCGGTCAGGAGCAGGGCGGCGGCAAGACCCGGCCGGAGATCTACGTGATGGGGGTCCGGAACATCGCCCGGATCGCCTGGGACCCGGTCAACGACTGGCTCACCGCCGCCTGGGTCGGCCCGGACGCCGGTGCCCCGAGTCCGGAACTCGGCCCGGCGAAGTACGAGACGGCGACGATCATCACCTCCGCCGGCAACCACGGCTGGCCGTACTGCATGGGCAACCGGCAGCCGTACCGGGACCGCAGCAACACCGACGCCACGGTGCTGACCGGCTGGTACGACTGCGACAACCCCAAGAACGAGTCGCCGCGCAACACCGGGTTGGTGAACCTGCCGCCGGTCCGGGACAACATGATCTGGTACTCGCCGCAGGGTGGCGGGCCGGTCTTCCCGAAGCGGGACGACGGCAGCGGGCTGCCGACGTACGACCCGGACGACATCACGCTGACCCAGCCGTACCTGACCGGCGGTGGCCAGGCCGTGATGGACGGCCCGACGTACCAGCGGGAGAAGGTCGACGTGCACAGCGGCGTCGCCTGGCCGGAGTACTGGGACGACAAGTGGTTCATCGGCGACCAGTCCAACGGCAACAACCGGATCGCCGTCACCGTCGACCCGGCCACGGTCCCGCACGCCGGGGCGCCGGCCTTCGCCGAGGACGTACGGGCGATCATCCAGCCCGGCAACGGCGCCAACCAGCTCCAGTCCTGGATGGACGCCAAGTTCGGGCCGGACGGCGCGCTCTACCTGCTCGACTACGGCAGCGGCTTCTTCAGCCTGCACCCGAACCAGAAGCTGGTCCGGATCACCTACCAGGGCGGTCAGGCCACCCCGAACCCGAGCCTGGCCACGGCCCGGTCGGTGACGCCGAGCCAGCCCCGGACGGTCGGCTTCTCCGCCGCGAAGGTCGGCGGGGTGGCCTGGGAGTGGGACTTCGGCGACGGCAGCAAGGTCTCCCGGCAGGCCCACCCGACCCACACCTACAAGCGGTACGGCACCTTCACCGCGACGCTGAAGGTGACCTACGCCGACGGCGAGGTGGTGACCGGGAAGATCGACGTGAACGCCGGCTGTGCCGCCGCGGACGCCCGGCCGACGGTCTGGATGCTGGACACCGACACCGGGGTGGCGAACCGGCAGACCGGTGGCGGCTGCACGATCAACGACCTGGTCGACGACGAGACCAGCTGGCCGAACCGGGCCTCGTTCCTCACCCACCTCGACGAGGTACTCGCCGAACTCACCGCCGCGCACGTGATCGACAACCGCGAGCTGCGGGCGCTGCGCCAGGCCGGCCGGCAGTCCCCGATCGGCGCCACCGGCGGCTACCAGCCGATCTTCGACGGTTCGGCGAAGTCGCTCGCCGGCTGGCGCCAGGCACCCAGCGGGTCGTTCGGACTGCGGCCCGACGGCTCCATCCGCAGCGCCGGCGGGCTGGGCATGCTCTGGTACGCCGACCAGCAGCTCGCCGACTACTCGATCCGGATGCAGTTCCGGGACGTCTCGCCGGAGAATGTCCGGGCCAACAGCGGGGTCCTCGTCCGGTTCCCGGACCCGAGGACACCGCTGGAGCAGCGCCCGCCGGGCAGTTGCGGCACGGTGGGCTCGGCCCGTACCTCGCCGGCCTGGGTCGCGATCTACTGCGGCCACGAGATCCAGATCTACGACGGCGAGACCGGCGAGCCGCAGAAGACCGGCTCGGTCTACAACTTCGCCCCGAACCCCCTGGACAAGGCCGGGGCGACCCCGAAGAACCAGTGGAACGACTACGAGGTACGGGTGGTCGGCCAGCACTACACGATCAGCCGCAACGGTGCGGTGATCGCCGAGTTCGACAACACCCCGGGCAAGCAGTCGTCCCGACAGGGCGACCCGCCGACCGACCTGCGGCAGTTCCTCAGCGGTTTCGTCGGGTTGCAGAACCACGGCACCAACGACCTGATCGAGTTCCGCAACATCAGGGTGCGCCAGCTCTGATCTCCTGAGCTGCGGAGCTCCTGGTCCCGGAGCGTTCGGCCCGCCTGGCGAGCCGAACGCTCCGGGACTTTTTCGGGCCCTGCCCGGGGCGGGATGTCACATCCGGGGTGGCGGTGGTGCTTACCAGGTGTGGAGCATGATGTGCAGGTCGTCTGGCATGCGGCGGGCATGCCGCCCGGCGTCGTCGCCGCGCTGCCGTACGCCCGTGGCGGCCGGACGGCCGGACGAGCCGGACGGAAGGATGCCGTGGCCGTGTCGACTTCCCCGGGCCGGAGTTCCGTCCGCCCCGACCTCGAACAGGTCTTCCGGGCCGCCTACCCACGGGTGGTGGCGGTCGCCGCCCGGGTGCTCGGCTCCGGGGACCAGGCCGAGGACGTGGCCCAGGAGGTGTTCCTGAGCTTCGGGCGCTCCTCGGTGCCGGCCGCCGAGGCGGTGGGCTGGTTGTGCGTCGCCGCGGCGCACACCGCGCTGAACCATCTGCGTACCGGCCGGCGCCGCGCCTTCCGCGAGGAGGCCGCCGGTGCCGGTGCGACCGTCAGCCCGGACGTCGCCGACGAGGTCGTGACCCTCGACGAGCGCCGGCGGGTGCGGGCGGCGCTGGCCCGGCTGCCCCGCAAGCAGGCCGTGGCCCTGGTGCTGCGGCACAGCGGCCTCAGCTACGCCGAGGTGGCGGCCGCGCTCGCACTCTCCCCCGGCAGCGTGGGCACCACCGTGCGCCGCGCCGAGTCCGCCCTACGCGAGGAGTTGAACCGTCATGCGTCATCCGAGTGACGGCACGCTGCGCCGGCTCGTGGACGAGCCCGCCGGTGTCAGCGACGCCGACCGTGCACACGTCGCGGGCTGCCCGCGCTGCCGGTCCGGACTGGCGACCGCCCGGGAGGACGCCAGGTTCGCCGGCACGGCGCTGCGCGTCGAGGTCACCGGCGACGTCGAGGCCGGCTGGCAGCGACTGTCCGGCGCGGTCGCCGCCGACGGTCCCCGCCGGGTGGCGACGGCGGCCGCCCGGGTCCCCCGGTGGCGTACCGCGCTGCGCAACCCGGTGATCGCCGGGATCGCCGCCGTCGCGGTGCTCACCGGTGCCACCACCGCCGCCGCCGCGAACTGGTTCCCGATCTTCCGGACCGAGCGGGTCGCGCCGGTCGTCGTGACCCAGGCCGACCTGCTAAAGCTGCCCGACCTCTCCGCCTTCGGCGAGGTCGAGCGGACGGCGGTGCCCAACATCCGCCCGGTCGCCGACGCCGCCGCCGCGCAGCGGGCGACCGGCCTGTCCGCCCCTCGGGTGGACCGGCTGCCCCGCGGTGTACGCGGGGAGCCGACCTTCCACGTCGGGGACCGGGTCAGCGCGACGTTCACCTTCTCGGCCGACAAGGCGGCACAGACCGCCAGGGCCGCCGGCGAGCCGCTGCCGCCACCGCCGCCGGGGCTCGACGGCAGCCCGTTCCGGCTCACCGCCGGCCCGGGCGTGGCCGCGGTCTGGGGGCAGGACCGGGGCGTACCCGCCATGGTCGTCGGCCGTGCCGTCGCCCCGACCGGCTACTCCGCGGGCATCCCGTTCGCGACGGCCCGGGACTACCTGCTCTCGCTGCCCGGCCTGCCGGCGGACGTGGCGGCCCAACTGCGCGGCTTCGTCGGCGACGGTACGACCCTGCCGCTGATCGTGCACGCCGACCGGGAGACGACCTTCGCCACCGAGGTCGGTGGTGCGCCGGCCACGGTGCTCGCCAGCCGGGACGGCACGCTCACCGCGGTGTTCTGGGTGCGGGACGGCATCGTCAACGTGGTTGCCGGCTCGCTGAGCGCCGACGAGGTGCTGTCGGTGGCCCGGGGGCTGCGGTGGGACCGGTGACCGCCCGCCCCACCGCCCGCCCGGACGACGTCGGCTCCCCCGATCCGGCGGAACGGCTCGACACCGACCTCCCGCCGTCCCCGGCGGTGTGGTGCTCGGGGCTGCGCAAGCGGTACCGGCGCCGTACCGCGGTCGACGACGTCTCCTTCACCGTCGGCCGGGGCGAGGTGCTCGGCCTGCTCGGACCGAACGGAGCAGGCAAGACCACCGTGATCAAGATGCTGCTCGGCCTGGTCCGGCCGGACGCCGGTGAGGTTCTGCTGCTCGGTAGGCCGGGACGGGACCCCCGGTCCCGGTCCCGGGTCGGCTACCTGCCCGAACTCTTCCGGTACCAGCCGTGGCTCTCCGCCGCCGAGGTGCTGGCCCTGCACGTCCGGCTGGCCGGCATCAGCGTGCCGGCCGAGGAACGCCGGGAGATCCTCGCCGTGGTCGGCCTCGCCGACCGGGCCGCCGACCGGGTGGGCGGCTTCTCCAAGGGAATGCAGCAGCGGCTCGGCCTGGCCGTCGCGCTGGTGGCCCGCCCGGAACTCGTCGTGCTGGACGAGCCGACCAGCGCCCTCGACCCGGTCGGCCGGGTCGACGTGCGGGACCTGCTGCTCTCGCTCAAGGCCCGCGGCGTCGCCGTACTGCTGAACTCGCACCTCATCGGCGAGGTCGAGCGGGTCTGCGACCGGGTGGTGATCCTGGACCGGGGCCGGGTCGCCGCCTCCGGCACCCTTCCGGAACTGCTCGGCCAGCGGGAGCTGCGGCTCCGGCTGGACGGGGTTGACGACGCGGCCCGAGCCCGGCTGGCCGCCGCCGGACCGGTCAGCCGGGAGGGGGACAGTTACGCCGTCGCCCTGCCCGCCGAACAGGACGCCGACGTCGTACCCGAGCTGGTGGCCGACCTGGTCCGGCTCGGGGTACGGGTACACGCCGTCGAGCCGGGGCGGATCAGCCTCGAACAGCGGCTGCTCGACATCCTCCGTACCGCACCCGCCGAGGAGCGCGAATGACCGCCCGTACCGTCCTCACCGTCGCCGCCCTGACCGTCCGGGAGGCCGCCCGGCGGCGGGTACTGCTGGCGCTCGGCGCGCTGACCCTGGTGCTGCTCTCGGTCAGCGCCTACGGCTTCTCCCGGATCGACGCCACGTTCGGCGGGCTCACCAGCGGCGAGGCCCGGCTGGTGGCCTCGCTCGTGCTCAACCTGGTGATGTTCGGCCTGAGCCTGATCGCCGCGCTCGGTACGGCGTTCCTCGCCGGCCCCACCCTCTCCGGCGAGACCGAGAGCGGGATCGCGCTGGCGGTGCTGGCCCGCCCGGTCCGCCGCCCGGCGGTGCTGCTGGGCAAGTGGCTCGGCCTGGTGCTCTTCGGCAGCGGGTTCGTGGCCGTGGCCGGGCTCGCCCAGCTGCTCGTCGTCCGGGTCACCACCGGCTACTGGCCGCCGGAGCCGCTGACCGGGCTGGCCCTGCTCGCCGCACAGGCCGCGGTGCTGCTCACCCTCGCCCTGCTGCTCTCCACCGCCGTGTCGCCGATGGCCTCCGGCGTCGTCGCGGTCGGCCTCTTCGGCGCCACCTGGATCGGCGGTGTCGTCGGCGCGTTCGGGGAGGCGCTCGGCAACGAGAGCGTGGCCCGGATCGGCACCGTCTCCCGGATGCTGCTGCCGACCGACGGACTGTGGCGCGGTGCCATGAACGCCTTCCAGGACCCGACCCTGCTGGTGCAGTTCCAGGAGGCGTTCAAGGGACATCCGTTCCTGAGCGCGGCGGGGCTCACCCCCGGCTATCTGGGCTGGGCCGGCCTCTGGGTCGCGATCGTCCTCGGCCTCGCCGCCGTCTCCTTCCAGCGCAAGAACCTGTGACCGCCCGCCGGCGGTCGTTCAACCCAGGTCCCGGTCCTTGCCGTCCTTGACCTTTCTGGTGTCGCGGAGTTCCACGAACGGCTCCTCGTCGGCGGGGTGCCCGCCGGCGATGGCCCGGCCCCGGTGCAGCTCGGCGTCGAACTCGGCGCCGAGCAGGACCGCCAGATTGGAGATCCAGAGCCAGACGAAGAAGATGATGACACCGCCGAGCGTGCCGTAGGTCTTGTTGTAGTTGCCGAAGTTGGCCACGTAGAACGCGAACCCGGCCGAGGCCACGATCCAGAGCAGTACGGCCAGCAGCCCGCCGGGAGTGATCCACCGGAAGCCGCCCTGCCGGGCGTTGGGCGCCGCCCAGTAGAGGATGGCGAACATCAGGCTGACCAGCACCAGCAGGATCGGCCACTTGACGATGTTCCAGCCGGTGACCACCGCCGAACCCAGGCCGAGCGCGTCACCGGCCCACTCGGCGAGCCGGCCGGTGAAGACCACCGTCAGCGCGCTCACCGCCAGCAGGGTCCCGACGACGACTGTCACGGCGAGCCGGATCGGCAGGGTCTTCCAGAGCGGACGCCCCTCGGGGACGTCGTAGATGGCGTTGGAGGCGCGCATGAACGCGGCGACGTACCCGGAGGCGGACCAGAGTGCGACGACCAGACCGACGACGGCGAACAGCCCGGCGGCACCCTGCGCCTCGGTGAGGTTGCGCGCCCCGGTCTTCAGGATCTCGCCGACCGGGCCGGGCGCGATGCGGCCGATGTCGTCGATAAGCGGTTGGATCACCGAGTCGCCGATCAGGCCGAGCACCGAGACCAGGACCAGCAGGCCGGGGAAGATCGACAGCACGGCGTAGTAGGTGAGTGCGGCGGCCCAGTCGGTCAGGCTGTCCTCGCCGAACTCCCGTACGGTGCGCCGGAGCACGCCCCGCCATCCCCGGACCCCGAGCTTGCTCGGCGCGTCCGGGGCACCGCCGGCACCGTGCGAGCCGGCCTCCGAGGCCGACGGGCCGTCCCCGCCACGGATCGGCTCGGCGTCGGCGTCGGCGGCCCGGTCGTCGCGGTGTTCACGCTCGGTGACGTTGTCCGCCATGGCAGAGCCTGCCTCTCGGGTCATGTCGGCCGGTGCGGGTGGGGTGGCGGGGCTCCGGCGATCCCTGGCCGGGCCGGGGCGCACCCGGTGGGGTGGCGACGCCCCGGCGATCCGTAGCCGGGCCGGGGCCCGGCAACTGACCGGCGGGGACGCGCCGTGTCAAACTTCGGCTGGGTCAGCGGCCGCGTCGGGGCGTCGCCGCCGGGACCCAACGCCGCCAGCCACCGGTCCGGGTCCGGGCCGCGCGGTGGCGGCGTACCAGCAGTGCGGCGGTACCGGCCGCGGCGAGCCCGGCCAGCGCCCCGGCGTACGGCACCGGCCGCTGCCGCACCTCGGTGACGGCCCGCCGGGTGGCCTCGGTGGCCCGCCCGCTGCCGATCCGGCCGAGGTGCCTGGCGCGCACGGTGGCGACCTGGGCGGTCGCCGCCGTCCGGTCCCGCCACCGGACCGCCCGGCCCCTGACCTCGGCGGCCTTCTCCCTGGCCCGGGTCTTCACGTCGGCCCGCCGCGCCAGCTGCTGGACCGTGCCGCCCAGTTCGGCCCGGGTACGGGCGATGTCGGCCCGGATCGCGTCCGGCTCGTCCGTCGACGGCACCGCCGGCACGCTGCCGGTGCTGCCGGGGCTCGGGCTGGTACTGGGGGTACGCGCGGCGGCGTTCCCGGTGGTGCTGCTCATCGGTGTGCCCTCTCCTTCAGCTCGTCTATGTCGGCCCGGACGCTGCGGACCGCCTCCTCCGGCACCGGAGGGCCGGCCTGCCGCAGCCGCCCTCGGCCCAGCAGAGCCAGCCCGGCCGCGCAGCCGAAGAGCAGAACGGAGACGAGCAACGCGGCCAGCCAGCCGGGCATCACCTCGGCCAGCCCGAGGACGACGGCGGCCAGCATGGCCGCCACCCCGTACATGGCGACCAGCCCGCCGCTGCCGAGCAACCCGGCGCCGACGCCGGCCCGCCTGCCCTTCTCGGTCATCTCCGCCCTGGCCAGGGCCAACTCGTCCCGGACCAGCCGGGAGACCTGCTCGGCGGCCCGGTGGACCAACTCGGCGGTCGACGCCGGTGTGTGCTCGGCCGGGCCGTCCGGGGTGACATCGCTCATCTCGCCCGCTCCTTCCCTCCAGGAAACGGTTATGCCCCGCCGGGCTCCCGGCCGAAACGCCTGCCCCGGGTCGAAAGCCGTCCGAGATGGCGGCGGCCAGATCGCGACGATCCGGCACCGACCGGGTATGTACCTTCCGCACGGACCGAGGTAGCACGCAGAGAGATTGGTCAGTAATCACAAATGCCCATAAATTCGGCTCGGCACGGCCATCCGTTACGCTCAGCGCTCATGACCGGCATCTCCAGCGGCCAGCCAGGCTGCGCCGAAGGGCGGGGTCCCGTTCCGGCGGCCCGGCACCACCCGCTCGACCGCCACCTGCCGGCCAGCCGGGCGTACCGGTTCGTGGCGTACCCGAGCGCCGGAGCCGGGCTGCCCGCGGCGTCCCGGCCGGCCGCCGGCCGGACCCGGACCGGGCCGAAGCGGTGAGCAGCGCCGAGTCCCCGTCGTCGGCGGTGGCCGGCGTCGACGTCTTCGGCGTCGACCCCGAGATCGGCCGCGACCTCACCGAGGTCGACTGGGCGGCGACCCCGCTCGGCCCGCCTGCCGACTGGCCGCAGAGCCTACAGACGGCCGTGAGCATCGTCCTGTCGTCGCGGTTCTCGATGTGGATGGCCTGGGGTCCGGAGCTGACGTTCTTCTGCAACGCCGCCTACCGCCGGAACACGCTGGGTCGCAAGTACCCGTGGGCGCTGGGCCGGCCGGCCAGCGAGGTGTGGGCGGAGATCTGGGGCGACATCGGCCCCCGGATCTCCACCGTGCTGAGCACCGGGCAGGCGACCTGGGACGAGGCCCTGCTGCTGTTCCTGGAGCGGTCCGGATATCCGGAGGAGACCTACCACACGTTCTCCTACAGCCCGCTCCGCGACGACGCCGGCGGACTCGTCGGGATGTTGTGCGTGGTCAGCGAGGACACCGAGCGGGTGGTCGGCGAGCGGCGGATGGCGACCCTGCGGGACCTCGGCTCCGACCCCAGCGTGGTCCGTACCGAGCAGGAGATGCTGACCTTCGCCAGCCAACAGCTCGACCGCAACCTGCGGGACCTCCCGTTCACCCTGACCTACCTGTTCGAGGAGGACGGCCAGGCGCGGCTGGCCGGCGCCACCGGCCTGCCACCCGGCCACCCGGCCGCCCCGGCGACGGTCCAGATCGACGATCCGGACAGCGTCTGGCCGACGTCCGCGCTGACCGGGGGCGATTCGGTACTCGTGACACTGGACGGCCCACTCTCGTCCGGCCTGCCGACCGGGGACTGGCCGGAGCCACCCACCCAGGCCCTGCTGGTGCCGCTGCTGCGCCAGGGCGGTACCCCGTACGGCTTCCTGGTCGCCGCGCTGAACCGCTACCGGCCGTTCGACGACGGCTACCGCGGCTTCGTCGAGCTGACCGCCGGGCACGTCGCGGCCGGGATCGCCAGCGCCCGCAGCTACCAGGCCCAGCAGCGGCGGGCCGAGGAGCTGGCCGAGCTGGACCGGGCCAAGACCGCGTTCTTCTCCAACGTCAGCCACGAGTTCCGCACCCCGCTCACCCTGATCATGGGTCCGGTGGAGGAGCTCCGCAGCCGGCTCGCCGACGCCGACGAACGGGTACGCGAGGAACTGGACGTCGTCCACCGCAACGGCCTGCGGCTGGGCAAGCTGGTCAACACGCTGCTGGACTTCTCCCGGATCGAGGCCGGCCGGATGCAGGCCCGGTACGAGCCGGTGGACCTGGCCGCCGCGACCGCCGAACTCGCCAGCGTCTTCCGCTCCGCCATCGAGCGGGCGGGCCTCGCGTTCGAGGTGGACTGCGAACCGCTGCCCGAGCCGGTGCACGTCGACCGCGGCATGTGGGAGAAGGTGATCCTGAACCTGCTCAGCAACGCGTTGAAGTTCACCTTTTCCGGCGCCATCCGGGTCACGCTCCGGGCGGTGGACGGCCAGGCGGTGCTCAGCGTCGCCGACACCGGGGTCGGGGTACCGGCCGAGGAGATGCCGCGACTGTTCGAGCGGTTCCACCGGATAGAGAACTCCCGGGCACGTTCGAACGAGGGCAGCGGCATCGGCCTGGCGCTGGTCAAGGAACTCGTCGCCCTGCACGGCGGCACCATCACCGCCAGCAGCACCGTCGGCGAGGGCACCCTGTTCACCATCGGGCTGCCATTCGGCACCGCCCACCTGCCCGCCGACGCCCTCACCTCCGTCGCCAACACCGCGACCGTCTCGGCCACCGCGGAACCGTTCGTGCAGGAAGCCCTCCGCTGGCTGCCCAGCGGCGGCCGGGACGGCGAAGCCACCCCGCCGGCCGCCGGCCATGCCGACTCCGGCGGGGTCGTCGGCACGCAACTGCCGGTCACCGGCGCTCCGGCCCGGGTACTCGTCGCGGACGACAACGAGGACATGCGCGAGTACCTGGCCCGGCTGCTCCGCTCCGCCGGGCACCGGGTGCGTACCGTCGGCGACGGGCAGGAGGCGTTGGAGTCGGCCCGTGCGGACGTACCGGACCTGGTGGTCAGTGACGTGATGATGCCCCGCACGGACGGGTTGCAGCTGGTGGCCGCGCTGCGCGCCGAACCGCGTACCGCCGGTGTGCCGGTGCTGCTGCTGTCGGCGCGGGCCGGCCAGGAGGCGGCCATCGAGGGGCTGGAGGCGGGAGCCGACGACTATCTGGTCAAGCCCTTCTCCGCCGCCGAGCTGGTGGCCAGGGTGCGGGCGAACATCGAACTGGCCCGGCTGCGCAACCACCACGCCCGCTGGCGGACCGCCCTGGTCGACTCGCTCCAGGAGGCGTTCTTCGTCTGCGACGAGACCGGTGCGGTCATCGAGATCAACAGCGCGTTCACCGACATCCTCGGCTATGGCCCCGAGCAGCTGCCCTATCCGCCGAACCAGCCGTGGTGGCCCGACCGGGCGACGTCGCCGGAGGCCCACCAGCAGGCCGCCGACGCCTTCGGCACCCTCCTCGGGCAGTCGCACGGCACGTACACGGTTCCGGTCACCCACCGGGACGGGCACCGGTTGTGGGTGGCGGCCGCCTTCAACCAGGTCCAGGATCCCGGCACCGGGCAGCGGGTGATCGTCGGCACCTTCCGCGACGTCACCGCCGAGCACTACGCCGTGCAGCGGGACACCGCGCTGGCCGCGCTGAGCCTGCGGCTGTCGCAGGCGGAGGACCTTCCCGAGGCCCTGCACGGCGTCCTCGACGAGATGCGGGCGCTGTGGCAGGCGCCGTACGCGCTGGCGGCCGTCTTCGGCGGCTCCACCGGCCCGGCGCTGACCGCCACCGACCCGCTGCTGCGTTGGGACGGCCTGCCCGGAGAGCGCCGTCAGGCGCTCGCCGCGCTGCGGGACCGGCCGCTGCTCACCCCGGAGATCCAGCCGGGTTCCGGCGCCGGGATAGCCCTGGAGCATCCGGACGGCACGATGGTGATCTGGATCGAGCTGGGCGACGAGCGCCCGTTCACCGACCACGACCAGACGCTGCTGGCACTGCTCGGCGGCCACCTCAACCAGGGGCTGCGCCGGGTGCACCAGATCGACCAGCAGCGTGAGACGGGCCTGGCGCTGCAACGTGCCATCCTAGGTCCCGCCCAGCTGCCCACCGGGTTCGCCGTGCGCTACGAGCCGGCGATCCGGCCGCTGAAGGTAGGCGGCGACTGGTACGACACCGTCGAGCTTCCGGACGGGCGGATCGGCATCGTCGTCGGCGACTGCGTCGGGCACGGGCTGCGAGCCGCCACCGTGATGGGTCAGCTGCGCAGCGCCTGCCGGGCCCTGCTGCTCCAGGACGCCAGTCCGGCGCAGACGCTCAGCGCGCTGGACCGGTTCGCCGCGCTGCTGCCCGGGGCCGCCTGCGCCACCGTGCTGTGCGGGGTGCTCGACCCGGCGACCGGATATCTGCGGTACGCCAGCGCGGGTCACCCGCCGGCCATCGTCGTCCATCCCGACGGCAGCACCCAGCTGCTCGACCAGGGCCGGTCCATGCCGCTCGCGGTCCGCCGGAGCGGCGAGCGGATCGAGGCCGAGTACGTCGTGCCGGCCCGCGCGACCGTCATGCTCTACACCGACGGGTTGGTCGAACGCCGCCGGCAACTGCTGACCGCCGGCATCGACCTGGCCGTCACGGCGCTCCAGGAGGGGCGCCGCTCCCCCATCGAGGACCTCGCCACGGACGTGATGGAACGACTCGCCCCGAGCGGCGGTTACGACGACGACGTCGCCCTGCTCCTCTACCGCCATCCCAGTCCGCTGGAACTCGAGTTCCCCGCCGAGGCGACCCGGCTCGCCCCGGTCCGTACGGCGCTGCGCAACTGGCTCGACCGCTGCGGGCTGGGCGCCGGCACGGCACACAACGTGCTGGTGGCCGTGGGTGAGGCGTGCGCCAACGCGGTCGAGCACGGGCACCGGCACTCGTCCGACGGCTGGATCCGGCTGCGGGCGGCGGCGACCGCCGGCGAACTGCACCTGACCGTCACCGACAACGGCCGTTGGAAGGAGCCGCGCCCGGCGGAGAACACCCACCGTGGGCGGGGCTTCATGCTGATGCGGGCCCTGATGCACAAGATCACCGTCACCACCGGGACGACCGGCACCACGGTCGACATGCAGGCAAGGATCGCCCGATGACCGCCACCGCACTCACGATCACCACGGACCGCCGGACGGACGGGACTCCGGTGTTGGCGGCCGTCGGCGAGATCGACATGAGCAATGCCGACTCGTTCGCCGCCGCCCTGGCCGACGCCGTCACCGGTGCCGGCGGTACGCCCCTGCTGGTGGACCTCACCGCCGTGGAGTACCTCGACAGCGCCGGCCTGGCGACCCTCTTCGGGCATGCCGAGGAGATCCAGCTGGTGGTCAATCCGCTGCTGGGGCCCGTGCTGACCATCTCCGGCCTGGCCGACCTGACAAGCGTTCGAGGCCTCTGATCCGCGACGGCTGCCGGACAGGCTCCGACGGTGCGCCGGGGCATGTCCGGAACGTCCGACCTGCCCGCCACCGGGGCCGGTGGGCAAAGGACTGCACTAGCATCCTCGGCCTCCTGGCGGCCACGGCTGCGGCCTGGTCACGGTCCCGGGGCGGCCACGGGGTGCCTCCCACCCGCGCCCGGCGCGGCCGACCCACCGCCGCCCGAGGGGATCTCGGCACGGCGCTGTCGCCCCGGGTGGGCTCTTTGCCAGCGGGCTTCAGTGGTTGTCGGCGGCGAGCCCGAGCAGGGCCGTCACACCGGTGAGCTCCAACACCCGGCGGACGAACGGTCGGGGGTTCACCACCACCAGCCGGCGGCCGAGCCGCTCGGCGTCGGCGACTCCGAACAGCAGGGTCCGGATCCCGGACGAGTCGCAGAAGTCCAGTTGCGACAGGTCCACCACCAACGTGCCGAACGGGTGCCCGAGCGTCCGGTCCAACGTCCGACGCAGCAACTCGGCGGTGTCCATGTCGAGGTCACCGACCAGCCGCATGACGAGTACCCCGTCCCGGCCGGGATCCAGGGAGATGTGCAGTGGTGGGCCGTCAGGGCCATCGCCTGCGGCGGCACCGGCCGGCCCGGTGTACGTGCCGACGGCCGCCGTCCCGTTCCCGGCCGGGCCGGGCGAACCCAACTTTCCGGCTGTCCCGACCGAACTCGGCCAGCCGGGCACCCGGGTTGGAGCGTAGCCAGGGTCGGAAGCAGAGCTGACTGGTCGCTGTTCGATCGACATGGCGCCTCCGGTCTGCCGGCAGGGACGCTCGCCAGCCGCCTGAGCGGCACGACGAGGTGAGTGGGCGCCTGTCTTGACCCGAGCCAAGAGTACCCCGCCGCGTGGCGGTCCGCTCTGTCTGACCGCGTCATCATCCGGAGCGCGCCGGCCGGCGCGAACGCCCGGCGGCGGACCGAGCGGGCCGGAACTCACAGCGGGCCGGAACTCACAGCAGGCCGGCGTTGCCAGCCACGGCGGCAGCCTCCGTCCGGCTGGAGACACGCAGCTTGCGCAGCAACGTGGCGGTCAGCCGCTTCACCGTACGTTCGGAGAAGTTCAGCTCTTCGGCGATTTCCACCGTCCGACAACCCTTGGCAATAAGCTGGAGAAGACGGCGTTCCTCGTCGTCGAGTACGGCCCTCGCCGGCAGGCCAGGGTGCGCCGGGCTGAGCAGGGCGGCGAGCAGGCCGGTGGGCAGCACCGCCCAGCCGTCCAGGATCGCCAACAGCGGTGGCAGCAACTCCTCGGGCTCGCTGCTCTTGGGCAGGTAGCCCTCGCCACCTGCCCGCAGGGCCTGCACCATCAGGTCGGTCTCGTCGAGGCCGGAGATCGCGACCATCCGCACCCTCGGCGCGGTACGCCGGATGGCGGCGATGGCCCGGATCCCGCCCGGTGCCGGCATGTGCAGGTCCACCAGGGCCAGGTCGGGCACGCACTGCCGAACCGTGCTGGCGGCGGCGGAGGCGTCACCGGTGGAACCGACCACCAGGGCCCGCCCCTGGGTGCTGGCGGGCAGCAGCAGTTCGAGGCCGCGGACGAAGAGAGGGTGGTCATCGACAAGTACCAGGCGCAGGGTGGCGGATCCGGACACGCGGCGGCGTTTCCCGATTCGGACCCGTTCATGCCCTGGAAGTCGGAGACCGCGCGCCGAGCCGCTATCCGGACGATCCGCCGCTGGCGGCTGCCCGAGGTCACGGCACTCGGTTCGCCGCTGCGCGGGCTCGGTAGGTTGCTCGCCGCCCGCCTGTCCCAGCTGCTCACCGGCCGGAGCAGCTTGCCGGGACCGCCGGTCGCCGGAGGTCGGCTGGCCGAGCTGGTCGGCGCAGGCCGGACGGCCGAGTTGGTCGGCGCAGGCCGGACGGCGCAGGATCCCGGTCTGGCCGCGCCCGCCGGTCCGCCGCTGCTGCTGCGGACGTTCTGTCACGAACTGCGCTCGCCGATCGAGTCGCTGCGCGCGCTCACCCGGGCCCTCGCCGAGGAGCCGGAACGACTGAGCGCGGACGAGCGGCGGGGGGTGGTCGCCCTCGCCCAGGAGCAGGCGGCGCACCTGGCGTGCCTGTGGCGGCAGACGACGTCGGTACTGCAAAGCCTGGCCGAGCCGGTCGACCGGCCGGTACCGCTGAGCCAGGTCCTGCCGGTGGCGCTCCCGGCCGGTACACCGCGCCGGTTGACGGTCCGGCTGTCCCACGGTGCCGGCGACCGGCTGGTGCCGGCACACCGGGTCCGTCAGATCCTGGTGAACCTGGTGGACAACGCCCTGCGGCACGGGCCGGCCCACGGTCGGGTACTGGTCTCGGCCTCGGTGCGGGCCGGGACGCTGGTCCTGGTCGTGGCCGACGAGGGCCGGTCCTGCCGCGCCGTGCTGGCCGCGCTCCACCGGTCGGCGCCGCCACCCGGACTCTCCGGGCTCGGCCTCTGGATCGTGCGGCAACTGGTCGCCGCCGAGGGCGGCACGATCACCGCGCTACGCACCACCCGTGGCCTCGCGGTACGGGTGGACCTGCCGGCGCCCCGGCGACTCTCGTCCGCCGCTGGCACCGCCGCTGGCACCGCTGCTGGCACCGCTGCTGGCACCGCCGCAGGTACCGCCGCCGGCAAGCCCTTCGGGGCCGTCGGTCGGCCCGCCGAGGCCACCGGCTGACCCCACCGGGCCAGCCCGACGGGTAGCCGCGCACGGTAGTCACTTCCGCCAGGAGGACACCGTGTTCAGTCACGTCAAGGATCTGCAGTTCGAGGCCAAGCCGGACGCTCCGGACGCCGCGTTCGCCCGGCGCCTACAGGAGGTGCTCGGCGGCAAGTGGGGCGAGATGACGGTCGCCACCCAGTATCTCTACCAGGGCCGGAGCTGCCGGCTGCCCGGCAAGTACAAGGATCTGCTGCTCGACGTCGGCACCGAGGAGATGGGGCACGTCGAGATGATCTGCACCATGATCGCCCGCCTCTTGGACAGCGCACCGCTGTCCCTTCAGGAGGCGGCCGCCGAGGACAATCCGATGCTGACCGCCATCTACGCCGGGTCGAACCCGGCACACTTCATCCACTCCGGCGGCGGTCCGCTGCCGGTGGACAGCGCCGGGGTTCCGTGGAACGGCAGCTACATCACCGCCAGCGGCAACCTGCTGGCCGACTTCCACCTCAACGTCACCGCCGGGGCGCAGGGCCGGCTCCAGGTCGCCCGGCTGTTCCACATGACCGACGACCCGGGCGTCAAGCAGATGCTGCGGTTCCTGCTGGCCCGGGACACCATGCACCAGAACATGTGGCTCGCCGCGATCGAGCAGCTCAA
This sequence comes from Micromonospora sp. WMMD1102, assembly GCF_029626265.1. Classification (NCBI taxonomy): domain Bacteria; kingdom Bacillati; phylum Actinomycetota; class Actinomycetes; order Micromonosporales; family Micromonosporaceae; genus Micromonospora; species Micromonospora sp. WMMD1102. The sequence goes on along the minus strand of NZ_JARUBN010000001.1, from coordinate 1,987,317 downwards.
GGAGGACGGCCTGGAGGAGATGCCGGTCCCGGAGGCGTTCCCCGACGCCGAGCAGGAGAACCGGTTCGCCTACCAGTACATCGGCTTCTCCGCCGGTGAGGAAGCGGCCGAGGGACGGTGGACCGCCGGCCCGAGCCCGGACGGCAAGGGCAAATTCAGCTACCAGGCGGCGCCGACGGCGCACGCGCCGGCCCCGGTGCTGCCGCCGGGCGACCCGCGCCTGCACGGCACGCCGCCGCCCGCCGGGACCTGACGGCCGGAGGCGAATCGCGTCCCGTCCCCGCCGCGCCGGTCCGTCAGCAGGACGGCGGACCGGCGCGGCCCGTCCGGAAGGCAATTTTCATGACCGAACTACTGGCCCGCCCGTTGGCCGACGCGTTCATGCAGGTCGGCGTCTACGTCGCGGTGATGGTCGCGCTCTTCGGCTGGCTGCGCTGGCGGTACGGCGACCGGGTCACCGACCAGCTCACCCGCCGTCCCCGACTCGGCCCGCTGGTCGGCGCGCTGCTCGGCGTCAGTCCGGGCTGTGGCGGCGCCATCATCCTGATGCCGCTGTACGCACGCGGCAAGGTCTCCTTCGGTACCGTCGTGGCCGCCCTCGCCTCGACCATGGGCGACTCGTCCTGGGTGGTCATCGCCGCGAACCCCGAGTTCGCTCTCAAGATCCACGCACTGCTCTTCGCCGTGGGCCTGGCCACCGGCTACGCCGTCGACCTGCTCGGCATCGATCCGGCCAGCGCCGTGCGGAACCGGCTACCAAGGTTGCCCTGGCGCCGGAGCGCCCCGCCGGCGTACGGCCCGAGCCAGCCGGCCTACGAACCGAGCCAGCCGGCGGGCGCGACGGTGCCGCGCAGGACCGCCCTCGCCGGTGCCGGCAGCCGAGCCCCGGCCCAGTCCGGCTCGGGCGGCCGGGCCGGGCCGGTGGACAGCAATCCGGCGCCCGCGTCGGCATCCCCGGCCACGGTCTCGGCACCGGCATCCCCGGCCACGGTCTCGGCCACCCTGGTCGCGTCGGTGGTACCCGGGCGTCCGGCCCGGATGTCCCTGGTGTTCTGGGGGCTCACCACGCCTGCCTTCCTGCTGTCCGTACCGGTCGTCTTCCACGCCGTCGACCCACACCGGCTGACCGCCGCGCTCGGCGGAGTCGACCCCTACCTCGCTTTCGGCTGCGCCGGAACGCTCGTCGCGCTGCTCATCTTCGCCGCCGGGCGGGGCCGATTCGCCGACGACACGGTCAGCACCGCCACCCGTCGAGCCGGCGGGAGGCGATGCGGCACAGCGCGCACGAGGCCTCGTTCATCACCGTCTGGGTCGCGGTCGCCTATCTCGGCTGGCAGGTTCTCAGCAGCGCCACCGGATTCGACGGCTCCCAACTCGCCTTCGCCGGGGTGGCCGGAGTGCTCGTCGGAGCGCTGATCGGTCTCGTCCCGGGCTGCGCCGTCCAGATCGTCTTCACCGGCATCTTCGTCAGCGGCGGCCTGCCCATGACGACACTCGTGGCCAACGCCATCAGCCAGGACGGGGACGCCCTGATCCCACTCGCGGCCCTGCGCCGCCGCGCCGCCGCGACGGCAACCGTGATCACCACGATTCCGGCCATCCTGGTGGGCCTGGCACTGCTGGCGCTGCTCGGCTGAACGCAAGGCAGAGCCCAACAACCGGCGCGCCGTGCGGACCGGGGTGAGCACATGGACGTCGCGGTGGCGGGAAACCAGCGCTGACGACGTCGACGGAGGAGGAACGCAAGCGTGACAGCAGGCGTGCAGCAGGACGTTCTGGACCTGCTGACCGAGCAGCACCAACAGATCAGGACGCTGTTCGGCCAGCTCGGCCGGGCCGAAGGTACGCAGAAGCGGGAGCTGTTCGAGGAGCTGGTCCGGTTGCTCGCCGGGCACGAGGGCGCAGAGGAGGTCGAGGCGATGGCACCGACCCGGCCGCACCCGCACACCGGCGAGTCAGCCCAGGCGAATCTGCTGGCCGGTCCACCCCTGGCGCTCTTCGACCGGATGCGCGACGCGGTACGCGACTGGCGCGAGCGGCAGAAAGGCGAGGACTGACCGGCCGGCCGCGACCGGCAACGGCTGCCCCGGGGTTCGGTGAGTCCTACCCCCGGATCCGGTCGTCGCTGCCGGCCCGCCGGTTGCCGACGCTCCTGCGGTTGCCGGGACTCCTCCGGTTGCCGGTGCGCCAGCCGGTGGTGGCGGGCGCCGGGCGGGGGCTCAGGTCACGTCCGACCGCACACGGCGACCGCCCCGGCTCCCACTCGAACAGCAGCCCGGTGAGGGCCAGGACACGCGTCACGGACGGTGAGATGCCGCGGAGGAAGAGTTCGCCGTGCCCCTCGCGGACGATGTCCCGCACCCGCAGCAGTGCGGTGATCCCGTGGGCGGAGAAGAAGGTGACCCCGGACAGTTCGAGGACGACCCGGTCGGGCCGGCTGTCCGCCACCCGCCCGATCATCTCCACGAGACTGCCGGCACTACTCATGTCGACCTCGCCCCGGGCCGTGACCACGGTGGTCGTGCCGGCCCGCACCAGGTCGAGGGACATTATCGGAGCGCCGGTCGGGTCGCCCGCGGAACCGGTCGCACCGCTCCCGAGCGTGGTCGTGCCGTTCCCGAGCGTGGTCGTGCCGTTCCCGAGCGTGGTCGTGCCGTTCTCGATCGACATAGCGCCTCCGGTCGTTTGGCGGAAACCGCCCATCCGTCCGGTGCTGCGAGGATGGCAAAGGCGATCCGGGCGCGCGTCTTGACCCAGGGAACACGTTACTCCCGGTCGGAGCAACGCGCCCGGCACCCGCTGCGACACATCACTCCTGGTGACCCTCGGCACGGCGCTCCCGCCGGAGCTGCTCCCTGGCCCGGTCGGCGAGATCGCCGCGCTCCTGGTCCAGTCCGGAGTACATCCGGGCGGTCTTTCCGGCCGACTGTCCAGGGGCCAGCAGCGGTGTCGCCGGGTCGACCACCGCGTCGATCACCGTCGGACGGTCCGCGGCCAGGGCCTCGTCCCAGGCCGCGCCGACCTCGTCCCGGGAACTGATCCGTACGCCGTGCAGGCCGAGCAGCTTCGCCCACTGCGCGTACGGCACGTCCGGCAGGTCCTGCGCGGCCGCGAAGCGTGGTTCGCCCTCCATCTCCCGCTGCTCCCAGCTCACCTCCGCCAGGTCGCGGTTGTTGAGCACCAGCACCACGAACCGCGGGTCCGCCCAGTCCCGCCAGCGGGCGGCGACGGTGATCAGCTCGTTGAGCCCGTTCATCTGCATCGCGCCGTCCCCGGCCAGCGCCACCACCGGCCGGTCCGGCGCGGCGAGCTTGGCCGCCACACCGTACGGCAGCGCGGACCCCATCGAGGCCAGGGTGCTGGACAGGTGTGCCGGAACCCCGGGGGGCAGCCGCAGGTGCCGGGCGTACCAGTAGGTGATCGAGCCGACGTCGACCGACACCCGCGCGTCGGCGGGCAACCGGGAACTCAGCTCGCGGACCACGTACTGCGGGTTGAGCGGCTCCGCCCCTGCCTCCGCGCGTTCGGCGGCGATCTCCCGCCAGCGCCGCACCCAGCCCGTGACCCGGTCCCGCCACGACCGGTCGGCGCGCGGCTCGACCAGCGGCAGCAGGGCCCGCAGCGTCTCGGCCGAGTCGCCGAGCAACGGCACCTCCACCGGGTACCGCACGCCGAGCCGGCGCCCGTCGATGTCGATCTGCACCGCCCGGGCCTGCCCGGGAGCCGGATAGAACTCGGTCCACGGATCGTTGGTGCCGACCAGCAACAGGGTGTCGCAGTGACCCATCAGCTCGGCGCTGGCGGTCGTGCCGAGGTGACCCATCACGCCGGTGTGGTAGGGCAGGCTCTCGTCGAGGACGGGCTTGCCGAGCAGCGAGGCCGACACCCCGGCCCCGAGCCGGTCCGCCAGCTCCATGATCTCCGTCTCGGCGCCGTAGCCGCCCTGGCCGACCAGGATCGCCACCCGCTCTCCCGAGCCGAGCAGTTCCGCCGCGGCCCGCAACTGCTCGTCCCGGGGCAGCAGCCGCCCCGCCTCCAGACCCGGACTCGTGGCGATCAGGCCGTGCTCGTGGCCGGTGGGATCGGCCTCGTCGGCGGGGGCGGTCTGCACGTCGTGCGGCAGCACCACACAGGTGGGGCTGCGGGTGGCCAGCGCCGTACGCATCGCCCGGTCCAGCAGCATCGGCGCCTGACGCGGGGTGTACGCCGCCTGTACGAACTGCGCGCAGACGTCGCCGAACAGCCGTACCAGGTCGATCTCCTGTTGGTAGGCGCTGCCCAGTACCGTCGACATCTGCTGGCCGACGATCGCCACCACCGGCTTGGAGTCCAGCTTCGCGTCGTACAGGCCGTTGAGCAGGTGCACCGCCCCGGGCCCCTGCGTCGACAGGCACACCCCCACCCCACCGGTGTACTTCGCGTGCCCGACGGCCATGAACGCCGCCGCCTCCTCGTGCCGGGCCTGCACGAATCGCGGCGTACCGGCCCGGCGCAGCGCGCCCAGCACCCCGTCGATGCCGTCACCGGAGTAGCCGAAGACCCGGTCGACTCCCCAGGCCCGCAGCCGCTCCACCAACACGTCCGAAGTCGTGGCCTGCTCGTCGGACATCCGGACCTCCCTCCGCACCTCGTCGTCACCGTTGCGGTCGGCTCCCGCCCCGTCCTCGTCGTACCCGAGGGCGGCGTGCCCAACCTCGATCCCGGCCCAGCGGCGCGGCGGTCCCCGGTCGCGGCCCGGCTCCCGCTCCCGGCCGCGCCCCGTCCTCCAACCCGACCCGACCCGACCCGGCCGGGTCCGGTCGCGCGCCGGCCTGTGCCGTCCTCCGACCCGGCCACCGTGTCCCGACGCGGTCGCCGTCCTCCGACCCGGCCACCGTGTTCCGACGCGGCCGGGTGCCGGGTTCAGCCGGTCGGGTCGGCCGGGCGGCGGTGCCGGTAGTGGTGCAGGATCAGGGCGCCGGCGCAGCCGAGGGTGCCGAGCCCGAATCCGATGCCGACCAGCGGCGACAGGTCGGTCATCGAGGAGATCCCGTTGGCGGCGGCGCTCGCGATCAGCAGCACCCACAGCAGCGGACGCAGCACCCCTCGACCGGCCACCTGATGGGCCGGGGTGCCGGGTCGGGGCGCCGTCGGGGCGCGGTACGGGTCGGACATGACCACTCCTTGCGATGTCGTCGAGTTGATGTGACAAACGCTAGGAACGCCCGCGCCCGGCGACGATCCCACCAGCACGCCGACCGGGGTACAGCAGGCTGTACTTCTCGGCCCGCGTCCTCGCCGAGCCGCCACCCGGTGTCCTAGGGTCTGGCCGGGAGGTGGAATGACGACCGACGGTTCGGCCGGCGCCGGGCGCGCGGATTCCGGGCGGAACTACCTGCGGGACCGGGCGCGGGTCTCCGTCGACGCCCTGGAGCACCTGGTCGGCGGGCTGGGCACCGCGCTGCTGGCGCTGGCCGGGCTGAGCTACCTGCTCGCGGTCGCGCTGGCCTGTCTCACCGGTGTCGGGCTGCTGCTGGTGCCGTCGGCGCTGCGCGTGGTGCGGGCGGTCGCCGACCGGGAACGGGACCGGCTGTCCCGGTGGGGCCCGGAGATCATCGGCCCGGCGCCGGTGCCGGCCGGGACGCGTGCGGCTCTGCGGGACCCCGCCGTGCGGCGAGATGCCGGCTGGCTGGCCATCCATGCCACCGGCGGGTTCGTGATCGGGCTGCTCGGCCTCAGCCTGCCCCTCTACGCGGTGCAGAGCCTGACCTTCCCGTTGTGGTTCTGGCTGCTGCCACCCGAGGCCGGCGGTCCCGCCCTGGTATACTGGCGGATCGACGGGCTGGCCGACGCGCTTGCCGTCGGGCTGACGGGGATCGGCTGGCTGACGGTCGTCGTCGGGCTCGGCCCGGGGATGGCGCGGCTACAGGCATGGCCCGGGCGGCGCCTGCTCGCACCGTCGCCCGGCACGGACCTGTCGCTGCGGGTTGCGGAGCTGACCGCCACCCGGGCGGCGGCGCTGGACGCCCACGCGGTCGAGCTGCGCCGGATCGAGCGTTCGCTGCACGACGGTACCCAGAACCGGCTGGTCGCGGTCACCGTCCTGCTCGGCGCCGCCCGGCGGGCACTGGCCCGGGACCCGGTGCTCGCCGGTGACGTGCTGGCCCGGGCCCAGGACGCCGCCGAGCAGGCACTCGCCGAACTGCGCGGCGTCGTGCGCGGCATCCTCCCGCCGGTACTCGCCGACCGGGGACTCGCCGGTGCGCTCGGCGGACTCGCCGCCAACTGCGGCGTGCCCTGCCGGGTCGACGTCGACCTGCCCGGTCGGTGTGCCGCCTCGGTCGAGGCCACCGCCTACTTCGCGGTGGCCGAGGCGCTTACCAACGTGACCCGGCACAGCGGGGCGACCGGCGCCACCGTCAGCGTGCGCAGGGCCGGCGACCGGCTGCTGCTGCGCGTCGCCGACGACGGCCACGGCGGCGCCGAGGAGCGCGACGGTTCCGGGCTCGCCGGCATCCGCCGACGGGTCGAGGCGTACGACGGCCGGTTCCGGCTGACCAGCCCGTCCGGCGGGCCGACGACGATGGAGGTCGAACTGCCGTGCGGATCGTGATCGCCGAGGACGACGCGCTGCTGCGCGAGGGTCTGGCGCTGCTGTTGCGGGCCGAGTCGCTCGACGTCGTCGCCACCACCGACACACCGGGCGCGTTCCTCGCGGCCGTGGACGCGTACGCCCCGGACGTGGCCATCGTCGACGTCCGGATGCCGCCGACGCACACCGACGAGGGTATCGTCGCCGCGGTCGAGGCCCGGCGCCGCCAGCCGGGCCTCGCCGTACTGGTGCTGTCCGCGTACGTCGAGCAGACCTTCGCGACCGAACTGCTCGCCAGCGGCACCGAACGGCTCGGCTACCTGCTGAAGGAACGGGTCGGCCGGGTCGAGGAGTTCCTCGCCGCGCTGCGCCGGGTCGCCGGGGGCGGCACCGCCTTCGATCCCGAGGTGGTCGGCCAACTGCTGTCGCGCAGCCGGCCCGACAGTACGCTGAGCCGGCTGAGCCCCCGGGAACGCGACGTGTTGGCGCTGATGGCCGAAGGACTGGGCAACGGCGCCATCGCCGAGCGGCTGTTCGTCACCGAGGGCGCCGTGCACAAGCACATCCGCAGCATCTTCGCCAAGCTGGACCTGCCGCCCGACGACCGGGCGGACCGACGGGTCACCGCGGTCCTACGCTTCCTGGAGGACACCCAGTTGTAGCCGCTGCTGCGACATTCGGCTACCGCCGTGCGCGGGGTCGGCTCAGCGCCGTACCCGGATCCGGACTCAGCGCCGTGCGCCGCCGCCGCCGACCGGGCGCAGCGCGAGCTGGCGTGGCGCCTGGGTCGGGTCGAAGACCGGGCGACGGTCGATCCGGGCCCGGACCTCCGCCGAGCCGAACCGGTAGTCGATCCGGCGCACCGCCTCGGCCCAGTCCGTCCTGCTCCGGATGCCGCGCAGCGTCTCCACCACGAACGGGTCGTGCCAGCGACTCCGGGCGCGTTCCCAGAGCACGAACGGGTCCTCGGTCAGCAGGCTGCCGACGGTCCCCTCGTAGATCGGCATCGCGCGTACCTCGCCGTCCGGCTCGACCTCCATGGGGCGGAAGTCGGGATGGCTGGCGATGTAGTCGGGATGCATCTGCACACCGAAGTTGTCCGTGGTGGTGACCTTGACCGAGGGCGGGGCCGCCTGCTGGAGCCGCTGCCTGGTCCCCTCCTCGACCAGGGCCGCGACCTGCTCGTCGCCGAGCATCTCGTGTTCGCCGTACGAGACCCGGCTGGCCAGGCCGGTCGGCACCACCGCGCCGAACGCCAGGTCGGTCAGGTGTGGGAAGCGCGGTGCGACGGAGGAGCACAACTCGTCGAGTTGGTGGTAGTTGCTGCGTACCACCACGTTGTCGATGCCGAACCGCAGCGGGGACTCCCCCGCCGCGATCCGCCGGGCGCTCTCCGCGTCCAGCAGCGCGAGCGCGGCCATCGCCCGGTCGAAGGAACCGACGCGGCCACGGATCCGGTCGTGCACCTCGGCGGTCGCACCGTCCACGCTGACCACGATCCGACTGACGCTGCCGGCCAGCCGCCGCACGGTCTCCTCCGGCACGGACCAGCCGCTGGTGTAGAGGAAGACCCGTACGCCGGCCGCGGCGAACCGTTCCACCACCTCCACGATGCGGGGCACGGTCAGCGGCTCACCCCCGCACAGCGTGATCTGGAGCGGGCGGAAGGCGATGAGGGCGTCCGCCACCCTGAGCATCTCCTCGTGGCTGAGGTTCTGCGGGCGGCGCCGGCCGGACTCGGTGTAGCAGTGCGAGCAGCGCAGTGGACAGGCGAAGGTGACGTCCCAGATGAGGACGTTCGGAACTGCGTCGACATTCATGAGACGGGTCTCCCGGACGGGTCGGCAGTGCGGTCGCCGGAACCGTACGGGCGGCGGACCGTCCCCGGCATCGGCGACGGGTACGCAAGAGCTGCGGCCGGGTACGCAGCCGCGAGCCGCCGGCGGCACCGGCGTACCGGTCGGGTCTCGGTGGTCGCGGCGGCGCGGTTGCGTACCCGGCTACCGATTCCCCGGTGCGCCCGGACACCTAGCGTTCTGGCGTGGCGGCCGCCACGGTCCGCTGCCCGCCGCCAGCGAAGGAGGTGGATCATGCGCGCTTACCCGCCGGTCGACGCCCTGTAAGGGCAACGTGCCTGATGGCGGTGGTCACCCCGTGGGGGGTGACCACCGCGGCACCACGAGCCCGCCCCGGCAACCGCCGAGCCGCACGCCGGACGACCTGCCTGCCCCGGCAGCCGATGCCGCTGGCCGGACGACCGGAACCGTCGACCTCGCCAAGGAGTGTCTCTCGTGTCGACCGCACCGCCCGCCGGCCTGAGTCGCCGTCCCGGCAGCGTCCCGGCGCTCGTCCGCGAACTGCCGCGCGTGCACGCCCCGCTCACCGCGCTGCTCGGCGGGCTCGTCGCCGGACAGGTCGCGGGCGTCGTACTGTTGCCCCTGGCGATCGGGCGGCTGGTCACGGCGCTGACCGGCGACGACGGCCCGGCAGCGGCCGAGCAGGCGTGGACCGGGCTCACCCTCCTCGCGCTGGCGCTGGTCCTGGACATCGCCCTGGAACCGATCCGTGCGATGGTCACCGCGCGGCTGGCCGCCGCCGTCGACGGCAGCCTGGCCCAACGCACCGTCGAGGGCGCGCTGCGCCCGGCCGGGGTCGCGCACCTGGACGACCCCGAGGTCGCCGACCGGATCGAGCAGGCCCGCGGGGTCGGGATCGGCGCGCACGCCCCCGGGCAGGCCGTGAACGCGCTGGCCGCCCTGGTACCGCTCCGGCTCACCGGCTTGGCCTCCGCGATCCTGCTGGGCTGGGCCGGGCAGTGGTGGATGCCTGTGGTACTCGGTGCCGCCTGGGTGGTCGCCGGCCGCTGGCAGGAGAAGGAGATGGCCCGCGCCGTCGCCGCCAACACCGCCCGTACGGTCCAGCTGCGGCACGCGGCCTACCTGCGGGATCTCGCGGTGACCGCGCCGTCGGCCAAGGAGGTACGGCTGTTCGGCCTGCACCATTGGCTCGTCGAGCGCTTCACCCGGCAGTGGTGGGACGGCATCGTGGAGATGCGCCGGATGACCACCGACGGTCGGCGGCACCTGGCGGCCAGTGGACTGCTGCTGGCGGCACACCTGGTCGTGGTGGTGCCCCTGGCGTACGGGGCCAGCACCGGCGACCCGCCGGTCGGCCAGTTGACCGTCGCCCTCCAGGCACTGCTGGGCCTGTTCGCCCTCGGGTTCACCGGTGACCTGCAACGGCGGTTGCACCTGGCCAGTGCGGCGGTGCCACCGGCGCTGGCCGTGAGCGCACTAGGCACCCCGAACCACCCCGACGACGACCTGACACGCCACGACCGGGCACGCCACGAGCAGCCGCACGACAAGCAGGCGCACGACGAGCGGAGACGCGACGAGCGGACGCTCGACCGGGCACGCCACGACCGGGCACGCGACGGAGCGGACGCGAGCGGGCTGCCCCGCCGCGAGATCCGCTTCTCGGGAGTCTCCTTCGGTTATCCCGGCGACCGCCGCCCGGTCCTGGACGCTCTCGACCTCGTCATCCCGGCCGGGTCCTCGCTGGCGCTGGTCGGCGACAACGGCGCCGGCAAGAGCACCGTCACCAAGCTGCTGGCCGGGCTGTACCGGCCGGACGGCGGCCGGATCCAGGTGGACGGTCGGGACCTGCACGATCACGACCTGGCGAGCTGGCGCCGGCAGCTGGCCGTGGTGCTCCAGGACTTCGGCCGGTACCCGTTCTCGGTACGCGACAACATCGCCTTCGGCGCGGTCGAGGCGCCGGCCGACGAGAAGGCCGTGGTCGAGGCGGCCCGTCTCGGCGGCTTCCTCGGCGTCGAGCAGGGCCTGGTCGACGGCTGGGACACGCCGCTCAGCAACGCCTACACGGGCGGGACAGAGCTGTCCGGCGGCCAGTGGCAGCGGCTGGCGCTGAGCCGGGCGCTCTACGCGGTGCGGCACGGCGCCCGGGTCCTCGTGCTGGACGAGCCCACCGCACACCTGGACATCGAGGCGGAGTACGAGCTGTACGCCCGGTTCCTGGAGATCACTGCCGGGATCACCACGATCCTGGTGTCACACCGGTTCGCCACCGTCCGGCTCGCTGAGCGGATCGCCGTACTGCGGGACGGCCGGGTCAGCGAGTACGGCAGTCACGACGAACTGCTGGCCGCCGACGGCCGGTACGCCCAGATGTTCCGGGTGCAGTCCGCGCCCTTCACCGACTCCGCGGGAGGCCGTCGTGGTTAGCTGGCTGGGCGCCGCCCGCCTGGTGGTGGGTGTCGCGGTCCGGGCGGATCCGCGCCGCGCGGTGTCGGTGCTGGTACTCATCCCGCTGTTCAACATCGTCGCGGCGGCGCAGGCGCTCGGGCTGCGCGCCATGGTGGACGGCGCGGCCGGCCGGCAGCTCACCGGGGCGTTGACCGGCGGGCTGGTCCTCGTCGGCGTCACCGTCTTCGTGCACCAGGCGAGCGCGGTCGCCACCGACCTTCGGCAGGTGCTCCAGCAGCGGGTCGGGCTGGAGTTCGACCGCCGCCTGATGGAGCTCTGCTCCGGGCCCGCGCACCTCGACCACTACCACGATCCGGAGTTTCTCGACACCGCCGAGCTGGTACGCCAGCGTCGGACCGAGTTCGGCGGGGCGTTCGCGGCGTTGGTGGAGAACGCCGGCCTGCTGGCCCGGTTCGTCGGCGCGGTGACCCTGATGGCGTTCGTCAGCCCGCTGCTGGCTCTGCTGCCGTTGGCGATCGTGCCGCTGGTGCTGGCGCTGCGCTGGCAGGCGAACGTCGTCGCCGCGGCCGAGGTCGCCGGTGCCGAGGCCGACCGGCAGCGTGCCGCCCTGCTCACCCTGGCCACCGAGCCGGCCGCTGCCGCCGAGGTCCGGCTCTACCGGCTGGGCGGCGAGATCGCCACCCGGCACCGGGCGGCCTTCGCGGTCTCGGCGCGACGCCGGGAGGCGGCCCGGACCCGGGGCGCCGTGGCGGTGGCCGCCGGTTGGCTGCTGTTCTGCGTCGCGCTGGTGGCCGGGCTCTACCTCGTCACCCGCTCCGTCCTCGCCGGCACCGCCTCGGCCGGGGAGGCCGTGCTGGTCCTGCTGCTCGGCACCCGGCTGGTCGGCGCCACCACCGGACTGAGCTGGCTGATCGGGTGGCTGCGCCGCGCGCTGCACACCGTCGCCCTGTACCAGCGCCTGGCCGGACATCCGCGCGACGGCGCGGCCGGCAACCGCATCCCGACCACCGCCCGGCGCGACGACGCGACCGACGGACGCAACCCGACCACTCCCGAGCGCGACGACGCGACCGGCGGACGGTGCGCGGAGCTGCCCGAGCGCGGTGACCTCGTCCTCGACGGCGTCAGCTTCCGGTACCCGGGCGAGCCGGCAGCCGCGCTGGGCCCGATCGACCTGCGGCTGCCGGCCGGCGCCACCGTCGCCGTCGTCGGCGACAACGGTGCCGGCAAGTCCACCCTGGTCGCGCTGCTGGCCGGGCTCTATCCGCCGTCGACCGGGCGGATCAGCTTCGGCGGGCAGGACCTGGCAGCGGTGAACCCGGACGTGTGGCGGGGCCGGATCACCGCCGTCTTCCAGGACTTCTGCCGGTTCGAGCTGCTGGCCCGGGAGACGGTCGGGGTCGGCCGGCTCGACGCGGTCGACGACCGGGCGGCGGTGGGCAGCGCGCTGGCGGACGCGGGCGCGACCGGCATCGTGGCCGAGCTGCCCGCCGGGCTGGACAGCCGGCTCGGCCGGACCTTCCCGGACGGTACCGACCTGTCGTCCGGGCAGTGGCAGAAACTCGCGCTCGCCCGGGGGCGGATGCGAACCTCGCCGACGCTGGTGCTGCTCGACGAGCCGGCGGCCAGTCTCGACCCGGACAGCGAGGCGGAACTGCTGCACAGGTATCTCGCGCCGGCCCGCTCGGGCGCCGCCGCCCCGATCACGGTGGTCGTGTCGCACCGGCTGACCACGGTACGCGACGCCGACCTGATCGTGGTCCTGCACGAGGGCCGGATCGTCGAGTACGGCACACACGCCGAACTGGTCGCGCGGGCCGGCCGCTACGCCCAGTTGTACGCCCTGCACGCCGCCGCGTACGCCACCGGCCCGGCGGTCGTGCCGGCCTCGGCGACGCACCGGGACGAGATGCCGGCCGGCTCGGGTCAGCCCAGGTAACTCTCCGGACCGACCGGCGACTCCCCGACGCCCTCGACCGCTCGGCTGAACCAGTCGGCCCGCAGTTCCCGACGGGAACCGATGCCGAGTTTCCGGTACACCCGGGCCAGATGGCTCTCGACGGTCCGGGCCGACACGACCAGCCGGGTGGCGATCTCCCGGGTGGGCAGGCCGGCGGCGGCCAGGGCCGCGACCTCGTTCTCCCTGGCCGTGAGGGTCGGCGACGCCAGATTCGGTGCGGGCAGGCCGAGCACGCTGCGGAGCCGGCCGGCGAGCGCGACGGCCGCGGCGTAGTCCTGGTCCCGACCGGGCGAGGCCCGGGTGGCGGCCTCGGCCAGCCGGCACGCCCGCCGGGGCAGCCCCATAGCGGCGAGCCGGGTGGCCTGGTCAAGCAGGCCCGCGCGGTCGCGGTCGAGCAGCGCCAGTTCGCCGCGCGCCTCGCTCACCAGCCGTCCCGCCTCGACCTCCGGCAGGCAGTCGGTGATCCGGGCGGCCAGTCCGGGTGGATGGTCGGCGGGCGGTAACCGCGCCGCCCAGGTCAGGTACTGCAACTCGACGCTGCGGCAGCCGGCCGCCCGGGCCGCTGCCGCCGCCTCGTCGAAACCCCGGCCGGCGGACCGGGTGTCGCCCCGGGCGGCGGCCACCGCACCGGCGGCCCACGGCCCGAGGCCCGGCAGCACCGCCAGCCGGTCCGGCGGATCCGTGTCCAGCACCCGCTGCGCGTCGTCCGGCCGCCCGGCTCCGGCGAGCGCCACGGCGAGCCAGGCGGACGCCTCCGAGCGGAACGGCCGGAACCCTTCCGCCTGTTGCGCCAGCGCTTCGCGCAGCGGTTCGACCGCGGCGGGGTACTCGGCGCGGAGCAGCCGCGCGTACCCGACCAGCAGCGGCCAGTCCACGGCCCGCAGCCGGGTCCCCGGGATCGTTCCCGGCGGCCTCGGCCAGCGCCCGAGGACCGGGTCGGTGAGCGGCGGCGGGGCGCTGCCGTCCCGCCAGAGCCCGATCAGGGACAGCGCCGCCGCCACCAGACCCGCCGGCTCCGCGTCCCGGCCGCCGCCGGGGTCCGCCAGCACCGCCGCTCCGGCGGCGGCCGCCTCGTCGGTGCGCCCGAGCAGGGCCAGCGCCACCGTCCGGACGATCCGGCACCGTGGCACGGCACAGCCGCCGGCCGCTCCGCGGCCGGGCGTCCGGTCCAGCACGCCGTCGGCGACCCGGAGCGCCTCGGCCGGACGCTGGCCGAGCAGCAGCACCAGCGCGTCGGCGCCGTCGACGACGTCGACCGCCTCGGGGCTGGCGAGGGCGGCGACGGTGCGCAGCGCCCGCAGGTCGGCATGGGCCGCCGCCGGGTCACGCTCGGCCGCGCACCGGTGCAGGGCGAGCGCCGTCGAGAGCAGCACGCGTCCGGTGGCCGACCGGTCGGACGCGGTCGCCTGGTGCAGTACCGACTGCGCCTCGCGGCCGGTGCCCAGCTCGACGAGCGCGTCGGCGAGTACGACGGTGGCCCGGGCGGACCGGTCCGGTGTGGCCCGGACCAGCCGCAGCGCCTGCTCCGGACTGTGCGGGAGTACCCGTCGGGCGGCCTCGGCCAACACGGCGGCGCTGACCGGCGCGCTGCCGGCGGCCAGTTGCCAGCGGGCCAGCGTCACCGGGTCCGGGCTCGCACCGCCGACCTCGCGCGTCGTCTCGACGAGCGCCGCCGCGACCCGGCGTCGGCGGGCCGGCGACACCTGGGCCCAGACGACCGCCTGGAGCAGCGGATGGGCGAACCCGACCCGGACCCCGTCCTCGGTGTCCGTCGTGCGCAACAGGCCCAGGTCCTCCAGCTCCTCGACGGCGGCCGGGGCGACCCGGTCGATCAGCTCGATCGGCAGCTCGTCGCTGACGGCGACCGCGGCCAGCGCGTCCCGGTGGGTCGGGGTGAGCCGGTTCGGTTCGGGCAGGAACAGCTCGACCAGGTGCGGCGGCACGCTGAGCGGGCCACGCCACCACCACAGTCCCCGCTCCCGGACCAGCCGACCGGTGGCGGTGCCGTGCCGGACAAGTTCGGTGGCGAGTCGCGGGTTGCCACCGGTCCACTGGTACACCAGCTGCACGGTGGTGGTGGCGACCGGGTGCCCGAGCATCGCCCGCATCAGGGCCGCCGTCTCCGCCAGGTCCAGCGGTGGCAGGTCGATCCGGCGCAGATGCCGGTCCTTCCAGAGCGCCACGACCGCGTCCGGGGTGGCCAGGTCCGTCCGGGCGGTGACCATCAGCCGGACGTGCCCGTCGTGGGCGAGGCTGAGCAGCGTACTCGCCGACGGGTCGTCCATCCAGTGCGCGTCCTCGACCACCAGCAGCGGCGTACGGGACTGTCCACGTCGGACCAGCTCGGCACGGATCCGGTTCGGTGCCAGGGCCGGGTCCCCGATGACCGGGAACAGCTGGCAGAACGGCCCGAACGGGATCGGCCGACCCGCCTCGGTGGCGGTGGTACGGGTCACGGCGTACCGGTCGGTGGACAGTTGCCGGGTCACGAGTTCGACGAGCGTGGTGCGGCCGGTTCCGCGCTCCCCCACCAGTACCGCCCCCCGGTCGGTGGTGACCGCGGTCAGGATCTGCTGTACCAGCTCGGTTCGTGCGACCAGCGTAGTCCGGATGCGGTCCACGGATTGCCCCCTCCCTGCCGCGGACACCGACATCTGCGCGGATGTCGACAGTGCCGTCCGGAATGCGGTACGGCTAAGCCAGCTGGCAACACCTCCCGGACGTTCCGGTGCTTTCCCGGCGACGTACGAAAATGGCGGTCGGACCGGTGGTGTCGCCGGCCGGGCGCGTGCCCTCCGGCCCGCCGTTCGGAATCGCCGCATTCGAATGTTCTGCCAGCGTCACGGGAACTCACAATGTCGTCGGATTCGGCCGACGATGCCAGGCGCGACTGGACCGCGACTGAACGCAGGCTGGATGGCCTGGCGCACCGGCACGCTGGCGGAGAACCGCGCCGGGTACCCGGCGATCCGCCGACCCCGCCCTGCCCCACACGCGCGATCCCTCCCCCCGGTGGATCGACTGAAAGCGTAGCGTCCTTCCTGACTATTGGGATGCTGTCTGTCGGATACCCACCGGCCGGCGGGCCGGCCGGCACCCGACGGTGCGGGCGGGTCGGCAGACCGGGTGGTCAGGCAGGTGCGCCGAGAAGAGTGCGCCCGGAAGAGGTGCCAGCGCGCTATCCGGGTGGGGCGGGAGTCGGGGACGCCTCGCTGGCGGCCGCCCGGGCCGCCCACTCCTCGTCGGCGGCCCGCTTCCGGGCCAGCCCGTCCCGGCCGTCGTAGCGGAGGAACGCCGGCAGGGCCGCCGCCAGCGCCACCGTGCCGACCACGCAGAGCACGCCGCCGGAGACGATCGACCCGCCGATGCCGAGGTAACGGGCGGCGACGCCGGAGCGGAGCTGGCCGAGCAGCGGCCCGGTGAGGTAGGAGAGCATCTCGATGCCGGCCAGCCGGCCACGCAGGTGGTCGGGGATGGTCTGGTTCCAGATGGTCATCCGGAAGATGCCGGAGACCATGTCGGCCGCGCCGGCGAACGCGAGGAAGAGCAGCGCCAGCCAGAGCCAGTCACTCAGGCCGAAGCCGACGATCCCGACACCCCACAGCCCGGCGGCGAGCACCACCATCAGCCCGTGCCGGTGCACCCGACCGGTCCAGCCGGAGGTCACCGTCGCCAGCAGGGAACCGGCGGCGGGCGCCGCGTAGAGCAGCCCGAGTACGGCCGGGCCGCCGAGCTTGCTCGCCATGAACGGGTAGAGCGCCTGCGGCATGCCGAAGAACATCGCGTTGATGTCCACCAGGTAGGTGCCGAGCAGCTCCGGCCGGCTCCGCGCGTAGCGCAGGCCGGTCAGCACCGAGCGCAGCGACGGCCGTTCGGCGGCCGGCGGGGGCGGAACGGCCCTGATCAGGTAGAGGCAGACCAGCGAGAACGCGAACGTGCCGAGGTCTATCGCGTACACCCACGGCATGCCGACCGAGGCGATCAGCACTCCGGCGACGGCGGGGCCGCCGAGCTGGGCGACCTGCATCCGCAGCGCGTTGAGTGCGCTGGCCGCCGGGATCTCGTCCAGGGCGACGATCCGCGGGGTGAGCCCTTCGAGCGCCGGGCGCGCGATGCCGTCGATCGCGGCGGTGAGCGCGGCGACCAGGTAGAGCAGCCAGAGGTGTGGCTGGTCGAAGAGCGAGTTGACCAGGAGTACGCCGGCGAGCACGCTGAACCCGACCTCCGCGCCCAGCACGAGTGCGCGGCGGTCGAGATAGTCGGCCAGTGCGCCACCGACGAACGCCATCACCAGCAGGGGTACGAGTTCGCAGACGCCGAGCAGGCCGACCAGCAGCGGGTCGTCGGTGAGCGCGTACACCTGGAACGGGATCGTCACGTAGGTGATGAACGAGCCGAACCCCGAGACACCGCTGGCGGCGAAGAGCAGCCGGAAGTCCCGCGAGGTGCGTAACGGAGTGACGTCGAGCGCCATCCTGCGGAGCAGGCGGTTCACGACCGGTGATGGTGCCGCAGCGCTCCCGCGGTGTCGATCGGGTTTCCCGCCCGGTGGATCAGCTGTACGACACCGAGAAGCTGTTCGTGGTGAAGTTCAGTCCGCCCGCCGAGGAGGTGATCTCGTAGCCGAACTGGACGTCACCGACCAGGACGTCGCCGTACCAGCCGGCGTTGCGGATCCAGTTCAGCACGGCGCGGATGTCGACGGTTCCCGAGTTGGTGTTGCTGGTGCGGATGAACGAGAAGACCTCGTTGGCGCCGTTGGAGCCGCGGTAGACCTGCCAGGTGTGTCCACCCAACGACGCGGTGGTCTGCAACGAGCCGAGCGGACCGACCGGGCCGGTCTTGTTCATCCACAGCATGATTTCGTACTTGTGGTTGTCGGCCCAGATGTCGTACGTGCTCGCGTACGCCCCACTGTTCGGCACCGTGACGTTGAAGCCGCTGGTGAGGCTGCCGATCGCGCTCAGGTTCCGGTTGACGTTCCGGGTGGCGTTCGGATAGGACTTCACCCCGCCGGTGTTCGGGTGGTTGGCGGTGACGCCCCAGTTGCCGTAGGAGTTGGCCCAGATGGTCTGGCTCCCGGCACCGCTGCCCCAGATGTTGTTGTAGAGCGTGTACCCGCCGTTGGTCCAGGTCCCCCACTGCTCGGAGGACCGCCAGGCGACCGCGCCGGGCTGCGAGGGGGTGGGCGCGGGAGTGGCGGTGGGCTGCTGTGTCGTGCCGGGTGCGCCGGTGCAGGGCACCCCGTTGAGGCTGAACGAGGTGGGCGGGGAGTTCGTCCCGCTCCAGCTTCCGTTGAAGCCGGGGGTGACGGTGGCGTTGGTGCCCAGTGTGGCGTTCCAGGACGCGTTGGTCACCGTCACCCGGGCACCGCTCTGGCTGAACTGGCCGCCCCAGCCCTGGGTGACGGTCTGGCCGCTCGGGAAGGTCCATTCCAGCCGCCACCCGTTGAGCGGGTCGCCGAGGTTGGTCAGGGCGACGTTGGCGCTGAAGCCGCCGGACCACTGGTTGACCGTGTAGTCGACGCGGCAGCCGGTGGCGGCGCTGGCCGGCGCGGTCAGCACCACCGTCAGGCCGATGCCCAGCAGCGGCACGGCGGCCAGCGTGAGGCCGGCGCGGAGCCGCCGTGGCGGGTTCCCGGGCGAGCGGGTGGATCTCATCTGCGCCTCCTGGTCCTCTCGGGTCGCACCGACCGGCGACGGCCTCCGAAGTTAGTTTGGACAGACAACTAACTTCATCCTGCCACCCCTCGGAAGATTGCGACAGCCATCGATGGACCGGATTCACCGACCGGGTCTAGCCCATCGACTTGGCCCCGTCGATGGCCTCCCGGATGATGTCGGCATGCCCGGCGTGCTGCGCTGTCTCGCCGATCACGTGCTGGATGACCCGCCGCGCGCTCCACCGGGTACCCGGTGTGAACCACGGGGCGGGCGGCAGCTCGTGACCGGCGTCGAGGTCGGGCAGCGTACGCACCAGCTCGTCGGTGCGCCGCGCGATCTCCTCGTACTCCGCCAGTATCCCGGCCAGGGTCTCCCCGGGCAGCATGCGGAAACTGGCCGCGTGCTGCTCGTAGGCGGCGGGGTCGTCGCCGGCCGGCATTCCCGAGGGTCCGTCGACGATGAACCGGGCCCACTGCCGCTCCATCGCCGCGACGTGCTTGACCAGGCCGCCGACACAGAGTTCGCTGGCCGTGCTGCGGGTGGCGGCCTGCTCGTCGTCGAGCTCACGGGCGGTGAAGCGCAGGAAGAACCGCGCCTTGCCCAGGGCGTCCAGCAGGTCGGCCCGCTCACCGGTCAGGGTGCTCTCGATCGTCGTCGCCATGGTCGTCATTCCTCTGTCTCGAAGTCACCTCGTCGAACTGGCAACTCAGACACTAGGACCAATAGCGGTCAGTTCCTGGCCGCTATGCCCCATGGGTTCCCGAGAATCTGCCGACGAGCAGCGCCGGCTCGACAGCGCGGAGCGCTGCCTCGCCGGCCGGGTGATACCTCGCGGGCAGACTGTCGAGCTGGGCGCACAGACGGGGCGCGACAATCCAGATCATCCGGACACGCCGGCTGCTCCTGCCGCGCCTCAACGATCGGACACTTCGCAGAGTGGACCGGAGGAGTGCGGTCCGGCGGAGTCACGGATCAGCCGAGCCACGGCTGGGGCGACTTGTCCAGATGCGTGCCGGGAGCCGGTCCGACCCACCTCGCACCGGCTCCCGACGCCCGCGCCACGGCGCCGACCCGGTCGGACGCTCGGCTGCAAGCCATCATGTGATCGCTAACATCCTCATGACAGAATTTGCCACGACGTCGAACGGAACCAGGTAGACCCGCCACGCGGATATACGGGATATTGCCAGACCTCTTTGAGGTATTCAAGAGCATGCATCAATGTCCGGGCCCGATCCGTCGTCGGGGCTAACGGGAAAGCGCTTTCGAATGCGACGTTCCACGACCGGCGACGGCAACACTTTCCACCGCCCCGGATCGCCTCGGCGGCTGGCAGGAATCTCACAATGTTTTTCTGTTATCAGCGAGGACGCCAGCAGGTCGGGCCGACGCCGGACGCCCGTACGCAGGGAAGAGGCCGACGAGGCACCCGGACCCGCGGACGGGTCGACGGCTGACCGCGGCTGTCAACCGGCCTGTGGCGGCCGGGACCGGAACGAGGCGTCGGCGCGGAACCCCGGATCCCCGGTCGACCGGTCCACCCACAACTGGAAGTTCCGGTGGCGCAGGAACCAGCCGGGGTAGTTTGACGACTCCAGCGACACGGAGCCCGGAACCACCCCCTCCCGTACGCAGAACGTTGCGTCCTGCCGGAACAGCGGGGTGCCGACGTCCTCGCTCAACCGCACCCGCCAGGACAGATGACGCAGGTAGCGCCCGTCCTCGGCCCGGAAGGAGACGCAGGTGTCGTCGGCCAGACCGGGGACGGCCTGGAACGTCGCCCGCTGCCGGGCGGCCGGATCGCTGTCGGCGCCGACCCTGGCCAGCGCCCCGAGGCCACCGTCGCCGGTCGTCAGGAAGAGTCCGACCTGGTTCACCGACTCCATCGACACGCTCCCCAGCGGCAGCTGCGGCAGCCCGGTGCTCGACGGCGCGGCAGCTGTCGGTTCGGGGCGCTGCGGGACCGTCGCCGTCGCGGGCGGCGCCGACCTGGGCGGGACGACGCTCGGAGCCGCCGAGGGGGTGACCTGGGGTGTCCGGGTCGGCGCGGCCACGGCTGGCGGCGGCGGGGACGGCGACGACGACCAGGGCGCCGTGCTGACCGTGGCACCGGCCACGACCGTGCCGGCGGCGACCACGGTCACGATGGGATGCGACGCGATCACCTGGCCGAGCTGGCTGAACAGCCCCGCCTTGATGCCCGCACCGACCGCTCCGGAACCACCGATCCCGCTGGCCCCGGCAGCCACCGTCGTGGCGCCGCCGAGCGCGGTGCCCGCCACGGTGCCCTTACCGGTCAGCGACACCACCAGCGCCGCCGGAACGGGAAGCAGCACGAGACCCACGAGCAGGCGTTCCGGTGCGACCAGGCCGTCGGCGTGCCGTAGGCAGACCGGGCAGGACCGGACGTGCCGGCTGATCCGCTTGCGCCACAGTGGACTCGGCTCGCCGGTCCAGTCGGCCAGCACCTCGACGAGACGGTCGCAGCCCGGCCTGGCGTCCATCGCGGCGACCAGGGTCCGGCTGAGTTCCAGCTGCTGGCGCATCCGCTGGACGCGTACGCCGGCGTGCGCCGTACCGACACCCAGCGATGCCGCCAGCTCCGCCCTGCTCAGCCCTCCGTCGACCTCCAGCCACCAGAGCGAGAGCAGCGCCCGGTCCTCGGGGTCGAGCCAACGGCTGGCACGTACCACCTGCCGGCGCTGGTCGGACAGGTCCAGGCGGAGCAGCGTCTGGTCCTCGATCCCGGCCGCCTCGTCCGGCTCGCCGATCACCTCGTCCAGGTCGGCCGCGCGTTCCGCGGCAACCTGCTGCCGCTGTAGCTGGGAGCTGACCTGACGCAGGGTGATCGCCACCAGCCAGGGTCGGAAACTCTCCGGCTCCCGCAGCCCGCGCAGCTCCCGCAGGGCGCGCAGCATCGTCTCCTGCACGACGTCGTCCACGTCCGGATGGCCGCTCAACGCCCTGCGGACGATGGTGTACACCACCGGCAGGTACGCCATCGTGAGCTCGTCGAGCGCCTGCCGGTCACCGGCCTGCGCGGCGACGACCAGGCTCGTCTCGTTCCTACGGGTAGCTCGCATGTCCCATCGCTGTCCCAGTTGCCCGCACGGTGGTCACGGCAGCCCGGACGGCACTGGGCCCGGTCGGCACCACCGGCCGCGGGACGCCCCGGGCGGACGGCGAGGCGGTACCGACCGCGCCACGCGCCGAGCCTGCCCGAGCCGAGCCGCCGACGGTGTGGTGGTTGACTGTGGTGGACGTCGGCGTCCGAGTCAAGGAGCAGCCGCGAATTCGGCGGCGACCGGTCGGGGCCGCGACGGGCCACAGAATCGCGACAATGGCGCGGTGGGCCGCGATCGTCGCGACGGATATCGTACGTTCTCCCCGTTCCGGTGGCCGCAGAGAACGCGGGCGACACGCGGCCCCCGGAAAGCGCGACACGCTTATCAGCCACCCGGCAATCGTCCTCTTGCGAGCGTCCTCTACCAGACGTTATGTTATCGCTCACTCAGGCGTCCACCCTTGGGCACGGATGTGTACCGCATCCGGGGTGCCGCCAGCACGGCGTGCGGGGGCGCCTACCACCGGGCCAACAACGTCACGTTTCCCGGCGGCGCCTGGCGCAGGGACACCAGCCACGGCGAGGTGATCCGCGACCAGGTCGACCGGACCCTGACCATCAGCCCGACATCCGCTACGCCTACCAGGGCATGGGCCCCAACGCCGGTGGCGACCACGACAGCCTGCCCTGGCGCCTCGCCTGCTCACCCAGACCAACTCCACCTGCTGACCAGATCTTCCACCGCCGGTCGGGCGTCTCTCCGGGCGTTGCGCCCGGAGCCGACCGCAGGCGCCGGCGGCCCCGCACCGAGGGCGGGGCCGCCGGCCCGCATCCCGGCCGGAACGCCGGCCCGGACGAGCCTGTCCCCGGTCGTGTTCCGCCTGAGCCAACCGCTCGGCCCGAGCAGCCCGGCGACCTCGGCGGCGGCCCCGGCTGCGGCCCGGCGGAGCGTACCGGGTCGTCGCCGGAGTTCCGTTCTCGGCGGGCGGGCAGGCTATCCGTAGAAGGTACTCGGGTCGCCGGCCAGGGATGCCTTCACCTGGCCGCTCCACTCGTCGGCGACCACCTCGATCCGTCCCTGCTCCAGCCCGTCCAACGCGCTCCGTACCACCACCGCCGGGTCGATCTTCGGGCCCTCGTGGTTCCGGGACATGTCGGTGTCCACCACACCGATGTGCAGGGCGGTCACAAGCGTCTTCTGCGGCGCGAGTTCCAGGCGTACGCCGTTGGTCAGGTTCCACTGCGCGGCCTTCGCCGCCCCGTACGCGGTGTGCCCGCGGTAGTTGAACCACGACATCACGGAGAGCACGTTCAGGATCGCCCCGCCGCCGAGCCGGGGCGCGAAGGCCCTGATCATGCCGAGCGTTCCCCAGAAGTGGGTGTCCATCTCGCGCCGGACGGCGGCCAGGTCGCCGGTGACGAGATTGGTGACGGTGTCCAGGCCGGCGTTGTTGACCAGCAGCGTGACGTCCGGGGCCGCGTCGGCGGCGGCGGTTATCGAGGCCGGGTCGGTGATGTCCAGCCGCAGCACGTGCGCACCCGGCAGGTCGATGAGTTCGGGCCGGCGGGCGGTGGCGTACACCTTGGCGCCGCGCGCCAGCAGTTGGCTCGCGAAGTGCCGGCCGAGGCCACGGTTGGCCCCGGTGACCAGGGCGACTGATCCAGAGATCTGCATACGGCCACGGTAAAATCTGACGTCGACGTCAGATGCAAGTACTGTGACGGGGGTCATCGCGGCAAGCGGGGCCGCACCGGGTAATGCTGCCGCATGTTCGAGGGTTTCGCCGACGAGCGGATCGACGTCGGAGAGGTGCGACTCCGGGTCCGGTACGCCGGGCAGGGGCAGCCGGTCCTGCTCGTGCACGGCCATCCGCGTACCGGATCGACCTGGCACCGGGTCGCGCCGCAGCTGGTGGACCGGGGGTTCGCGGTCGTCTGCCCGGACATGCGCGGCTACGGGCAGTCCGGCAAGGCACCGGTCCTGCCGGACCACTCCCAGCAGTCCAAGCGTGCGGTGGCCGGGGACCTGGTCCGGCTGATGGCCGCGCTGGGCCACCCGAGGTTCGCCACGGTCGGGCACGACCGCGGCTGCTACGTGGCACTGCGCCTGGCCCTGGACCATCCCGACGCGGTCAGCCGGCTGGTGGTGATGGACGGCGTACCCATCAGCGAGGCGCTGGCCAGGTGTGATGCCACGTTCGCCCGGGACTGGTACCACTGGTTCTTCTTCGCCCAGCCGGACAAGCCGGAACGGGCCATCGCCGCCGATCCCGACGCCTGGTACAGCGGTGCCCGGCCGGAGACCATGGGAGCGGAGAACCATCGGGAATTCCGGCAGGCGATCCACGACGAGGCCACGGTGCGGGCGATGCTGGAGGACTACCGGGCCGGCCTCGGCGTCGACCGGGAACACGAGGAGGCCGACCGGCGGGCCGGGCGGGCTGTCGAATGCCCGACGCTCTTCCTCTGGTCGACCCGGGACGACATGGAAGCCCTCTACGGCGACCCGCTCGCCGTCTGGCGGCCCTGGGCGCGGGACCTGCGCGGCGAGCCGATCGAGTCCGGGCACCACGTCGCCGAGGAGAACCCGGACGACCTGGTGGCGGCGCTGCACCGCTTCCTCAACTGACTCGGCTGACTGGGCCGAGTCGGCTGACTGGGCTGACAGACGTCGACGTCAGGCTGTCCCCCGGCTACGGCTCGCGCCCCGTCCCCCGCTGCGACTCGTCCCCGCGCTCGCTCCGGTCCGGTGCCGGGGACCGGTCCCGGTGCAGGACGAACCGGTCGGTCAGGTAGGTGGCGGCCCAGAGGAGCAGCCCGATGACGAGCAGCACGCCGGCCACCCGGTAGTCGTCGACGGCCCGGCCGGAGAACGGACTGACCAGGTAGGCGCAGGCGAGCGCGCCGATCACCGGGATGGCGGTTGGCGCGCGGAAGTGCGCGTGCCGCACCGGATCGCGCCGCAGCACCAGTACGGCGATGTTGACGACGGTGAAGACGCTGAGCAGGAGCAGCGACGTCGTACCGCCCAGCGCGGTCAGGTCGGCGAACCAGATCAGTCCGAAGGCGACAAGGGTGGTGAAGACGATGCCGACCCACGGCGTACGCCTGGTCCGGTGCACCCGGCCGAGGACCCGGGGCAGTACGCCCTCGTTCGCCATCCCATAGAGCAACCGGCTGGCCATCATCATGTTGATCAGGGCTGAGTTCGCCACCGCGAACATGGTGACGAAGGCGAAGATGGTGAGCGGGAATGCCGGCGCCCCGGCCGCGACGACCTTCAGCAGCGGAGCGTCCCCCTCGCCGAGTTCCTCCGGCGGCACCAGGGCGACCGCGGAGATCGACACCAGGATGTAGACCACCCCGGTGACGCAGAGCCCGGTCAGCATGACCTTCGGGAAGATCCGGGCCGGGTCCCTGGTCTCCTCGGCCATGTTCACCGAGTCCTCGAAGCCGACCATGGCGAAGAACGCCAGTGCGGTGGCCGCGGTGACCGCGAGGAACCCGCTCTCGCCGGGCGGCGAGTCGAACTCCAGCAGCCGGGACATGTCCCCGTCGCCGCCGCCCAGCGCCCAGGCGCCGATGAAGATGACGATGAGCAGGCCGGTCAGCTCGACGCAGGTCAGCACCACGTTCAGCTTCACGCTCTCGGCGACGCCCCGGAAGTTCACCACGGCGATGAGCGTCATGAAGGCGATCGCCACCGCCGTGAGCCCGAGACCCTCGCCGACCGACAGGTCGAACGCCTCGACGAAGTTGCTGGCGAACGCCTTCGACGCG
Organism: Micromonospora sp. WMMD1102; assembly: GCF_029626265.1. NCBI lineage: Bacteria > Bacillati > Actinomycetota > Actinomycetes > Micromonosporales > Micromonosporaceae > Micromonospora > Micromonospora sp. WMMD1102. The sequence goes on along the minus strand of NZ_JARUBN010000001.1, from coordinate 1,962,050 downwards.
CTGGACGCGGAGGTGAGGCCCGAGCACATCACGGTGAAGGTGACCATGAAGGTCAGCAGGTGGACGCCGAACGCCTTGTGCGTGTACAACGCCGCACCCGCCGCCCGGGGGTACTTCGTCACCAGCTCCAGATAGCTGAACGCGGTCAGCAGGGCGACCACGAACGCCACCAGGAAGGGCAGCCAGACCGCTCCGCCCACCTCGGCGGCGACCTTGCCGGTGAGCGCGTAGATCCCGGTGCCGAGGATGTCGCCGACCACGAACAGCAGTAGCAGGCCGGGGCCGATCACCCGGTTGAGGGTCGGCTCACCACCCTTGCCGGTCTCCTCGGTCCCCCCGGCGTCCGCCACGGCCCCTCCCCTCGACGTCCGCGGCCGAGATGACGACTCGGTGCGCGGCGTGGTAACTCTCGTCGATGCGCAGAGCCACACGGTATTCGATGGACGATGCCGGCGTCGTGCCGGAGCGGTCTTGTCCGGGCGGCCGGCGCGGCCCAGCATTGACCCAGGCGTCAGGTGCGGGGCGGGACCCGCTGCCGTAGCCGAGCCCGTCATCGGAGGACGACATGCACATCGTGCTAGGTGCCAACCCCGAGGCCGACCAGCCGTGGGTCGCCGACGCCGTCGCGGACCTGGTCCGGCAGAGCGGTGGATCGGTCGCCGTGGTCGCCGTCGACGAGGTGGAACTCGAACGCCTGACCGCGGTGCCACGCAGTGTCTTCGTCGAGCGGGCGGAACAGGCCGCTTCCGCCGCCGTGCGGCGGCTGGCCGCCGTCGGGATCGAGGCGAGTCAGACGGTACGATCCGGCCGGCCGCTGCAACAGATCCTCGAGTTCGCCGACGAGGAGCGGGCGGACCTGATCGTGGTGGGGTCGAGCACCCGGCCGGCGGTGGCCGCACGGCTGCTCGGCAGCCTGCCGCTGGCGCTGATCAGGAAGTCGCCCCGACCGGTCCTGGTGGTCACCCACCCGCGCGATCCGCACTGACGGTCCGGCGGCGACCGGACGCCGGCCCTCGGCCGGTGCCGGCCACCCGAGAGCCGGCCGATCCGGTTGGCACCCCGACCACCTGGGTAGGAAGGCGTGGTCCGCCCGAGCAGGTGGCGGTGGAAGCGGAGGTGGATGGCATGACGCAGCGGTCCGGCGGACCAGCCGACGCGGAGCGACAGGAGCACGAGGAGGCGGGGACGACCGACTCGTCCGGGCAGCAGCCGACCGGCGACGACCCGGCTGTCGACGATCCCGGCAACAGCACCGGGCAGGTACTCGGGCGGAGCGTACCCGTCCGGCGGGACGTCGCGCAGGCCGCTCCCGGCTCACCGGAGACCGGCGCGGTACGCAACGCGGACGGCAGCCCGAGCGCGGAGAAGCCGTACACCTGACCTCCGCCGAACGCCACCCCGCGCCCCGGCGACCGGCCCTGGCGTACCCCCGGCACGGTCGTCCGGGCCGAATCGGGCGCGCAACCGTGGCCCGACGGTCCCGCCGCGGGGTCGAACCGGACGCCGGCCGGTTCGACCCCGCGGAGGGCGGGTAAGTGCGGCGGGTCAGCGAGGGCGATCCCACGGAGCCGGCATGGGCGGGCGAAACGCCAGGGACGAGGTCTACCGGGGCGTCCGCGCCTCGATCCGCAACAACGGGCAGGCGTACGGGTTTTCCGTCTCGATCACCGGCAGTTTCGGCCTTCTCACCACGACCACCGGTACGCCCAGCGGGATCGAGATCATGCTCTTCGGGTTCGGAGCCGCCGCCGCGTTCACCCTCCTGGAGATCCTCGCCACCAAGGGCTTCCGCCGGCCCCTGGAGGAGGAATCCGTGATCGTCAGCGCGTTCGGCGTCTCGCTGAGTTTCCTGTCCGTCGGCATCACCCTCGGAGTCGCCTGGCTGATCGGCGAACTACTCCCCGGGCCGGAGGCGTGGCCGGTGGCCGGAGCGCTCGCCTCCGCAATCTACCTGCTGCTGGCGGGCGTGCAACTGGCCGTCGCGGAGTCCGCCTCCCGAGCGCGACGGGGCAGGACCGGCGGCTGAGGAGCGGACGAACCTCGGCGAAAGCCGGGCGGCCGGGCCAGCCGGCGGGTCACACTGGGCGCACGGACCGAAACGGGGACCGGCTCACGTGCCACCGCATGACCACCGCACCGCGCACCGGCGAGTCAGTGACCAGCTCGACCGGCGACTAAACCGAGCCATGGGCATCCTGGCGGTGGTCTTCCTCGTCGTCGTACTGGTCGAGCCGTTCAGCCGTGACCGGACGCTGTCCCTGACGCTGTCGGTCCTCGGATACCTGCTCTGGGCAGCCTTCGTCGCCGAGTTCGCCTTCCGTTGGTGGATCGCCGCGGACCGTCGCAGGTTCCTCCGGCGGAACTGGTGGCGTCTGATCATCCTCGCGGTGCCGTTCCTCCGGCTCTTCGCGCTCCTGCGGGTGCTGCGGGTCGCCGGCTTCGCGCAGTTGCTCAGTTCCGCCGTACGAGGCTCGCGCTCGGCCACCCAACTGCTCTCCGGACGGCTCATCCGGCTCGGTGTGTTCACCGCCATCGTGATCCTCGTCGGCACCCACCTGACCTACCTCTCCGGCAGCCACCCGTCCTATCCACGGACGTTGCACGACGTCACCCTCACCACAATCGCCGGGCAACCCCTCAACGCCAGCAGCGGAGTCGGCCAGGCCGTCGAGGTCGGCCTGGCCGCCTATTCGGTACTCGTCTTCGCCACCCTGGCCGGAAGCATCGGCGCGTTCTTCCTCGACGAGCAACGGGGGGTCGACGACCGGCGAGACGAACCGACCGGCCCTTCCGGTTCCCGCCCGACGACCTCCGGACCGGGTCCGGCGGACGACGACGGGACGTCCTCCGACACCCGCAGGGCCGGCTAGCGGCCCGACCGCGCCTCCCCGACGCTTCTCCAGCAGCCCGGTCAGCCGGTGCCGGCTTCGGCACGGCGTCCGGCCAGCCGCCGTGGTCCGCCTGCTCCACGGCCGGATCGGTCTTTCTGGCGATCGCCATGTCGACGCTGGAACTGCGGCTCGCCGTACCGCTGGACATCATCCTGCCCAGTGCGTCCGCGTGCGCGCGGGCGCTACTGTCGGCGATCATCACCGCGATGATCTCCTTCACCGCCCTGGTCTTCTCGATCGCCATGGTCGGCCCTACATCTGACAGCGAGTCAGTACTCTCCCCGAGTTCTGCGCAACTCTCTCCAGGACCGCGTCATTCAGCTGGCTCTGGGGCTGTTCATCGCCACGTTCCTGTTCGCCGTCGTCGTCCTCGCCGCCCTGCCGGACACGGCGCGTGTTCCGGAGCTCTCCCTGGCCACCAGCCTGCTGCTGGTGCTGGCCTGCGACGAAGAGGCGCAGCACCGTTGTGCCAAGTCACCGGTTGTCCGGGTTGTCGGTCGGCCATACCGTTGCCAGGCCGTGGTCGGTGGCGTAGAAGAGGTACGGCCGCAACTCGGGGGCGTATTCCAGGTCGCGACGCAGCGCGTACAGCCGAGCTGACCTCGCCGCCAGGAACGGTTGAGCGGCGTGCAGGGCCTTGAGATCCCCGAACCGCCAATCCACACCCAGCAGCTTCCTTGCCCGCACCAGCACCCGAACCGCATCGTCCGGCAGCTTGTCCAGGTAGACGTCGGCGGTTGGCGGCAGGTCCGGCTGTGGGTCGGGGGGCAGGGCGAACCCGGAACGCAGCCACACCTCGAACACGGGGGCGACAACAGCGAGGTCGACTTCGCCGAGACCGCCCAGGTCGGCCCGGAACACCGGGCCCCCGCCACCGTCGCACCTGAGCAACAATCCCCGATCGCCTTCTTGGCCGATCATGAGGTAGCCCGGGAGCCAGTTACCGATCCCGTAGGTCGTGTTGCGCTCCAGCAGGGATCCGAGGCAGTACACGACCACCCCGTCGGCGACGACGTCGGCGGTGACCGACGACAACCACCGCTGGTAGGCGGCATCCATCCGGGAGACAAGCTGCTCGACCATCTCCGCCGCGGCCTCCTTCTCGTCACCAGCGCGGGCACGCCCGCGCCTGGACCGGTTGCCCCGTGGTCAACCATTGCGCGGAATTCCTCACCTTCCCTGGGCGCGGAGCTAGGGTCGACGGCGGCCGTCCCCGGCGGAAGGAGCACCCGACCATGATCCTGCCGAAGGTTCGGGACCTTCGTTTCGTCACGGTTCGGCGGGGTGGGAGCCTCACCGATCCGGATCATCATCTGCTCGCGCTCTGGGCGGCGTCCTGCGCCGAGCATGTCCTGCACCTGTTCGAGTCGGTTCGACCGGACGATCCGCGACCGCGCGAAGCGATCGAGCACGCCCGTGCCTGGGTGCGTGGCGAGGTCAAGATGATGCGGGCCCGCGCGGCGGGGGGCCACGCCATGGGCGCGGCCAGGGATCTGCGTGGGGCGGCCCGGCATGCCGCGTACGCGGCCGGCCAGGCGGCGGTCGTCGCGCACGTCGCCGCACACGAACTCGGTGCCGCCGCCTACGCGATCAAGGCCGTGCGGGCCGCCGCGCCGGACTGCGAGAGCGTTGCCGAGGGGCGGCGGGAATGCCGGTGGCAGCGGGACCAGCTTCCGGCGGCGATCCGCGACCTCGTGCTGGACGACCAGCGGCTACGCAACGAGATCTGCTGGTCGGTCTTCGACTGCTGACCGGCACACGGCACCGGCTCCCGCTGCCGGGCACCGGCCGCAGGCGACCCGGGACCGGACCGCTGCGGGGCCGGTGGTCGGCCGTGCCTCGTCACGGCGCGAGCGTCCGCCGGAACAGGTCGATGAGCGTGTCGTTGGCGTTCGCCGGGTCCACCGGGTCCGGGTACTCGTCGTGGTAGATGCCGAAACCGCCGTCACCACGGTAGGAGTGGTAGGTCCAGGAGATCCCCCGGGTGGCGAGCAGGTCGAGCAGGTCGGCCACCCACCGTGCGCCGCCCCGGGCGAACGAGTCGCGGACGGTGCCGAACTCGCCGAGGTAGAGCGGCACGTCGTGGGCCCGGCCCCAGCTGGCGTACCTGTCGAGTTCGGCGGCGAGCAGCGCCTTCTCCCGGCCGAGTACGGGCACGGAGCTGGTGAGGAATTCGAGCCGCCCGAGCGACGTCGAGCCTCCGGCGCTGTCCTGCCCTCGGGCCCAGTACGTGAGTTCGTAGGTGTGTCCGGCCCGCACCCGGAACCAGTACGCGTCCGAGGAGAGGGACGCGTCGGTGTCGGTCCCGGAGATCCCGACGGAACGCATACCCGCGTGGCCGTCCGGCCCGACGACCCGGGTGCCGGTGGCCTGCGGGGTGCTCTGGTCGAGCCACAGGTGCCAGGCGGCCGGCTCCTCCAAGTCCCCCTTCGCCAACTGCCGCACGAGGTTGCCCTGCGGGTCGTACTCGTGCACCTCGAAGTCGTCGAAGTAGACGGTGCCGGCGTTGCGCTGGGACATGAAGGTGGGCCGCCCGACGTGCCAGGTCGGGTCCGTGACCGTGTAGCGCACCCGGTACGCCGTCCAGGGTGTGCTGCCGTCCGGGACGCGCAGCGCGCCGGCCGGCGGGGTGCCGTCGAAGGTCCAGTGTCGCCAGGTGAGGTGGTCCCAGGAGACGCTTATCGCGGACGGATCGGGATACGAGGTCGGGGTCTGGCAGCACGGCATCCAGGACGCGAACTGGTGGGTGAACTCGATCGGCTGGTAGGTGTGGAACTCGTAGAAAACGTTCGGGTCGTCGACGAGGAAGAAGCCGAGGTCAGCGTCGTGCACCGGCTGGTAGGCGCCGCTGCCGTCGGCGTTCTTCCCGTTCAGGCGCTCCACGGTGACGACGTGCCAGGGGTCGACCTCGCGGATGGCCCGGACGAGACGGTTGGCGAGCTGGACCCACTGCACCTTCTCGCCGGCGGTGATCGGCTCGTTGAGCAGGTCGTAGCCGAGCACGACCGGCTCGGCGCGGTAACGCCGGGCGATCTCCCGCCACAGCGCGGTCAGCCGGTCCTGGTTCCGGACGTCGTTCCAGAGCGCGACACCCCTACCCAGCGACTGGAACCCACCCTGCGGCACGTGCATGTTGAGCTGCAACCGGATGCCGTACCTCCGGGCCCACGCGATGTTCCGGTCGATCCACCGGAAGCCGGCCTCCTTCCACACGCCGGGGCTGGCGTCGTCCTCGAACGTCCGGTAGTTCAGGTAGAACCGGACGAGGTTCATCCCGATGGCCCGTACCCGTCGGTAGTCGACCTCACCGTGGTGCGCGACGGGCAGCTCCACGTCCGACCAGACGGCATTGCCGAAGGCGACCCCGCGCAGCGCGACCGGCCGGACGGCATCGTCGACGATCTGCTGGCCGGCGACGCGCAGGATGCCGGACGGACGACCGCCGCTGCCGACGTCGCCGTCGGCAGCGGCCGGCCGCACCGGGGTGGTGAGCGCGGCCACCAGGGCCAGCGCGCCCAGCGACGTGCGCAGCGTCCGGGACCGCCTGGTCATCCGGTACCTTCCGAGCTGGGCGGGAGCGCCGCCGGCCGGTCAGAGGGTCAGGTTCTTCTGCTGGACGGTCCACTGGGTGTTGCGGCACAGGCCGCAGTCGCTGCCGACGAAGGTCTGGCCGGCAGTGCGGTCGCCGAGCAGGCGCCACTTGAGATAGAGCACCGCGACCCGGCCGAATTCGCCGCCGTTGGTCTGGCTGTACGTCCCGCCGTGCCCGACGGGCAGGTTCCCCATGAACGCCGGCAGGCCGCTCGGCAGCTTGCCCCAGTCGTCCATCGCGTTCGGGTAGGCGATGTCACTGGGACCACCGACGACGTACGCGATGGGCTTCGTCAGCCGGCGCAGCTGGAAGTCGTTGTTGTCGTCCAGCAGCCCGCTGCTGAAGATCATGGTCGTGCTGACCCGGGCGTCGTTGGATACCTCGTACGCCTCCAGTCCGCCACAGGAGAAGCCGGCCACCGCGATCTTCGTGGTGTCGATCCGGCCCTGGTAAAAGCTGCCCTGTCGACTGTTCTCGGCGACGGCCCAGTTCATCGCCTGGGTCAGCAGCGCGGCGGTCGTGCTGCCGGAGCCGTTCGGTCGGCCGCTGGAGATCACCAGGAAGCCGTGTGACGCGATCTCGCGCAGGAAGGGCAACGCGGACGTCCCGTTGGCCGAGCAGGCGCCGTTACCCCAGACGAAGACGGGTAGCGGCCTCGCCGGGAAGCTCGCCGGCCGGTAGATGGTGTGGTTGTTCAGGCCGCTCGACGTCTCGTAGCCCGCCGGGTACGGGCCGGATCCGCCGACGGAGGTGACCGGCGGTGGGGTGGGACCGCCCGGCGTCGGTGTCGGGGTGCCCGGCGTCGGTGTCGGGGTCCCCGGGGTCGACGTGGGCGGCGAGGTCGGGCTGACCGTGCCCGTACACAGGGTGCCGTTGAGGGTGAAACTGGCGGGTCTCGGGTTGCTGCCGTTCCACGCACCGTTGAAGCCGAACGAGACGGTGCCGCCGGTGGCGATCGTGCCGTTGTAGGAGGCGTTCGTGACGGTGACCTGTGATCCGGATTGGCTGACCGAACCGTTCCACAGCTGTGTGACGGTCTGCCCGGCGCCGAACGACCAGGTCAGGTTCCAGCTGGTGAGGCGGTCGCCGAGGTTGGTGATGGTGACCGCCGCGGTGAAACCGCCATTCCACGAGCTGGGGATCGTGTAGTCGACGCCGCAGCCGGGTGCGGCCTGGGCGGCGGTCGTGCCCAATAGGCCGGCCGCGGCGACCGTGGCGAGACCGACGGTGCCGGCCAGCACGATGCGGGGCAGCCGGTGGCGGGACGGTGCCATCCTGTTCCTCCCGGGACGGTGGGGTGGCGCCAGGACGCGTAGCGCCGGTGTCACCGTCAGCTTGATCGCGACCAGGTACGCTGTCAAGTGAAGTTCGTCGATTGATTCGCCGGGTCCGGGCCGGCGAACCGCCGGTGCTGACGCCGCCGGCCGGCACCGGTAGGGAAGACTGGCGGGCATGGCTGACCTGGGCGATGCGAAGACCGCGCTGCACCACTACCTCCAGGGACTGCGCGAGGACCTGATCTGGAAACTCGACGGGCTGAGCGAACGCGAAGCCAGACTGCCGCGCACCCCGACCGGCAACAACCTGCTCGGACTCCTCAAACACTGCCTCAATGTCGAGGCCGGCTACTTCGGGACCACCTTCGGGAGCGAGTTCCCGACGCCCGAGGAACTGATTTCCATGCAGGCGTACGAGGAGGACCCGCAGGCCGACTGGTACGCACGGGAGGACGAGACGAAGGACGGGCTGATCGACCTGTACCACCGGGTCGGGACCTTCGCGGACCAGACGATCGAACAGCTACCGCTGGACGCGCCGGGGCGGGTGCCGTGGTGGCGACCCGGCGGGCAGGACGTGACGCTGCACAGGATCATCGTGCACGTGATCTGCGACCTGGCCCGGCACGCCGGCCACGCCGACATCATGCGCGAGCAGCACGACTCGGCGATCGGCCTGCGCCGGGAGAACACCAACATCCCGCAGGACCACGACTGGCCGGCGTACGTCGGCAAACTCACGAAGCTGGCGGATCGCTTCGAATAGTCGCCGGCCCGCCCGGTCCGCCGATGATCCGACTCCCCCGCCCCGACGGTTCTCAGGCGTGCAGGGTGGGCCGGTAGACGAGTTGCTGGGTCCGGCCGTCCAGGATCCGGCTGTCGACCAGCTCCAGGTCGAAGTCGGCCGCCCCCTGGAAGACCGGCTCCGTCCCGGTCCGCCCGGTGATCACCGGGAAGATCGTCACCTGCACGAAGTCGACCAGACCGGCGGCCATCAGTGCCCGGTTCAACGAGAGGCTGCCGTGCGACCGCAGCGGTACCTCGGACTCCTTCTTGAGCCGTGCGACGACGTCGACGGCGTCACCGCTGGCGAGGGTCGCGTCCGGCCAGTCGAGGGGACCTTCCAGGGTGCTCGACACCACCGTCGCCGGGAGTTCCCTCATCCGGGTCACCCAGGGGTCCCGGACCTCGGAATCCTCGGTGCTCGCCGCCAGCATCCGGGCGAACACCCGGTACGTGTCCGCCCCGAAGACCACCCGCTGTTCCTCGCTGTACAGGGCGAGGCGGTGTTCGAGCAGCTCGGGACCCTGCTTGCCCCAGTAGCCGCCCCAGTCGCCGCTGGTGGTGCCGAAGCCGTCGAGGCTGGAGAAGACGTCGAAGGTGTAGGTGGCGGTCATGGTTCTCTCCTTGTCCTGGTGAGTTCGGTACGGCGGCTCCGCAGGAAGGCCCGCTCGGTCTCGTTGGTGGCCAGTGCCATCGCCTGGTCGTAGGCGGCTCGGGCCTCCGCGTCGCGGCCGAGCCGGGCCAGCAGTTCGGCCCGGGTCGCGGGCAGCCGGTGGTAGCCCGGAAGATCGACGTCCTCCAACGCTGCGAGAGCCACCGCCGGCCCGTGCACCTCGGCTACGGCGACCGCACGGTTGAGTGCGACGACCGGGGTCGGTGCGAGCGCGAGAAGCTGGTCGTAGAGCGCCAGGACCTGCGACCAGTCGGTGGCGGTGCCGTCGGTGTGCACCGCGCTGATCGCGGCCTGGATCTGGTACGGGCCGGGACGGTTGCGCCGTAGGCAACGGCGGACCAGGTCGTGGCCCTCGGCGACGAGTGCCCGGTTCCACAACGACCGGTCCTGGTCGGCCAGCAGGACCAGTTCGCCGGCCCGGTCGAGCCGGGCCGGACGGCGCGCCTCGGTCAGCAGCAGCAGGGCGAGCAGGCCGAGGACCTCGGGCTCGTCGGGCATCAACCCGGCGAGTTCGCGGGCGAGCCGGATCGCCTCGGCACACAGGTCCGCGTCGATGAGCGGTCCGGCGGTAGACGTGTAGCCCTCGTTGAACATCAGGTAGAGCACGGTCAGCACGGGCGGCAGCCGGTCCGGCAGCTCGTGTTCGGCCGGCACCCGGTAGGGGATGCCGGCGTCACGGATCTTCTTCTTGGCACGCACGATCCGCTGCGCGACGGTCGCCTCCTGGGTCAGGTAGGCCCGGGCGATCTGCGGTACCTCCAGACCGCCGAGCAGGCGCAGCGTGAGGGCGGTCCGCGCGTCCGGCGCGAGTGCCGGGTGGCAGCAGGTGAAGATGAGTCGCAGCTGGTCGTCCTTCACCGGTCCCACCTCCTGGGGCTCGTCGGGTTGCTGCAGCAGCAGGGCGTGGGCGTGCCGGGCCTGGCGGGTCGACTCCCGGCGGAGCCGGTCGACGGCCCGGTTGCGTGCGGTGGTCACGATCCAGGCGCCGGGGTTCGGCGGCGGGGTCTGCCACTTCTGCAACGCCGTGGTGAAGGCGTCCTGGACCGCCTCCTCGGCGAGGTTGATGTCGCCGAGGAGGCGGGTCAGGGTGGCGACGCAGCGGCCGTACTCCGCGCGGTAGATGCTCGCCAGGTCCGTCACTGAACGACTCGGCGCTCAGGCTTCGGACAGGTCGTCGAAGGGCCGCACCTCGATCGGGCCGCAGACCACCGCGCACTTTTCGGCCCAGGCCAACGCCTGGTCCAGGTCCGCGCACTTGATCACCCAGAATCCGGCGATGTGCTCCTTGGTCTCGGCGAACGGCCCGTCGCTCATCGTGGTGGTGCCGTTGTCGACCCGTACGACGGTGGCGCTCTCCGGCATGAGGAGTCCGCCGCCGAAGACCCAGGCCCCCGACGCCTGCATCTCCTCGTTGATCCGGTCGGTCTCCCTGAACATGGTCTGCGTCTCCTCGTCGGACAACTCCGGTGCGCCCTCGACGAAGTGCACGGAAAGCAGGTACTGCTTCATGACAAGTCCTCCGGTGGTTCGTTGTCGGAATGGCGGCAGGTCAGGCGGCCAGGCGGCGCGCGACAGCGGGGATCACGATCGCGGCCGCGACCAGGTGGGTGAGCATCAGCAGTGCCTTGGTGGCCGCTCCGGCGTCCACGATCACGTCCGGCACCAGCGACAGGACGGTCAACAGTACGGTCGTGCGGACGAACGTACGCCGCGGGCGCCGGGCGAACCGGGACAGCAGCACGGCGATCACCACGCCGACCAGCGAGAAGATCGCGGTCAGTACCCCGAAGCCCATGGCCGGGATCGGGGCGCCGCCGACGTCCAGGCTGATTCCCGCCGCGTGGCCGGCGGCGGCGACGGCCGTGGTGGCGACGCTCGCGGCAGCCGTGGCGGCGAGACCGGTCCGGATCAGCCAACCGACGGTCGGAGTGCTGACGCGGGTGGTGGTGTCCAGGGTCGTGCTCATCATTTCCTCCGGTGAGCTGTGGACCGGCTCGGTGCCGGGCTCTCACCAGGGCTACGAAAGGGACCGAGCCCGATCGACAACCTCACCCGGAATTTTTCGAGAGGATTCGGCTCTGCTCCCCCGGGCGTCAGCCACCCGGGCGGTCCGGGCCGGCGTCGGTGGCGGCGAGCCTCGCCCGCACCCCTTCCGCGTCGGGGTGGTCGAGCTCGCCGAGGATCGCCAGTGCCCGCCGCCACGCGGTCCGCGCCGCGCCCGGCCGACCCGCGAGCTGGTGGCTGTCGCCGAGATGGGTGAGCGTGCTCGCTTCCGGATAGCGCGCACCGAGGGCCCGCAGCCGGACGACCGCCTGACGGAAGAAACCGACGGCGCGCGGGTAGTCACCGAGATGGTGGTACGCGTAGCCGAGGCTGTCCAGCGTGGCCGCCTCGCCGGCACGGTCGTCGAGTCCGCGGAGCAGGGCGAGGGCCTCCTGGCAGACGGTGACGGCCTGGGCGTGCTCGCCGAGGTGGACCTGGAACCATCCGACCGCGTTGAGGGCGGAGGCCTGCCCGTGCCGGTGGTCCGCCCTGCGGTACAGCGCGAGGGCCTGCCGGGTGTGGTCGAGGGCGACGGCGTACCGGCCCTGCCGTTCGCCGAGGTAGGCGAGGAGGTGCTGGTCATGGGCCTGCGCGGCGAGGTCACCGGTGCCGGTGTCGAGGGCGAGAGCACGGTCGAGGTGGACGCGGGCGTCGGCGTGCCGACCGGTCTCGATGTACGGGCGGGCCAGGATCCGGTGCGCGACCGCCGACCCGCGACGGTCGGCGAGCCGTCCGGCGGCCAACGTCGCCGCACCGCCGACGGCCAGCTGTTCGGGCCAGCGCCGACTGTGTTCGAGGTACCCGGTCAGGACCCAGGCGAGCTGCCAGGCGTGCCGGTCGTACCCGGCAGCGGCGGCCAACTCCACCGCCGCGAGCAGCACCGGAAGTTCGGCGGCGAGCCAGTCCCGGGCCGCGGCCGGACTGCCCAGCGGTTCCAGCGCGGCGCCCGGCCGGGGCGGTTCGAGGGTGACCGCGTCCCGGTTCGGATGCAGCAGCCGGTCGGCGACGGCGGCGGTGTGCAGGTAGTGGTCGAGGATGCGGCCTGTCCCGGCCTCGCGGTCCGGCTCGGACTCCAGGGCGCCGGCCAGGTGGGTGGCGTAGCCGCGCAGCAGGTCGTGGCAGGCGTACCGACCGGGGGCGGGTTCGCCGAGCAGGTTGGCGCGGGTCAGTTCGGCCAGCAGCGGCGGCACGTCCGGCAACGGCAGTGCGGCGAGGCTGGCGACGGCGGGCGCGGTGGTGTCCGGCCCGGGATGCAGGCCCAGCAGCCGGAACACCCGCGCCGCGGCCGGGGCCAGCGCCCGGTACGACCAGGCGAACACCGCGTGCACGTCGGTGCCCGGATCGCCGGTGTTGAGCAGCCCGACCGCGTACCTGCCGTCGCGGAGCTGTCCGGCCAGCTCGGCCAGTGGAACCCGGCGGGTCGCGGCGTGCGCGGCGACGATCGCCAGTGGCAGCGGCAGCCGGGCGCAGCGTGTGATGATCTCGTCCACCGCGTGCGGCTCGGCGGCGATCCGCGCACTGCCGAGCCGGCGGGCCAGCAACTGCCCGGCCTCGTCGCGGCTGAGCAGGTCGACGGTGACGGGTTGGGCGCCCTCGGCGGCGACCAGGCCGGTGAGCGGATCGCGGCTGGTGACCAGGACCAGGCAGCCCGCGGCCCCGGGCAGCAACGGCCGGACCTGCGCGCCGTCGCGGGCGTTGTCCAGCAGGATCAGCAGTCGCCGACCGGCGAGTTCGCTCCGGTACACCGTGGCAAGCGCGTCCGGCTCCGGTGGGATCCGCCGGAGCGGCACGCCGAGGGCGTCGAGGAAGCGGCGGATCGCCTCGCCCGGCTCCATCGCCGGCTCGGTCGGCCCGAAGCCGCGCAGGTTGACGTAGAGCTGCCCATCCGGGAAGCGGTCGGCGACCCGGTGCGCCCAGTACACGGCTAGGGCCGTCTTGCCCACGCCGGCGGTACCCCCGATCGCCGAGATCACCGCGGTGTTCGCGGTGGCGGCGTCGGCCAGCAGCGCGTCCAGCGCGGCGAGCGGACCGGCCCGCCCGGCGAAGTGCCGGGTGGCGGCCGGCAACTGCCGGGGTACCGGCGCCGGCCGCGTCGGCGGTGCCGGCGCCGCTGGCCGCTGCCGCGGGGCCTGCTGCAACGCGTGCTCCACCAGGGCGTACCTCGGGCGCCAGAACTCCTCGATGCCGGTGGCCACCGACAGCCGGTCCAACCGGCCGTGGTCCTGGGCGTACTGGCGGCAGCCGTCGACGACACCCCGGACGACCTCCCAGTCGGGCAGCCGTCCGATCCGGCCGTTGAAGATCGAACCCACCTGGCTCTTGCCCAGGCGTACCCGCGCCGCCAGGCCGCGCAGGCTCGGGCCGCCCGCCTGGAGTCGGAGCAGCCGCAGGTCGTCGCAGAGCTGCCGCAGCAGCAGGCGGCCGTCGTCAGCGCTCACCCGGTGATCCCCGGTCTTGTCCGGCGCTGCGCAAACCCCGGCGTTGTCCGGCGCTGTCCAGCGCACCGGACGGCTGCACCGTCGCTACCTGCCACGTCGGCCCCGGTCGTCCGCACCTGTCCGCACCATCCGCCGCCCACGCTATCCATTGAGGAGGATGCCCTCAAGCACCCGACCGGAGTGCCCCGAGAAAGGACGGTCGCGCGTTGACGGCTACTGGAAGACTGCGGCGAATCACGGCCACCCTCGGCCTGCTGGCGACGACCACGGTGGCGGCGCTATCCGTCGCGCCGCCGCCGGCCGCGGCCGACGCTACCCGGATCATCAGCGGGAGTACGACCTGCAGCACGTCCGGGGTCCCCCCGGTCGGGCCGTACGTGAGCCTGGGCGCCGGAGGTTGGCCCGGCTCACCCGGCTCCGGATGGCTTCCGGTGGACACCGTCTCCCCGTTCAATCCCGCCTCCTCGACCAGGCTGTGGACCAAGGCGATCCCCGCCAGCGCGACCACCATCGCGCTGGACGTGCGCTGCTACCAGAGCTGGAGCGAGTACTACGGGTACGTCTTCTTCCCGGAGGGGACCTGGCAGGGGTCGTACCACAGCCTGACCCCGGGCACCTCGACGGTCAGCTCGACCTGGTCCTGTGCCCGCCAGCCGGTCGCCCCCGGCCCCTGGATCCGCACCTGCAACCTGACCTCGATGTCGACCGGCTGACAGGTCGCGACCCGTCAGCCGGCGGCTCGGCAGACCGTGGGGGTCACGGCTTTCCCGCCGGGCGGGGCTGGTTCGCGTGCCGGGGAAGCCACCCGGGCGAACCGGCCACCGCCCGGCGGGGAAGCCGGGCCGGCGTCAGGTGCGGGACAGGGCACGGTCGGCGACGAAGGACTGCAGGCCGAACTGGCGGGCCCGGCGTTCGGCGAAGTCGGCCAGTCCCGGGCTGTCGGCGTAGTCGAGACTGTAGAGGTCCAGTTCCAGTTGCAGCAGCTGCTCGGCGATCTGGGCGTGGAACTCCAGCACGTCGGGCGGCCACGGGGCGTAGTAGCCGTCCTCGGTCCACCGGGCCGAGAACGACTCGAAGACGATCCCGTCGACGATCTCGGCCAGCCGGGGCAGCATGCCGAAGCCCCGGTTGGCCAGCAGGTACGCGGGGTTCGCCTCCTCGCGTACCGCCGCGACCAGGGTGAGCAGGTGCGGCACGTCCTCGGGAAAGGTCAGCTCGACGTTGAGGGTGTCCAGGAAGAGCCCGGCGAAGCCGCGGGCGATCGCCTCCTTCGCCGCCCCGACCACGTGCGCCACCCAGAGCGGGTGGTCGACGTGCACGAACGCGCCACCCCAGTCCGGGTTGCGTTCCCGGCGCTGCCAGGGGGCGGGTGGACCCTGGTCCTCCGACAACGACAGGTAGCCGAGGGTCTGGACGTTCCGCTCCGCCAGGTAGCGCAGCTCGGCGGGCTGGTAGAAGTCCGGCTGGAGCACCACCCGCAGATATCCGGTGAGCTCGTCCAGCCGCCCGTCACCGTAGTAGAAGCAGATCGGCCGGCGGCTCATCGCGGCCACCCGTGCTCGCGGTACCAGGAGAACGTGCCGCGTACGCCCTCCTCCAGGCTGACGGTGGGTTCGTAGCCGGTCAGTTCGCGCAGCCGGGACAGGTCCGGGCAGCGGCGGGCGACCGAACCTGGCGGCGCCGCCTCCGCCTCGATGGCGGGGCTCGCCCCGGCCACCCGCAGGACCAGCTTGGCCAGGTCGCCGATGTTCGTCTCCTCGCGGTCGTTGCCGATGTGCACGATCTGCCCGGTGGCGGCCGGGGTGGCCATCAGCCGCAGCATGGCCTCGACCGCGTCGTCGACGTGGCAGAACGCCCGGAACTGGTCGGCACCGGGCACCCGGAACGGGTCGACTCCGCTGATGGCGCGCAGGGACATCTCCGGGATGACGTGGTCGGCACCCATCCGCGGCCCGTACACGTTGTGGAAGCGGCCGACCACCGTCTCGAAGCCCCGGGCGCGGGCCGTGTGCAGGAGGGCGGCCTCGCCGAGCAGCTTGCTGACCGCGTACGCGAACCGGGGCTCGGTGATGTCGGAGATCATGGTCGGCACGGTCTCGGGCGTCGGCACCGGGACCACCCCGGCCGTCACGCCGCCGGCGTAGACCTCGCTGGTGGAGGCGAAGAAGACCCGCTCGCCGGGGCTGACCCAGTCGAGCAGGTGCAGTGCGGCGAGGGTGTTGACCCGGACCACCCGGGCCGGGTCCTGCTGCACGTTGCGGACGCCGACGACGGCTGCAAGCAGGTAGACCTGGTCCCAACCCGACGGCAGGGCGGCCCAGGTCGACGGTGCGGTCAGGTCTCCGGAGACCACCCGCACCGCCGGGTCGCTCCGGAGCCGGTCGAGGTCGGCGTCGTCGCGGCCGCGCGAGAAGTCGTCCACGATCGTCACCTGGTGGCCGTCGTCCACCAGCCGGCGGGCGAGATGCAGGCCGATGAAACCGGCCCCGCCGAGCAGCAGCGCCCTCATGCCGGCACCACCCCTCCGGCGGAAGCGGGCGACCCGGCGGAAGCGGGCGACGAGTTGGCGGGGGCTGGCGACGAGTTGGCGGGGGCCGGTGACGCGGCGCCCGGTTCGGGGGCCGGCGGCAGGTAGCCGAGGCCCGCGTAGCGGATGCCGGCACCGGTCACCGCGTCGGCGTCCAGCACCCGCCACGAGTCGTAGACGAAGGCCGGTCGGACCGTGTCGAGTACCTCCGAGATCCGGATCGCCCGGTAGTCCGGGTGGTCGTTGATGATCAGTACGCCGTCGACGTCGGTGAACGCCTTGTCCAGGCTGATCGGCTCGCCGCCGTACTGCCGGATCACGTCGTCGGTGACCATCGGGTCGTGCCCGAGCACGATGACCCCGGCGGCGGAGAAGACCCGCATCATGGTGGCGATCGGGGTGCCCCGCATATCGTCGGTGGGCGGCCAGCCCTTGTACGCCCAGCCGAGCACCGCCAGGCGGCTGCCCAGACTGCCGCCGCGCGCCTCGGCGAGCATCCGGACCACGGTCTCCCCCACGTGGATCGGCAGGTACTCGTTGAGTTCCCGGGCCTTGCCGACCAGGAACGGCCGCCGGTCCCCGGCGCTGTCGACCATGATGTACGGGTCCTTGGAGAGGCAGCCGCCGCCGACGTACCCGGGCTTGGCGAGGTCCGGCCGCGGATAGTCGACGTTCGCCGCCCTGATCACCTCCAGCGGGTCGAGGCCGTGCCGCTCGGCGATCAGCGCGATCTCGTTGCCGAAGGAGTAGATCAGGTCGGTGTGGCAGTTGTTGGAGAGCTTCACCAACTCGGCGGTCTCCAGCCCGCTGACCGGCACGATGGTCTGGGCCAGCCCGGTGAAGAACTCGACCCCGGCGGCCAGGCTCTCGGCGTCCAGCCCGCCGACCACCTGGGGCAGCTCGACCAGTTCGCGCAGCGCCTGGCCCTGGATGGTCCGTTCCGGCGCCATCACCAGCCGTACCCGGCCGCCCCAGGCGGCCCGTAGCTCGGGCAGTACCACCCGGCGGCTGGCGCCGACCGGCACGGTGCTGCGGACCACGACCAGGGTGTCCGGGCGGCAGGTGGCGGCGACCGCCCGGGCGGCGGCGGCCAGGTTCGCCAGGTTCGGCCGGCGGGTGATGTCGTCGACCGGCGTCGACACGCTGATCACCGCCACGTCGACGGTGTCCCGGGGCAGTTCGGCGCCCACCTGGATGTCGCGGCCGATCCGGGCGGCGAAGATCTCCTCGACGCCGGGCTCGAAGATGTGCGGCCGACCACGGGACAGCGACGCCAGAACCGTCGGCGACACGTCCGCGCCGTACACCGTGAAGCCCTTGTCGGCGAGCGCCGCGCTAAGTGTGAGCCCCACGTAGCCCATCCCCACGACCCCGACTTTGCAGCCCATGCTGTTTCCTTTCCGTGCCACGGATGTCCTGTCCGGAGGGCGGAGGGTCCGCTGGGCGGACCGCCCGATGCCTGGTGCTCGCCGTCGCGACGGTGCGACCGCGCCGAAGGGGGTACGACTCAGCCGCAGGGCGCGGTGAGCCGGTCGAGTTCCCGGACGGTGACCGTGCCGGCGAACCGTTCCGCGCGATAGCGGTCGCAGGCCGCCCGCACGTGGTCGGCCCGTACGGCGTAGTCGACGGCGAGCACGAACTTGCCCGCGTCCCGCAGCGCCCGGGTGTGTGCCAGGTTCTCCGCGCACCAGTCCCGGGTGCACGGCTCGTCCATGGCGAGATAAAAGAGTTCCTCCATCGCGATGCCGTCGATGGCGGCGGTGTAACCCGACTGCCTGCGCAGTTCCGGGGAGTTCTGCGGGACGATCAGGAAGCCGGGCCGGCGGGCCTTGGCGTACGCACTGATCCGGACGACCAGGGCGGCCATCTCGACGGCGAGCCGCGCCCGGTCCCGGCCCCCGGCGGCGTCGAGGGCGATCTCCTCGTACGCCAGCGGCGTGTCCAGGTAGACCCCGTCGAAGCCGGCCCGCAGCGCCCGGTCCACCCGGGGCCGCACCACCCGCTCCCACCAGCGGCCGTCCCAGTAGTGCACGAAGTACTCGCCGGGCCAGTCCGGCCACTCGTTGGCCAACAGGTCGGGGGCGTCGCGCCGGAGCACCGGGTACTCCGGACGAAAGTCCTCGATGCTGCCGATCTCGAAGTACGCCAGCACCCGCTTGCCGCTGCGCCGCAGCGCGCCGATCTCGGCCCGGCTGAAGTAGCCGGTGTGTGCGTCCCGGGCCAGGTCGACGACGGCGAGCTGGTACCGGCCCCGGGTCAGCGCGTCGAGACCGCCGCCGGAGTACCCCTGGAGTTGGTACGCCCAGTTCTTGATCGTCCGGGGTGCGGGCGGCCTGGCCGGGGCGGCGCCGGGTGTGCTGGTGGCCGGTCGGTCCGGCCGCGGCGTGGGGCTGGCGGTGCCGCTCGGCGCGGGGCGGTCACCGCCCGGCCCCGGCGTCGTGCCGGTGGCGTCTGCCGGCGCCGACGTCGGTGTGGGACCGGACCGGCCGGTGACCAGCGCCCAGCCGGCGGCCACCGCCAGCACCGTCACCCCGGCGAGGCCGGCCACCAGCCATCGCCGCCGGCCCGTGCCGAGCCACCGCCGCCGGCCGGCCACGAGCCGTCGCCGCCCGGTGCCGAGCCACCGGCGCCGGCCGGTGCCGGCGTGCGCCGCCTCGCCCGGCCGGCCGCCCGGGTTCCGGTGGCTCACCTCGCCTCCCCGGCGGCCCAGACGTCCTTGACCGACGTCGCCAGGTCGCGCACCGGCGACCAGCCCAGTTCGCGACCCGCCCGGCTGACGTCGGCCCTGATCCAGCCGACCGCCGTCGAGCGCGGCGGCCCGGCACCGGCCTCCCGGATCCGGCCGTGGTAGCCGGCCGTGGCGGCCAGCAGCTCGACCGCCTCCCGAGCGGTGACCGACCGGCCGCTGCCCGCGTTGAAGACCCGGTGCCGCAGCTCGGGCGCGAGCACCAGGGCGACGATCAGCGCGGCGAGGTCCCGCACGTCGACGAAGTCCCGGTACGCGGAGAGCGGCCCCAGGGTGATCTCGGGTGCACCGCCGGCCAGCGCGGCGCGGATCCGGGCGGCGGCCCGGCCCAGCAGGTTCTCCTCCGACATGCCGGGGCCGATCGGGTTGAAGACCCGCACCGACACCGCGTCGGCCTGCCCGGATTCGCCGGCGAGCTGGAACAGCCGGGTCCCGGCCAGGTGGCTGACGCCGTACTCGCTGACCGGGTGCGCCGGATCGGTCTCGCTGACCGAAACACCGGACGGCACGACGCCGTACTCGCCGGCCGAGCCCAGCCGGACCAGCCGGGCCCGCGGCGCCGCCGTGCCGACGGCTTCGAGCAGCTTCACCGCGACAAGCGTATTCGCCCTGAGCAGCTGGTTGGCGGAACCGGTGAGCGCGCCGACACAGTTGACCACCGCGTCCGGGGCGACCTCGCGCAGCTTCCCCACCAGCAGCTCCGGTGCGCCGTCGAGCAGGTCGTAGGTCGTCCGGTCCGGACAGATCACCTCGGTGATCCTCGGGTCCGACTCCAGCGCGGCACGGGTGTGCCGGCCGATGAAGCCGGACGCCCCAAAGAGGAGTACCCGGGTCACCCGCGCTCCCCCGAGCGCACGGCCTCGACCCGCTCGCCGACGGCCGGCCCCGGCACGACGGGCGCCGGCACGGCCGACCCCGACCCGACCGGCGCCGGCACGGCCGACCCGGGCACCGCCGGACCGGGTTCCGGACGGCCCGGCAGCAACAGTGGCTTGAGCTGTGCGAACGTCAGGTTCGCCTCGTCGTAGTCCTCCGGCCGGCCGATGTCCAGCCAGAAGCCGTCGAACGGGTACGTCGCCGGGTGCTCGCCGGCCGCGAGCAGGTCCAGCACCAACTGGTCGAAGCCGAGCGGAAGTCCCGGCGGGTACGGCCCGAGCGTCTTCCGCGACATCCCGTACACGCCCATGCTGACCGGGTAGCGCAGTGCCGGCTTCTCCCGGAACCCGACGATCCGGCCGGCGTCCACGTCCAGCACGCCGAAGTCGATCTGGTGCACCCGCTCGGAGGTCGCCAGCGTCAGCCCGGCGCCGGAGACCCGGTGGGTGTGCAGCAGGTCGGCGTAGTCCAGGTCGGTGAGGATGTCTCCGTTCATCACCAGGAACTCGTCGGGCAGCCGGTCCTTCAACGCGAAGAGCGGGCCGACCGTGGAGAGCGGACGGTCCTCCTCCACGTAGTCGATGTCCAGCCCCCACCGGCGGCCGTCCCCGACGAACGCCTGGATCAACGGGCCGAGATAGTTGATCGCCAGGGTCACCGAGGTGAACCCGCGCGACGCGAGCTGGTCGAGCACGATCTGCAGGATCGAGTGGCTGTCGCCGATCGGCATCAGGGGTTTGGGTAGCGTCGTCGTATACGGCCGCAACCGCACTCCCTTGCCGCCTGCGAGAATCACCGCATGCAACCTGACCTCCCCATAGGCCGAGTGAACTACCGGTAGTGCCGGACCTGCCCGATCACCGGAAGCAGACCGAGCGCGAACAGCGCCTGGAGCAGCACGATGCTGCCCAGGTAGAGCGAGGTGTCGACGAACACGGAGCCGTGCTGGCCGAGCAGCGGAGCGGCACCGAGCAGCGCTCCGACCCCGACGTGCAGGGCCACCACGAGCGCGATGGACAGGCACAGCCAGCCGTACCGCCCCCGGCCGGTCAGCAGGAACGCCAGGTAGTAGGCGCCGGCGAGCGCGACGTGCGCGACCGTCATCACCGTGCCGGCCGCCGACAGCATCTTCGCGTGGGCGAGGCCGGCCAGCAGTGCCGCCCCGAGCACCGCCGGCACCGCGAGGCAGGCCGCGACGTCCCGGCCGACCGTGCGCCAGACCTCGGCGACGAACTCGTCCGGCCGGCGCGCCCGCCGGGTCGCCGCGATCGCCGCCGCCGGGAACCGGCTGGTCCGCCACTCCACGAATCCCATCGAGAGGAACAGCGGTACGGCACCCACCACGACGTCCAACCGGTCCAGGTACGGCGCCTGTGCGTGGAAGAGCAGCCCGGCCGAGCAGAGCCCGTAGCCGGCGACGCCGAGCAGCATGGACGCCTCCGGCCACAGCGGGTGCCGGGGCGCCGGTTCCTCGGCACCGGCGGCGGGCCGGGCGGCCCACAGGGCGGCGGCGAGCGTCGCCAGTACGCAGACCGCCGCCACCGTCACCGCCGACCGGCGCAGGGCCGGGCCGCCGACGACCAGGTAGGCCACGCCGGACAGCAGGGCGGGCAGCATCGCCACGGCCAGCCACGACTCGCGCCGGTAGAAGACCAGCAGCGTACTGGCCATCTGGTACGCGAGCTGGCAGACCATCATCACGGCCAGCGGCAGGCCGTGGTGCGGCAACATCACCGCGCCGAGGAGTACGCCGAGCAGTGGACCGGTCAGCGCCGCCATCCGGAGTACCCGGCTCGCCGAGCCCGGCCGGCGCAGGCCGAGCAGCCGGTACGCCGAGTACGCGGCCACGCCCGAGTAGACCCAGCCGAGCGTTCCGGCCATGACCAGTCCGAGTACCAGACCCGGCCGCCCGACGACCGCCAGCACGGCCGGGAACGCCGCGCCCGGCAGCAGGTAGAGCGGCCCGTGTGCGATCGTGCGCAGGCCGTCCCACCGGTGCGTGCCGGTCGCCTCCGAGGGGCCTGCCTGGTCGTCGACCGGTGACGGCGGCCCCATCCGCCAGAACACCTCGGAGGCGAGCCGGAAGACGTCCGAGTAGCCGTACTCGACCTGCGCCGTCCGGTCTGTGTGCCCGTCGGCCTCCAGCGCGGCGGCGACCTGCAACGCGTCCACCGCCCGGCCCAGCCGGGGCCGGACCCGTTCGACCAGGTCGTCGACCGGGTCGGTGGAGATCCTCGGCAGCAGGATCGTGCGTTCGGTCTCGCCCGGCTGGTCGGCATCCTGCTCCGGTGCCGCCTCGGCGGTCACCGTGCCGCCGCGCTGCCGTGCCGGCTCGGCGTCGTCGTCCGGGGAGGGCGGCACGCTGCGGTCGCCGGGGGTCATCGCGGCTCGCCGACGAGTCGCGGAGTCTCGTCCGTCGGTCCGTCGGCCGGGCCGGCCGGCGCCGCCCGCCGCAGCCAGCCGGACGGGTTCGGTTCACGACGCGGCACCTGCGCCGCGTTGGACCGGGCGTACTCCTCCGGGTCGCGCTGCCGGGGTATCCGGGTGTTGACGGCGGCCACCCCGGGCTGGATCTTGTGGTCCGGCACCCTGACCCGGCCCTGCGCCTGGCCGCGCGGCTGGATCTGCGGCACCGACACCGTCGGTCGCGCGACGAGCCCCTGGTAGATGTCGCGGTACGCCTGGAGCGAGCGCCGCAGCGTGAACCGCTCCAGGACCCGGGCCCGGGCGACGGCACCGAGCCGCAGCCGCAGTTCCCGGTCCCGCAGCAGCTTCACGCAGGCGGCGGCGACGGCGGGCACGTCCCGGGGCGCGACGACGATTCCGGTGTCGCCGACCGCCTCGGCGACGCCACCGACGTTCGTGCACACGGTCGGGCGCCCGCACGCCATCGCCTCCACCACCGTGTACGGGAAGCCCTCGGAGATGCTCGTCAGCGCGACCAGGTTGCCGGCGTGGTACGCCTCGACCGCGCTGCCGACCCGCCCCTCCAGGGTGGCCTGCCCGGTCAGCCCGAGTTCGTCGATCAGTGCCTGGCAGCTGGCGTGGTAGACCTGGTTGGCGGCCGGCGTACCGCCGAAGACGCGCAGCCGGGCGTTCGGGATCTCCGCGCGGACCAGCGCGAACGCCCGGATCAGGGTGTGCAGGTCCTTCAGCGGGTCGATGCGGCCCATGAACGAGATGGTCGGCGTCTCCGGTTCGCTGGCCGCCGGCGGGAACTCGTCCGGGTCGACGCCGTTGTACATCGTCCACATCCGCTCGGGGTCGGCCCCGTTGTGCAACTGCCAGCGCCGGTTGTACTGCGAGTGCGGCGCCAGCGCGTGGCTGATCAGGTAGGCCGCGCCGGCCAGCGACCGGAAGAAGCTCAGCACCAGTACCCGGACCGGGTGCGGCGCCTTGTCGTTCAGGTACGAGATGTAGCGTTCGCGCAGGTAGATGCCGTGTTCGGAGAGGACCAGCGGGGTTCCGTGTGCCCAGGTCGAGGCCATTCCGACGAGCATCGCGAGGCCGTTCATCGACGAGTGCACGATGTCGGCCCGGACCGGCGGCGCGCTCAGCGGCCGCATCATGTGCGAGATGAGCCAGGCCGCCTCCAGGGCGTCGGCGACGGTGAGCGCGGGTTCGGCCTCGTCGACCCGGAGGGAACGCCAGGCGTCCAGCATCATCCCCAGGGCCTGGTTGGAGAGCAGGCCCGCGCTCAGGTCGCCGCCGTCGGCGGCGTACTCGAACATGCCGCGCAGGGCGAGCAGGAAGGTGCTCCGGTTGACCGCGCCCGCCTGGGAGCGGGTCGACTCCAGCGGGGTGACGAGCGCACGCAGGAACACCTCGTAGGACTCGATGAACCCGACGCCGGGCCGGCCGGCCCGGACCGGCAACCCCCGCTGGGGGCGGCGGCCCGGCGGCCGTCCGCCCCACAGCGGTATCGAGTGCACCCGGTCCAGGTTCGCCGGCCGGTCGAACACCGGCTGCTCGGTCCCGTCCACGGTGAGTGCCACGACCTCCCAGCGGTGGTCCGGCATGCCCCGGATGAGCTGCTCGCACCAGACGCTCACGCCGCCCATGGCGTACGGGTACGTGCCTTCCGAGACCAGTGCGATCCTCACCGAGTGCTCCCGTTGGAGTTGCGCGTCACCGGATTTCCCGCTCCGTTGTCAGGGGCGGGGGGCGGCGTTGAACGTCACGGCGGTGTTGGCCGTGAGGGTCACCGGGACGGTGACGTCGGTGCCATAGCTGGTGGCGCCCGCGGTGGCCGCGGTCACCCCGCCCAGTTGGACCGTGCCGGCGGCCGGCGAGGTCACCGTGATGGTGCCGGTGCTCCGGTCGTAGACCGCGCCGGCCCCGGCGTCGAGCGCGGCGAAGTGCGCCGTCCGCGCCCGGCCGTAGGCGGCGATGTCCACCCACGACGAGTTCAGCAGGGGCACCGAGTAGTAGGAGTCGTACTTGGTCAGTACCGCGTCGACCCAGTCGGTGAGCAGGGTGTCCCCGGCCCCGTAGTCGCGCACGTTGGCGATGTGGAACGTGTGCGCGTAGATCGAGCCGGACGCCACGTGCTGGAGCGCCATCCCGGCCTCGTAGTCCAGGAGCTGGGCGTAGGTGCGGTCGGAGGGCCAGTACGGGAAGTGTCCGTTCGGGCCGTAGAAGGAGTTGTAGAAGACCGTCTGCTCGGCCGGGGTGGTGGTGTGGTAGGCGATGTCCGTCGGCCAGGCCGGCACCATCAGGATGCTCGGCTCCAGCGGGTGCACGATGCCGGCGTTGAAGTTCGCCGGCTTGTGGCTGGTGAACGACATGTTGCCCACCACGGTGGTGACGCCGAGATCCTCCGCGGCCTGTAGCAGCGCCGGGTTGGACCCTTCGAGCCCGTGGTCGGTCGGCGGGCCGGTGTCGTTCTCCGGGTCGTCGTTGTAGACGCCGAGGCCGGAGTATTCGGGAGTCTTCAGCACGCTGTCCGGTGCGTTGAGCCCGATCGCGTTGCCCGCGGTCCGGTTGTCGTTGATCTCGGCGTACGAGGTGGCGTAGTTCGTCGCGTTCAGTTCGGGGTGGTTCAACGTGTGGTTGATCCACCGGAAGTTGCCCTTGAGGCACTTGGTGGTGGCGGTCAGCGTGCTGGCGTCGCCGTTGGGGCTGCACGTGCTGCCGGCGAACGGGTCGATGTCGGCGCCGTTGTACGCGATGTTGAAGGTGAACCCGGCCGCCAGCGGGTGCGCGGTGCGCAGCGCGGTCTGCTGCGCGTCGAGGTTGACCGTGTCGTGTCCGGTGACCTGGAATCCGGGGGTGTACTCGACGGTCCCGTTCTCCAGGTAGTGGTCGGAGGTGTTGAACCAGTCGTCGACGTCGACGTTCAGGTGGTGCTTCTGCTCGCCGAAGTACAGCCCCTTGGTCGCCCACCGGACCAGGCCGTAGACCAGCAGGTCGGAGTGGAGCAGGAACTGGTTCGAGGTGAACGTCAGCGCGATCCGCTCCCGGCCGTCGGTCGAGGTGGTGAGCACGCCGAGCACGTCGGAACCGTTCGTCATCAGGGCCTGGGCGGCGCAGCCGGGCCGGATGGCGGTGCGGTAGACGTACGACTGGGTCAGGGGGATCTGGGCGGCGCTGTCGAGGTAGTCGAAGACCGCGGCGCCGCTGGTGGTCAGCGAGGCCGGCAGGGGTGTGTCGCCGACCCCGCCCTCGCTGACGCCGGTGAGGCAGTGGTCCTCGGGCCAGGTCCCGTAGCTGGTGTACAGGGACGCCTGCCGGACCCCGAAGTTGCGCTCGTACGCCCAGAGGGTGTTCCACTCGGTGCTGGTCAGCCCGCTCAGGTAGCTGCCGCCCGACTCGTACAGCAGCATGCTGTTGGTGAGCAGGATCGCGTTGTAGTTGCCGACCCCGTCGGGCCGGACCAGCGTGCTCGGCGAGAGCGGGTCGGTGGCGGAGTAGAGGACGTCGTAGGAGGCACCGAGCCGGTCGAGGGTGGTGGTGAGGGTGGGTACGCCGAAGTCGGCGGTGTTGGTCGCCACGATCAGCGCGCGGAGCGCGACCTGGTCGTTGAGCCCCTGGACGCCGATACCGCGGCTTTGGGCGGCCGCCTTGGACGGGTCGTTCCGGACCGTGCCGGACTTCCTGGGCAGCGGGCCGGGGCGGGCCGGCTTCGGGCTCGCGACCTCGCCGAAGCCGGGAACGGAGGGCGGCTGGGCTGGCGTGGTCGTCGGTCGGGCGAACCCGGGAGTCTGGCCGCCGAGGACTACCGCGAGCGCGGTCATCCCGGCGAGGGCGAGTCGTGTCAGGCGCTGGCGACTAGGCCCGGTGTGGACCATGTACTGACCTCCGATGAGGAGAAGACCGGTGAGCAGTCCATCGAGGACTATTGAGGTGCCAGCGAAGGCTATCAATGACGGCTGCGACCACCAAGAATTGCGGGTGTCGTCTCTCCAATTGACGCACGCGCGCCCGAATGCTAAAGCCACACCTTTTCAAAGGTCGCTTGCTGCGATATGTCCCAGTAGGAGTTTGAGCGCCTTTCGAGAGCTTCAACCGCAACTATTCAGATCCGATCAGCCAACAGCATGCAGCTGACCTGCTCTTATTCGACGACCACCGAAAGTTGATCCAGATCGGAAGCCCAGTTTGGCGGGATTTTTCCCACGCCCAAGGTCCACATTACAATTGTTAATTGGCGATCAAGCTATGGCCTGCAAAACCTCATCCGTTCGCAGGGCTCCTGATAACCATGAGTTCCCCGATATGCGCTGTCCAGCCTTCGCCGTCACGCGGCAGTTCCGACATATTGAGCCGTTGGGGCTGGGGATCGCGACGTTGTGCGGCCGGGAGGTGGTCCTGCCGGCTGTGCCGGCACCTCTACCTGGTCTACCTGAGCCCTCCGACGGAGAGTCCGCCGCGCCAGTACCGCTGGAGGCTGAAGAACGCGATGATGAGCGGGATCACCGACACCAGCGCGCCGAGGATGATCAGGCTCCAGAGCGAGGTACTGCCCGCGTTGTTCGCGGAGGCGACCCCCTGCCAGAGCCCGAGCCCGACCGTGACCGGGAAGAGGCGGTTGTCGGAGAGCATGGCCAGCGGCAGGAAGTAGTTGTTCCACGACGCCACCGCCGACAGCAGCAGCACGGTCACCACCGCCGGGCGCATCAGCGGTAGTGCGATCTGGAGGAACGTACGCACCTCTCCGGCCCCGTCGACCCGGGCCGCGTCCAGGATCTCGTCGGGTACGGCGTCGCGGGCGTACACGTGCATCAGGTAGACGCCGAACGGGTTGAGCAGGGACGGCAGGATGACCGCCCAGATCGTGTTCGTCATGCCGAGTTCGGAGAACATGATGAACGTCGGGATGACCAGGGCGGTGGCGGGCACCATCAGCGCGCCGAGCACGACGGCGAAGCTGAAGCGGCGGGCGGCGAACCGGTACTTCGCGAAGCCGTAGCCCGCCATCACGGCCAGGACGGTGGCGCCGATTCCACCGGCGAGCGCGTAGAGGGTGGAGTTGAGGATCCACCTGCCGTAGATGCCGCCGTCGTAGGTGAACAGTTGCCGCAGGTTGCCGAGGTAGTCGACCTGGTCGGCGAACCACAGCGTGTTTCCGCCGCCGAAGAGGCCGGGGGCGTCCTTGGAACTGTTGACGATCACCCACCAGAACGGCACCAGGAAGTAGACCACCAGGAAGCCGAGGAGCACCTGTAGCGGCAGGTGGCGTTGCGGCCGGCGCTGTGCGGTGGAGCTGTTGCGGTCGGACATCAGAGGAAGCTCCTCCGCTTGCGGGTGAAGAACAGGAAGGCGTACACGCAGACGAAGACCAGCCCGCCGAGCGCGAAGGAGATCGCCGACCCGTAGTTGAAGTTGGCCAGCGAGAAGGCCTGCTGGTACGCGTACATGTTGGGGGTGAAGTCCGCTCCGATCGTCCCGGCGGCGAGATAGCGGAGGATCTGCGGTTCGTTGAAGAACTGGAGGGTGCCGATGAGCGAGAAGACCAGGATCAGGATCAGCGCCGGAGCGATGAGCGGGATCTTGATCCGGACCGCGACCTGCCACCGTCCGGCGCCGTCCATCCGGGCGGCCTCGTAGAGCGTCGGGTCGATGCCCTGCAATGCCGCGTACAGAATGATCATGTAATAGCCGGCCCACTGCCAGGTGACGATGTTGAGGAGGCCGTAGAAGATCAGGTTACCGCTCAGGAAGTCGGGCGCGGTCGCGCCGAACAGCCCGAAGACGTCGGTGAGCGGCCCGAAGCTCCTGCTGTAGAGGAAGCCCCACATCACCGCACCGATCACCGTCGGGATCGCGTACGGAAGGAAGATCATCAGGCGGGAGAAGCGGGCGAACCGGGTCGTCACCGCGTCCAGGATCAGGGCCATCGCCAGCGCGACGGCGATCTGCAGCGGGATGGAGACCAGCGAGAAGCGGAGCACGAACCACGAGCCGGAGAGGAAGCTCGGGTCGGTGAACGCCTTCACGTAGTTGTCGAGGAAGACGAAGCTGGTGCCGCCGATCAGCTTCTTCTGGAACAGGCTGAGATAGAGCGCGTACCCCAGCGGCGCGATGAGGAACGCGAGGAAGACGATTGCGAACGGCCCGACGAAGAACCACCCCATCAGGTGCTCACGGAGGTGTGCCTTGCCGCGGATCTTCGGCGTCTTCTCTTCGGCGCGCGGTGCGCGCTCTTCGGTCAGGAGGGTCATCTTGGGCTCCGGGACGTGGACGCTGCGGGTCGGGGGTGGGCCGGCCGGGGACGGCGCGGCCCACCCGGCCGGTCACTGAACGGTGAAACCTTGCTCCTTGGCGTACTTCGCCACGTCCTCCTGGAGCCGGTCGGCAGCCTGGGAGCCGGTGATCGAGCCCTTGTGGATCTCGCTGACCTGCTCCGTCATCGCGTCGAAGTAGTACTGGCCGAAGGGGCTGTAGACCATGCCCTTGTAGGCGTTCGCCGCCGGCACGTACACCTCCTTGTTCGCCTGCTGGCCGTTGAAGAACGCCACCTTCAGGTCCTTGAACGCGGGGTCGTCGAGCGCCGTCAGGTTCAGCGGGAAGATGATCTGGTTGGTCCAGCCGTCGGTGAGCGACTCCTTGTCGGCGTAGAGGCCGTACGCGGCCTTCGCCGCCAACTCCTGCTTCTTGGACTGGCTCGTCACCGAGAAGGCCGAACCGCCCCAGTTCACCTGGACCGGGTTGTTCGGGTCCCACTGCGGCAGCGGGGCCACCGCGAACTTGCCGGTGTCCTGGCCCTTGCCGACCCCGGCACCGGTGAGATAGCCGGGTGCCCAGGCCGCCGAGATGTACGTCGCGTACTGCCCGTTGATGACGCCGGCGATGTACTCCGGGGTGAACTGGTCCTGCTTGCCGACCAGCCCCTTCCGGACGAGGCCGCCCCAGTAGTCGAGCACGTCCTTGGATGCCTGGTCGTTCAGCTTCACCCCGATCGTCGTCGGCTGGGCCGAGTCGTAGGCGAACGGGGAGGCGCCCTTCTGGATCTGGAGCGCCATGGTGAGCGCCGAGACGTTCGCGCCGAAGTC
This sequence comes from Micromonospora sp. WMMD1102, assembly GCF_029626265.1. Taxonomy (NCBI): domain Bacteria; kingdom Bacillati; phylum Actinomycetota; class Actinomycetes; order Micromonosporales; family Micromonosporaceae; genus Micromonospora; species Micromonospora sp. WMMD1102. Next base: position 1,932,710 of record NZ_JARUBN010000001.1, on the reverse strand, counting down.
GCCGAAGAGCGGGCCGCCGGCATCCTTCACCTTCTGCGCCGCCTGCTCGTACTCGGCCCAGGTCTTCGGCGGCGTGATGCCGTACTTGTCGAAGATGTCCTTCCGGTAGATCATCGCGAGCGGACCGCCGTCGACAGGTACGCCGTAGACCGCGTCACCGATCGAGACGTCCTTCCATGCGCCCTCGCCGTAGTTCGCCTTGACGGCGTCGAAGCCGTACTTCTTGATGTCGACGAGCGCCTTCTGGATCTGGAAGGTCGGGATCCGGTCCATCTCGATCATGACGACGTCGGGTGCCCCGGTACCGGCCGAGATGGCCGTCTGGAACTTGTCGTACTGGTCGCTGCCCTGGCCGACGTTGGTCCAGCAGACCTGCACCTCGCTGCTCTGCTTGTTGAAGTTGTCGACCACGAGCTGCATGTTCGGGTACCAGCCCCACATCGTGACGACCGGCAGCTCCTTCTTGGTGATGGTGTTCGTGCAGTTGCTCGCGTCACTGCCGCCGCCGGAGTCCGAGGAACAGGCGACGAGGCCACTCGCGGCCGCGAGCACGGCTGCGGTGACGAATATGCGTTTCGTCTTCATTGACGTGACTTCCCTTCGGGATCACCGCGCCCGGGGTCGGGCGCCGTCGCTGAGGGCTGACGGCCGGGCGGCGACGGCCGGGGTGGGACGTCCACCGCCGGTCCGCCGTCCGACCGTCCTTGCGCGGATGCGCGACACACTCCCGCGGGCTGCGGAGCGCTGCCCGGGGCGGGGAACTCCCCCGCCCCGGTCACCCCGCCGTCAGCGGGCCCTGCCTAGCGCCGGAACAGCCGCGGCGCCAGGTCGATGAGGTTCTTCTGCCACACGTCCCAACCGTGCGGCCCGGGGGTGACCCCGTCGAACTCGTAACGGATACCGAGGTCGTCCAACGTGGTCAGCGAGGCCATGAAGGACGGGTAGACGAAGTCGGTCCGGTCGCCGACGTACAGCCGCAGCATCCTGGTGCCGGCGTTTATCGCCGCGGCGTCGACGCCCGCGCCGCTGCCGAAGCCGGCCGAGAACGCCGCGACGTAGGCGAACTCGCCAGGGTGTGCCTTGAGCACCCCGAACGCGTGCCCGCCACCCATCGACAGGCCGGCGACGGCCTGTTGCGCCGGGTCGGCCGAGATGTGGTAGCGGGCCCGGGCCGCCGGCACGATGTTCCCCAGCAGTTCCTGGTTGAAGTTCGAGACGTTCCCGTTGCCCATCACGACCACCATGGGCACCAGGTCGCCGTCGAGGAACTGGTGGTCGAGGATCTGCTTGGCCCGCCCCATCTCCAGCCAGTCCGTGTAGCTCTGGCCGCCGCCGTGCTGGAGGTAGAGGACGGGGTACGGCTGCGCGCGCTCCGGGTCGTAGTCGGGCGGTGTCCACACCAGGGCGGTCCGGTCCTGGTTCGCCACGGTGCTCCGGTAGGTCATGCTGGTGACCTCGCCGCCCTGCCCGGCCGGCACGTCGGTGAGCAGCCGGGCCTGCTTGCCCGGCACGAGGAAGGTGCTCCACACCGGCTCGGTGGTCACCTTCGTCGGGTTGGACGCGTCCTTGACCGGGACCCGGTCCACGATGAACCGGTAGTAGTAGAACCACGGGTCCAGCGGACCCACGGTGGCCCGCCACCGGTCGCCGTCCCGGGACAGCGGAACGCGCAGCCAGCTTCCGCCGGGTGCCACGTTCGCCCACACGGTGACGTGCTGGGCGTCGGTGAACTCCGTCGTGGTCTCGAAGGTGACGAATCCGTCCCTGGTCACGAAGGGCGTCGGGGTGGTGCCCGCCGGTGGCGGGGTGAACTCCCGCCGCAACGGTAGGTGGCCGTCGCTCGGACCGTGGTCCGACACCCTGCGGAACAGTCGCGGCACGAAGTCGACGAGGTTCTCCTGCCAGGCGGTCCAGTTCGCGCCGCCGTCCGGGTTGACGCCGTCGAACTCGTACCTGACACCGGCCCGGTCGAGCATCTTCGTCAGCCGGTAGGTGGCGTTGTGGCCGGGGTCGGTGACGTTTCCGGTGTACAGCCGCAGCAGCCTGAGGTTACGGTTGGCCGCCGCCGCACTCTTCCGGTCGACGGTACGGGTCGGCGGACCCGAGAACGAGCCGACGTAGCCGTACCGGGTCGGGTTGGTGAACGCGGCCCGCAGCGCCTGGGTACCGCCCTCGGAAATGCCGGCGATGGCCTGGTGCGCCGGGTCCCGGTGCACGCGGTAGTTGTCGGCGACCGCCCTGCCGAGGTCCTTCAGCTCCCGGTCGTCGCCCGACCCGTTGCCGTCCCCGATCACCACCACCATCGGCTCCATGGCATCCTCGGCCGACAGGTTGTCGAGGATCTGCCTGGTCCGACCGAGGTCGAGCCAGTCGGTGGCGGCCGCGCCGTCGGCGGACCGCAGGAACAGCACCGGATAACGTCCGGCGCCCTTGGCCCGGTAACCCGGCGGCGTCCAGACCAGGGCCGTCCGTTCTTCCCGGCCGCTCCGGTAGGTGAGCGGCGCGACCGCACCGCCCGTTCCCGGTGGTGCGTCCGCCAGCAGGCGCGCCGACTCGCCGGGGACGAAGAAGGTGCTCAGGAGCGGCTCGGACGCCACCCGGGTACCGTTCGTCGGATCCTTGAGGCTCTTGGTGTCGTCGCCGGTGACCTGGTAGTAATACAGCCCCGGTTCGAGTGGACCGAGAACTCCCGACCACGCGTCACCGCGGCGGGTCAGGCCGAATTCCGCCCAGGCGGCGGAGGGGCCGAAGTTTCCCTCGATGACAACCTGTGACACCTGGCCGACCTGTTCCTGGACGTAGGCCGCCGGGACACTGAACGAGGCGTACCGGTCCTCGGAAACATCCAGCCACGGGGTGTCCGCCGCCGCCGGTTGCGGTGCGACCAGGGCCGCCGCGATCGCCAGAAGTCCGGCGGCGAAGACCGCCGACAGTCGACGCGCGCCGATACGGTGCAGGCGCCCGTGATACGGTGTTGTCGTCACGCTCCACTCCTTTCGTGCGTTGGCACGGATGCGAGCCGTTGGCAGCTCGACTCATCGGTGGACATCGCCGAAGTCTCTTCGGCTCACCTCCTTCCGGCTACCTCAGTTGCGCGTTCGAGCTGACTGCTCGGGTGTTCGGACTGGCTGCTCTCGTGTTCGAACTGACTGCGCGGGTCAGCCCGGAACTCGTCACCACTGGGCCTGGTTTCACAGATCCGGGATGCTCTTCGGTGCCGCGGTGGAACCGCGGACCTGGAGACTGGTCGGAAGCACTATCTGGCGCGGGCCCTCCCAATCACCGATCACCAGGGACTTCAGCATGCGCGCCGCCTCGTATCCGAGCTGGCACATCGACTGGTCCACCGTGGTCAGCGCCGGCTCGGCCAGCGCCGACTCCGGGATGTTGTCGAATCCGACGACCGACAGATCGCCGGGGACCTCCAACCCCAGCTTTCTCGCGACCTCCAGGACCTTCAGGGCCATCCCGTCGCTGGCCGCGAAGATCGCCGTCGGCGGGTCGGCTCGTTCCAGCAGGTCCCGCGCCAACGGAGCCGCGGACTCGGGGTTGAAACTCCCCCGGCAGACCAGTGTCGGGTCGACCGGTACGCCGGCCGCGGCCAGCGCCTTCCGGTAGCCCTCCTCCCGCGACCAGGCAGCCGCCAGCCTGGACCGGCCCCCGATGAACCCGATCCGCCGGTGGCCGAGCCGCAACAGGTGTTCGACCGCCGTGATGGCACCCGAGAGGTTGTCCGCGGTCACCGACGGCGTCGTCGAGTCCCTGGCCGGATCGATGACCACGACCGGGGCACGACTCGCCACCTCGCCCCAGGGGGTGACGACGATGCACCCGTCGGTGAGCGTGCCGGACAGCCGGTTCAGGTGCCGCTGCTCCCAACCCTCCGAGTACGTCTCGTAGAGATCGCTGTTGGCGTAGACGATCAGGTCGAAGCCCGAGCGGCCGAGGGCCCGCATCACGCCCTTGAGGACCTCGGCGGTGTAGGACTGGAAGCTGTGGGTCACCAGGCCCAGCACGTTGGTGCGGTTGCGGCGCAGGCTGCTGGCGACCAGGCTCGACTCGTAGCCGAGCCGCTCGATGGCCGAACGGACCTGGGCCGTGGTGCTGGCACTGACGCCGTATTGCCCGTTGACAACCCTCGACACGGTGGCGGTGGAGACGCCCGCCGCACGAGCGACGTCACTCATGGTGATTGGCGCGCTGCCCTCGACCATGTCGCCTCTCGGACTGCAATCGTTATCGGTTACGTTTCCAAGGTGTTGCCAAAGTAGTTCACGAAGATCACGAGGACAAGAGTCCGGGACGCCCCGACCGGGACGCGGCATCCAGACAGGGGCTTCCGCAGGCCACACCGCCTTTGGTGGCAGCGCCGCCCGGATCACGCGGGCCGACACGGCGCGGGTGGGTGCGGTCGCGGCCCACCGTGCACCGGTGACCGCGACGGATTCCGGGACCGGTCAGGCCGGGCCGGTGACCAGCGGGTCGTGGACCCGGCCGAGGAACAGCGGTACGCCGGTGAACCGGTCGTGGATGACGTACAGGAACGGCCGGTTGACGAAGAACTGCGGCCCCTGCGGGATCGACGGCGGCCGGACGATGACGGCCGACGCGGCTGCCGCCTCGGTGCCCTTCTCGTCCACCGCGATGAACGTCTCGTGCACCACGTCGTCGATGCGCAGGGCCGGTTCGGTGCTCATCGCGGCGAAGTCGGCACGCGAGCTGAACGCGGTGGGCATACCGAGGTCAGTCAGCAGGGCGCCCAGTTCGGCCGGCAGCCGGAACGTCCACTTGGGCAGGCGCAGCTGGACGTCGGTGAAGCGGAACCCGGTCAACAGCGCACCCAGCCACGTCGCGTCGAGATTCGCCTCGACCGCGGCGAGGTCGGCCCGGGTCGGCATGACGACGGCCATGGACAGCCCGCCGCCCGCGTACGGCACGTCGACCGCACGCCACCCGTCCCCTTCGAGGTAGCCCATCGGGTCGAACGGCCCGCGCATCGTCGGCACGTCGACGACACTGCCGTCGTCCCGGATGAACGGTGCCGCCGCCGTGGCCGTCGCGCTGAAGGGGTAGGTCCAGGCGGCCTTCAGGTAGGTCGTGTTGGTCAGCATCAGGCTGGTGTCGGGACTCAGGACGCCGGACCGCAACAGCTCCGGGATCTTCGCGTTGGTCCGATCGGAGACCCAGGTGTTGATCTCCTGACGGGCCGCCTCGGTCGCGCCCCGGAAGTCGACCGGGTGCGGGGCGGCACCGTAGTAGCCGGCCAGGGTGTCCCGGAACCCGGGTCGCAGGTCCAGATCGAGTCGGGTCCACAGGGCGTTGGCGGTGGTCAGCCGGGGCTGCTTGATGCCGTCGCCGTCCCGGTAGCGGGTGGCGAGCATCTGGTCGACGGTGTTCAGTCCGGCGTCGAGCGCGCCGGGGCGCGGATGCGGCGCGTGCAGCACGGCATCCATCTCGTCAGCGGTGGTCGAGCCGGCGCCCGCCCTGGTCATCGCGAGCGCGAGCCCGACCGAGTACGGCGCGCACACCACGTTGCCGCCCGGCTGGGTCGACGCCAGCGTGCGGTAGAGGTCGGCCGTGAAGCCGCGCACCGCGGTCGCGGCGGCCTGCGTCGTGGCCGGATCGGGCGGGATGCGCACCGGATCGGCGGACGTGGACGACCCGCCGGGCGAACGGAAGCCTCCGGGGCCGGCGGTGAAGGCAGCGGCCGTGAGCGGCACCGCCCGCAGGACAGATCGACGCGAGACCATGTTCCGACGTTAGAGCAGTCCCACCCGGACACGCCAGGTCGAGTGGTCGAATTGATTGAAGTTCGACAATACTTATTCGGTCACGGCTGCGGGCCGTCGGTCACGACTGCGGAACGTCGGTCACGGCCAGCCGGACCGCCAGTGGACCTCGACGTCCCAGCGCCCACACGGTGAGCGCGCAGCAGCAGAGCGACACCCCCGCGAGCGTCACCGCCGTCCAGCCGGCCGCGGACCAGAGCACCGTCGCGGTGCCGGACCCCACCGCACCGCCGGCGAAGTTGGCGGTGCCCAGCGCCGTGTTGAGCCGGCTCCGCGCCTCGGACGAGAGGGCGAACAGCCGCGCCCGGTTCAGCAGGGCCTGCCCCTGTACGGCGATGTCGACCATGACGATCACGACGACGACGAGTACGACGGACCGGCCGACGAACGCCGCGCCGACGAAGGCGCCGAGCGCCAGTAGCCAGGCCGCGCCGGTGGCCGGAACCGACCAACCGCGGTCGTGCAACCGACCGGCGTGCTGGACGACCAGGGCACCGGCCAGGCCGGCCAACCCGAACAGCCCGATCACCGACACCGGATATCCGAACGGCGGCCCGCTGAGCAGAAACGTCAACGCCGTCCAGAACAACGAGAACACGGCGAATCCGATGGCCGCGAGGACAAGCGTCCAACGGACCGCCCGCTCGCGTACGACCACCACGCCGACCGAACCGATCAGCGCCGGGTACGACATTTTCGTTCGCGGGGCCAGCGGCGGGATCGCGCGGTGCAGCAGGACCGCGAGCAGCACCGCGACGACCGCGGCGAGGACGAATACCGCACGCCATCCGGCGGCACCGGCGACGAATCCACTTATGGTGCGGGAGGCGAGGATACCGGTCAGGGTCCCGGACCCGACGGCGCCGACGACCCGGCCACGGTGGGCGTCGCCGGCCAGGTCCCCGGCCAGCGGTGTGAGCGCCTGCCCGGAAACCGTCGTCACGCCGAGCGCGCCGAGCGCGAGGAGAAGCGGTCCGATCGACGGCGCGAACGCGCACAGCAGCAGCGCGACGGCCGAGGCCGACAGCAGCACCGGGACGAACAACCGGCGGTCGAGGACGTCGCCGAGCGGGACCAGCAGGAGTACGCCGAGGGCGTACCCGAGCTGGGTCGCGGTGACGAGCCAACCGGCTGTCCCGGTGCCGACACGCAGGTCGGCCGCGATGAAACCGAGTATCGGCTGCGCCCAGTACAGGTTGCCGATCGACGCTCCCGCGGCGACCGCGAACAGGAACGTCAGCCGGGGGCTCAGCTCCGGCAGCGGCGCCACACGGGGTGCTGTCACCCGGTCACGCTAGGACGCGGACGCAAGGTGCCCAGACCACGGACGAACCACGGCGGGGGCGCCGTGCGGGCATGTCCGGCACAAGCCGCCTGCCTGTCAGGTACAACTCGCGGGCATGTCGGGTACAAATGGACGGGTGCTCATGCGCTTCGACCTTCTCGGCCCGCTGGTGGTCCGGCGTGCGGGCCGACCGGTCCCGCTGGGCTCGGTGAAGCAGCGCCTGCTGCTGGCCGCCCTGCTGATGCGCCCGAACGAGGTCGTCGGCACCGACGAGCTGGCCGCAGTGTTGTGGGTCGACGAGTCACCGCCGTCGGCGGCGGCCAACCTGCGTACCTACGTGCGGGGATTGCGGCGGTCGCTCGGCGGCGGCGAGTCGTGGCCGGGGATCTCCGCCGCGGCCGGCGGCTACCGGCTCCGGGTGGAGCCCGACGAGCGGGATCTGGACCGGTTCGACGCGGCCGCGGCCCGGGGCAGGGACGCCCTGACCGCCGGAGACGCGGCCCGGGCCGAGCGTGAACTCTCCACCGCCGTCGGCATTTGGCGCGGGGCGGCGCTGTCCGACCTGCCGGCACATCCCCTGCTGGCCCGGCGGGTCCGGCAGCTCGAGGAGCGGCGGATGGTCGCCGAGGAGGACCTGGCCGAGGCGATGTTGGCGCTCGGCTCTTCGGCCGAGGTGGTCCAGCGGCTACGGACCCTGCTCGACCGGCATCCACTGCGGCAGCGCGCGTGGGGCCAGCTGATGCTCGGTCTGTACCGCATCGGCGACGTGGCCGCCGCACTCGACGCGTTCCGGCAGGCCCGGGAGGTACTCGCCGAGCAGACCGGTCTGGACCCGGCGCCGCAGCTGACCCGGTTGCACGACGACATCCTGCACCACCGCCCGCACCTGGCCGCCGAGCCGGGCACCGGCCCGAGCCGGCCGGTGCCCGACGTCGCACCGCGCGACCCGCTCAGCGGCCGCCCCGAGCAACTGCCGCTCGCGGTGTCCGGATTCGTCGGCCGCAGCACCGAACTCGCCAGCCTCGACGCGCTCCTCGACGCAGCGGCGCAGGGGTCGACGACGGTGGCCATCTCCGCGCTCTACCGAGGCCTGCTGGCCTCCCGCCGGATGCTCGTGATCCTCGACAACGCACGCGACTCCGTCCAGGTACGTCCCCTGCTGCCCGGCGCCGGCAGCTGCGTGGTGGTGGTCACCAGCCGCGACCAGCTCGGCGGCCTGGTCGCCGCCGAGTGCGCCGTGCCGCTGACGCTTGACGTACTCACCCCCGAGGAGTCGATGAGCCTGCTGGCCAGCCGACTCGGCGCCAACCGGCTCGTCGCCGAGCCGGCCGCGGCCGCCGGCATCATCGCCGCCACCGGCCGGCTTCCCCTCGCCCTGTCGATGGTGGCCGCCCGCATCGCCACGCACCCCTCGTTCCCGCTCGACGCCTTCGCCGCCGAACTGCACGGGGCCGAGGCGAGACTCGACGCCCTGGCCAACGGGGACGCCCGGCGCGTCTTCTCGTGGTCGTACCTGGCGCTGAGCCGCGACTCCGCACGACTGTTCAGGCTGCTCGGGTTGCATCCCGGCCCCGACCTGACGGCCGACACCGCCGCGGCCCTCGCCGGAGTGCCCGTACCGGCCGTCGTACCGGCACTGCGTGAGCTGACCCGGCTCCACCTGCTTACCGAACACGTGCCGGGCCGGTACGCCTTCCACGATCTCCTGCGCGGCTACGCGGCCGAACTCGCGGAGTCGTCGGAGCACACCGACGAGCGGGTGGCCACCAGACACCGGTTGTACGACCACTACCTGCACAACGCCTATCCCGCCGCCCTGCTGTTCCAGCCGCAGTGGGCGGCCATCGAGCCGGTGCCACCGCTGCCGACGTACGCGGGCCGGCCCGCGACCGAGCACGACACCGCGCTCGCCTGGTTCGCGGCGGAGCAACACGTGCTGTTCCGCCTGGTCGGCCAGGCCGCCGAGACGGGATTCGAGGCGTACGCCTGGCAGCTCGCCTGGACGCTCAACACGTTCCTCGCCCCGCGCGGCCTCTGGCAGGAGCAACTCGCCACCCAGCAGGTCGCGCTGGTGGCGCGGAGAAGATCGACGACGTCGCCGGGCAGGCCGCGACCAACCGGCTGCTGGCCCGCGCGTTCACCCGGCTCGGTCAGCACGACACCGCCGAGTACCGGCTCCAGCGCGCCCTCGAACTGCACGAACGCCTCGGCGATCCGACCGGCCAGGCGCAGACCCTGCACAACTACTGCGAACTCTGCTATCTGTGCGGTCGACCGGACGAGGCACTCGCGCACGGTCGCGAGGCGCTGCGGCTCTACCGGCTGGCCGGCAACACGGCCGGGGAGGCGCGCACCCTCAACGCGATCGGCTGGTTGCACGCCAGCGCGGGCGACTATGCCCAGGCCATCGCGAGCTGCACGGAGGCGCTCGCCCAGCAGCGGCGCAGTGGCGACCGTAACGGCCAGGCGGCGACGCTGGACAGTCTCGGCTTCGCGTACGACCGGCTCGGCGAACACGACCGGGCGGTGAGCTGCTACGAACAGGCGGTGCAGCTCTTCCGCGACTCCGCGGACCGGTACCACGAGGCCGAGACCCTCATCCGGCTCGGCGAGACCCGGGAGGCGTTGGCCGACCTGCCCGGGGCGGCGGCCGCCTGGCGGCGAGCGGCGCAAATTTACGACGATCTGGGCGACCCGGCCGCCGAGGAGACCCGCCGCCGTCTCGAACGCACCGGCTGATCCTCCGGCCAGCCGTGCACGGGCGGGTGACCGGCCGCCCTGTACGCCAGTTGTGCCCGGGATGTACGCACCGCACCGTACGGTTGCCCAGGCCGCACCGCCCCACCGGAGGGCACTCTGTGCACTGGTGACACGACGACGCGCAGAGCTCGGCCGGCGGGGCGCCCGGCGGCCCGACCCTCACCATGCAGGACCAGCCCTACCTGGAGGAACTTCACCCATGCGTAAATCCATCGTGGCCACCGCGACAGCGCTGAGCGTTGTCGCGACCGGTCTCGCCGTGGCCGGAGTCGTCGGGCCTGTCGGGCCGGCGACCGCGGCCCTCAGCGACGTTCCGGCGGACTGCGGTGTCTCCACGGCGGCGTACCGATCCGACGGTCAGCGGCTCAGCTACGCCTACCGGGACAGGACGACCAGCACCAGTGCCTACGTCAACGACAATCTCGGCTGGGTGCCGTCGGCGCACCAGCAGATCGGCGGTTCCGGCGACGACAGATTCTTCCGCAGCACCGAATACGCGGCGCACCCGACCGACGGCTGGGTCTACAAGGTGAGCCGTCAGGGCGAGCTGGTCGACGGCACCTGGGAGATCACGGCGCAGACCGCAAGCCGGCTCAAGAGCGGGTTCGCCAACACCCGCGTCCTCGCCACGGCGTCGCCGTACCTCTACCGGGTGGCGGGCACATCGCTCTACCGTTACACCGAAACCTACGTGGACGACGTGTTCACCCTGTCGTCGCCGGTGAAGCTGGCCGGCACCGGCTGGGACACGGTCAACACACTGACCTACGAGCGCAGCGAGGGCACCGGCAGTGCCGCCGTGGACGTGCTGATCGGCACCAAGACCAACGGGCAGCTCAAGGAGTGGCGGATCAACCGGGCCACCCCGACGACGATCAGCTCGAAGGTGCTGCGGTCGAGCGGCTGGGCAGGCTTCACCAGCCTCAGCACGGGCTACTGCTCCGCGCATCCCGACGGTCGGGTGCTGCTCGGGATCAAGGCGACGTCCGGCGCGGCCTCCGTGCACTTCGACGCGAATGCGAAGGACGGGGTCGGCACGGACATCGCGGGCGGCTCTCTCGGCTCGCTCGGCTGGACCGCAAAGGCCTACGGTCAGTAAGGGCCCACGGTCAGTAATGCCTAGGCGCAGTTGAGCCTACGGTCGGTAAGTAGCGAGAGCACCCGACGAGTCCGGCCCGACACTGTCAGGCCCACGGACTCGTCGGGTGCTTCTCTGATCCGATGCCGTCCCTGCCGCTAGTCGAACACCTCGAACCGGTCCAGGAGTACGCCGGTCTCGTCGGAGAGGACGGCGGCCTCCAGTTCGAGCAGCGGGATCGCGTCGTTCCCGTCGTCCTGTTCGACGAACGGCCGGCCCACGTACGGGTTCCTGCTGGTGCCGGTGGGGTCGGGGGTGTACCGCCAGCGCGCGCCGCGGTGGCGCCTGGCGATCTCGCCGAGGTACCAGATCGCTCCCTGGACGAAGTCGTCGTGCACCGGCTCGTGCAGCGCCTCCCTGGCCGGGATCCGACGTCGCACGATCTGCTCCAGGGTCAGCAACGACTCAGGGCTGAAGTCCAGGTCGTCGGCCCGGCCGGTGGCCGCGGACCACTCGGGGAACCCGTGCGCACGGCTCGCCAGCCAGTTCGTGAGCCACGGATCCGCTGGCGCGGCAGCGGTGCGGAACGCCGACCGGCCGGTGCGGCGCGGTTGCCACGAGGAATCCTCGGACCGACGCTCCGCGAGCATCGGCTCCCGCCGCCCGAGCCGGTCGTCGAGCCTGGCCTCGTACCCGTCGTGCATGAGCGACACCGTAGCGACGAATCCTCCGCACGGTCGTCGCGGCCCCGCCCCGGCTGACCGGCTGCCCCGGCCGAGCAGCTGCCCCGGCCGAGCAGCCGCCCCGGCTGACCGGCTGACCCGGGGGCCGGAAAAATCCGCCGCTGGCCGTCAACGTTTCCGCCCCCGCCAGGGTCGTGTTGGTTAGCCGACAGAGGTGGAGAGCAGATGGCATCGGACGACGGCGGCTTCCGGGAGTTCGTCGAAGCGCGCTACCCGGACCTGCTGCGGGTGGCCTATCACCTGACCGGGTCGGCGGACGATGCGGAGGACCTTGTCCAGGGCGCCCTGGTGAAGGTGCTGCGCCGGTGGCGGCGGGTCGACGAGCCGATGGCGTACCTGCGGCGGGTCATGGTCAACCAGCACATCACCGGGTGGCGTCGCCACCGGGCCCGGGAGGTGGTGACCGCCCTGCTGCCGGAACGGCAGGTCCGGGACGTGGCGGACCGGGTCACCGAACGGGAGGCGCTCTGGCAAGCGATGCGGACGCTGGCGCCGCGGACCAGGGCGGTGATCGTACTCCGGTATGTCGCGGACCTGCCCGAGGCGGAGGTCGCCGAGACCCTGGGCTGCTCGGTCGGCTCGGTGAAGAGCCGCGCCTCCCGGGGACTGGCCCGGCTGCGGACGGCCCTGGAATCCCGACCACGATCGGCCGCGCCCGGCGCGGTGACACCGGCAAGGGGGCACCATGCGTTCTGACGAGCGGATCGGCCAGATCCTGGCCGAACTGACCGAGGACCTGCGACCGCGGCCCGACCCGTACGGCCGGGTGCTCGCCCGGCGGCGGCGGGGCCGGCGGCGGGCACTCACCGCGACCCTGTGTGCGATCGCCCTGCTGGCCGCCGTCGGGGTCGGCGTCAGCGCTCTCCGGCCGGGTGGCGGGGCCGTTCCGGAACCGGCGGCCAGCCGGGAGGCCGGAGCGGCGATGCTGGCCTGGGCGGACCGACTGGCCCGGTCCGAACCACGCGGCCGGATCGGCGCCGACCACGGGTACGTGACCTCCCTGGCCGATGCCCTGCTGGCCGATGCACAGGCCGGCCGGCTGCCGAGGCTGACCACACCGGTCCGGGAGGTACGGGTGTTGTTCGTCGACGACCTGGGCCCGCACCGGATCGCGTTCGCCGCGTTCGTACTCACCGGACGCGACTCCCGGGGCTGGCCGAACGCCCGGGCCTGGATGGTGGCGGACAAGGGGGCCGGTCCGCAGGAGCTGGCCCGTACCGCCGTCGACGGGTTCGGCGACGGGTTGGAGCCGTACGACAGCCTGACCGTAGGGTCCCTCGACGAGCCGCACCAGCTCGGCTACGTCGGCATCGCTCCGGATGGCTGCGAGTTCAGCACCGCCGCGATGCCCGTGCCGCAGGTCTGGACGCCGGAACCGACCGGCTCCTACCTGCTCCGCCCGCCGGGCGCCCTGCGGCCACAGTGGTTCCAGGTGAGCTGCGCGGGTGAGGTGCGGAAGCGGCTGCCCGGCCCCGGTTCGTGGGCGCCCGAGGGTGTCACGGACGCCCAGTTCGACGCCGCGATGGCGCAGGCAAGGGGTCGGTCGCAGCCGACCGAGTCCCGCCGCGCGGTCAACACCGCGGCCGGCGGCTGGGGATACACCGTGACCGAACTGCCGACGGTGCTCTGGAGCGGCGAGACGACCGGCACGGGTGTCGGATTCGACGGACTGGCCACCGTGCTCACCGCACCGGCCGTCGACGGCGGATGGCTGGGCGAGGTGGCGGTCACCTACCCCGGGCAACGGGCCGACGGGACCGTGGGGACGGCGAGTCAGTTCCTGACCCGTACCGACCCGGCGGCACCGGAGCGGCTGCTGGCGATCCCGCTCGGCCCGGTCGACGGCGCCGCCAGCCCACCGAGCCACCCGCTGCTGGTGGTCGCCCCCGCCGGTGCCGTCCAGGTGCGCGCGCTGCTCGGCGACCGTCCGGTGGCCCAGGGACAGGTCCGGGACTCCGCTCTCGTGCTGACGGTGCCGGCCACCGAGGACCTGCGCCTGCAGGCACTGGACCCGACGGGCGCGGTGCTCGCGACCGACAGGGTCGCCGAGCGCGTCGGAGCCGGCTATCAGCTCGACTCCTGGGACGTGGACTGACGAGAACGCCCGGGTCCGGCCGGCGCGGCCGTACCGCGCCGGCCGGCGCGACGCCTCACCCGTCGCTGTCGGCCCGGTTCCGTCCGGGGTTCCGGGGGGCCACTACCGTGGCCACGCGCAGTGGATGTGCGTGGCGTGGTCGGCATCGTCTCCCGGGCCGAGCACCTCGGTCGCCCCGTACGCCCGGCAGGCGTCCTTGAACGCCTGGTTGAACGGGTTGCTCGAGTTGACCCGGGCGCCGTTGACGGTGTCGACGTCGAACGCCTTCCCGACGTAGTGCCGGGAGGTCGCACCGTGCCTGCTGCCGGCGATCGCGGTCACCCGGAAGTTGAAGCCGTTCTGCAGGTGCAAACTGAGGATGCCGCGCAACATGTCGAGGTCGAGGTTCACGCTGGTCCGGCCCACGTGGCTGAAGTCGCTGGTCTGGGCGGGCAGCCCGGCCGCGGTGTCCACGATGTTCTGCCGGGCCGTCGACGCCGGGTCGGACTGGCCACCCACGTGGAAGGTGAGCAGGTCGATGGCCGGAATGTCCCGGATCGCCGCCGCCGGGTTGTACGCCGGCAGCCCGGTGCTGAACACTCCCGACCCGATCGAGACGGACAGGTACGAGGTGCCCAGGCCGTAACACGGGGTCAGGTAACGCTGCGGGGCGGGCAGCGCGAAGCAGCCGCCCCACGGCGTCCCGTTCAGGGTCTGCAACGCCAGGTCGAACCCGATCTCCAACTGGCGACCGCCGTCGTAGACGCGACCGTCGATGAGCACCGCACCGATGCTGTACCCGTAGTAGTGGGAGGAGAAGTAGAAGGGGGCGGCCGCGGCGATGACGGCACCGTTGTACCGGGAACCGCCCGTCCGCTCGATCAGGTACGCCTGGCCGGCGCCCGCGAGATAGAAGTTGCACACGATCTCGGCCAGGTAGTCGACCCGGGCCAGCGCGGTACCGTTCCGGGTCACCTGACCGCTGATGTACGGCACGCAGGTCGGCGGATCGTTCGGATCCTCGACCATCCGGGGCGCCGGGCCGGCCTTCGGCTTGCCCAACGTGATCCCGGTGCCCGGCGGCACGGACGCCGTCCGGCGGCCTTCGGCGGGGCGCAGACCGGCATCCGGTGCCAGCCCGGACACGCCGGTCACGGCCTCGGCCGCCCGGCCGGGCAGGCTCGGCGTGGGCTCCTTCGACACCTCCGCCTGCGCCGGCACCGCCTGCCCCAGCACCCCGACCAGCGCCAGCGCCGACGCCAGTACCCCGGCCGTCAACCGCCGGCGACGTGCTCCGACCGACCCCCGTCGGCGTGATCCCACCGGCCTCCGCCCGGCACTGTCGGTCCCGTCCCCCGGACCGGCGGGCGCGGCCAGCCCGGACGTCGAGGCCGGCGACGGAGCGACCGAAAGCATGCCCTCCGGCATCGGCAACTCGTCGCGGGCCCTGCCTGTTCCTGTCATGTTCCCCTCCATCGGCGAGGCAGCTGTGCGGCCACGTTTTCAATCCGGACTGAACGGCAACTGGACGCTCGTTGGACGCGCCCGGCCGGTACGGTTCCGGGTCTCGCCGGAGGCTCGCGACCCGCTCGACCTCTCGGCCCCGGTGCGGGGCCGCAGGGAACGGATCGAGTTACTTCAGGGCTGCCAGACCATCGTCTGCTGGTGCAGCGGCCTGCCGCCCCGCCTGGCACCGGGGACCAGCGGCGTCGGACCGTGTCTGGTGAAGCCGACGCGTTCGAAGAACCGCACCGCGCGGGTGTTCTCGGCCAGGGTCTGCAGATAGCACCCGGGTGAACCGGTCTCGACGAGCCGGTCGAACCATCGCCGCATCAGGCCGTCGGCGGCGCCGGTCCCCCGTGCCCGGGGCGTCACGTTGATGTGCAGGTGGGCCGGCCAACGGGCATCGTCGAAGCCGCCCGCGGTCGGCTTTCGCCGGACCGCGGCCGTCGCCATGTCGACCATGCCACGGGCAAGGAAGGCCGCGGGCCTGGGCCGGAAAACCAGCCGATACCTCGCGATCGCCCGCTCCATGCGCTCTCGTTCGGTGGGAAAGGTCGAGCTGTCCGGGCACCCCGCCAGGTAGCCGACGACCTGGCCACCTGCGACGGCCAGGAACAACGAGTCCGGTTCCTGGCTCATGTACGGCTCCAGGTACATGGCCGCCTCCGACTCCTGGTGCCCCCAGAGCAGGGAGGACGGCGAGCCCTCTCCCGCCCGGCGGAACAGCTCACGCAGGGCGGCACGGTCGGTCTCCGCGAAGCTACGGATTTCCGTGATCATCCTGCGCCACTCTCCCGACACCCTCCCCCCCAGCCGACCCGACCAGTCTGCCACGCCCCTGACCAGGGAATTCCGGAGAGGCGACCGTGCCGGTGGCGGGACGTTCGCATGCTGCCCCCGGCGGCATGGCCTGAAACTCAGGCACATGCCCGGATTGCCCATCTGACTCCCGCTACCGGTCCGCTGGCCCAGACCTTCGGCCGGACATCCGGTCCGTTCGCGCGATGGGCGGTTTTTGATCTACGGTCCACTTCCATGGTGGTGAGCGGTACGCAGGTCACTCTGCTGGGACCGGTCGGGCTGACCGTGGCGGGACGGCCGGTCGAGTTGACCGGCCGGCAGCAGGCGTTGCTCGGCGTACTGGTGTTGGAGGCCAATCACGTCGTCTCCGTACAACGGATCACCGACCGGATCTGGGGAGATGATCCGCCCGTCTCCGCCGCCGCCAGGGTGCGAGCCCTGGTGGCGGAGCTTCGTCGGGCCTGTGGGCCGCAGGGTGCGACGTTGGTCGAGACCAGAAGCCCGGGTTACCTGTTGCGGGTGGGTGACGGGGAGTTGGACGCGGCGTTGTTCGTCGAACGGGTGGAGTCGGCCCGCCGGGCGGCGTTCGAGGGTCGTCCGGCGGAGGCCGTCGCCGACTACGACGCGGCGTTGACCCTGTGGCGGGGTGCGCCGCTGGCCGGCCTGCGGGGGCCGCATGTCGAGGCCGAGGCGGTACGGCTCACCGAACACCGGACGGCGGCCCTGGAGGGACGCGCCGAGGCCATGCTGGCACTGGGTCGGCTGCACGAGGCAGTGGCCGAGCTGACCCGGCTGGTCGCGGAGGACCCGCTCCGGGAGAGATCCCAGCGGCTGCTGATGCTCGCGCTGTATTCGGGTGGCCGGGCGGCCGAGGCGTTGGAGGTGTACCGCGACTTCCGTACCCGCCTGATCGCGGAGCTCGGGTTGGAGCCCAGCGAGGAGTTGCGGAGTCTGCACCAACGCGTACTGGCGGGCACGCTGGAACCGGCCGGTCCGTTTCCGCCGGAATCGGCGAGGATTCCTCGGCAGTTGCCCGCCGACATCGGACGGTTCGTCGGCCGGGAGGCGGAGCTGAAGCAGCTCGACTGGTTGGCCTCGGGGGCGGCGCGGATCGTGCTGGTGGTCGGTCCCGCCGGCGTGGGGAAGACCGCCCTGGCCGTGCGCTGGGCCCACCGGGCCGCCGACGACTTCCCCGACGGCCAACTGTTCCTCGGCATGCGCGGCTTCGACCCGGGGCAGCTGATGTCCCCCACCGAGGCACTGCCGCTGCTGCTCCAGGCCCTCGGGCAGGCCCCCCGGGACATCCCGGCGGACCTTCAGGCCCAGGTGGCGCTCTACCGGTCACTGCTCGCGGACCGACGCGTCCTGTTGGTGCTCGACAACGTCGCGACCGCAGAACAGGTCCGGCCGGTCCTGCCCGGCGGTGCCGGCTGCCTGGTCGTGGTGACCAGCCGGGACCGCCTCGGCGGCCTGGTGGCGCGGGAGGGAGCGAGCCGGCTCGGCGTGGCGGCGCTCGAGCCGCAGGAGGCGCAGGCACTGCTCGCGCACGGGGCCGGTACCGCCCGACTGCGGGCGGAGCCGGAGGCCGCGGCGCGGCTGGCGGCGCAGTGCGGTCACATGCCGTTGGCCCTCTCGATCGCCGGGGCGCGACTGGCCGAGCAGCGTTACCACACGGTCGGCGACTACGTCGCGGAGCTGGCCGACCGGGGCAGGCTGGCCCGGCTCCGGGTCGACGGCGACGAACACACGGCGGTGCGCTCCACACTGGACCTCTCCTACCAGGCGCTGCCCGCGCCGGCCCGCCGGATGTTCCGGCTGATGTCGCTGGCTCCGAGCGGTGGTCTGGCCAGCGCCTCGGCGGCGGCGCTGGCCGGGGTGGACCGCGGCGAGGCGGAGGAGTTGTTGGACAGCGTCGCCCGGGTGCACCTGGTGACCGAGGTCGGCGTCAACCGGTTCGCCGCCCACGACCTGCTGCTCGAGTACGCCGCGGAGCGGGTTGCCGAGGAGGACTCCCCGACCGAGCGGCGACAGGCCGTACGGCGGCTGATGGCGTACTACCTCTACTCGGCTGTGGGAACGGCACGAGCGGGCGGCTTCTATCTGATCTCGTCCCCGCCGGACACGATCCCGCCCCACGTCACCCCGGAGTCCTTCCGGGACAGGTCCCACGCGCTGGCCTGGCTCGACGAGACGTGGGAGGAGATCACCGCCGCGGTACACCTCTCCGCCGACCTCGACGCCAGGCCGATGGCCTGCCTGCTGGTGATCGCCCTGCAGGACTATCTCCACCACTTCCGGCCCCTGGCCGAGTCGGTGCGGATGGCGAACATCGGGTTGGCTGCGGCCCAACGCGCCGGCGACCTGGGCGGCCAGGCCGCGATGAGACTGTCGCTCGGCCACGCCAACTGGCGGATGACCAGGCTGGTCGCGGGCCGGGCCGAGTACGAACGGGCCTTGGCGCTCGCCCGCCGGGCCAACTGGCGGCGCGGCGAGGCGGACGCGCTGCGCGGCATCGGCGTCACCCTGAAGCAGTTGGGCAGGCCACGGCAGGCTCTGGCCCGGTACCGCAGGTCGATCCGGATCGACAATGCGTTGGACAACGCACGTGGTGAGTCGTCGGGGCTGAACAACCTCGCCTCGGCCCATCTCGCCCTCGGCCGGCTCGGCCCGGCCCAACGGTGCCTCACCGCCTCCCTTCCGTTGGCCGAACGGATCGGAGACCTGAACATGCAGTCGATCGTCCTGGTGAACCTCGGGCTCGTCCGGCAGGAGCGGGGACACCTGGCGGCGGCGCTGCACTGGCTGGAGCGCGCCCTGGCCGTCGCCCGGGGCGCCGGTCTGCCCTACGGCGAGGCGATCAGCTTCGAGACGATCGGCCGGGTGCACAACGACGCGGGCCGCTGGTCGCTGGCGGCCGACGCACACCGCGCGGCGCTACGCCTCGCCTGCCAGGCGGAGAACCTGAACTGCCAGGTCGATGCGCTGATCGGACTCGCGGAGTCGGCGACCGGAGAGGGCCGGATCGAGGCCGCGCTGGGGCGGCTGGCGGCCGCCGTCACCATCACCGACCGCACCGGCCACCACGCCGGCCGGGTCGAGTCGCTGGTCGGGCTGGCCCGGGTGACCCTGGCCGGCGGTCGGCCGGACCAGGCGCGCGAACACGCGACCGAGGCGCTCCGCCTCGCCGCTGCGGGCAGCCCTCTGGTGTTGGGCAAGGCGTACGCGACCCTGGGGCCCGCTCTCGTGGCGCTGGGCGACGGACCCGCGGCCGTCGCCGCGTGCCGACACGCCCTGCGGGTCTTCCGGCGGACCGGGCAGTCGCTCGGGTACGCCAACGCGCTGGTCCCGCTCGGGCGGGCGTACCGGCTCACCGGTGCCGAGCGGGCCGCCCGCTCGGCGTGGCGCCGGGCGCACCGACACTTCGTCGAACTCGACATTCCACGTCAGGCGGAGACCGCCGCGCTGCTCGGCTGACACGAGAACCGGGCGTCCTGTCGAGAACTCCTGACAGTGCCATGCGCGATCGGAGCGGAGATCATGCGGCAGGGTGCGACGTTGTGGCCTGGCATGTTCGCATCTCGTCGCGAGGAGCAGAGGTGGAATTCCAGCTGTTGGGCGCGGTGGCAATCGTCAGCGGGGGCAGGCAGGTCCGTCCGTCCTCCGGCCGGGTCCGGAGTCTGCTCGCCTCCGTGGCCTGGTCGCCGCGCGAGTTCGTTCCCGACGAGCGGCTGATCTCGCGGATCTGGGGCGAGGAGATGCCCGTCGACCCGAGAGACGCGCTCTACACCTGCGCCAAGCGGTTGCGGCGTACCCTCGCGGAGGCCGGTGGGGCCGAACGCGAGCTGGTGCGGTTGCGGGGCGGCTATCTGCTGGACGTGGATCCCGAGCGGATCGACCTGCACCGGTTCAGACAACTGGTCCGGCAGGCGCGGCTGGCGATCGACGACAACGCCGCCGCCTGCCTCTACGACCGCGCCCTGCGGTTGCCCGCCGGGGTACCCCTGGCCGACGTGGACTCCCCGTGGGCGGACGGGGCCCGCGCGACACTGTGTCGGGAGCAGCTGTCGGCCCGGACGGCCGCGGCCGCCGCCTGGCTCGCGGCGGGGCGGCACGCGGAGCTGGTGCCGGACCTGGTGCACCTGGCCGAGGAGCATCCGCTGGACGAGGCGATCACGGGATTGCTGATGGAGGCGCTGCACCGGTGCGGTCACCAGGCCGAGGCGCTGGAACGCTATGCCGGCATCCGTGCCCGACTGGTGGAGCAGCTCGGCGACGAGCCGGGACCGGCCCTGCGGCAGACGCACCAGCGACTGCTCCAGCGCAACCCGGGGCTCTCCCGAGCCGTGTTCTGACCCGCCGCTCGGTACCACTTCGTCGCGGTATCCGAGGGAGCCGTCGTCCGGAAACCGCCAGGCCGGGCCACCGGCTGCGGCCCGGCCGGCTAGGCCATCGGCTGCGGCCACGGGTTCAGTTTCGCCGGGGGCAGGACACGATAGCCCATCCGGGCCGGTGCCTCGTACAGCCTCGGATGTGCGGTGAACCGGATCAGGTGCTCGACGCTCATCGGCTGGAGGTCGGGGACGACGACGTTCACCGCGGTGAGCCCGACGTCGGCCAGTTCCCGGGTGGTGCGGTCGACGACGACCGGCCGCATCCCGGCCCCGGCGAGCCGGCCGACGACCTCGGCCAGCGCCTCGGACGGGTCGGCGGGCAGCGACGGCCGAGCCGTGGACGTACGGCGATCCGCACCGTCCAGCAGGAAGTCGAACGCGTACGCGTGTTCCGTCCGACCCATGTAACGTGTGGTGTCTCCCACGGCCCGCAGCCGCGCCCGTGTCGCCGGCTCCGCCGTCGGATCCACGAAGTGGATGAACTGCGGGACGCCCAGCGCCTCCAGGAGTGCCTTGTGCGCGGCCCCGGTCAGATCCCGGGCGGAGCTGGCACCGACCACCCGGTGCGCCCGCGGGTCGTATTCGGCGGCGACCACGCAGTAGACCGTCGGCACGCCCAGGTCGGAGGTGGCGTCGAAGAGGTGGACCTCCTTGAACCGGTCACGGCACCACCCGACCAGTCGGCGCAGCCGTTCGTCGAGGCAGCCGGGATCCACCAGCGGCAGGGCGAGCCGCTGGAGCCAGACGACCGCGTTGGCGTCCCGCTCGACGACCTCGAACAGCCCCCGGACGACGGCTTCCACCGGGTCGGTGTGGACCGCGAAGCCCGTCGACATCCGACAGCTGAAGTGCTCCGCCGGCACGGTCCCGGTGAGTCCGTAACAGGCCAGCACAGCCGGTACCCAGACCGGTTCGCCGCTGAACAGGTCGAGCCCGGATGTCCAGCGGATCGCCGCGCGGGGGTCGAAGGGGACGATCGGGCAGTCCGGATGCGC
The DNA here is from genome assembly GCF_029626265.1 of Micromonospora sp. WMMD1102. Taxonomy (NCBI): domain Bacteria; kingdom Bacillati; phylum Actinomycetota; class Actinomycetes; order Micromonosporales; family Micromonosporaceae; genus Micromonospora; species Micromonospora sp. WMMD1102. The sequence goes on along the minus strand of NZ_JARUBN010000001.1, from coordinate 1,911,291 downwards.
GTACTCGGCCTCCGTGCAACGCGGGTACCGCTCGGGTTCCAGACAATCGTCGCCCAGTTCCTCGGCGGTCGCCCAGATCCGTTCCTCGGCGAGGACGTCGCGACCCGCGTACCGTTCGGCGACCTCGGCGATGGCGACGAACCGCGCGAGACCCGGATCGTCCCACGCCTGGCCGGAGCCGACGAGAATCTCCTGGTGACCGAGCCGGCGGGCCGGACCGGGCGCACCCGCCTCCGACTTCCAGTAGCAGAAGTAGGCGGGCAGGCCCGGGGTGGCCAGCGCCCCGACCCGGGAGACCAGCCCGTAGGGCGAGACCAGGCCGTCGAGCGATGTCAGGTCCCTCGGTCTCTCCCGGTGGCGCACGTCCAGTCCCCTCTCCGGCCCCGCCCGCTCGCGTTCGTCGGGCCCACAGCCTGGCAGTGCCTCCGGTCCGCGCCCGGTCGCCGGACGACCGGCCGCCGACCGCCCGGCGACGGACGGTGTCGACAGGGTGGTCCACGCCCTTTTCCACCGGAAGGAGTACGAGATGGCGGCTGAAATCAGCACCACCGAACTGGACCTCGACGTCGAGGACTACGAGGAGTACGGCACGTTCGACGAGGCGCCGATGTGCGGCGTGGCGCAGAGCTCGAACGTCCAGTGCAACTACCCGATGTGCGCCTGAGCCACCGGCGCGGGTAGTTCGACGGAGTGCGACCGCCCGCCCGTCGTGCCGCGAGCACGGCGGGCGGGCCCGGGGAGGCATGGTGAATCCGGAGTCTCTCGACGAGTTGGTGTCCCCCTACGGCGTGGTGTCGGCCGTCTCCGACGCACGGCCGTCACGGATCTGCGACCGGCTCTACTCGTGCGGGGCCGAGGTGGGCACGCCGGGTCCGGCGAACACCCGTCGCCGTACCGGCCGGCTGGGCGGTGGTGGGCGGAGCTGGGCCGACCCGCGACTGGCCCGGTTCGTCGCCATCGCCGAGGGTGCCGAGCGGTACGCGATGGCACTGGCCCCGCACCGTCGGGAGATCCTGCGGGCGACCGCCGACGAGCTGGCCGGCGAGTGCCTCGAACCCTCCCGCTATCCGCGCTGCTCGGCACGGGAACTGGCCACCCCCGGCTGCCCGGTCCGCCCGTTCGACCCGGCCGCGCCGATCAGGTGGGTCATCGGACTCGACCTGTGCAGTGCCGCGCCGGTCCGGGTGCCGGCGGTGATGGCCTGCCGGGACCTGGCACCGGTCGACGACGCGGAACGCTTCGTACACCGGCTCTCCACCGGCCACGCGGTGCACACCGATCCGGTGGAGGCGGTCGTCCGCGGCGCCCTGGAGGTGATCGAGCGGGACGCCGTCGCCATCCTCTGGCTGCAACGGCTGCCCCTGCCCACCGTTGCGCCCGACGAGCTGGCCGGGTCGACGCGCCACCTCGTCGACTGCTGCCGGCGCCGCTTCGTCGACGTACGCCTGCTCGACGCGACGACCGACCTCGGTGTGCCGACCGTCTACTGCCTGTTGAGCGCCGTGCACGACCCGCGACTGCGGAACTGGACGGCGGCGAGCACCGGGCGGACCCTGTCGGGTGCGGCGGCCAAGGCTCTGGAGGAGGCGGTCGCCCTGACCGGACTGCTGAGCGAGGGCGCCGGCCCGCCGGGCGGTCCCGTGGGGTCCGCGGCGGTGCACGACGGTGCCCGGTTCATGGGGGCACCGGAGCGGGCGGGCGCATTCGACTTCCTGCTGACCGATGCCGTCGCGCGGCCGTCGCCCCGACGCCCGGAACTGCCGGCCGATCCGGACCTGGCCCTCGCGGCGCTGGTCGAGCGGCTGGCCGGCGCCGGAGCCCGGCCCGTCGTGGTCGACCGGACGACGCGGGAGCTGGCTGACGTGGGGCTGACCGCGGTGCACGTCGTCATCCCCGACCTCCAGCCGCTGAGCCTCCATCCGCTGGCCCAGTTCACCGCACATCCACGGCTGTCCGAGGCACCCGCCCGGATGGGCCACCGCGTGCTGCCCGAAGAGGAGCTGAATCCATGGCCACAGCCGTTCGCCTGACCACCCCCGCCGCGATCGTCCCGGAGCGGACGGCCCTGCTCGGAATCGGTCCGTTCGGTCGCCGGGTCACCGGGCTACTGGCCCGGATGACGGACGGCACGCAGGTCCCGCCCGACGACGCCCCGGAGACCGCGTTCGCCGGTATGCCGAGCGCGCTGGTGGTGGCCCTGTGGCGTCCGTCGCCCGCGTTCTGCGACCAGATCGACGAACGCGCCCACGCGACCGGTGTCCCCTGGCTGCCGGTCGTGCTGGAGCCCTCGCACCTGCGGATCGGACCGCTGGTCGTGCCGGGAGCCGGGCCGTGTCACGGCTGCTTCGAGGAACGCCGGGCCCAACACGATCCGCACTGGCCGGGGTCCGCGGCCCTGTACGTCGCCTACGACCGGGACCCGGCCTGCGGTCCGGCCGGTTTCCTGCCGCAGCACGCGCGGACCGCGGCCGGGTTGGCTCTCCGCGTCCTGGCCCGCCCCGACGTGACGGCCGGTCGGGTGATCTCCGTACCGCTGCGCGGGGTCGCCGTCCGGCAGGACCCGGTGCTCGCCTGCCACGGCTGCCCCCGCTGCGGCCGGCCGCTGCCCGAACGCGATCTGCGTACCCTGCTGCGCCTGAGGAAGAGGGAGGACGCCGGTGTCCGATGACGTCCGGGTACGGCTGTGCCGTGGTCTCGCGGTGGTGCCGACCGAGGAGTCCCTCGTCGTGCAGGGCTCGGGGCCGCGCCACGTGTTCCGGGGTCGGGCCGCCAGCACGCTGCTGCCGCGACTTCTTCCCCTCCTCGACGGCTCCCGGGACCGCCAGGAGATCGCCGCCGAGCTGGGCCTGCCGCCGGAGCGCCTGGACCGGCCACTGGCCCTGCTCGACCAACGTGGACTGCTGGAATCCGCCGCGCCGCCCCGCCGGGGTGGGGCCCCCGAGCACGTCGTCGACTACCACTCACGCAGCCTGGGCGGCAACGGCGGCCATGCCGGCACCGGCGCCCTGCTCGACGCGCTCGCGGTGGTCGCCTTGCACGTCGTCGGGCCGACCGAGGTGACCAGGGCGGTCGCCGCGGACCTGCGCGAGTGCGGCGTGGGCGAGATCACCTGCGGGCCACTTGCCGAAGCCGGAGTCGAGGCCCTCGCCGGAGCCGGGCGGTCCCTGGTGGTGGTGGTCGAGGAGAGCCGGGACCCGTCGGCGGTCGAGCGGGTGGCCGGACTGTGTGCGCCGCACGCCGTGCCCGTGCTACGGGTTGCCGCCGATCGCACCCACCTCGAGATCGGGCCCTGCTTCGTTCCCGGTCTCACCGCCTGCCCCGGATGCCTGCGCCGTGGCCGGGCCGAGGCGGGCTGGCTGGGTGCGGAGACCTCCGATGCCACGGCCGGGAAGACGGCGAAGACCTCCGATGCCACGGCCGGGTTCGCTGATGCCACGGTCGGGGAGACGCTCGCCGGGCTGGCCGCGGCCGAGGTGCTGGGCATCGTCTCCGGGGCATCCCTGCGGGCTCCGACGACGTTGACCAGGATCGACCTCGACGCCTGGGGCACCGGCCAGCACGTCGTCGTGCCGTACCCGGACTGCCCGTGCGACGACGCCGGCGGCGACGGGCCGGAGCCGGACCTGGTGGACATCGGCCTCTGGATGACCGAGCGGGTGGTTCCCGCCGCTCTGCGGGCCGGCCCCCCGTCGCGGGCCGTTCGGCGCAGGTGGCGGGAGTTGGCGGACGAGCGTCCGACCCACCACGCCCACCCCCGGCGCGGGCTGCCGGCGGAACGGTTGCCGCTGCCGGGGACGTTCGGCGACGGCGTACGCCGGGCCGCACCCGGAAGCCTGCACCAGGCGCTGGTCGCCGACCTGCTCGCCCGGGTGGCGGGCCGACGGCGGGGCGAGGCCGACGGCCCGGCGCAGCGCTGGGTGCCGTCCGGCGGGCAGCTCGGGTCGGTGGAACTCCACCTCGTCACCGAGACCGGCGTCGCCGACCTACCCGGAACGATCTTCCGCTACGACGACCTGGACCACGCGCTGATCGCCCTGCGCGCCGACGCCGTGCCGCTGGCCAACGCGCTGGCCGGCACCGACCTGCCCGCCGACCGTCTCGACGCCGCGCTGGTGTTCACCGCCGCACACGACCGGGTGGCGGCAAAGTACCAGGACTTCGCGTACCGGCTCACCCACCTGGACGCGGGCTGCGCCGTCACCCAGCTCGCCGCCGTCGCCGCCGCGCACGGGCTCCGCACGGAATTCGCGACCCGCTGGGACGAGAGCCTGGCCGAGCTGCTCGACCTGCAACCGACCGGCCGGTACGTGACCGTGGTAGCCGGCCTACACCGAGGTGAGAGATGCCACTGATCCCCGTGGACGTACCGGCCGAGGCGCTGGCAGACCTGGTACGCCGTCGCGCCCCGTTCCCCCGCAGCGTCGAAAGGTACGCGCCGGACGACGGGGCGGCCGAGCCCGTGACCGACGGCGTACCACTTGCGGCGGTCCTCGAAGGCCGTAGGTCGGTGCGGGAGTTCACCGAGACGCCGGTGACCGAGGCGACGCTGCGCGCGGTGCTGCACCGGGCGACCCGGGCTCAGCGTGACCAGTGGCCGGTCGACCGGCATCCGGACCCGGGCGTGCGGCTGCTGCTGGCGGTCCGCCGCGCCGACGGTCGGGGTAGGGGCCTGTTCACGCCAGCTCCCGCCGGCAATCTTCTTCCGCTCGGCGTTCCGGACTGGCTCGACGATCTGGCGGACGTCTACGCCGACGCGCCGGTGTTCGCGCTCGTCTGCGGCTCGCCGGCGGGGACGGGACGGGAGGCCGCCGGAGGCCTGCTGGTCCGGATCGGCGCGCTCGGCTACGCCATCTGGCTGGCCGCGCGCACCCACGGTCTGGAGGGCGTGGTCTTCGGCGCCGGCCACTACCTGGTGCGGCGGGCGGCGGCCGGGCTCCTGCCGGGGGCGCGGCACCTGTTCACAGTCGCGCTCGGACACCCCGTCGCGCCCGGACACCCGGCCCCGTCGCCAGTGTTCCGGACGGCCTGAGCGAGCCCTACGAACCGCGAGGAGAGGTCATGCCCACTACCACCATCTCCGCCCCGCCCGACCTGGGCGTCGGGCTCGGCTACCGCGAGGAGCTGCACGACGGGATCCTCGCCCACCCGGCCGCGATCGACTGGCTGGAGATCGTCACGGACCGCTACCTGGTGGATCCGGCGCAGAACAAGCTGCTGCGCGCTCTCCGGGACCGCTTCGTCGTGGTCGCCCACGGCCTGGAGATGTCGATCGGCTCGGACGCCCCGGTGGATCCGGACTACCTGGACGCCGTCGCGGCGGTGGCGGACGTCGTCGACGCACCCTGGGTCAGCGACCACCTCTGCTTCACCCGGGAGGACGGCGTCGAGCTGCACAACCTGACGCCGGTGCTCCGCACGGAAGAGAAGGTCAGGACGATAGCCGCGAACGCGCAGCGGGTGCAGGACGGGCTGGGGCGGCCGTTCCTGCTGGAGAACATCAGCTACTATCTCGACCTGCCGGGCGGCATGACCGAGGCCGAGTTCATCACCGCCGTCCTCGACCGCTGCGACTGCGGCCTGCTGCTGGACCTGAACAACGTCGTGGTCAACGCGGCCAACCACGGGTTCGACCCCTACGACTTCCTCGACGCGCTGCCGCTCGACCGTGTCGTCCAGGTGCACCTGGCGGGCAACCTGGGCCAGGGTGGCGTACCACTCGTCGACGGCCACGACGCCCCGGTGGGAGACGACGTGTTCGCACTGCTCGAACACCTGGAGAGCCGCCAGCACGTCCGGGCCGCCATGATCGAGCGGGACGGCCATTTCCCCGACGACTTCACCGAACTCGTCGACGAGCTGGACCGGGTCCGCGCCACCCTCACGGCGGGCGGCGTCTCCCGGGGTGCCCGATGAGCACGGAGCACACCTTTCCGGCTGGCGGGCAGGCGCTGCTGGCCAGGCTCCTGATCGACGGGTCACTCGCCGAGGAGCTGCACGCCGACCCCGACAGGTTCGCCCGGCGGCACGGCACCGACCCCGAGCTGGCCCGGCGACTGGCCGCCGTGCCACTGCCCGGCCTTCGGCTCACCGCCTCGATCACCAGCCTCAAACGCAAGGCCAGGTTCACCGCCGCCTTCCCCGGCAGCGCAGCCCTGCTCCGCGGCACCGCCGAGGAGGAGACCGTGCTGCGCCCCGTACTGGGACGTCGGACGTTGAGCCGGCCCGAGGACAGCCTGGCGGTCGGGAGCGAGCTCGCCGCGGCCGTTGCCACGCTGCCCAGTACCGCCCGGATCCGGCTGCTCCGCGAGATGGTGGCGTTCGAAACCCTCTGGTACGAGGCACGGGTCGGCACCGTTGGGGTGGAACCGCCGGCCGGCCCGCCCGCGCTGCGGCCGGGCGTCCTGCTCGCGACGTTCGACCGCCCGATCGCGGAGATCCAACGGATCGTCGTCGCCGGACGGGCGGCCGGCAGCCTGCCGAGCGGTACCACCCACTACCTGCTGCACGCCACGAGCCGTTCCGGTCCGGTGCGGACGTACCGGCTGCCGTCGAGGCTGGCGGACCTGCTCGCCGCCTGCGACGGTGTTCGGACGACCCGTGCGGTCGCGCACCGGGCCGGGCTGGACACGGAGACCGCCGAGCGCGGCCTACGCGGCATGGTCGCCAAGGGTTTCCTGGGCGGGCTGGACGCCAACGGCTCCGGAACTGAGCTGGCCCGGTAGGACGAGACTGCCCGGTCGTCGAGGTACCCAGGTGGTCCAGCTCAGCACCGGCAGGATCGGCAACAGTGCGGCTGGCTCTGGCAGCTCGCTGGGCACCGACCGGCCCGGACGGACGGGTGGTAGGTTGCCCGCCCGGCCGGTCGTGATCCCAACTAGTGACCTGGCTCGCCCACCAGGACCGCGAATCCGTCCAAATGCCGGGCGAGGCTGTATTCGAACAGCTCTTCGAGATCTGGTGCGGCTTCCTCGTGCACCTTCGCCAGCAGTGGGAACAGACCGCTGGCGAGCAGCTCGTCGGTCCGGGCCCGCCGCGTCTGTAGCCACCTGGCCAGGGTCACTCCCGTCTCCTGCTCGGCCTCGACCTCGTCCGCCGTGGACACCGCGGCGTTGATCACGAGCGAGTGCAGCGCCAGTGCCTCCTGCATCCGCGTCCGCAGCGGGAGGCCGAGACCGTCGAGCGCCCGCAGGGTCCACTCGGTGTGCACCATCATGTTCGGCGCGAGCGCGGGCCGCGTGAACGAGATCGCCTTGGGCAACCAGAGGTGCCGCCAGCACAGCGCCCACTGCCGCCGCGCGACCAGTTCGAGCTTGGCCCGCCAGCCCTCGGGCCCCGGATCAGGCAGTTCCTCGTCTCCGAAGACCAGGTCGGCCATCTGCGTCACCAGGTCATCCTTGTTCGTGATGTGGCGATAGAGCGACATGGTCCCCACACCGAGTTCGGCGGCGACCCGTCGCATGGACACGGCCTCGACGCCTTCGACGTCGGCGATGGCGATGGCCGTCCGCAGCAGGTGATCGCGGTTGAGCGCCTGCTTCGCACCGCCCACCGGACGCAGGGGCAGTCGGGAGGCGGACGCCTTCGCCCGGTTGGACAGGCGCGGACTTCCAGGGGAAGCGCGGACCACCGTGCCCGAACCGACCTTCGCTTCGACCAACCCGTCCTCGCGCAATGTGGCGAGCACCCTGGTCGCGGTCGCGATCGCGATCCCCCAGCGGTCCGCGATCTGCCGGATGGACGGCAGCCGGTCCCCCGGCTGTAGATCACCGGACCGGATCCTGGCTTCGAACTCCCCGGCGATCCGCCGGTAGAGCGGCTCGGGCTGGGCGTCTCCAGTCATGCGCACCTCCTGATGTGCTCGCGACACCGCGACACCGGAACTAAGTGTACTAGTTCATTGCAGCCGAATCAGGACACTTTCTTCAGGTGGAATTGCTGGGCACGTGGATCGAAAGGCCGATCGCAATACACTGTACGCGTCAGATCGATACGGCGTACGCAAGCTGTTGGGAGATCGAGGTCGGCGTCCCGTACCACGCGACGAGCCTGCTGTATCCCCATCGGCACCTCCACCTTGCCGCGCCTCGCTGGCGCCGCCGACCGGACCGGATAGGAGAGCACGGTGCCCGAACTCACCGTTGCCGAAGAAGTCGTCCTGATCGCCCTCGACGACAGAACCGGCCGGGGCAGCACGCGCCTGGGCCTCGACTGGGCGGTGGCCGGGGCGGTCATCGTCGAACTGGCCCTCGCCCAGCGGATCACCGTGAGCGACAACGACATCGTCACCGTGCTCGACCCGACTCCGACCGGGGCGGCACACCTGGACGCCGTGCTCACCGAGGCGGGAGGCGGGGTGAAGGTCTCGAAACTGCTGCGCCGCACCCGCGCTGGAGCACCCGGCCGCACCATCACCGCGCTCGTCGAACGAGGCGTGCTCCAGCGGAAACAAGCCTGGCTGCTCGGCGTCGTCCCGGCCCGCCGCTACCCGGCAGCCGACACCACGGCCCGCGCCGAAGGTCGCGCCAGGCTCGCCGAAACCATCCTCGACGGACACGATCCGAGCGAGCGGACGGCCGCGCTGATCGGCGTGCTGCACGCCGCGAAGCTCTGGCGCCGGGCGGTGCCCACCGGCGCACGCAAGCAGGTCCGGAAGCGAATGGGCGAGGTCGCCAAGGACCAGTCCATCAGCCCCGCGGTCCGCAAGGCCATCGTCCGGACCCACGGCGCCATCGCCGCGATGACCGCATCGAGCTGAACCGGCCACCCAGCCAGACAGGAGACCGTGATGGTTACCCACATCGACACCGACTACCTCGTGATCGGCGCGGGCGCGACGGCGATGGCCTTCGTGGACACGCTGCTGACCGAGTCGCAGTCGACCGTGACGCTGGTCGACCGCTACCACCAGCCGGGCGGGCACTGGACCGTCGCCTACCCCTACGTGCGGCTGCACCAGCCCTCCACCATGTACGGCGTGAACTCCCGCCCGCTGGGCGAGGACAAGGTCGACCGACTGGGCTGGAACGCCGGGCTGTACGAGTTGGCCGGCGTGTCCGAGATCTGCGGCTACTTCGACCAGGTGATGCGCCAGACGTTCCTGCCGTCCGGGCGGGTCTCCTACTTCCCGATGGCCGAATACCGGGGCGGCGGCCGCTTCCAGCTGACCGCCTCCGCCAAGGAGTACCAGGTGACCGTACGCCGCAGGGTCGTGGACACCACCTACCAGGGCGTGACGGTACCCGCCATGCGACCGCCCGAGTTCCCGGTCGCCACCGGCGTTACCGTCGTCCCTCCGAACGAACTGCCCGCCGTTCGGAAGTCCTATGACCGTTACGTCATCGTCGGCGCGGGCAAGACCGGGATCGACGCCTGCCTCTGGCTGCTGGAACAGGGCGTCGAACCGGCCGACCTGACCTGGATCATGCCCCGGGCGCCGTGGCTCATCGATCGGGCCGCGGTGCAACCGATGCCCCTCCGCCAAGCCGACGACATCGCGAAGGAGCACGCCGCCAAGCACGAAGCCATCATGGGCGCGCAATCCGTACCCGACCTCTTCGACCGGCTCGAGGCCGTGGGCGCGCTACTGAGGATCTCCCCGGACGAGCGGCCGACGGCGTTCCGCTGCGCCACCGTCTCGCAGGCGGAGCTGCAGCAGCTGCGCAGGATCGAGCACGTCGTTCGCCTCGGCCGGGTCAAACGGATCAACGAAGCCGACATCGAACTCGACGGCGGCACGCTCGCGACCGGCCCGCACGTCCTGCACGTGGACTGCACCGCCGACGCCGTGAAGCAACTGCCCGTCGTGCCGATCTTCCAGGACGGACTGATCACCCTGCAGTCGGTCCGCGCGTGCCAGCCGGTGTTCAGCGCCGCCCTCATCGCGCACGTGGAGGCGACCTGTCCCGATGACAGGGCGAAGAACGAGCTCTGCCCCGTCACACCCAACCCGAGGACCGACGTGGACTGGCTCCGGTTCACCCTCTCCGCGAACTCCGAGCAGCTGCGCTGGGCGGACAACCCGGGCATCGGCGCCTGGCTGCACACCTCACGGCTGCACCCCGACATCGCCCCGCCGTGGCCGGCCGACCCAGCCGAACGGGCGACCTTCGAGCAGCAGGCCAAGGCCGTTGCCCAGGCACAGAACGCAAAGCTCGAAGAACTCCTGCACGCACACGAAGCCCGCTGATCCCCACCGCGCTTCGCGGATCTCGGACCGGAAGGAACGAGCGTACCGATGAACATAACCAGGAACCGGCGCAGGAATCGAGCGCCCTGGGTGCTCGCACTGCTGACCACGCTCTGCGCCGAGCTGACCTTCACCGCGGTCGCGGTGCCGTTCACCTGGCTGCTCCTGCCCTTGCTCATGGTGATGTACGGCGCCGGGGTCCTCGTACTCCGCGAGGCGGTCGTGCGGGTCGGCGGTGGCTGGCCGAGCCTGGTGCTCATGGGCGTGGCCTACCAGATCGCGGAGGACGGCCTGGGCCTGCAAGCCCTGACCAGCCCCCGGATGTACGGCGCCGCCGACTGGGGATTCAGGGCGTTCGGGGCGAACTGGACGTACTGGGAGTCACAGATCGGCGTCCACGTCGTGCTCAGCGTCCTGTTGCCCATCGCCATCACCAATCTCCTCTTCCCGGCACAGCAGGCCCGGCCCTACCTGAGCAACAAGGGCTTGGCCGGGGCCGGCGCCCTGGCGATCGTGGGCGTGATCGGGATCCGCTACCTCATCTCCGCCACGGAGGACCCGGGGTATCAGACCCCGATGGGCCCGACGATGGTGTTCCTCGCGCTCATCATGGCGCTCGCCGTGGTCGCGCTGGCGGTTGTTCCGCGCCGTCGCCGCACCACAAGCTACCGAGCGCCCCGGACCGCAACCGCGCCACGCCCGGGAGTGGTCGGTTTCGTGTCCATGTACCTGACCATGGCGCTCCTCAGCACGCTGCTCCCGCTCGGCCTCGGCTCCACGCTGCTGCTCGACGACCTGATGTCCCCGGTACAGCGGCTGATCATCGCGGCACTGACCGCCGTCGCCTTCGCCTGGCTGGTGGTGCGCTGGCAGGCAGCAGCCAACTGGGACGACCAGCGCCGAATCTGGCTCTTCGGCGGGATCCTCGTGTCACACACCGCATTCATGATGCCCGCTTCCCTGACCGCCGCACTCACCGGATCGCTGACGCTCGCGGCAGAGGTGTACCTGCTGAGCCGCCTGGCCAGGCATCTCAGGCAGCGGGAAACCGTGACCTACCCGGTCGGCGGTGCGCGCACACCGCCCCAGCCCGAATGACCACCGTCAGCTCAACTCCCGCGGAGCCCCTCGGCGGGCACTCCGGCGAGCCGGGGCGCTGGGCCGCCCCAGTCGGCAGGTGACGACCAGCATCCCCACCGGCGAACCGTCTCTTGTGTACTGGCAGCGGTGCACGCCGTCCTGACCGCCAGCCGCTCGATAGCGCCGGTAACACGGTCTTGATAGCGCCTTGCTTACATCGGGGATACCAAATACAGTGGTATCATCGCTACCAGGACGTGAAGGAGCATCGGTTCGATGTCTGTCGTCCCCGTCACCGGAATCGGCGGCCACCATGGACGCCCTCGCCGTCACGACCGCCCACGAGGCCAACGCGTTCGGCATCGAGACGGTCATCGTCATGCCGGGCGCCATCACCGAGGGCACCGGCAGCTGAGGTGCCACAACCGGAGGAGGCCCAACATGCTCAGCAACAACCGGAGCCGGGTAGCCGTCGTCACCGGAGGATCCCGCGGGATCGGCCGCGCCGTCGCGTTGAGGCTCGCCGCGGACGGCCAGGACGTGGTCGTCTGCTACGCCGGCAACCAGACGGAGGCGGAAGCCACGGCGACGGCGACCAGGACCACCGGCGGTCGCGCCGTGACAGCCCAGGTGGACGTGGCCGACGAGAACGGAGTGAGAGCACTGTTCGACACCGCGGAGCGGTCGTTCGGCCGGGTGGACGTCGTCGTGAACGCGGCGGGCGTCATGATCCTCCGGCCGGTCGCCCACCTTGACCTCGACGAGTTCGACCGGATGCAGCGCACCAACCTCCGTGGCACCTTCGTCGTCGCCCGCGAAGCCATCCGGCGGCTGTGTCCGGGCGGCGCGATCATCAACTTCGCTACCTCGATCACCCGCCTCAACCTGCCCAGCTACGCCGCGTACGCGGCAAGTAAGGCAGCCGTGGGTGCCCTCAGCCCCATCCTGGCCAAGGAGCTGCGCGGCCGGAACATCACCGTCAACGCCGTCGCTCCTGGGCCCACGGCGACCGCCCTGTTTCTCGAGGGCAAGAGCGACGACCTCGTCCAGAGCATCGCGAAGCAGAACCCGATGGAACGGCTCGGCCGCCCGGACGACATCGCCGAAGTGGTGTCCCTGCTCGCCGGCCACGGCCGATGGATCAACGGGCAGACCATCTTCGTCAACGGCGGCGCCGCCTGACGAACGTGAGCGGGCTGCCCACGCTGGTCGCGGTCAGCGCCGCCGGCTCGGGCCCGGCCTGCACCTGCCAGCTCCCGCAGTGGCGATCCGCCGCTCTGGGTCGGACGCCAAGACCTTTCGAAGGAGGCAAAGCCGTGTCCCACAGACCGCTTCGACGCGCCGCGAGGGGCCCCAGCCTGATCGCAGCGCTCGCCCTGACGGCCTGCTCGCCGGATCACCAGCCGACGACCAACACCGGCGACGGGCAGCCGAGCGCCGCGCGCGGTGACGGCCCGGTCGCGACGCTCGGCGAACCCGCCGAGATCGCGGACGGCCTCGACACCCCGTGGGGGTTGACCTTCCTTCCCGACGGATCCGCGCTGGTATCGCAGCGGATCAGCGGTGACATCGTCCGAGTCCCGGCTGGTGGCGGCACGCCACAGACAGTCGGCGTGGTACCCGGTGTGGTGGCCAGCTCCGAGGGCGGCCTGCTCGGCATCACCGCCTCCCACGACTTCGCCACCGACCGCACGATCTACGCCTCGGTCTCCGGCGCACGGGAGAACGCCATCGTCGCCCTGAGGGTCGCCGACGACTTCCGGTCGCTGCGGCAGGATCGAGTGCTGCTCGACGGCATCCAAACCGCCGACCGCCACCACGGCGGACGCATCGTCACCGGCCCGGACGGCAACCTGTGGATCGGCACCGGTGACGCGTTCGAGCCGGAGAACGCCGCCGACGACGCCACGCTCAACGGCAAGATCCTGCGCATCCGCCCGGACGGCTCCATCCCGCGGGACAACCCCTCGCCCGACTCCCCGATCTACTCGTCCGGGCACCGCAACGTCCAGGGGATCGCCTTCGGGCCCGACGGCACGGCCTATGCATCCGAACTGGGCCACCGCAGCTGGGACGAGGTGAACGTGCTCCGGGCGGGGCAGGACTACGGCTGGCCGGAAACCGAGGGTGTGCGGGGCAGCACCGGAGTGCCGCCGATCTTCACCGTGCACCCCGACGACGCCTCACCTTCGGGTGTCGCCTACGCCGCCGGATCACTCTGGATGGGCGCGCTCGGCGGTCAACGTCTCTGGCAACTACCGGTCGCCGGCGACGCCCTGGCCGGAGACGCGGTCGCGCACTTCGAAGGCGACCACGGACGCATCCGGACCGTCGAGGTGGCCCCCGACGGGGCGCTCTGGCTGGTCACCTCCAACACCGACCGCGCCACCTGGGGCGGAACCGACGCACGCCCGGGTGACGACCGCATCCTGCGCGTCGAGGTGCGACCTGGCTGAGCGCGGGTACCCGGCCCGTCGGACCATCGGTGTCGGTCGGTGACGAACCCACCTCCGCCGGTGGGGCACACCACGGTCCCGGCGAACTCTGCGGCTCGTCGACAGAAGGAGGTGACGGCCGATGTACATTACGGCCATGCCGGCCAAGGCTCCCCGTGAACGCATCATCGAGGCCACGGCGAGGCTGCTGTCCGAAGGCGGACGTGACGCCGTCTCCACGCGGACCGTCTGCGCGGCGGCCCGGGTGCAGGCACCGGCCATCTACCGGCTGTTCGGCGACATGCAGGGTTTGCTCGACGCCGTCGGCAGCCACGGTCTCGTCACCTACCTGGCCCAGAAGACCGCGCTCGAGGAGAGCGACGATCCCGTCGAGGATCTCCGTGCCGGATGGGACCTCCACGTCGAGTTCGGCCTCGCGCACCCGGCGTTGTACGCCCTCATCTTCGGCGACGTGCGTCCGGGCCGAGAACCCTCGGCCGCGGGGCAGGCTGCCGCCGTCCTCGCCCACCGGGTCAACCGCATCGCCCAGGCCGGCCGGCTGCGCGTCACCGAGGAACGCGCAGCCCAGCTCGTGCACTCCACCGGCAAGGGCGTGACGCTCACGCTCATCGCCACCCCACCGGAAGAACGCGACCTGGCTCTTTCCGCGATCGCCCGCGAGTCGATCCTGGCCGCCGTCACCACCGACACCGTCGTCGAGGTCGCCTCCACCGGCCTGCTCAACGCCGCGGTCTCGCTACGGGCGCACCTCGACGAGGCCACCGTCCTCAGCGAAGGTGAACGCCTGCTGCTCGGCGAATGGTTACACCGCATCGGCAGGCACTGACTCACCGCCCGGCCAGCATCCGACGTAACCTCCGCGAACCTCCCCGGACCACCGGGCATGGTCCGCGCCCGCTCGGTCGTCGTCCGCGACCGGCTTGCCGCCACGCGTCCACGACCCGGTGTACGGCGTCCCGTCCACCGCGAGTCGTTCGACAACCGCAGCCCCACCGCAGAGGAGTCGCCATGTCCCCCGGCTCGACGCCGATTCTGCTCCTGCACGGCTCCTGGCACGCTGCCTGGTGCTGGAACGAGGTCATCGCCCACCTCGTGCCGTACGACCGTCAGACCCTGGCGGTCGACATGGTCGGGCACGGGTTGCGCGCCCGACGGCCCGAGTGTCTGACCATGCGTCCGTTCGACCCGGCGCGACTGGCCACCGAGGTATCTCCGGTGGCGGACGTGGACCTCGACCGGGCGGCCGAGCTACTGGTCCGCCAGATCGAACGGCTCGGCCGAGGCAGCCGGGTCACGGTACTGGCACACAGCATGGGCGGTGTCGTCCTGACCCGGGCGGCGCAGCAGGCTCCCGAACTGGTGGCACACGCGGTGTACCTGGCCGCGGTGATGCCCGGCTCCGGCGAGGCGGCCGACCGGTACTTCGCGCTGCCGGAGAACGCCGACGCGCTGGTCCTGCCCGCCCTGCGGGGCGATCCCACCGTGACCGGGGCGCTGCGGCTCGACCTCGCCTCCAACGACCCCGCCTACCGCCAGCAGCTTCGCGCCGCGTTCTACGGCGACGTCGGCCCGATCGTCGCGGACGCCGCCCTGGGACTGCTGAGCCCGGACGCCCCGGTCAGCATGATGCGCGGCATCACCCGGCTGACCCGCGACGGCTGGGGCTCCGTCCCCCGCACGTACGTCGTCTGTACGCGGGACATGGCGATCCGCCCGGCCCTCCAGCGGCTGTTCGTCGCCGAAGCCGACGCCGCCTTTCCGGAGAACCCCACCTCCGTCGCGACGCTGGACTCCTCACACGCGCCGTTCCTGTCCATGCCCGGTGAGATAGCGAAGATCCTCGGAGAGCTGGACTGAGTCAGGCGTCCGCCGGAGCCCGCATCCAAAGCGGCCCGGCATGCGCGCCCGCTCCCCTGCCGGGCAAGCTCTCCTGGGACCTCGCACGGGCGCCACCTGCCCAGGCCAGATCACTTGGTGTCGTCCTACGGCCGGTCGGGCCCGGACGGCGGCTCGGAGCCGATCGAGGTCTGCACGGCCGTCGGAGCGGTACGCGGAGGCGCCGGCTCGCGGGGAGCGGGCAGCGCCGGGTCGACCGGCGACCCAACCGGCACCGTCAACGGTGGAAAGGCCGTCATCTGGACAACGACCACCAGGCCGGGAAGCATGACTGACAGCAGGGCGGCGGCGACGAACACGCCTGGCGGGACACCATCCAGCCAGTAGCTCCGGTCGGCGGCGGTCAACAGACCGAAGATGAGGGCACAGCTGAGGACGTAGGAGATCCCGAGGTAGGCCGCGTGGCGCACCGCGCGATGCGCCCCGTAGCGAGATCGGCGAGCAACCGCGTGCCCGACGACGACGAGCGCGACAAGTACCGACCATGCCCGGACCAGCCAGTCGAGCCAGGGGTAGGCGCCCTCGGGACGGACATCCCGCAGATAGTCGTGCGCGGTCACCGTCAACTGCCCGACCGTCACCAGGGACAGGCCGTACGCGACCACCCGAATGAGCCGGAGCGGGGACTCGAACTCGCTGCGCCCGGCGATCAGCCACGCCAGGCCGGTGAACAGGGTGAGCGAGCCGACCCCGAGCATCCCGGCCGCCACCGTCGTCTGCGTCCAGACCCGGGGACAGGTCCGTTCACCCGCAATGACGCCGAAGAAGAAACTGTCCAGAGCGAACGTGACCAGGCCGGCGATGAACATGGTCAGCGCTTCGGCCGACGGCCGTCTGGGCGTCCCCCGGTCTATCAGCATAACTATGCCGGCGAAGACGAGACCGGCGACCACGCCGGCCAACTGCGAGTGCGCCCCGGCCGAGCCGAGCGGATTCCAGTCGACCGACTCGCACGCCTCACCCACCGGGACCTCGTTCAGGCCCACGGCGGTCGAACCACGCCCGCCACGCTATCGGCACGGGTTCCACTCTAGAGGGCGGAGGCCAGCACCTCCGGACACCTGACCGCCGGTCCCGGGTACGACAGTCGCCTCTCCGGCAACGGTCACCCGGGCGGTTCCAGGTCCGCGACCACACCGAAGTGGTCGCTGGCCCAGACACCTCCCGCGGGCTGGTCAACACCAGGGCGCACCCGGTCAGGCCGAGCGTCGGCCCCTACCGGTCAGCTCGGACGAAGACGTAGTAGATACGTCGGCCGATCTCGAATCGGATCTGGCCACCTGCCCGGAGCGGGTTCTCCGCGGTGAAGGTCCCGCGGCTGGTGGGAGCCATCGGCGCGTAGCGGTGTGGTGCTCGCTGCAGGATGGCCGCGCTGTTCCTGGGCGCGCTGGGCGTCGACGAGCGGTCGATCCCGTCCGGGATCTCGGATCGCGCTAGTCTGTACCGCAGCCGGATCGCCGGGCGCAAAGTGTTAGTGGTGCTCGACCACGCCGCCGACGAACGGGCGGTCCTTCCGCTGCTTCCCGGAAATTCGTCCGCCGTCGTGTTGGTGACCAGCAGGTCGCGGCTGGCGGGTCTGCCCGGGGCCGAACGGTGCTTCGTTGAACGGCCCGACCTGCGGGACAAGTTGTCGATGCTGGCCGGCATGCTCGGGCCGGATGCAGCGGCCAGCGAACCGGCTGCCGCAGACTCGGTAGTGACCCTGTGCGACCACCTGCCGCTCGCGCTGCGGATCGCGGCGACCCGGCTCGCCGCACGTCCGCATGGGGACCTCGGCCGGCTCGCCGACGAGGATCGTCGCCTCGACGAACTCGCCCACGGTGCGTTGAGCGTCCACCGTCGCCGACCGCGTGGATCTGCCGCGAGGTGCAGCCACCGCCGGCCGGGCCAACCAGGTCCTCGTGGCGCACGCCACACCGCTTCGGGTGGTTGAGTAGCCACAGCCCCTTCGGAACTGGTCGGCGGCCGGGAAGTACGGATCCTGGAGGGCGTAGTCGATCTTCCAGTCGGCGGATCCGCCAGAGTCGTTTTCGGTCCCAACGCGGGCGGGTGGGTGTTCCAGTCCCTGCCGAAGATCCTGGACGAAATCGAGGCAGCCGGTCTGCGCCTCGTGGAGATGGTGCTGGCGGACCATGACGCCTTCGGCCAGTTGGTCACGGCGAAATGGTGGAGCATCGACCGCTGGCTGGCCGGCCACTCCGACGATCCACGCGCGCCGGCCATGCGCGACTACCTGGTCGAATCGCAACGCCGCTACCTACGCTACCAGCGCCGGTATCTCGGTTGGGGAATCTTCGTCCTGCGCGCGGCTTGAGCCGACGGCGGTACGGGTGGAGCAGCAGGAGGGGCACCACGCCCCCGCTGCTCCGCTCTCGCTGGTGGCCGAAAGTGTGCCGCCGCGTCCAAGCGGTGGCGGTTGCCTCGGCGATGACCCGACGGGCGTTGTCGTCGCTCGCCGGCGCTGAGCTGCAGACAGCGATCGAGTACCGCGGCGTGTCGCGTAGGTCCGGGGGTGGGGCGTCGGGCGCGGCTGCTGGACTTGGCGTTCCTGCGTCGTGCCACGCGTACCACGCTTCACTCCGCTACGCGCCAAGACCCCTACCCGACAGCGCTGTCGCGTGGAGCGTCGGCTACCGCCGCTCCCGTGCGTTTCCGGTTGGACACCCATGTGGTCACCTGGCGGGCGAAGAGCCCCACGGTGAGCAACCGGGGCAGCAGCGTGAGCAGGGCGAGTAGGACGGTGCACCAGAACCGAGGGCTGGCAAGCCCGTGAACAACCGCCTGCTGCGTCGTCCAGTCGATGACCTTCCACAACGCCGGCACGATGACTACCGCGGCGAACCAGGTTGCCACCGCGAACCCGGCCAGACAGAGCCACCCGTACCAGCGCGCCACCCTAAGGTCCACCGCTGCCGCAGAGGCAAGTTCCCGCCGGCCGGCCGTGCCGAGGACGTGGAACCTGCGGGCGAGTGTCAGCATCGTCACCCGCCACAGGTTGGTGCAGTTGAGCGCGGTGGCCACCACCGCGTAGATGTCGGTGCGCATGAAAAAGCAGAGCTGCCAACACAGCCCGAGGAACAGCACCGCGGCGATGGCTTCGAGAAAGCGGGCGACTCCGGGCGCCGCCACGAGCCCAGCATCGATTGTGGCCCGACCCCCTAAGGTGACCGCGAGCAGCACGGAGTCCAGCGCCATCCCGGCCAGCATCGGCCCGTAGCGGCGCCCCGGCGGTAGCGACCAGAGCTGGGTGAGATCGGTCTCGAAGACCAGAAAGTACAGGCGGCGACTGATTGCGAACCGGGCAGCCACGCCTTCCCGGCAGGCAGCGAGCCAGTGGAACGCCTCGTGCGCGGCGGCGAGCACGAACGCGGTGACCGACAGGAGCGCCAGGCTTGTCACCGGGTCGTCCAGGAAGAAAAACGCGTCCGAACTGATCCGGTACGCCGGGTGGACCGCCAGCGTGGTCACGCAGACCACCGCGGCGAGGGCGTAGACCGCCCAAGCCACCGGACCAAAGAGCCAGCGGACGGCCCCGGGCGGCGGGCCTTGGACCCATCGTGGCCGCCGGCCCGCCCGCGCGCCGGCTGCGTCGTCCGGCACCTGGGCAACGCCGTCGATGTGACTGACGAAGCCGAGATCGATCAGCGTGCCGACGAAGTCGAGTACATCGATGTCTTCGCCGATGTCGGCCCGCAGGTCGGCGGAGGCCTGTGCGATGGTGTGCCCGGCACGCAGAAGCTCGATGGCCGCGACGGCGACCGGTGGTACTTCGACGAACATGCCGTGGTCCGCGCTGCCGACGACGAACCCCTCACCCTTCGCAACAATGCTCAGCGGGACCACCGTGACCCGGGAACCCGGGCGGGGACGCAGCGGTGGATCGGCGGCCGGGCGTGTCGGCTCAGGCTGCGACCCGCCAGTTGCAGGCGCGGTCAACACGCGCTCGTGCAGACGGGACAGTTGGCCCGCCGCGCCCAAGCCGTCAGGGAAGGCGACCCACCACCCGTCACGTCCAGTTCGTACACCGCCCCTGCAGTCACCGGGGGCGCGAACCGGGTCAGGTAGCGCAGCGCCTCCATCGCCACCAGCGAGCCGAGCAGGCTGGCGAACGGCCCGATGCCGTTGTTGGGTGGGGCCAGCCGCTGCCGTAGCTCGGCCATCGAATAGTCACGGGCGGCGTCCTCCTCATTTGCGGCCAGCTCCGCGCAATGTTGGCAGGCGGACACATCAGGATCGACGGAGTAGTACATCAGGCGGGTGCCGAACAGTCCGCCGCCGATGTGCGGCACCCCCGCCTGTGTGCACGCCTCGTTGACCCAACCCGCGATCTCCCTCGGCGGTTGGTCGACACCCCTGATCACGAGGTGGACGCCCGGCAGCAGGTCGGCAATGTCGCGTGGTCCGGCGATCCGGCGTTCGATCGCCCGGACCTCGATCGCCGGATCGAACTCTTGCACCCACTCCGCTGCCCGTTCGACCTTCGACCGCCCAATGTCGGCGGCTCGGTAGAGAAACTGCCGGGCGAAGTTCCGCGGCTCGACCGTATCGACGTCAAGCAGCGTGAGTCGACCGACTCCGAGACCGGCAAGATTCATCACGACGGTGCTGCCGAGGCCGCCAGTGCCCAGGACCAGTACGTGACTGTCGACCAACCGGCGTTGCAACTCGTTTCGGCCGAGGTGCAGGCGCGAAAAGTAGTCGAAGAACGCAAGGCTGCTGGCGAAGCGGCCGACCGCCTCAGTAGGCTGCGACCCCGCGACGTCTTCCAGGAAGCCGAGTTCATCGAGGCTGCTAACCGCTGCGTCCAGCTCGTCTCGGGTGACCTCGGGGAACTGCTGAGCGATCGCCGCATGAAGCTGGCCTACCGATCGGTCGCCCGCACGCAGCATTGTAAGCAACGCTTCGACCTGCCCATTCGGGTCGGCCAGAGTTGTTGCCTGGTGCGGGTGCACCAGAACGACGAGGGTGTCGTTGGTGCGTGTCCAAACGCAGTGCTTCAGCTTCGGAACGATCCCGTCCACCCCCTCGAGAAGGCCAGGCACGACCGTACCGGGCCGGAGACAACCGGCCCGGTACGGCATTGGTATCAGGTGCAGGGACCTTCGCCCCCGCAGGTCGTCCGGATCTCCTCGACCTTGCGAACCTCGATCTTCATGAGCACCTCTCCCAGGGTGGCGGTCTGCTGCGGGCGACAGTACGGATTATCGGCTTCATCCGAGCTTCGACTGGTTCGTCGATGGCCCGCCGACCCTTTCCTTGATATTCAATCTTCGAGGGTCCGTGGAGACCTGGCCAGGTAGGGAAACAGCCCGTGGTCGATGCTCGGGCTGGTCGTCGCCAGCGCGCGGCTCGGCCCGGCCGCGGCACTCGTCGCGGTCCCCGCGATGCTGCTCCAACGGGCCGTCTTAAGTGCTGCTGTCCAAGGTGGCTGGTCGGGCTGGTCGGGCTGGCGCTGCGCAGCCGGCTGCGGTGCTGCTGACGGTGGTATGCACGGCGATCACCGGTGGCCCGTGGCCACTGGCCCTCGCCCTGCTGCCCGCGCTGCTCGGCGGTGCGGACGGGCCTGGTCCCGCTGATCTCCGTCTACGGTCTGGTGCCGGGCACCGACCCGTACAGGCGGGCGAACAATCCACTGCGGACCACCGAGGACGAGGGATGCCTGACCGGCCCGGCGTACCTGGCACTCGCCCTGGTCGCCGCGACCGGGCTGCCGGCCGGTTACCTGGCGATCCGGTTCGGCTGGGCCGGGGTGGTCGTGGGGGTCGTGACGGGCGTGCTCTGCTGGTGGGGCCTCGGGCGACTGGCCGCGGTCCGGCTGCGGGAGCGCGGGCCGGAACTGCTGTCCACCATGTGGCTCGTCCTGCCGCCCCGGCGGGCCGCGACACGGGATAGCCTGGTCGGCCACGCCCAGTCTCGCCTCGACGCCGGCAGTCGAGGCATCGAGGCGAGACGGGGCCGGTGGTCCCGACGGGTGGCAGTCCCCCGCCGGCCGATGGAGGCCCTAGACCCGCTGGAGTTGGAATCGCTGGTTGGCGCCGGTCGACGGGGTCCACTGGGAGATGCGTGCACCGTCGGCTGTCGACGCCTGCCACACGTCCATGGCCAGGCCGCTCTGCCGGTTGACCATCCTGACCACCCCGCTGCCCTGGTCCTCCACCCGCCACTGCTGGCTGGTGGCGCCGCTGTCGGGCTGCTGGGTGATGTCGGCGCCGGTGCTGTTGCCGGCGACTTGGAGGACCAGACCGCTGTGCCGGGACCGGATCCGGTGGTAGCCGCCGTCCGAGGCGAGGAACTCGAACTGCTGGTTGAGACCGCTGCCGCTCTGCCACTGGATCAGCTGCGCACCCGCGGCGGTGGACGCACCGTTGATGTCGGCGGCCTTGCCGCTGTGCTGGGCCAGCAGCCGGTAGTACCCGCCGGTCTCCACCGGCCCGGACCGCTCCGCGGACGCGCGGTAGGTGTGGCCGGCCTGGCCGGCGAACTGGACGAGATCGGTCTCCAGCCGCGTCGGCTGGACCTGGGCGCCACTCGTCTCGTCGTGCAGTTCGAAGGTGCCGGCGAAGACCCGGCTCCGCACCCGGACGGTGCCGTCGCGGTCGGGAGTGACCGTGAGCTCGGTCCGGCTGCCGGTCCAGGTGGCGCCGACGGTGTATCCGCCGCGGCCACGCAGGCCGGTGACGCTGCCGGTGGACCAGGCCGACGGCAGCGCGGGCAGCACGTGCAACTCGTCGTTGTGGCTGTGCAGCAACATCTCGGCGATCCCCGAGGTGGCTCCGAAGTTCCCGTCGATCTGGAACGGCGGGTGCAGGTCGAACATGTTCGGTGCGAGCCGGTCCGTGCGCACCAGATCACGGACGAGTTTGTGCGCGCGGGCGCCGTCCTCCAGCCGGGCCCAGAAGTTGATTTTCCAGGCCAGTGACCAGCCGGTCCCGTCGTCGCCGCGCAGTTCCAGCGTCTGTCGGGCGGCCTGGTGCAACTGCGGCGTGCCCCGCCTGGTGATCTGGTTGCTCGGATGCAGGCCGTAGAGGTGGGAGACGTGCCGGTGGGTGCGCTCGATCTCCACCCAGTCGGCGAGCCACTCCTGCACGTTGCCGCGCGAGCCGACCCGGGTCGGCGCCAGCCGGTCCCGGGCGGTGAGCACCTGGGTACGGAAGCTGGCGTCCACCCCGAGGACCTCGCTGGCCCGGGCGCAACCGTTGAACAGGTCCCGCAGGATCTGGTTGTCCATGGTCGGGCCCGCGCAGACGCTGGCGTTGGCGTGGTGCGGCAGCTCCGGGGAGTTCGAGGGGTTGGTGACCAGGTATCCGAGCGTCGGATGGCTGACGAGGGTGTCGAGGAAGAACTGGGCGGCTCCCTTCATCGCCGGATAGTTGGCGCGGAGGAAGTCGACGTTGCCGGTGAACCGGTAGTGATCCCAGATCAGCGTGGCCAGCCAGGCGCCGCCGGTCTGCCACATGCCCCACAGGGCCCCGTCGACCACCGAGGCGCCCCGCCACCCGTCGGTGTTGTGGTGCGCCACCCAGCCGCCGGCGCCGTACTGCACCGAAGCCACCCGGGCACCGGTCACGGTCAGGTCTCTGATCATGTCGAAGACCGGCAGGAAGCACTCCGCCAGGTTTGTGGTGTCGGCGGGCCAGTAGTTCATCGGCAGGTTCGCGTTGATGGTGTACTTCGAGTCCCAGGACGGGGACAACGAGTCGTTCCAGACGCCCTGTAGGTTCGCCGGTTGGGTGCCCGGCCGCGACGAGGAGATCAGCAGGTACCGGCCGAACTGGAACAGCAGCGCCGAGAACTGCGGGTCGTTCACGCTCGCGTGCTGCGCGATCCGCACGTCCGTGGTCTGGTCTGCCGCGGACGTGCGACCCAGGTCGATCGTCACCCGGTTGAACAGCGTCTGGTAGTCGGCGACGTGCCGGGCCCGCAGCTGGTCGAAGCCGACGTTGCGGGCGGCGTTGAGGTGGTTGCGCGCGATGCCCTGGTAGTCGCCGTTGACGGTGCGGTAGTTGACGTAGCTGGTGCCGATCGAGACCAGCAGTGTCACGCTGGTGGCGCCGGTCACCCGCAGGGTGCCACCGGAGCTGCTCACGGTGCCGCCGGTCACCGCGGCGTGCGTCAACGCCAGGAACCGGACCTGCCCGCTGAGGCCCTCCATGTTGCCGGAGATGCCGTCCAGCCCGATCGTCGCGCCGTCCGGGCTCGACACCGTCGTCCGTTGTGGACTGTCGAAGGTGGCGGTGAAGGTGACGGAGTTGGCCCGGTCGGCGGTCAGCCGGACCACGATCACCTGATCCGGCGCGCTGGCGAACACCTCCCGCGAATGCCGCACCCCGTTCAGGACGTACGTCGTCGAAGCGATCGCCGACGTCAGGTCCAGCGTCCGGTTGTGCTGCGACGCCCCACTCGCCGACCCGAACGACAGCCGGAGGTTGCCGACCGTCTGGTACGCCAGCTGCCCGACGGGCCTGCTCAGCATCGTCTGGTTGATCAGGTCCTGCGCCGAGGTCCACTGGTCGGCGAAGACCCGCCGCCGGATCTCCGCGAGGTTGGCCGCCCCGGACGGATTGCTGGAGTCGTGCGGCCCACCGGCCCAGACCGTGTCCTCGTTGAGCTGTAGCCGCTCGGTGTCGACGTTTCCGAACACCATCGCGCCCAGCCGACCGTTGCCGATCGGCAGCGCCCGCAGCCAGTCCGTACCCGCACCCTCGTCGTACCACAGCGCCATGTCCCCCGCCGCCAGCACCTGCGGCGGCGCCACCGGATCGGCCTTGGCCGTCGCGGTCCAACCGGCCGGCATCAGCGCGGCTCCCGCGCCGGCCGCAGCGGCGGTGAGCAGTTTTCTTCGTGTCGTTTCTGTCATGGTGGTGTCTCCAGGTGGCGAGCGGTGTCGGTGCGAAGGGTTTCAGCGCTGGCCGGTACCGCCAAAACGGCTCCGGGTCACCGATCGGGTTCCGGCGGCGGCGGTGACCGGGCCGATTCGCGGCCCGGTGCCGGCCGCCGGGAGGACTGCCGCGGCTGTCGCCGCCAGCGCGCTTGTTGCTGTGGGACGGTCACACATCTGGTCGTCAGCTCTCGGCTCGAACGGGGGCAAGGGGCTCCCCGGATGCTGCGGCGGCCACCGCAACACCGGGTACGCCTCGCGGCCCGGCGCCGTCCGGTGCGCGCGATCCAACTGCGTCAGACGTCATACGTTAGGTCTCTTGATAGGGCTTAGTCAATACATTCGCTGGTCGTCGCAGCCGAGGCGAGCGGCCCCTCGCTGTCCAGGGCACGTACACCCCGAGAAGCCGCGCCGCCGCCCTCGCCCGGATCGACAGACCCGGCAAGCACCACAGAGCCGAGACGGTATAGATCCGATGTTTGGACTCCGCGCAGCGCGTCCGGCCCAACGGGCTGCGCCGACCCTCCGCGAGTCCTCCGGGATCACGGCGGGGAAGGCAGCGACACCGTCCCGGCGACACCGACCCATTGACGGTTTCCTATCGAGGTCCTAACGTATGACGTCTGACGTCGGCGCGTCACCGGGGGCACCCTACTGGGAGGAACTTCCTGTGGCCCGACCGCCCACGAGCTGCCACCGAGCAACGGGCGCCGTGCGCGACGGAAGTCTCTCCCGGCGGCTCCATTGTCGGCCGGAACTCAGCACCGTGGCGCCGGCCGGACCTCATCACCGGAGGGAATCCATGAACGCGAGAAGTAGCCGCCGTCGCCTCATGGGCGCAGGGATCTCGTTGACTCTCCTCAGCACCGGGATCGGAATCGTCTCCACCGCACCTCCGGCGACAGCCGGCCTGTCGGGACCCTGTGACATCTACGCCTCGGGCGGTACGCCCTGCGTGGCCGCGCACAGCACCACCCGGGCACTGTACGGCGCCTACACCGGCCCCCTCTACCAGGTTCGACGCTCCTCGGACAGCGCCACGCAGGACATCGGTGTGCGCAGCATCGGTGGTTATGCCGAAGCCGCCGCCCAGGACTCGTTCTGCGCGAACACGACCTGCCTCATCACGATCATCTACGACCAGTCCGGCCGGAACAACCGCCTCACCCAGGCACCGCCCGGTCATTTCGTCGGCCCTGCCCCCGGCGGGTGGGACAACCTCGCCGACGCGAAGGCCGCGCCGGTCACCGTCGGCGGCCAGAAGGCGTACGGCGTCTACATCGCGCCCGGCACCGGCTACCGCAACAACAACACCACCGGCGTCGCGACCGGCGACCAGCCAGAGGGAATCTACGCGGTCGTCGACGGCACCCATTACAACCAGTGGTGCTGCTTCGACTACGGCAACGCGCAGACGAACAACCTGGCGGACGAGCGCGCCATCATGGAAACCGTCTACTTCGGCGCCAACAAGCAGTGGGGCTACGGCGCGGGCAGCGGCCCCTGGATCATGGCCGACCTGGAGTGGGGACTCTTCTCGGGGGTCAACGCGGGCTACAACAACATCGCGTCCGTCAACCACCGCTTCGTCACCGCCATGGTCAAGGGCGAGCCGAACCACTGGGCGATCCGCGGCGGCAACGCCCAGTCGGGCGGCCTGACCACCTACTTCGACGGGCCACGCCCCGCCGGCTACCACCCGATGAAAAAGGAGGGGGCCATCCTCCTCGGGATCGGCGGCGACAACAGCATCACCGGCCGCGGCACCTTCTTCGAGGGCGTGCTGACCGCCGGCTACCCGTCGGAGGCCACCGACAACGCCGTACAGGCCAACATCACCGCCGCCGGATACGCCCCGGCCGCCGGCGGCAACCCGCAACAGAACGTGCAACTCCTGGGCGGCCAGTCCGGCCGCTGCGTCGACGTACCCAACGCCAGCACCAGCAACGGCACCCAGGTACAACTCTGGGACTGCATCGCCAACAGCACCGCCCAGCGCTGGAGCCACACCGCCAGCCGGCAACTCCAGGTCTACGGCAACAAGTGCCTCGACGCCAACGGCGCCGGCACCGGCAACGGCACCCAGGCGATCATCTGGGACTGCCACGGGGGCACCAACCAACAATGGAACCTCAACGCCAACGGCACCATCACCGGCGTACAGTCCGGGCTCTGCCTCGACGCGAGCGGCGCCGCGACCGCGAACGGCACCAAACTCATCCTCTGGTCCTGCAACGGCGGCGCCAACCAGCGATGGACCCCGCGTAGCTGAACGGAGCAGCGACAACCCTCGCCCCTGAATACCCATGCCGAGCCGGAGATCTCCGCGCCTCGACGTACTCGTCGCCTCGACCTGACAGTCGGCCTCGACCCAACAGTCGAACCTCATCCTCAAGGGGAACGCGCCATGCACGAATCCCGACCCAAACGCCAGCTGGTCCGGGCACTGGCCTGTGCGGTGGCCGCCGTCAGCGTGGCACCGATCGCCGCACTCGGCGGCGCCCCGCCGGCCGCCGCCGAGACCAGCCAGTTCCGCGGCGTCAACTGGGCCCGGCTCGGTGACAACTTCCACGGCGGACCACTGGTCCTGGCGGGATTGAGTGGCTCCGACAGCTACAGCACGGTCGTGGCCAAGGCGAACGCCGTGTACGCCGGCTTCCAGGACAATCTCGGCGCCAACACCGTGCGGCTGCCGGTCAACACGTTCAGCGTGGGTACGAGCTGGTGGAACGCCTACACCGGCGCGATCGACGCCGCCACGGCCAAGGGCTTCAAGGTGGTGTTGTCCTACTGGGAGGACGGCGTCGCCGCCAGCGGTGGCCGCATCGTGAACACGACGGCCTTCGACAACATGTGGAACACGGTGATCGCCAGGTACGGCAGCAACGACCTGGTCTACTTCGAGCCGATGAACGAGCCGGGCGGGCACAGCGCCGCCGACTGGGCGAACGTGGTCTACAACTGGATCAGCGCCCGCCCCTCGATCCCGCGAGGCCGCGTCTTCGTCAGCGGTGCAGGGTTGAACACCGACATCAGGTCGATGTGCGCCGACCGCCGCCTCGACGGGACGATCCTGTCACTGCACCACTACACGTTCTTCAGCGGCGCGAAAACCTACGACCAGTGGGTGTCGTTCCTGCGGGACGCGATCGGCTCCTGCGCCGAGCGCACGGTCATCGACGAGTTCGGCGCGCCGATGGATACCGGCCTGAACTACCACGACGCCGCCAGCACCGACAACTTCGTGCGCTACTTCCGGGCGACGACCACGGTCGTCCGGGAACTGCGGATGGGATCCGTCTACTGGCCGGGGCTGGGTGGCAAGGTCACCGCCGGCCAGAGTGACGACTGGTACGCGATGCAAAAGCTACACGGCACCGGCACCGCCCTCACCCTCAGTACGCCGAACGCCAGCGGTGTCGAGCGCCTCCAGTACGGCTGGGGAATGGGCGGCGGCCCCACCCCGACGCCGACCGCGACCTCGGCCCCGACGAGCCTGCTGCGAAACGTCGGCACCGGACGCTGCCTGGACATCCCGGGCGCCACGACGGCCAACACCCAGGTGCAGGTCAACACCTGCGCCGACTCGGCCGCCCAACGGTGGACCCGGACAGCAGGCGGGCAGCTCAGCGCCCTCGGCGGGCAGAAATGCCTGGACGCCTACAACGCCGGAACCACAAACGGCACCGTGGTCGGCACCTACCCCTGCAACGGCGGCGCCAACCAGCGATGGACGGTCAACACCGACGGAACCATCCGCGGCGCCCAGTCCGGGCTCTGCCTGGACGTCAACACCAGCACGTCCAAGGTCCAGCTGTGGACCTGCTGGGGCGGCGACAACCAGAAGTGGCAGACGCAGAACCCATGATCCTCGGTGCCGACCTCGCACCAAGCCCGGCCGAGTTGCATTGATTGACGTGCTTGAATGCAAGGGGTATGTTACCGATCACAACCAACCGGGTGGCGGTGCTCGGAACGGACCACGTCATGCCGCAGTGCCTGGGCAACCACGCAGAGCAAGGCGTCCTGTCGCAACCGACCTACCCGGCCGGAAAGCCGGCATCCGCTCCGCTGGACCACGTACACGAAGCCGACCGTTGCCGCCCATCTCAGCGCGAGGAGTCGAGGCAATGGCAGGTACGTTCCAGCAGTGGTGGCGGACACGCCGCACCGGTTTACGCCGCCGCCTGGCGGTGTTCGGCACCCTCGTCCTGGCAGCGACGACGGTGCTGACCGGAGCCCAGCCGGCCACGGCGGCGGTGACCGGAGCCCAGCCGGCCACGGCGGCGGTGACCGGAGCCCAGCCGGCCACGGCGGCGGCCACCCCCTGGCTCACCGTGTCCGACGGCTTCGTCTCGATCCGGGTTCCGGCCGCCGACCTGGAAAGCGCGCTCGGCGCGGTGTCGAGCGTCGTCGTCGAAGCGGACTTCGGTCCGTCCTTCGCCATCGCGGACCTGGGCCTCGGACGTTCCGGGGACGCCTGGACCTCGGTGATCGGCCCGCTGCGGCCCGGCCTGTACCAATACCGGATCCGGGCCGACGGCAGCAAGCTGCTCAAGGACCCGACCAACCCCAGCACGGTCACCTCGGACCCGACCTGGAGCACGTTCCTCGTTCCGGGTGACTCCGCGAGCCTGCTCGCGGACGTGCCCGCCGGTCAGGGCGGCACCCTCGGCACCGTCAGCTACCTGTCCGGGTCGCGGCAGGCGCGGTCCGCCACCGTCTGGACCCCACCCGGCTACGAGGCGCGCCGGAGCCGTCCCTACCCGGTGCTCTACCTCCAGCAGGGCGGGGACGGCAGCCGTACCGACTGGCTCGACCTCGGACGCGCCAAGCAGATTCTCGACAACCTCGCCGTGCAGCGGCGGATCGAACCCATGGTGGTCGTGCTGGGTGACGGCGACGCCCCCGACTTCCGGCAGGAGCTACGCGCCCTCGCGCGGGCGGTCCGGCGCGAATACAACATCGCCGACGACCCCGCGCGCCGGGCACTCGCGGGCGCGTCGGCCGGCGGAACCCAGGTGCTGCACTCCGCCCTCACCCATCCCGGTGAGTTCGGCTACGTGGGCTCGTTCGCCGGCCCGCTGACCGACGACCACCTCCGGATCGACGGCCGGGCCGTCAACGCCGGAACCCGGCTGCTGCGGCTGTACACCGGGAACATGACCGACCCCGGGTACAACCCGAGCTACCGGACGCTGCGCAAGCTGGACCGGTCCGGGGTCCGACACGACTTCGACGGAGTGAACCCGGACGACGGCCACACCTGGAACGCCTGGCGGGAGAACCTGGCGGACTTCCTGCCGCGGCTGTTCCGCCCGGTCCGCGACCACCGTCCGACCGCCGGCCACCTGCCGCTGGTCCGCGAGTTCGCGACGCCGGCCCCGGGCACCACGCCGACGCCGTGGCTCACCCAGGACGCCAACGGAGACACCTTCGTCACCGTCGAGACGGGCAGCGAGTTCGCGGGCGCGGGCCGGGTGACCCTCTGGGGCAACTGGGCGCCGGGCGGAAGCTGGGTCGACGTTCCGCTCACCCGCACCGGCGACCGGTGGCGGGGAACCGTGGGTCCGCTCAAGCCCTGGTTCTACTACTACAAGTTCATCGTGGACCTGGTGTCGAAGAAGGACACCGCGAACCCGACCCGCGTCACCACGGAACCGACCTGGAGCACGTTCCTCGCCCCGGGACGGGCCGCCCGGCCGCTGACCGACGTGCCCGCCGGTCGGGGTGGCACGCTCGCGACCCTGACCTACACCAGCACCGTGGTCGCGGCCGAACGCACCGCGTACGTCTGGACACCGCCCGGGTACGACCCGGCCCGCGCGCAGCCGTACCCGGTGCTGTACCTCCAACACGGCGGTGGCCAGAACTACACCGACTGGGTGGAGATGGGTCGCGCCAAGCAGATCCTCGACAACGGCTTCCGCGACGGGAAGCTCGTGCCGATGGTGGTGGTGATGGGCAACGGCAACGTGCCGGACTTCGGAAAGGAGTTGCTGGACAACATCGTCCCGGCGGCCCGGTCGGCGTACCACATCTCGGACGACCCGGCGCGGCAGGCGCTCGCCGGCCTGTCGATGGGCGGGTTCCAGTCTCTCGACATCCTCAAGGCGCATCCCGGGGAGTTCGCGTACATCGGTACGTTCTCCGCGGGGGTGTTCAACTCCACCGGCTTCGACGTGGCGGCCGTCAACGACGGCACGAAGCTGCTGCGGATATACACCGGCAACGTGACGGACTTCGTCTATCCGCTCGTGTTGTCCACGATGGCGACCTTCGACACCCTCGGAATCAGGTACGAGTTCGCCGGGCTGACGGCAGGCCCGCACGGCTGGGACGCCTGGCAGAAGAATCTCATCGACTTCGCACCGCGGCTGTTCCAGCCCGACCGGGACTGACGGGGCACCATTCCGGGGCGCCGGCAGGCGCCCCGGAATGCGTGGCAGCCGTCGCCGGGCCGGGCGCCGATGTCCGGGCCGACCAGACCGACCCAGGTGTGGAAGTCACCCTCGTCCGGCGAGCCCTTCCAGACGCTCCACAGGTCTCCCTGCACGGCACTGAGGACCTGCGCCAAGGTCGCGTCGACGCCGCCGGTGAGCGACGCGCCACGGCTTGCTCCGCACCCACCCCGGGCGGCAGCGTCCCGACGTCGACCGCCGACCGCGGCTCGGCGCCGCTGCTCCCGTACCGCTTGGGCCGATCGGCGATCGATCAGGCGGCCGTCCGCGCGAAATGTCCCACGGCGGCGACGGCGAGGACGAGGAAGACCGCGGGAAACGCGATGTTGTGGAACACCCGCGCGCGGACGTGGGCCAGGATCGCGCCGACGAAGAACAGGACGAGGCCGACGGCTGCGGCCAATCCGAAGGGAGGTACGCCGAGAAGGCCGAGCACCAGGCCGATGACGCCGGCCCCCTCGACCGCCGCGAGGTAGGGGATCCACCGCGCGGACAACCCGACCTCGGCGCAGTTGCGCGTCACGAAGTCCGCCCTGATCACCTTGGCGGTCACCTCGATGGCGTTGGCGAGGGCGCAGAGGACGGTCGCGACGACCAGGGCGCCCTCCAGTACGGCGATCATGGCTCGCACCGGGGCGATCGAGTAACCGGTAAGCTCATAGCTGCCTCCACGTGCGCGGGTTCATCAGGTTGTGGTCTCTCGCCCCACCTGACGCCCGGCACGCATGAAAGGTGACCAGACGTGCAACTCGTCGAACACTTCGAGGCTTCGCGGGCCCGACTGATGTCGCTGGCCTATCGCATCGTCGGCTCGCACCACGATGCCGAAGACGCGGTGCAGGCCGTCTGGCTGCGCGCCCGGTCGGCCGACCCGGCGCAACTGGTCAACCCCGAGGGCTGGCTCACCACGGTGACGGCACGCCTGTGCCTCGACCAGCTTCGCGCCCGCCATCGCCGGCGCGAGGTCCCGCTCAGGGCCGACGACATCCCCGACGAGCAACTCGCGGCCGACGAGGCGTTCGTCCGCCGCGAGGACGTCTCCCGGGCACTGCTGGTCGTGCTCGACGAACTGTCTCCCCAGCAGCGGGTGGCCTACGTGCTGCATGACCTCTTCGCCGTGCCGTTCGACGAGGTCGCGTTCGTGCTCGACGTGACGGTGGCCGCGGCGAAGAAGCTCGCGAGTCGGGCGCGGATCCGGCTCAGGGACGCTCGTGCGGTCGACCTGCCGGGGTCCGCCCACCAGCTGGAGATCATCGACGCGTTCCTCGCCGCGGCGCGTGGCGGCGACATCGCGCGGCTCGTCACGCTCCTGGCGCCTGACGTCGTCCGCACGGCCGACCTCGGATTCCTCGCGGACGGCGCCGCGCCTGTCGTCCAGGGCGCCTGGGCGGTCGCGAACGAGACCAGGGTGTTCGTGGACCGCATCGCCGCCGCCGTCCCGGTCCTCGTCGAGGGTCGCCCGGGAGCGGTGATCGCCCCTGGTGGGCACCCGTTCGCACTGATCCGGATCCGCGTCCACGACGGTCTCGTGACGAGCATCGACATCGTGCCCTACGAGCGGGGCACCGTGTCCCTCCCCGCTGCCGTGGATGCGTGATTCTCAGGGCGACAGCACAGCCGTGCCGTCGTACGCGTCCGACCTCCTCAGCAGCGCGCGTCGTTCCACCGCCAGGAGCGGCAGGCCAGCCGCGTACCGCCGGAAGAAGTTGGCGGTCGGAGTGTCCGCCGTCGCGACGGCGTCCGGGGTGCCTTCCGCGACCACCACGCCCCCGTGCGGTCCGGCTCCGGGCCCGAGGTCGATCACCCAGTCCGCCGACGCGGCGACGGGGATGTCATGTTCGGCCACGACGACGGTGTTACCCGAGTCGAGCAACACATCGAGTGCGTCCACCACCCGCTGGATGTCCGACGGGTGCAGGCCCGAGACCGGCTCGTCGAGAACGACGAGGCCGGCCCTGCGACTCGCGGCACCGCGCTGGATCGCGGATGCCAGCTTCAGACGCTGCGCCTCACCGCCGGACAACTCGGTGGCGCTCTGTCCGAGTTGGAGATAACCGAGCCCGACCCGCTCCAGTGCCCCCAGGGTATCGGCGAGCTGCCGGGGCTCGGAGAACCGCTGCACGGCTTCGGCGACGGTGAGGTCCAGCACCTCGTCGATGGCCAACCCGTCGTACCTGATGTCCAGAGCCTCCGGTTTGTAGCGGCGACCCTCGCACGCGTCGCAGACCACCCACACATCCGGCAGAAAGTGCATGTCGACCAGTTTGCGACCATAACCGGTACAGCTCTCGCAGCGACCGCCGCCCGCGGTGTTGAAGCTGAACCAGGAGGCGTCGGCCCCGCGCCCGCGCGCGATGTCGGTAGCGGCGAACAGCTTGCGGACGATGTCGAACGCCTTGCTGTACGTGGCCGGGTTGGACCGGGGCGTTCGCCCGAGCGGTTCCTGGTCGACGACGGCGACCCAACTGAACCCCTCGACGCCGGTGACCTCCCGCACCGTGTCCGCCACCGTCCCGTTCAGAGCGGCCTGCACACCCGATCCGAGCGCACCGAGCAAGCTGCTCTTGCCGCTGCCGCTCACCCCGGTCAGGCAGGTGAGCCGATTGGCCGGGAAACTCACCAGATTCGCGGTCACGTTGTGCGTACGCAGGCCGTGCAGCTTCACCCAGCCGGTGTCATCCCCGGCCGGGCGGCGGGTCCGGTGTAGCCGCGGCCCCTTACCGGCCAGATAACGGCCCGTCAACGACCTCGGGTGGACGGCCACGTCGGCGGGAGGCCCCGACACGAGGACCTCCCCGCCGAAACGGCCCGCACCGGGCCCCAGGTCGATCACCCAGTCGGCTCGGGCGATCAGCTCAGGGTCGTGCTCGACGAGGAGTACCGTGTTGCCGGCCTCGCGCAGCTCCAGTGCGATGTCGAGCAGGTGCGCCTTGTCCGCCGGATGCAGCCCGGTCCCGGGCTCGTCCAGGACGAAGATGATGCCGCTCAGTTCGGTGCTGAGCTGCGCGGCGAGCCGGGTCCGCTGCAACTCGCCCGCGGACAGCGTGGCCGCGCTCCGGGACAACTGGAGGTGGGCCAGGCCGAGCCGGTCAAGGATTCCCAACCTGCGGCCCAGGTCATGCAGCAGCGGCTCACCCACCTCGCGCTGCCGGGCGCTCAGGTCGTCCGCCACGCGGTCCGCCCAACTGCGCACCTCCCGTACTTCCACCTCGAGCAGGTCGGGGTACGTCAGCCCGCCGAGCCGCACGGAGCGGGCCACCTGGTCGTACCCGCTGCCCCCGCAGGTGCCGCAGGGCTGCTTGCGCATGTACGGCAGGTAGCGTTGCCGGGCGCTGGACGTCTGGGCGTTCACGAACACCCGCTCCACCTCGGCGAGCGCGCCCCGCAGCGGCTGGCTCGACGTGTAGGTCAACTGGACGGTCTCGTTCCTGTTCGACATGTCGACGGTCGCCTCGATCTTCTCGTCGCCCGTGCCGTACAACACGCAGCGACGGAACTCCTCGGGCAGCGACCGCCACGGCCGGCCGAGGTCCACGCCCCGCTTCTCGGCAAGCGCCGGTACGAACGCGTGCTCCCCCGACCGCCACTTCGCGTACCACGGCGAGGCCCCCTCGAAGAGCGGAAGCTCCGGGTGGGTGATGACCAGGTCCTCCCGCGCCTGCCAGTGTCCGCCCACCCCGTGGCACTTCACACAGCCCCCTTCCGCTGTGTTGCGGTCGAAGTGAGCGGTTGTCAGCCCGTCCCCGAGCGCCGCCGCCGAAACCGTGCCGACCCCCGGAAGACGCGAGTACAGCAGCCCCAGGTGCCCGTCGATGCCGGTGATCGTCGCGACCGTGGAACGGGGGTTGCGGTTCAGGCGGCGCTGGTCGACCGTGAGCGTCGCACCGAGTCCGAGGATGCGGTCGACCTTCGGCCGGTTGCGCTGGGTGATGTACTGCCGTACGAACGGCGAGAGCCCTTCGAGATAGCGCAACTGCGCTTCGTTGTGCAGGGTGTCGATGGCCAGCGAGGTCTTGCCGCTGCCACTCACTCCGGTGAAGGCGACGAGTTGTCCCTTGGGGATGCTCACGGACACGTCCCGCAGGTTGTTGGTACGAGCCCCCACCACGTCGATCGTCTCGGCGCCCGTACCCGCGACGTTCCGTACGAATGCAGTCAACCTTCGTTCACCCTCCCGCAACGCGGCATGGCCCGGGCGCAGCGGCCCACCACCCGTGCCGAACACATCGATCACGCCACTACCCGACCGGCCGTCATCAGCGGCGCGGAGCGGTCAACGCACCAGACCTCTCGGCCCGTCGCCCGGCCCCGGTGCGGCGTACTGCGAACCCAGGTCTCGGATTCCGCAGTGAGCTTCGCGGTGTCGGAGGCGAAGACGGTCCTCCGGTGCGGATGCGGCCGGTGGTAGACCACGTCGTAGTCCCAGTCGGAGAAGTCATGGAGTCGGTCCACCCCGGCGTCGACGCCGGCCCGACGAACCCCATCCTCGATCCAAATCCTGACGTCTAGTGTCAGGTATCCTCGTCCATTCTGCGGACGCCACCGGAACGCCGCGAAGACCAACGGCAGTGATCCCAGCGCCGCGAAGGTACCGGCCAGCACCAGACCCGCCGAGGGGTCATCCGCCGGCGATCAGCGCGGCCGTCCGGACGGCGGCCCGGCCGCAGCGCTCGATCTCCTCGCCGGTCATCCGGCTGGCCGGCGCGGAGATGGCGATGCCCGCCTGCACGTGACCCGGGTCCTGTGGGATGCGCGCGCCGACCGCCACGATGTCCGGGTCGCTCTCGGTACGGGCCAGGGCGAAGCCGGTCTCGCGGATCGCGACCAGCGCCTGCTCGAGTTCTGTCCGGGTGGCGAGCGAGTCGTCGGTCATCACCGTCAGTTGCTCCTCGGGATAGATCGCGCGCAGTTCCCGGGGTGGCAGTGCCGCGAGGATGGCCTTGCCGGCGGAGGTGCAGTGCGCCGGCCGGCGCAGCCCGATCCGGCCGCCGACCCGTAGTGCCCGCGGCGTCTCGATCGCGTCGACGAACCGGACGCTGTCGCCTTCGAGCACGACGAGGTTGACCGTCTCGCCGATCTCGTCACACAGGGCCTGCATGTGCGGCCGGGCCCGGGCGCGGATGTCGAGGCTGCGGATCGCGTTCAGGCCGATGGTCAGCAGCGCCTCGCCCGTGCGGTAGGTGCGGGTCGCCGGGTCGCGGCGGAGGAATCCGTGGTGGTCGAGCATGGCGAGCAGCCGGTGCGCGGTCGACCGGGCCACGCCGAGTTCCGCCGCGCAGTCCATCACCCGCAACTCGTCGCGGTCACGCAGCAGCAGCAACAGCCGGACCACCCGGCGCACGATCCGGGTCCTACCAGCACCGCCCGACCTGCCGTTCCCGCACGTCAACCAGGTCTGGCTGATCGAACGCTACGTCACCGACACTCACGGCGCGCACCTGTCCGCGGCCGCCCAACTCGGCGTCGCCAACCATACTCCCCAGCAGGCGACTCCCACTCACCTCGCGGCTTTCAACCAGGGCCACTGGGCCGTTGAATCGCTGCACTGGATCCGTGACACCTGCTACCGGGAAGACCACTCCCGCGTCCGCACCCGGTCCGGACCGCGCGCCCTTGCCTCGCTACGCAACCTGGCCGTCAATGCGCTGCGTCTGGCCGGACGCAGCGACATCACCGAAGCCACCCGATGGGCGAGCCGGAACATGACCAGGCCCTTCACCATCCTCGGAATCACATCATGATCTTGAAACGGCCGTGGAGCAACCCGAGTGGCACGCTCACCGTCTCCTGCCCGGGTGCCGAGGCCTTCATCCAGGTCGACTGGAAGGCCGGCGACAAGGTGACCGTCCGCTGGCGGATCGAGGACACCGGCACGGCGAGCAACATCTCTCCGGTGCTACGGATCCAGGCCCACAATGCCGACCACGACGCGGCACCGTTCATCTTTCCCAGTGGTGACCCCTTCTTCGTCCTCCGAGGCGGCAACGGTCATCACGAGGTCGGCCTCAGGTCCGACTGGAACCCCGACAACATCCCCAACATCAACCACCTCAAGGTGAGGGTCCAGAACGGGACGACCGAGCAGGGGACCTCGTGCTTCGAGGAGCGGGAGATCTTCAACTGGACGATGATCGGTCACAAGAACGCCATGGCGAAGCTCGGCGCCCCCTACGTTCTGGGGGGTGAGGGCCCAGGCTATGACTGCTCGGGTCTGGTCTACGCCTCCTACAACCCGATCGGCAACTTTCCCGGCTGGCCGGTCCGCCGTGCGGTCGACATGTGGAACTGGGCCAAGGACCACCAGTCCCCGGGCAAGTTCTATGCCAAGTCGGCCGACTACTCGGACCTGAAGGTCGGTGACCTGATCTTCTACAAGACGACCAGCGAAGCCGTCGGTCACGTTGCCTTCTGGGAGGGGGACGGCCGGATCCTCGACGCGCCCGAACCTGGCACCGAGGTCTCGGTCCGCGCCGAAGGCGGCCTCCGCAACGTCCGCGTCGCAGCCTTCCGCATCCTCGGAGTCTCGACCGTCGCCAACGGGTGACATCCGCTCCTGGGTGTCCCGGGCCCGCCCGGGACACCCAGGAGACGGTGACCACCGGCCCCAGCACCCGACCTCCAGAACATCGACCCCGTGCTCCCAACCGACAGCATCTGCTGCGGCAAGGCCTGCACCACCAGCTTCAACGAGCCGTCCTCTCGTCCTCCCGGGCCTTCGATACTCCGTCCCCGGACGCGAGGTGCTCACTGTCCCACGCCGGCGGGTCGGATGTCGTTGCGGAAGCGTTGAGACCTCGGGGAGGTGCAAGCGTCCGTAAGAGCACGGCCAGCGGGCACCACAGCGGCGACGGCTCTAATCCTGTCCTCAGGTTGACCGGGAAGAGTAAGCGGCAAAGGTATCGACCGGAGGGGGCGGTCCGGCATGCGGATCATGATCGCGGATGATGACGCGGCCATCCGTGAGTCGCTGGAGCGGGTGCTCCAGGTCGAGGGTTATGACACCAGCAGCGTCGCCAACGGTCTCGCTGTGCTCGACGGGGTCGGTGCGGCCGGCGGTGACGCGCTGGATCTGCTGATCCTCGACGTGATGATGCCCCGCCTCGGCGGGTTGGAGACCTGCCGGCGGTTGCGGGCCGCGGGCCAGGGTCTGCCGGTGCTGATGCTGACCGCCCGTGACCAGGTCTCCGACCGGGTCGCGGGGCTGGACGCGGGCGCCGACGACTACCTGCCCAAGCCGTTCGCCACCGAGGAGCTGCTGGCCCGGGTGCGGGCCCTGCTGCGCCGGCGCACGCCGGCCGACGGGGAGTCGCAGATCCTGTCGTTCGCCGATGTCCGGGTCGATCCCGACAGGTTCGAGGCGTGGCGGGGCGGGCGGCCGCTGCACCTGACCCGGACCGAGTTCTCCCTCCTGGAGGTTCTCGTGCGCAACGCGACCCGGGTCTTGACCCGCGACGCGCTGTTCGAGGCGATCTGGGGCTTCGACATGAGCGCCACCGCCAACAACCTTCAGGTGTACGTGAGCTACCTGCGCCGAAAGATGGAGGCCGAGGGTGAGCCGCGATTGATCTACACGCTGCGCGGCCTGGGATACACGTTGCGGGAGACTCCTCCGTGAGCAGGCCCGCCAGCCGGGAACCGCGCCGGCTGACCCGCTGGTGGCGCCGGCAGTCCCTGCGGACCAGGCTGACGGTGATCGCGGCGACGGCCATCGCGGTCAGCGTGTTCATGTCCTTTCAGGTAGCCAGCGAGCTGCTGGACTGGCAGCTGCGGGACACCGCCGAGAATCAGCTACGCGCCGACTCCCGCGTCCTGGCGACGGACGCGGAGCGCGCCGGTCTGGCGCAGGTCGAGCTACCGCCGTACTCCGGATCCGGTCGGCTGGTGCGGGTCATCCTGCCTGACGGCTCGACCCGGACGCCGGCCGGCCAATCCGCGCTGCCTCCGGTCAGCGAGCGCGCGGGGCGCGTGGCGCAGGGCGGGCTGGCCGACCTGGTGGAGTCGGGCGACAGCGACGAGGACGGCTTCCTCATCTACACGCTGCGGGCGGGCGACGGCGCGGTCCAGGTGGCCCGCGTCGTCGACGACAGCCCGATCAACCAGTTCGGGTTTGGCATGTTGGTGATCGGGCTGCTCTGCGTGGTCGGCGGCGCCCTTGTCGGGCGGACCGTGGCGCGGACCGGGTTGGCACCGATCGACCGGCTGACCGCCGCCGCGGTACGTGTCGCGCACACCCGGGATCTCGACGCCGACATCCCGGACGAGGGCGGTGGGGAGATCCGGCGGCTGATCCAGGCGATCAACGACATGCTCGCCGCGCTCCGGGATTCCCGGCGGGCCCAACGGCTGCTCGCCGAGGACGCCGCCCACGAGCTCAAGACCCCGCTCACCAGCCTGCGCCTCAACATCGAGCTGCTGGTCCGGCTCGACCGGCGCGGCACCCTCGACACTGCCCTCTCGGCGGAGAGCCGGACCCGGCTGCTCAATGATCTTGGAGCCCAGGTGGCCGAGTTGAGCACCCTTGCCGCCGAGCTGACCGACCTGGCACGCGGTGACGTCAGCGACGAGAGCACCGAGCTGCTCGACCTCGCCGACGTGGTGGTGGCCGCCGCGGCCCAGGCGCGTTCCCGCGTGCCCGACATCGAGGTCGCGCTCGACGTGACGTCCGTGTGGGTGAACGGGCGTCCCGCTGCGCTCCAGCGGGCGGTGCTCAACCTCGTCGAGAACGCCGGCAAGTGGTCCCCGCCGGACCAGCCGGTCCAGGTCCGGCTCCGTGCCGAGGGCGCGTCGGCGATGCTCGAGGTCGACGACGCCGGTCCGGGCATCGACCCCGCCGACGCACCGCGGGTGTTCGACAGATTCTACCGTGCCGACAGCGCCCGGGCGTTGCCGGGATCCGGTCTTGGGCTGTCGATCGTGCGGCGGGTCGTCTACGCCCACGGCGGCCGGGCCACCGTCGGCCGCTCCGCACGCGGTGGCGCACTGCTCCGGATCGACCTGCCGGCCGCGACCCCGCCCGCCCCGATCGCGCGCCGCGCCGCCGGGGAGGACAGCACGGCCCCCCGCCCCGGCGGCGCGGCGTAGGACAGGCGACGGCGGCCCTCGGGCAGGGCGCCGCGGCACTCACTGTCGGGGCAGCACACCGCGCAGTGCGCCGGCCCGGTCCCGGCAGGACCAACCGGCGGCGACTGTCGGGCCATGAAAAAGATCCGGGACGGGGCCTGGGTCCCCGTCCCGGATCTCGTCCGTGCCGCCGTGCTCACCGTTGCAGCGCGGGCTCCTCGTCGTCGGCGGGCGAGTGTCGCCCCTTCGGCGGCGCCGCCATCGGACGGGACAGCCGGCTCGGCCACCAGATCCGCCGGCCGATCAGCAGGGTGAGGGCGGGCACCAGGACCGACCGCACCAGCAGGGCGTCGAGCAGCACGCCGAAGGCGACCAGGAACCCGACCTCGATCAGCATCACCAGCGGAAGCGAGACGAGGACCGCGAACGTGGCCGCCAGGACCAGGCCGGCCGAGGTGATGACTCCACCGGTGGCCTTCAGGGCCTTGAGCATGCCCTCTCTGGTGCCGAGACGCGCGGTCTCCTCACGGGCCCGGCTGACCAGGAAGATGTTGTAGTCGACGCCGAGCGCCACCAGGAACAGGAATGCCAGCAGCGGCACCGAATAGTCGACACCCTTGAACCCGAGGATCGTGTCGAAGACGA
The DNA here is from genome assembly GCF_029626265.1 of Micromonospora sp. WMMD1102. NCBI lineage: Bacteria > Bacillati > Actinomycetota > Actinomycetes > Micromonosporales > Micromonosporaceae > Micromonospora > Micromonospora sp. WMMD1102. Next base: position 1,870,629 of record NZ_JARUBN010000001.1, on the reverse strand, counting down.
ATACGCTGCCGCCGAAGGCTGCGGCGAACGAGACGATCACGGTGGCCATCAGGACCAGCGGGGCCACGATCGCGCGCAGCAGCAGCCCGAGGACGATCAGCACGACGGCGAGCACCAGCGGAATCACCAGCTTCTCGTCACGACCGGTGGTCGCCTCGGTGTCGAGGTTCTCCGCACTCGGCCCGCCGACGATCGCCTCCGCCCCGTTCACCGCGTGCACGGCGGTACGCACCCGCTTGATCGTGTCGTACTCTGCGGCGGTGTCCGGCGCGTCCGTCGGGAACACGGAGATGTCGGCCCAGCCGCCGCTGGTCTGACCTGGGATGGCCACGGCCACACCGCGAGTGCCCTTGACGACGTCGAGCACCCGCTCCTGGTACGCCGGCCGTGTGTAGATCGTCATCGGCTGGCCGCCGAGTTCCGGGAAGTGCTGGCGCAGAACGGTGAAGCCGGTCACCGACTCCGGCGCGGACAGGAACTGGTCCTGCTCCCGCAGGGCGCCGGTGTTGCCCGACAGCCCGATGGCGAGCACGCCGAGGACTCCGAGCGAGCCGAGCGTCGCCACCCACCGGCGGCGCCTGATGGCGGCGCCAAGCCGTCCCCACAGCCCCGGCTTCTCGTCCAGGGTCGCGCTGAACCGTGGGATGGCCGGCCAGAAGATCCGCCTGCCGAGTACCACGAGCACCGCCGGGAACAGCGTCAGCATGGCCACCAGCGCGCACAGGATGCCGGCCGCACCGATCGGGCCCAACCCGCTGGTGCTGTTCAGGTCCGCGACGAGCAGGCAGAGCAGGCCGGCGACCACGGTGGCCGCGGACGCGACGATAGCCGGCGCCGCGCCGCGTAGCGCGTGGACCATCGCGACCCGGACGTTCTCGTGGTGGTGCAGAGTCTCCCGATATCGAGCGATGAGCAACAGCGCGTAGTCCGTGCCGACGCCGAACACCAGGATCGTCAGCAGCGCCGAGTTCTGGTCGTTGACCACGATGCCGAAGCCTTTGACGAGCAGGTAGACGGTCGCCATCGCGGTCAGTGCGGCCGCGCTCACGACCACCAGCGGGATGAACCACAACACCGGGCTGCGGTAGGTGAGGATGAGCAGGAGCGTGACGACGGCGACGGTGGTGAGGAACACCTGTAGGTCGATGCCGTCGAAGACGGCGTCCATGTCGCCGTCGACCGCGGCCGGGCCGGTCACGTCGAGTTCCAGGCCGGCGGGGCGGTCCTTCGCGGCGTCACGCAACGGGCCGACGATGGCCTCCGGTGCGCCGTAGCTCGTGCTCACGTCGAGGGTGAACATCATCGCCCTGCCGTTGGTGGAGAGTCTCGTCGGTGGGCCTTCGTCGTCCTCGCCGGCCAGGGCCGCCACCTTCGGCGGGTACCGGTTGGCAAAGACGTTGTAGTGGCGCTCGACCGTCGCGCGGTCGGCGTCGGTCAAGCCGCCGGCGCGGTGGTACACGAAGACGAACGTGTTGTCCTCACCGCCGGGGAGACTGTCCTCCAGCACCGCCACCTTGGTGGACTCGGCGCTGGCCGGCAGGGTGTCCACGGCTCTGTCGGTGGTGACCGAGCTCAACTTTCCGCTCAGCGGCACCATGACCGCCGCCAGCGCCAGCCACAAGCCGATCACCAGCCACGGCACCCACCGGCCTGCCAACCGACCGGGCGGCGCTTCCCTGGGCGGCGCTGCGTTGACTGACATCAATAGCCTCCTGACGGGTTGCATCGCTTGTCTGAGGCCGACTTCGTACCGAGCGAAGCTGAGACGACCGTTAAACCGGTGATCAGGCCGGTTGGACAGGGCCCAGGCGACACAGCCGTTAGACCGGATGAGCAACGCGGCACGGCTCTCGTGCGGGGGTCGAACGCGCTCCGTGCGTAGTACCGCGGTACCGCCTCCCTCCCGACGATCACGACCGCGGTACGACGAAACGAGGCGGAATCGGTCCTAGCGTCTGGATTATGAGGAAGACTGACAGTCCACGGTGGAAATTTGCAGCGGGCGCCGTGACGCTGGTGACAGCGTTCGCTGCTGTCCCCGCCTGCGGGTCGGACGCCGACAGTGCGGCGCCCCCAGCGGCCGGCCCGCACAGCGTGCACGCGGGCGGGTCGTCGGCTCCACCGCAGCCGCTGCGCGCCGGCGAGCGGTTCCTGGACCTGAAGATGGCCGAGGCCTACACGCCCACGCCGCCGGAGGGCGGCGGCTCGGACGAGTACCGGTGCCAGATGGTCGATCCGGGCCTGACCAGGACGGCGTTCCTGACCGGGACCCAGTTCGCACCGGAGAACGTCGCCATCGCGCACCACGCCATCGTGTACGCGGTGCCGCCGGGCGGCGCTGCCGCGGTGCGCAAGCAGGACGCGAGGACCCCTGGTCTCGGCTGGCAGTGTTTCGGCGGCACCGGCGTGGCCGGCGCCGAGGTCGAAGAGGGGGACGCGGCGTGGGTGGACACCTGGGCGCCGGGTGCCACGGAGACGCTGCTCGACCAGGACGCCGGCTACAAGCTGGAGCCGGGCAGCCTGCTCGTCCTCCAGATCCACTACAACCTGCTCGCGACCGACGGCAAGCCGACCGGGTCGGACCGCTCGGCGGTGCGGCTGCGGCTGACGGACGGCACGCCCCAGACCCGGGAACTCGACACGTGGTCGCTCGACGCGCCGACCGACCTGCCCTGCGCCGCCGACGAGTCCGGTCCGCTCTGTGACCGGGCGGCCTCGATCGCGGACGTGACGAAGCGGTTCGGGCCGGATGTCGGCGAGATGGCGGACCGTCAGGTGGAGGAATGCAACCAGGGCGGTGTGCCGAAGCCCGGTGACACCCAGACCTGCGACCACGAGGTGGAGGCGCCGACGACGCTGTTCGCCGGTTTCGGTCACATGCACATGCTCGGGCGGGCGCTGAAGGTCGAACTCAACCCGGGCACGCCGAACGCCAAGGTCGTGCTGGACGTGCCGCAGTTCGACTTCGACAACCAGCGGCTGATGAAGCTGCCGTCGCCGGTGGAGATCGGTCCGGGGGACACGCTGCGGGTGACCTGTACGCACGACGCGGGGCTGCGCAAACAGCTGCCTCAGCTGAAGAAGCTGCCGCCCCGCTACGTGGTGTGGGGCGACGGCACCAGCGACGAGATGTGCACGGGCATCATGACGGTCTCCCCCCGCGAGTCCTGACGAAGCGTCGAACGTGTGTGAGCTCACCGAGGTCGACGAGCCGAAAGGCGGCTCTGAGCTCACACACGTCCGCACTGAACGGGCGGTGCGGTGGGCGGCTGCCGGCGGACCGGGCGGCGGAGCGGCTGGGAACTACGGTCGCGCCTTCGACGCACGCGCGAGATGATGTGCTAAACCGGCCGGGTGAGTCTCAGGTTATAGGCGAGGATGACGGCCTGGATCCGGTCCCGTGCGCCGATCTTGGCGAGGACCCGCCCGACGTGGGTCTTCACCGTCGACTCCGACAGCGTGAACCGCTGCGCGATCTCGCCGTTGGTCAGGCCGTGGCCGATGGCGACGAGGACCTCGCGCTCGCGGTCGGTCAGTAGGTCCAGCCGGGGATCCTCCCGCACGGGCCCGCAGAGGTCATCGTCTAGCCGGTCGGCGAACGCGTCGAGCAGCCGCCGAGTCAGCGCCGGCGCGATCACCGAATCCCCGGCGGCGACGGCCCGGATGCCGGCGAGCAGTTCCTCCGGGCGGATGTCCTTGAGCAGGAAACCGCTCGCCCCGGCCCGCAGTGCGGCGAACGCGTACCGGTCCGAGTCGAACGTCGTCAGCACCAGGACCCGCGAACGCCCACCGGCAGCGACGATGCGCCGGGTGGCCTCGATCCCGTCGACGCCCGGCATGCGGATGTCCATCAGCACCACGTCGGGACGCAGCTCGGTGATCCGCCGAACGGCCTCGGCGCCGTCCTCGGCCTCGCCGACGATTTCGGTTTCGGGGGTGTTCTCCAGCAGCATGCGTAAGCCGAGGCGCTGCATCGGCTGGGCGTCCGCCACGAGCACCGAGATCATGAATGGCTGCCTTTCAGGGTCGCGGCCGTCCGGTGCTGAACCATGCCGCCGTGAAGCGCGGCGCGTTCGGCCATGCCGACGAGGCCGGGACCCGCGTCGCCCGGCGATGCCTTCTTCATACTGAGCGATCCTGAGACGACTGTTAAAACGGCGTTCAGGCCGGCCGGCCGAGGGCGCGGGTTGGTCGGCGGGCCGGTGTCGTGCCCGCGCAGTCCCCTGCGACCTCGCGCTCGACAAGATCGAAATAAACAGCAAAGAGGCCCGGCCGATATCTCGACCAGGGCACAGATGCCAGCTCGCGAAATGATCGCGAACGTAACCCGAGTGGGCGACACTGGGTTCGAACCGGGGGATTCCAGAAGGCAGGCCGAGGGCGCGGCTGCCGGTCATCCATCCGCAATCAAGATGGCAACCACGCCACCGCGTCCCGGACGTCTGATCAAACCGCGGTACTCGTCCTTGAGACGGCCGAAGAACGACTCGCTCCACGCCCGGGTTGAGGTGCCCGGCCCGCAGGGAAACCATCTGACCGCGGGCCGGGCCGGTGTATTACACCGTGGCGACCTGGTCGTGTTTCATGATCGGTCGCCACAGGTAGATCCCGATGGCGAGAATCAGTATGAACGGGACGTCGGTGAGGAACTTGCTCCAGTAACGGTCCAGTTCCGTTGCGGCCTGCACTGCCATGAGCAGGCCATGGCCCAATGCCGTCAACTTAGCGTGTCTGGCCTGGTCAGGATCCACAGTCTGATCGTCGTGCGGGGTGGTAGGGGTTTCTTGTAGTCGTCGGTCTGGCGGGGGTAGCGGCGGCCGGGTTGTCGTTGCTGGCGGGCGAAGCTGCGGTTGCGGGGTGTGGCGGGTAGCAGGTTGCGTTCGTCGGTGATTTCGTAGATGACGTCGTTGACCAGGTCGGTGAGGTCGTCAGGGGGAAAAGGCCGCGTCGTCACTGACGTGACGCGCGGCTGCTTGAAGGGTGCGGGTGAACGATATGCGGTCGGGGTCGAGGTCGGCGTGCTCGGCACCGGCCACGATCAGCGCGCGGATGGCCTGGTAGACGCAGAGCAGTGCGTAGACCTCCTGGTAGACCAGGTCCGGGCGGCCGGAGCGCAGCACGACCTCGGCACCGCCGCGTAGCCGGGTTTCCACATCACCGATCGCGGTTTCCAGGGTCCACCGTTCGTGGTAGAGCTCGGGGAAGTCGCCCAGGGGGTAGACGTCCGGGTCTAGTGTGTCGCGCCGGAAGTTCGCCTTATAAGTGGGTGTAGGCTGCGGAGATGCCGAGAACCGGGCGTCCGACCCCGCCGTTGACGTTGACGGATGAGGAGCGTGTGACGTTGACGCGGTGGTCACGGCGGGCGAAGTCTTCGCAGGTACTGGCGATGCGGTCACGGATCATCCTGGCGTGTGCCGAGGGCGCCTCGAACGTCGAGGTGGCGGCCGAGTTGAACGTCCACCTGTCCACTGTGGGGAAGTGGCGGCGGCGGTTTCTGAAACTGCGGCTGGACGGGCTGATCGATGAGCAGCGGCCGGGCCGTCCACCGTCGATCGGCCTGGACCGGGTCGAGGACGTCGTGGTGACGACCTTGGAGCAGACGCCGCGTAACGCCACGCACTGGTCCCGCACCTTGATGGCGCAGCGGTCGGGGCTGTCGAAGTCGACGATCGGCCGGATCTGGCGGGACTTCGGCCTTAAACCCCACCGCGCGGACACGTTCAAGCTGTCGACCGATCCGCAGTTCGTCGCCAAGGTCGTCGACGTGGTCGGCCTGTACCACAACCCGCCGGAGCGGGCGGTGGTGCTGTGCGTGGACGAGAAGTCCCAGATCCAGGCGTTGGACCGGTCCCAGCCGATACTGTCGATGATGCCGGGCATGCCGGAGCGGCGTACGCACGACTACCACCGGCACGGCATCACCAGCCTGTTCGCCGCGTTCAACATCGCCGACGGCACCGTCATCAGTGAACTGCACCGGCAGCACCGTGCCACCGAGTTCCGCACGTTCCTGACCACGATCGACAAGACCGTGCCCGCCGACCTCGACATCCACCTGATCTGCGACAACTACGGCACCCACAAGACCCCGGCCGTCCGGGCCTGGCTGGCCCGCCATCCCCGCTTCCACATGCACTTCACCCCGACCGGCTCGTCCTGGATCAACCAGGTCGAACGCTGGTTCGGCTACCTCACCGAGCAGAAGATCCGCCGCGGCGCCCACAAGAGCGTCCGGTCCCTCGAGGCCGATATCCGGGCGTGGATCGCCGCCTGGAACAGCAACCCACGCCCGTTCATCTGGACCAAGACCGCCGAGGAAATCCTCGAATCACTCGCCCGATTTTGTAGGCGAATTTCCGGCGCAGCACACTAGCTGGCGCGGCGGGAACTCTCGGCGGGAACTCAGTCCGATAGCCTCACGATTCTCACGGTGCAGTCCGACCGCGAGTTGATCGATGAGAGCTGAAGGGTGCGGACGGGAGGCCGATCAAGCGCTCCCCCAGCGACGCCACCCGCCGCCAGACATCCACTCACAGCCGCGACGACACGCGGGGAACCCCGGGCCGTAAACCACGGTCGGCTCGCCGCGCCCACCCCGTCCCGGATGGGCGCAAGCTGGAAATCGGCCGGACGCAACAACCCCTGCCGCCCAACCCCCGGCGCGAATCACTGCTCCCAGTTTGCTCCCATCGTAAGGAGCACAAGCAGAACGGCTCGTTACCGAAGATCCGGTAACGAGCCGTATGACCTGCTTGTATAGCTGGTGGGCGATACTGGGTTTGAACCAGTGACCTCTTCCGTGTCAAGGAAGCGCGCTCCCACTGCGCCAATCGCCCTCGTTTGACCGAGGTGGAGACGGGATTTGAACCCGTGTACACGGCTTTGCAGGCCGTTGCCTCGCCTCTCGGCCACTCCACCGAGGTAGCCCCCGACTTGTGGCGGCATCTCCGAGCGGACGACGGGACTCGAACCCGCGACCCTCACCTTGGCAAGGTGATGCGCTACCAACTGCGCTACGTCCGCTTGTCTCCGGTGTTTCCTGGTGACGGATGAGAACTTTAGCCGAGCCCGCGAACAGATGCCAACTCGGGGGCCCGCGCGGCGGGTCAGTAGGCCAGAGGCGTCCCCCGCGCCCCCCCTATAGCATCCTAGGAACCTGGAATGAAGGGGAGGGACGGCGCGGGGCGAACGGGACGGTGGCTCCGGCGGTGGCTGATTACTTCGCGGCGTTCAGGTCGTCGAGGGCCTTGCCGGCACCGCGGTGCAGGGGTACCGGGTCGGTCTTCCGGGCGGTGTCCAGGCTGATCTCCCTGGCCGCCGCGTTGGCCTGCTCCAACTGGGGTTTCCGGTCGAAGAGCGCCTTGGTCAGCACGCAGACCAGGTTGGCGTCGAGGTCGTCCTTCACCAGCAGGACGTTCGGCACCACGATGGTCCTGACCTCGGCCGGAGTGCCGTAGGTGGCGGCCGGGATGGTGCCCTCCTCGTACACCGGGTTGATCTTCTTCAGCTCCGGCAACAACGGCGTGATGTCCAGGAAGGCGACCTGACCCTTGGCGGTGGTGAGCAGGTCGGTGATGCCGGGGGTGGGCAGTCCGCCCGACCAGAACAGCGCGTCGATCGAGCCGTCTTTCATCCCGTCCACGGTCTTGGCCAGGTCCAGCCGCTGCGCCTGGACGTCCTTGGCCGGGTCCAGGCCGGCCGCCTGGAGCAGGCGGTTCGCGATCACCTCCGTACCCGACTTCGGCGACCCGGTCGAGATCCGCTTGCCCCGCATGTCGGCCACCGAGCTGATCCCGGCGCCGTTGCGCACGATCACCTGGGTGTAGTTGGTGTGGATCCGGGCCAGCGCCTGCACCGGCTGCCGCTGCCCGTCGAAGCTGCCGGTGCCCTGCACCGCGTCGGCGGCGGTGTCGGCGAGCGAGAACGCCACCGCGTACGTGCCGGCGACGAGCTGCTGGATGTTCTGCACCGAGGCCCCGGTCTCGGCGGCGGTCGCCTTCACCCTGCTGCCCGGCGCGTTGGAGACCTGCTCGGCGTACGCGTTGCCGAGCGCGAAGTAGACCCCTGTCGCGTTGCCGGTGGCGATCCCGATCCGGGTCTCCGTACCCACCTCGCAGCTGATCTCGCCACCCGCGTCGGTACTTGCCGTGTCCTGCCGTCCGCCGCAGCCGGCCAGCCCGGTCAGGCCCAGCCCGGTGGCGACGACCGCCGCCAGGATCCTCGTCGTACGCCTCATCTGACATCCTCTCCCACGCTCGAACAGATATCGGGGCTGTCCAGGCCGACGCCACCGCCCGACCGACCGGCGTCCCCCGCGCCGGGGTCTCGATCTCGGTCTCGGCGTCGGCGGGCGAGTGCCGTCAGCACGGCGGCGACGGCCAGCCCGGCGCCGATCGCGATCGACACCGGGTGCAGGTAGAGCAGCAGCAGCCCGGCGAGGCCGCCGAGCGCCCGCTCGATCGTTCCGGCCGGCCCGACGCCGAGCACCCAGCCGCCGGTCGCCACCGCCAGCGCCGCCACGCCGAGACAGCCGACCAGCCCGGCCCAGAGCACCTCGACCGGTGAGCCGCGGCCGAGCAGGTACTCCCCCGGCCCGGTGAGCACGAAGGCGATCGGGGCGAGGAAGGCCGGCAGGGCGTACTTGAGCGCCTGCCACATGGTCGGCACGGTCCGGCCGCCGGTGATCGCCGCCGCACCCACCGCCGCCAGTGCGGTCGGCGGGGTCACCTCGGAGAGCACCGAGTAGTAGAAGACGAACATCGCCGCGGCCGGGGCCGGTACGCCGAGCGCCAGCAGGGCCGGCCCGATGATCACCCAGCCGATGATGAACGAGGCGGTGACCGGTACGGCGAGCCCGAGCAGCGAGAGCGCCACCGCCGCGAGGAGCACGGTGAGCGCGAGTACCACCGTGGGGTTGTCGGTGACCGCCTCGGCGGCCCGGACCAGCAGCGAGGCGAACTGGGCGCCGAGCCCGGTCTTGGTGGTGGTGGCGGTGATGATGCCGGCGGCGCCGCAGACCGCCGCGACCGGGAGCACCCCGCGGACCCCGGCGGAGAGCGCGGTGTAGAGCCGCCCCGGGGTCAGCCGGTGCCGCCGGTCGAGGAAGCTGAGCAGCACCGCGAGCACGGTGGCGTAGACGACCGCCCGGGTGGCGCTCAGCCCGACCGCCAGCAGCACGACGATGACCAGCAGCGAGGAGAAGTGGTAGCCGAACCGGGCCAGCAGCCGCCAGGCGGACCCGGTGGCCACCTCGACCGGGCGTACCTTGAACCGGCGGGCGTCGATCTCGACGGCGAGCAGGATGCCGAGGTAGTAGAGCAGGGTCGGGATCACCGCCCAGCCGAGCACGGTCAGGTAGGAGACCTCGAGGTACTCGGCGACGATGAAGGCCGCCGCGCCCAGGGTGGGCGGCGAGAGGATCGCGCCGACCCCGGCTGCCGCCAGCATCCCGCCGGCGTGTTCGGCGGGATAGCCGGCGCGGCGCAGGATCGGCCAGGTGACCGCGCCGACGCTGACCGCCGTCGCGGTGCCGGAGCCGGAGACGGTGCCGAGCAGGAAGCCGGAGGCGACGGCGGTGCGGCCGGCGGCGCTGCGGGAGCGCCGGAACGCGGCCACCGACAGGTCGACGAAGAACCGGCCCGCGCCGGAGAGGTCGAGCACCGCGCCGTAGATCGTGAACAGCACGATGTAGGTGGCGGCGACGTCCAGCGGGGTGCCGTAGAAGCCGCTGCCGGAGTTGTAGAGCGCGTCGACGATCTGTCCGAAGTCGAGGCCGGCGTGCGCGATCGCCCAGCTCTGCGGCAGCAGCCCGCCGTAGTAGCCGTAGCCGAGGAAGAGCAGGCAGACCACCGGCAGGATCCAACCGGTGGTGCGTCGGCACGCCTCGACCAGCAGGACCAGCAGCAGCGCGCCCATCACCACGTCGACCGGGGCGAGCAGGCCCTGCCGGTCGAGGAAGGCGTCGTAGCCCCCGCCGGCGTCGCCGATCGCCAGCGGCAGCACCGGATAGAGGCAGACCACCAGGGCCAGACCGGCCAGCAGCCAGTCCGGCACCGTCGGCAGGTCCCGCCGCGCCGCACCCGGAGCACCCGGATCGGGTACCCGGCCAGCGGCGCCCGCCGGCAGTCCGCGCGCCGCCCCGTCCGGCGGTCGGCGTGCCAGCGCATCCGGCAGGCGGCGTGCCACTCCGTCCGGCAGGCGGCGTGCCAGCGCATCCGGCAGGCGGCGTGCCAGCCCGTGCGGCAGGCGCAGGCCGGACCGGTAGGCGAGGAAGGCCAACGGCAGCACGCCGGTGAGGAAGACGATCAGATAGAACTGGCTGCCCTGGGCCAGTGGCCGGAACACCTGCCAGAGCACCAGCAGCGCGACGGCGAAGGCGACCGCCGCCACCGCCGCCTCGACCGGTCCACTCAGCTGGCGGGCCGGCCGCTCCTCGTCGTCGTAGGTCACCGCGACGGCGGCGACGTCCGGGGCAGCCACGGCGGGCGGCTCGGTCCGCCCGGTCGGGACACTTTCCGGCGCCGGTCCAGCTCCGGCGGATGTCGGCGGAGGGACTTCGGCCACACCGTCTGGCATGAGCGGACACTACTACGCGGTACCGACGGTTGCCGATCTTTCGCCGCCCCGCGATCGGCCCCCGGATGCGGCGGTGCTGCGGCGATGGCCGGCGTGCCGGTACCCGGGCGTGCGGCTTCTGATGCGCTAGTGGACAGTCTGACCCGCTAGTAACTTATCCGTCGTGTTGATAGCTTATTGTCTTCGCCGGAATGGGCTAACGTAACCGCGTGACGAGACGTGCGGCAGAGGTGCGCCTGGATGCGCTACTACGCACCGCCTGCGACGTGATCGCGACGCGGGGGCTGGCCAACACGCGTACGGCGGACGTGGCCCAGGCCGCCGGGGTGAGCCAGGCGCTGGTCTTCTACCACTTCGCCACCAAGGAGCGGCTGGTCGCCCAGGCGTTCGCGTACGCCGCCGAGCAGGACCTGGCCCGGGTCGAGGCGGTGCTCCGCTCCCCCGCCACCCCGCTGGCCAAGTTGAAGAAGCTGCTCCGCCTCTACGCCCCGCCGGGCCGGTCCCGGTCCTGGGCGATGTGGATCGACGGCTGGTCGGAGTCGCTGCGCACCCCCGAGCTGGAGAAGGTGTCGCGGCGGCTGGACCTGCGCCGCCGGGAGGGGCTCGGCGAGGTGATCGCGGCCGGGGTGACCGACGGGGTGTTCAGCTGCGACGACCCGGCCGGGGCCGCGTGGCGGATCAACGCCCTGATCGACGGGCTCGCCGTGCAGCTCGCGGTGCACGACCGGGTGATTCCGCGCCGGCAGCTCACCGAGTGGGTCCGGCTCTCGGTCGCCCGCGAACTCGGGCTGCTCCCCGCCCAACTGGACTGAGCGGGTACGGGGTCGGGCCGTCCCGGCCGAGGCCCCGGCGGCCCCGGCACACCCCGCGCTTCGGCGGCGGACGGGCGCGGCGCCGGGCAGAATCGCAGCATGGACTTGCTGACGACGTACCGGCGGACGGTGGCGGACTTCGCCGACCGGGTGGGCGAGGTGGGGCCGGACCGGTGGGACGCGGCCACCCCCTGTGCCGACTGGGACGTCCGGGCTCTGGTGGGCCACGTGGTCGGGGAGGAGCGCTGGTCTGTGCCGCTCTTCGGCGGCGCGTCGCTGGCCGAGGTCGGCGACCGGTTCTCCGGTGACCTGCTCGGCGACGACCCGGCCGGCTCGGCCCGGGACGCGGCCGAGCAGGCGTGCCGGGCGGTTTCCGAGCCGGGCGTACTGGACCGCACGGTGGAGCTGTCGGCCGGGCCGACGCCGGGTCGGGAGTACCTGCACCAGTTGCTGGCCGAGCACCTGGTGCACGGCTGGGACCTGGCGGTCGCGATCGGTGTCGAGCCCGGGCTCGACCCGGCCGGGGTGGACGAGTGCGCCCGCTGGTTCGCCGAGCACACCTCGATGTACCGGGACAGCGGGCTGACCGCGCCGGACGTACCGGTGCCGCCGGGGGCGAGCGCGCAGGACCGGCTCGTCGCGGCGTTCGGCCGGGATCCGGGTTGGCGTCCGGGGTCCTGATCGACGGCGGTTCAAACACTGAATCGATTCATACCGCCCCGACAATCGGCCGACCCACACCGGCCCGAAGCTGGTCGAGGTAGCCTCCGTTGACAGGCTCCGCTCGTCGGCGGTACCTTCGTGCGGCTTGTTGAATGGTTTCATCACACCGCCTCGCCACCCGGGGGCGCGCACCCCGCCCGGCGCGGGCGTGGCCACCAGGAGCCGATGGGAATTCGACCATGACAACTGGGACCCTGCGCAGGCCGCCGCCCCGGCCCGCCGCGCCGGACGGCACCGCCGCCGGAGCCCGGCCCCGATACCAACGCAACCGGCCCGGGATCGCGTACCTCTTCCTCTCCCCCTGGGTGCTCGGGGCGCTGCTGCTGACCGTCGGACCGATGCTCGCCTCGCTCTACCTCTCCTTCACCGACTACGACCTGTTCACCTCGCCGGAGTGGGTCGGGCTGGAGAACTACCGGCGGCTCTTCGCCGACGACGCGCGGTTCCTCGCCTCGGCCAGGGTCACCGCGACGTACGTACTGGTCTCCGTACCGCTGAAGCTGGCCGCCGCCCTCGCCGTCGCCCTGCTGCTGAACCGCAGGCGGCGCGGACAGGGCTTCTACCGATCGGCCTTCTACGCCCCGTCGCTGCTCGGCACCGGGGTGGCCATCGCGCTGGTCTGGCGGGCGATGTTCACCGACGCCGGTGTGGTCGACTCGGTCACCGGCAACTTCGGCTGGGACACCGGCGGCTGGATCAACGAGCCGGACTACGCGCTCTACGTGCTGATCATCCTGGCCGTCTGGCAGTTCGGCGCCCCGATGGTGATCTTCCTGGCCGGGCTCAAGCAGATCCCGACCGAGCTGTACGACGCCGCCGCCGTCGACGGCTCCGGCGCCTGGCGCACCTTCCGCTCGGTGACCCTGCCGATGCTCTCCCCGATCATCCTGTTCAACCTGGTGCTGGAGACGATCCACGCCTTCCAGGCGTTCACCCCGGCGTTCATCGTCAGCGGTGGCCGGGGCGGGCCGAGCAACTCGACCCTGTTCTACACGCTCTACCTCTACGAGCGCGGATTCTCGCAGTTCCGGATGGGCTACGCCTCGGCGATGGCCTGGCTGCTGCTGCTCGTCATCGCGATCGTCACGGCACTGTTCTTCGGCACCTCGCGCCGCTGGGTGTTCTACTCCGGGGAGGACCGGTGAGCACACGGCTGCGTACGGCGGGCTGGCACGCGCTGATCATCGGGGTATTGGCCCTGCTGCTGTATCCGGTGGTGTGGCTGCTGTCCACCTCGGTCAAGCCGACCGACGAGATCCTCTCCAGCCTGAGCCTGCTGCCGAGCCGGCTGGCGCCGGAGAACTACTCCGCCGCCCTGGACGGGATCGCCGGGATCGGCGTCTGGCGGTTCTTCACCAACTCGGTGGTCGTGGCGGTCGGCGCGGTGATCGGGAACCTGGTCTCCTGCGCCCTGGCCGCGTACGCCTTCGCCCGGCTGCGGTTCAGGCTGCGCGGGCCGCTGTTCGCGTTCACCCTGCTGACCATCATGCTGCCGTACCACGTGGTGCTGATCCCGCAGTACACGATCTTCCAGCAGCTCGACCTGGTCGGCACCTTCGTCCCGCTGATCCTGCCCAAGCTGCTCGCCACCGACGCGTTCTTCGTCTTCCTGATGGTGCAGTTCATCCGGGGTCTACCCCGGGAGCTGGACGACGCGGCCGAGATCGACGGCTGCGGCCCGGTGCTCACCTTCCGGTACGTGATCCTGCCGCTGCTCAAGCCGGCCCTGGTCACCACCGCGATCTTCACTTTCATCTGGACCTGGAACGACTTCTTCAGCCAGCTCGTCTACCTCAACGACCCGGAGTCCTACACCCTGCCGCTGGCGCTGCGTCTCTTCATCGACCAGACCAGCGAGTCGGCGTTCGGCCCGATGTTCGCCATGTCGGTGCTGAGCATCGTCCCGGTGATGCTCTTCTTCCTGGCTTTCCAGCGCTATCTGGTCGAGGGGATCGCGACCTCCGGCCTGAAGGGCTGACCAGCGACCCGGGTTGGCGCCGGTCAGCCGGCGAGGACCGGTGCCAGCCGCACGATCTCGTCGCGGGTCAACCCGCCGTCCGCGACCACGATCCGGTGCCGGCGCCGGACGGTGCCGCCGGCCGGCACCGGCAGGGTCCGCGCGAAGGCGAGCGCGACGCAGACCCCGGGATAGATCCCGGTCCGCACGAACCAGTGGTCGCCGTCGGCAAGGCCGGCGAAGACCAACGTGTACGCCCGGCCGTCGCCCGCCGCGCCGGCCAACGCGAGCCACGGTTCGGTACTGCCGTTGACCCGCTCCTCCCCGTCGGCAGCCAAGCTGAACGCCCGGTGCCGCCCCGGGGCGACCCGCCAGAAGAACCCGCCGTAGCCGGCGCCGTCCGGCCGGCCGTTGGTGGCCGGGCTGCCGAGCACGATGTCCCGGTCGGTCGGCGCGGTCAGGGTGTAGCCGAAGTCGAGCAGCCAGGCGTCGTCCCGGCCGGCCAGCTCGGTGGCGGCCACCCGGCGCTCCTCGGTCAGCAGGGTGGCGCCGGCCGGATCCAGCCAGCACAGCCGCTCCGCGAACCCGTCGTCACACGTCCCGGAAGCCGCATTGCCGCGCACCGCGCCGTCGGGAGTCGCGCCGCCGGGAGCCGCACCGGCCAGAAGGTCGGGGAGCCAGTCGTCGTGCACGATCCGGCCGTGGTCGTCCCGCCAGGTGTAGCCGACGTCCCGCACGTAGGTCCTGCCGCCCCAGAGGTTGCTGCCGGAGACGTCCTGCACGGCGACCGAGACCCCGAGGTGCCAGCGGTGGTCCTCGGGCAGCGTGTCGGTCACCACCACCCCGCCGAGGGTACGCACCGGATGCAGGTACGGCCGGCGTCCCCAGCGCGGCTCGACGAACGGGTCGTCGAGGACGTACTCCGCCACGGTCTCGCCACGCAATCGCAGCCGTACCCCGGTCAGGTCCTCGCCCATGCTCGCCGTCCTCGGTCCGTCGCTGGCGTCGATCCGGTGCCGGTCGGGCGGCACCGGGTGGGAAAGCGCTTCCACTGATCCGACAGGGTACCGACGGTGGCGCCCGCGGGGGAACGGCGATGCGCCGTCCGTCCGCCGACCGGCCACCGCCGACCATCGCGTCGTCGCGGCGGCTCACCAGGGCCGGTTGGCCGGCGAGTGTCCGGTGGCGAGACTGTCGAGCTGCCCCGCCTGTGCACCCGCCCGCCGGGAGCGCGAGCGGGGCCGGGTGTCCCGTGCGTGCGCCCAGCTCGACAGTCGGCGCTCGAGAGATCTGCTGGCAGCGGGCGTGGCCGGACCGGACCGCACAGCCGGACCGCACAGCCGGACCGGACCCGCACGCCGGACCGCACAGCCGAACCGGACCGCGCAGCCGGGCGGCGAGGTGCGCCCGGCGTGGTGCGCCGGAGGGTTACTGTCGGTCGCACGCGGATCCTCGCCAGTCGGCGGCCCGCCCCGCGGTGCTGCCGGCTCCTTGCCGGCGGTCGCCGCAGGTGGCCGGGCCGGTGGGTCGGCGCGCCGGGTCGAGGTCCGGGCGTACCGGCAGGCGCAAACCGCCAGGTTAACCTTGACACGTTTCAGCCCGACGGACCGGGCTGCGGGAGGAGACGGCGGTGCCGGGACCAGCGGTGAGCATCCGCGACGTGGCCAGCCAGGCGGGGGTGTCGGTGGGCACGGTCTCCAACGTGCTCAACCGGCCGGACATCGTGGCGGCGTCGACCCGCAACCGGGTGCTCGCCGCGATCAGCGAGCTGGGGTTCGTCCCGAACGACGCCGCCCGGCAGTTGCGCCGGGGCCGGGGACGCACTCTGGGCCTGGTGGTGCTGGACGTGGCGAACCCGTTCTTCACCGATGTCGCCAAGGGGGTGGAGGACGCCACCGGTGCGGCCGGGATGGCGGTGATCTTCTGCAACAGCGACGGCGATCCGGCCAAGGAGAGCAGATACCTGGACCTGCTGGAGGAGCAGCGGGTCCAGGGGGTACTGATCACCCCGGTCGACGACGCCAACGAACGGCTGGTCCGGCTCCGGGACCGGGGCGTACTCGTTGTCCTGCTGGACCGGCGCTCCACCCGGCCGGACGTCTGCTCGGTGGCGGTCGACGACCGGCTCGGCGGGGAACTCGCGATGCGGCACCTGGTCGAGGCCGGGCACCGGCGGATCGCCTTCGTCGGCGGCCCGTGGCGGTTGGCGCAGGTGCGGGACCGCTACCACGGTGCCGGGCACGCACTGCGCGAGGCGGGGCTGGCCGAGGAGGAGACCCTGCGCCGGTTCGACACGCCGAGCCCGACCGTGGCGGCCGGCCGCGACGCCGCGTCCAGGATTCTCGGGCTGCCCCGGTCCACCCGGGCCACCGCGGTCTTCTGCGCCAACGACCTGCTCGCACTCGGCGTACTCCAGGAACTTACCCGGCAGCAGGTGCGGGTGCCGGAGGACATTGCGCTGGTGGGCTACGACGACATCGACTTCGCCGCCGCGGCTGCGGTGCCGCTCTCCTCGGTACGCCAGCCGCGGCAGCGACTCGGGCAGACGGCGGCGCAGTTGATGCTGGACGAGGCGAACGATCCGGCGAACCACGAGCACAAACAGGTGGTCTTCGAACCGGAACTCGTCGTCCGGGAATCCAGCCGGTATTCCCGTGCTCCCGGCTGACCGTTGGCGGTTTCTTGACAGTTCGGTGAGGGCGCTCGTATGTTGTCTGCGAGTTGTTGAAACGGTTCATATGTTGGGAGGCCCGCCGATGCGGCGCGTGTGCTTCGTCCTCCGGGTCCGGCCTGACCGGCTTGCCGAATACCGTGAACGGCACGCGGCCGTCTGGCCCGGGATGCTCCGGGCGCTGCAAGCGGCCGGGTGGCACGACTACTCCCTCTTCCTGCACGACGACGGACTGCTGGTCGGGCACTTCCGCACCGAGGACCTGGCCGCCTCGCTCGCCGCGATGGAGGCCACCGACGTCAACGCCCGGTGGCAGGCCGAGATGGCCCCCTTCTTCGTCGGTCTTTCCGACCGCCGCCCCGACGAGGGTTTCGTGGTCCTCGACGAGATCTTCAACCTGGACGCGCAACTCGCCGCACTCGACGACACGGATGCCTGACATGACCGAGACCGACGTCCGGGCGGCGCTGCGGGCGCAACGGATCGAGGTGCCCTCCTGGGCGTACGGGAACTCGGGCACCCGGTTCAAGGTGTTCGCCCAGCCCGGGGTGCCGCGCAACCCCGAAGAGAAGATCGCCGACGCGGCACAGGTGCACGCCTTCACCGGAATCGCCCCGGTGGTCTCCCTGCACATCCCCTGGGACCGGGTCGACGACTTCGGCAAGCTGGCGTCCTACGCGGCCGAGCGGGGGGTGCGGATCGGCACCATCAACGCGAACGTCTTCCAGGACGACGACTACCGGCTGGGCAGCGTCACCAACCCCGACCCGCGGATTCGGCGCAAGGCCCTCGGCCACCTGCTGGAGTGCGTCGACATCATGGACGCCACCGGCTCACGGGACCTGAAGCTGTGGTTCGCCGACGGCACCAACTATCCCGGGCAGGACGACATCCGGGCCCGGCAGGACCGGCTCGCCGAGGCACTGGCCGCCACCTACGCCCGACTCGGCCCCGACCAGCGGATGCTGCTGGAGTACAAGTTCTTCGAGCCGGCGTTCTATCTGACCGACGTACCGGACTGGGGCACCGCGTACGCGCACTGCCGCAGGCTGGGTGAGCGCGCCCAGGTGGTCATCGACACCGGCCACCACGCCCCCGGCACCAACATCGAGTTCATCGTCGCCTTCCTGCTCCGCGAGGGGAAGCTCGGCGCCTTCGACTTCAACTCCCGGTTCTACGCCGACGACGACCTGATGGTCGGTGCCGCCGACCCGTTCCAGCTCTTCCGGATCATGCACGAGATCGTCCGGGCCGACGCGCTGCGCGCCGGCTCCGGGGTCAACTTCATGCTCGACCAGTGCCACAACATCGAGCCGAAGATCCCGGCGCAGATCCGCTCGGTGATGAACGTGCAGGAGGCGACCGCCAAGGCGCTGCTCGTCGACGCCGAGGCCCTGGCCGCCGCGCAGGCCGCCGGGGACGTGCTCGGTGCCAACGGGCTGCTGATGGACGCCTACGCCACCGACGTACGGCCGCTGCTGGCCAGCGTGCGCGATGAGCTGGGCCTCGACCCGGACCCGATGGCCGCGTACGCCCGCTCCGGTTACGCCCAGCGGATCGCCGCCGAGCGGGTCGGCGGGCAGCAGGCGGGCTGGGGGGCCTGAGGCGTGCGCACCGGACAGACCCACCCGGAGGTCGCCGCGCTGCTGGAGCGCGGGCACCGGCTCGGCGCCGACCGGCGCAACACCAACTACGGCGGCGGCAACACCTCGGCGAAGGCGACCGGCACCGACCCGGTCACCGGCGGCCCGGTCGAGCTGCTCTGGGTCAAGGGCTCCGGCGGGGACGTCGGCACGCTCACCGAGGCGGGTCTGGCGGTGCTCCGGCTGGACCGGCTGCGCTCGCTCGTCGACGTCTACCCCGGGGTGCACCGGGAGGACGAGATGGTCGCCGCCTTCGACTACTGCCTGCACGGCCGGGGCGGCGCGGCGCCGTCGATCGACACCGCGATGCACGGCCTGGTCGACGCGGCACACGTCGACCACCTGCACCCGGACGCCGGGATCGCGCTGGCCACCGCCGCCGACGGACCCGAGCTGACCCGCCGCTGCTTCGGCGACCGGGTGCTCTGGGTGCCGTGGCGCCGGCCCGGCTTCCAGCTCGGCCTGGACATCGCCGCCATCGCCCGGGACAACCCGCAGGCGATCGGCGTGATCCTCGGCGGGCACGGGATCACCGCCTGGGGTGCCACCAGCGCCGAGTGCGAGGCCCGGTCGCTGGAGATCATCGAAACCGCCACCCGGTTCCTGGCCGAACACGGCCGGCCGCAGCCGTTCGGCCCGGTGCTCGACGGGTACCGGCCGCTGCCGGCGGAACAGCGGCGGGACCGGGCCGCCGCGATGGCCCCGACGCTGCGCGGGCTGGCCAGCACGGACAGCCGGCGGCAGGGGCGGTTCCAGGTCGGACACTTCACCGACGACGCCGACGTGCTGGACTTCCTGGCCCGCACCGAGCATCCGAGGCTGGCCGCGCTCGGCACCTCCTGCCCGGACCACTTCCTGCGGACCAAGGTCCGGCCGCTGGTGCTGGACCTGCCGCCGGACGCGCCGCTGCCGGACGTACTGGACCGGCTGCGCGAGCTGCACGAGGAATACCGGCAGGACTACCGGGCCTACTACCAGCGCTACGCCGGGCCGGACTCGCCGCCGATCCGGGGCGCCGACCCGGCGATCGTGCTGGTGCCCGGGGTCGGGATGTTCAGCTTCGGCCGGGACAGGCAGACCGCCCGGGTGGCCGCCGAGTACTACCGCAACGCGATCGAGGTGATGCGCGGCGCGGAGGCGGTCTCGACGTACGCCCCGATCGACGAGGCGGAGAAGTTCCGGATCGAGTACTGGCAGCTCGAAGAGGCGAAGCTGCGCCGGATGCCGAAGCCGAAGACACTCGCCGGCCGGGTCGCGCTGGTCACCGGCGGCGGCTCCGGGATCGGCGCCGCGATCGCCCGGCGACTCGCCGACGAGGGCGCCTGCGTGGTGGTGGCCGACCGGAACGTCCAGGGTGCCGCGTCGGTGGCCGACGGGATCGGCAGCGCCGACCGGGCGGTCGCGGTCTCGGTGGACGTGACGGAGGCGGCCGGGATCGAGGCGGCGTTCGCCGAGGCGGCGCTCGCGTTCGGCGGGGTCGACCTGGTGGTGAACAACGCCGGGCTCTCCATCTCGAAGTCGCTGCTGGAGACCACCGAGGCGGACTGGGACGTCCAGCACGACGTGATGGCCAGGGGCTCCTTCCTGGTCTCCCGGGCCGCCGCCCGGCTGATGCTGGCCCAGGGCCTCGGCGGGGACCTGGTCTACGTCGCCAGCAAGAACTCGGTGTTCGCCGGCCCGAACAACATCGCGTACAGCGCGGCAAAGGCCGACCAGGCACACCAGGTACGCCTGCTCGCCGCCGAACTCGGCGAGCACGGCATCCGGGTCAACGGGGTCAACCCGGACGGCGTGGTACGCGGCTCCGGGATCTTCGCCAGCGGCTGGGGAGCCCAGCGCGCCGCCGTGTACGGGGTGCCGGAGGAGGAACTCGGCGCGTACTACGCCCGGCGTACCCTGCTGAAGCGGGAGGTGCTGCCGGAGCACGTCGCGAACGCGGTCTTCGCGCTGACCGGCGGCGAGTTGTCGCACACCACCGGACTGCACGTACCTGTCGACTCCGGTGTGGCCGCGGCCTTCCTCCGATGACCGCCCCGACCTCCCCGACCCGCTCGACCGCCGTCGCGGCGGTCGACCTCGGGGCGGCGAGCGGCCGGGTGATGCTCGCCGAGGTCGCCCGGGACGGGGTGACGCTCACCGAGGTGCACCGGTTCGACAACGGGCCGGTCCGGTTGCTCGACACCCTGCACTGGGACGTGCTGCGGCTGCACGCCGAGACGCTGGCCGGGCTGCGGGCCGCCCTGCACCGCCGGCCCGACCTGGCCAGCGTCGGCATCGACTCCTGGGCGGTGGACTACGGCCTGCTCGACGCGACCGGGGCGCTCGTCGGCAACCCGGTGCACTACCGGGACCGGCGCACCGACGGGGTGCCGGAGTCGGTGGTAGCCGCGCTCGGCGCCGACTATCTCTACCGGACGACCGGGCTGCAACTGCTGCCGTTCAACACGCTCTTCCAGCTCACCGCCGAGCTGGGCACCCCGGCGCTGGACCGGGCGCGGGCGCTGCTGCTCGTGCCGGACCTGCTCGGCTACTGGCTGACCGGGGAGATCGGCAGCGAGGTGACGAACGCCTCGACGACGCAACTGCTGGACGTGCGTACCCGGGAATGGTCGGCCGACCTGATCAGCCGGGCGAAGCTGCCGGCCCGGCTGTTCGGGCCGCTGCGCCGGCCGGGTGACCGGGTCGGTGGGCTGCGGCCGGCGGTACGGGAGGCGGTCGGCACCGACCGGCCGGTACCGGTGACCGCGGTCGGCTCGCACGACACCGCCTCGGCGGTCGTCGCGGTACCCGCCGGGCCCGAAAGGTTCGCTTACGTCTCCTGTGGCACCTGGTCGCTGGTCGGCGTCGAGCTGCCGGCCCCGGTGCTGACCGAGGAGAGCCGGGCGGCCAACTTCAGCAACGAGGCCGGGGTGGACGACACGGTCCGCTACCTGCGCAACGTGATGGGGCTCTGGCTGCTCCAGGAGTCGCTGCGGGTGTGGCGGGCGCAGGGGGTGGCCGACGACCTGACCGGGCTGCTCGCCGCCGCCGCCCGGCAGCCCTCGCTGGCCGCCGTGGTCGACCCGGACGACCCGGAGTTCCTGCCGCCGGGCGACATGCCGGCCCGGATCGCCCGGGTGTGCGCGCGGCGTGCCGAGCCGGTACCGGACGGGCCGGCGGCGGTGACCCGGTGCATCCTGGACAGTCTCGCCCTCGCCCACCGGGTCGCGGTACGCCAGGCGCAGCGGCTGTCCGGCCGGGATGTCGAGGTGGTGCACGTCGTCGGCGGCGGTGCCCGTAACGAACTGCTCTGCCAGCTCACCGCCGACGCCTGTGGGCTGCCGGTGGTGGCCGGGCCGGTGGAGGCGACCGCACTGGGCAACGCGCTGG
This sequence comes from Micromonospora sp. WMMD1102, assembly GCF_029626265.1. Taxonomy (NCBI): domain Bacteria; kingdom Bacillati; phylum Actinomycetota; class Actinomycetes; order Micromonosporales; family Micromonosporaceae; genus Micromonospora; species Micromonospora sp. WMMD1102. The sequence goes on along the minus strand of NZ_JARUBN010000001.1, from coordinate 1,848,879 downwards.
TGCAGGCCCGGGCGCTGGGCGTACTCGACGGCGGGCTGGCGGAGCTGCGGGCGCTGCTGCGGCGTACCGGATCGACCCGGTCCTACCGGCCGCGTGTCGGTGGCGAGGCCGCCTGGCGGGCGGCGGCGGAGCGGGCCGGCCTGGCCGACGGCTAGTTTCTCCGCCGGTGGTCCTCGGCGGTCCTTGGCCGTCGCCCGCGGTCCCTGGCCGTCGGCGCCGGTGCGGCGGGGACGTCGAAGGACATTCATGAAGGACAAAACACGTCTATCTCGGTGTTTATCTGTTAAGAAGGGGACTAACTGGACGGACGATCGGCCGGAGGTAGACAGATGAAGACGCGGCCACGGCCACGGCCACTGTCCGGGACGGCTGCCGTCCGCCCGTCCGGGCAGCGGGCGGACCTCGCCGGGCTGCGCGCCCTGGCGGTCGGCTCCCTGCTGCTCGGTACCACCGGGATCGGCATCGTCCCGGGTGGCTTCGTCGGCGTCGACGTCTTCCTCGTGGTCTCCGGTTTCCTGGTCACCGCCGCGCTGCTCGGCGACCGGCGGCGGATCGGCCGGGTCGACCTGGTCGGCTTCCTCGCCCGGCGGGTCCGGCACGCACTGCCGGCCGGCACCCTGGTGCTCGCCGCGTCGCTGCCGCTGGCGCTCGCCTGCCTGCCCCGGGAACGCTGGTCGGCGGCCGGTTGGGACGTGCTGGTCGGTGCTGGCCAGCTGCTGAACTGGCGACTCGCCGCGCAGGACGCCCAGGCGACGGTCCCGGACGCGGACAGCAGCCTGCTGGCCCACCTCTGGGCGGTCGGGGTCGCCGCACAGTTCGTGCTGGTCTGGGCACTGCTGGTGGCCGGCGTGACAGCCCTGGCGATACGCCGCCGACGGCCGCTGGACAGCGGTCCGCTGCTGCTCGTCGCCGGCCTGCTCGGGGTCGGCTCGTTCGCCTGGTCGGTCTGGTACACCACCGCCGAACCCGGACGCGCCTTCCTGGTCACCACCACCCGGTTCTGGGAGCCGGCCGTCGGGGCCGCGCTCGCCCTGCTCGGCACGCGGCTCGCCGGACTTCCCCGGTGGCTCGGCGCCCCGCTCGGCTGGGCCGGACTGGCCGCCGTGCTGGCCGCCGTCCTCACCCTGCGGCCCGGACCGGAGTTCCCCGGCTTCCTCGCCCTGCTCCCGGTGCTCGGCACGGCCGCGATCATCGCCGGCGGCGCTACCGGCGGCCCGGCCACCGCCGGCGGCAGCGGGCCGGCCGGCAGGCCGGCAACGGTGCGGCCGGGCGCGCTGGGCCGGCTGCTCGGAGCCGCGCCGTTGCGCGCGGCGGGCGCGGTCAGCCATCCGCTCTACCTCTGGTACTGGCCGCTGCTGGTCGCCGCGCACGCCCGGTTCGGCGAGCTGCGTCCGGTGGCCGAAGTCGGGGTACTCGGCGGGGCGGTACTGCTCGCCGTCCTGACCCACCGGTACGTCGAGATCCCGGCCCGGACCGGCGTGCCGAACCACTGGCCGCCGGGGCAGGTGCTACGGATCGGCACGCTGCTGCCGGCCGTCGGAGTGGTCGCCGGGCTGCTGTTCCAGCTCACCGTCTGGCCGCCCGCCCAGCCGCCCGGGGCAGCATCCGGGGCGGTGCTACCCGCACCGGCACCGTCGGCCTCCTCGGGTGCCGCCGCGCTGGGCCGATCGCCGGCGACCAGCCGGGCCGGCGTGCCGGTCGACCGGGTACCGTCGATCGACCCGAAGCCGGCCGAGGCCCGGGCCGACCTGCCCGACGCGTACCCGCACGGCTGCTTCCCACCGGCGACCAGCGCCGAGGCCCGGGCCTGCCTGTACGGCGACCGGACCTCCTCGTTCACCGTCGCGCTGGTCGGGGACACCCACGCGGCCGACTGGGTACCGGCGCTCCAGGCGGTCGCGGCGGCGAAACGCTGGCGGCTGGTCACCTACCTGAAGGCAAACTGTCCCTTCCTCCGACTGGAGGTATCGACCAGGAGCGAGGCGCAGCGGAACGCCTGTGCCGGGTGGTACCACAACGTGCACGCCACCCTCACCGGTCCGGAACGGCCGCAGCTGCTGCTCACCACCAGTTCCCGGTACCGGCCGTGGGTCGACGGCCGGGCTCTGACCGGTCAGTCCGCCCACGACGCGCTGGTCAGGGCCATGCGCCGGACCTGGTCGGAGCTGGCCTCGGCCCGGGTGCTCACGGTGGTGCTCCGGGACACCCCGATGCTCCCCGCCGACAACCCGAGGTGCGTGGCGGCGAACCCGGACAGGTTGACCCGGTGCGCGCCGCAGCGGCGGCCCGCGTTGTCGGCCAGCGCCGGGGAGGCGCAGCTCGCGGCGCTGGACGAACTCCCCGAGGTCGGCCTGATCGACCTGACCGGGGCGGTCTGCCCCGCCACACGCTGCGCCCCGGTCATCGGCGGGGTACTTGTCTATCGGGACAACCAGCACCTCACCGCCACCTACGCGGCGACGCTCGCGCCCCGGCTGCGCACCGCCCTCGACCGGATCGTCGCGTCGAGCTCGCCCTGACCGCCGCTCCGCCTGCTCGTCGCCCCGCCGCCTGATCACCACTCCCCTGGTCGTTCCCGCCCGCCAACCCGCCCGGCGACTTGACGTCTCAGCGGGAGACGCAGAGCTCGTTGCCCTCCGGGTCGGCGAGGGTCGCCCAGCCGTGCGGCCCTGCCGGCCGTGGTGCAGGAACGTCGCACTCCGGGCCACCAGTGCCTCGACCACCGGCGTGAGGTCGTCGGACCCGGTGCGGACGTCGAGGTGCATCCGGTTCTTCACCGTCTACGGCTCTCCGGAACGCGGGAGCAGACGCGACCCGGAACGCGGAGGCAGACGCGACCCTCCGGCCCTGGTGGGCTTGCCGTACGCCTCCAACACGACGCCGGCCACACCTGATGGCCACCGTACCCTGGGTCACGATGGGGAGGGCCTGGTTCGCGGCGGGGATCGCTGTCGCCGTTCTCGGAACGGCACTGACGGTCGTCGTGCTCGGTCGCGGCGGCGGCCTGAGCGTGTTGCACGTCGTGCTTACTCCGGTCGTGGGTTGGTCGTTCGGCCTCGCCGGCCTGGTGGCGTGGCGGCGTCCCCGGTGGCGGGCCGTGGGTGTGCTCATGGTGGCGGTCGGCCTGGCCTGGTTCGTCCACCTGTTGGACTGGACGCACTTGCCGGTGTTGGAGGCGGCCGCAGCGCCGCTGCGTAACGCGTACGCGGCCGTGTTCGTGCATCTGCTGTTGGCCTTCCCCACCGGCCGGCTCGGAGCGACGGGGACGCGTGCACTGGCCGTGGCCGGCTACGTCGACGCGGTCGGCCTGCATCTCGCGGCGACCACGACGGGAGCCACGATCTGGTTTGACGTCGAAGCCGCCGTGGGAGTCGTGCTGGCCGTCATCGTGATGGCGGTGCTGGTACGGCGCACCCGCAAGAGCGCTCCACGGCCCGCGATCGTCGTCTGGTGCGCCGCGCTGGTGGCCTGCGCCGCGCTGGTCGGAAACCTCACCAGCGGCTGGCTGGCGCCCGACCTGGCGCTGGCGCTATGGGTGGTGTTCTCGGCCGCGTTCTCGGCCGTGCCGTTCGGTTTCCTGGCCAGCGACCAGTTGGACGGCCTTGCCGCGCGGTTCGGCGCCGCCGAGCGGCGCCGCGTCGAGCGGAATCTGCACGACGGCGCGCAGCAGCGCCTGGTGTCGGTCGCGTTCGCGCTGGGTGTGGCGCAGTCGCGACTGTCCGGCGACCCGGCGGCGGCGAGCGCCGCGTTGGCCGAGGCCCGGACGGGCCTGGCCACCGCGCTGGACGAGCTGCGCCGCCTGAGCCAGGGTATTCACCCCGGCGTGCTCGTCGAGCGTGGCCTCCGCGCGGGCGTCGCGGAGCTGGCATGGGCTTCGCCGGTACCGGTGGATGTCGAGTGGCACGCGCGCGATGGGCGGCTGCCGGAGGCGGTCGAGCTGGCCGCGTACTATGTCGTGGCGGAGGCGCTCGCGAACGTGGCGAAGCACGCGCGTGCAACCGCTGTGCGCGTCCGGATGGCGGAGCGGCGTGGCCGGGTGATGATCGAGATCATGGATGACGGCGTCGGAGGCGCGTACATCGCCGGTGGCAGCGGCCTGCGCGGGCTCACCGAGCGGGTCGAGGGCGCGGGTGGCTCTCTGACGGTACGCGGTGGGCCGGCCGGCGGCACGACGGTGCGTGCGGAGCTGCCGTGCGGGTGATCGTGGCTGACGACGCCGCCCTGCTGCGCGAAGGGCTGCAGCGGCTGCTCGTGGAGGCCGGCATCGACGTGGTGGGCGCAGCCGGCGACGAACCGACCCTGCTGGCCCAGGTCGAGGCGGCGCGGCCCGACGTGGCCATCGTCGACATCCGGATGCCGCCCTCGTACACCGACGAGGGTCTGCGCGCCGCGCGGCGGATCCGGACCGACCACCCCGGTACCGGCGTGCTGGTGCTGTCCCAGCACGTGCGGGTGACGTACGCCCTCGACCTGTTCTCCGACGGGTCGCGCGGACTCGGGTACCTGCTGAAAGACCGTGTGGCCGACGTGGCGGAGCTCACCGCGGCCCTCGACCAGGTCGCGCGCGGAGGCACGGTGACTGACCCGGAGGTCGTCGCACTCCTCGTCGGTCGCGCCGCGCGGCGGCCCGGGGCGCTCGACGGCCTCACCGGACGTGAGCGCGACGTCCTCGGGCTGATGGCGCAGGGCCGCTCCAACCAGGCCGTCGGTCAGCGACTTGGGATCAGTGAACGCACCGTCGAGAAGCACATCGCCAGCCTCTTCGACAAGATCGGGTTGCCGGCGAGCCCGGACGGCCACCGGCGGGTGCTCGCCGTGCTCACCTTCCTCGGACTGCGTGCTGGCACGTAGCGGCGGGTCGGGCTGGCACGCTTCACCGCCGTGACCGTCCCGGCGAGGCTGTGCCGATGAAGCTGACACGACGGCGGCGGGTCGCCGTGTGGGTGGCGGGCGTGCTGGTCGCGGTGCTAGCAGCGACCACCGGTGCGCTCGCGTACGCGTACCCGTCCGTCGCCGCGACGACCTGCCCCCGCTGCTACGGCCTCATCCCGCTGCGCGACGGGCTGTACGCCGAACGGGGCCTGTCCGAAGCCCGGCGACAGCAGATCGTGGCGCTGTACACCGAGGCGAACGCCCGAGTCGCCGGCTTCTACGGCGGCCGCGCCAGCTCGCCGACGGTACTTGCCTGCGACACCGCCGCGTGCTACTCCCAAATCGGCGGCGGCGGGGAACGCGGCGTCGCCGTGCTGAACCGCGCGGTCATGCTGTCTCCGCGCGGCCTCGATGCGGTGATCGCGGCGCACGAGATGTCGCACGTCGAGCTGCATCAGCGCCTCGACGCCGGACACGTGCCCCAGTGGTTCGACGAGGGCCTGGCGGTGCTGATCGCTGGCGACGAGCGGTACCTGCTGCCGCACACCGGCGGGGACCGGTGCCGGCTCGCCTCTGACGAGGCCCTGCCGGAGACGCTCGACGAGTGGTTGCGGGCCGCGAGGAGCGACGAGCAGGTGTACGCCAAGGCGGCGTGCAGGGTCAGCCGGTACGTGGACGCGAACGGCGGCCCCCAGGCGATCCTCACCCTGATCAACTCCCTCAACCACGACGCCCCGTTCCCTGCGATCACCCCGTAGCCCTCCCTTCCCCATGATCCGGGCATCCCTCAGGTGGGAGGCCGAGCTGGCCGCCGTAGCCGCAGAACTGACCCATGTGGACGCCGTTTGACCTGCAGCCGCCGTCCTGATCCCATCTCGCTATCGGCACCGATGTATGCCCGACCGCACTCGACGGCGGCCGTCGACGGCCGTTGCCGTCGGGACCGGGTGCGCCGAGCCGGGATCTCGAGGCGCCGCTCACCCCGGCGCCGGAGATTCCGTGGCGGTAGCCGTTTCCACACGTGCGGGTCGGCGCTGTCCTGGGTCACCTGGAACTCGTACGCCATCGCCGTCACCGCCGGGCCCGGTAGAGGTCACGGAGCAGACTGATCTCCGCGCCGTGGTGGATGGTCTCGCGGTTGATGTGCAGCACCAGGGCGGCCAGCGGGTAGTCGGCGTACGGCCCCTCGGCCGGGCCGCACGGCCGGGCCAGCCCCGCCGCGCCGAGCCCGCGTACGCCGTCCCGCCAGGTCGCGTACGCCGTGTCGAGTTGGTGCAGCGCCGCGTCGGCGGTGCCCGCGAACTCGAAGCTGTCGTAGTCGACCGGCGGTGCTCCGAAGTGCGCCGCGCTGCGCTGCCCGAACACTCCGACCACGAGGTGTCCCAGCCGCCAGGCGATGGTGGTGACCGGTGGCGGCACCGGCGCGGGCACCGCGTACTCGACGACGTACCGGCCGGCGCCGTGCGCGCTGGTTGGGTCGACCTCGTCGCGCGGTCGTACGCCCCAGCCGCCGCCGGTCGGCTCCCAGTGGTACTCGGCGTCGGTCAGCCCGTCGAGCCGGGGTCGCAGCTGGTGTTGCCAGTGCCAGTCCAGCTGGTCCAAGAGTTGTCCGGTCCAGTCGATGTCCATGTCTGGCAGGCTAGCCCCGATTGCGGACTGGTACACCGGCCGGGACGGCACGGCAGGCCAGCGGGTCGAGCCGCACCGGCTGGTGCACACCGCGCCGCTGGTATCTGGTCGCCCGGGACGCCGACCGGGACGGCTGGCGTACGTTCCGGGTGGACCGGATCGGCGCGATCGGACCGCCCGGCCGCGGTTCACCCCGGTCGATCCGCCCGACGCGGCGACCTCCGTCGCGGAGTCGGTCGGGGCGGCACTGTACCGGTTCCGTGCCCGGGTGCTGCTGGTGCACGCCCCGAAGTCGGCGTACTGCCGGCCGGCTGGACCGGGCACGTGCCCGGTCCAGCCCCCGCACCGGAGCGCACCCGCCCGCTCGGAACCGGGCCGGCCGCGATCGGCTGAGCTGGGCGGGCCGCGCTGGGCTGAGCTGGGCCGTTCCGTCGGTCGGGCCGGGCGCACCGGCCCGGCACCCGAGCCGCAGCCCCGGGTCAGCACCCGTCGGCACCCCCTATGCCCCTAACCCGGCAGGGGTTCGCACACCCAACCGGTTGGGGCGAGAACGGGGTGTCGTCCCCGATGTCCGGTACCTCGGCAGGCCCGTACGGTCGACGCCAGATCTGGAACGACATGCCCAGATCATCCCGCCCAACTCTGAGGAGATCGTCACCGTGGAATCGGCACCGACCGTGGAGACCCCCGCCCCGGCTCCGGCCCCCGCCCCGGCCCCCGCCACCGAGTCGGCTCCCGCCGTGGAAACGACCCAGACCCTGCACGAGTTCGTGGTCAACCTGCTGACCGACGTGGACCTGCGCGCGGCCTACGAGCTCGACCCGACCGGCACGCTGGAGAGCGTCGGGCTCTGCGACGTGGTTCCCGGCGACGTCGCGGACGTCATCCCGCTGGTTGTCGACTCCGTACCGCTGGCCGGGCTGACCGACCTCAGCGCGGTGGAGAGCCTCGGCCTCGGCTCGGTCAGCCTCGGCCCGACCAGTGTCGTCGGCCAGGTGCAGACCGTCGCCAACCAGTTCACCGCCGGTGTCTACAGCACGGACGTCGACGTCGACCTCGCCGGCCTGGGTGCCGTCAGCGTGGACCCGAACGGCGTCGAGGTCGGCGTCGGCTCCACCCTGCCGGTGCTGGGCCTGGACAACGGCCTGAGCGTGGACCTGTCCGGGGTGCACGACCTGGCCGACAGCCTCGACTCGACGGTGCTCGGCACCGCGGGCGGCGTCGACACCGTCGACGGTGTGCTCGGCACCGCCGACTTCGCCGCCACCACCGTGACCTCCACGGTCGCGGGCACCACCGGCCTGGTCGGGGCCGGCGACCTGGGCAGCGTGACGGACCTGACCAACGTCACCGACCTGGCCGACCTGGGCACCATCACCGACCTGGGTAACGTCGCGGATCTCGGCAACGTCGCCGACCTGGACGGCACCGTGGGTAGCGTCACCGGCACGGTCAGCGGGGTCACCGGGACCGTCGACGGCACGCTCGGCACCGTCGGCCTGGACGGCGTGACCGACACCGTCGGCGGCGTGACCGACGTGACCGGGACCGTCGGCGTCACCGGCACCGTCGAGAGCACCGTGGGCAGCGTGACCGGGCTGGTCGGCGGCACCGCCGACCTGGGCGGCACCACCGACCTGCTCACCGACGGCCTGCTCTGAGCCGTAATCGCACAGTGACGGCGGTGCCCGGACCAGAAAGCGGCTGGTCCGGGCACCGCCGTCGGCAGGTCGGCCGTCCTCGGGCGGGGCGGTCGGCCCCGCCCGCAGCACCGTCCGGTGGGCGCCCGACCGAGGAGAGCCGGTTACCGACGCTCAGCCGAGCTGGCCCCTGGCCTCGTCGATAACCCGCTTCGCGCCTTCGGCAGCCGGGATCCGGCCGAAGATGACCTCGTCGTAGATCCGCTGGAACTCGGCCTTCACCGCGCCGCCGCCCTTGGGCTGCGGCGGCGGGGTCGGCAGCAGCTTGTCGACGACCGACTGCTCGAACTCGTAGACCAGCTTGTCGTTCGGGGACAGGCTCGGCGCGATCGCGTCCCGCACCTTGGCGTTGGCCGGCATGCCCCGGGAGACCGCCAGCACCTTGCCGGCCTCGACGTCGTTGACCAGGAAGTCGACAAGCATGGTCGCCTCCTCAGGGTGCTCGCTGCGCTGGGCCACGCTGTAGGCCATCGACATCGCCGCGATCATCCCCCGCTTCGGGGTGTCGCTCGGCATCGGCGCGATGGCCAGCGGCGCGCCGTACGCGCTGACCATGCCGGTGAAGCCGGAGTCGTAGTTGACCTCGGCGGTGACGCCCTTCTTGATCAGCGAGGAGTTCTGCACCGAGCCGTCGAGCTGGGTGGTGAGCGCCGGCGGGGCCAGCGCACCGACGGCCCGCATCTGGCCGGTCATCGTCCAGAACTGGGTCAGCTCCGCCTCGGTGAAGCCGAGTTTGCCGTCGTCGGTGTAGATGGCCTTGTCCCGCTGGCGCAGCCAGATGTCGAACCAGTCGATGGCAAAGCCGAAGTCGCCGAAGCCGGCGACCTTGCCGCCGCTGGACCGGCTGAGCTTCTGCCCGGCCGTCTGGAGGTCGGCCCAGCTCCACTCGGGGCTCGGCGCCGGCACGCCGGCCCGCTGCCAGAGCGCCGGGTCGTAGACGACACCCTGGGTGTTCTGCGCGATCGGCACCGCGTACGTCTCGTCGCCCACCTTGCCGGCCGGCAACAGCGTCGGCGTGATGTCGCCGACCTTCAGGGTGCCGTCCTCGATGTACTCGGTGAGGTCGCGCAGCGCGTTGCGGTCGGCGTACTCCCGCAGGTAGGCACGGTCCATCTGGACCACGTCGGGTGCGTCGCCACCGGCGATCTGGGTGGAGAGCTTCTGGAAGTACGCGTCGAAGGCACCGAACGAGGTGTTCACCTTGATGTTCGGGTACTTCTTCTCGAACAGGTCGATGGCCTGCTCGGTCACCTTTGCCCGGTCTTCGTTGCCCCACCAGGTGAAGTCGAGGGTGACCGGGCCGTCCGAGGCGTCGTTCCCACCACAGGCGGCGAGTGGCAGAACCAGCAGGGCCGTCGCGGCGAGAGCCGCCGCCCTTCCGGCTCGGCGGGCCCGTCGGATGTGCACCATGGACATTCTCCTTCCAGGCGCGACCGGCGGTGCGGTGGTGCGGACGTCGGAGCAGGAAACCGCTTGCCTGTGCGGGCGCAGGGGTGCCGGGGTGGGCAGCGGCGCGTCCTGGCTCGACGCCTGCCGGGTCGCGGGGCGGTAGTTGACGGTGACGGGTCGTGCGGTACGGCAACGAGACGATCTGTACGGCAATGAAACGATCCAACAGAACCGGACGCTAGGTGTGACGCCGGTCGCTTGTCAAGCGGTGCCGCCGCGACGAAGACCGACCGGACCTGCGAGAACACCGAAGAACAGACCTGCCGCGCCGAACCGTTACCCGAACGGGACCTACGCCATGCCGGGTAGCCGTGCTGGCCGCAGCCCTGCCGCCCGGCGCAACCGCCGCCGACGCGGCGCCCGCCACCGACCCCGGCGGCCCGGCCCAGCCGACAGAACACCCGGAGTCGTACACAGCAGCTACTGGCCCCCGGGTGATAGTGGCACCGGGGTCAGGGGCAGTACGGGTTAGATGCGCCGTGCCGCAGGCCGCAACAACTTCAGTCCGGCGACCTGGACATAGATTTCCCGCTTGTCGGTGGCGATTTCGTTTCGTCCAAGGACGTAGCCGGCGATCCACGCCCAGCCGTAGTACGTCGGGCGGGAGTCCACCGCCACGACGCGCAGCACGAGCTTGCGTTCTCCCCGGAACTGGATGTTGGCGGCAGGGCCGACCCCGACCACATCCCCGGGTACGGGCGCGCGGTTCATCGCATCCGAACCCAACGCCCATGCCGAGCAGACGAGATCAAGAAGATGCCCCGCCGCTCGCGTCGCTCGGGTTCCTGATGCCACCGGTAGTCCTTCACTCGGCCGTGGCGTACGGGACATGGCCACACTTCCCCACAACGGCACATCCACTTGTCGTATAGCCACGAGTGCACCGGCCCGTGTCGCTTGAAGACCTCACGCAGCTCGTTCAGGTACCACCGGACCAAGAACACGCCTGACCTCCCGTCGGCTGGGAGCACGGTGGCCGGGCCTTCGAGTTAGTCACCCGACCACCGCACCCGGCATCCATATTGCGCGCGCATTTTTACCAGGTCAATGACTGTAGGCCATTCATGTACTACGGCGTGTGAACGGCGCAGACTGCCGAGACCCGGAGCACAATGACCACCATGGACAGCCCGACGTTCCTTCGCTTCCAGCTCGGCGCGCGAATCAAGCGAGTCCGCGAGGAAGCCAACGTGACGGCCGAGCAAGCAGCCGACATCATCGAGGTCTCGGCGAGCACGATGCGCCGAATCGAGCAGGGCCGCGTCGGGATCAAGGGACCGGCACTGAACGCCTTGCTCGACCGGTACGGCGTAACGGATCCCGAGCTGCGCGAAACGTTGTTGACGATGGCCCGGTCGGGCAAGCAGCGCGGGTGGTGGGCCAAGTACGGCGATCTTCCACCGTCGTACCGGCAGTACATCGGGTTGGAGTCAGCCGCGGAGGAAATCCACAACTTCGAAACTCTGGTTGTGCCGGGCTTGCTTCAGACCGAGGACTACGCCCGAGCGATCATCACCGAGGACGCCTCTCGCCCGACGCCGGCCGGTGTGGAAGAACGAGTTGCCGCGCGAGCCCAGCGACAGAAGCTCGTCATGGATGGCGCACTCCCTCTGGTCGCGGTGATCGATGAAGCGGTGCTACACCGACAGATCGGCGGACCGGAGGTCATGAAGGCCCAGCTCACGGCGATGCTTGAGAAAGTAAAGCTGTGGAACGTCACGCTCCAGGTGATCCCGTTCCGCGAAGGTGCGTACGCGTCGATGTTGTCGAGCTTCCACATCCTGACGTTCAACGAGGGACCAGGAGTGGTCTACATCGAGGGCTTGACCGGTGACCTCTACGCTGAGGGCGAAGACGTACGACGGTGTGCCGATGTCTTCGCCAGCCTTCGCGCAGTAGCGTTGTCGGCAACCGCCTCGGCTGCGATGATCAAAAAGATCCGCGACACCGAGCACCAGACCTGAGGGAGAGGCGCCATGCTGACCGACCAGTGGCGCAAGAGCACCCGCAGCGGTGGGAACGGCGCGTGTGTGGAAGCTCGGTACCCCGGCCACACCGCCGAGGTCCGCGACAGTAAGGACACCGGTGGCCCGGTGCTGGCGTTCACCCCGGCTGCGTGGCGCGCGTTCGTCGCCTCCGCCGGAACAGCTCCGCGACAGCCTTGAGATGCCGGGCCGATCCTTCGGTTCGGACCCGCGCAGGGCCATTTGCACGACGCTGATCCGGCCGACGACTGCGGCCGTGAAGGTCAGGGCAAGAGGAAGAGGCCCTGTGCCACGAAGGGTTCGAGCATCGCCCGCCATATCTACGAGCAGCGCGCCGCTGCACCCTTCGCCGGACGTGACTGATCAGGTGCTCGTCGGCGGGTTGGCTTGACCTGAGCTGGTCTGGGTGGATCATGGTCGGGTGTCCGGAACGCCGTCCATCGTGGAGCTGCTTGAGCGGCTTGCCCGGCTGGAGGCCCGGGTTCTTGAGCTTGAGCGGGACAACGCCGGGTTGCGGCGGGAGAACGCGGTGTTACGGGCCGAGAACGCGGATCTGCGGGCCCGGCTTGGGCAGGACTCGTCGAACTCGTCGCGGCCGCCGTCGTCAGACGGGTTGGCCAAGCCGGCGCCGAAGTCGTTGCGAACCCGGTCGGGTCGGCGTGCCGGCGGTCAGCCGGGCCATCAGGGGCGCACGTTGCGGCAGGTGGATGACCCACACGAGTGGGTGGAGCACGAACCTGCTGGCTGTGGCGAATGTGGTGGGGATCTGACTGGTGCCAGGGTTGCCGGGGTCGTCGCGCGGCAGGTGTTCGACCTGCCGGAGGTTGGTGTGCGGGTGACCGAGCATCGGATCGTGTCCCGCCGGTGCGGGTGCGGGCACGTCACCGCCGGCCGGTCTCCGGACGGGGTGGACGCCCCGGTTCAGTACGGGCCGAGGGCTCAGGCCGCGGCGGTGTATCTGCAGCAGGCGTTGTTCGGGGCGCAGGCACGGACGGCGCAGGCCATGAGTGATTTGTTCGGCGTGCCGATGTCGGCGGGCGCGGTCGCCGCCGCTCACGCCCGCGCCGGGGATGCTCTGACCGATTCGGAGTTCGTGGATCAGGTCCGTGACGCGCTGGCCAGCGCGGGCGTGGTGCACGTCGACGAGTCCGGGCTGCGGGTCGCCGGCAAGCTGCACTGGGTGCATGTGGCTACCACCGGCAAGTACACCCTCGTCTGGGTGCACCCGAAACGCGGCCGGGCCGGGATCGACGCCGGCCAGGTGATGGCCTCGATCACCGGGATCGCCGTGCACGACGCGTGGGCCCCATACGACACCTACACCCCGGCCGCCCACCAGCTGTGCTGCGCCCACCTGCTGCGGGAACTGACCGCCGCCGCCGAACTGGCACCGCGGGCGGTATGGCCCGGGCAGGCAGCCGACGCGATCCTACGACTCAAGACCGCCGCGGACACCGCACGCGTCCACAAGGCGTCCGGTATCAACCCAGACCTGCTGGCCGAGCAGACCGGCCTGTTCCGCCAGGCCGCTCTGATCGCGGTCAAGGACCACCAGCACGAGAAGTCGAAGACCGGCCGGAAACTGACCGCGCTCGGCCGCCGGATGCGTGACCGCATCGACGACTACCTGCGTTTCACGGTCGACCTGCGGTCCCCGTTCGACAACAACGCCGCCGAGCAGCAGATCCGCATGGTCAAGATCCGACAGAAAGTATCCGGGAGCTTACGCACCCTCGACGGAGCCCAGCAGTTCGCGCTGATCCGCTCCTACCTCGCCACCACCACCGCACACGGCCGCAACATCATGAACGCCCTCACCGAACTCATCGCCGGCCGCCCCTGGCTACCCACCGCCACAGCGACCACCTGATCAGTCACCGCCGGACTAGGTCCAGCTACACGGGTCGGGTAGTTGAGACAGGAGCAGTCATGGGATGGGTACGGCGACGGGGATTGAACGCCCGTCCCAAGTAACCCAGAGTTCGTCTGGCGCTGGGTTACCCATAGTCGCGGCGATCAGAAACGGCACACCAGCATTAGGCGGCACCTCCGTCGGCACCTCGTCGACAGCCCAGAGGATCGCGTCGTGATCCTGGATTTGCACACCGGTCGCAGTTTCGACTCCAACGTTGCGGAGCACGTACCTGCTCTTCTGCTGATGGACGATGCGCCAGTCGACGGCCGGTGGCGGCGGCGGGACGGCCGCCTCAGCCGCAGCGGCTTGACGCTCTGCCGCGTCAGCGGACCGCCGGGCTGCCCCGGCAGAGTCCCTGGCGTGACGTGTCGCGCGTACCGCGACGAGGACCGAGACAACAGAGACGATCAAAGCCACCCACGCCGGGACATCACCAACGTCAAAATTCATGGTCGCGAGCGTATTGATCCTTTGTCTCGCGTTCTGTCGGCACCGTGACCGAACACGGCAACTATCAGGCATAATGCTGGGCACACTCGGAGGTAAGCCATCGTTCATGTGTCGTCATCGCCCGCCGTCTGGCGCCGGGCCATGCAGGCCACCTATGCGCAGGAGAAGCTCGCGGCCTTGCGGAACGGGGTGCTCATCACCCTGAGCGCGGACGCGCCGACCCTCGATGAGCAGACCCGGGTTCTTACGGCTGGTCGATCAGTTCGCTTCAGCGGGGCCTCGGCGTGCCGGATCACCAGTCGGAGTAGTGGCGGGCGGCGCTGTCCCGGCGGCGTACCGCCTCGGGGTTCCCCCGCCGGACCGCGGGCCGGCTCCGCCGCGACGGCGACGTGGCCGTGGCCGGCTCCGGGAAGCGGTTGCGGAAGTGCAGCCGGAGCAGCAGGCCGGCGCCGAGGAAGAGCAGCAGGGCACCGAAGCCGAAGCCGAGCAGGGTCAGCCCGGCACCGCCCCGGTCGGCGGCGGCGGCCTCGCCGCCGCCCGAGCCGCCGTCGGCCGCCCCAGCACCGTCCGTCCCCTCCGCGAGCACCGGTGCGTCGCCGTCGACCGGTTCGGTCGGGCGCACCGCCTCGGTGGGGGTGGGTCGGGCCTGCTGGGACGGGGTCGGCGCCCGGCGCCGTGACGCCGGGCCGCCACTGCGCTCGCTGACCACCTCGCGGGTGGCGCTGGCCGCATCGAGCAGCCGGGACTGGGCGTCGAACGCCTCGACCGTCAGCTCGATCCGCCCGTCCGTCACCGCCGCGTCGACGGCCAGCCGGTACTGCGCGGTGACCGTGCGGTTCCGGCACAGCGTGCCGGGGTCCAGTTCCCGGTCGGTGAGCCGGGCCCCGCCGTTCGCACCCCGGACCTCCATTCCGACGACGCCGTTCTGCTCGATCCGGTCGATCCCGACCTGGTCGAGCCGCAGGCCGTCCGCCCGCAGCACCAGCGACCAGCGGACCTTGCGGCAGCCGTCGTCCCGGTTGGTGGAGATCACCGCGGTGATCGTCTCGGCGCCGGCACCGGCGACGAACCGTCCGGGTAGCCGGGTCAGGGCGGTCTCGAAGCCGGGCGCCGCCTCGGCCGGGGGCACCGGCAGCAGGATCCAACCCGTCGTGGCACACACCAACGTGGACCCGAGCCGGATCGCGAACCGCCGCACCGTCACCACCACCCCATTCGCGCCGATCCCGACCTGATCAACGTTATGGGGCCGGTTGACCGGACGGAAGACTGGCGTATCAGCACCATCCAGTAATGAAAAGGGCACATTTGACGCGCAGTGCTGAACCCGTTACGAGCCCGCCGCGACACGCCCGAACGCGGGTCACGGAAGCGGGCCGGCGCCGCCGCCCCGGTCGGCTACCGGCACAATCGGCGGTTGTGTCCGAGAGTCCGGCGGAGTTCGTCCGAACGTACGCCCAACTGACCCCGGTTTCGGCGGTGCCGGAGATCCGGCTGCACCAGGCTGCCGAACCGATCGGCCTGTGGAAACTGACCGAGGGCGAGTTCCGCAGCGAGCAGCCGCCACCGTTCTGGGCCTTCGCCTGGGCCGGCGGCCAGGCGCTGGCCCGCCATCTGCTCGACCACCCGGAGACGGTCGCCGGCCGGCGGGTGCTGGACCTCGCCTGCGGCTCAGGGCTGGTGGCGATCGCCGCCGCCCGGGCCGGCGCCGCACGGGTCCGGGCCGTCGACGTCGACCGGGTGGCGGTGGCCGCCGTCGCGGTGAACGCCGAGGCCAACGGGGTGACGGTGGCCGGCGAGGTCGGCGACGTACTGGACGGCGACGCCGGCGACGCGGAGGTGGTACTGGCCGGCGACGTCTTCTACAGCCAGGCGATGGCGAACCGGGTGCTGCGGTTCCTGCTCCGAGCCAGCCGGGCCGGTGCCCGGGTGCTGGTCGGCGACCCGGAGCGGGCGTACCTGCCACGGGAACGGTTCCGGCCGCTGGCCGGCTACGACATCCCGGTCACCGTCGCCCTGGAGAGCGTCAGCGTGAAGCACAGCCGGGTCTGGGAACTGACGAGCGGGTCCGGGACCTGACGAACGTCACCCCGGCGACCGGCGGCAGCGGCCGGCGGGACAGCACTGGTTAGCGTGGTCGGGTGCTGTTCCGTAGCTGGCAGGAGCCGGTCGAGCGAACCTGGCCGGACCTGGTCGCCGTACCGGACCACCTCGGCGTCGAGCATCTGGTGGTGACCCGGCACGAGCTGGTCCGCCGGGTACTCGCCGACCCGGAGACGTTCCGCCCGGACAACGCGCTGGACGCGATGACCCCGATCCCGGTCGGCGCGCTGCGGATCCTCGCCCGGCACGGCTTCCGGCTGCCGGCGACGCTGGCCAACAACGGTGGGCCGAGCCATCCGCTGATCCGGGGCATCGTGGCCGAGGCGCTGCACCCGCACCGGGTCGCCGCCCAGCGGCCGTGGCTGACCGCCGTCGTGCGGGAGCGGGTCGGCCGGCTGCGCGGCACCCTCGACGCCGGGCATCCCGTCGACCTGTACGCGGAACTCGCCGCCGACCTGCCGCTGCTGGTACTGGCCCGGCTGGTGGAGCTGCCGGAGGCGCCCGCCGAGGTGGTCAAGGAGTTCACCCGGGCCGCCCTGGAACTGTTCTGGGCCCCGGTCGACCCGGACCGGCAGCGGGTACTCGTCGAGCTGGTGGGCCGGTTCCACGCCGTACTGCGGGAGTTCGCCGCCACCGGGGCCGGGCTGGCCGGCGAGCTGCGTTCCGCCGGGCAACCGCCGGACGTGGTGATCGGGGCGCTGTTCTTCCTGCTGGTCGCCGGCCAGGAGACCACCTCGCAGTTCCTCACCCTGCTGGTGCACCGGCTCACCGGCGCCCCGGAGGTGCTCGCCGGCCTGCACGCCGGCACGGTCGAGGTGGCGGACGTGGTCGAGGAGGGGCTGCGGTTGGACCCGCCGATCGTCACCTGGCGCCGGGTGGCCGCCCAGGACACCGAGCTGGCCGGCACCGCCGTACCGGAAGGGAGCAGCCTGGTGCTCTGGCTGGCCCGCGCCGGCCGCGACCCGGCGGTGGTGGCCGCACCGGAGCGGTTCCTGCCGGGGCAGCGCGGCTCCCGCCGGCACCTGGCGTTCGGGGCGGGGGCACACCGCTGCGTCGGCGCGCAGCTCTCCCGGCTGGAGGCGGCGGTGGTGGTCGCCGAGACGGCTCCGCTGCTGGCCGACGTGACGGTGCTGCGCGCGCCCTGGTGCCCGGACAACCTGTCGTTCCGGATGCCGGACGCGCTTGTCGTCACGCGCCGCCGACCGTCCGCTGCCGGCTCTGCCCGCTGACTCGTGCTGCCCGGTGCACGTGCCGCCCGGTGCACGTGCGGTGCCGCCCGGTGCACGTGCCGCCCGGTGACGGTTCGGAGCGGACGGTCCCGCCCGCTGACGGTTCCGGCCGGGTCAGGCCCGGTCGCGCCGGCCGTCGATGTCGACCCCGCGCAGGTACAGCAGCACGATGAGCACGCCGCCCAGCACCAGGCTGATGTCGGCGACGTTCCCGACGAAGAAGCCGGCGTAGTCGATGAAGTCGACGACATGTCCCCGGGCGAACCCGGGCTCCCGGAACAGCCGGTCCAGCAGGTGCGTGGTGGCGCCGCCGAGCACCAGGCCGAGGGCGATCGCCCAGGCCCGGTTGCGGACCTTCCAGGCGGCCCGGGTGATCGCCACCACCGCGACGGCGGCGATGATCGTGAAGACCCAGGTGACGCCGGTGCCGATCGAGAACGCCGCCCCCGGGTTGTAGAGCAGCCGCAGGCTGAGCAGGTCGCCGAGGACCGGTACGACACCGCCGTCGGAGAGTGCGGCCACGGCCAGGTATTTGGTGACCTGGTCCACCAGCACGATCACTACGGCCAGGGTGAGCACCTGCGGGTACCACCGCACGGAGCCGACAGCGCGGCCCGTTTCCGGCATCGAGGAACCCGCCTCGACGTGCTGCATGACGAAGACCTCCAGCGCCGACGGCTGTCCGGACGGCACCCAGCCTACGTCGCCGCCCGGCCCGGAGCACCAGCCGGCATTCCCGACCAAAGTCGGCCCCACCGGCCATCCATCGTCCGCTGTGTGACCGCCGTCCGGATTCCTAGCCTCGCTGCGGAGCTGCTGCGAACACCGGAAGGATCCATGATCACGTTAACCGAACTGACCAAGCGCTTCGGCGCGACCACAGCCGTCGACCGGCTCACGCTATCGATCATGCCAGGTCGGGTCACCGGCTTCCTCGGGCCGAACGGCGCCGGCAAGTCCACCACGATCCGGATGACCCTCGGCCTGGACCGCCCCGACTCGGGTACCGCCCTGATCGACGGCCGGCCCTACCGGAGCTTCCGGCACCCGTTGCGGGAGGTCTTTCCGGTCCTGTGCCCCGGACCGGACAGCCTCGGGCTGGCCGGGTACCTGGCGCTGATCAGCCTCTTCACCCTCGGCCTCGGCGCCGCGCTGCGCAGCGCGGTCGGCACCCTCGTGACGGTCTTCCTGCTGCTCGCGATCGTGCCGGCCACGCTGCGACTGCCGGACATCGGAGCACTCAACGCGATCGCCGACGCGCTGCCCGGCAGCGCCGGGCTGCACTTCCTGCGCGGCGAGACCGATGCCTATCCGTCGGCCGTCGGCCTGGTGCTCGTCGCCTGCTGGGCGGTCGCGGCCCTGCTGGCCGGGCTCGCCGTGCTGCGCCGCCGGGACGCCTGAACCGGGCGGGGCGCTCGCCGGGCGCCCCGCCCGGACGGCTCAGCCCGTCAGGCCCGCCTCGTACGCGATGATCGCCGCCTGCACCCGGTTGCGTACCCCGAGCCGGGTGAAGATGCTGCTCAGATAGCTCTTCACCGTTCCCTCGACCAGGAACAGCCGCCGGCCGATCTCGGCGTTGGAGAGCCCGGCACCGACTAGCGCCAGCACCTCCCGTTCCCGCTCGGTGAGCCCCTCGATCCGCTCCCGGGCGGCCGGTGCCCGGGCCAGCAGCCCGCCGCCGAGCTCGATCACCCGCCGCGCCACCTCCGGCGACAGGTACGCCGCACCGTCCGCCACGGCCCGCACCCCGGCGATCAGCTCCCGGGGGTCGCCGGACTTGAGCAGGAACCCGCTCATCCCCTCGCCGAGCGCCCGGGCGATGTAGTCGTCCTCGCCGAACGTGGTCAGCATGACCACCCCGGTCTCCGGGACCAGCCGGCGGATCTCCACCCCGGCGGCCAGCCCGTCGAGCCGGGGCATCCGGATGTCCAGCAGCGCCACCCGGGGCCGGTGGGCCCGGACCAGTTCGACCGCGTCGCGCCCGTCGGCAGCCTCGGCCACCACCTCGATCTCCGGGTCGGCGGCGAGGATCGCCCGGACCCCGGCCCGGATCATCGCCTCGTCGTCGGCCAGCAGGACGGGGATCACGGCACTCCTCTCGATAACTGTCGGTCTGGCTCGGCCGGGTCAGTCGCCGAGATGGTCCTTGAGCACCAGCCGACCGTGCAGGAAACAGACCTGGTAGACCGCCTCGCGGGACGGGAAGGCCCCGTCGGAGTAGAACTCGCAGCTGGCGCCGCTCGGCACCGACCGGCCGGCGTCGGGCGGCGCTTCGACCTGCCGGTCCGGCAGCAGGTCGCGCAGCTCGGCCCGGTCCTGGCCGACCCGTAGCTGCTCGTACCGGTCGGAGTCGAGCACCGTCCCGAACGTCGCGATCGGGTAGTAGGCGAGTACCAGCAGGGCGCCGACCGCCACCGGGACGGTGACCGCGGCCAGCAGGCTGCGCCGGACCCGCTGCCGGGCCGAACGCAGCCGGTGCGCGGTGGCCACCCCGGGCGGCCCGTACGGCGGCAGGGTCGCCTCCGCCGGTGCCCCCCGCTCCGGGTCCGCCGTCCCGGCCGGTCGCTCCGGGTCTGCCGTCCGGGCCGGTGCGGCCGGGCCGATGACCGGGCGGGGGGCGGCCGGCAGTTCGGCGTACACCTCGAAGCCGGTGCCGTCCGGGCCGGCCCGCAGGGTGCCGCCGGCCAGGCGTACCCGCTCACCGAGCCCGATCAGGCCGGAACCGGCGCCCCGGATCCCGGGCAGCGGTCCGGCCGGCCGGCCGTTGCCGACCCGCACCGAGATCCGGTCGGCGGCGCGGCGCACGGTCACCGTCACCGCTGCCCCGGGCGCGTGCCGGGTGGCGTTGGTAAGCCCCTCCTGCACCACCGAGCAGACCGCCTGCCGCACCATCGGCGGTACGCCGGCACCCGCTGCACCGGACGTGCCGTCCTCCTCGACCAGCAGGCGTACCGCCATCCCGGCGGCCCGGGCCCGCTCGACCAGGTCCTCGACCCGCTCCCCCGCCGGTCGGGTCGGCGCCGGCTCGCCGTCCTCGCGCAGTACGCCGATGACCTGGCGGAGCCGGTCGGTGGCCAACGCCACGCTGGTCCGCAGCTCACCGGCGGCCCGCCGGTGCCCCTCGTCGAGGTCGGCCGCCATCTCCAGGGCACCGGCGCGCAGCGCGATCAGGCTCAGGTCGTGGCCCAGCGAGTCGTGCATGTCCTGGGCGATCCGGGCCCGCTCGCGCAGCCGGATCCGTTCGGCGGCGCCGCGCTGCTCCCGCTCCAGCAGGTCGGCCTGCTCCCAGCCGGCCAGCACCAGCGCCCGGTGCTGCCGGTGGTAGCGACCGACCAGCCAGGGCAGGACCCCGCCGAACAGCAGCGTGCTGGCCAGCAGGAACCACACCTCGGCTGCGGTGCCGAGCAGACCGAGGTTGATCACGGTGCCACCGAGGCCGATCCCGGCGAAGACGGCGGTGGCCGGGCCGGAGCGGCGCTCACGCAGCCCGACGAGATAGCTCAGCACGGGAATGGCGAACATGAAGTTGCCGTCCCAGGCGGTCGGCAGCACCACCAGGACGAGGCCGAGCAGCGGCGCCCGCCGGCTGGCCGACACAGCCAGCCCGGTCACCAGCAGCGACCCGACCAGCCGGGCGGGATACCAGGGCCCGTGCGGCGGGGTGAGCAGCGCCAACGTGACCGGGGCCGAGATGACGCCCCAGAGGGTCAGGTCGAGCAGCAGGTCACGCCGGCGCGGCAGGCGCCGGAGCCGTACGTCGCGGAGCCCGGCCATCACCCGGCCAGGCTACAAGCCCCGGCACCCGCCGGTTACCGCCGAAAGTAAGCAACCGCCGGTGCGGTGCCCGGCTGCTGCGCCACAGCTCCCGGCTGCTGGGGCCAGAGTGCCCGGCTGCTGGCGCGACGGTCCCGAGCTGCCGGTGCGACGGTCGGACCGTCAGCTGACGTCTTCGGCCCAGGCCCGCCAGTCGTCGAGTACCCCGTATAGCGCCGGGGTGAGCCAGCCCGGGGCGGAGCGGCGGAACACCCCGGGTTCGAGCGTGCCCGCCCCGTCCGGCAGCGCGCCGACCATGTTGGGGACCAGGTCCCGCAGGTTGGCCCAGTGCACCAGCTCGGGCTCGGCCGGCCAGGCGCCGAGCACCACACCGCAGGGCACCGCCCGCCGGTCCAGCGCCTCCAGGGTGAGCGCGGTGTGGTTCAGCGTGCCGAGCCCGGCCCGGGTGACCACCACCGCCGGGGCGCCGATCGACACCGCCAGGTCGGCCAGGGTCCACGCCTCGCCGGACGGGCGCAGCCCCATCGGGACCAGCAGCCCGCCGGCCCCCTCGACGAGTACCAGGTCGTGCTTGTCCGCGTCGGCCCTGATCTCGTCGACGACCGCGTACAGCTCCAGCGGCTCGGCCTGGGCGACCCGGGCCGCCGCCAGCGGGGCCAGCGGATCGGGGTAGCTGACCAGGGTGCGTGCGGTCATCGGCGCGGCGAGCCGGTTCACGGTGTCGATGTCGGATTCCGCGCCGGTCGCCGTACCGGTCTGTCCGGGTTTGATGACCGCCACCCGCAGGCCGGCGGCCTGGGCGGCGGCGGTGACGGCTGCGGTGACCACCGTCTTGCCCACGTCGGTGTCGGTGCCGGTGACCAGGATCGGCCCCCGCCACGCCAGACCGGTCACCACTCGTCTCCGGTCACGGTTCTGCTCACGACACGCCTGGCGGTCCTGGTCACGGCGCACACTCCACGATCACCTCGATGGCCCGGTCGAAGGCGGCCCGGTCGACCCCGACGTTGATGGTCAGCCGCAGCCGCGAGCGGGTGTCCGGGGTCGACGGCGGCCGGAAGCACCCGACCGCGACCCCCCGGTCGCGGCAGTCGGCCGCCCAGGCCACCGCGGTCTCCGGGCCGGGCGCGGTCACCGAGACCACCCCGGCGGCCGGTGCGGAGACCTCCAGCCCGGCCGCGCCGAGCCGGCTGGTCACCGTGCCGGCCCGGTCGGCCAGCTCGGCCCGGAGCGCGTCGCCGGAGCGGGTCAGCCCGGCGGCGGCGAGCACCCCGGCCACCACCGCCGGGGGCGGCGCGGTGTCGTAGATGAAGGTCCGCCCGGTGTCGATCAGGTGTCGGACGAGTTCGGCCGGCCCGGCCACCACCCCGCCGGCACCGCCGAGCGCCTTGGATAGCGTCGCGGTGACCACCACGTCCGGCTCGCCGGCCAGTCCGGCGCCGGCCACCGCGCCCGCCCCGGCCGGTCCGAGTACGCCGAGCGCGTGCGCGTCGTCGACAAGCAGCAGCGCGCCGTACCGGCGGGCGACGGCGTGCAGCTCGGCGAGCGGGGCGAGGTCGCCGTCGACCGAGAAGACCGACTCGGTGACCACCACCGCCGGCCGGCCCGGTGCGCCGGCCAGCGCGGCCGAGACGGCGGCGACGTCCAGGTGTGGGGTGACCAGGGTCTCGGCGCCGGAGAGCTTGCAGCCGTCGATCAGCGAGGCGTGGTTGTGCGCGTCGGAGAGCAGCAGGGTGCGGGGTTGCACCAGGGCGCGTACCGCCCCGAGGTTGGCGAGGTAGCCGGAGGAGTAGACCAGGGCCTGCCCGGTGCCGAGCCAGTCGGCCAGGTAGGACTCCAGCGCGTGGTGGGCCTCGGTGGAGCCGCGTACCAGCCGGGAGCCGGTGGCGCCCAGCCCGTACCCGGCCAGCGCGTCGGCCGCGGCGGCGACCACCGCCGGATGCCGGGCGAGCCCCAGGTAGTCGTTGCCGGCGAGGTCGACCAGGTCCTCGGTGCCGTTCCTCGGCCGCAGCCGCCGGGTGAGCCCGGCCTTGGCGCGCAGCCGCGCCCGCCGGTCCAGCCCGTCCAGCCAGCTTGGCACCGCCACTCCCCACACTGGTCCGCGTCCGCCCCAGGCGCTGTCGGAAACCCGATCGCCGCAGGCTGCACGGCCTCCGGCCCGGGGCGGCCCTCGGCGCGCACCCGCCCCGGTCGGCTGGTCTGCGGCGCCGCCCGCGCGACAGCCCCCGACCGGCGAAAATACCACCCGGAGCGGTCCTGTGGCGGCTCGCCGGGCCGGCAGAACCGGCGGCCGGTCCGCCGGTCGCACGGCCCGTCGGCCGGGCCCGGGGTGTCCGGCCAGCCCTGCCGGGTGGCCCACATCGACCGACGGTGCGCTTGTAGGGTACGACCCATGCCAGAAATCCTCGACCGGGCCCGTACCCAGGTACTCGACGGCGGTGTCGGTCTCGACGAGGCCGGCGTGCTCGCCGTGCTGCGGCTGCCCGACGAGCACCTCTCGGCGGCGCTCCAGCTCGCCCACGAGGTGCGGATGCGCTGGTGCGGCCCGGAGGTCGAGGTCGAGGGGATCGTGTCGCTGAAGACCGGCGGCTGTCCGGAGGACTGCCACTTCTGCTCGCAGTCCGGGCTGTTCGCCTCGCCGGTCCGGTCCGTCTGGCTGGACATACCGTCCCTGGTCGAGGCGGCGAAGCAGACCGCCGCCACCGGCGCCACCGAGTTCTGCATCGTCGCCGCGGTCCGGGGGCCGGACGAGCGGCTGATGAAGCAGATGCGCGAGGGTGTCGCGGCGATCCGGGCCGAGGTGGACATCCAGGTGGCCGCCTCGCTCGGGATGCTCACCCAGGCCCAGGTCGACGAGCTGGTCGCCATGGGTGTGCACCGGTACAACCACAACCTGGAGACCTGCCGCTCCTTCTTCCCGAACGTGGTGAGCACGCACAGCTGGGAGGAGCGCTGGGAGACGCTGCGGATGGTCCGCGCCTCCGGCATGGAGGTCTGCTGCGGCGGCATCCTCGGGCTGGGCGAGACGGTCGAGCAGCGCGCCGAGTTCGCCGGGCAGCTCGCCGAGCTGGACCCGCACGAGGTGCCGCTGAACTTCCTCAACCCCCGGCCGGGGACCCCGCTGGGCGAGCAGCCGGTGGTCGCGCCGCGCGACGCGCTGCGGGCCATCGCCGCGTTCCGGCTGGCCATGCCGCGCACCATCCTGCGGTACGCGGGCGGCCGGGAGATCACCCTCGGCGACCTCGGCACCCGGGACGGCCTGCTCGGCGGGATCAACGCGGTGATCGTCGGCAACTACCTGACCACCCTGGGCCGCCCGGCCGACGAGGACCTGGCCCTGCTGGACGAGTTGAAGATGCCGGTCAAGGCGCTCTCGGCCACGCTGTGACCCGGTGACCCGGTGACTTCCGACAGCTGGTGCGACAGGTGCGGCGAAGCCGCCGACAGCGGGGGCCACGACGCCTGTCGGCTGGCCCGGATGCTGGAGCCGCCGCGCTACTGCCCGCACTGCCGGCGCCGGATGAAGGTGCAGGTGCTGCCCGCCGGTTGGTCGGCAAGCTGCGTCGAGCACGGCGGGACGGCTTCCGCCCGCTGAACGTCGCGGCGTCCGGCGGGCCCGCGCCCGGCCGCCGCATACCGTCGCACCGTCCACCGACCCACCGCCGCCCGGTCAGCGCCGGGCTGCTCGGGTTGCGGTTCATCGTTCGCGGCGCTGTGACGTGGCACCGGCATCGCTGGGCGGACGGCCGGCCAGCTGAGCGACCCGGCGGCGGAGCGGAGGTAGTCGGCGTGCAGACTGTCGAGCTGGGTGCACAAGCGGGGCACGGTAGCGGGTTGCCGATGGGGTGATGCGGTTCGGGTCGACCGGCGGGCTGGACCGGAGTTCGGGCAAGCCCGGCAGGATGGGCGCACAAGCGGGGCAGCTCGACAGTCTCCCCGGCGACTATCCCCGCTCCGCACCCGACCCGACGTCAGATCGCTGGCTCGATGCCGCACGATCGCCCGGTAGGAGCCACTCCTGCCGGGCGATCGTCATTCACCTGTCGACGGCGGAGTTGTCGACCGTGGACCTTGCTTGGCTCACCGCTCGCGGCGTAAGGTAAGTAATCCTTACTTACCTCCCAGGATGCAGCCTATCTTGACCAGCGCCGTGCCAGCTATGCCCCGAAAAGGGTCCCCGGCCCTGATGCGAGTGATCAACGCAGCCGGCGTGATCAGAGAGCTTCGCGCCAGGGGGCCGATGACCCGGGCGGATCTCGTCCGGGTGACCGGCCTGTCGAAACCCACTGTCACCAGCGTCGTCGCACACCTGGAGAGCCTCGGATGTATCGGCCTGGTTCCACCCGACGCGCGGGCGGTCCCGGCCCGGGCCCCCGTCTACGAATACGGCGCCGACCGCGGCCAGGTGCTCGGGATCGACGTCGGCGCCGGCAAGACCCTGCTGATTCTCGCCGACCTCTCGGGCAGAACACTCGCCTCCACCAGGTTGGCGACCCTGGCAGTCGCGCCCGACCAGCCCGAGCGGTTCTTCGGTACGGTCAGGAACGCGACCGACGCCCTGCTGGACCAGGCAGCGCCGCAGACCCGCAACCTGATGGCCGTCGTGGCGGGGACCCCCGGTGTCGTCTCCCCTGACGGCGTCGTCACGATGGCGCCCCAGTTGCCGGGCTGGGACGGCCTGCACCTCGTCGAGCGGCTGCGTGCCGCATTCGACTGCCTGGTCGTCGCCGAGACCGAAGCCACCCTCTCGCTGGAGGCCGAACGATCCGGCGGCGTCGCGCAGGGCATCGACGACGCGCTCTTCGTACACCTCGGCATCGGCATCGGAGCCGGGCTGCTGCTCGACGGGCGCGTGCACCGCGGTGCGCACGGCGGCGCCGGGGAGATCGGCCAGATGCCGTACCGGCAGTGGTCTGCCGGGCGTGACCCGGGCGTCGTCCCGCTCGAGGCCGTGGCCGGCGGCGGGGCAATCCGGCGCAGCGGGCGCGAGGCAGCCGGTACGGCCGGCGGCGCTGCCATCCTCGAACTTGCCGGCGGAGACGTCGACCGGGTCGAGGCGTCGACCGTCTTCGCCGCCTGCCGCGCCGGCGACCCGGTGGCCCGAGCCGTGGTCGACGCGGCCGTCGACGCGCTGGCCTGGGGAATCGCCGCGGTCGGAAGTGCGATCGACCCCCGCACGGTCATCCTGGGCGGTGGCATGTCGCGTTCTGCCGACCTCTTCCTCGACCGGCTCGCCGACCGGGTACGCGAATGGGCCCCGTTCAGCCCCGAGTGGGCCGTCTCGAACCTTGGCGACGAAGCCGTCGCCCTCGGCGCCGTCAACCACGCGGCGAACCTCGTCGAGCAGGAGTTGGTCCGTGCGCTGAGCAGCTGAGAGTCCAACCGGACAGGTGAACGGGAGAGGGGACGGTGCCGTGCGCGTACTGGCTGTTGCCGCACATCCGGACGACCTGGAGCAGTTGTGCGGCGGCACTCTGGCGAGGTTCGCCGCCGAGGGTCACGAGGTGACGATGTGCCACGTCTCGCGCGGCGACCGTGGCTCGTACGTCAACACGATGGAGGAGATCGCAGCGATCAGATTCGCCGAGGCCGGGCGGGCGGCTGCGGTGATCGGCGCGACCCACGTCACGATGGGCGTCTCCGACGGGGAGGTCAACGCCGCCGATCCCGCCCAGCGGACGCAGGCGGTCGAGATCGTCCGCCGGGCGAGGCCCGACCTGCTCCTCACCCATCACCCGCACGACTACATGCCCGACCACGTCGAGACCGGGCGGCTGTTCGAGGAAGCCAGCTTCATCGCGACCCTTCCGCTGTACGAGACGGCCGCGCCACACCATCCGGTCGTGCCGGCGGTGTACTACATGGACACGCTCGCGAGCGTGAACTTCGTGCCCACCGAGTACGTCGACGTCTCGTCAGTGATCCAGGTGAAGCTCGACGCGCTCGCCGAGCATTGCAGCCAGGTGGAGTGGCTTCGGGACCACGACGGCGTCGACGTGATCGAGCAGACCCGCACACTCACCGCGGCCCGCGGCTACCAGTGCGGAGTCGCCTACGCCGAGGGCTTCCTCCCGTCACTTCGCTGGCTGCGCCCCCGCACCGTACGGATGCTGCCGTGACCATCCGGGCCACCTTCCAGAAAGGACCGACCGGTGACTGTCGACTTCTCACCCGGGCTCGCCTCGATCAGCACGTTCCGGGACGCCGAGGCGTGTGAGCGGGCCCGCCGGATTCCCCGGTCACGGATCACCGAGCATCCGAATCCCGACTTCCGGATCAGGGTGATCGAGGACCCGTCCGAGTTCTACCAGGCTTTCGCGGCCGACCTCGTCGGCGAGATCAGGCGCAGCCGGGACGCCGGGCAGGGCCTGGTGCTGATCCTGCCGGTCGGCCCGGTGCCCCAGTTCGAGATCGCCGCCCGTCAGATCAACCGGGAGCGCCTCAGCCTCGCGCACGTGACGACCTTCAACATGGACGAGTACGCGGACTCGTCGGGTACCACCGCCCCGATCAGCTGGGCGGGGTCGTTCCAGCGTGCGATGTGGGACTCGTTCTTCTCCCGGATCGACGAGGAGCTCCGCCCACCCGAGACGCAGATCCACTTCCCCACCAGCGAGGTCGTCGCCGACTACAGCACGATGGTCGAGGACGCCGGCGGCGCGGACGTCGTCTACGGCGGGATCGGCTGGGGCGGGCACATCGCCTTCTGGGAACCACACCTCGCGGACGAGTTCCGGGACGACCCGGCCGGCTACCGCGCCGCGGGCGCCCGGACCGTCGAACTGCACCCCATCACGATCATGCAGAACGCCCTGCACTCGTTCGGCGGCGACTGGTCCTGGGTGCCACCGTTCGCCTGCACGATCGGGCCGAGAGAAATCCTGGGTGCCCGTCGCCGGAGTTTCTGGCTCGACGGGGATCTCGGCAACGGTTACTCGTGGCAGCGGTTCATCGCCCGACTCGTCGCGCACGGCCCGGTCACCGAACACGTTCCGGGGAGTCTGTTACAGGAGGCCGGGGCCGACTACGCCCTCCTCGGCAGCGTCGCCGACGACCTCGTCATCTCGATGGCCTGAGCGGTGCCGTACGCCCAGCCGGGCGCCGGACCTGTCGACCCAGCTGTGAAGGAGCGCGTCGGGTGGCCACCGGAATCATCCCTCGTCCCGAGTCAGTCACCGAACTTCCGACGACGTTCCGGATCGACGCCGAGACCGTGATCGGGGCCTCGGCGGAATGCCGCAGGACCGCCGAGTTGCTCGCCGCGAGGTTGCGGGCCTCGACCGGCCACGGCATCCCGGTCGTGGTCGGGCCACCCGCCGACAGTGCCACGATCTCGCTGTCCACCTCGCCCGGGTTGGTGGAGTCCGCGTACACGGTCGTGGTCGAGGAGTCGGGCGTACGGCTGACCGGGGGTGACCCGGCGGGTGCGTTCCACGCGACGCAGACCTTCCTCCAGTTGTGCCCGCCCCAGGTGTTCCGGCGGGTGCTTCTGGGCGGCGTCGACTGGACCATCGGCGGGATACGCGTCGCCGACCGTCCCCGCTTCGGCTGGCGCGGCATGCTCGTCGACGTGGCGCGGCACTTCTTCGGCCGGAACGCGATCTTCAAGCTCGTCGACGCGCTCGCCCTGCACCACATGAACGTGCTGCACCTGCACCTGACCGACGACCAGGGCTGGCGCGTGCAGATCGACCGCTATCCGGAACTCACCCGCGTCGGCTCCTGGCGGGAGTTCTCCACTGCCGACAGCCAGTACATCCGCCCCGAGGGGGCCCCGCCGGTACGCGACCACGCTCCGCACAACGGGTACTTCACCAAGGAGGACCTCCGCGAGATCGTCGCGTACGCCGCGGACCGGTTCGTCACCGTCGTACCGGAGATCGACCTGCCCGGCCACTCGCAGGCGGCGATCGCCGCCTACCCCGAGCTGGGTAACGTCTCCGGCCCACTCGACGTCTGGACGGACTGGGGTGTCAGCAGGCACGTGCTCAACGTCGAGGAGTCGACGATGCGGTTCTACGAGCACGTGCTCGACGAGGTACTGGAAATCTTCCCGGGCCCGTTCGTGCACATCGGCGGCGACGAGGTCCCGACGGACGAGTGGCGGACGAGTGCCGCGGCGCAGGCACGGATCCGGCAGCTCGGGCTGCGCGACGAGTCCGAGTTGCAGGGCTGGGTGACGGACCGGTTCGCGACCTTCCTGGAGAAACGTGGGCGACGGGCCGTCGGGTGGGACGAGATCCTCGACCACCGGGTCCCGGTGCGGACGGTCGTGATGTCGTGGCGCGGCACGGCGGGCGGGATCGCGGCCGCGCGGGCGGGTCACGACGTCGTGATGACCCCCGACAGCGAGACGTATCTCTACCACCCGCAGACGGACGACCGCGGCGAGCAGCCCCTCGCCGCGGAGCCGCCGGTCACGCTCCGGCAGGTCTACGACTACGACCCGATTCCGCCCGGCCTCGCGCCGTCGGACGGGGCGCGGATCCTCGGCGCGCAGTGCCAGATGTGGACCGAGTTCGTGGTGTCGGAGCGTCAGATGCACCAACTCGTGTTTCCGCGCTTCTGTGCCTTCGCGGAGGCGGTGTGGCGGACGGGTCCGGGAGACTTCGACGACTTCTCGGACCGGCTCGCGGCGCACGCCGCGCGGCTGCACGCCCTGGATATCGACGGCTTCGAGCGGCGACCCTCGCCGGGGCCGACCGAGTCGACGAGGTTCCGGCCGGCGCCCTGAGCGCGGCACCCGCCGCCGATCCTGGTGATCCAGATGCTTCCCGCGACCGCTCCGCTGATCCCGACCTCCCTGGTGTTCAACTGCTCGGCCTGCTCGGTACGTACGCCGGGCTCATCCTCAGCTATGTCGCGTCGGTACTGCCGATCACGATCTGGCTGCTCCGCGGATTCCTCCGGGCCACAGTGGCAGCGGGTGCGGTGCAGGGATGACCACGGCCGTGTCGGCTATCCTCCGCCGCCGTCCCGCTCGGCGAGCAGCAGCAGGTCGGTGAGGACGAAGCCGGGCAGCGGCAGCGCCTCGGCGTGCCCGGCACCGGTCAGCACGAAGGTGCCGCCGATCTCGTCCGGCTGCCAACCGTGCCCGAGGGCGTGGTCGATCACCGCCCGGACGTGCCTCGGCTCCGGGTATACGCCGTCGGTCGCCGCCGGGTCGCCCCACGCCGAGCGGGGTGCCGTGGAGAGCAGGTCCACCTGGAGTGCCCGGCTGTTCTTGCCGGCGCCCCAGACGCGTACCCGGACGCACCGGCGCCAGCCCTGGACGGTCCGAACCTGGTCGATCCGGGCCGTCCAGGTGAACTGCCGGTCGTGGGCGTGCAGCCGGCGCAGCCTGGACCTCAACGGGAGCCACCCTCTCGGCGTTTTCGGGCCGACCCGGCGCGGCTACCATCCCGGCGGCGCCGCGGTCCGCTTCACTTGCCGAGGGTACGGCGTCCACCGGTCCGCCGGAGCCGCACGCCGGTCCCCGGTCGCGGCCGGCGGGTCTGCGAAGCTGCGGGGCAGACCCGCCGGCTCCGACCGGGGACCCGCCGTACGTCCGGCTGCCCGGGTGGGCCGGACGTACGGCGGGCCGGACGGTCAGCCGCCGCTCGGGACGGGCGGCAGGTCCTGGTGCCGGACGGTGTAGTCACCCCGGACGACCGGGGCGAACGGGCCCGGTCCCATGCAGGTGCCGGCATCCGCCGGGCCCCAGGTGCCGTTCTCGTCCTGTTCCGCGTTCACCACCGACCAGGAGAAACCCACCCGGTCAGGGCCGCCGTGCCGGCCCGCGTCGTAGACGCTGAAGCCGAGGCGCCGGCCGATCTCGTCCTGCGCCGGCTCGTCGGCCTCGGTGACGACGGCCGTCAGGACCGCCACGCCGGGCCCGGTCGCCAGGCAGTCGACCCGGGCCACCATCCGGACGGTGACGTCCACCTCGGCCACCCGGTGCGCGATGCGCACCGTTCCGGAGGCGTCGGTGGGCAGGCCCTCCGGCAGGTCCGGCATCGGCCGGCTGTACGGCCTACCGACCGCGTCGAAGGTGAACGTCCGGACGTCACTGTCCGGCCAGTACGTCAGCCGGACGTCCGCCGAGCCCGTCACCCGGGCCGCTGGTTCGGGCCGGAACTCCGGTACGGGTGCGGCGGACGCTTGCGACCCGGTCAACACGATGGCCACCGCTGCCGCCGCCGCACCGATCCGATAACTTGTCGTACCCATCGTCTCCCCCTTCGGTGGACGCCCGTCCGGGCGCTCCGGAGTCCAGGGTCCGGACACCGGCGCTCCGGCACCTCCCGCTCCGGAGCCAGCCCGCCCCCCCCGCCCGGGGTAGTCACCCGGCCACCGGCACCGTCCACTCCGATCCGGCACGGTCCACCCGGGAGTTCGGTGCAGCCTCCGATGACCGCTCTCGACGGCGAAGAAATGAACCATCCCAAATAGGCGTCAAAGTGGACAAAAAGCCTAGGATAGAGCGCTCTCACAGGCGCTTCGATATTGACGTCGTCTTATGTTCGCGGGAAGGATCGGGCTGGCGCGTACCCGAACCGTCCTGGAGGCACGACAATGCGTTCGCACTCGCGACCCCGAACACCACTGATAACGCTGCTCACCGGTCTGCTCGTCGTCTCGCTGCTGCCCTCCGGCTCCGCGTCCGCGGCGCCCGGCGAAGCCGCCGACTCCGCCGCCGCCACCGGCACCGCCGCCGGCTCGGGCGGGCACGGCGGCCGGCCCGACTACCGCAACCCGAGACTGCCGATCGACCGGCGGGTCGCCGACCTGCTCGGCCGGATGACCCTGGAGGAGAAGGTCGGCCAGATGGCCCAGGCCGAGCGGGCGGCGGTGGACGCCGACCCGACCCTGGTCGCCGAGTGGAACCTCGGCTCACTGCTCTCCGGCGGTGGCTCGCTGCCAACCCCGAACACCCCGGAAGCCTGGCTGTCGATGGTCAACAACTTCCAGCGACAGGCGCTGACCACCCGGCTGGGCATCCCGATCATCTACGGCGTCGACGCCGTGCACGGGCACAACAACGTCTACGGCGCCACCGTCTTCCCGCACAACATCGGCCTGGGCGCCACCCGCAACCCGCGACTCGTCCGGGAGATCGGCAAGGCCACCGGCGAGGAGGTGAAGGCCACCGGCATCCCGTGGAACTTCGCCCCCTGCCTCTGCGTCTCCCGCGACGAGCGCTGGGGCCGGGCGTACGAGGCGTTCAGCGAGGAGCCGGGGCTGGTCGGCGAGATGAGCAGCTACGTCGACGGGCTGCGCGACGCCGGGGTGCTCGCCACCATCAAGCACTACGCCGGGGACGGCGACACCGTGTACGACCAGGCCACCGCCGACGCGAACGAGAGCCTGCCACCCGGCTCCCAGCGGTACACCATCGACCAGGGCGTCACCGTGACCACCCGGGCCGAATTCGCCCGGACCAACCTCGCGCCGTTCTGGACCGCGCTGCGCCGGCACGACGTGGACAGCGTGATGCCCTCCTTCTCCAGCGTGGACTGGATCGAGGACGGCGTCGGCAACCCGGTCAAGATGCACGCGCACAAGGAGCTGCTCACCGACGTGCTCAAGGGTGCGCAGCGGTTCGAGGGTTTCGTCGTCTCGGACTGGGAGGGCCTGCACCAGATCCCCGACCCGGACGAGCCGACCGTGGCCGGGCTGACCGCGCACAAGGTACGGACCGCGGTGAACGCCGGCATCGACATGGCGATGGTGCCGAACAACGCCAAGCTCTTCATCGACCTGCTGCTCGCCGAGGTGCGGGCCGGCCGGGTCAGCCAGGCCCGGATCGACGACGCGGTACGCCGGATCCTGCGGGCCAAGTTCGAGATCGGCCTCTTCGAGCGCCCGTACGCCTCCGCCGACGACCTCGACGAGGTGGGCAGCCGGGAGCACCGGGCGCTGGCCCGACGGGCCGTCGCCGAGTCGCAGGTGCTGCTGAAGAACAGCAACCGGGCGCTGCCGCTGCGCTCCGACGCCAAGATCTATGTCGCCGGGCGGAACGCCGACGACATCGGCAACCAGTCGGGCGGCTGGACGATCACCTGGCAGGGCGCCTCCGGTGACATCATCCCGGGCACCACGATCCTGGAGGGCATCCGCGAGGTGGCGCCGCGCGCGAAGGTCACCTACAGCGCGGACGGCTCCGCCCCGACCGCCGGCTCGGACGTCGCGGTCGTGGTGGTCGGCGAGACGCCGTACACCGAGGGTTTCGGTGACGTCGGCGGGCCGGAGTGCGGCTGGTGCAGCACGCCGCAGCAGGAGGAGAAGTCGCTCTCCCTCCAGCCGGGCGACAGGGCGGTCGTCGACAAGGTCTGCGGGGCGATCGACACCTGCGTGGTCCTCGTCGTCTCCGGCCGGCCGCAGGTGCTCACCGACCAGCTCGGCCAGATGGACGCGCTGGTCGCGTCCTGGCTGCCGGGCAGCGAGGGTGCCGGCGTCGCCGACGTCCTCTTCGGCCGGCGCCCGTTCACCGGCCGGCTCTCGGTGACCTGGCCGCGCAGCGAGGCGCAGGTGCCGATCAACATCGGTGACCGGAACTACCGCCCGCTCTTCCCGTACGGGTACGGGTTGCGTACCCGCTGAGAGTCCGTCCGAGGAGATGCCGCCGCCGGTGCCCGTGACCCGGGTGCCGGCGGCGCGCCCCGGCCTACGGCGGCGGGCACCGCCGCCATGCCGGCCCACCGTCCGGCGGGCTTACCCGGCATCCCCCGGACCACCTGGTTGAATACCGGTCCATGGAAATCTGGGTAGTCCTCGCCGTCGGTCTCCTCCTGCTCGTGCTGCTCCTGTTCGAGTCCTCCTCGGCCACCCAACGCCAGCGGGAGACCGCCGCCCGACTGCGCCGGGTCGAACGGAAGCTCGACCTCGTACTGGACCATCTCGGTCTGGTCGATCCCGAGGCGGTGCCGTCCGAGGTGGTGGAGCACCTCCGGAAGGGACAGCGGGTCGCGGCGGTGCGGGCGTACCGGCAGGCGACCGGTGAGGGCCTGCTGGATGCGAAGCAGGCGGTCGACCGGATCGCGGAGCAGCGCGGGCTCTGACCGGTCGCCAGGTCCGACGAACCTGTCGAGGTGGGGCGGCGACCGGCGCCGGAGGATCGTCGGACCGGCCCGGTATGGTCCGGCCCGTGACGCACATCGACTGGTCCGGGGTTCGCGACCAGGTGACCGCGCTGGCCGGTACGCCGGACGGCAGGGTCTTCGGCGCCAACCGTCACAGGTTCCAGCTCGAGCCACCGCTGCGCCCCGCCGAGCTGGCGGAGTTGGAGGAGCAGCTCGGCGTGCGGCTGCCGGACGACTACCGCCACTTTCTGCTGGAGGTGGGCCGGGGCGGGGCCGGGCCGTTCTACGGGCTGTTCCCGCCGCGCCGGGTGGACGGCCGCTGGGGCTGGGCGGGCGACGGCGCCGAACTCACCGGGTTGGAAACCCTCGCCGAGCCGTTCCCGCACACCGCCGCGTTCAACCCGGCGGTGGACCTGCCGGAGCCGCCGGACGAGGCGGAGTTCGGCACCGACGAGGAGTTCACCGCGGCCGAGACCGCCTACTGGGAGCACTACGAACGGGTGATGTACGACCCGAGGCACACCGTCGGCGCCGTCTACCTGTGCCATCTCGGCTGCGCGTACCGGCACGTGCTTGTGGTCAGCGGCCCGGAGCGGGGCTCGATGTGGGCCGACGACAGCGCCGACGACAGCGGTTTCAGTCCGCTGGCCGGGCCGCACGGCGAGCGGATCGGCTTCGCCCGGTGGTATCTCGACTGGCTGGACGAGGCGACCGCCAGGGCCGCTCAACCACTGCCGTCGTAGATCGCGGCTACCCCGAACGGGATGCGCCCGGCCGAAGCCCGGAACGGCACGCGACGGCATCGGACCGGGGCGGCGAGCCGCTGTCGGGACAGCCGGCGGCGACACCGGACCGGGGCCGTCGGGCAGCCTGCTGGTTATCACCCGACGGCCCCGGCGGGGACCGGCCAAGGGACGGATCAGCCGGTCGCGCAGGCCGCGCCGTTGAGCGTGAACGACGCGGGCCGAGGGTTGCTGCCGGTGTGCGTGCCGTTGAAGCCGAAACTCGTCGAGGCGCCCGGGGCGAGCGTCCCGTTGTAGCTCAGGTTGGTGGCGGTCACCGCCGCGCCGGACTGGCTCACGGTGGCCGACCAGGCCTGGGTGATCCGCTGCCCGGCGGCGAAGGAGAAGGCCAGCGTCCAACCGTTCACCGTGCTCGTCCCGGTGTTGGTGACGGTGATCGTGCCGCTGAACCCGCTGCTCCAGTCGTTGCTGATGTAGCCGATCCGGCAGCCACCGGCCGGCGCGCTCGGGGTGGTCACCGACACCGGCGCCGACGCCGCCGAGACGTTGCCGGCCGCGTCCACCGCCACCACGTAGAACTGGTACGTGCTGCCGGCCGTCAACCCGGTGACCGCGAATGTCGGGGTGGTCGGCGAGCCGAGCAGGGCGTCGGTGGCGCCGGCCTCCCGGTAGACCCGGTAGCCGGTGACGCCGACGTCGTCGGTCGACGCGGTCCAGCTCAGGGTCGCTCCGGTCGCCGTCACCGCCGGGGCGGTCGGGGTGCCGGGCGTACCCGGTGGGGTGGTGTCGCCGGTCCCGGTCGGACGGGTGGTCACCGAGACCGGCGCGGACGCCGCGGAGCGGTTGCCGGCGGCGTCCTTTGCCACCACGTAGAACTGGTACGTCGTTTCGGCCGCCAGCCCGGTCACCGCGTACGTCGGGGTGGCCACCGAGCCGAGCAGCACGTCGGTGGCGCCGTTCTCCCGGTACACGTCGTAGCCGGTCACCCCGACGTTGTCGGTGGCGGCGGTCCAGGACAGGGTGGCTCCGGTGGCGGTCACCGCCGAGGCGGTCGGGGTGCCGGGCGCGCCCGGCGCGGTGCTGTCCGGCGCCGACGGTGCCGGTTCGGCGCCCCAGATCAGCGAGCCGCCCGCGTAGAGCGCCACCTTCGGGTTGGGTCCGGCGGTGGCCTGGTACGACGGGTCGTTGCTCGGATCCCAGGTGCCGCCCTCCGGTACGCCGATCTTGAACTGCACCTCCATCCGGTGCGCCGACTGTCCGGCCGGGGCGATGGTGTGCCCGGAGCAGTCGACCTCGACATACCAGACGTCGCCGGAGAGTTGTCGGGCGGCGGTCGGTGCCGGGCAGCCCTGGGTGTAGCCGCTTGTCACCTGGATCGCGCTGGTCCCCTCTGGCCGGAAGTAGTACCGGAACGCGGAGTCGGTGAGCGCCCGGGCCGGGAACGCGGACTTGTTGTAGACGATCGCCTTGATCCCGGTGGCCCTCGGCTCGGCCTGCATCACAGTGGTCTCCACGGTGATCTCGTCGATGTCCGGCCGTTCGGTCGGCGGGAAGCTCGCCGACGGCGTGCCGCCGTACTCGGAGACCAGCCGGGCCAGCGCGGAGGTGAGCCCGGCGTTGTAGTCGGTGGCGACCTCGTTCATCACGTAGTCGCTCCGGCTGTCGGTGTACGCGTCGTTCGGCGAGGACGGCCCGCCGACGAGTGCGCCGTAGAGGGTGTGCCGGGTCGCCTCCGGCACCTGCATGCTGTCCCACCAGGAGCCGTGCGCGGTGCGGTGGTGCGGGTTCTTCGGCGGGTTGGCACCAAAGCCGATCATGTAGCTGGAGTTGCGCGGGTTGTCGCCGAGGGCGTAGTCGATCTGCCGCACCGCGAAGTCGTGGTAGCGGGCCTTCCGGGTCGCGTCGGTGGTCCTGTCGCTGTAGACGAGTGCCGCGAACGCGGTGTTGGCGGCGTAACGCAGCGCACCCCAGGTGTCCAGCACGGCCATCCCGCCCGGGGAGGTGCGCACCTTCTCCCCGTTCACCCCGACCGTCCAGTAGTCGAGCCAGCGGTTGGCGTCGTCGACGTACTTCTGCTTGCCGGTCAGGTTGGCCAGCAGCACGTACGCCCCGAACTGCTTGTTGTCCCAGGCCACCGTCCACTTGTACATCCGGGTGCTGGACTGCTGCTCGGTGCCGAGCCGGTCGTACTCGGTCTCCGCCTTGGTCAGGTAGCTGGCGTCCCCGGTGGCCCGGTAGAGCCAGATCGCGCCCCAGACCAGTTCGTCCTGGTAGCCACTCCACGACTTGTAGAAGTTCGTCACGTCGGTGATGCACTCGTGGTACGCCCGGCGCACCGTGTCGGCGAAGCTGTAGAGCTGCCGGGCGTGCGTGACCAGCCGGTCCGCGTAGGCCGGGTCGGTGGGACGGAACACCATCGAGGAGGCGGCCATCGCCGCCGCCGTCTCGCCGGCCAGGTCCGAGCCGCCACAGCTGGCATCGATCTTGTACGCCGGCCGCGCCATCGGCAGCACCTCGGCCGGGCCCCACCACTTGTGGTCGTCGTCGCCCTTGCCGACCTGCCCGTAGAGCACGTTCGCCGACGGGTGCGCCCTGATGAAGTAGTCGTTGACGAAGCGCAGGTTGTTCAGCAGGTGCGGGAGCTGGCCGGAGGCCTGGTAGCCGGCCCGGTACTCCACAGCACCCCAGGCCAGCATCGTGGTGCTGAACGCCATCGGGAAGCCGAACTTGACGTGGTCGCCGGCGTCGTACCAGCCGCCGGTGAGGTCCAGCCGCACGTCGGAGCCGTCGGTCAGGGCCGAGTCGCCGCGCCAGGAGACCCTGCTCCAGTCGGGCAGCGGACCGGACTGCTGAGCCTCGTAGAAGTAGAGCGACTTCTGCAGCGCCTCGGCGTAGTTGAAGGCCGGCGCCGCCGCCACGGCCGGTCCGCTTCCCGCCGCCGTCGATCCGGTCGCGGCGAGCATCGGTCCGTTCCCGGCGGAGTCCGATCCGGTCCCGGCAGCCGTCGGGCCGGTCCGGGCCGAAGCGCCGCCGGGCGGTGCCGGGGCGGCGGTCGCCGGGGCGACGCCGGTCAGCACCAGGGCTGCGGCGCTCAGCGCCGCCGCACCGGCCACCGCCACCGAGCGGAGGTACCAGCGGCCCGGCCGCTGGCCGCGGTCGGGCCGCTGCCGGCCGTCTGGTCGCTGCCGACCGTCGAGGCGTTGCCGGGCGCCTGGCTTGGGCCGGGGACCGGGCCGGGGACGTTGCCCGTTCGGCCGGGCCGGGGCAATGCGGTCGCGCACTAGAATCGCTCCTGTCCGTGGAGCCGCGCGCGGCGACGCGTAGCGGAGGACACGAGGGGCGGATGTGGGCGCATCCGCCCCTCTCCCTGCGCGGTGCACGACGCGGGTGCTGGGCCTGGGAATTTCTGCTGCGGTGTGGTGCCGGTGCGAGGGAGGGTGGATCTCGTCCGTCGGAGCCCCGGGAGCGCTCCCATGGATGTCCAACAATGTAACCGCGCCATTGCCGGTTTGTGAAGGACCCAAACCGGCGACACCTCGATCACGATCGGGGACCGGCGACAGCCGACGGGGGACATCGGCGGGTTCCGGCGCCGCCCGCCCCGCGTATCGGCGGTCCGCGCCTCCGGCCGTACGCCCCCGACTCCCGACTCCCGACTCCCGGCTTCCGGCGCTCGTGGCGAAGGGGCCCCTCCGGCCGTCCTACCGGAGGGACCCCTCCCTTCTCGCCCCAGTCAGGCGGTTCCGGGGCCCGGCCCCGAACCAGGACCGGACCGCCGGGTCTGTGCCACGCCGCTACGCCTCGGCGGCGGCGGGAGTCTCTACCTCGGACGTCGCGGCGGCGCGAGCCCCGGCATCGGGAGCCCCGGCCGTCGAAGCTCGGGCCGTCGAAGCTCGGGCCGTCGAAGCCCCGGCCGTCGAAGCCCCGGCCGTCGGAGTACGCGCCGCGGGGACTCCGGTGGGGCTCTCGGTGGCGGGGACCCCAGCGGCCTGCCGGTCGTGCAGCGGCACCGTCACGGTCCACCGGCTACCGTCCCGGTCGATCGTCCGCGGCCGGCACAGCCGGTCCAGGAGACGCAGCATCCCCACGTTGTCGGCCCGGGTGTGCGCCAGCAGCGCGGCGTAGCCGGCCCGGCTGCCGTACCCGACCAGGCGGCGCAGAAGTGCCGTGCCGAGGCCCCGACGCTGCCAGCCGTCCTCGACCAGCAGGGCGAGTTCGGCCAGCACCCCCTCGGCGGACAGGTTCGCCATCCCCACCACCCGCTCCGGCGTGCCGTCCGCACCACCGGCCAGCGCCAGCAGGGTCACCCCGTGTGCCGGGGAGAGCAGCCGGCGCACCCGTTCCGGCGTCGCCACGCCCCGCGCCGGATAACGCCGGCCCAGACTCCGCGCCGAGCAGCGTGCGTGCATCGCCAGCAGCCCCGGCAGGTCGGCCGGCACCGCCGGGCGTACGGTCAACTCGGCCCCGTCCGGCAACACCAGGGTCACCCGGTCGGCGGCCTGCCGGGCCAGCACACCGGCCAGGTCCACCAGCGCCTGCGCGCGGGCGTACTCGGCAGGGGTGAAGCTCGGTGCGGTCCGGAGCACCTCGAAGGAGCCGCCGTACGGGTCGGGCAGTCGCATCGTCCCGGCGCCGTGCCCCGGACCGGTCGGGCCGCCGGCCACCGGCCGCCAGGTGACCGAGTCCGCGTTGAGCAGGCTGCGCAGCGACTCGCCGAGGGCGTCCGGGTCACGCACCAGCCGGCTGGCCAGGCCGAGTGCCCGGGTCGGCTGGTCGGCC
The DNA here is from genome assembly GCF_029626265.1 of Micromonospora sp. WMMD1102. NCBI lineage: Bacteria > Bacillati > Actinomycetota > Actinomycetes > Micromonosporales > Micromonosporaceae > Micromonospora > Micromonospora sp. WMMD1102. The sequence goes on along the minus strand of NZ_JARUBN010000001.1, from coordinate 1,809,190 downwards.
AACCCCTGCGCCTCGCTGCGGGCCACCCAACAGTTCCGACCCCTCCCGCGCTCCACCGCCGCGACCAGGTCGTCCGAGGTCAACTCGGCCGGCGCGTCCACCAGGAAGTCGTCGACCGCTCCCGCCTCGGTCGTGTGCACCTGGACGGTGAGGATGTTCACCCCGCGCAGCGCCAGGCTGGCGGTGAGTACGGAGAGGAACCCCGGCCGGTCGGCCACGGTCGCCCTGATCCGCCACAGTGTCATCGCAACTCCTTCCGCTTCCAGGCTGCCGCCCGCTGTTGCCGGCCGGTTGCTCAGCGGTGACGGGTCGTGATCGCCGGCAGTCGCCCGGCCGCCGGTGCCGGCCCGGCCGTACCGACCGGCGCCACGGCGGAGCCGGCCGTCATCCGGGCCGGACCGACCGGCGCCACGGCGGAGCCCGCCGTGATCCCGGCCGGCGTCATCGTCCCGGTCGTCTCCGGCCCGATCGCCGGACCGGGCCTGTGGGGCGCCATCGGCCCGGCCAGCATCGCCGTGGAGCCGCCCGGCACCACCACCGGCGGCATCGGCACCACCGGGGACGGCCCGTCCGCCACCGGCCCGTCCGCCACCGGCCCGGCCGGCGTCGCCGCCTGCCCCGCGGGCGGCGCGCTGACCAGGTCGAGCCGGTCACCGAGAATGGTCGCGGCGGCGCGCACAAGTTGGGCGATCCGGTCCACCTCGGTGACGTGGAAGCCAGCCGCCTTGAGCCCTTCGCCGTCCACCCGGGCGAGCATCAGCACCAGTCCCGCCCGGCCGAACGGGGCGGCCGCGTAGTGGGTGCCCACCGGCCCGTTCAGTGCCCGGGCCCGCAACGGGGTCACCTCCGGCAACTCCAGCGGGCTCGGTGCCCGCCAGCTCGCGTACGCGACGGCGGGTGCGCCGCTGCCCCGCACCGTCCCGGCGCCCATCCCGGTGCGCGCGGCCCAGTCCGCCGGCACCACGGCCGCCGCGGCCCAGTCGGCGGCGAGCAGGCCGGGTACGGCGTCGACCAGGGTGCCCAGCCCGTCCGCCGGGTTGGCGGCGATCTGGGCGAGCAGCTCGGCGTCCTGACCGCCGCCGGTCGGCGAGCCGATCGCCCGCCACATGCCGTTCACCCGCACCCCGGGGATGGCGCCGAGGCCGGCGCAGAGCCGGTCGACCCGGGAGGCGCCCGGCCAGACCACCGTGAAGTCGTCCACCGCCCGGCCACCCAGCCGCTCCAGCACCACCACCTGGACGATGTCGGCACCCGCGACGCCCAGCGTGCGAGCGACCTGCCCGAGCGTTCCGGGTCGATCCGGCAGGGTCACCCGAACCCTCAGCAACATGTCCGTCCCCTCCGTCGGCGGACCGGCGCGCGTTCCGCCGGCGAACTGTCAACCAGGCTGCCCGATGACCATTTCGCCCCTGTTGCCGTGCCATGTCCCCACCGCAACAACCCGTGTTCACCCCGGAGACGTACGGTGCGCGCCGGCGCGCGAGCCAGCCGGCTCGGCCGGTCTCCCCCGGCAGGGCTTGACCGGACGGCCGAAGATGTCATCAACTGTCCGGATGACCGATCCGCCGGCCACCGCCGTCCGGCCGGAACCACCCGCTCCGTCCGGGCTCGACCTCGACCGGCTGGCCGGGCATCTCGCGGCACACCGCCCCGACCTGCTGGCCGGCCCGCTCCGGGCGGAAGTGCTCGCCGGCGGCCGGTCCAACCTCACCTACCTGGTCCGGTCCGGCGACCGCGAGTTCGTGCTGCGCCGGCCGCCGCTGGGACACGTACTGGCCACCGCGCACGACATGGGCCGGGAGTTCCGGGTGATCTCCGCGCTCGCCCCGACCGGCGTGCCGGTCCCGGCCGCCCTGCTGCACTGTGCCGACGAAGCGGTGCTCGGCGCGCCGTTCTACCTGATGGAGCGGGTGCCCGGGGTGGTGTTCCGCAGCCGCAACCAGACCGATCCGCTGACCTCCGCGCAGCGCCGCGCGCTCGCGCTGGTCATGATGGACGTGCTGGCGGAGCTGCACACCGTCGACCCGGCCGCCGTCGGGCTGGCCGACTTCGGCCACCCGGAGGGCTTCCTCGCCCGGCAGGTACGCCGCTGGGGCGGGCAGCTCGACCGGTCCCGCAGCCGGCCGCTGCCCGGCATCGACGAGCTGCGCCGACGGCTGGCCGCCACCGCACCGGACGGCGCCAACGCCGGGCGGATCGTGCACGGCGACTACCGGCTGGACAACCTGGTCGCCGCGTGCGGTCCCGAACCGGGCGACGCCCCGGAGAGCCCGCCGGTCGCGGTCCGGGCGGTACTCGACTGGGAGATGGCCACCCTCGGTGACCCGCTCGCCGACCTCGGGCTGCTGCTGACGTACTGGGAGGTGCTCGGTAACTCCGAGGTGGCCGAGGGCAACCCGGTGGCGGACGGGCTCGGTCCGCGGGCCGGCTTCCCCTCCGGCGCCGAGTTGCTCGACCGGTACGCGTCACGCAGCGACGTCGACGTCGGCCCGTTGGACTGGCACGTGGCGTTGGGCTGCTTCAAGCTCGCCGTCATCTGCGAGGGCATCCACTACCGGCACACCCTGGGGCAGACCGTCGGCGACGGGTTCGACCGGATCGGCGCCCTGGTCCACCCGCTGGTCGCGTACGGCCTGACCGCCTTCCGCCGGAACTGACCCGCCCCCGCCGCCACACCGCCGGACATCCCGCCGAGCGCACCTGCCGAGGAGTACCGATGGACTTCGGGTTCGATCCGCGCACCGCCGAGCTGCACGAGGCGCTGCACGACTTCCTGACCGACCGGATCCTGCCGGCCGAGCCGGTCTACGCCGAGCAGGTCGCCGCCGCGGAGAGCGGAACCGGCCGGTGGAGCCGACCGCCGGTCATGGCGGAGTTGCAGGCCGAGGCCCGGCGCCGGGGCCTGTGGAACCTCTTCCTGCCCCATCCGGAGTACGGCGCCGGGCTCGGCAACCTCCAGTACGCTCCGCTGGCCGAACTGACCGGCCGCAGTCCGCAGCTGGCCCCGGAGGCGCTCAACTGCGCCGCACCGGACACCGGCAACATGGAACTGCTGGCCGACTTCGGCAGCCCGGCGCAGCGGGAGCGCTGGCTGCGCCCGCTGCTCGACGGCGAGCTGCGGTCGGCGTTCTGCATGACCGAGCCGGAGGTCGCCTCCTCGGACGCGACGAACATCGCCACGAGGATCGAGCCGGACGGCGACGGGTACGTGGTCACCGGGCGGAAGTGGTGGTCGACCGGGGCGATGGACCCGCGCTGCGGGATCTTCGTGGTGCTGGGCAGGACCGACCCGTCGGCGCCCCGGCACCGGCAGCACAGCATGGTGCTGGTGCCCCGGGACACTCCGGGGGTGACGGTGCACCGGGGCCTGACCGTCTTCGGCTACTCCGACGGCGCACACGGCGGGCACGCCGAGGTGAGCTTCGACGACGTACGGGTGCCGGCGGACCACCTGATCGGTGCTCCCGGCGACGGCTTCCCGATCGCACAGGCGCGGCTCGGTCCGGGCCGGATCCACCACTGCATGCGCCTGGTCGGGATGGCCGAGCGCGCCCTCGAACTGCTCTGCCGGCGGGCCGCCGAGCGGGTCGCGTTCGGCCGGCCGCTTGCCGAGCAGGGCGTGGTGCGGGAGTGGATCGCCGAGTCCCGGGTGCGGATCGAGCAGGCCCGGCTGCTGGTGCTGAAGACCGCCTGGCTGATGGACACCGTCGGCAACAAGGGCGCGCACACCGAGATCCAGGCGATCAAGATCGCTACTCCGGCGATGGCCGAGTGGGTGATCGACAAGGCGATCCAGGCGCACGGCGGGGCCGGAGTCAGCCAGGACACGCCGCTGGCCGCGCTCTGGGCCGGCGCCCGTACCCTCCGGTTGGCCGACGGCCCGGACGAGGTGCACCGGGCCGCGCTGGCCCGCCGCGAGCTGCGCCGCTGGACCGGCGACTGAGCCGCCGCGCCGCCCGGGGCGCACGGCCAGGATGTCAGCTGGCCGGACCACCGCTACCCGGGGGACAGAGCCACGACGCCGCCCGGCCGGAGCGGCGACCGGTGCGGCCGGCCGGGTTCAGCCGGACTGGCGGTGCACCAGATGGGTGTCGAGCAGCACGTAGGGCACGTCGCGCTCCTCCCGACGGATCCGCGAGACGAGCAACCGGGCCATCTGCCGCCCCATCTCCTCCATCGGCTGGAAGACGGTGGTAAGCGGCGGCTCGGTCTGCCGGGCGATCGGGGCGTCCTCGAAGCCGACCACCGCCACGTCCTCGGGGACCCGCCGGCCCGCCTCGCGCAGCGCCCGCAGCGCCCCGCAGGCCATCAGGTCGGAGGCGACGAAGACCGCGTCGAGTTCGGGGCAGCTGTCCAGCAGCCGGCGCATCGCCGCCGCGCCACTTGTCTCGCTGAAGTCGCCGTACGCGATCATGCCCTCGCTGACCAGCCCGCCGCTGTCGCGTACCGCCTCCCGGTAGCCGGTCAGCCGGGCCACGCCGACGCCCATGTCCTGCGGGCCGGCGATCGTCGCCACCCGCTTGCGGCCCTGCCCGACGAGGTATTCGACCGCCTGCCGGGCGCCACCGGCGTTGTCCACGTCGACGAAGTACGCCCCGGAGGGGTCGCCGAGCATCCGGGCCGGCCGGCCGCCGAGCACGGTCGGCAGCTCGCGCTGTTCCAGCAGGGTGGGCAGCGGGTCGGCGTCGTGCAGCGAGAGCAGCAGCACGCCGTCGACGTGCTGGTTGGTCAGGTGGTGCTCGACCCGTTCCCGCTCGGCCGGCGACTGTGCCATCGCCAGCCAGAGCTGCATCGGGGTCTCCAGCAGTGCGGAGCTGATCCCGCGCACGATGCCGGCGAAGAACGGCTCGCCGAAGACCCGCTCCTCCGACTCGGAGACCACCAGGGCCACCGAGTCGGTCCGCTGGGTGACCAGGGCCCGGGCCGCCCGGTTCGGCACGTAGCCCAGCTCGGCGATGGCCCGCTGCACCGCCGCCCGGGCCTCCGGGCTCACCTGTGGTGATCCGTTGACGACGCGGGACACGGTGCCCCGCCCCACTCCGGCGCGGGCGGCGACCGCGTCCAGGGTGGGCCGCCCGAGCGAGCGGGTGCGCTGGGTTGTCATCGTCTGTCCCTCCGACGTCGGATGTCCGGCACCGACCCGCTGCGGATCGGTGCCGGGCACCCCCAATACTGGCTGACCACGCCTATTGAACCCTCTTCGGCCTGGACAGCGCCTCGCCTGCGTCCCGACCTTCACTCGGGGGCATGCCGGACCGCGAGCAGAGGTCGAAGGTTCATTGTGCGGCCAAACCGTTACGTCGGACGACCTCCGAGTACCACCTGGCGCTCGACTTGGGTATCCGGCGCTGGCTGTCGTAGTCGACGTAGACCATGCCGAAGCGCTTGGTGTAACCCCACGCCCACTCGTAGTTGTCAAGCAGTGACCAGGCGAAGTAGCCGCGCAGCGGCACCCCCGCGCTGATCGCCGCGTGACAGGCCCGCAGGTGCGCGTCGAAGTAGCCGAGCCGGTCGACGTCGTCGATCCGGTCGTCCACCACCTCGTCGACGAACGCGGAACCGTTCTCGGTGATGTAGAGCGGCAGTTCCGGATATTCCCGGTGCACCCGCTCCAGGGTCTCGACCAGCCCGGGGGCGTCGATCTCCCAGTCCATGTCGGTCACCGGCACACCCCGGGTGACGAACCGGACCTGCTCGCTGCCGGGCCAGGTCGACGGGGCCCGCCAGTACGGCTCCGGCTCGACGCCCTCGATCGGGGCGGCGACCACGTGCCGGCTGTAGTAGTTGATGCCGAGGAACGACATCGGGGTGGAGATGGTCGCAAGGTCGCCCTCCCGGACGTGCCCGAAGTCGGTCACCGAGGCCAGGTCGGCGATCACGTCGGTCGGGTAGCTGCCGCGCAGCACCGGGTCCAGGAAGATCCGGTTGGCCAGCCCGTCGATCCGGCGGGCCGCGTCGGCGTCACCGGCCGAGGAGGTCTGCGGGGAGACCGCGTACAGGTTGAGGGTCACCCCGACCTCGGCCTCCGGCCGGGCCGCCCGGATGGCCTGGGTGGCCAGGCCGTGCCCGAGCATCAGGTGGTGCGCCGCCCGGACCGCCTCCCTCGGGTTGGTCCGCCCCGGCGCGTGCACGCCGGAGCCGTAGCCGAGGAAGGCCGAGCACCAGGGCTCGTTCAGGGTGATCCAGTGCCGGACCCGGTCGCCGAGGGCGGCGACGGTCAGCTCGGCGTACTCGGCGAACCGGGCGGCGGTGTCCCGGTTCGGCCAGCCGCCGGCATCCTCGATCGCCTGCGGCAGGTCCCAGTGGTAGAGCGTGATCCACGGCTCGATGCCGTGCTCCAGCAGCTCGTCGGTGAGCCGCCGGTAGAAGTCCAGCCCCTCGGCGTTGCCGGACCCGTGCCCGTCGGGCTGGATCCGGGGCCAGGCGACCGAGAGCCGGTACGCCTTCAGCCCCAGCTCGGCCATCAGCTTCACGTCGTCGCGGTAGCGGTGGTAGTGGTCGCAGGCGACGTCACCGGTGTGCCCGTGCAGGACCCGGCCGGGGGTGTGGCTGAAGGTGTCCCAGATCGATGCGCTTCGACCGCCCTCGTGCACCGCCCCCTCGATCTGGTACGCCGCGGTCGCCGCGCCCCAGACGAAGCCGGCGGGGAAGTCCGCGGCTCCGCCTCCCTCGAGCAGTTGCGTGGACTGTGGGCTCGCGGAGTTGCTCACGACTTGACGGCGCCTTCCATGATGCCGCCGATGATCTGGCGGCCGAAGATGATGAACACGATCAGCAGCGGCAGGGTCGCCAGCGCGGTACCGGCGAACAGGGCTACATAATCCGTCTGGTACGGGCCCGACGAAAGGATCTTCAGCGAGTACTGCACGGTCGGCGTGTCGGGGGTGAGCACGACGAACGGCCAGAGGAACTCGTTCCAGGTCTGCATGAAGGTCAGCAGGCCGAGTACGGCCGCCGCCGGGCGCAGCGCCGGCAGGACGACGTTCCAGTAGACCCGCCAGGTGGAGCAGCCGTCGAGCCGGGCGGCCTCGATCAGTTCGTCGCTGATCGCCGACATCGCGTACTGGCGCATCATGAAGACCCCGAAGCCCTGCACCAGGAACGGCACGATGACCGCCTGGAGGGTGCCGGTCCAGCCCAGCTCCACCATCATCAGGTAGAGCGGGATGATGCCGAGCTGGGTCGGCACCATCATGGTCAGGATGATCACCAGCAGCAGGGCGTTGCTGCCCCGGAACTTGAGCTTGGCGAAGGCGAAGCCGGCCAGGGTGGAGAAGAAGATCACCGAGATGGTCACCACGGAGGAGACCACCGCCGAGTTGATCAGACCGTAGACGAACGAGGCGTCCTCGTTGGCCAGCATCCGGTCGATGTTCTCGAAGAGCTTGCCGCCCGGGGTCGGCGGCATCTCGTAGACCGCGCCGTTGTCCCGGGATGCGATGATGAACGACCAGACGATCGGGAAGATCGAGAGCACCGAGCCGATGATCAGCGCGAGGTAGGTCAGCGGGCTGGCCTGCCAGAGCTGGGCACCGGGCGCCCCACGGCGGCGACGGCGACGGGCCGGTGCCGGGGCGGGGGTCACCGTCCGGGGCAGGGTCTGGATGGTGGTCACTTCTGCTCCCCCTTGACCGAGCGGCGGACCATCGCGAAGTTGATCAGCGCGAAGATGACGATCATCAGGAAGAGCAGCCAGGACATCGCGGCACCGGAGCCGTACTCGAAGTTGCCGGTGAAGGTGCGCTCGTAGATGTACATCGCCAGGGTCTGGAACTCGTTGGAGGCGCCGCCCCGGATCATGCCGAAGCCGTACATCAGGGGCTCGGTGAAGATCTGCAGGCCGCCGATGGTGGAGATGATGATCGTGAAGAGGATGGTGGGCCGGATCAGCGGGACGGTGATCTTCCAGAACTGCCGCCAGCTGGAGGCGCCGTCCAGGGCAGCCGACTCGTAGAGGTCCTTCGGGATGGCCTGCATCGCACCCAGGTAGATCAGGGCGTTGTAGCCGGTCCACCGCCAGTCGACCATGAAGGCGACCGCGAACCAGGAGGCGTAGCGGCTGTCCCGCCAGGCGACCGGGTCGAAGCCGACGGTGCCGAGCAGCCAGTTCACCAGGCCGTACCGGTCGGCGAAGATCAGCGCGAAGATGATGCCGACGGCGGCCACCGAGGTGATGTTGGGGATCAGGATGCCCATCCGGAACAGCGTGCGGGCCCGCATCTGCCGGTTCAGCAGGTTGGCCAGCATCAGCGCCACCACGAGCTGCGGCACGGTGCTGAGCACGAACATGCCGAACGTGTTGTAGGCGGCGTTCCAGAACTGGGAGTCGTCCATCAGGACCCGGTAGTTCTCCAGCCCGACGTACTCCTTGCTGCCGCTGAGCAGGTCGTACTCGAAGAGGGAGACGTAGACCGTGTAGAGGACCGGGAAGAGGCCGAAGATCCCGAAGAGGATGAAGAACGGTGCGACGTAGAGGTACGGCGAGTACTTGATGTCCCAGCGACCGAGGCGGTACGACCGCCGGCGGTGCGACGGTTCCGGGGTGGGTGGCGTGGCAGCGTGCCGTGGTGTTGCCGCGCCGACAGCAGTGCTCATTGCGGGGTCCTTCCGGGGAGGTGGACCGGCCGGTGACCTCGCGGCGGTGCCCACACCCAGCGCGGGTGTGGGCACCGCGCCGGGCCCACGGGCTGCTCACCCGTGGGCACGGCAGGTCACCGGTCGACTAGCTGGTCGCCTTCTTGGCCTCGTCCATCGCCTTCTTCCAGGCGGCGTCCGAGCTGAGCTGGCCGCGCTCGGCTGCCTGCATCTGCGGCTCGACGATGGTCTCCCAGACCTGCTGGTGCTTGGCACCGAGGAAGACCGGCTTCATGTTCTTGACGCTCTCGCCGAAGATCTGGCCGGTCGGGGCGCCGCTGAAGTAGTCGCTCTTCTTGTCCTTGAAGGCCGGGTCCTCGAGGCCGGCGATGTCCGACGGCATCGCACCGGCCTCCTTGAACGCCGCCAGGTGACCCTCCTTGCTGGTCAGGTACTTGGCCAGCTGGTACGCCTCCTTCGGGTGCTTGGTCTGCGCCGGCACCGCGAGGTAGGAGCCACCCCAGTTGCCGCCACCGCCGGGGATCTTGGCGATGTCCCACTTGCCGGAGTTCGCCGGGCCGGACCGCTGCGCGATGACGCCCTCGGTCATCCAGGCCGGGCAGGGGATGGTGGCGAACGCCGAGTTCTTGAAGGCGGCGTCCCAGTCGGCGCTCCAGCGCTGCGCCTTGGCGGTCAGCCCGTCGGCCGCCATCTGCAGGCCCATGTCCCAGGTCTGCTTGACGACCGGGTTGGTGTCACCGATGAACTTGTTGTCCTTGTCGAAGAAGAACGTCTCGGAGTTCTGCATGACGTGCGGCTGCATCAGGCTGGTGGCGCTGTCCAGCCAGGCGGCCTTGACCTTGCCGCTGGCCTTGAACTCCTTGCCCAGCGCGATGTAGTCCTGCCAGGTGCTGATCCGCTGCGAGACCTGCTCGCGGTCGGTCGGCAGACCGGCCTGCTCGAACAGGTCCTTGCGGTAGCACATGGCCAGGCCGCCGACGTCGGTGCCGAGCCCGATCAGCTTCTTGCCGTCCGGGGTGAGGGCGTTGTTCCACTTCCACTCCGGGAAGCTGGACTTCAGCTCGTCGGCCCCGAGTTCCAGCAGGTTGGCGAACTTGTCGTGGTTCTGCACGTAACCCAGCAGGACACCCTCTTCGAGCCCGACCACGTCGCCGGCACCGCTGCCCGCGGCGAGCCACTGCACCAGCTTCGGCTGGAAGTCGCGCAGCTCGCCCATCTTCTGGTGCTCGACCTTGATGTTCGGGTTGGCGGCCTCGAAGTCCTTGATCGCCTGGTCGTAGCCGAAGTTCTGGAAGGTCTGCAGGACCAGCTTGACCTGTCCCCCTTCGCCGGAGGACCCCTCGTTGTCGCTCTTGCTGCACGCCGTGCTGCCGAGAGCCACGCCCGCGGCGAGCGCGGCGACCGCGACGGTGCGGAGCCGGCGCCTGATGACGCTCATCCCTGACCCCTCTCAGGTGGGTTAACTCGTGTTGTGGTGGCGGAGATTTCGTGTGTCCGACGGTGCTGCTGGTGCGTTTCCCGGTGCGGGAAGGTGCGTATGTCCGCCCGCCGAGCGGCGCCGGGCTGATGGCTCGGCGCCGTGCGTTGGGGATTCGGTTCGACGCCTCGACGTGGCTTCTGTGGCTTGGGCCACAACCCTCGGGAGCGCTCCCATGAGATTGCCGGGACGTTTCGGGGGTGTCAATGGGCATCTGGGAGCGTTCCCATTTCGTTACCGTCGGCGCCGGGTCACTCACCCGCAAAGCGGGCGTTATCCCCGAGGTAACGCGGAAGCTGACCGGCGGGTAACCAGACCGGCCCGGGTGCCCCCGCCGCAGGACGGGTTCCGCACCCGACGTCGAGAAGGGGCCCGGTCCCGGGCGTCCGGGAGTTCACTGTGGAGCGGCGGAACGACGTGGCGGTGGAGCGTCGGTGCCGGCCCGGATCCGGGTCAGCTGAGCCAGCGGGCCAGGGTGCTGGCCCGGCCGGGGTCGAAACTCGACGGCTCGAAGGGCCGGCCGAGCCAGGCCCGCAACGAGTCGTGCTCCGGATGCCCCGGGTCGGCCATCGCGGCGAGGAACTGCCGGTAGCCGAACGGGCCGCCGACGTCCTCGGGCGGGCAGGCCCCCTCGCCGGCGGAACAGACCGGATAGCGCTCCTCCGGGTCGGCGCCGAAGACGTCCTCGACGGTCACGTCGTGTTCCCACCAGTCGCCGAAGTCGTAGGTGTAGAGGAACCGTCCGCCCTTGGTCGCCACCGCGTCCAGCCGGGTGTCCAGCTCGTCCCGGAGCGTCAACTCCCCCTCGGGGTCCGGTACGCCGTACTGGGCACCGTCGATGTCGAACGAGTGCAGGTGGCAGTTCTGCCAGCCCAGTACGGACTGGAACACCCGGTGCACCCGGTCCAGGGTGTAGCCGCCCGGCACCAGCACCCGCCGCCAGACCGGCGGTGTGACGTCGGCGAGCGACACCTTGAGCTGGAAGATCTGACGGCGCATCGTCTCCCACCCTCTCGGCATAGGCTTACCGGCATGATCTGCCGAGCCTGCCGGGACGACAGACACGACGAGTGCCGGGGCCGCAACTGGTGCGACTGCCAGCACCGTACCCCCGCACCCGTCCCTCCGGTCACCGGTCCGGCCAGCGAATGAGCGGGAATGTCGGAATATCCCGGCTCTGGCCTGCCCCGACGGCGACTCCGCTGGACTCACCGGCACTGATCGCGCTCTATCCGCGCGCCGACCGGCCACACCTGCGGATGAACTTCGTGACGAGCGTCGACGGTGCGGTGGAACTGGACGGGCACTCCGCCGGGCTCTCCAGCGGGCCGGACAAGCGGGTCTTCGGACTGCTCCGGATGCTCTGCGACGTGCTGCTGGTCGGCGCCGGGACGCTGCGGCACGAGGGGTACCGAGGGCTTCGGCTGGACGAGCGGCGCCGGGCGTGGCGGCGGGAGCACGGGCTGGCCGAGTACCCGACGCTGGTGGTGGTCTCCCGGACGCTGCACCTCGACCCGGAGTCGGCGGCCTTCGCGGACGCCCCGGTCCGGCCGGTGGTGCTCACGACCGGGCGGGCCGAGGCCCCGGCCGGGCTCGCCGGGGTCGCCGAGCTGCTGCGCCGGGGCGAGGAGCAGGTCGACCTGGCCGCCGGACTGGCCGAGCTGCACCGCCGGGGGCAGCACCAACTGCTCTGCGAGGGCGGGCCGCACCTGTTCGGTTCGCTGACCGCCGCCGGCCTGGTCGACGAGGTCTGCCTGACCGTGGCGCCGATGCTCACCGGTCCGGGCGCCGGCCGGATCACCGCCGGACCCACCACCAGACCGCACGGGATGACGCTGCGGCACGTGCTCGCCGCCGGGGACGAACTGCTGCTCCGGTACGTCCGGGAGTGAGCCGGCGGTGGTGCCCCGGCCCGGTGCCCGGGGCGCCGCCGCACACCACCTACCGCCGGGCGGCGTTCCAGCCGACCAGCTCGGCCGGACGGTTGGTGATGATCCCGTCCACCCCCAGGTCGTCGAGCTGGCGCCAGCCGGCCGGGGTGTCGACCGTCCAGACCATCAGCGCGATCCCGGCCCGGTGCAGGTCGCCGACGACCGCCGGCCGGCCGAGCAGCGCCGACGACGACGGGTTGTAGGTGGCCAGCCCCAGCTCGGCGGCGACGGCCACCGGGTCGGCGTCCAGCGTGCTGCGGAGCAGCCCGAGCGGCAGCTCCGGGGCGAGTTCGCGGCTGTACCGCAGCACGTCGACCTCGAAGCTCTGCACCAGTACCCGGTCGGCCATCTGCTGCTCGCGGACCACCGAGACGATCCGGGCGACCTCGGCCCGGCTGTGCGCGCCCTTGATTTCCAGCACCAGGCGGCCGCCCCGGGTACGCAGGTCCGCCAACTGCTCGGCCAGGGTCGGCATCCGGACCCCGGCGTAGTGCGGGGCGAACCAGGAGCCGGCGTCCAGCGCCCTGAGCCGGCTGCTGGTCAGCGTGCGGACCGCCCCGGTGCCGTCGGTGGTGCGGTCCACCGTCGCGTCGTGCAGCACGAACGGCACACCGTCGCTGCTCGGCTGCACGTCGTTCTCGATCCAGTCGGCGCCGCCGCGCCGGGCGATCTCCTGGGCGACGAGGGTGTTCTCCGGTGCCGCCGCCGAGGCGCCCCGGTGCGCGATCACCGCGACCGGGCTGCCCGGCGGCCGGAGCAGCGCGCTCGGGGCCAGCTCGGTGATCCGTACGTCGTCGAAGGAGACGGTGGCGCCGTTGACGAAGAGCGCCTGCCCGGCGCTGCCCGAGCGGCGCAGGCTGCCGGTCCGGAGCAGTTCCCGGCCGTCGAAGGACCACCGGGCCTGGCTGCCGTGCACGTCGATCGCCACCCGGACGTCCCGGCCGGTGCCGGCGGCGGTCGGCGCGGCGGCGGTGTCCGTGACGTTCCAGGCGTTCCCGGCGGTGCGCTCGGCGAACTCCAGCCCGTTGGCCGCGGTGGTGCCGCTGCGCACGGTGGCGATCCACCACGGCGTCGCCCCGGTGGCCGGTACGTCGAGGCCGAGCGCGGCCCAGCGGGTGCTGGCGGTCACGGACTCGAAGCGTACGGTCGCCTCGAACCGGAAGTGCTCCAGGTACGCGCCAAATGTGATCTTGTTGTTCTGCCCGGAGCCGGTCGAGGTGCCGTACAGCCGGCCGTCCCGCACCTGCCAACTGCCGTCCACCGCCCGCCAACCGGCCGGCAGCGTGCCGCCGTCGAAGTTCTCCGCGACATGCACCCGGCCCGGCTCGGCGGCGGCCGGTCCCGGCTCGGCGGTGGCGGCGGCTCCGGTGCCGGCGGCGACGGCCAGCAGCAGCGCGGCGGCGAACGCCGGGGCCTGCCGGCCGCGTCGGATGCCGGGTCGTCCCGGCCGGGCACCCGGACTCCGGCGGCTCGCGGCACTCCGGCGGAGAGGCTGCCGCCCCGCGACCGGCGTGTTGCCTCCGGCTCGCGCCGGATCGAGGGTCATCATGGCCACGGAGGTTAGCCGGGCAGCGGGAGCGGACCGCCAAGATCAGGTTAACGTGTTGCGAACCGACCGGGTACGGCCGAGCGCGGGACGAAGCCGGCGACCGCCCGGCGGTTCCGCACCGTCGGCCCGCCCGGCGGTTTCGCACCGTCAGCCCGCTCGCCGGGCCGGGCACCGCCGCGCCGCGTGGCACGGTGTCGTACTAGTGAGGCAGGATGCGACTCGTGTGTCTTGACCTGATTCCCACCCTGACCGGGGCGGCACGGGCCGGCGCGACACGGATCGGGGTGGCACGGTGACCGACAGTCCACCGGAGGGTCCGGGTCCGGTGGTCGGCCGGGTGCTCGGCACCGCCGACGCCACCCCGTTGCAGTTCTGGACCGCCGTCAACCCCGGCAGCTACCTCCAGCTCGACGACGTGGTGGTGACCCGTCGCGAGCTGCCCGACCGGGAGCCGGTCACCATCGCCGGGGTGGTCACCCAGGTCCGGGCCCGGCACGAGGGCGCGCAGTTCGACTCCGACGTCTTCGCCATCGCCGACGGCACCCTGCCGGCGATGGTGCAGGAGGCCGCCGAGATCACCACCACCCGGGTCGACCCGGAGCTCTACGTGCCGCCGTCACCAGGTGCGGTGGTGCACCGGGCCGAGGGCGAGGCCCGGTCGGCGGCGCTGCACTTCGACCGGATGGAGCGCCGGGTGCCGATGGGGATCGGCCGGGACGGCGTGCCGGTCTTCCTGAACGCCGACTTCCTGGACGGCTCGCGCGGTGCGCACGTCTCGATCTCCGGCATCTCCGGGGTGGCCACCAAGACCAGCTTCGCCACCTTCCTGCTCTACTCGGTGTTCCGCTCCGGGGTGCTCGGCGGCGACGCGGTGAACGCCAAGGCACTGATCTTCAACGTCAAGGGCGAGGACCTGCTCTTCCTCGACCACCCGAACAGCCGGCTCGACGCCGCCACCACCGAGACGTACGCGAAGCTGGGACTCGACGCGGGCGCCTTCCCGGACGTCCGGGTCTACGCGCCGCCCCGGGCCGGCGACTCCTCCGGCACCCCGGACGTGAGCAGCCGGCTCGCCGGGGTGGACAGCTTCTACTGGACGCTCACCGAGTTCTGTGCTGACCGGCTGCTGCCGTACGTCTTCGCCGACGCCGACGACGAGCGCCAGCAATACACCATGGTGGTGCACTCGGTCGCCGCCCACCTGGCCCGGTACGCCCAGCCCGCCGACGGCGGGGTGAGCGTCGACGGGGTGCGGATCCACTCCTACCCCGACCTGGTCGACCACGTCGTCGAGCAGCTCACCGACGACGAGACCCGCTCGGAGTGGGCCGGCAGCGCGGTCAACATGGGCACCGTCAACGCCTTCGCCCGCCGGCTGATCGGCAGCAAGAAGGACCTGGCCAGACTCATCCGGGGAGATCTGGCCACCCGCCGGCCGCACAGCGTGAACACCGCCGAGAGCGCCCAGGTGACAGTGGTCGACCTGCACAACCTGCCGGACCGGGCCCAGCGGTTCGTGGTCGGGGTGACCCTGAAGACCGAGTTCGAGCGCAAGGAGAAGGCCGGCACCGCCAAGCCGCTGCTCTTCGTCGTCCTCGACGAGCTGAACAAGTACGCCCCCCGGGAGGGGTCCTCGCCGATCAAGGAGGTGCTGCTGGACATCGCCGAGCGGGGCCGCTCGCTCGGGGTGATCCTGATCGGGGCGCAGCAGACCGCCAGCGAGGTGGAGCGGCGGATCGTCACCAACTCGGCGATCCGGGTGGTCGGCCGGCTCGACCCGGCCGAGGCGTCCCGCCCGGAGTACGGCTTCCTCCCCGCCGCGCAGCGGCAGCGGGCGCTGCTGGCCAAACCCGGCACCATGTTCGTCAACCAGCCGGACATCCCGGTGCCGCTCTGCCTGGACTTCCCCTTCCCGGCCTGGGCGACCCGGGTCTCCGAGGCCGGCGCCGCGCCGACCGGGACGCTCCGGTCGATCACGCAGGCCGCCGACCCGTTCGCGGTGGTCGGCTCCCGGGCCGGCACGCTCTCCGACGACGACATCCCCTTCTAGAAAACGACGGGTGAGGCGTGAAGATCCTGCACACCTCCGACTGGCACGTCGGCAAGGTCCTCAAGGGACAGTCCCGGACCGGCGAACACCGGGACGCTCTCGCCCAACTGGTCGAGGTCGCCCAGGCCGAGTCCCCCGACCTGGTGATCGTCGCCGGTGACCTCTACGACACCGCCGCGCCGACCCCGGAGGCGACCCGGCTGGTCACCCGGGCGCTCTCCGCGCTGCGCCGCACCGGCGCGCAGGTGGTGGCGATCGGCGGCAACCACGACAACGGCCCGGCGCTGGACGCGCTGCGCCCCTGGGCCGACGCGGCCGGGATCGCCCTGCGGGGCAGCGTCCGGGACAACCCGGCCGAGCACGTCATCGACGGCAGCACCGCCGACGGCGAGGAGTGGCGGCTGGTCGCCCTGCCGTTCCTCTCCCAGCGGTACGCGGTCCGCGCCGTCGAGATGTACGAGCTGACCGCCGCCGAGGCGGTGCAGACGTACGCCGACCACGTCGGCCGGGTGCTCGGGCGGCTGACCGAGAGCTTCGACTCCGCCGACCGGGTGCACCTGGTCACCGGCCACCTGACAGTGGTCGGTGCGCGCACCGGCGGCGGCGAGCGGGAGGCGCACACGGTGCTCAACTACGCCGTACCGGCCTCGGTCTTCCCGGGCAACGCGCACTACGTGGCACTGGGGCACCTGCACCGGGCCCAGCAGGTGCTCGGCCCGTGCCACATCCGCTACAGCGGCAGCCCGCTGCCGATCGACTTCGGGGAGGAGGAGAACCGCCCCTCGGTAAGCATCGTCGAGGTGGGCACCCGGACGGCCGCCCGGGTCCGGGAGGTGCCGATCACGGCGGCGGCGCCGCTGCGTACCGTACGCGGCACCCTGGCCGAGCTGGCCAAGGTCGACGACCCGACGGCCTGGCTGCGGGTCTACGTCCGGGAGGCGCCGCGAGCCGGGCTGCGCGAGGAGGTGCAGGAGCTGCTGCCCCGGGCACTGGAGGTGCGGATCGACCCGGAGATGCTGCCCGACACCGGTGCGACCCGGGCCGCCCAGCGCGCCGGCCGCTCCCCCCGGGAGCTGTTCGGCGACTACCTGACCAGCCGGGGTCAGGCCGACGACGGGGTACGCGAACTCTTCGACGAACTCTACGACGAGGCGAGCAAGGCGTGACCGAGGAGGCGAGCAAGTGATGGACGAGGAGGCGACCCGATAGTGCGTCCGCTCCGGCTCGACCTGGCCGGCTTCACCGCCTTCCGGGACGCCACCACCGTCGACTTCACCGACGCGGACTTCTTCGCCCTGGTCGGGCCGACCGGCTCGGGCAAGTCCAGCGTGCTCGACGCGATCTGCTTCGCGCTCTACGGCACGGTGCCGCGCTGGGGTGGCGCCCGGGGCATCGCGAACGCGCTGGCACCTTCGGCGAACGAGGCCCGGGTCCGGCTGGTCTTCGAGTCGGCCGGCGCGCGGTACGTGGCGACCCGGGTGGTCCGTCGGGACAGCCGGGGCAACGTCAAGACCGGCAACGCCGGGCTGCAACTGATGCCGCCCGGGTTCGACGTGACGAAGCTGGACACCGGGCTGAGCCCGGAGGATCTCGGCGAGGTGGTCGCCGGCACCCCGGCCGAGATGGACGACGCGGTGCTGGAGGCGGTCGGGTTGCCGTACGAGCAGTTCACCAGCTGCGTACTGCTGCCGCAGGGGCAGTTCGCCGACTTCCTGCACGCCAAGCCGGCGACCCGGCAGCAGATCCTGGTCAACCTGCTCGGCCTCGGCGTGTACGAGGAGGTGCAGAAGCGGGCCACCGCCCGGGCCGGCAGGGCCGACGCCGCGCTGGACGCGGTGGACCGGATGCGGCAGGGGCTCGGCGAGGTCGACGACGAGACGCTGGCCGCTGCCGCCGCCCGGGTCGACGCGATGCGGGAGCTGGCCGCCGGGGTGGACGCCGCCGTACCCGAACTCCGGGCCGCCCGGACCGCCGCGACGGACGCCGAGGCGGCGCTGGCCGGGCTCGACGCCGAACTCGCCGAACTGGCCCGGGTCCGCCCACCCGGCGACCTCGGCACCGTCGCCGAGGCGTTGACGCTGGCCCGGACCGGGGCGACCGAGGCCACCGCGGCGGTGACCGTCGCCGAGGAGCGCGAGGAGAAGCTCCGGGGCGAGCTGGCCGGTGCCGGCGACCCGGCGGCGCTGCGGCTGCTCCAGCAGGCGCACGCCGACCGGTTGCGGGTCGCCGACGAGGCCGCGACCCTGGCCGACGCGCTGGCCGGCGCCGACGCCGACCACGCCGCGGCGGTGGCCGCACTGGACCAGGCCCGCGCGCAGGCGCAGCGGGCCGGTGCGGAACTGGAGGCGGCCCGGGCCGCCTACCAGGAGGCGCAGACCGCCGACCGGGCCGCCGCGCTCCGCGCCCACCTGCATCCCGGGGCGCCCTGCCCGGTCTGCACCCAGCCGGTGACCGAGATACCGGAGCTGCCGGCCGGCTCGGCGGTGGCCGCCGCCAAGCAGGCCGGCGAGGCCGCCCGGACCGCCGCCGACGCCGCCGACCGGCTGGTCGGCCAGCGGGACACCGCCGCCCGGGAGCTGGAACGCACCCTGCACCAGGCGCGGGCCCGGCACGAGCAGCTCACCGGCCGGCTCGCCGAACTCGACACCCGACTCGCCGACTCCCCCGGCCCGGCCGCACTGCGCCGGGAACTCGACCGGATCGCCGGGCTGCGCCGCGACCTCGAGGCGGCCGGTGCGGCGGTCCGGTCCGCCCGGGAGGCGGCCCGGCGGGCCCAGTCCGGCGTGACCGCGGCCGAGGAGCGGCTGCGCGGCGCCTGGCACGCCTTCGACACCGCCCGGGACGGGCTGGCCCGGCTCGGCCCGCCGGCCGCCGACCGGACGGACGTGACCGCCGCCTGGGCCGGGCTCGCCGACTGGGCCGCCCGGGCCACCGACGAGCGGCGGGCGGGGCGGGCCGACGCCGCCTCGGCGGTGACCGGGGCACACGCCGCCGTCGACGCGGTCGCCGAGCGGATCGCCGGGCTCTTCACCGCCGTCGGGCTGGACCGGCCGGGCGCGGACACCGATCCGGTACGGCTGGCGGTGGTCGCCGCCGAGCGGGCCGACGCCGAGCACCGGCGGCTGGTCGAACGCCGGGAACAGCTCCGGGAGCTGACCGAGCAGCGGGCCGGGCACGAGCGGGAGTCCCGGGTCGCCAAGGCGCTCGCCGGACATCTGCGGGCGAACAACTTCGAGCGCTGGCTGCTGGCCGAGGCGCTCGACATGCTTGTCGACGGCGCCTCCCGGATCCTGCGCGAGCTGACCGGCGGGCAATACGACCTGGCGCACGACAAGGGCGAGTTCTTCGTCGTCGACCACCACGACGCCGGGCTGCGCCGGGCGGTCCGGACGCTCTCCGGCGGCGAGACCTTCCAGGCGTCGCTGGCGCTGGCGCTGGCCCTCTCCGAACAGCTCGCCGGGCTGTCGACCACCACCGCCAGCCTGGAGTCGATCGTCCTCGACGAGGGCTTCGGCACCCTCGACGCGGCCACTCTGGACACGGTGGCCGCCACCCTGGAAAATCTCGCCGCCCGGGGCGACCGGATGGTCGGGGTGGTCACCCACGTGCCGGCGCTGGCCGAGCGGATCCCGGTCCGGTTCGAGGTACGCAAGGACGCCCGCAGCTCCCGGGTGGAACGGACCGGCCGGTGAGCACCCGGCTCTTCGTCGACGCCTGGGATCCCGCCTACGGTGCCTCGTTCGAGGCGGCCGGCGGCCCGGCGGCACCGTCCAGCGCCCAGGTGCGGACCGACGTGGAGCTGCCCGCCGACGAGTGGCGGCCGATCGCCGCCCCGGACACCGTCGAGCCGCCGGACGTGGTGCTACTTGTCGACGGGGTACGCCGGATCGACGCCAGCGTCTGGACCGAGGAGCCGGACGGCACCTCCTTCCCGGGACTGGCCGCCTCGTACGCCGCCGGAGTGGTCCGCTGCGACCTGCGCCGGGGCGCCGCCGAGCTGGCCGGCGCCGAGGTCGAGCGGGGGCTCTTCACCGCCAGCCCGTCGGCGCAGGACGTGGTCGCCGGGCAGATCCGGTACGCCGTACACCGGTTGAGCGGGACCGGGGAGCTGAGCAAGTTGCCGGCGGCGGTCCAGGGGCCGCTGACCGCGCTGGAGGTGAAGGTCTCCGGTGCGGTCCGGGACGACGGCGACCTGCTGGTGGTGGACGGCCCGCTGCGCAGCCGGCGGCAACTGCCGCGCACCATCGGCTACATCAAGACCCAGCACAGCCAGTACCTGGACGCCCGGCACACCGCGCTGGTCACCGGGCTGGCCGCCCGGGAACGCTCCCCGGTCTTCCGGCTCGGCACCGCGTGGGGCGGCTACTCGTGGTATCTGCGGCTGCCCGGCTCGGGGCGCGGCCCGTGGGCCGGGATCGTCCGGGTCGAGTGCTCGGCCGAGCTGGCCGAGCGGCAGGCGATCGAGCTGGCCGACCTCTCCCTGGCCACGCTGCCGAAATTCGCCTCCACCCCCTACAAGGACCCCCGGGCACCGCAGAACCTGATCCCGATCGCCGGTCTGGAGCGCCGGCTGCGGGCCCGGCTCGGCGACGGCCGGCTGCTGCACCGCGCCCTCACCCTGGCCACCAGCCGAGCCGCCACCGGCCTCCCCCGGTGACCCGCCGGTCTCCCCCGGTGACCCGCCGGCCTCCCTCGCCGACCCGCTGCTGACCCGCCGCCGACCCCGCTGACCCGCCGGACCAGGTCGGACGGTTCGGCGGGATACTTCACCGGTGGGGCGGAAGAGGCGGACCGACGCGCTGGCGGTCAAGGTGGCGAGCGGGCTGGCGGAACTGCGCCCGGACCCGGACCGGCCCGAGTCGTACACCCTGCTCGTCGACGGGGCGCCGCAGTCGCACGTCGACCTCGCCGACCCGACCCACCTGGAGTTCGAGTACGTCCGCCGGATCGCCATCGTGCTCGACCTCGTCGCGCCCTCCGGCGAGCCGCTGCGGGTGCTCCACCTCGGCGGTGGTGCGCTGACCCTGCCCCGGTACCTCTCGGCCACCCGGCCCGGCTCGACTCAGCGGGTCGTGGAGATCGACGCCGGCCTGGTCGACCTGGTCCGGGAGAAGCTCCCCTGGCCCGCGGACTCCCGGCTGCGGGTCCGGATCGGCGACGCCCGGGAGGTGCTCGGCACGGCCCGGGGCGGCAGTTCCGACGTCGTGGTCGCCGACGTCTTCGCCGGGGCCCGCACCCCGGCACACCTCTCCTCGGTGGAGTTCGCCGCCGAGGCGGCCCGGGTGTTGCGCCCCGACGGCGTGTACGTGGTCAACGTGGCGGACGGCCCGCCGCTGCGGTACGCCCGCTCCCAGGTCGCCACCGTCCGGGCCGTACTCCCCGAGGCCTGCCTGATCGCCGACTCGGCGGTGCTGCGCGGCCGCCGGTACGGCAACCTGGTGCTCGCCGCCAGCCGGGCCGAGCTGCCGGTGCCGGAGCTGCTCCGGCGCGCCGCCGGGGACTGGTTTCCCGGCCGGGTGCTGGCCGGGGCCGACCTGGACCGGTTCGCCGACGGTGCCCGGGTGGTCGCCGACACCGCCGCCCGACCCTCCACCCCGCCGCCGGGCAGCGTCAACATCGCCATCTAGCCGGACGTCCGGGATCCTTGGACGTCGCCGTCCGGCGGACACCGGCGGATGCGTCGACGTCGCCGTCCACTCACGCGTCCGGCATCCCTCGACATCCCCATCTAGTCGGACATCGATGGATGAACCGTCGCCGGGCTGCCGCCGCCGGCGCCAACTTCTCCGAGCTGCGTTGATCCGGCCCGAGCCGGAATCCGTACATCCGGGCGGCGAGATCGACCGGGCCTCGGGTGTGGGGCCGGGCACGCGCGCCTTCGACGCGGAGGTATGGGTGGGATGCAGGCGGTAGCCGGCAGATGGTATGGCGACACGGTCATGCCGGGGCGAATGTGCGCCACCTCGCAACGCCGGTCAATTCGGCACCGGAAAAGTCTCGACGCGCGGCCCAACGGACGGAATGATGGGCCGGTGACACCGCGACCGGCTGCCGGCCGCCACAATTCGACCCCCGCCGAGACGAGGCACTCCGACGAACTCGTTCGAGTGCTCTACGAGGAACATGCCAAACCTCTGCTGATGTTCGTCCTGCGGCTGACCGGCGGCGACCGGCAGCGCGCCGAGGACGTGGTACAGGAAACCCTGTTGCGCGCCTGGCGCAACGCACATCGACTCGGCACCCACGGCCAGACGTCACTGCGCCCCTGGTTGGTGACGGTGGCCCGGCGGATCGTGATCGACGACCACCGCAGCGAGCAGGCCCGGCCCGCCGAGACGTACGACCGTGATCTCGAGGGGTTCTCCGAGTCGGACGACACGGATCGGGTGCTGCGGATGATGACCATCACGGACGCCCTGCGCACGTTGAGCCAGCCGCACCGGGAGGTGCTGGTGGCGACGTACTTCCAGGGGCGCACCGTGCCGGAGGCGGCCGAGGAGTTGGGGCTGCCGCTCGGCACCGCCAAGTCCCGGGTCTACTACGCGCTCCGGGCGCTCCGCGCGGCCCTGCTGGAGCGGGGGGTGACCGAGTGAGCGCCGAGATCCACTGGGACGTCGCGTCGTACGCGCTCGGCGTCCTGGACGAGCGGGACACCGTGCGTTTCGAGGAGCATCTGGCGAGCTGTCCGCAGTGCGGGCTGGAGCTGGAGTCGCTGCTGCCGGTGGCGGAGATGTTGGGCGAGGTCGACGGCCGCGACCTGATGATCGCCGAGCGCGCCGAGTCCGACGGGCTGCTGTTCGAGCGGGTCGCCGCGGCGGTCGGCGCGGACCGGCGGCGGGCCCGCAGCCGGCGGCTCTACAGCCTCGCCGCCGGGGTGGTGCTGGTGGCGATGCTGACCGGTCTGGCGCTGTTCGCCGGGACCCGGTTCGCCGACCCGGGTACGACCACCGCCAAGCCGCCGCAGACCGGCACGTCCGCCAGCCCGGGAGCCGGCGGCCGGCCCAGCCCGACCGGCGAGCGGTTCACCGCTACCGACCCGACCAGCGGGGTGAAGATGGAGGTGGTCCTCGGCTCGACCGCCTGGGGCACCCGAATCTGGTATTCGCTGAGCGGACTGTCCGGCCCGAAGACCTGCCGGCTGGTGCTGCTGCACAAGAACGGGCAGGCCGAGGCGCTGTCCAGCTGGAAGGTGCCCCGGAACGGGTACGGCACCGCGGCCCAGCCCAACCCGCTGATGCTGGAGACTGCCACCTTCGCCGGTCAGGACGACATCGACCGGATCCAGGTGCAGGTCATCGACGACGACGGTACGACCGAGCCGCTGGTGACCGTGCCGGCCTGACCACGCCGGCCGGTCACCACCGGTGGTCGGTCCCACCCGTGCGGCTGTTGGTCCGGCACCGCCCGACACGCATTGTTCCGGCGGCGCCACTCCTCGAACAATTGCGTGCCGAAAATCGGGTCGCGGGTCGACTCGTCGACGTTGCGACAGCACTCGGAACGGCGGACGGCCGGACGGCTTCTGATTTGTACGTGCCGCACGGCGGGGAAGTTCAACGTTTCGCTGTGAAATTGTCCACTGCAAATTGGCTCATCCGGGCGGCCGGGCCGGCCGTACTTCCCGGCAACCTGTCCAGCGAAGGAGGGGACGTGGCACCGACGAAGCGGACCGGCGTCGTCCTGGTCGGCGCGGCACTGGCCGCGATGACGGCCTGCGCACCAGCGGGAACCACCCCGAACACCAGTGTCGCCGGCAACGCGCAGCCGGCGGCGAACGCGGCCGCCGAGCCGACCGCCGAGCCCAGCCCCGTGCCGACCCCGGTCGAGGTGGCCGATGTGGACGTGACCGCCGGCCTGGTCGGCAAGCGGGTCCCCCGGATGGGGCAGGTGGTCACCGACGACAAGGGCTTCGTGCTCTACCGCTTCGACCGGGATTCGGCGAAGCCGCCGAAGACGAACTGTGCCGGCGAGTGCGCCCGGCTCTGGCCGCCGGCGCTGACCAACGGCAAGCCGGCGCTCAAGGGCGTCGCCGCGGACCGGGTCGGTACGGTCGCCCGCCCCGACGGCACCAGGCAGATCACCATCGGCGGCTGGCCGGTGTACCGCTACATCGGTGACAAGTCGCCCGGACAGTGGAAGGGCCAGGGTGTCGGCGGTACCTGGTTCGTGGTGACCCCGACCGGCGCCAAGAACCTGAGCTGCCTGCCGACCGGTACGCCGAAGCCGGTCGCCCCGCCGCCGGCCGACGGAGAGGAAGAGGAGCAGGCTCCGCTGAGTTACTGAGCGTCCCGCCACGGATGCTGTCCCCACAGTCGCGGCGGCCGGTCGTTGCCAGGGTGGGCGCGGTCGGTCGCCGCCGTGATTCCGGACGCGACGCGCGGCAACCGTCGCCGTCCGGCTGTGACGCCGGCCCTGCTCGGGGCCGGCGTCGCGGCCTGTTCAGCCCCGGCGTCGCGGCCTGTTCAGCCCCGGCGCCGACTGCCCACAGTGGACGGACACGACGCGGCGTTACGGGCTCCGGGGACCGCCGCGACGCCCCCCGCCGATGGTTCGCCCTCGGAAACATAATTTCCTTTTAAGTGGACCTCAAGAGATTCCTATCTTCTCTACTCCGGTTTGACTCTCAGGCAATGCATTCCGTACGGTTTTTTTCGCACCGTTACCGGCTGAATATTCGGAAAGGCAGGAAGATGGAGACGATATACGGGTTGCCACCCGGCGACTACGATCGTCCGTCCACTTCGCCGTTTTCCGTGGCCAGCGCCGCGCCCGATGACCCCCGCCGGGCCAACAGCACGCCGATCGCCGGCTTCCGGGCCCGCCGCAGCGCCGGCCCACCCAGCATCGGCGATCCGGCCGGAAGCCCCCCGTGGCCCCGGCATCACCGCCCTGGTCCCGCTGAGTTCCGACCTCGCTGACCGAACCCTCTAAGGAAGAGGTGGCACCACGTGAAGAACACCCCCGTCCGCTCCTCACGGCGGCGCTCGAACAAACCCCCACGCAACAAGCGCCTGATCGCCGTGCTGGCCACGCTGGGCGTGTTCGGCGCGATCGTCACCGTGACCCAGGTTTCGAACGCCGGCACGTGGAACCGGTTCGGCCGGCCCACGGCGTCCAAGCCCTGCCCGACCGCCCCGGCCCCGGCGACCAGCGCCCCGGGTGCGCCGAGCCCGTCCGCCTCGGCGGTCGCCGAGGGTCCTGGCACGGCGGCGAAGCCGCAGACCCGGTCGTACCACGACCACGGTGCCGTCCAGCACCCCGGTGACGGGCAGGAGCCGGGCACTCTGGCGCAGCGTGGTCGCCCCGGCGGCGGCGCGAACTGCACCCCGAGCCCGGGCACCAGCGGCAGCCCCGCGCCGGGCAACCCGGCCGCGCTCGAACCGCTCGCCGCCGACTGCTCCGACAGCGACCTCCAGGGGCACGACGGCTTCCAGAACGGGCCGCGCTGTGTCGGCACCGCGTTCGGCGAGGTCGGCGCGCCGGAGCAGAACCCGACCCTGCTGATCACCCAGGCGCCGAACTCGGTCCGGGTCAACCAGCAGTTCACGCTCCGGGTCAGCACCCGCAACCTGGTCCGGGACCGGTTCCTGCCGGCCGCCCAGGGCGGCTACTACAAGGAGAGCTCGTTCCTGACCGACGAGGGCCTGGTCCGCGGCCACTTCCACTCCGCCTGCCGGATGCTGACCAGCACCCGCAACGCGCCGGACCCGGCGCCGGTTCCGGCCTTCTTCGTGGCCACCGAGGACGGTAACGGCGGCGCCCAGCCGGACACCGTCACGGTGACCGTGCCGGGCCTGACCCAGCGGGGTACCGCGCAGTGCGCGGTCTGGGCCGGCGACGGCTCGCACCGGATCCCGATGATGACCCGCGCCAACCAGGTGCCGGCCTTCGACGTAGTGCGGATCACCGTCCGGTGATCCGCACCGGCTGAACGACCGGCCCGCTACAGGCCGGACGGCACCGGAACGCGCACGGGCGTTCCGGTGCCGTCCTGTCATATCCGCCCACGCTCCCCGTCCCACCGCCAGCCGTCCCACGCCCCCGTCCCACCGCCAGCCGTCCCACGCCCCCGTCCCCATCGTCGGCCCCCACGGTCCCCTACCCGTCGACTCGGCGGGCGTTCCGGTACGGGTGGCGGACACCTGCCGTCGGCGGGTTTCCCGGTCGGGCGTGGCAGAGTGTCCGGGTGACCGACACCGGGCCGAGCGCGAGCCGGCTGCTGCGCCCGCCCGAGCCCTACCGGTTCGGCGGCTCGCTCCGGTCGCTGGCGATGGGCGCGCACGACCCCTGCGCCCGGTTCGTCGGCGACACCTTCTGGTGGGCCACCCGTACCCCGGACGGGCCGGGGACGTTGGCGCTGCGCCGGGTCGCTGGCGACCTGGTCGCCGACGGCTACGGGCCGGGCGGCGGTTGGGTGGTGGACCGGGCCGATGCCGTGGCCGGGCTCCGCGACGACCTGACCGGCTTCGACCGGCTCGCCGCCGGGCACCCGCTGGTGGCCAGGCTGGCCAGCATCCACCGAGGGCTCCGGCTACCGGCCACCGGGCAGATCTTCCCCCGACTGCTCCGGGCGGTCCTGGAACAGAAGGTCACCGGCAAGGAGGCGTTCCGGGCGTACTCGGCGACGGTGCGCCGGTTCGGCGTACCTGCCCCCGGGCCGCTGCCCCGGCTCTGGGCGCCGCCGGAACCGGAGGTGGTCGCCGCCCAGCCGTACTGGGTGTTCCATCCCTTCGGGGTGGAGCAGCGGCGGGCCGAGACGCTGCGCCGGGCGGCGGGCGAGGCGGACCGGCTGGAACGGTGCGCCGACTCGGCCGAGGCGAGCCGCCGGCTCACCGCCATCGCCGGGATCGGCCCGTGGACCGCCGCCGAGGTGGTCCGGATCGCCTTCGGGGACCCGGACGCGGTGAGCGTCGGCGACTACCACATCCCGAACACGGTGGCCTGGGCGCTGGCCGGGGAGGCTCGCGGCGACGACGCCCGGATGCTGGACCTGCTGGAGCCGTTCCGGGGGCACCGTGCCCGGGTCTGCGTGCTGCTGGAGGCCGGCGGCCACCACGCGCCCCGGTTCGGCCCCCGGATGCCGATCCGCTCCTTCGCCCGGTTCTGACCCAGCCGGGGATCGGCCGACCGGCGGCGCATCAGGCAGTCGACCGACGGCCGGTCAACGGACCACCAGCCGGCGCAGGGTCGAGGCGCACCGCCAGGCGTAGCCGCGCTGGAAGAGCGGTAGCAGCGGGCCGGCGGTCCGGGTCAGCAGACTGGCGGGCCGGCTGAACGCGGTGAGGGTGAACCAGACCCGGCCGTCGTCGGCGCGCTCGACCAGGAACGCCTCCTCGCCCCGTACGGGGTGGCCGGGAAGGGTGCCGTAGCCGAAGCCGGCACGCCGGTCGTCGCGTACCGTCCAGACCACCTCGCAGGGTGCGGCCAGCCGGAAGCGGCCCAGTCCGAGCCCGGCGGTGACCGTCACCCCGGGCGCGGCCCGGGGCGCGCTGGCGTCGATGCGCACCCCCATGGCCCGGTGCATCCGCCAGCAGAGCACCGCCTCGCCCGCCACCTCGAAGCCGCCGGGCGGCAGGGCGGCACGGTACCGCAGGTGCCGGTAACCGGATGGCAGCCGGCCGGTACGGGTGGCGCCGACCTCCGGATAGGTCGGTCCGGACATCGCCTGGTGGCTCCTCCCCAGAGGTATCACCGGATGACCGGGGCTACCTGTCGATGGCGTCGCGGCGTCGCGTGCGCAGCCTAACCGCTGGGACACCCGCGCCCCCGGGATGGCCGGGATCGCGGCCCACCTGGTTGCCTGACGGCATGTCCACAGAGCTTCCCGCACCGAGCGCCGCAGACACCACCGACACCGCCGAAGACACCTCGGCCGACACCGCCGGAGACACCACCGGCGACACCTCCGGAGGCACCGCCGACACCGCCGGAGCGGTCGTCGTCTCGCCGGCCACGGTGGCCGATGCCGGCGAGATCCTGACCGTGCAGCGGGCCGCCTACCTGCGCGAGGCGCAACGCTACTCGGACCCGTGGTTGCCGCCGCTGTCCGAGACGCTGGCCCAGCTCCGGGCCGTACTGGCGCGGCCGTCCGAGGGCGGTGTCGTGCTTGTCGCCCGGCTCGGTACCCGCCTCGTCGGTGCCGTCCGGGTCCGGTTCGAGGACGGCACCGGGCAGGACGGTACGGGGCAGGACGGCACCGGGCAGGACGGCACCGGGCAGGACGGCACCGGGCAGGACGGCACCGGGCAGGTCGGCACCGGGCAGCTCGGTCGGCTCGCCGTCGCGCCCGACGTGCAGGGGCAGGGCATCGGCAGTCGACTGCTGCGCGCGGCGGAGGCGGCCAGCCCGCGCCGGATACGCCGGTTCGAGCTGTTCACCGGAGCCGACAGCGCGGAGAACCTGCGGCTCTACCGCCGGCACGGGTACGTCGACTACGCGCACCGGCCGCTCGACACCGGCCCGGGGCTGGTCTACCTGGAGAAGTACCGCTGCTGACCGGGCCACCCGCCCAGTAAACGGTCGACGGCCGGGTGCACTGGGTCGGGGGTCAGCCGGCCACCGAGAGCAGCGCCTCGGCGACCGTGGTACGACTGTTCAGCACGGTCCGGCCGCTACGGTGCGTGGTCACCAGGCCGGCAGCCCGGAGCACGGCGAGATGCTGCGACACGCCCCCGGCGGAGAGGCCGGTACGCCGGGCCAGCTCGGTGGTGGAGACCGGTGCCCGCATCTCGGCGAGTACCCGGGCCCGGCCCCGCCCGAGCACCGCCGCCAGACTGTCGGACGACTGCCGGGGCGTCTCCCACAGCGTGGCGACGCCCCGGGCCGGGTACGCCAGCTGCGGCGCCGGACCGGCGGCGACGCTCAACACCGACGGCCAGACGAAGACCGACGGGATCAGCACCAGCCCGTTCCCGTCCGGCACGTCGGCGGCGGTGCAGTGCTGCTGGGCGATCGCCAGTGTCTCGCCCTCCCAGCGCACCTGCCGGTGCAGGTCGTTGAGGAGTCCGGCGGCCCCGTCGGCGGCGAGCCGGCGGGCCCGGCGGTGCACCTCGGCGTCGAGCAGCAGCCGGAGCCGGGCCCAGTCCGGGGCGAGCGCGATCCGCCAGTACCGGACGATCTCGTCGGCGAGCCGGCGCAGCCCGGCGACCGGATCGGCGTACAGGTCGCGGACCGCCGGGGAGTGCCGGCCGGCGTAGCTGTCGAGGTCGGCCCGGACCACCTCGACCGGGGTGGCCAGGAGCCTGCCGAGTTCGGTGTCCAGGTCGGGGTTCAGCCCTTCGGGAGCCGGGGTGAGGAAGTCGGGCAGATAGTGCGGGCCGGCCGGAATCAGCTGCCAGAGCAGCCCGCCGGCGGAATCTCCGGGGAACGCGGCGGTGGCCGGGGGGATCAGGCCGGCGTCGGCGAGCCGGGGTCGTACCCGGGTCGCCCAGGGCAGGTGCACGGCGTGGTCGCCGGCGTCGCGCAGCACCCGGACGCTTGTCGCGACCTCCCAGAGGCAGGAGACGGCGAACCGGATCCGGGCCACGGCGCCACCCGGCAGGCCGATGGAGACCACGACACCCCCTCCGCTGCCGCGAACCGTCGCGGCCGTCCGTCCGCGCCCGGGTCTTCGCCCCGGGCGGGACCCTCGTTTACGTTTTAGGCAGGGCTGAAAGAATACGGCGGGTCGGGCGGGCGGGCGGAGACTACCCGCATGAGTGATCAACGCAGCCGCGCCGAACTGTTCCGCTCCCTGCATGTCCCGGGGAACCCGGTCGTCCTGGTCAACGCCTGGGATGCGGCCAGCGCCCGGATCGTGGCCGCCGCCGGTGCGCGGGCCGTCGCCACCACCAGCGCCGGGGTGGCGTGGAGCCTCGGCGCCCCGGACGGGGACGCCCTCGGCCGGGAACTGGCCACCGAACTCGTCGGGCGGGTCGTCGCCGCGGTGCCGCTGCCGGTCACCGCCGACATCGAGTCCGGTTTCGGGACCACCCCGGAGGAGGTCGCCGGGACCGTCCGCGCGGTACTGGCGGCCGGCGCGGTCGGGGTGAACCTGGAGGACGTGGCGCCGGCCGGCACAGCCGGGTTGCGCGACGTCGCCGACCAGTCCGCCCGGCTGGCCGCCGCCCGGGCCGCTGCGGACGAGGCCGGGGTGCCGCTGTACGTGAACGCCCGCGTCGACACCTTCCTGCGCGGTGCCGGCGGGCTGCCGGAGACGCTGGACCGGGCGGCCGAGTACCTCCGGGCCGGCGCCGACGGCATCTTCGTGCCCGGGGTGGTCGACCCGGACACCGTGACGGCACTTGTCGTCGGCATCCCGGCCCCGGTGAACGTCCTCGCCGGCCCGGGTGCCCCGACCGTGCCCGAACTGGCCGGGCTCGGGGTCGGCCGGGTCAGCCTCGGTTCGTCGGTGGCCGCGGCGGCGTACGCGGTGGTCCGGCGGGCCGCCACCCAGACGTATGGTGCGGGCGGCTACGACGCCCTCGACGGTGGCCTGGACTACGGAACGTTGAACGAGCTGATGCGCGATACGGGGCGTTGAACGAGCTGATGCGCGGCTGACCGCGGTGCCCGCGCCGCCTGCCGGCCGGTCCGTCGGGGGTGGTCGACCACCTACGGGGAGTATCGGCGGTGGATCCGAAGAAATTTTGGGGAACGATAGCGGGATGTCGAACACCGCAGAGGGCAACAGCAGCGCCGACGGGGACAGCACCACCGAGGGCGGCAGCGGCGCCAAGGGCAGCTACGTCAACCCGGGCGGCGAGTTCACCCGGGACCAGCGATACATCGCCACCCGGATCACCACCGACGGGCGGGACGGCTATCCGGTGGAGCCCGGCCGCTACCGGCTGGTGGTGAGCCGGGCCTGTCCGTGGGCGAACCGGGTGATCATCGTCCGTCGGCTGCTCGGGCTGGAGGACGTGCTGTCGATGGGGGTCGCCGGACCGACCCACGACGCCCGGAGCTGGACCTTCGACCTCGACCCGGGCGGGCGCGACCCGGTGCTCGGCATCGAGCGGCTCCAGGAGGCGTTCTTCGCCCGGTTCCCCGGCTACGAGCGCGGGATCACCGTGCCGGCGATCGTCGACGTGCCGACCGGGCAGGTGGTGACGAACGACTACGCCCAGATCACCCTGGACCTGTCGACGCAGTGGCGGGCGTACCACCGGCCCGGTGCACCCGACCTCTATCCGGAGGCGCTGCGGGAGGAGATCGACGAGGTGAACGGCGTCGTCTTCAAGGACGTCAACAACGGGGTGTACCGGTGCGGCTTCGCCGGCAGCCAGCAGGCGTACGAGCGGGCGTACCGGCGGCTCTTCGACCGGCTGGACTGGCTCTCGGCCCGGCTGGAGGGGCAGCGCTACCTGGTCGGCGACACCATCACCGAGGCCGACGTCCGGCTCTTCACCACCCTGGTCCGGTTCGACGCGGTCTACCACGGGCACTTCAAGTGCAACCGGCAGAAGCTGACCGAGCAGCCGGTGCTGTGGGCGTACGCCCGGGATCTGTTCGGCACACCCGGATTCGGCGACACCATCGACTTCGACCACATCAAGCGGCACTACTACGAGGTGCACCGGGACATCAACCCGACCGGGGTCGTACCGCTCGGGCCGGAGCTGGACAACTGGCTGGAACCGCACGGCCGGGAGGCGCTCGGCGGGCGTCCGTTCGGGGACGGCACCCCGCCGCCACCGCCGCGTGCCGACGAGACCGTGCCGGCCGGGCACACCCCGCTGGCCGGCTGAGATCGCCACGGACGGGCCCCGCCGGTGTGAAAACGACCGGCGGGGGCCCCGTCCGTGCCGGCAAACCCGCTCCGGTGGCCTGGGCGGAATGAGAGGCTTGTCGGCGATAGGCGGTCGGCCGGCAGGTGCCGGGCCGGCACGGCGAGCGGGGGCCGCGTGGCGAGCAAGGAGATGGTGCTGCACCTGGTCGGCCAGGGGCGCGGCTACCAGGAGATCGGCGCGGAGCTGGGCATCCCGGCCGGGCAGGCGTACCTGGTCGGCACCGGCCTCCCCGCCGACGGCGGCGGCACGGTCACCCGGGCGCAGCGGCAGCGGCCCGGCGTCCTGCCGTCCCGCTCCCAGGCCCTGGTGAACCCGCGCGAGGCCAACCCGACCTCGTCGTCCCGGGTGCACGACTGGATGCGGGAGCGGGCCCATGCCGACGGGCTCGGTCGACCCGGCCGGTGACCGACGGGCTGGGTCGAGCCGGCCGGTGACGGACGGGCTTAGTCGACCCGGCCGGTGACCCGAGGACAGGAGGCGCAGGTGCGCGGAGTACCGATCGGCTCGTGGCCGGTCTGGCGCCAGCTCACCGGTCCGGACCGGACCGGCCGGGCCGCCTCGGTGAAGTCGCGGCACAGCGCCGACCTGCACACCCGGACCGCCGACGCCGACCGGGTGGTCAAGTCCGTCTGCCCGTACTGCGCGGTCGGCTGCGCGCAGAACGTCTACGTCTCGGCCGAGCGGGTGGTGCAGATCGAGGGCGACCCCGACTCGCCGGTGAGCCGGGGACGGCTCTGCCCGAAGGGCGCCGCCTCGCTGCAACTGACCACCGACCCGGGTCGGCTGTCCAAGGTGCGTTACCGCTCGCCGTACGCGACCGACTGGCAGGACCTCGACCTCGACACCGCGATGGAGATGATCGCCGAGCGGGTGGTCCGGACCCGGCAGCAGACCTGGCAGGAGGAGCACGAGGGGACCCGGGTGGCCCGCACGATGGGGATCGCCAGCCTCGGCGGCGCCACCCTGGACAACGAGGAGAACTACCTGATCAAGAAGCTCTTCACCGCGCTCGGGGTGATCCAGGTGGAGAACCAGGCCCGGGTCTGCCACAGCTCCACCGTGATCGGCCTCGGCACCTCGTTCGGGCGCGGCGGGGCCACCACCTTCATGCAGGACCTCCAGCACGCCGACTGCATCGTGATCGAGGGCTCCAACTTCGCCGAGGCGCACCCGGTCGGCTTCCAGTGGGTGCTGGCGGCCAAGGCCCGCGGCGCCACCGTGATCCACGTCGACCCGCGGTTCACCCGGACCAGCGCGCTGGCCGACCTGTACGTGCCGATCCGGGCCGGCACCGACGTCGCCTTCCTCGGCGGGATCATCAACCACGTACTCAGCGAGGGCCGGGACTTCCGGGAGTACGTGCTGGCGTACACGAACGCCGCGACGATCGTCGACGAGCGGTTCCGGGACACCGAGGACCTCGACGGGCTCTTCTCCGGCTTCGACCCGGACAGCCACACCTACCGGGAGGAGAGCTGGCAGTACGAGGGCGTGCAGCTGGTCTCGGCGACCGGCGAGCGGGACCGGCAGTTCGAGGCCCGGGTGGCGGCCGGACGCGCCCGTGACGAGCCGGCGGGTGCGGCGGAGCGGGACGGGCGCGGCTCGGGCCGGGGCGAGAAGTTCGGCTCCGGCACCGCGGCCCTGGACGGCCAGCCCCGCCGCGATCCGACGCTGGCCGACCCGCACTGCGTCTACCAGATCCTCAAGCGGCACTTCGCCCGCTACACCCCCGAGATGGTCGAGCGGATCTGCGGCATTCCGCCGGAGGTCTTCGCCCAGGTCTGCCGGCACCTGGTGGAGAACTCCGGCCCGGAGCGGACCAGCGAGTTCGTCTACGCGGTCGGCTGGACCCAGCACTCCGACGGCTCGCAGTTCATCCGGGCGGCCAGCATCCTGCAACTGCTGCTCGGCAACATCGGCCGGCCCGGCGGCGGCATCCAGGCGCTGCGCGGGCACGCCAGCATCCAGGGCTCGACCGACGTACCGACGCTGTTCAACCTGCTGCCCGGCTACATCCCGATGCCGCACGCGCACCAGACGCAGACCCTGGCCGACTTCATCGTCGCCGACGCCGCCCGCAAGGGGTTCTGGGCGAACATGCGGGCCTACACGGTGAGCCTGCTCAAGGCGTGGTGGGGGGCGGCGGCGACGGCGGAGAACGACTTCTGCTTCGACTACCTGCCCCGGCTGACCGGCAGCCACTCGCACTACGACACTGTCTTCGAACAGCTCAACGGCACCTGCAAGGGCTACTTCCTGCTCGGCGAGAACCCGGCGGTCGGCTCGGCGAACGCCCGGATGCAGCGGCTCGGCATGGCCAAGCTGGACTGGCTGGTGGTCCGGGACCTCAGCATGATCGAGAGCGCGACGTGGTGGAAGGACGGGCCGGAGATCGCCTCGGGCGAACTGGCCACCGAGCGGATCGGCACCGAGGTCTTCGTGCTTCCGGCGGCGGCGCACACCGAGAAGGACGGCAGCTTCACCAACACCAACCGGCTGCTGCAATGGCACCACCAGGCGGTCGAGCCGGCCGACGACCGGCGCAGCGACCTCTGGTTCATGTACCACCTGGGCCGGCTCATCCGGCAGAAGCTGGCCGGCTCGACCGATCCGAAGGACCGGCCGATTCTCGACCTGACCTGGGACTATCCGACCGTGGGGCGGGCCGCCGAGCCGGACTCCGAGGCGGTACTCGCCGAGATCAACGGCTGGGACGCCGACGGCCGGCCGCTGTCGACGTACACCGAGCTGGCCGAGGACGGGTCGACGGTCTGCGGCTGCTGGATCTACTGCGGGGTGTACTCCGACGGGATCAACCAGGCCGCCCGGCGCAGGCCGGCCGAGGAGCAGCACTGGGTCTCGCCGGAGTGGGCGTGGGCCTGGCCGGCGAACCGGCGGCTGCTCTACAACCGGGCCTCGGCCCGGCCGGACGGCCGGCCGTGGAGCGAGCGGAAGAAGTACGTCTGGTGGGACGCCGACGCCGGCCGGTGGACCGGGTACGACGTGCCGGACTTCGAGCCGACCAAGCCACCCGACTACGAGCCGCCGGCCGACGCCAGGGGGATCGCCGCGCTGCGCGGCACCGACGCGTTCATCATGCAGGCCGACGGGCTCGGCTGGCTCTTCGCGCCGACAGGTGTGCTGGACGGCCCGCTGCCCACGCACTACGAGCCACAGGACTCCCCTGTGGACAATCCGCTCTACGGCCAGCAGCGCAACCCGGCCCGGCTGCTCCGGCCGCACGAGCAGAACAGGTACCACCCGAACGGCTCGCAGCGCGGCACGCAGACCTTCCCGTACGTCGTCACCACCTACCGGCTCACCGAGCACTTCACGGCCGGCGGGATGAGCCGGTTCACGCCGTACCTGGCGGAGTTGCAGCCGGAGTTCTTCTGCGAGGTCTCCCCCGAGCTGGCCGCCGAACGCGGGCTGGTGCACTGCGGCTGGGCCACCATCGTCACCGCCCGGGGTGCGGTCGAGGCCCGGGTGCTGGTGACCGAGCGGATCGCGCCGCTGCGCGTCGACGGCCGGGTGGTGCACCAGATCGGCCTGCCGTTCCACTGGGGACCGAACGGACACAGCCGGGGCGACGCGGCCAACGAACTCACCTCGATCTCGCTGGACCCGAACTCGCACATCCAGGAGAGCAAGGCGTTCTCCGCCGACATCCGCCCCGGCCGGCGGCCACGCGGCCCGGAGCGGGTGGCGCTGGTCCGGGACTACCAGCGCCGGGCCGGGGTCACCACGTCGACCGGGACCGAGGTGTGACGCCGGTGGCTCCGGACCTGCGCGAGACGACCGGGGACCGGCGCGATCCGGCCACCGCCGGCGGATATTCGCAGCCGCCGGAACGGGTCGGCTTCTTCACCGACACCAGCGTCTGCATCGGCTGCAAGGCGTGCGAGGTGGCCTGCAAGGAGTGGAACGCGGTACCCGAGGACGGGCTGAACTTCACCGGCATGTCGTACGACAACACCGGCCAGCTCGGCGCGAACTCCTGGCGGCACGTCGCCTTCGTCGAGCAGCCCCGCCGGCTCGGCCGGCAGGAGGCCCAGCTCGCCCCGGCCGAGGTCCCCGAGGCGCTGCGCCGGGCGGCCGGCGGCCGGACCGCCGTCTCGCTCGGGATGCCGGGGTCGGCACCGCCGGACGGGCACGTGGACGCCGTACCCGGGATGGACTTCCGCTGGCTGATGTCGTCGGACGTGTGCAAGCACTGCACGCACGCGGCCTGCCTGGACGTCTGCCCGACCGGTTCGCTGTTCCGCACCGAGTTCGGCACCGTGGTGGTGCAGCAGGACATCTGCAACGGCTGCGGCTACTGCGTGCCGGCCTGCCCGTACGGGGTGATCGAGAAGCGCGAGCGGGACGGCCGGGTCTGGAAGTGCACCCTCTGCTACGACCGGCTCTCGGTCGGCCAGGAACCGGCCTGCGCCAAGAGCTGCCCGACGGACTCGATCCAGTTCGGTGAGCTGTCCGAGCTGCGGGCCAGGGCCGCCGCCCGGGTGGACGCGCTACAGGCGGCCGGGGTGACCGACGCCCGGCTCTACGGCGCCGACCCGTACGACGGGGTCGGCGGGGCGGGCGCGTTCTTCCTGCTGCTGGACGAGCCCGAGGTGTACGGGCTGCCACCCGACCCGGTGGTCACCACCCGGGACCTGCCGGCGATGTGGCGCCGGACCGCACTTGTCGCCGCCGGGCTGCTCGCCGCCCTGGCCGCCACCGCCCTGCCCGGAGGTCGCCGATGACGCACACCGACGTACGCCTCGATGCCGCGCCGGACCTGCCGGTCGAGCGGGACGCGCTGGTCGGCTCGGCCGGCCGGCCCGGTCGGCGGCAGCGCGGCGAGCGGCTGATGGTGCCTCGGGCCGAGTTCCGGTCCTACTACGGCCGGCCGGTGCTCAAGCCGCCGCCCTGGGAGGCGGCGGACATCGCCGGCTACCTCTTCCTGGGCGGGCTGGCCGGCGCCTCGTCGACGCTTGCCGCCGCCGCCGAACTCACCGGCCGGCCGAGGCTGGCCGCCGGGCTCAAGGCCGGTGCCGGGGTGGCGCTGGCCGGGTCGCTCTACTCGCTGGTGCACGACCTGGGTCGCCCGGAACGGTTCCTGCACATGCTGCGGGTGGTGAAGGTGACCTCGCCGATGAGCATCGGCTCCTGGCTGCTCGCCGGGTACGGCCCGCTGACGCTTGTCGCCGCCGGCAGCGCGGTGACCGGTCGGCTGCCCCGGCTGGGCCGGCTCGGCACGCTGGGCGCGGCCGTGCTCGGGCCGGCTGTCGCCTCGTACACGGCGACGCTCGTCGCGGACACCGCCGTACCGGCCTGGCACGAGGCGTACCGGGAACTGCCGGTGCTCTTCGCGAGCTCGGCGGCGGCCTCGGCCGGTGCGCTCGGGCTGCTCGCCGCTCCCGCGTCCGAGGCCGGTCCCGCCCGCCGGGCCGCGCTGCTCGGTGTGGCCGGCGAGCTGGCTGCGGCGTACCGGATGGAGCGCCGGCTCGGCATGCTGGCCGAGCCGATGCGGCAGGGGTTGGCCGGCGGGCTGCTCCGGGCCGGCCGGCTGCTCAGCACGGCCGGCGCCCTGGCGGTGGCGGCCGGCGCCGGGCCGACCGGCCGACAACGGCAGCGGGAGCGGCCGGGCATTGGCGGCCGGGTCGCCACGGTGACCGGCGGCCGGATGGCGACGGTGGCCGGCGGGCGAGTGGCGACGGTGGCCGGCGCGGTGGCGATGCTGGCCGGTTCGGTCTGTCTCCGGTTCGGCGTCTTCCAGGCCGGGGTGGCGTCGGCGCGTGATCCGAAGTACACGGTGCAGCCGCAGCGGGACCGGGTGGCGGCGCGTACCGGCCGGCGCAGGCGGAACCCGTGAAGGCGGTGCTCCGGTTCCTGCCGTTCGCCGGCATCGTGCTCGGCACCTGCGCGGCGGCCGTGCTCGCCGGCCGGCGAGCCGGGCCGACCGGTCGGCGCGGCCGGCGCCGCTGACCGCTGAACGCTCACCGCCGCGTCGTCACCGTCACCGTCACCGTCACCGTCACCGGTCAGGCTCTGGCGGCGCCGAGGGGTCGGCGCCGGCCAGTGCGAACAGTACGGTGCGGACGGCCTGCTGGAGGTCCTGCCGGTTCTGCTCGCTGCCGGGGGGCGGGGCGGTAAGCGAACCGGCCCCGGCCAGGCGGTCGAAGAGCAGCCCGTCCACGCAGGCGACGAGGTGGTTGCCGCTGCGCTCCGGGTCCGCCGCACCCGCCTGGGCGAGCAGTGCCCGCGCCTGGTTCCGGGACGCGGTGCCGTAGGCGAGGATCTCCCGCAGCTCGGGGTGGTGGGTGGCCTCCAGCAGGCAGGCGTACCGGGCCAGCGTCCGGGTGCGTCCGGCGGTCAGCCAGTGGTCGAGCACGTTCGCGATCCGGCCGGCGAGCTGGTCGAGTTCCCGGGGTCCGAGCGGTCCACCCCAGGCAGGCGACTCGGCGGGTGGCTCGGTGGGTGACTCGGCGGGTGGCTCGGTGGGCAGGTCGGTGGCTTCGAGGTCGGCCCGGTCAAGGTCGGCGAGGCGGCGTACCACCGCCTCGATCAGCGCCTTGCGGGTCCGGAAGTACACCGAGGTCGAGCCGAGCGGCAGCCCGGCGCGGGCGTCCACGGCCCGGTGGGTGAGTCCGCGCATGCCGAGTTCCGCCACCAGTTCGATCGCGGCGTCGGTGATCACGGCGAACCGGTCCCGTCCTGCGGTCACCCGGTGCTCCCTCCGATGTCGTTTCTACGGCTGTAGTATGGCCTTCTACAGATGTAGAAGGGCCAGTTCTCGGAGGTGGGCGGGATGGATCGGACCGCAGTGGTGGTCGGGGCCGGAATCGGCGGTCTCTGCGCGGCCCTGGCGCTGCGCCGGCACGGGTGGCAGGTGACAGTCCTGGAACGGGCGCCCGCGTTCGGGGCGGTCGGCGCGGGAATCACCCTGCTGTCCAACGCGCTGACCGGGCTGGCGGCGCTCGGCCTCGACGAGCGGATCCGGGCCGCCGGCCGGGTGGAGGCGGCCGGCGGGACCCGGACCGCCGACGGCCGGTGGCTGTCCCGGCTCGACGCCGCCGACCTGGCCGGCCAGCTCGGCACGGAGTCGCTGGGCATCCACCGGGCGACGCTGCACGAGATCCTCCGCGCCGCCCTCCCCGAGGGCACGGCCGTGCACACCGGGGCGGAGGTGGTCGAGCTGGTCGCCGGACCACCCGCCGAGGTCACCTACGTCTCCGGCGGCGTCCGCGACACGCTCCGGGCCGACCTGGTGGTCGGGGCGGACGGGCTGCGCAGCGCGGTACGCCGCAGCCTGTGGCCGGACGCCCCCGCCCCGGCGTACGTCGGCAGCACCGCCTGGCGGGGGGTGACCGCCGCACCGTGGACCGGTGAGCTGCTGGTGGCGATCACCTGGGCCCCGGGTGCCGAGTTCGGGATGGTGCCGCTCGGCGACGGCCGGGTCTACTGGTTCGGTGCGGTGAACGCCCCGGAGGGCGGACGGGCGCCGGACGAGTTGCGGGCGGTCCGGGAGCGGTTCGGGTCCTGGCACGCGCCGATCCCGGCGCTGCTGGACGCGACAGGGCCGCAGGGGGTGCTGCGCAACGACCTCTACCACCTCGGCACCCCGCTGGGCAGCTACGTGACGGGGGCGGTGGCGCTGCTCGGCGATGCCGCGCACGCCATGACACCCAACCTGGGCCAGGGTGCCGCACAGGCCGTCGAGGACGCGGTGGTGCTCGGGTCCAGCCTGCCGGACGGCACCGAGGTGTCGACCGGTCTCGCCCGGTACGACGCGCAGCGCCGCCCGCGCAGTCAGCAGGTGGCCCGCGCCTCCTACCTGGTCGGCCGGTTCGGACAGCAGCTGCGCAACCCACTGGCGGTAGGACTACGCAACGTGACGATGCGGCTCACGCCACCCCGGGTCGCGCTCCGCTCGATGGCCCGGTACGCGGACTGGCGCCCGCCGGCCGAAGCCCGCGACTGAGCCGCCGCCCCGGGGCACCCCAATAGCAGAAAAAGCCCCGTATCCGGCGCGAGATGAATCGACCATTCACCTACATTCACGCCACCACGGTGCCGTAATCCGTGCCCGAACGTCCCGATTAGCCGCATAATGCAACACGGACCGCAGGGGCATCCGCCCCAAAAGCGGCTAAAAGGAGCGAAAGGCCCGATCGTGAAGCTCACTTTCATTCGCAAGACGGCGCAGTCCCAGGTCAACAACTGCCCGTCGCTGTACCGCACGGACCGTGACACCTTCATCGTGCAGGGCTGGCGCGTCGCGGACCCGGAGGCGCTGGCCCAGCTCGACATCCCGGCGCACGAAACAGCGGTGGAGGTGCCGGCCGACGTACTGGCCGAGATCGCGAAGACGCTGTAGGGACGCGCAGCCCCCCGATAGACATCGTCGGTTCACGAGGCCCGGCCGGCCGGACGTTCGCGCAGGTCGGCCAGGGTCACCGGGGTACGGGCCAGCAGCAGCCGCTCCAGCGCCGCGACCGTACCCACCTCGCCGACCACGTCCACCCCGCCCACCTCCCCCCGATAGGCGTACGCCAGCCGGTAGAGGTACCTCCCGGCAAGCCGCTCGACGGTCACCTGCCACCGCCCGCAGCAGGTGCAGACCCAGCCCCGCATCCGGCGAAGATAGCTCTGAACTGCGAAAACTCCTCGGTCGAGGTACCCGAGGCGAGACTGGCGGGCCAGTTGGGGCGGATGTGACACCGGGTACGGCCGCAGGGCACCCCGGCCCGTCGCCCATCTGGTTGACTTGGCCGGGTGGAGCTGCCGATCAACCCGCCGGTCGAACCGATGCTGGCCAGGAGCGTGCCGAAGATCCCCACCGGGCCCGGGATGAGTTACGAGCCGAAGTGGGACGGCTTCCGCTGCATCGTCTTCCGGGACGGTGACGAGGTCGAGCTGGCCAGCCGGGGCGGCAAGACGCTGACCCGGTATTTCCCCGAGGTCGTCGCGCAGGCCCGGAGGCAGTTGCCGACCCGCTGCGCGGTCGACGGCGAGCTGGTCGTGATCCGCCGGGACGGCCCGGACGGCGAGCCGAGGCTCGACTTCGAACTGCTCAGCCAGCGCATCCACCCGGCCGCCTCCCGGGTCAACATGCTGGCCGAGACGACCCCGGCCGACCTGGTCGCCTTCGACCTGCTCGCGGTCGGCGACGAGTCGCTTGTCGACCGGCCCTACCAGGAGCGCCGGGCCCGGCTGGTCGAGGAGCTGCGCGACGTCGTACCCCCGGTGCACGTCACCCAGACCACCAGCGACCCGGAGACGGCGGCCCGGTGGTTCGAGATCTTCGAGGGAGCCGGGCTGGACGGGCTGGTCGCCAAGCCCGCCGACATCCCGTACGAGCCGGGCAAGCGGCTGATGTTCAAGGTCAAGCACACCCGCACCGCCGACGTGGTGGTGGCCGGCTTCCGCTGGCACAAGTCCGGCCCGG
The DNA here is from genome assembly GCF_029626265.1 of Micromonospora sp. WMMD1102. Lineage (NCBI taxonomy): Bacteria > Bacillati > Actinomycetota > Actinomycetes > Micromonosporales > Micromonosporaceae > Micromonospora > Micromonospora sp. WMMD1102. Next base: position 1,768,385 of record NZ_JARUBN010000001.1, on the reverse strand, counting down.
TGGTCGGCTCGCTGCTGCTCGGGCTCTACGACGAGGCGGGCACGCTGCACCACGTCGGCGTCTCGGCGTCGTTCACCGCCGCCCGCCGGGTCGAGCTGCTGGACGAGCTGGCGCCGTACCGCGAGGGTGTCGAGGAGCATCCCTGGGTGCACGGCGACCACACCGCCGGGCAGCGCATCCCGGGCGGTCCGAGCCGGTGGTCCGGCACCAAGAGCCTGGAGTGGGTGCCACTGCGGCCGGAGCTGGTGGTCGAGGTCGGCTACGACGCGATGGAGGGGGACAGGTTCCGGCACACCGCCCAGTTCGTCCGCTGGCGGCCCGACCGGGAGCCGGCCTCCTGCGGGTACGACCAACTCGACCGTCCGATCCGGTTCGACGTCGACCAGGTGCTCCGGGGCGACCCGCTCGCCTCCGGCGCGTAGCCTGACCGTCGACACGAACACGGAGGACGTTCCCTTGCCCCGCTCGCACCTTCGCCGACTGCCCCTGGCCGGTCTCCTCGTCGCCGTGCTGCTGGTCGCCGGCTGCACCATCCCGCTGTTCCGGCCGGACGACGCGGGCGAGCGCGGTGGGCCGGCGGCGCAGCCCAACGGCGCCGCCGCCGCGGACTGGAAGCCCTGCCCGGAGGTGCCGCGCAAGCTGGTCGGCCGGGCCGCGTCCGGCATGCGGTACGACTGTGCCACCATCGCCGTACCCGCGGACTGGAACACGCCCGGCGGTGCCGGCGCGGGCGGCGACAAGCTGGAGATCTCGCTGCTGCGGATCCGCTCGGCGAAGCAGCAGGACCGGATCGGCTCGCTGCTGGTCAACCCCGGCGGGCCCGGCGGTTCCGGCGTCGACTCGGCGGTCTACCTGTCGTTCGGGGCCAGCTTCGGCGGGCTGCCCGACGAGGTGACCCGGCGTTTCGACGTCATCGGCTTCGACCCTCGCGGAGTGTCCCGCTCCTCCCCCGTCAAGTGCGTCTCCGACGCCGACCTGGACAGCACCTTCGGCTTCGAGCCCGACCCGGCCGACCAGGCCGAGTTCGACGAGCTGGTGGCGCTGAACCGCAGGATCGGCGACACCTGCGGCAGCAGGTACGGCGAACGGCTGCGGCTCTTCTCCACCGAGCAGGCCGCGCACGACATGGACGCGATCCGCACCGCCGTCGGCGACGAGAAGCTGAGCTACCTCGGCTACTCCTACGGCACCCTGCTCGGCGCGACGTACGCCCAGCTCTTCCCGCGCAATGTCCGGGCGCTGGTGCTGGACGGCGCGGTCGACCCGAAGCAGGACATCGTGGCCGGCTCGGAGAGCCAGGCCAAGGGCTTCGAGCGGGCCTTCACCAACTTCACCACCTGGTGCCGGCAGACGCCGGGCCGCTGCCCGATCGCCCCGGACGCCCGGGGTGCGGTGACCGACGCCCTGGAGAAGGCCCGGGTGAATCCGGTACGCGGCGAGGGCGGCCGGGATGCGACCGCCGGCTGGATCTTCTACGCCGTGATCTCCTCGCTCTACACCGAGTCCGGTTGGCAGAAGCTCGCCGCCGCGATCGACTCGCTCGGCGCGGGCGACCCGAAGGAGGTCTTCGAACTCGCCGACGCCTACGCCGAGCGGGGCGAGAACGGGACCTACACGAACCTGTTCGACGCGAACCTCTCGGTGAACTGCGCCGACGAGGAGGGCAGGGTCGGGGTGGAGCGGATCCGGTCGTTGCAGTCGGAGTGGCGTGAGAAGTACCCGCTCTTCGGCGCCCCGCTGGCAGTCGGCATGCTGAGCTGCGAGTTCTGGCCGGGACAGCGGGACCCGTACCCGACCGGCCCGGCGACCGGCGCCCCGCCGATCGTCGTGGTCGGCACCACCGGCGACCCGGCCACGCCCTACGAGCAGACGCCGAAGCTGGCCGAGATGCTCGACGTCGGCGTGGTGCTGACCTGGCAGGGCGAGGGACACACCGCCTATCCGCAGACCCGCTGCATAACCGACGCCGTCGACGACTACCTGATCGACCTCAAGCCGCCGAGCGGCGGCACCACCTGCCCCGCCCGCTGACACCCGGGGTCCGAGCGTCTCTCCTGGGCGGGTGGGGCGGTCCGGGCGCCCGGACCCAACCTCTCGGGCAGACTGTCGAGCTGGGTGCACAAACGGGGCAGCCGGCGCACACGCACCGCCCGACAGCAGGCCCACACGCACCGCACTGCAGCGGGCGCACGAACGGAGCAGCTCGACAGTCTGCGCTGCGACTACCTGCCGACCGCCAGGCCATGGCGGTCCGCCCGGATCCGCCCATTCGGTAGCGGCACCAGCAGGTGCGATGTGCCAGGCTGACCCGCATGGCTGAGCTGATCTTCCGAACCGCCCGCCGCGAGGACGTGCCGGCGATCGTCGCGATGCTGCTCGACGACGAGGTGGCCGTGAGCCGGGAGCCGGCGGAGCCGACCGGCGAGGAGGTCGACGCCGCCTACTGGGCCGGCTTCGAGGCGGTCGACTCCGACCCGCGCAACGAACTGGTCGTCGCCGAACTCGACGGCGAGCCGATCGGCACCATGCAGCTCACCTTCATCCCCGGAGTGAGCCGGCGCGGCGCCGAACGGATGCAGATCGAGGCTGTCCGGGTCCGCTCCGACCGGCGCGGCGACGGCATCGGGCGGCGGATGATGACCTGGGCGGTGGACCAGGCCCGGGAACGCGGCTGCCGGCTGGTCCAGTTGACCACCGACAAGCGGCGTACGGACGCGCACCGCTTCTATGCCGGACTCGGCTTCCGGGCCAGTCACGAGGGCATGAAACTGTCGCTCTGACGCGCTTAGCGAATCGCCGCTCCGACCGCAACACTGTTACTCGCCCGATCATGAGCAATCGTTGCTCAGCCGTTCCTCAACATATCGTCGCACGGCGGTTCGGTGTTTACAGCCCTGGTCACCACCCCTAAGGTCGGGAGTCCTACCAGGACCGTCCCGTGTGCCAGCGGATCGGACCCGCGCCGACATCTTCTGTGGGGAGTGAGCGATCGTGGGCGGCATGTCGGAATTCCTGATCACGGAACTGCGGATCCTACGCACGTCACGCGGCTTGAGTCAGGAGGACTTCGGAAAGGCGATCACGTATTCGGGAAGTCATGTCTCGTCCGTGGAGACCAGGCAACGGCCACCGACCGAGGACGGCCGGGAGAAGCCGCCGCTGGTCTTCGCGGTGCTGGACGAGGCTGTGCTACGCCGCTGCGTCGGCGGCCCGGCGGTGATGCGGGAACAGCTCGAACATCTGTTGGTGATGGCGGAGCGACCGAATGTGAACATCCATATAGTCCCGGCCGCCACCGGGGCGTACGTTGGACTGGCCGGTGCGTTCGCGATCGCCACGCTGGCGGACTGCCGGGACCTGGTCTATCTCGACCACCAACTCCAGGGGCTGGTCTCGGAGCGGCCGGGACGATCTCCTGCTCGTCCGTGAGGCGTGGGAGAAGGTGCGCGGCGTTGCACTGCCTGTGCAACAGTCCATCGAGTTGATCAGGGAAGTGGCGGAGACATGGACGTAGCAGAGGCCCGGTGGCGCAAGTCGACCCGATCCAGCCCCAACGCCGGCAACTGCGTGGAGGTGACCGGCAACCTGCCCGGCCGGGTGCTCGTCCGGGACAGCAAGGACCGGTCCGGGCCGGTGCTGGCCTTCGGCCCGGACGCCTGGCGGTCCTTCCTGGCCGAGGTGTCCCGGGACTGACCGGGCGGGCACGCGAGCACGCGGCTCACTCCGTCGGGCAGACGCCGGAACCGCCCGGGTACGTCGACACCCGCCGCTCGGTGACCGCGATGTAGTCGACAAGCGCCTGCCGGGAGCGGGTGAGCGTGTCGGTCCGGTCGTCCAACCCGTGCAGCCGGGCCCGCAACGTGTCCAGCAGTTCGGGGCAGGGTTCGAGTTCCGGGGCCGTACCGGTGGCGCAGGGCAGCAGGAATCCGATCTCCTGTGTGGAGAGTCCGGCTTCGAGCAGTCTCCTGATCTGGGTGACGGTCACCACGTCGCCGTCGCCGTACTCCCGGTAGCCGCTGCTGGCCCGTGCGGGTTCGAGCAGGCCCTGGGCCTCGTAGTAGCGCAACTGGTGCGTGTTGACTCCGGTCTGCCGGCTCAGCTCCCCGATCAGCACGGTCACGCCTCCTTGACCTTCATATCGGTGTGAACGTCGATGATCCTGCCATGAACATCGACAAGACTCCGGTGACCGTCGTCGGCCTGGGCCTGATGGGCCGGGCGCTGGCCGGAACGTTCCTGCGCGCCGGTCACCCCACCACCGTGTGGAACCGGACCACGGCGAGGGCCGCCGAACTCGTCGCCGAGGGGGCGCGGCTCGCCGGCTCGCCCGCCCAGGCGGTGGCGGCCAGCCCGCTCGTGATCGTCTGCGTGTCGGACTACGCCGCCGTACGCGAACTCCTGGAACCGCTGGGCGACAGCCTCGGCGGGCGGGTCCTGGTGAACCTGACCTCGGGTACCTCCGAGGAGGCCCGGCGGACCGCCGAGTGGCTGACCCGGCGGGGCGGCAGCTATCTGGACGGGGCGATCATGGCGGTCCCGCCGGCGATCGGCACGGCCGAGGCCACCCTCTTCTACAGCGGCCCCCGGGCCGCCTTCGACCGGCACGAACCGACGCTGCGGCTGCTCGGCGCCGGCACGACATATCTGGGTGCCGACCACGGGTTGTCGTCGCTGCACGACGTGGCGATGCTCGGGGCGATGTGGAGCGTGCTGAACAGCTTTTTCCAGGGCGCCGCCCTGGTCGGCACGGCCGGCGTGGACGCCGCTACCTTCGCCTCGTTCGCCGGCCCGCTGATCGGGACGGTACGCGACTGGCTGCCCGACCTGGCACAGCAGATCGACAAGCGCGAATACACGGCGCGGGACGCGACCATCGGCACCCACCTGGGCGCGATGGCGCACCTGGTGCACGAGAGCGAGTCGCTGGGAATCGACGCCGAACTGCCGAGGCTGCTGAAAGCGATGGCGGACCGGGCCGTCGCCGACGGGCACGCCGACAGCGACTACGCGGCGATGATCGAGCAGTTCCGCAGGCCCAGCCACGACGACGGGTGAGTCGACGCGGCACCAGTCGGTCAATCCTTGCGGTCGCGGTCCCGGGACGGCTGGACCCGCTTCGGCTCCCCCGGCATTTTCGGGTGGTCCGGCGGATAGGGCAGGTCACCGGAACCGTCCCGGTCGTCCCGGTCGGCCCACTCCAGCAGCGGGCCGATGTCCCACGGTGCGTCGTCGATGCCGGCGTGCGGGTCGCCGATCTTCGCGATCCGCTCCGGCACCGTCCGCAGGTCGAAGTCGTCCGGCTCCACGTCCGGCAGCTCGTCCCAGGTCACCGGGGTGGAGACGGTGGCCCGGGCGTTGGCCCGCAGCGAGTAGGCACAGGCGATCGTGCGGTCCCGGGCCATCTGGTTGTAGTCGACGAAGACCTTCTCGCCGCGCTGCTCCTTCCACCAGGCGGTGGTGACCAGATCGGGGCGGCGCCGCTCCACCTCCCGGGCGAACGCGATCACCGCCCGGCGCACCTCGGTGAAGGTCCAGCGGGGCTCGATCCGCAGGTAGACGTGCACACCCCGGCCGCCGGAGGTCTTCGGCCAGCCGGTCGCGCCCAACTCGTCGAGGATCGCCCGCACCTCGCCGGCCGCCTCCACCGCGTCGGCGAAGTCGGTGCCCGGCTGCGGGTCGAGGTCGATGCGCAACTCGTCGGGACGGTCGACGTCGCCGCCCCGGACCGGCCAGGGATGGAAGACCACCGTCCCCATCTGGGCCGCCCAGGCGACGTGCGCCAGGTCGGCCGGGCACAGCTCGTCGGCGCTCCGGCCACTCGGGAACTGGATCCTGGCGGTCTGGATCCAGGGCGGCACACCCCGGGCCGGCACCCGCTTCTGGTAGAACATCTCCCCCTCGATGCCCTCCGGGAAGCGCTGCAACGCCGTCGGCCGGTTGCCCAGCGCCCGCACGATCCCGTCGCCGACCGCGAGGTAGTAGTCGAACATGTCCTTCTTGGTGAACCCGCGACGGGGGAAGTAGACCCGGTCCGGGCTGCTCAGCCGCACCGTGTGCCCGGCCACCTCGACCTCGACGGGCTTCGCCTTCGCGCTCCCACCAGCCATGCGCCGACCCTATGCCACCGGTACGACACCCGCGGCCCGACCCGGAGACGCCGTCGGGCGGCACACCTGCCCAGCTCAGCCCAGCCCAGCCCAGCTCAGTGCAGCCCAGCTCAGCGCAGCGGTCGCGGCTCCGGCTCCGGCTCCCAACTGCCGTGCCGGTGCGCCTCCCAGACCTGGCAGAGCAGCACCAGCTTCTGCTCGAACCGGGGATCACGGTCGAAGAGGCCGCCGTCGTACGGGGCGGGAAGCCGCAACGGCGCGGCGTCGTCGAGATAGACCGCCACGACGGTACGGCCACGGCGCCGCTCCGCCCGCACGTCGGCCACCCGCGACCAGGCCACGAACGCGCACGACCGGTACGCCCGGCCGCACAGTCCCGCCTCGTCCAGCCGGACCCGGGTGCGGAGCCGGTCGGCGGTGCCGCAGAGCACTCCGAGCGGCAGCGGCGCCAACACGGCGACCCAGCCCAGTTCGCCGAGGTCCCCCTGGCCGGGCAGGGCACCCGCGATCACGATCGCGGCGCCGCTGCCCAGTCCGCCCCAGCGCAGTCCCCGGACCACCGCCTGCCGCCAGGTCAGCCGGAACTCGGCGAGCACCGGCCGGTGCTCGCGACGCCGTCTACTCCCGCCCGGCCAGGTGGCGGTTCGCATGTCCTGTCAACGATCCGGCCGCCGGCCGGTGATTTACCAGTTGTTTCCCGCTGTTTTCGCAAGTCTTCACGGCACTTCGCCGCCTGACGATCTCCGCCGTACCGTAGGAGCATGGCTGACAGCACCCGGGACGACCGGGGGAACACCCCCCTGCCCAGCAACGAGGAGGAGTGGCGGGTCCGGCTCACTCCGGAGGAGTTCACCGTGCTCCGCAAGGCGGGCACCGAACGGCCCTGGACCGGCGAGTACGTGGACACCAAGACCCCCGGCACCTACCACTGCCGGGCGTGCGGGGCGGAACTCTTCGCCAGCGACACCAAGTTCGACTCGCACTGCGGCTGGCCCAGCTTCGACCGGGCGCTGCCCGGCGCGATCCGCTATCTGGAGGACCGCTCGCTCGGCATGGTCCGGATCGAGGTGCGCTGCGCCAACTGCGACTCCCACCTCGGGCACCGCTTCGACGGCGAGGGCTTCACCCCGACCAACGCCCGGTACTGCATCAACTCGATCTCGATGCGCCTGGACCCGTCGACCACGTAGAATTGCCCCATCTGCGGTGAAACGGGGAATACGGGGGATTCGACATGGCGACCACCTGCGAGGTCTGCGGCAACGACTACTGGATGGCGTTCGAGGTCCGCACCACCAGCGGGGACGTGCACACCTTCGACTCGTTCGAGTGCGCGGCGCACAAGCTCGCCCCGGTCTGCGAGCACTGCGGAATCCGGATCATGGGGCACGGCGTCGAGGTCTCCGGCCGGTTCTTCTGCTGCGGGCACTGTGCCCGCGCGGTCGAGGGCGAGCGGGGGGCGGAGATCCGCGACGCCGTCGGCGCCCGCCCCGCCTGACGGGAAGGAAGGGCCCCTTTTTAGCGGATTCTGTAGATGCGGGGGCCCTTCCTAACACCCTCAGCGGCGGCGTGGGCATGGTCGGCGCCTACCATCGCGGGATGCACCAGTCGCAGACGCCATCGCTGGCGGCGGACCCCGCCAGCCGGGAGAAGTTCCGGGTCGCATCCTTCGCCGACCTCGACGCCCGGACCCTGCACGACCTGCTGAAGCTGCGGGTCGACGTCTTCGTGGTCGAGCAGGAGGCCGCCTATCCCGAACTCGACGGCCGGGACGTCGAGCCGGGCACCCGGCACCTCTGGTTCAGCCGGGGCGGCCGGCCGGTGGCGTACCTGCGACTGCTCGCCGACCCGGGCGGGGTGGAACGGATCGGCCGGGTGGTGGTGGCCCCCGAGGCCCGCGGCGGCGGGTACGCCGGACGCCTGATGACCGAGGCGCTGGCCCTGGTCGGCGCCCGGCCCTGCGTACTCGACGCCCAGGCGCACCTGGCCGACTTCTACGCCCGCTACGGCTTCACGGTCAGCGGCCCCGAGTACGTCGAGGACGGCATCGCGCACGTGCCGATGCGCCGCGAGCCGGTGTAGCACGCCGTTTCCGATGAATACTGCCGGTTGTCCGGCCGGTCGGGATTGTTCGGTCGGGGTCGCCGCACCGAGTGGCGCTGTCTAGGCTCGGGCCGTCAGCCAGGCTGCGCCTGCTTCGCCGTCCACCTCTCCGGGAGGCGTCCGTGCGTTCCCTCCGACAGATGTTCCGGATCGGCCTGGCCGTCTCGCTGGCCGGGCTGCTCTCGCCGGCCGTCGGCAGTCCCGCCGAGGCCCGCGAACCGGCAGCCGTGGTCGCCCTCACCGCACCGAGCCAGGTCCGGGTGCCGGAGGCCACCACCAGCCCCAAGTCGGCCAAGTTCCTGATCGAGAACCCGTCCGGGCAGACCGCCCGGAACGTCTCGGTGCGGATCGACGTCGCCGGCCTACCGGACACCATCACGACGGTGATCCCGGCCGAGGAGCGGGGCTGCCGCCAGGTCGAGGAGATCGTCTGCACCCTGCCGGAACTCGCGGCGGGCAGCGCACACACCTTCACCGTCGGCGTACTGCCCGCACCCGGGGCCGGCGCCCGGTCCGGCACGATCACCGCCAAATCGCGGGCGGACAACGCCGCCGAGTCCTACCCCGCCACCACCCAGGTGGCACTGGTCCGGGGCAGCCGCCACGACCTCTTCGTCGCGGCGATCGACGAGTTCGAGCTGGCGGCCGGCAAGACGGCCGAGCTGCCGGTGGCGATCCGCAACGAGGGCAGCGCCACCGTCTCCTCGGTGAGCATCGGCGTGCAGGTCTTCGCTCCGCTGGAGACACCCGACCCCTACGGCAACTGCGAGTACTTCGCACCCAACCGGACGCTGATCTGCCGGGTGGACCAGCCGCTCGCCCCGGGCGAGACCCTGGTCGTCGATCCGGCGACCCCGCTGCTGGTCAAGGTCGCGGCGAACGCTCCCGGACCGTACACCTACCGGGGCAAGGTGTCCGCCTATCCGTACGTGGACGAGGAGCCTCCGCTGCCCGAACCCGACTCCGCCGGGCGGTCCGGCGGACGGCAGCTCCGGCTGGTCCCGGCCAGCACCGCGGCGCGGGTGCCGGTCGAGGACGTCAACGAGGACGACAACACCAGCCTGGTCAGCATCCGGGTGCCGCTGAACCCGGCGGACAGCGTCGCGCTCGGCGCCAGTGTCAGCGGCCCGCTGGGCGTGACGAAGACGGTCCGGGTCGGCATCCGCAACGACGGGCCGGCCGACGTGCTGCTGCCCGACGTCGAGCCGTGGCGACCCTCGGCGCTGGTCACCATCCCCGAGGGCCTCAGCGTGCAACGCTTCCCGGCGGAGTGCGAAGCGGACGGCACCGGCGGGCTCCGCTACCGCTGCTATCCCGCCGACCCGCTGCGCGCCGGGGCCACCGTCCACTTCGAGTTCGCCGCCGAGGTCGCCGGCCCGGCCGGTGCCGCCGGCTCGATCGTCGTGGACGGCGGCGTGCAGGACCTGGAGACCGCGAACAACACGGCGACGATCACGTTCGACGACGGCGGGGGCGGCGGCGCTGACGAGCTGCCGATCACCGGCACGCCGACCGGTCCGACGGCGACGTTCGGGACGTTGCTGGTGACCGCCGGTGTGCTCTGCGTCGTGCTGACCCGGCGCCGCCGGCAGGAAGCCTGACGACGGCCCCGCCGGGCGTGACCGCTACGGCAGCCCCGCCGGGCGTGACCGCTACGGCAGCCCGTTCACCAGCTCGCCGATGCTGCGGCGCCGGCCGGTGTAGAACGGCACCTCCTCGCGGACGTGCCGGCGGGCCCCGGAGGCGCGCAGGTCACGCATCAGGTCGACGATCCGGTGCAGTTCGTCGGCCTCGAAGGCGAGCAGCCACTCGTAGTCGCCGAGCGCGAACGAGGCGACCGTGTTGGCCCGGACGTCCGGATAGCCCCGGGCCATCATGCCGTGCTCGGCCAGCATCTCCCGGCGCTCGGCGTCGGGCAGCAGATACCACTCGTAGGAGCGGACGAACGGGTAGACGCAGATGTAGGCCCGGGCCGGCTCACCGGCCAGGAACGCCGGGATGTGGCTCTTGTTGAACTCCGCCGGCCGGTGCAACGCCATCTGCGACCAGACCGGCGCCAACTGCCGGCCGAGCGCGGTGCGCCGCAGCCGCCCGTACGCGTCCTGGAGGGCATCGCTGGACGGCGAGTGCCACCAGACGAGTACGTCCGCGTCGGCGCGCAGCCCGGAGACGTCGTAGCTGCCCCGCACCACCACGTCCTTGCCGGCCAACTCCTCGAAAAGCGACTCGACCTCGGCGGCCACACCCTCCCGGGCCTCCGGCAGCGGCCCGGTCGCCCGGAACACCGACCACATCGTGTAACGGATGCTCTCGTTCAGCTCGCGCAGCCGCGCCGCGTTGCTCTGCTCCGCAGTCATGCCCTCGATACTCCCAGCACTTTGATGATCTCTTCGGCCGCGGTCTCGCCGGAGCGTACGCAGACCGGAATCCCCACCCCGTCGTAGCCGGCGCCGGCCAACGCCAGGGTCGGATGCGCGGTCCGCAGCGCCGCCCGGGCCGCCGCCACCCGGTCCAGGTGACCGGGGGCGTACTGCGGCAGTGCGCCGCCCCAGCGTTGCACGTGGCTGTCGACCGGCTCCGGCAGCGCCGCGCCGAGCAGCCCGGACAGCTCCCGGTGCACCGCCGTCACCAGCTCGTCGTCGGCGCGTTGCAGCAGGTGCTCCTCGCCGTACCGGCCGACCGAGGCGCGCAGCAGCACGGTGCCGTCCGGCCGGCGCAGGTGCGCCCACTTGCTGGTGAAGAAGGTGGCCGCCTTGACCAGGGTGCCCTCGGCGGCCGGCACCAGGAATCCGGAGAGGTCGGCCGGGACGGTGCCGGTCGCGGGGACCCGGCCGGCGGTCGGGGCGACGGCGGCCGACAGTGCCGACGGCCCGGCGCCGGCCGGTCCGGTTTCGGCCACCGGGCCGGGCAGGGCCAGGCTGACCAGCGCCACGCTGGCGTAGTCGAGCCGGCCGACCAGCGCGCCGGCCGCCACGTCGACCCCGCCGAGCAGCCGGGCGGCGGGCCGGGCCGGCAGGGCCAGCAGCACCGCGTCGACCTCGACCAGTTCCGGGTCGCGGGTCGGGCCGATCACCAGCCGCCAGCCGCCGGGGACGGGCAGCAGCTCCCGGACCGCCGCGTCCAGCCTGATCCGGGCCCGGGCCGCCTCGACCACGGCCGCCACCAGCCGGCTCACCCCGCCGTCGACGGTGGCGAAGACGGGGGTACCCGCCGGCCGGGGCGCGGCGGCCAGCGCCGCCCGGACCGCCCCGGTCAGGGTCGGTTCGGCGCGGGCCGCCCGGGCCAGCCCCGGCATCGTGGCGGCCAGCGAGAGTTCGTCGGCGCGGCCGGCGTAGACGCCGCCGAGCATCGGGTCGACGAGCCGGTCCACCACCTCGTCGCCGAGCCGGCGCCGGACCAGCTCGCCGACCGTCGGGTCCTCGTCCGGGCCGAGCAGCGGGTGGCCTCCGTCGGCGTCCCGCTCCGCCGCCGGCCGGGCCACCGGAGCCACCGCGGTCAGGTCACCGGGTACCCCGACCAGGGTGCCCGGCGGCATCGGCCGCAGTTCACCGGCGATCGCCAGGGCCGCCCGGCCGGTCGCCGGGTGCACCAGCGCGTCGGCCAGCCCCACCCGGCGGGCCAGGGCGATCGCCGCCGAGTCACCGCCGGCCGGGTCCCGGGTCAGGAACGCCTCGGCGCCGAACTCGACAGTCGATCCGGCCAGTTCCCCGGTGCGCAGCTTGCCGCCGAGCGCGCCGGACTGCTCGTACACGGTGATCTCGGTGTCGGCGGGGAGCCGGTCCCGCAGCCGGAGCGCGGCGGCCAGCCCGGTTATCCCGCCGCCGACCACGGCGATCCGGAACCCGTCGGCCCGGGTGGTGTCACTCACCGGCGTGCCCGCCTCCCGCCTCAGCTCGCGGACGCCTCGTGGACCAGGGCGACGACCCGGGTCAGCACGTCCGGGTCGGTCTCCGGCAGCACGCCGTGCCCGAGGTTGAAGACGTGCCCGGGTGCGGCGGCGCCCTCGGCGAGCACCCGGCGCACCTCGGCCTGCACCGCCGGCCAGGGCGCGAAGAGTACGGCCGGGTCCAGGTTGCCCTGCACCGCCCTGTCCTGCCCGATCCGCACCGTCGCCGCGTCCAGCGGGGTACGCCAGTCCACCCCGACCACGTCCGCGCCGGCCTCGCCCATCGCGCCGAGCAGCTCGGCGGTGCCGACCCCGAAGTGGATCCGGGGCACGCCCGCGTCGGCCAGCCCGCGCAGCACGGCCGTCGAGTGCGGCAGTACGAACCGGCGGTAGTCGGCCTCGGAGAGCGCCCCGGCCCAGGAGTCGAAGAGCTGCACCGCCGAGACGCCGGCACCGACCTGCACCCGCAGGAAGGCGAGGGTGATCTCGGCCAGCCGGGCCAGCAGGGCGTGCCAGACGTCCGGGGCGCCGTGCATCAGCGCCTTGGTCCGCAGGTGGTTGCGGGACGGGCCGCCCTCGACGAGATAGCTGGCCAGCGTGAAGGGCGCCCCGGCGAAGCCGATCAGCGGGGTGTCGCCGAGTTCGGCGACGAGCAGGCGTACCGCTTCGTCCACAAAGGAGACGTCGGTCGGGTCGATGACCCGGATCCGCTCGACGTCGCCGAGGGTGCGCACCGGCTCGGCCACCACCGGGCCGGTGCCGGGGACGATGTCCAGGTCCACCCCGGCCGCCGCCACCGGTACGACGATGTCGCTGAACAGGATCGCCGCGTCGACGCCGTGCCGACGTACCGGCTGGAGGGTGATCTCGGTGACCAGTTCGGGGCGGCGGCAGGATTCCAGCATCGGTATCCCGGCCCGCACCTCGCGGTATTCGGGCAGCGAGCGCCCGGCCTGCCGCATGAACCAGACCGGGGTGTGCGGCACCGGCTGCCGCCGGCAGGCCCGGACGAACGGCGAATCGGCCGGGCCACCGGTGGCCGGCTGGTCGTCTCGGGCCGCGTTGCCCGCAGTCGTGGTGCTCATCGGCGCAATCGTGCCACGCCTTCCGAACCCGGCGACGCCCACCGCCGGGTTTTGTGGCCTGCCGGACGGACCCGCCGGTGCGGCGGCGGACGTACCCGTCGGTGCCGCACCGGACGTACCCGTGGTGCGGCCGGCCGTTCGTCGGGGGCCGGCCGACCGGCGCGGCGCCCCACCACGGCGCCGACGATCGGCTTAGGCTGCGGATATGGCCTCCCCGATCGTCCAGCCCGAGACCTTCGCCCGCGCGGTGGCCGGGTTGCGGTCGGCGGCGCCGCGCGCCGAGATCGTGCTGGAGGAGGTGGGCGCTCCGCAGCGGCTCGCTCCGTACGCCTTCGCGCTGGCCGCCACCGTGCGCCGCGACGGCGAGGAGGTGGCCACCGGACGCCTGATCCTGCTGCACGACCCGGCCGGGCACGAGGGCTGGGAGGGAACGCTGCGCCTGGTCACCTACGTCACCGCCGAGCTGGAGATCGACCTCGCCGCCGACCCGCTGCTGCCGGGCGTCGGCTGGACCTGGCTGACCGACGCCCTCCAGGCGCGGGACGCGGCCTACCGGGCGCTCGGCGGCACGGTGACGCAGACCATGTCGACCCGGTTCGGCGAGCTGGCCGGCCCGCCGGCTGCCGGTGACATCGAGATCCGCGCCTCCTGGACCCCGACCGACGACGACCTGCGGGCGCACCTGCTGGCCTGGTGCACGCTGCTCGCCTCCACCGCCGGGCTGCCGCCGCCGGGTGTCACCGCGCTGCCGCAGTCCCGGCCGGCCGGCGCCGCCTGAGCCCGCCGACGCCACGCGATAGTCCCCGCACCGCCTGACCTCGGGTGAGCCCCGCCGGCTCGCACCGAAACCCGCTGCGTCCCAACCGCTTCACCGATCCCAGCCGCCCCACCCGACCCGACTCGCCGGACCGGCTGCACGATCACCAACGTGGCGAAGACTAGGGTTGTCAGGTGACCGACGAACCACCCCTGCGCCGTCGGGCCGCGCAACGCCGAGCAGGGGACGAGCCGCACAGCCTTCCGGTGACCGCGCCGGATTCCGAGACAGTGGGGCCCGACCCAACGCCCGGCGGGCCCGTACCGCTTCTCGCCCCTCGCGACGGCACCCCGGCCCCCGTCGAGACACCCGACGGCCTGGCCGAGCTGGTGTCCCGGTTCGCCGCCGGCACCGGCCCGGTCGCCGTCGACGCCGAACGCGCCTCCGGCTACCGCTACAGCCAACGGGCCTACCTGGTCCAGCTCCGGCGGGCCGGGGCCGGCACCGTGCTGATCGACCCGCTGCCGCTGGGCGACCTGCATACCCTGGACGAGGCGATCGCGGACACCGAGTGGGTGCTGCACGCCGCCAGCCAGGATCTCGCCTGCCTCGCCGATATCGGGCTGCGCCCCAGACGCCTCTTCGACACCGAGCTGGCCGCCCGGCTCGCCGGTTTCGAACGGGTCGGCCTGGCCGCGCTGACCGAGCAGCTGCTCGGCTTCACCCTGGAGAAACACCACTCGGCGGCAGACTGGTCCACCCGGCCGCTGCCGGAGTCATGGCTGACCTACGCCGCGCTGGACGTGGAGATGCTCGTCGAGCTGCGGGACAGGCTCGCGGCCGAGCTGGACCGGCAGGGCAAGGCGAAGTGGGCGGCGGAGGAGTTCGCCGCGCTGGTGGCCTGGGGCACCCAGCCGGCCCGGCAGCGACCGGACCCGTGGCGGCGGACCTCCGGCATCCACCGGGTGCGGGGGGCACGGGCGCAGGCCCGGGTGCGCTCGCTCTGGTACGCCCGGGACGAGATCGCCGCCCGCCGCGACTCGGCACCCGGCCGGGTACTTCCGGACGCTGCGATCATCGCCGCCGCCGAGCTGGACCCGAAGGACGAACGGACCCTGCTGATGCTGCCCGGCTTCGGCGGCCGTTCGGTACGCCGGCTCGCCCGGACCTGGCTGGACGCCCTCACCGACGCCCGGCAGTTGCCGGACGACGCGTTGCCGGTGAGTCCGACGATCGACGGCCCGCCCCCGCCGCACCGCTGGGCCGAGCGGGACCCGGTGGCGGCCGGCCGGCTGACCCGGTGCCGGGATGTGGTGACCCGGATCGCGGCGGCGCACACCCTGCCGCCGGAGAACCTGATCACCCCGGACTCGGTACGCCGGCTGGCCTGGATCCCGCCCGAGGAGATCACCGCGGATACGGTCGCCGAGACGCTGCGCGGGTACGGCGCCCGGGGCTGGCAGGTCGGCCTGATCGCCGAGGAGCTGGCGGCGGCCCTGGTCGAGCCGACCGCCTGACCCACCGACCCGACCCGGCCCGCCAGCCGATCCGGGCGGGCCGATCCGGACCGATCCGATCCGATCCGGGCGGTCGGGCCGGGCCGGCGGCGGTCAGCGGCCGTCGGAGGCGTGTAGTTGCAGGTGCCGGGCGGGTCGGCGGAGGCCGAGCAGTTCGTCGCGGATCCGGCACCACCGCACGGCGTCCCGGATGCCGTCGGCGACGGAGTACTCCGGTTTCCAGTCCAGCAGCAACCGGGCCCGGGTACCCCGGGTGAAGGCCCCGGCCCCGTCGCCGGGGCGGGGCGGGGCGTCCCGGGTGCGTACCGGGCCGACCGTCTCGGTGAAGGCGGCGACGAGTTCCCGGACGGTGGTGCCGTCCCCGGTGCCGAGGTTCACCGCCTCCACCGAGCGGCTGCCGCCGGCCGGCAGGATCTCGTCGAACCGGCGCAGCGCCCGCACGTGTGCCCGGGCCAGGTCCCAGACGTGCACGTAGTCGCGGACTCCCGAGCCGTCCCTGGTGGGCCACCCGGTGCCGGTGATCAGGAACTCCCCGCCCTCGGTCCAGGCGTCGATCAGCCTGCCCAGCGCGTGTGTCGGGCGGGGCAGCTGGAGGCCGGTACGCAGCAGCGGATCGGCGCCGACCGGGTTGAAGTAGCGCAGCGAGAGAGCCCGCAGCCCGGTCGCCTCGGCGGTGTCCGCGAGCACCGTCTCCATCATCGCCTTGGTCCGGGCGTACGGGCTGGCCGGCGCAAGCGGTGAACTCTCGTCGACCGAGAAATCGGCGCCGGCCCGGTAGATCGCCGCCGAGGAGCTGAAGACGTAGCGGGTGACCCCGTTGCGGATCACGTGTTCGAGCAGGTCCAGCGACTTGGCGACGTTCTCCCGGTAGTAGCGCAGCGGCTGGCTCACCGACTCGGGCACCACGATCAGCGCCGCCGCGTGCAGCACCGCGCCGATCTCCGGATGCTCGGCGAAGATCCGGTCCAACAGTGCCCCGTCGGAGATGTCGCCGCGGTAGAAGGTCCGTCCCCGGGTGAACTCGGCCCGGCCGGTGCAGAGGCTGTCCAGGATGACCGGCTCGATGCCGTCGTCGAGGCAGGCCGACGCGACGGTGCTGCCGATGAAGCCGGCACCGCCGGCGATCAGCACCTTCACCCGGACTCCTGGAGATTCGGAAAGTGTGGCTGATTGGTGGCCTTTACCGGCGTTAGTCGGCGTTTAGCCGGTGATAGCAGGATCAGCGGCCATCCAGCCGGACGATATGTGTTCCGGGCCACACGGGGGGCGCGAACGACTTTAGTTACTGGCTAGTAGCATCCGTGGTACCCGCCCACCCGGGCCCCTGCGGCAAGGAGGCTCCAGTGCCCCGTGAAGTCCGGGACGTCGTCTTCGTCGACGGCGTCCGCACCCCGTTCGGCAAGGCGGGTGGGATGTACGCCCACACCCGCGCCGACGACCTGGTGATCCGCTGCATCCGCGAACTGCTGCGACGCAACCCCGTGCCGCCGGAGCGGGTCGACGAGGTGGCGATCGCCGCCACCACCCAGACCGGCGACCAGGGCCTCACCATCGGCCGTACCGCCGCGCTGCTCGCCGGGCTGCCCAAGACGGTGCCCGGGTACGCCATCGACCGGATGTGCGCCGGGGCGATGACCGCGGTCACCACGGTGGCCGGCGGGATCGCGATGGGCGCCTACGACGTGGCGATCGCCGGCGGCGTCGAGCACATGGGCCGGCACCCGATGGGCGAGGGCGTGGACCCGAACCCGCGGATCCTGGCCGAGAAGCTGGTCGACCCCTCCGCCCTGGTGATGGGTTCCACCGCCGAGAACCTGCACGACCGGCTCCCGCAGATCAGCCGGGAACGCGCCGACACGTACGCGCTCGCCTCGCAGGTCAAGACCGCCAAGGCGTACGCCGACGGCAAGCTCCAGCCGGACCTGGTGCCGGTGGCCGTCCGGGACCCGGAGAACGGGTGGGGACTCGCCACCGTCGATGAGGCGCCCCGGGAGACCTCCCTGGAGAAGCTGTCCACCCTGAAGACCCCGTTCCGCCCGCACGGCCGGGTCACCGCCGGCAACGCCGCCGGACTCAACGACGGTGCCACCGCCGGCCTGCTCGCCGCCGAGGACGTCGCCCGGGAACTCGGGCTGCCGGTGGCGATGCGGCTGGTGTCGTACGGCTTCGTCGGGGTGGAGCCGGAGGTGATGGGGTACGGCCCGATCCCGTCGACTGAGAAGGCTCTGCGGATCGCCGGCCTCACCATCGACGACATCGGCCTGTTCGAGCTGAACGAGGCGTTCGCGGTGCAGGTGCTGGCCTTCCTCGACCACTTCGGCATCGCCGACGACGACCCCCGGGTCAACCCGTGGGGCGGGGCGATCGCCATCGGCCACCCGCTCGCCTCCTCCGGGGTACGGCTGATGACGCAGCTCGCCCGGCAGTTCGCCGAGCACCCCGAGGTGCGGTACGGCATCACCGCCATGTGCATCGGCATCGGCATGGGCGGCACGGTCATCTGGGAGAACCCGGCCTGGGAAGGTGGCGACAAATGACGGTCCCGCAGAACCCGAACGAGGTGGTCACCCGGGCGCTGCTGCGCCTGGTGCGGGTGCCGGGGCTGGACCGGCCGGCCGCACTCATCACCCTCGACAACGGACTCGACCACACCAGGCCGAACACCTTCGGCCCGGCCGGACTCTCCAGTCTGGACGAGGCGGTCACCGCGGCACTCGCCGCCGAGCCGGCGTTCGTGGCGGTGACCGGCAAGCCGTACATCTTCTGCGTCGGCGCCGACCTGACCGGCCTGCCGCTGCTCGCGGACCGCGACCAGGCCCGCCAGATCGGCCGGCTCGGCCACCGGGTCTTCGGCCGGCTGCGCACCAGCACCGTGCCGACCTTCGCCTTCGTCAACGGCGCCGCGATGGGCGGCGGGCTGGAACTGGCGCTGCACTGCCACTACCGGACCCTCTCCGGCGGCGCGGCGGCGCTGGCCCTGCCCGAGGTCTCCCTCGGCCTGGTGCCCGGCTGGGGCGGCACCCAACTGCTGCCCAACCTGATCGGCATCGCCGGTGCCGCCCAGGTGGTCATCCAGAACCCGCTGATGCAGAACCGGATGCTCAAGCCGAAGCAGGCCGCCGAGCTGGGCATCGCGGACGTGCTCTTCGAGCCGGCCGACTTCCTGGAGCGTTCGCTCGAGTGGGCCGCCCAGGTGGTGCGCGGCGAGGTCCAGGTGTCCCGGCCGGAGGTCGACCGGGAGATGTGGGACGGCGTCCTCTACTTCGCCAGGAAGACCCTGGACGAGCGGCTGCACGGCGCGGTTCCGTCCGCCTACCGGGCGCTGGAGCTGCTGGAGCTGGCCCGCGAGGCGCCGGACGTGCCGGCCGAGGGCGACCCGGACGGGCTGCCGAAGGGGATGGCCGCCGAGGTCGAGGCGCTGGCCGACCTGGTGTTCAGCGAGGAGCTGCGCAGCGGCCTCTACTCCTTCGACCTGGTGCAGCGCCGGGCGAAGCGGCCGGCCGGCGCCCCGGACAAGGGGCTGGCCCGGCCGGTGACGAAGGTCGGCATCGTCGGCGCCGGCCTGATGGCCTCGCAGCTCGCGCTGCTCTTCGCCCGCCGGCTCCAGGTCCCGGTGGTGCTCACCGACCTGGACCAGTCCAGGGTGGACAAAGGCGTCGGCTACGTGCACGCCGAGATCGACAAGCTGGTCGGCAAGCGCCGGCTCCCGGAGGGTACGGCCGCCAAGCTGCGCGGCCTGGTCAGCGGCTCGGTCGACAAGGCCGTCTTCGCCGACGCCGACTTCGTGATCGAGGCGGTCTTCGAGGACCTGGCCGTGAAGAAGCAGGTCTGGGCCGAGCTGGAGAAGATCGTCTCTCCGGAGGCGGTACTCGCCACCAACACCTCCTCGCTCTCGGTGAGCGCGATGGCCGCCGACCTGGAGCACCCGGAACGGGTGGTCGGATTCCACTTCTTCAACCCGGTCGCGGTGCTCCCACTGCTGGAGATCGTCCGGGGCGAGCGCACCGACGACGCCACCCTGGCCACCGCCTTCGCGGTCGGCAGGGAGCTGCGCAAGTCCTGCGTACTCGTGGCCGACGCGCCGGCCTTCGTGGTGAACCGGCTGCTGACCCGCTTCCTCGGCGAGATCTTCGCGGCCGTGGACGCCGGCACCCCACCCGAGGTGGCGGACGCCGCGCTCGACCCGCTCGGCCTGCCGATGCGCCCGCTGGCGCTGCTCCAACTCGTCGGGCCGGCGGTGGCGTACCACGTCGGCGGGACGCTGCACGCCGCCTTCCCGGACCGGTTCGCGGTCAGCGAGAACCTGCGGCGGATCGCCGAGTCCGGCAAGCCGCTGGTGGTCGACGGCGACGTCAACCCCGAGGTGGCCGGGCTGCTGGAGGTCGGTTCCGCACCGCTGACCGCCGAGGAGGTACGTCGGCGGGCGCTGGACGCCCTCGCCGAAGAGATCCGGCTGATGCTGGACGAGGGTGTGGTGGCGCAGCCGCAGGACATCGACCTGTGCATGCTGCTCGGCGCCGGCTGGCCGTTCCACCTCGGCGGGATCACGCCGTACCTGGACCGGTCCGGCACCGCCGAGCGGGTCACCGGCCGCCGCTTCCTGGCACCGGGCGTGGCCAGCCTGCCCGGCTGACCGACCGACGATCGCGGTGACCAGGGACCTGTCCCGGCGGGTCGCACGGCGCGCTGTGCGACCCGGTCCCTGATCACCGCGATCTGCCCGGACACCGGCGGCGTACGCCGATCGGCGGGTCAACCGATCCGCAGCCGCCGGCCCTCGGTGTGGCGGTGAGCCTGCCCGGCCGGGCGGGGGCGCCGGCCGGGCAGGACTCGAGATTCGCGTACCGGACTGAACCATCACTGGACGCCGACTGGATTCGTCCCGTCGGCAGGACCCGGACGGAAATCTTCACCGGTTCCGCACAGCGCGCACGGCCTGCACGGCGGGCACACCTTCGCCCCGCACCGGCGGTCTAGCGTCGCCTGACATGCGCGTCAAACTGATCCTGCCGGCCCTGACCGAGGCGACCAGCCCGTTCTTCCGACCGATCAAGTACTCGCTCTTCCCGCCGCTGGGCCTGGCCACCCTGGCCGGCTACCTGCCCGAGGACGTCGAAATGAGCCTGCACGACGAGCACGTCGAACGGCTGGAGCTGAACGACGACACGGTACCCGACCTGGTGGTGATCCAGGTCTACATCACCTCGGCCCGCCGGTCGTACGAGATCGCCGACCACTACCGGGCGCGTGGCGCGTACGTCGTGCTCGGCGGACTGCACGTCACCGCGCTGCCGGAGGAGGCGGCCGGACACGCCGACACGATCTTCCTCGGTCCCGGCGAGGACACCTGGCCGCGGTTCCTCGCCGACCTGCGCCGCCGCCAGCCGCAGCCCCGGTACGTCTCCACCACCCGGACCCTCGCCGGCCTCCCCCCGGTGCGCCGGGACCTGATCGCCCGGCACCGCTACCTGGTGCCGAACTCGATAGTGGTCTCCCGGGGCTGCCCGCACCACTGCGACTTCTGCTACAAGGACGCCTTCTTCAGCGGCGGGAAGTCGTTCTACACCCAGGCGGTCGACGACGCGCTCGCCGAGATCGACCGGCTGCCCGGCCGGCACCTCTACTTCCTCGACGACCACCTGTTCGGCAACCGGCGGTTCGCCCGCGCCCTCTTCGACGGGATGGCCGGGATGGACCGGCTCTGGCAGGCCGCCGGGACCGTGGACGCGGTGCTCGGGCCGGACCTGCTGGAACGGGCCGTCGACGCCGGGCTGCGCAGCCTCTTCGTCGGCTTCGAGACCGTCAACGACGGCAACCTGGCGGCCACCCGCAAGCGGCAGAACGTCGGCCGGGACTACTCGGCGGTGGTACGCCGGCTGCACGAGCACGGCGTGATGGTCAACGGCAGCTTCGTCTTCGGGCTGGACGACGACGGGCCGGACGTCTTCGACCGTACGGTGGACTGGGCGGTTGCGCAGGGGGTGGAGACGGCCACCTTCCACATCCTCACCCCGTACCCGGGGACCGCACTGTACGACCGGATGGCCGCGCAGGACCGCATCCTGCACCGGGACTGGGACCGGTACGACACCCGCCAGGTCGTGTACCGGCCGAAGCGGCTCACCCCGACGCAACTCGCCGACGGCTACCGGCGGGCGTACCAGGACTTCTACCGCTGGCCGGCGATCTGGCGTGGCGCGTCCACGAAGGACACGGTACGCGGCCGGGTCCGGCACGTCGCCTACGCGGGCGGCTGGAAGAAGTTCGAACCGGCCTGGGACGCGGTGATCCGGGCCGGCCGGGTGCTGCACGCCCTGCCGCTGCTGGAGGCGGTGCTCGGCGCCTTCGGCGAGCGCCCCGCCGCAGGGCGCCGCTCGGGCCGGGGCGGCGAGGGCGGCGCCCAGACCGACACCGGCACGGACGGCGCCCAGAACGGGGCCGTCCGGAGCGGCGTCGGGACCGAGGTCGGCCAGGGCGGTGTCGGGACCGAGGTCGGCCAGGGCGGTGGAGGCGACGGCGACGGCGGGATCCGGGCCGGGATGAATCCGGTTGCGCCGGTGCCGGTACCGGTCGAGATTCGGTCACATGGATCCTGAGACGAGACGGAACCGGGTCGCCTGGGAGACCGCCTCCGAGAAACACGTCCGGGAATACCAGGACCTGCTGCGACAGGCCCGGGAGGAATCGTCGCTCTTCCCGGCCGAACTCGCCCTGCTCCGGCCGCTGCTGCGCTCGGCGCCCGAGGTCGTACACCTACAGAGCGGGCACGGTCTCGACGACGTGGCGCTGGTCCGGGCCGGAGCCCGGTCCGTCGTCGGCGTCGACTTCAGTTCGGTCGCCGCCACCGCCGCCGGTCGCCGGGCCGCCGAGCTGGCGGTCCCCTGCCGCTACGTCGTCGCCCGGCTGCCCGGTGCCCCGCTGCGGGACGGCTGCGCCGACCTGGTCTACACCGGCAAGGGCGCGCTGATCTGGATGCCCGACCTGCGGGCCTGGGCCCGGGACGCCGCCCGGCTGCTCCGGCCCGGCGGGCACCTCTTCGTCTACGAGGGCCATCCGGCGGTTCCACTGTGGAGCTGGGACGCCGACGAGCCCCGGATCCGGCCGGACCACAGCTATTTCGGCCGCTCGCACGTCAACGACACCTTCCCGGGGAACGGTGCGGTGGAATGGCAGTCGACGCTGGGCGAGACCGTCGGCGCGGTACTCGCGGCCGGGCTGGAGCTGCGACACCTGGCCGAGTTCCCGGAACCGTTCTGGCGGCCCGAGGGGGTGTCGGCGGCGGCCTGGCAGGGCCGGCTCCCCAACGCGTACGCCCTGCTCGCCCGACTGCCCGGCTGAGGACCGCCGCGCACCGCCGCCGGTGCGGGGCGGCCCTCGGCCGGGCGCGGCGGCGGCCGGCCGCCGCCGCGCCCTTCACCGACACCAGCGCCACAACCGACGTCGTCTCCGGCGCGGCGCGACGGTGGCCGGTGACTCAGCCGGTGCGCTCGGCGACGCTGCGCAGCACGCAGAACTGGTTGCCCTCCGGGTCGGCCAGCACCGCCCAGCCGGTGCCGTCCGGCCGCCGACGGTCGGCGGCCAGGGTCGCGCCCAGTCCGAGCAGCCGCTCGACCTCCTCGTCCCGGGTCCGGTCGGCCGGTTGCAGGCAGACGTGCAGCCGGTTCGCCCCCGAGCTGCCCTCCGGCACCTGCTGGAAGAAGACCTGCGGTCCGACGCCGTCCGGCGCCAGCAGGGTGATCTCGTCGTCACCGGGCTGGTCCTCCGGGCGCAGGGACCGGCCCAGCACGGCCGCCCAGAAGCGCGCCAACTCGTACGTGTCGGCGCAGTGGAAACTCACGTTGTGAATGGTGGAACTCACGGATCCTCCGGATGGAAGTGTGCGCCTCGCGGAGAAACGCGGTTCGGTCAGCGGTGGCCGAGGCGAGGCGCGGGACAAGACGTGGAAACCATCACCGCACCTCCCTCCCATGATCAGGGCTGACGGCGGCAAGCTTTGCACGAGCGCCACGGGATTGGCAACCCGGGTTCCCCGCCGCCCGGGTGGGCGCTTCCGGTGGGCGCTTCCGGTGGGCGCTTCCGGTGGGCGCTTCCGGTGGGCGCTTCCGGTGGGCGCTTCCGGTGGGCGCTTCCGGTGGGCGCTTCCGGTGGGCGCTCGGACAGCAACGCCAAGCACACGGAAGGCCACCAGGCGGTGAGCGACACGCCGGAAATTCGACCGGTACACCGGCTGGACCGCTCCGGCCGCAAGGATGAACGATCAGGCCGGCTGGTCCGCTGCGGTGCCGGGGGACGGCCCGAGAGGAAGCACGACGACAGGCAAGGAGCGATCGGTGCCCCTCCCACAGCTTCGCCGGGTCCGCTGGGCCGTACGCGCCACCCTGGCCCTCGGGGTGGCCGCCTCGGTGGTCGCCAACGTCCTGCACGCCCGGGACAACCCGATCAGCCAGGCCATCGCCGCCTGGCCGCCGCTGGCGCTGCTGCTCACCGTCGAGTTGATCTCACGGGTGCCGGTGCACCGCCGCTCGCTGGCGTTCGCCCGGATGGCCGCCACCGCCACCATCGCCGGGATCGCCGCCTGGGTGTCGTACTGGCACATGGTCGGAGTGGCCGCCCGGTACGGCGAGACGGGCGCCTCGCCGTACCTGCTGCCGCTCTCGGTCGACGGGCTGATCGTGGTGGCCAGCATCTGCCTGGTCGAGCTGGGCGGCCGGATCTCCGCCGCCCAGGCCGCCACGACGGCTGACCCGGCCAGCACGGCTACCGCCGCCGCGACGGCCACGGCGATCCCGTCGGCCCCGGCGGTGGAGCCCGCCGTCCCGACCCAGCCGGCCGGCCGGAACCGCGACGAGGTCACCACCATCGCACCCGCCGTCACCAGCCCCGGAACGGCCCAGCCCACCAGCACGGCCGCCACCCGACCCGCCGCTGCGGGACCCGCCCGGCCGGTCAGCACCGGACGGGCCCAGCCGGTCAGCACCGGACGGGCCCGGCCAGCCGACACGGGTGTGGCCCGGCCAGCCAGCCTGGGAACGGGCGGGTCCGCCGGCAGGGGTGCCGCCCGGGCCGCCAGCGCGGGAGCGGGCGGGTCCGGGACACCGGTGCCGGGCCTGGCCGCGGCAGCGGCTGGGACAGTGGGCGGGACGGTCCGGAAGCGCGGCTCGGCCGGCCGGGCGGCCAGGCCGGGTAGCCAGGCACGGCCACGCCGCCCGATCACCGAGACCGCCGCACTGGCCGCCGCGATCCAGGCGGAGCGCCCCGAGGCCAGTGACGCCGACGTGGCGCAGGAACTCGGCATCACCACCGCCCGGCTGCGAGCGATCCGCCGCGAGGTACGCGACCTCGACCTGGTCGCCTGAACGCTTGAACGTCTGAACGCCTGAAGGCTCCGCCGCGCACCAGCGAGGCTCAACCGGGCACCAGCAAGGCTCAGTGGGCGCCAGCAAGGCTCGGTGAGCGCCAGCAAGGCTCAGTGGGCGCCAGCAAGGCTCAGTCGGGCGTCGAGGCCGCACCGGGGCCCGGCTCGGCCGGGCCGGACGGGGTGCCGGCGGTCGGCTGGGGCGGCGTACCCGAACTCGCCAGCCCGGCCGGGGTGGTGCGGCCGGCGACCGAGCCGAGCGGGTCGGTGCTGGCGGCGCTCAACGCGTGCGGCGGTGGCAGCGGCCGAACCGGCACGGCGACCGGGTTGCCGCCCACCGCCGCCGAGGCGGCCACCACCGGAGTGGTCTCGGCCGCCGGCAGTGTCACGGTCACCTCCAACCCGCCGCCGTCCTGGGCGATCGCGCTGACCGTGCCGCCGTGCGCGTCGCAGACGGCGCGGACGATCGACAGCCCCAGCCCTGAGCCACGGGCGCCGGTCCGCTCCCGGCCACCCCGCCGGAACGCCTCGAACAACCCGGGTACGTCCGCCTGCTCCACCTCGAACCCGGTGTTGCCGACCACCAGCCAGGCCTGCTCGGGGCCCGAACCGGTCCGCACCCACATCCGGCCGTGCAGGTGGTTGTAGCGCACCGCGTTCTCGATCAGGTTGCCGGCCAGCCGCTCCAGCAGGCCGGGATCGCCGACCACCGGCGCCGGGGCCAGCGCCGTGGAGACCTGGAGCTTGAGCCGGCTGGTCTCGTTGCGCACCGCCGAGAGGGCCGCGCTGGCCCCGGTGGCCAGGTCGGTCGGCGCCTTCCGGCCCAGCCGGCGGCCCGACTGCGCCTCGCTGCGAGCCAGCACCAGCAGCGCGTCGACCAGGTTGTTGGCCCGCTCCGAGGCGTCCCGGACCACCGTCGCCATCCGCCGGTACTCGGCCACGTCCGCCTCGTCGTCGGCCATCGTCACGTCGATCTCGGTACGCATCACCGCCAGCGGCGTACGCAGCTCGTGCGAGGCGTTTGCGACGAACCGCTTCTGCGCCTCGAAGGCGTCGGCGATCCGGTCCAGCATCGCGTCGAAGGTGCCGGCCAGCTCGGCCACCTCGTCGTCCGCCCCGGAGTAGCGGATCCGCTGGTCGAGGGTGGCCTCGCCGAGCCGGCGGGCCGTCGAGGTGACCTGGTGCAGCGGGCGCAGCGCCCGGCCGGCCACCGCGTACGCCCCGGCCACCCCGACGATGCTGATCACCAGCAGCGCCAGCAGCGCCTTGACCAGCAGTTCCCTGGTGGCGGCCTGGGCCATCTCCTGGTGCCACTGGATCGCGCCGACCGTCCGGCCGTCCGAGAGCACCAGATCGGGGTTCGACCGGAGCTGGATGTCCGGGGCCAGCGCGTCCCGGACCAGCAGCCAGGCGAGCAGCACCAGGATCGCACCGGCACCGATCAGCAGGATCCCGTTGAGCAGGGTCAGCCGCAGCCGCAGGGTGGGCCGCACCCGGGGCCGGCGGCGGGTCAGATAGACGGTCACGCGCTCACCTGCCCCGGCAGGTACGGGTCGGCCACCCGGTAGCCGGCGCCGACCACCGTCTCGATCAGCGGCGGATCACCGAGTTTCTTCCGCAGGGTCATCACGGTCACCCGGACCGTGGTGGTGAACGGGTCGGTGTTGGCGTCCCAGACCCGTTCCAGGAGTTCCTCGCTGGAGACCACCGCCCCGCGCGCCTTGACCAGTTCCTCAAGCACGCCGAACTCCTTGCGGGTCAGGTCCACCGCCGCACCGCCCCGGGTCGCGACCCGCCGGGCCGGGTCGACCGACAGGTCGGCCACGGTCAGCACCGGCGGGGTGACCGGGGTGGCCCGGCGGCCGAGCGCCTGCACCCGGGCGACCAGCTCGTCGAAGGCGAACGGCTTCGGCAGGTAGTCGTCGGCACCGAGTTGGAGCCCCTCCACCCGGTCGGCGACCGTACCGCTGGCGGTCAGCATCAGCACCCGGGTCAGGGTGCCGGAGCTGACCAGGTCGGCACAGATCTGGTCGCCGTGCACACCGGGCAGGTCCCGGTCCAGCACCAGCACGTCGTACCGGGTGACGAACGCCATCTCGTGTCCGGTCGAGCCGTCGTAGGCGACGTCCACCGCCATGCCCTGTCGGCGCAGCCCCCGGACGATCGCGTCGGCCAGGTTCCGCTCGTCCTCAACCACAAGTACCCGCACCACGACCTCCCCGGCTGCCTGTACGGGACAACCTATCCGCGCCCGACAAGTGACAGTCCGCTGGCGTCGGCCCGTTGGCGTCGGGCCGGGGTTATCCGGGCAGCCGCCACACCCCGATCGAGGCGTCCACCCGCCGGCAGTGCAGCACGGTGGCGCTCAGCCGGCAGTCGCCGGAGACCTCGGAGAGCACGGCCAGCGGCCGGGCCCGCCAGGTCGCCGGGTCGAACTCCAGCACCCAGGCCCGCCGGTCCGCGCCGTACCGGACGCCGTCGAGCTGCGATCCGCGTGGCGTCAGGTGCCCCAGGGCACCGAGGTCGGCGAGCACCCGCCCGGTTGCCGGGTCCAGCACCGCCAGCGTCCCGCTCGGGCCGGAGCCCTGGGCGGCGACCAGTGCGTCGCCGATCGTCCAGAGCCTGGTCCAGCGCCCGTCCGACCAACGGGTCGCGCCGGTTCGCGGGTCCCAGACCCGGATCCCCTGCTGGGGATACAGACTGCACAGGTCGGCCCCGCAGGCGACCGGCCCGCGTCCCATCTCCGGATCGGTGCGCATGGACCAGCGCCGGTCCAGCTCCGGTAGCTGGTACCCGGTCACCGTGCTCTCGTCGTACATCAGGAACATCCCGGCGATGACCTCGGCGTCGAAGCGGGGCGGCGAAGCGGTTACCGGCACCGGCAGCCGCACCGGCCGGACGACGGCCCCGGTGCCCAGGTCCCGCACCTCGACCAGACCGGACGGCAGGGCCAGGACCAGCGTCGACGCCCGGGCGAGTGCCGTCGGGTCGGCCGACGTCGCGTCGAAGTGCGGCAACACGCCGTCCGGCACCGGCAGCGACCACCGCACCGCGCCGGTGGCCGGATCCACCGCCTCCAGCCGGCCGGACCCGGCCGGCACCCCCGGCCGCCGGTCCTCGGCCGTCGTCCAGAGCACCAGGTCGCCGCCGTCGCTCGAGACCATCAGGATCGCCTGGCGCTCCCAGGCCAGGGTGCCGGTCCGCACGTCCAGCACGGTCAGCCGGGCGTTACGACCCAGCGACGCTTCCGGGTAGGTCGTCAGCAGCACTCGGTCACCGAGTACCTGGACATCGTCGACCCCGTCGGGCGGCGACAGCCGCCAGCGCGGCTCGACCGCGGGCAGCTCGTAGGCGACCAGTTCCCGACCGTCCCGGCCGCCCGGACCGGACCGGTCGGGTTCGCTGACGATCAGCCAGTCCCGGTCGGCGAGGACGGTGGCGCCGAGCCGGGCCGGTAGCACCGTTTCCGGCCACGGCCGGGGGAAGGGATTTCCGGCCGCCACGGTGCCGAGTACGACGATCAACATCGCGCCCAGCAGTCCCGGCCGGACCGCCCGGCGCCTCGCCGTTCGACGCCGGTCCGACCGGTGCACCGCCGTCCGGTGCCCCGCCGTCCGGTCCGGTCCGGTCGGTTGCCCACCCGACCCGGCGGGCAACTCCCCGAGCTCGATCGTGCGCATCCTGCTGCTCCTCCCCCGTTCTCCGTCCCGACACCGCTTTCCGCCGCCCTGTCGCCCCCCGGGTCGCCGCCGACCGGCGCCCGGATGGTCCGGTATGGCCGCCGTCCTGCGCGGGCACGTTCCGGATACACCGGAGCGGGTACCGGCAATTCGGACGCGAAGCCACCTGTACGATGGCGCCTCGTGGCAGTTCCGGTGGTGGACAGTTCTTCGGACGCCGAAGCCAGCTCGACCGAGGTCGGTCGCTCCCGACAGTGGCGGATTCTCCGCCCTCCGGTCCGGATCGACATACTGGCCATCGGAGCGTACGTCCTGCTCGGCGTCTTCATCTGCGCCAACTACTGGGTCGACGTGAACCACCGGGTGTCGTCGCACCTGCCGACCGACCACAGCTGGTTCGAGTGGCTCTTCGCGCATGGCGCGTACTCGGTCCGGCATCTGGAGAATCCGCTCTTCTCCGCCCGGCAGAACGCCCCGGACGGGGTGAACATGATGGCCAACACCTCGCTGCTGGGCGTGACCCTGCCACTGGCCCCGCTCACCTGGGCGTTCGGCCCGCAGGTGACGTACGCGCTGTATCTCGGCGGGGCGCTGGCGGCGACCGCGGCCACCTCGTACTGGGCACTCTCCCGGCACCTGGTCCGGTCCCGGGGTGCGGCGTTCGTCGGCGGGGCGTTCCTCGGCTTCGCCCCCGGCATCGTGCACCACGCCAACGGGCAGCCGAACTTCGTCTCCAACTTCCTGCTCCCGCTGATCGTCGTGCGGGTGTTCCGGCTCGGCGAGCCGGGGCGCTGGCCGCGCAACGGGCTGGTGCTGGGGCTGCTGGTGGCGTACCAGATCTTCGTCAACGAGGAGATGCTGCTGCTCACCGCGCTGGCCTGCGCGGTGGCCGTACCGCTCTACGTCGCCTTCCGGTGGTCGCTGATGCGCAGCCGGATCTGGACCTTCCTGCGCGGCCTCGGCGTCGGCGGCGCGCTGGCGCTGCTGCTGGCCGGCTATCCGATCTGGTACCAGTTCAACGGTCCGCAGTCCTACCGGGGCCTACAGGGCGGCGTCTTCCACAACTGGGGCGAGGACCTGCGGGCCTTCGTCACCTACTCCCGGGACACCATCGCCGGCTCGCCGGAGGTGGAGAAGACGATCGGGGTGACCGAGCAGAACACCTGGCTGGGCTGGCCCCTCGTCGGGCTGGTCGTACTGGTCGCGGTGCTGCTCTGGCGGGGCTCCGTCGCCGCCCGGATCGCCGCGCTGCTCGGTGCCGGTTTCGCGCTCGCCTCGCTGGGCCGGCAGATCCGCTACGACGGCCAGCTCACCGAACACGAGGGGCCGTGGCGCCTGCTGCCGGAGGACCTGCCGCTGGTCGAGATGATGATGCCGACCCGGCTCAGCCTGGTCACGGTCGCCACCGTCGGCATCCTGGTCGCGCTCGCCTGGAACGAGGTCGCGAGGACCCGACCGCGACCGGCGAACGCGGACACCACCGCGCCGGCCGGTTCGAACGGCATAACGTCGAACGGCACGGCATCCAACGGCACGGCATCGACCGACGCGGCCGACACCGTTGCGATCGGCAAGACCGGCACGACCGACCCGACCGGCACGACGGCGGCCGGCCAGGCCGCCCCGACTCCGGCCAGCGCGAACGGCACCGCTCCAGGCCGCCCGGACAGCGCCGGGCCGGTCGCGCGGCGGCTGCGGATCCTGGCGTACGCCGCGATCGTGCTCGCGCTGCTGCCGATCGTCCCGCGCCCGCTGCCGGCGATGCACGTCGATCCGCCGCCGACATTCATCACCTCCGGAGCCTGGCGCCCCTACGTACCGGCCGGCCGGACCCTGGTGCCGGTGCCGATCCCGAGCAACGTGCACGGCCTGTCCACACTGCGCTGGAGCGCCCTGACCCAACAGACGTTCCCGATCCCGGCCGGCTACTTCATCGGCCCGGACGCCGACGGCTTCGGGGTCTTCGGTGCGCCGTCCCGGCCGACCAGCCTGCTGATCTACGGGACCATGGACCGGGGCGCCGCACCGCTGGTCACCGAGGAGAACCGCCGGCAGGCGATCGAGGACCTGCGGTTCTGGAAGGCCTCGGTGGTCGTGCTCGGTGACCATCCGGCCGCGCCCGCCCTGCACGTCCTGCTGGCGGGACTGCTCGGCCCGGGACAGCGGGTGGACGACGTCTGGCTCTGGGACGTCCGCCCACTCGTCGACTGACGCCCGCCCGGCTCCCGGCTCCCGGCTCCCGGCCGCGGCTCCCGGCTTGCGGTCCCGGGCTCGCGGTTTCCGGCTCGCGGCTTGCGGTCCCCGGCTCCCGCCTCCCGGCTTGCGGTTGCCGGCTCGCGGTTGCCGGCTACCGCAGTTGGGGAAGACCGGCGTCAGCCGTCGGCGACTCAGCCGACGAGGGGGCGGACGTCCCAGACCCAGGCGCCGGAGATGTCCCGGCCCGGCCCGAGCAGCTGGTCCAGGGTCTCCCGGACCGGTACGCCCCGGTGCAGGCCGCCCTGCACCACGATCGCGGCCCGCCAGTGCCGCAGGTCCTCGACCGCCTGCCGTCGTTCGACGTCACCGATCGGCGGGACCTCGCCGGTGGCGGCCACCCGGTCCAGCAGCACCGCCGTCGGGCGGTCCGGCGCACCCCAGCGCCCCTGCGGATCATCCGGGCCGGTGGGTCCGATGAAGTAGCCGCCCGGCGTGGTGAAGGCAAGCCCGGTCCGGGCCGACCAGAACATCCCGGCGGTCGCCTCGGCGCCCCGGGTCGGCGGAACCGCCACGAGGGAGCGCCCCGGCGGCACGTACGAGCGCCACTCGCCGCTGGCGACGAAGTCCGGTACCGGCCAGACCGGCCTGGTCTGCAACGGAGTCGGGGTCAGTGGCAGCAGGGCGGCGGCCACCGCCCCGGTCCAGAGCAGCCGGACCGGCACCCGCCCGCCGGCCACCCCCGCCCCGGCCGCCGTCGCGGCACCGGACGACGCCCCCGCCCCGGCCCCCGCCGTCGCACCGGTGCCGGCGGTCCGCCGGAACACCTCGTCGAAGGAGAGCGCCAGCAGGATCGCCAGGGCCGGTACGCAGATCAGCGGGAACCGGGCCGGCACCGCCAGGTCGATCGGCGGCAGCGCGGAGACCAGCCGGTACGGGCCGGGCACGTCCAGGATCTCCCCGTTCAGCCGCAGGTCCTCGCCGAGGGAGAGCGCGGAGAAGACGAGTACGCAGAGCACCAGCGCCCGAACCAGCGGCCGGCGCCACAACCAGATCGCCACCACCGCGCAGAGCACGATGAGCGCCAGCCCGAAGAAGGAGTTCTCCTCGGTCAGGTTCGGCGACAGCATGCCCGGTACCGAGTCGTGACCGGTGATCGTCTGCCGGGACGCGGCGGTGAACGACGCCAGGTCCAGCGGGTACGCCTTCGGGTCGAACGGCAGCCCGCGATAGTGCCCCGGGCCGAAGAACTGGAACCACAGCGGGTACGCCAGCAGCACCACCCCAACCAGCGTGCCGACGCCGAGCCGGCCGAGGAACGCCGGGGCGAGCCGCCGGGCGGTACGCGGGGCGGAGACCGCGTGGCCGACGGTGAACAGCCCGCAGGCGAGTACCAGGAAGGCCAGTACCTCCTCGCCGAGGAAGACCTGGTAGCTGACCAGCACGCCGAGCAGTACGCCGCGCCGCACCACCCGGTCGGTGCGCGGGTCGAAGACCACCGCCAGGATCGCCGGTACCAGGAACTGGGCGATCATGTGCAGGTGCCCGGTGGCCTGCGAGATCATCCCGGGTGCGAACCCGCAGAACAGGCCGGCGACGGCGGCGCCGAGGCGGGAGTCCACGATCCGGCGGGACAGGAAGAGGTACCAGGCGGTGGCCGTACCGGCCAGCGAGAGGACGACCGCGAGCAGATAGCTGGTCTGCGAGCCGGAGAGCAGGGTCACCGGGGTCAGCGGGACGCCGAGGCCGAGCACCGAGGTGTTCGCCATCAGGTTGATCCCGTCCGGCGCGTTCAGCGCGGTGCTGTAGAACGGGTTCTCCAGGTGGGTCACCGCGCGGGCGGCCCGGGCCAGCATCCACTCGAAGAGCATCATGTCGTTGCCGGCGTACGTCATCCGGTCCCGGTGCAACCACAGTCCGGAGGTGACGTGACCGGCGGTGACCAGGTAGAGCAGCACGGCCGCCGCGTCGGCCAGCGGCCCCCGCCGCCGGGCCGCCCAGACCCGCGGCCCGGCCAGCCGGTCGGCGGCGGCGTGCCGGACGGCAGTCCACCGGCCGGCGCCGGCCGCCGGCACCGCCGCCACCACCGGCACCGCCGCCGGGACCGCGACCTCGGGCGCGGTCTCGGCGGGTCGCCCCGGCCCGCTCACCCAGCCGTGCGGTCGGTCAGGGCGCGGACGTCCCACAGCCACACGTCACCGGTACGCCGGGCCGGGCCGGCGAGCTGGTCGACGGTGCTGCGCAGCGCCTCGACGTTGTGCTGCTTCAGCGGCAGCACCAGGATCGCGGCCCGCCAGTGCCGCAACTCGTCCAGGGCGCGTCGGCGCTGCCGGTCGTCGAGCGTCGCCGGCTGGCCGCTGGTGGCGACCTGGTCCAGCACGGCGCTCAGCCCGCTGGGCCGCCCGCCGAACCGGCCCGGATCACCGGTGTTGCCGTTGCGGGGCGCCAGGAAGTAGCCGCCGGGGATCTTGAAGTCGAGGTTGACGGCGGCGGCCCAACGCATCCCGTTGGTGTGTCCCATCGCCGGGATCGGCACCGGAACCAGCGTCTGGTCCGGGCCGACGTACGGCCGCCACTGGCCGGAGGTGATGAAGTGCGGCACCGGCGGCCGGCTCACCTCGCGCAGCGGCAGCGGCAGGACCGGCACCAGCGCGATCGCCAGCGCGGCCACCACCACCGCCCGCACCGTCCGGCGGTCGGCCACCTCCGACTTCCAGGCGCGGTCGGTGGCGAGGGCGATCAGCAGCCCGATCACCACCGTGGTGATCAGTCCGAACCGGGTCGGCACCACCGCGTCCAGCAACGGAGCCTTGACCAGGACGTCCCACGGTCCCCAGAGGGCGCCCCGGTTCCACCAGGAGATCCGCTCGCCGAGCGACAGGATCGCGAAGAGCAGGCCGGTCACGGCGAGCGCCCGGATCACCACCTCGCGGCGGAGCCAGACCACGACCGCCACGGTCAGCAGCGCCAGGCTCCAGCCGAAGAAAGCGTTCTCCTCCGAGTAGTTCGGGGCGAGGTCGGCGTTGGCCTCCTGGTTTCCGCCGAGCGTGGTGGAGCCGGGTACGAAGAACGCCGCCAGGTCGTTGCCGTAGTCGCGTACCGCGTCGCTGAGCCCGTGGTACGCCTGCCGGCCCGCGAACTGCACGATCAGCGGGTACGCCAGCAGCGCCCCGGCGAGCACGGCGCAGACCGCCAGCCCGGTGCCGAGCGGGCGCCACGCCGCCTTCCAGCGGCCCGGTTCCTGCGCCAGTACGGCGAGCAGGAAGACGCCGCAGGCCATCGCGGTGAAGAGCAGGATCTCCTCGTTGATGAAGGCCTGGTAGGTGACGAGTAGCGCCAGGATCACGCCGTCGACGACCGGCCGGGTGGACCGGATCAGCACCAGCACCCGCCAGACGATGAACGGCAGCAGGAACTGCGAGATGATGTTCGGGTGCCAGTTGGCGTGCGACAGCAGCGCCGGGGAGAAGCCGCAGAACCAACCGCCGACGACGGCTGCGACCGGGTGGCCGACCAGGTGCCGGGACAGCACGTAATACCAGGCGGAGGCGGTGCCGGCCAGGCCGAGCGTCACCAGCACCACGAAGGAGACCGCCGGGCCGAACAGCAGTGTCACCGGCACCATCGGGATGCCGAGTCCCAGGATGGCGGTGTTGGCCATCAGGTTGACGCCGTCAGGATAGTTCAACCGGTCGGTGAAGAACGGGAATTCGCCGTGCAGCACCACCCGTACGGAGTG
This sequence comes from Micromonospora sp. WMMD1102, assembly GCF_029626265.1. Lineage (NCBI taxonomy): Bacteria > Bacillati > Actinomycetota > Actinomycetes > Micromonosporales > Micromonosporaceae > Micromonospora > Micromonospora sp. WMMD1102. Next base: position 1,733,963 of record NZ_JARUBN010000001.1, on the reverse strand, counting down.
GGCGAGGAAGTACTGCACCTGCGCCGGGTCGCTGCTGTAGAGCGAGGCGACCCGGCCGGCCGGGTCGAGCCAGATCTGGCTGGTCACCCAGAAGCCGGCGACCAGGAAGGCCGCGTACACGGCGAGGTCGCGGCGCCAGGTGGGCCAGCGGGCCGGCCGGGTGGCCGGACTGCCGGTGTTCCGGTCCGGGGTACCCGGATCCCGGTCGGCGTCGCCGGAGCGCGGGGCCGGCTCCCGGCCGGCCGGCGCAGCCGCCGTCGCGGTTTCCGAACCGGTCTCGGAACGGCTGCCCGAACCCGTCGACTCCGCCGCGCCGCCGTCGGTTCCGGTCGCCGTTCGGCTGCCTGACCCGGGGCCATCCGGGTCGGGCGTGCTGTGCAGACGTGGCTCGGCAAGCGTCACAGTCGGCGGAGTCTACAGGAGTACCCCTTTGGTCCCGGTTGCCTGGGCGGCGGGTTTCCGCAGGGCGAGTCGCGGCGTCGGAGGCGGTGGTTCCCGATCGGTCGGGCTTTTCCGGGTCACGCCCGAGCCGCGTCCGAGATCTCGTAGGATGTGGCTTCTGTAGACGACTGAGGCGGATCAGGAGCACAGCGGTGGGTTCACTCGCTCGTAGCGGGATCGTCGGCACGGCCCTCACCCTGGCCCTCCTCAGCAGCGGGTGCGGCACCGTGCCGAAGGAACCTCCGGTGGCGCTCCGGATCGGCTACGACACACTGGACGGCACCCTCCAGGTGTGGCCCTCGCGGGGTGCCCTGGCCGGTGACGCGGCGGCTGCCGCCGCGGTGGCCCGAGCCGTCGACGCGTGGCGCTCCCCGGTCGAGGACCGGGTACACCTGCCCTCCTCCGGCATCCTCTGGCTCGGCGAGGTCGACGGCGGCCGGCTGGCGCTGGTCGCCGCCGACGTGCCCGGCGAGGCGGGGTCGTGGCTGTTGCAGCTCACCGGCGACGGGGCGGACTTCACCGTCGACCGGGCGGTCGAATACAGCGACCCCGGCTACCTGGTCTACTCCGACGTGCTGCCCGTGCAACTGCCGACCGGACGGCGCTACCTGGTCTCCGCCCGGGTGGACCGGCTGCTCGGGCCGGACCGCCGACCGCTCGCGGTCACCGACGGCCTGACCGGCCCGGTGGCGCTGCCGTCCTGTGCCGCCAGCACCGTCACCGCCCGGCTGCGTCCCAGCGAGTCGCTGCCGACCGGCAAGTCCGCCGACCGGCTCGTCGACCTGGGCACCGGCGTCGAGGGACCGCGCTACCCGCTGCTCGTCGACGACACCGGCTCCGCCGCCCGCGTGCTGGAGGGTCTGGACACCTGCGCCCTCGCCGCCAAGACCGGTCCGTTCGGCAGCATCGCGCACCGGGTGCACGGCGAGGTCCATCCCGGATCGGTGCCGGCGTCCTGGCCGATCGACCAACTCCGCAGCAAGGAGTTGGCCAAGGTGGAGCTGGCCGGCGCCGGGCCGGAGCCGGTCCGGCTCGAACAGCTGAGCTGGCGCACCGACGAGGGGACGATGACGGCGGCGCTGATCCGGCCCGCCGACGGGCCGCCGGTGGTCTCGGCCGCCGACCGGCTGGAGCCGCTCCAGGGGTACGTCCTGCCGCTGCCCAGCCCCGTCGTGGTGCTGGTCTGGACGCCGGACCCGGAGACCACCAGCCTCACGGTGCCGCCGAACACGACCCGCCTGGTCGACCGTCCCGGCCTGGTCGTGGTGCCGAAGCCGGCCGAGCGGGAGACCTTCAGGCTGATCGGCCCGGACAAGACCACCGACCGCTCGGCCGGCGGCAAGTAGCAGGTACGCCGGGTGTAAGGAAGGGCCCCTTCTACAACAGAAAACGATAAGAGGGGGCCCTTCCTTACACCTCAGCCCCGGCCGTTGCGTCCCTTCGCCGCCCGGTCGCCGTTCGAGGTGGCCACCCGGACCGGGGCGATCGGCTCGTCGTCGAGCTGGGAGACCCAGCCGGTGACGTCCCGGGCCACGTCCTGCGCGGTCAGTCCGAGGTCGGCGAGGATCTGTGCCCGGGTGCCGTGCGGCTGCCACACCGGCGGTACGCCGAGGTCGCGCACCGGCACCCGGACGTCGGCGTCCCGCAGCGCCTTGGCCAGCGCGTCACCGACCCCACCGGCGCGTACGCCGTCCTCGACGGTCACCACGAGTCGATGTCCGGCGGCCAGGGTGACCAGCTCGGTCGGTACCGGCCGGACCCAGCGTGGGTCGACCACCGTCACGCCGTAGCCCTGCTCGGCGACCCGGGCGGCCACCTCGACGCCGAGCTGCCCGAACGCGCCGACCGCGACCAGCAGCACGTCGGTGCGGGCCGACTCGGCGAGTACGTCCACCCCACCTGCCACCGAGTCGGCGGCGGTGACCCGGCGCAGTGCCGGCAGGTCGGCGACGACGGCACCGGTCGGGAAACGCAGGATGGTCGGCCCGTCCTCGACGGCGACCGCCTCGCGCAGCTCCGCCCGCAGGGTCGCGGCGTCCCGGGGGGCGGCGATGCGCAGCCCGGGCACCACTCCGAAGACGGACATGTCCCAGATGCCGTAGTGGCTCGGCCCGTCCGGACCGGTGATCCCGGCCCGGTCCAGCACGAACGTCACCGGCAGCTTGTGCATGGCGACGTCGAGCAGCACCTGGTCGAAGGCGCGGTTGAGGAAGGTCGCGTAGACCGCGACCACCGGGTGCAGGCCGCCCATCGCCAGGCCGGCGGCCGAGGTGGCGGCGTGCTGTTCGGCGATGCCGACGTCGTAGACCCGCTCCGGGTACTTGCCGGCCATCGTGGCGATGCCGGTCGGCTCGGCCATCGCGGCGGTGATTCCCACCACGTCCGGCCGCTCGTCGGCGATCGCGACCAACTCGTCGGCGAAGACCTGCGTCCACTTCACCGACGACGCGGCCAGCATCTTGCCGGTCTCCACGTCGAAGGCGCTCGGGCTGTGCAGGCAGTCGGCGTCGTCCTCCTCGGCCGGCCGGTAGCCCAGGCCCTTGCGGGTCACCGCGTGCACTATCACCGGCCCGCCGAAGCCCTTGGCCCGGCGCAGCGCCGACTCCATCGCCGCCACGTCGTGCCCGTCGACCGGGCCGAAGTACTTGATGCCGAGGTCCTCGAACATCGCCTGCGGCGCGACCGCGTCCTTGATGCCCTTCTTGACCGCGTGCAGCACCTCGTACATCGGCTTGCCGACCAGCGGTGTGGAGCCGAGCGCCTCCTTGACGGTGTCCAGCACCTTCTCGTAGCCGGGGTTGAGCCGCAGCGTCGCCAGGTGGTCGGCCAGGCCGCCGATCGTCGGGGCGTACGACCGGCCGTTGTCGTTGACCACGATGACCAGCGGGTTGCGGGCGGCGGCGATGTTGTTCAGCGCCTCCCAGCACATGCCGCCGGTCAACGCCCCGTCGCCGACCACCGCCACGACGTTGCGCGACTCGCCGCGCAGCGCGTACGCCTTGGCCAGTCCGTCCGCGTAGGAGAGTGCGGTCGAGGCGTGCGAGTTCTCGATGATGTCGTGTTCGCTCTCCGCCCGGCTCGGGTAGCCGGAGAGGCCGCCGCGCTGCTTGAGCTGGTCGAAGCCCTCCTGCCGGCCGGTGAGCATCTTGTGCACGTACGCCTGGTGGCCGGTGTCGAACAGGAAGCGGTCCCGGGGCGAGTCGAAGACCCGGTGCATGGCGAGGGTCAGCTCGACGACTCCGAGGTTCGGGCCGAGGTGCCCACCGGTCCGGGAGACCTTGGCGACCAGGAAGTCCCGGATCTCGGCCGCGAGCAGGGTCAGATCCTCGGCGGACATCCGCTTGACGTCCTGCGGTCCCCGGACCGCACCCAGCAGCCGTCGTCCGTTCGACGTCTCCGACTCCTCCACGGTCATGCCGTCACCTCGCGCTCGGCAGGGGTATCGGGCCGCACGGCGGTGGGCTGGCTGATTCGCTCCCTACACAGGCTCATAGCCGCAGAGTCTATCGGGGCCGGCCGGACGCGCAGCCGGGCCGCCGAAGCAGGGCCGCCGGATCCGGGTGGAGAGCGACGACGCCCGCCACCGATCATCAGAGTCCCGTTGACCGGACGGCGGACGGTCGCGGACAGTCGACGACCCCGTACCGCGAGTGGTGGGTCGGCGGTCCGCCAAACGAACGAAAAATCGGGCAGATGCCGCCAAGGGCCGTAGCATTGCCGGTAACCCACCCTCCTCGAAGGTTGCGACATGTCGCCTGCTGGCTCCCGCCCCGACCGGTCCACCGGTCGCGCCCGAACCACCCCGACATCCGGCCGGTACGCCGTCGGCCAGTTCCTCGCCGTCGGCATCGTGCTGCTGGTCGCCCTGCCGCTGCTGCCGCTGATCGCGCTGATCGTCGCCTGGATCCGGCTCCGCGACCGGGCTGCCGCCCGAGCCGCCCGCCGGGATACGGAGGCGGTTCCCACCGCACCCCGGTCCGCCCTGCACGCCACCCCCTGACCCCCGCGTCGAATCCCCGTTGCCCGCCCGGTCGGTGATCCCGCAGAGTTGCCGGAACACCGACGAGGGCCGGAAGGCAGATCACGGGGAGGCAGCATGTCCGACTTCGACGTGCGTACGGCAAACCTGGCGGCCGTCAACTCGTTGACGAAGTACCCGTCCATCCCGACCTACCACTCGCTCGACCCGCGCAACGGCGGCCTGCTCGACGAGACCGTCGCCTTCTCCGGCCGGGTCCTGCTGACCGAGAAGCTCGACGGTACGAACGGCCGGATCGTCTCGCTGCCGGACGGCAGTTACCTGATCGGCAGCCGCGAGGAGCTGCTCTACGCCCGGGGTGACCTGATCGGCAATCCCGCGCTCGGCATCGTCGACGCACTCCGCCCGATCGCCGACCGGCTGCCCCCGGTCGACGGGGACGCCGTCGTGGTGCACTACCTGGAGGTCTACGGCGGCAGGGTGACGGCCGCGTCGAAGCACTACACCGGCTCCCGCGCGGTCGGCGCCCGGCTCTTCGACGTGCTGGTGCTGCCCGGCTACGCCGAGCTGCTGGAGTGGCCGGCCGAGCGGATCTCGCGCTGGCGTGAGTCGGCCGGCCAGCCGTTCCTCGCCGAGGCCGAGCTGCTGGCCCGGGCCGAGGCCGCCGGGCTGTCGACGGTGCCCCGGCTGGACGTGCTGGACGCCGCCGAGCTGCCGACCGACCTGGAGAAGACGCACCGGCTGCTCGGCGACTACCTGCCGGCGACGACGGTGGCCCTGGACGGTACACCGGGCCGGGCCGAGGGCGTCGTGCTGCGTACGGAGACCCGCTCGGTCATCGCCAAGGCGAGGTTCCAGGACTACGAACGGACCCTGAAGCGCCGCCGTACGGGCCGCTGACCGCCACCCGGGTGGCCGGTGGGTCCGTCGGCGGACCCCGGCTCAGTCCTCGTCCGGCAGCAGCAGCGCCACCAGCTCGACGTGCTGGGTCATCGGGAAGAGGTCGTACCCGCGCAGCGCGGCGAGCCGCCAGCCCGCCTGCCGGAAGGTGCGGGCGTCCCGGGCGAACGCCGCCGGGTCGCAGGCCACGTAGGCCACCGCCCGGGTGGTGGCCACGGCGACCGCCCGGACCACATCGGCGCCGGCACCGGCGCGCGGCGGGTCCAGCACCACCAGGTCGACCGGCCCGACGATCCGGCGGCGGCACAGCGCCGGACCGACCGAGGCCCGGACCACCTCGATCGAGGGCAGGTCGCGCAAATTGTCCCGGGCGGCCTCGACCGCCGGCTCGGCCGACTCGACCAGGGTGATCCGGCCGGCCGGGCCGACCCGGCCGGCCAGCGCCGCCGCGAACAGTCCGGCACCGCCGTACAGGTCCCAGGCGGACTCGCCGGGCCGGGGTGCCAGCAGGTCCAGTACGGCCGCCGCCAGGGTGTCCGCCGCCGCCGGGTGCACCTGCCAGAACGCCTCCGGCGGCAGCCGCCACGTCCGGCCGACCGCCACCTCCCGGACCCGCTCCGCACCACCCGACGGGTCGCCACCGGCGGACGGGCCGGCGGCGGACAGGCCGGCGGTCGACAGACCGGCGGTGGACGGGCCGGCGGCGCGCCGGCCGCGTACCGTCACGTCGCCGGCCGAGGAGGCGACCACCTCCACCAGGTCGACGTCGGGCCAGCGGTGACCGCCGGGGGCGAGTACCGGCAGCTCCTGGAGGGCCGGGCGGGCGATCCGGCACCTGTCGATCGGGACCACCTCGTGTGAGCGGTGCTTGAGCAGCCCGGCCCGGCCGGCGGCGTCGACGGCGTACCGGACCCGGGAGCGCCAGCCGAGCATGCCGCCGGGCAGCTCGTCGACCCGGACGTCCAACGCGGCCACCTGCTCCGGGGTCAGGCCGGCCAGCCGGCGCAACTGTTCGTGGACCACCTCGGCCTTCCAGTGCCGCTGCGCGGCCGGGGAGACGTGCTGGAGATCGCAGCCGCCGCACCGCTGCGGCCCCGCCCACGGGCAGGGCGGGTCGACCCGGTCCGGCGAGGCGTCGAGTACGGTCACCGCGTCCGCCCGCAGGAAGTCCCGGCGTACCTCGGTGATCTCGGCGACCACGCGCTCCCCCGGCAGGGCGTGCCGGACGAAGACCACCTGCCCGTCCAGCCGGGCCACGCAGTGCCCGCCGTGTGCCACCGGGCCGACGGTCAGCTCGACCCGCTCCGCCTCACCCGGACCGGTCGATCCCTCACCCGGACCGGTCGATCCCTCACCCGGACCGGTCGATCCCTCACCCGGACCGGTCGATCCCTCACCCGGACCGGTCGATCCCTCACCCGGACCGGTCGGCAGCGCTCGGAGCTGCTCTCCCGCGTTCATCGCGGACCGGCCGCGTCCCGCCCGGGGGCGGGCGGCGGCTCTTCGAGGTCGGTACCGGCCAGCGGTGGCGGCGGGGCTGCGGCGGCCGCGGTGTTCGACGGTGGGGGCGGGCCGAAGAGCCCGCCGACCGGGGCACCGCCGCGCGGTCCGCGGGCCGGTCCACGGCTGAGGGTGGCGTCGAACCGGTCCAGGTTCTTCCGGGCGGTGGAGGCGAGCTGCCACGGCACGCTCGTCACCATCACCCCGGGTTCGAAGAGCAGCCGTCCCTTGATCCGCAGTGCGCTCTGGTTGTGCAGCAGGTTCTCCCACCAGTGCCCGACGACGTACTCCGGGATGAAGACCGTGACCACGTCGCGGGGCGACTCCCGGCGGGCCGACGCGACGAAGTCGAGGATCGGCCGGGTGATCTCCCGGTACGGGGAGTCGATCACGGTCAGCGGGACGGTGACCCCGTGCCGTTCCCACTCCGCCTGCACCGCCCGGGTGTCCGCCTCGTCGACGTTCACGGTGAGCGCGGTCAGGGTGTCCGGCCGGGTCGCCAGGGCATAGGCGACCGCTCGCAGGGTCGGCTGGTGCACCTTGCTGACCAGCACGATGGCGTGGTTTCGGGCCGGCAGCACCGGGCGGCCCTCGGCCGGGGTCAGCTCGGCGGCGACCCGGTCGTAGTGCCGGCGGATACCGAGCATCATGGCGAAGATCACCGCCATCGCGGCGATGGCGATCCACGCGCCGAGCAGGAACTTGGTGACCAGGACGATCACCAGTACCGCCCCGGTCAGCCCCATCCCGAAGGCGTTGATGGCCCGGGACCTGACCATCCTGCGCCGCACCACCGGATCCCGCTCGGTACGCAGCAACCGGTTCCAGTGCCGGATCATCCCGGCCTGGGAGAGCGTGAACGAGACGAAGACACCGACGATGTAGAGCTGGATCAGCCGGGTCACCTCGGCCTGGAAGGCGACGATCAGCAGGATCGCGGTGAGCGCCAGGAAGAAGATGCCGTTGGAGAAGGCCAGCCGGTCGCCCCGGGTGTGCAGCTGCCGGGGCAGGTAGCGGTCCTGGGCCAGGATCGAGCCGAGCACCGGAAAGCCGTTGAACGCGGTGTTGGCGGCCAGGAACAGGATCAGCGCGGTCGCGCCGGCCACCACGAAGAGGAGTACGCCGCCGCCGAAGATGGCCTCGCCGAGCTGCACGGTGACGGTCTTCTGCACGTACCCGACCGGGCCGTCCTCGAGCTGCCGGGCCGGGTTCTCCATGAACTGCAGGCCGGTCAGCCGGGAGAGCCAGATGATCCCCATGATCATGATGATCGCCACCGAGCCGAGCAGCAGCAGCGTGGTCGCGGCGTTGCGGCTCTTCGGCGGCTTGAACGCGGGTACGCCGTTGGAGATCGCCTCCACCCCGGTCAGCGCGGCACAGCCGGAGGAGAAGGCCCGCAGCAGCAGGAAGGCCATCGCGAAGGCGGTCAGGTCGGCGTGCTCGGCGCTGACCACCAACTCGGCGCTCGGCGCCCGGAGGTCGTGGCCGAGCACGAAGATCCGGACCAGTCCGGTGAGGATCATCCCGATGATGACGATCATGAAGCCGTAGGTCGGGATCGCGAACGCCGTACCGGACTCGCGCAGACCGCGCAGGTTGATCGCGGTCAGCAGGGCCACCGCGGTCACCGCGACCCCGACCCGGTGCTCGGCGACGAACGGCAGCACCGAGCCGAGGTTGGCCACCCCGGAGGAGACCGAGACGGCGACGGTCAGCACATAGTCGACGAGCAGCGCGCTGGCCACCCCGACACCGAACTTCGGCCCGAGGTTGACCGTGGCCACCTCGTAGTCGCCGCCGCCGGACGGATAGGCGTGCACGTTCTGCCGGTAGCTCGCCACCACGGTGAGCATCACCACCACGACGGCGAGCGCGACCCAGGGCGAGAAGAGGTACGCCGACGCGCCGGCGATGGAGAGCGTCAGCAGGATCTCGTCCGGGGCGTACGCCACGCTGGAGAGCGCGTCGGAGGCGAAGACCGGCAGCGCGATGCGCTTCGGCAACAGCGTGTGCTGCAACTTGTCCGACCGGAACGGTCGGCCCAGCAGCAGGCGCTTCACTAGCGAGGTGGGACTGGCCACAACCGCTAAGGGTACGGCCGCCGGATTCGCCCGGCCGTCCGGTGCGGCGATCTTCGGGACTGCCGGTCGGTCCGGCGCCCCGGGACGGTGCCGGGGAGGTCGGGCGGCACGGACGGGACGCCGGATGGCTACGCTCATGGTGACATCACCCCGCCGTCGGGTTCGGTCCCGCGGTGTCCCGGGAGGACGTACCTTGCACGTCGTGATCATGGGCTGTGGCCGGGTCGGTTCGACCCTGGCGCACAACCTGGAGTCGCGCGGCCACTCGGTGGCCGTCATCGACCAGGACGCGGACGCGTTCCGCCGGCTCGGCCCGGACTTCGGCGGGATCACCGTCACCGGCGCCGGGTTCGACGCCGAGGTGCTCCGGCAGGCCGGTGTCGAGCGGGCGGACGGCTTCGCCGCCGTCTCCAGCGGCGACAACTCGAACATCATCTCGGCCCGGCTGGCCCGCGAGACGTACGGCGTCTCCCGGGTGGTGGCCCGGATCTACGACTCCAAGCGCGCCCAGGTCTACGAGCGGCTCGGCATCCCGACCGTGGCCACCGTCCGGTGGACCGCCGACCGGATCGTCCGGCACCTGGTGCCGGAGGGACACGTGGAGATCTTCCGCGACCCGACCAGCACCGTGTCGATCATCGAGGTGCCGGTGCACGACCACTGGATCGGCCGGCCGATCCGCGGGCTGGAGGAGGCGACCGGCGCCCGGGTCGGCTATCTGACCCGGTTCGGGATCGCCGCCCTGCCCACCGCGTCGAGCGTGCTCCAGGAGGGCGACCAGGTCTCCATGCTGGTCACCGACGACATCGCCGACCAGGTGACGACGGTGGCCGGCTCGCCACCCGAAGGAGGGCGCTGAGATGCGGGTCGCCATCGCCGGAGCCGGCAACGTCGGGCGCTCCATCGCCCAGGAGCTGATCGAGAACGGCCACCAGGTGATGCTTATCGAGCGGAAGCCGAAGATGCTCCGCCCGGAACGCGTACCGGCGGCCGAATGGGTACTCGCCGACGCCTGCGAGCTGACCAGCCTGGAAGAGGCCGACCTGGCCAGTTGCGACGTGGTGGTGGCCGCCACCGGCGACGACAAGGTCAACCTGGTGGTCTCGCTGCTGGCCAAGACGGAGTTCGCCGTCGCCCGGGTGGTCGCCCGGGTCAACCGGGCCGAGAACGAGTGGCTCTTCACCGACCAGTGGGGCGTCGACGTGGCGGTCAGCAAGCCGCGGGTGATGGCGGCCCTGGTCGAGGAGGCGGTGACCGTCGGCGACCTGGTGCGGCTGATGACGTTCCGGCAGGGCGAGGCGAACCTGGTCGAGATCACCCTGCCGCCGACCGCCCCGTACGTCGGACACCCGATCCACTCCGTGCCGCTGCCCCGCGACTCGGCGCTGACCGCGATCCTGCGGGGCAAGCGGGTGCTGGTGCCGAGCCCGGACGATCCGCTGGAGGCCGGCGACGAGCTGATCTTCGTCTGCACGGCCGAGGTCGAGGACGAGGTCCGCAAGGTGGTCCTCGGCCCGGACAGCGTCGAACGGACCCGGGGCGGCAGCCTTTAGTACACCGTCCGGGCCGTTGCCCGGCCGGATCGGGCTCAGGCTTGCAGCAGGCGCAGCACCAACGCGAGGTAGCGCCGGGAATGGGCGGCGGCGTCGGGACCGGCGGCCAGGATCACGCCGTGATGGGCGGCGACCAGCAGCCGGAAGTCGGCGACGGTCAGGTCGGCGCGGACGCTGCCCACCGCGTGGGCTTTCTCCAGCAGCCGGGCGACGACACGTTCGGTCTCCAGCCGCTCGTGGTCGAGCCCGCGCCCGGCGACCACCGCGTCGACGTACGCCCTGGTGAAGCCTCTGTCCCGTAGCTGGTACGCGCAGAGCGTGGGGGTCAGCTCCCGCAGCGCACGCGCCGGATCCGGGTCGCGCAGGGCTGCGGCGTGCATGGCCGTGCAGTCGTTCCACTGGTCGGCGTAGGCGTCGGCGATCAGGCGATCCCGGGTGGGAAAGCGCCGGTAGACGGTGGCGACGGAAACCCCGGCGCGCCGGGCGATCCGAGCCACCGCGACGTCCTCACCCTTCTCGGCGAAGGCGTGCCGGGCCGCGGCCAGGATCCGGAGCCGCTTCTCCTCGGCGTCCCGGCGCATCCAACGAGCGTACGCGCGGACGCTGCCAGGCATCGGGTAGTGCGGCAACCGTACACCGCGATCTCTCAGTCCGTTGCGGTGCGCAGAACGCGGACCGGATCGTGGCTCCTGCTGCCCGACACGAGAAGCAGAGGAGAAGGCATGGGAACACTCGACGGCACCACCAGCCTCGTCACCGGCGCGAGCCGGGGCATCGGTCGCGCGATCGCCAGGCGGCTCGCCGCGGACGGGTCTCTGGTGGCGGTGCACTACGGCACGAACGAGTCGGCCGCGGCAGAAACGGTCGCCCGGATCACCAGGGCGGGCGGCGCGGCGTTCGCTGTCGGCTCGCGGCTCGGGATCGCGGGGGACGCCGACCGGCTCTGGGCTGCCGTGGACGCCGGTTTGGCCGAGCGCGGCGCGCGACCCGGCATCGACGTACTGGTGAACAACGCCGCGATCGGCGGTGCCACGCCGACGCTGGCCGGCGCGCGGCCGGAGGATTTCGACGAGTTGCTCGCGATAAACGTCAAGGCGCCGTTCTTCGTGGTCAAGCATGGTCTGGACCGGCTCCGGAACGGTGGCCCGGATCGTCAACATCTCGTCCGTCGCCACCCGGATCGCGATCTCCGACACGCTCGCGTACGCCATGACGAAGGGCGCGATCAACACGTTCAGCGTCACGTTGGCGCAGGAACTGGGCAGCCGGGGCATCACGGTGAACGCGGTGATGCCCGGGACCACCGCCACCGAGACCAACCTCGCGTGGTTCGACGCCCAGCCGTCGGTCCGCGAGGTCGTGACCGGGCTCTCGGCCCTGCGCCGGCTGGGAGAGCCGGACGATGTCGCGGACGTGGTGGCCTTTCCTCGCCTCTCCGGCGGCGCGCTGGGTGACCGGCCAGGTGATCGACGCGTCCGGCGGGGCGCATCTCGGCTTCTCGATCGGCCAGGGCCCACCGGAGAAGCTGTGACCCGCGAGTCCGCTGGCCCGAGCCGGGTCAGCCGCCCAGTGGGGCCGGTACGCTCGGCACCCGGTTCACCCGGCGGACCACCCAGATCGTGATCACCAGCAGCAGCGCGTACGGCGGGTAGCCGAGCAGCAGCCGGGCGATGCCGAGCGCGGTGTCCATGTCGGCCAGGTAGAGCCCGGCCTGCACGCCCACCTTGGCCAGCCACACCACGCCCCAGAGCACGGTGAGCCGGGTGAAGGTGCGGACCAGCCGGGGATCCTGCCGCCATTCCGACCGGCCACCGGCGGCGATGATCGACCAGATCCAGCCGACCAGCGGCTGCCGGATCACCGCCGAGCCGAGCAGCACCAGCCCGTAGACGATGCCGTAGAGGATGCCGGGCAGGTAGAAGTCGCGCTCGTCTCCGGTGCGCCAGGCGATCATCGCGCCGATGCCGATCCCGACCAGGCCGTTGACGGCATGCCGTACCGGGCGTCGCTGGAAGAGCCGGACGGCCGCGATCAGCACCGCGATCGAGACCGAGGCGATCACCGCCGGACGCAGTTCGGTGATGATGTTGACCGTCACGAAGACGACCACCGGGACGCTGGACTCGACCATCCCGCGCCAGCCGCCGAGCTGCTCGGCCATCTGCTCGGTCAGGCTGGGAAGCGGCTCCTCCTCCGCCACCTTCCGGCCGGCGGTCGGGTCGCTGCCCGTGCTGTCGGTGCGGGGCTGTCCAGCGGTCATCTGGGTATCTTCCGGTCGCGTCCGGGGCCGCCGCCGTCGATGCTCACCGCGGCGACTCCAGCTCGTAGTACGGGTTGTAGATGACTTTACGGTCATCGCGTACCGCCATGCGACCGCGCGCGGTCAATTGCCGGCCCGGCTCGATCCCGGCGATGTGCCGGCGGCCCAGCCAGACCAGGGTCACGACGTCGCTGCCGTCGTAGAGGTCCGCCTCCAGGGTGGGCAGGTTCGTCCGGGGGGTGTAGACGACGGTACGGAGCCGACCCGAGACCGACACCACCTGTCCTCGGCTGCACTGCCGGGCCGGGGTGCTGCCGCACTCCGCGCTCTCCCGGAGCAGTTCCTCGGCCTCGATCTCGGCCTCGCTCGCGGTCAGCCGTTGCAGGAAACCCCGCCACGAGACTCGGCCCTGGTCGGTGGCCATCTCCCGGTGTCACCCTCCTCGAGGCGCTGTCCCGGCGCGTAGCGCGTACCCGACACGACTGGCGGCGCGCCGTCCCGCAAGCGTACGCCGTCGCGGCACCGCGCACCGCCTGGCGGGCGGTGGGCGGTAGGCGGTGGGCGACGGGCGGCGGTGGGTGGGGCTCAGGAGCCGTCGCGGCGGGGTCGCGGCTCGGCGTGCCGCGGATGCTGCTGGCCGGAGACCACGCCGTTGACCGCGGTGCCGGCCTCGCCGCCGTCCGGCTCCGGTGCGGCCGCGGCCGCCTCCCGGGGCAGCCGCAGCGGCAGCGGCTCGCGGACCGGCTTGGCCTCCTGGCCCCGGTCGACCACCAGCCCGTTGAGGCACTCGGTAAGCGGTCCGGCCGCGTCCGGGTCGCTGGCGGCCCGTCCCTGGAAGACGCCCTGGATCATCCAGCGCGGCCCGTCCACCCCGACGAACCGCAGGTCGGCGAGGCCGCCGTCCGGGGTACGGACCCGGGCCCGCAGCTCGGTGCCGTAGTCGCCGGTCACCTCCTCCGCCGTCACCCCGTCGGCCGCCAGCGAGGTACGGATCTCCTCCCGCCACTCCGGCCAGATGTCGTCGCTACGCGGCGCCGCGAACACCCCCAGTTGAAGGGCGCTCTCGCCGTGCACCAGTACGACCTGCTGGATCACGCCGTCCGGGTTGGCCTGGACGCGCACCTCCACGTCCTGCACGGCGGGGATGTGCAGGCTGCCCAGGTCGAGCCGCTGGACTCCCGAGGGCGCGTCGTGGATGTCGTACGGCCCATGGCTGGGCCCCTCGGGCTCGGTCGCGGCGGCGAGGTCCTGGGTGTCGGCCGACTGCCGACCGGAGCGCTCGTCGCGGGAGTGGCGCCCGCCGCGTCCTCGGGAGAAGATCATCTTGCTTACCTGCTACCTTCCGTTTCCGGCTGTCGGATGGGCGGATCTCACTCGCATTGTCGGCCACGGCCCACGGCGACGGCCGACCCGGGCTCCACTTTCCGGCCCGTTCACCGACCACCCGCCTCCGCCACCGCCCGCTCGCCCCCGTCGACCGGCCCGCCGAGCCCGACGGACCCGGTGGGCTGGACCGGCGTGCGCGGGGCGGCCAGGCCGGCGTGTCCGCCGGTCGAGCCGTGTCCGCCCGTACCCCGGGCGGAGTCGGGCAGCTCGTCGACGGGCAGGAACTCCGCCCGCTCCACCCGCTGCACCACGAGTTGCGCGATCCGGTCGCCCCGGGAGATCTTCGCCGTGCGGTCCCGGTCGTGGTTGACCAGGTTGACCAGGATCTCGCCCCGGTAGCCGGCGTCGACCGTGCCGGGCGCGTTCAGCACCGTCACGCCGAGCCGGGCCGCCAGGCCCGACCGGGGGTGGACCAGGCCGACGTACCCGGGTGGCAGGGCGAGCGCGACACCGGTGCGGACCAGCCGCCACCGGCCCGGCGGGATCTCCACCTCCTCGGCGGCGACCAGGTCGGCCCCGGCGTCGCCGGGATGGGCGTACGCCGGCAGCGGCAACTCGGGGTCGAGCCGCCGGACGGGTACGGGCACAGGCTGCGTCACGCGCTCACTCTCCTGTCAGGGTTCGTCGGTCCACCGGTGCTGCCCCCATCCTGCCGGGTCGACCGGCCGCGCCGGGCCGTACCCTTCCAGCGTGGCCCCGACAAGTTCCGAGCCCTCCGCCGTCGTGCCGAGCAGGGCCGGGTTCGCCGAGCGGCTGACCCTGCCCTGGTGGCTCTGGCTGGCCGGGCTCGCCGTCGCCGGGTTGCTGGCCACCGAGCTCTGGCTCGGCTCCACCGGGGTACGCGCCTGGCTGCCGTTCGTGGTGCTGTTGCCGCTGGCCGCCGTGGGTCTCGGCTGGCTGGGTCGGATCCGGCTCGCCGTACGCGACGGCGAACTCCTGGTCGACGACGCCCGGCTGCCGGTGCGGTTCGTCGCCGACGCGATCCCGCTGGACGCCGAGGGCCGGCGCGAGGTGCTCGGGGTCGGTGCCGACCCGCTGGCCTTCGTGGTGCAGCGGCCGTGGGTGCCGGGGGCGGTGCAGGTGGTCCTGGCCGACCCGGCCGACCCGACGCCCTACTGGGTGGTCAGCACCCGCCATCCGGTACGCCTGGCCGAGGCGATCCTGGCCGCCCGCGCCCCGAACTGACACCCGGGTCCGGTCAGCCGTCGAGGGCCTTGGGCCCCTGGCGGAGGTCCTCCCGGATCCGGTCGCCGAGTCCCCGGGTGGCCCGGCCGTTGAGGAAGCCGGCCACCGCCGCGCCGGTCAGGAACGGCCCGAGGGTGGTCAGGTTGCGGCCGAACCGCCGCAGCAGCCGGTCCCGCAGCTCCTTGCGGGCCGCCGTACCGAGTACCGCGCCGACGCCCACCCCGGGCAGCAGCGGGTTGACTCCGCGCTGGGCCGCCCAGGCGCGGACCAGGGTCACCGCACGCTGGCTGCTGCCGCCGGGCAGCCGCACCCCGTACGCCTCGTGCAGCTCACCGATCAGCTTCAGCTCGATGGCGACCACGGCGACGGTCTCGGCGGTGAGCAGGATCGGTGCCGAGAGCAGGGTCGGGGTGACCACCCACTCCACCGCCGCCACCCCGCCACCGGCCGCGCCGATCCCGGCGGTGGCCCGTACGGCGTTGCGGACCAGTCGCTCGGCCAGGGCGTCCCCGTCGAGCCCGTCGAAGTGCCGGCGCAGTGTCTCCCGGTCGCGCACCGGGATGTGCGGCGCGATCTCCGCCACCGTGTCGGTGAGCCAGCGCAGCGCCGCCCTCGGCTTGAACAGGTTGCCGGGCCGGGCGACCCGCACCTGGTTGACCAGCCGGCCGAGCAGCCGGCGCCGCCGGGTCTGGTTGAGCTCGTCGGCGGTGAGCGCTGCGACGGTCGTACTCAGCTCGTCGTCGCGGAGCGCGAGTTCCCGGGCCGACGTGTCGGCCTCCGGGTCGTCCCCGGCGAGGGGCGCGGCGGACCGCTCGTCGACGGACGTGGCGGACCCGTCCGGAGCTGTCGACTCCGGCCCGGACGTGCCAACCCGCCCGGTCGCGGGCGTGCCGGCCGCGGGCGTGCCGGCCGCGGGCGTGCCGGCCGCGGGCGTGCCGGCCGCGGGCGTGCCGGCCGCATTCGGCGACCGGTCGCTCCGCGCCGGCGCGGACGGGTCGGCCGGTGCCGGCGCGTCACCCCGTGCCGGCGCAGGCTGGTCGGCGGGTACCGGCGAGTACGCGTCGGGCGCCCGGTCGGAGCGGCTCATCATGACCTCCCAGCGCGTGTCCTCGGATGGGCGTGCCAGCACGCGCCTCGAGTCAAGCAGTTACCCGCCAACCCCGCATGTCGAATCACGCGCGGCGACCCCCGGTGCGTGGAGGCCGCCGCTCCCCCCGTCCCGGCGGGTTCACCCCGTACCCGCCGGACCGGCTTCCCCGCCCGGGAAGGCCACTTCCGTCAGGCGGCTGTCAGGCGCACTCACGGCAGATGAGGTCACCGTTGCGCTCCACCGCGAGCTGGCTGCGGTGGTGCACAAGGAAGCAACGCGCGCAGCGGAACTCGTCCGACTGCATCGGCAGCACCTTGACGGTGAGCTCCTCGTCGGCCAGGTCGGCACCGGGCAGCTCGAAGCTCTCGGCGACCTCGGCCTCGTCGACGTCCACGGCGGCCGACTGTGAGTCGACCCGCCGAGCCTTGAGCTCTTCCAGGCTGTCCTCGCCGAGGTCGACCTCGTCGCGACGCGGGGCGTCGTAGTCGGTGGCCATCGGTCTCACTCTCCCATATCGATATAGTCGCTTCCGGTTGTAACGCCGGAGGACGCTGTTTCGGTTCCCGCTGGCCGGCCGTCTTTTCCGGTCGCCCGACCCGACGCACGCCCCGGGTCGCGGCCGCCGGGTGGAACTGCCCCGGCGAGCGGGGTACCTTACCCCCCTTCGGGCGAGGCATGTATACCGTCCCTGCGGCATGCATGTACGTCCGAGCGCGCGGAGTTGTTCCCAATGTGACTCAGGCGACACGAAGATAGGGGTACCGGTCGGCCGATCGTCGTCGCCGCGCCGACAAATCTGGCGGATTCAGCACCCGGTCGGACAACCGCCGGGCGCACCGGCATACTCGATAGCCACGGCGGCCCGTGTGGCCGGCCGGTCGGGGTCGTTCCACAAACCAGCTTCGCAGGAGCCAAGCAGATGAGTTTCGCGCGCGTCCGGGCCCTCGTCGTCGTCGGCGTGCTCGCGGTGATCGCCATGGTGTTCGTCGGCGTCACCCTCGTCCGCGACACCCAGGCCGGCAAGGAGGTCGCCAGCGACTGCCAGGAAGGCGACAAGCTCGCCGACACCCGGTTGCGGCAGTCGAAGGACATCAAGATCAACGTCTATAACGGGACCGACACCGTCGGCATGGCCAACACGCTGAAGATTGACTTCCAGAACCGGCAGTTCAAGGTGCTCAAGGCCGGCGACGCACCGAAGAAGGTGAAGGGCATCGACGAGGCCGTGGCGATCCTGCGGTACGGCCCGAAGGGCGTCGGCTCGTACCAGGTGCTCAGGGCGTACTTCCTGAACGAGGCGCAGCCGGAGTTCCAGCTCGAACGCGAGGACGACACGGTGGACGTGATCATCGGCGGCGAGTTCAAGCAACTGGCCACCATCACCGAGGTCAACCAGGCGCTGAGCCAGCGGGACCCGGAGAGCACCCAGCTGCCGCCGCGGACCTGCGCCGACCCCAACCTGAGCTGACCGCCGCTCAGGGCCCGCCGGCCGCGTCGAGCCGGGCCAGGTGGTCGTGCAGCGGCCCGAACAGCGCCGGTGGGGCCGCGATCACCAGGTCCGGTCCCGGGGCGGCACCGGCCAGCCCGGCGACCCGGAGTCCGGCCTCGGTGGCGACCAGCCCGCCGGCCGCGTGGTCCCAGAGGTTCAGGCCCTTCTCGTAGTAGCCGTCGACAAGCCCCTCGGCCGCCAGGCAGAGGTCGATCGAGGCGACGCCGAACCGACGGATGTCCCGGACGTGGGGAATGAGCCGGTGCAGCACCCCGGCCTGGTGTTCCCGGCGCGCGGGGTCGTAGCCGAACCCGGTGGCCACCAGCGCCTGGCCGAGGTCGGTCTCGGTCGAGCCGGCCAGCCGCCGGCCGTCCCGGTGGGCGCCGCCGCCCCGCACCGCCGTCCACTCGTCCCCGGTGGCGGCGTTCCGGACCACTCCGGCGACCACCTCCCCGTCGACCTCGGCGGCCAGCGAGACGGCGTAGTGCGGCAGCCCGTAGAGATAGTTCACGGTGCCGTCGATCGGGTCGAGGATCCACCGTACGCCGCTGTCACCGGCCGGGCCGGCACCGTCGGCGTCGCCGTACTCCTCGCCGAGTACCGCGTCGGCGGGCCGGGTCGCCCGCAGGGTCGCCACCGCCTGCCGCTCCACCGCCCGGTCGGCGGCGGTCACCACGTCGGTCACGGTGCTCTTGGTGCCGATTCCGGACACTCCCTCGGCACGCATCCGGTACGCGGTCTCCGCCGCCTCCCGGGCCACCTCGACCGCGATCTTCAACAGCTCCTCCGGAGCCGGTGCCGTACCACGCATGACGTCCCCTTCCCGCACGCCTGTGACGTGCCGCCCCGGCCGCGAGTATCATCCTTACAAAGTCAAAACGCGCATCGAGTCGGTGGCCCCGGACCACGTCTCCGGCGTGCGGCGCGGGATGATCGCCGCAGACGGCGCTACAATTCACGCCTGCCCACGCGCCACGGACCGCCGAGCACCGGCCGGCCCGGGACACGGGGGTCCCTCAACCACATCGGCCCGACACAACGCACCGCGCTGCGCCGGCCGATCCCGGCCGTGCTCAGCTCATCGCCTCCGGAAGGTCATTCGTGACAGAACCCCGCCACACCGGCGCCGACGTACGCTCGCTCACCGACACCCTGATCGCGCGGGCGCAGACCGCCGGCGGCCAGCTCACGTCGGCTGAGCTGGCGCGTACGGTCGAGTCTGCTGAGGTGACTCCGGCCCAGGCCAAGAAGATCCTGCGTGCGCTCTCCGACGCCGGGGTCACCGTCGTGGTCGACGGCTCGGCGAGTACCCGTCGCCGGGTCGCCGCCGCCCGGTCCGCCACCCCCGCGTCCCGGGCGACCACCGCCAAGGCGACCAAGAAGTCGGCGCAGCCGGCCCCGAAGCAGGCGCCCGCCGCCGACGAGGCGGCCGGCGCGGTCCGCAAGCCGGCGGTCCGCAAGCCGGCGCTGGCGGCCGACGGAGCGTCGCCGGCCGGTGCCGCGAAACCGGCCGCCAAGGCCGCCGAGGCAGCCGCCAAGGCTCCGGCGAAGGCCGGCCGGGCAGCGACCGGCGCCGGCCCGGCCAAGGCCGCCAAGGCCGCCAAGGCCGCCACCCCGGCCAAGGCCGGCGAGCCGGACGGCCCGGCCGAGGACATCGATCCGGAGGCGCTTGCCGCCGAGATCGAGGACGTGGTGGTCGAGGAGCCGGCCGAGCTGACCAAGGCCGCCGAGGCGGACGCCGCCGACGCCGCGACCGACAACGACTTCGAGTGGGACGACGAGGAGTCCGAGGCGCTCAAGCAGGCGCGCCGGGATGCCGAGCTGACCGCCTCGGCGGACTCGGTCCGGGCCTACCTCAAGCAGATCGGCAAGGTCCCGCTGCTCAACGCCGAGCAGGAGGTGGAGCTGGCCAAGCGGATCGAGGCCGGGCTCTACGCCGCCGAGCGACTGCGCGCCGCGGAGGAGGGCGAGGAGAAGCTCGTCCGGGAGATGCAGCGCGACCTGATGTGGATCTCCCGGGACGGGGAGCGGGCCAAGAACCACCTGCTGGAGGCGAACCTGCGGCTGGTGGTCTCGCTGGCCAAGCGGTACACCGGGCGGGGGATGGCCTTCCTCGACCTGATCCAGGAGGGCAACCTCGGCCTGATCCGCGCCGTCGAGAAGTTCGACTACACCAAGGGCTACAAGTTCTCCACCTACGCCACCTGGTGGATCCGGCAGGCGATCACCCGGGCCATGGCCGACCAGGCCCGCACCATCCGCATCCCGGTGCACATGGTCGAAGTGATCAACAAGCTGGGCCGGATCCAGCGCGAGCTGCTCCAGGACCTGGGCCGCGAGCCCACCCCGGAGGAGCTGGCGAAGGAGATGGACATCACACCCGAAAAGGTGCTGGAGATCCAGCAGTACGCCCGGGAGCCGATCTCGCTCGACCAGACCATCGGCGACGAGGGGGACAGCCAGCTCGGCGACTTCATCGAGGATTCCGAGGCGGTCGTCGCGGTCGACGCGGTCTCCTTCTCGCTGCTCCAGGACCAGCTCCAGCAGGTGCTCCAGACGCTTTCCGAGCGGGAGGCCGGCGTGGTGCGGCTGCGGTTCGGGCTGACCGACGGGCAGCCGCGTACCCTGGACGAGATCGGTCAGGTGTACGGCGTGACCCGGGAGCGGATCCGGCAGATCGAGTCCAAGACGATGTCGAAGCTGCGCCACCCGTCCCGTTCGCAGGTGTTGCGCGATTATCTTGACTGACCCCAAAAGTCAACCAGTCGTGTCCATCTGATCACCACACGTACATCGGGCGGTGGTGATCAGTTGGTTCCCCATTTGTGATCGTTGACGTGGCACCCTGGTAGCACGGCACACTGTCTCTACCACGTGTGACATCGGTCCCCCGGGGGCACACTGGGAAGGGCACACCCCACAAGGGTGTTGCACGATAGGTGAGCAATGAACGACGAGAGTGTTCATCGGTGACGACCGCAGGAGGAAGGCGATGACCCCGACCCTCACGCCGCCGCCCGAGACGGTGGCTCCCCCAGCCGCCGATGAACGGTGCGACCGCTGTAACGCCGCCGGCAAGCTCCGGATCACCCTCGCGGGTGGGAGCGAGCTGGTGTTCTGTGGCCATCACGCGAACAAGTACGCCGAGGATCTCGTGAAGATCACGGTTCGGTACGCGGTTGACCCGGAATTCAGCTGGCGTGGCGCCGATTTGATGGCGAACTAACCCAACCAGGACATAACTGACCGGAGGTGCCCGTACGGGCGCCTCCGGTCGTCTATCCCGGCTTTCGCTGGTGTCCCGGCTTTCGCTGGCCGCCCCGGCGGCGACAGCTGGCGACGCCGGCCGGGCGCGACCCCGGCAACCCGGAGAAAGCCGGCAGGCGGGCTTTCCCCGGTCAGAGCGTCTGGACGGTGGCGATCCGCTCCTCGAGCTGCTCGATCGTGGCCTGGGCGCTCGGCGGACCACCGCAGCGGCGGCGCAGCTCGGCATGGATCTTCCCGTGTGGCAGTCCGGTCCGGTGGTGGTGCGCCGCGACCAGCGCGTTGAGCTGGCGGCGCAGGGTGACCCGCCGTTCCGCCGCGCTCATCGGCCGGGGCGCCGGCACCGGCTCGGCGGTCTTCCGGCGGCGCTGGGCGGCCAACTGGTCGGCCTGGCGCTTGCTCAGCAACACCGCAACCTGGTCGGCGGTGAGCAGGCCGGGCAGGCCGAGATATTCCTCCTCCTCCGGCGTACCCGCCTGGGCGGCGGTGCCGAAGGAGGCCCCGTCGAAGATCACCTGGTCGAGTTCGGCGGTCGCGGAGAGCGCCTCGAACCGCTTCTCCAGCTCACCGCTGGCCTGCTCGTTGCGCTGCGCCCGCTCCAGCAGGTCGTCGTCGAGCCCGTCGCCCCGCTTCGGCCCGCCGAGCACGTGGTCCCGCTCGACCTCCATCTCGCTGGCCAGCCCGAGCAGGTGCGGCACGCTGGGCAGGAAGACCGACGCCGTCTCGCCCGGCCGACGGGCCCGGACGAACCGCCCGATCGCCTGGGCGAAGAAGAGCGGCGTGGAGGCGCTCGTCGCGTAGACGCCGACGGCCAACCGCGGGATGTCGACCCCCTCGGAGACCATCCGCACCGCGACCATCCAGCGCTGCTCGGAGACGGTGAACGCGGCGATCCGGTCCGAGGCGCCCTGGTCGTCCGAGAGCACCACCACCGCCCGCTCCCCGGTGATCCGTTCGATCAGCCGGGCGTACGACCGGGCCGCCTGCTGGTCGGTGGCGATCACCAGACCGGCGGCGTCGGAGACCCCACCGGCCCGGAGCACCTGCAACCGGGCGTCGGCGGCCCGCAGCACCTGCGGCATCCAGTCCCCGGCCGGGTCCAGCGCGGTACGCCACGCCTGGGCGATCAGGTCCTGGGTCATCGGCTCACCCAGCCGGGCCGCCAACTCGTCCCCGGCACTGGTCCGCCACCGGGTCTCCCCCGAGTACGCCAGGAAGATCACCGGGCGGACGACGCCGTCGGCGAGCGCGTCGGAGTAGCCGTACACCGAGTCGGCCCGGGAACGTTGCAGGCCGTCGGGGCCCCGCTCGTAGCTGACGAACGGGATCGGGTTCTCGTCGGAGCGGAACGGCGTACCGGTCAGCATCAGCCGGCGTACGGCGGGCTCGAAGGCGGCCTTGACCCCGTCCCCCCAGGATCGGGAGTCGCCGGCGTGGTGGATCTCGTCCAGGATCACCAGGGTCCGCCGGGTCATCGTCCGGCGGCGGTGCACCTGCGGGGCGATCCCGACCTGCGCGTAGGTGACGACCGCACCGTGGAAGTCCGCCGAGGAGTGCAGGTCGGCGTTGCGGAACGCGGCGTCGAGCTGGATGCCGACCCGGGCCGCCGCGACCGCCCACTGGGTCTTCAGATGCTCGGTAGGTGCGACCACGGTGACCGCCTCGACCGTACCGTCGGCGAGCAGTTCGGCGGCGATCCGCAGCGCGAAGGTGGTCTTGCCGGCGCCGGGGGTGGCGACGGCCAGGAAGTCATCGGAGCGGCGTCGCAGGTACTCCACCAACGCCTTGCGCTGCCAGGCCCGCAGCGCGGGGAACGATTCGAGTACCGGCAGTCGGGCTCCCACGCGAACACTCCCCTCCGACGGCCAGATATCCAGGCACACGAAAACGCCTCCGCGACCGGACGAGCGCGAAGGCCGTACCAGCATAACCAGCCGGCCCCGTGGGACCCAGGCGACACCGGCGGCACAGCAGCCCCAGAGCTGTCTCGCATCACTGTCCTCGGCGGTACCGGGTACGCCGGATCGGCCATCGTCGCCGAGGCCGCCGCTCGCGGTCACGAGCTCACCGCGTTCAGCCGGTCAGTTCCGGCCGACCCCGTCCCGGGCGTGACCTATGTCCGGGGCGACGTCACCGACCAGGCGGCGCTGACCTCGGTCGTCTCGACTGCCGACGTCGTGGTCGGCGCGCTCGCGCCGCGTGGTCCGCTGGCCGGTTCCTTCCGCGACGTCTATGCCATGATCGCTCGAATCGTCGACGCCGAGGGGATCCCGCTGTACGTCGTCGGCGGCTTCTCGTCATTGCGCCCAGCCGCCGGCGCGCCGCGCTTCGTG
The DNA here is from genome assembly GCF_029626265.1 of Micromonospora sp. WMMD1102. Classification (NCBI taxonomy): domain Bacteria; kingdom Bacillati; phylum Actinomycetota; class Actinomycetes; order Micromonosporales; family Micromonosporaceae; genus Micromonospora; species Micromonospora sp. WMMD1102. The sequence continues at coordinate 1,710,502 of NZ_JARUBN010000001.1, read as the reverse complement.
GCGGATCTGAGCCACGCCCCGGCCGAGTACCACGACGAGCTCGTCACCGTGGCGGCGCTGGTCAGCGACGACCTCCCGGCCACGCCGGAAACGCTCGACTGGGTTTTCGTCAGCCCGGCGGGCAGGTTCGGCGGACACGTTCGCGGGGAGCGGCTGGGCACGTACCGGGTCGGTGACGACGTCGCCGTCCAGCCCCGGGACGGCGGAGCGATCTCCGGCCCGGACTACGCACTCGGATTCGTGGACCTGATCGAGAAGCGCGAGCACCACCGGGCTCACCTCAACCTCGCGTACTGAGCCGCACCGTTCTGGCGGAGCTGTCCCCACCCGAACGCCCGATGATCACCAGGGCGCGGGGCTCCATCCCAGCAAGGGATTTCGCCGGCCCGGACCGGAATGGTTAGGATTCCGCCGAGGCCGCGGCAAGCCCGTCCGGCTGGCACTGCTGCCCGGCCCTGCGCCACCTGGCGATGTGCTCCGGCTGACGTCCATCACCAGCCGTCGACCCGACGCTCCTCCGGTGACCTGTCCGTCTCAGCTGAGCCATCGGTCGATGCCGGTGAGCCGGACTGGTTGGATGGGCCCGCCGAGCACCCCGGGATCGTGGCGACCAGGTCCGGTGCGGTCACGGTCGCCGCAGCCTGGGCCGGAGCAGCCTGAGCCTGGGCCGGAGCAGCCTGAGCCTGGGCCGGAGCAACCTGAGCCTGGCCCGGAGCAACCTGGGGCGGAGCGGCCAGCGGGACCGGCGCGGACCAGCGGCGGCGCAGCGCCACCAGCCGGAGGGCGAAGACGAAGAGCGCCGCCGCCATCAGCGGTCCGGGGCCGGCCAGGTCGACCCGGTCCAGGCCGACCACCGCGACCGCACCGGCCAGCGCCGCCACCGCGTAGATCTCCCGGCGCAGCACGACCGGAATCTCCCCGGTCAGCAGGTCCCGGCCCAGGCCGCCGCCGATCCCGGTCAACATGCCGATCATGCAGGCGCCGACCGGGGGCAGCCCGGCGTCCAGCGCGGTGAGGGTACCGGTGACGGTGAAGAGGCCGAGCCCGGCCGCGTCGAGGACCAGCACGGTGGTACGCAGCCGCGCCAACTGGGGGTGTAGCCAGAAGACCGCCGCGGCGGTGACCGTCGCGGTGACCGCGTACCGCCAGTCGGCGAAGGCCAGCGGCGGCCCGTCGTCGATCACCAGGTCCCGGAAGATGCCGCCGCCAAGTGCGGCGACGAAGCCGACGAAGACCACCCCGAACAGGTCCAGCCGCTTCACCACGGCGGCGGAGGCGCCGGACGCGGCGAAGATCGCCACACCGGTGAGGTCGGCGAAAAGCAGGGCGGCTGCGGCGGTCACCGCAGGATGTTACGCGCTGACGGGCGGCTCCGGCCCGGCTCAGTCGCGCATCGAGTCGTAGATCTCCTTGCACTTCGGGCAGACCGGCGAGCCCGGCTTGGCGGCCTTGGTGACCGGGAACGTCTCACCGCAGAGCGCGATCACGAAGGTCCCCATGACCGCACTCTCGGCGATTCTGTCTTTCCGGACGTAGTGGAACATCTCCGGCCCGGTGTCCGCGTCCTTCAGTTCCGGACGCTCGAGAACCTCAGTGCTCACGGCAGCGATTCCTCCCTCGGTGACCCCGCCAACGGTCAAGTCTGGCAGGTCACTGCCGAGCGGTCCACCGGAACACCCCCCGGCCCCGGCCCGTACGGTGGTCAGCCGTGACCGATTATCAGATCCGGTACGGCGCCGAGGTGGCCGAGGCACTGCGCGCCGACCGCCCCGTCGTCGCCCTGGAGAGCACCATCGTCTCGCACGGCCTGCCCCGCCCGGACAACCTGCGGGTGGCCCGCGAGATCGAAGCGGCGGTACGCGCCGACGGGGCGGTCCCGGCCACCATCGGAATGGTCGACGGCGACCTCGTGGTGGGCCTCGACGACACCCAGCTGACCCGGCTCGCCTCCTCGGACGGCGTGGCGAAGCTCTCCGTACGCGATCTGGCGCTGGCCGCCGCCACCCGGGCCGACGGGGCCACCACGGTGGCCGCCACCAGTGCGGTCGCGGCGGCAGCCGGGATCCGGGTATTCGCCACCGGCGGCCTCGGCGGGGTGCACCGGGAGGCGGCGCAGACCTTCGACGAGTCGGCCGACCTGACCGCGCTCTCCGGTACCCCGATCGCGGTGGTCTGCGCCGGGGTGAAGTCGATCCTCGACGTCGGCGCGACCCTGGAGCGGCTGGAGACGCTGGGTGTGGCGGTGGTCGGTTACCGCAGCCGCCGGTTCCCCGGCTTCTTCGTCACCGACGGCGGCTTCGACCTGGACTGGTCGGTCGATTCGCCGGAACAGGTGGCCGCCGCGCTCGCGGCCCGGGCCGGGCACGGGGTCTCGGCCGGCGCGCTGATCGTGGCCAACCCGCTCCCCACCGACGAGCAGCTCGACCCGGCCCTGCACGACCGCACCCTGGCCGACGGCCTGGCCCGGCTCGCCGCCGAGGCAGTGACCGGCAAGGCGGTCACCCCGTTCCTGCTGGCCCACTTCCACTCCGCCACCGACGGTGCCAGCCTGGCGGTCAACGTCCGGATCATCCTGCGCAACGCCGCGCTCGCCGCCCGGATCGCCGTGGCCGCCGCCGGCCGGCGATGACGCCCGGAGGTCCTCCTCCGGCTCCGCCGACGGGCGGGGGTGGGCCGCCGCACCGGATCGTCGTGGTCGGCGACGTCGTCACCGACGTGCTGGCGGTGCTGGCCGGACCGGTGGCGCCCGGCTCCGACACCTCGGCCGAGATCCGGGTCACCGGCGGTGGCCAGGCCGCCAACACCGCAGCCTGGCTGGCCTGGCAGGGCTGCCCGGTCACCCTGGTCGGCGCCGTCGGCGTGGACGACGCCGGCAGCTCCCGGATCGCCGAGCTGACCACGCTGGGCGTGCACTGTGCGGTGCGCCGGGATCCGGACGCCCCGACCGGCACCGTCATCGTGCTGGCCGGCGACGGCGAGCGGACCATGGTCACCCAGCGCGGGGCGAACCTCCGGCTGACTCCGGAGCAGGTCGACGCGGCGCTGGGCGAAACCCTGGACGCGGGGCATCTGCACCTGTCGGCGTACACCCTGTTGGACGCCGGGTCGCGCCGGGCCGGGCTGGCCGCGCTGGCCGCCGCGCGCGGGCGCGGCCTCAGCACCAGCGTCGACGCGGCCTCCGCCGAACCGTTGCGCCGGGTCGGTGCGCCCGCGTTCCTGGCCTGGGTACGCGATGCCGACCTGCTGCTCGCCAACGCGGACGAGGCGGTGGTGCTGGCCGGACCGGGTACGCCCGCGGCGCAGGCACGCACGCTGACCAGGGTGGCCCGGCACGTGGTGGTGAAGGACGGTGCCGCCGGTGCGGTCTGGGCCGAACGCGGCGGCCCGGTGGTCTCCGTGCCGGCCCGGCGGGTGCCGGTGCGCGACGTGACCGGGGCCGGGGACGCGTTCGCGGCCGGCCTGCTGGCGGCCCGGATCGGCGGCGCCAGCCCGGCCGAGGCGCTGGACCGGGCGGCCGAACTCGGCGCGGCGGCGGTCGGCACCCTCGGGGCCCGGCCGCCGGCCGAGCGGAGTTGATCACCGGCCCGGTTCGGCGTATCGGGGCGGTCAGCCCGGATCAGGGCTCGGCGTCGATCACCCGGTGCGGGCGTTCCTCGGCGGGCAGCGCCCGGGGCGGCGTCTGGTCGAGATGGTTCCGCCGCATCCGCGCGCCGATCCGGTGCTCCTCCTTCGGCGGGCGGTCGTTCGCGAGCAGCACGGCCAGCCAGGGGATCAGGACCATGCCGACGGCACAGAGCGGCAGCCAGAGCCAGAGCAGCGGCGCCTTGGCGCCGACCAGGATGGCACCGACGACGACACAGAGCGCCCGCACCGACATCATCACGAGGTAGCGACGCTGCCGGCTGTGCAACTGGTCGTCCTGGCTGCGTGAGGCGTCGGTGATCAGGATCGGCTGGTACGCCTGACGCTTCACCACGGGCCTCCGGAGGGATGCGGTCGGTCCTCCCCGGAACTCTCCCGTCCCGGGATGCCGTCTCCCATACTCGCACCTTCCACCGCGCGACGACGCCGGGCCGGCACCCGGGCCGGGTTCGTCGCGTCACATCCGCGTGTTACGTACGTGGTACGCTCCCTCGGGTGGGCAGCAGGTTCAGCTTCACCGACGAGGCACTGGGAAACCTGAAGGTCCACGACGTCACCCCCGGCGAGGTGTGGGAGGCGCTGCACAGCGCCCGACGGGTCATCCGGCACCTCGGCGACGACGTCATGATCGTCTATGCCATGGCACGGCGCGGACGACGACTGGCCATCCTGCTGGCCGAGGCCGATCAAGTTGACAACGACTGGGACATCCTCTCCGCGCGTGACCTGACCGACATCGAGTCCAAGCGCTACGAGGAGGCGATCCGGGGGCGCCGGCGATGAGTCCGTCCCACCAGGCGGGCCCGGGATCGCGCACCAGGAGACCGGGATCGATCACGAGATCGAGCACGGAGACGAGGAGGAGGCGGTGACGATGCACCGAGACGATGCCGTCAAGCGGTTCCACGCCGAAGACGACCAACTCGCGGATCTGATCGACGACGCGCAGCCGGTCGAACTGCCCACCCCGGACACCGACGTGCCGATGGTCAGCCGCTCCGTACGCCTGCCGCTGGACACCTACGAACGGGTCCGCTCGGCCGCCGAGGCGCGCGGCATCGGGGTGACCACCCTGATGCGGCAGTGGATCGAGGCAGGACTGGCCGACCTGGACGACTCGGCCACGGTGTCGCTGGCCGACGTACGCCGGGCACTGGCCGCGCTCGCCCACCCGACGGCGGCCTGAACCGGCCGCCGACCGAACGCCGACCGAACCGGCTGGACCGGTGGCAGCCGGGCGCGCTCCGGACCGGCTGCCGGCCAACGGGGCGACCGGGCTGTCTCCCGTTGCCTCAGACCGGCGGCGCCGGCTGCTCGGGCGACTGTCCCCATGCCCGGCGTAGGTCGGACAGGGCCACCCCGAGCAGCACCGCTGCGGTGACGCCGGCGACGGTCAGCAGTGGCAACCGGGTCGTCACCGGTACCACCACCGCAGACGCCGCCAGCAGGACCAGGCCGGCCACCCGGGTCCAGGAGACCCGAGCGAACACCTGGAACTCGAAACCGGCCCGACCGGCCAGGAAGAGCGCGGGACCGCCCAGGATGGCGATCAGCCAGGCGGGCGCGGTGTGCCCGAACGGGTGGGTGATGGACAGTTCGTAGCCGACCCCGGTGAGCACGATGCCGGCGATCATGACCAGGTGCGTGTAGGCGGCGGCCAGGCCGAGCCGCGTCGGATCCCGCGCCTGGATGATCGCGTTCGGTAGTACGTGCCCGGCCCGGTAGAAGTAGATCCGCCAGAGCAGCACCGTGGTCAGCAGCGCCAGCCCGAGCGCGGCACTCCTGGCCGGGGTGAAGGCGGCCCCCTCGGTGCTGCTGAAGCTGATCCCGGTGACCAGGATCAGCTCGCCGAGCGCGATCAACAGGAACTGCTGGTAGCGCTCGGCCAGGTGCTCCCCGGCGAACGGCTGCCCCCCGTGGCGTGCCCGGCCGAGTCGGGGCGTCGGCCAGCCCAGGGTGAAGCCGAGGTAGTCCACGCCGATCGCGATGCTCCAGAACACCCCCCGCAGGACGTTCTCACCGGCCAGTCCACCGACGAGCCACGGCAGGGTGGTCATCCCGGCCCAGAAGAGCACCCGACGCGGCGTATCAGGGTCGCCCGGAACGGACCGACCCCGCGTGGCCAGCAGGAAGAACCCGACACGGCCGTACTGGACCGCGAGGTACGCGCCGGCGAAGATCAGGCCCCGGTCGCCGAACCCCTCCGGGAGGGCGACCGCCACCACCATGCTGCACACCACGGTCACCACCACGACGCCCTGCACGGCCAACGTCTCGGGCTCCTGGGTGCTGGTGGCCCAAGCCGTCGAGGCCCAGATGAACCAGAGCGCCAGGAAGAGCAGCAGGGTCTGGCCGGCCTCGGAGAGCAGGATGCCCTGATCGCTGGTGAAGTCCTCGACCAGCCGCTGGGAGACCCGGGTGAGCGCGAAGACGAAGACCAGGTCCAGGAAGAGTTCCAGAAAGGTGGCCCGTTGCGAACTGGCCTCGGTACGCAGGAGCGGATCGATCGGCGTATCAGCCATGCGGCGTCGGCCCACCGGTTCGGCGCGGTGGTCCGGGGCGCACCCGGACCGGAGCCGGCGGTCCCGGGCCTACGCCGACCAGAACCTTCCGGGCCACTGCGTCGCTCCCTGAGTGTCGACGATCTCCTCAATCAACGAGCCAGTCCCCGCCGAGGCTCGCCGGACACGACGGCACAGCCCGGCGGACACGACGGATCAGCCCGGGGCGGCTGCGGCCTTGGCGGCGGCCTTCATCTGCTGCTTGTGCTGGCGCACCTTGGCCAGGGACGACTCGTCCACCACGTCGGCGACGGAGTGGTGGACGCCGTCGAGCCCGTAGTCGCCGGCCGCCTCCCGCCAGCCGGGCGGCTGCACACCGAAGCGTTTGCCGAGCAGAGCCAGGAAGATCTGCCCCTTCTGCCTGCCGAAGCCGGGCAGCCCGGTGATCCGCTTCAGCAGTTCACGGCCGTCCTCGGCCCCGGACCAGAGCCGGCTCGGGTCACCGTCGTACCGCTCGACGAGGGCTCGGCACACCTCCTGCACCCGAGCTGCCATGGCCTTGGGGAACCGGTGCAGGGCGGGCCGCTCGGCGAAGATCGCGGCCAGCGCCTCCGGATCGAAGCCGGCCAACTCGGCCGCGTCCGGGACGTGCCCGAGCCGCTTGACCAACTCGTACGGGCCGGCGAACGCCTTCTCCATGCTGACCTGCTGGTCCAGCACCATTCCGATCAACAGCGCTAGCGGGTCCCGCCGGAGCAGTTCGTTGGCTTCGGCGTCGATGGGCAGCGAGAGTGGCATGGTCCGATGATGCCGTAATCGGCGCCTGAGCAGTGCGACGGTGCGTTCATTGGTGACGAGGACGTCAGACCAGGTCGGCGAGATACTGCGTGATCATCCGCTGGCGGAGCGCATCGTCGTCAGACCAGCCTGGTACCACGGACACGGACGGTGCTGGGAGAATGATCCTTGCCTGTCGAATTGGAGGGCCATGGCGTTGATCCTGGCGGCGACGTCGGGTGCGCTCGTCGCCGTACTGGCGGTCGGCGTACTCGTGTTGACCGGTAGGGGTGGCGAGGGGCAGCGGCTGGTCCGCTGGTCGGGGCTGGTGATCACGGTGCTGGTGGCGCTCGTCCTCGCACCGCTCACCGTCGAGGATTCCGGTGCGGCGGCGGCGCTGGTGCTGCTCGGCGTACCCGTGCTCGCCGCCGCCCTGCCGGCACTGGCCCAGCAGCTCGCCGCACGCCTGGCCGGGTACCTCGACCTGGTCGCCGCGGTCGCGATCGGCGGCTGGGGCCTGCTGCTGGCCCTCGGCGGCCTCGGCGTCGCGTTCCTGCCCTCGGCGCTGTTGTTCCTGGCCGGCGCCGTCCGGAGCCTGGTAACCGGTCACCGGGCGCCCTCCGGTCCAGCGCCCGGCGGCTGACGGGCGCCGGGAGACGGCTGACGACTGACGGACAGCAGAGCCACCAGCCCCAGGGAGTCGCCGAGCACGGAGACGGCGCGAGCCGACCACAGCACCCGGAAGTCGCGGTTGCTTCGGAGTAGCCGAAGCGCGCCACCGCAGCAGGGAATCGAGGGCTCGACAGGCCCTCCCGCGCAACTCTCAGCAGGCGTTGGCCCAGGCGAGCCGGAACGCTCGATCGGCTGTGCCCCACAGCCGCACCAGCCGGTCTACCCCTACGGGTTCGCCGAGGACAGCGGTGAAACCCCACGGGGTTCCCACTGGGCGCTTACCACGGCCTCGACCTTCCCTAAACCTGGACGCTGAACGGCTACAACACCTATCCGTCGCACACCTGCAATCAATCGGTTGCATGTCACGGCAAACTGCAATACATTGGTTGCATGAGCTCTCGCACAGACCTCACACACCCGACAGGCAACCTCGGTGGTCACGGCATGGTTCTTGTCGTGTTGTTCGCTGGGGCGTTCGCGATGGGCAGTGCGGAGATGCTGGTCATGGGAATCATCGATCTGGTCGCCGTCGGCCTTGCGGTGTCGCTCCCGGCCGCCGGGGTGCTCATCACCGCCTTTGCCCTCGGCGTGGCGCTCGGCGGCCCGTTGCTCGCTCTGCTGACGGCATCGCTCGACCGCCGAGTGGTCCTGCTCGGCGCGGCCGCAACTTTCGTCCTGCTCAACCTGGTACCCGTGCTGGTCGCCGACTACTCGCTCTTCATCGTCGCCCGCGCCGCGGTCGGCGCGGTCCAGGGTCTGTTCATTGCTGCTGCGCTGACCACGGCGGCAGGCATCGTGCCGGCCGATCGCGCCGGCCGCGCTATGGCCACCGTGATCTCCGGGTTCGCCGCCGCGAGTGCCCTGGGCCTTCCGCTGGGGGCGCTGGTGGGCCGGACCCTCGGGTGGCGTGCCTCGTTCGCGGGACTCGTCATCCTCGGATCCGGAGTGTTCCTCGCCATCTACCTGGTACTCCCCTCGGTCCCCTCGGTGCGGGAGAGTCGTGCCAGGACCCAGCTGCGTCATGCCTTCGCGCCGCGAGTGCTCGCGGTACTGGTGCTGTGCGGCCTGGTCTTCGTGGCTGTCCAGTCGACACTGACCTACCTCGTGCCGTATCTGCGCGACGTCACCGGGGTTTCCGGGACTGCGGTGACGGGATTCCTGATCGCCTTCGGGGTGGCGACCACGGTCGGCACGGCGGCGGGGGGACGCCTGGCCGATAGCCACGCCGAGCGCACGCTGAAACTGGGGTGTCTCGGAATGACGATCTCGCTGCTGGCGATGTACCTGTCCGGCGCCCGGGCGGGAGTGGCGCTGGTCGCCGTGATCGGCATCGGAGCATTCGCCATGGGACTCGCACCGGCCTTGCAGACCCGAACAATGAGCCTCGCCGGGCCTGGAGCGGCGCTGGCGGCCTCGCTTCCGGCGTCTGCGGCCAGTGGTGGTGACGCCATCGGCGCAATGGTCGGAGCTGTCGCGATCGGACAGTGGGGGATTCCCGCCGCGGTCCTCGCAGGAGCCGTGGTTGCCCTGACGGCTGTCGCCGTCGCCGTCGCCACCGGCCGACTCCACCACCCGGTCCCGCCGAGCCTGGAGGACACTCGGCGGGCAGTCGAGCCCGTCCCCGCCTAGGAATCGAATTCGAGCAGAAGGGAAACCCGCGACATGACCGACAACCCGCTGTCCATCGTCGACCACGACACCTTCACCGTGCGACGTACGATCCGGATCGCCGCTCCGGTCGAGAAGGTGTGGCGCGCCGTCACCGAACCCGAGCACATCTCCCGCTGGTTCGGGCACACAGTGCTCGTCGGCGACGGCGACGGCGCCGGAGCCGGAGCCGGAGCCGGAGCCGGAGCCGGAGCCGGAGCCGGAGCCGGAGCCGAGGGCACAATCGTCTGGCCGGACGAATCCGCCATCCCGATCCGCGTCGAAGAGATGGATCGGCCACGGATGGTCTCCTACCGGTGGTGTAACAGCGAGGGCGCCGAACCGGTGCCGGGTCAGCTCGACCATGGCCATTCGACGGTGTTCACGTTCACCCTCGAGCCGGTGGGCGGCGACACACAGCTCACCGTGGTCGAGACAGGGTTCGAGACCTCTGCCGACCCCGCCGCCGATCTCGACAGCCACCGTCTCGGCTGGGACGAGCAGCTGGACCGGCTCGTCGGCGCGCTCGAGGCCCGGTGATGACGGTGACCTCGGAGACGGTGGTCCACGTGTGCGCCGCGCTGGGCGACGAAACCCGCTGGAGCATCCTGACCGCGCTGGGCGAGGGCCCTGCCTCCGCCTCGGCGCTGGCAACCCGGATGCCCGTCAGTCGTCAGGCGATCACCAAGCACCTCGAGATCCTCCAGCGGGTCGGGCTGGTCAAACCGGTCCGGGTCGGCCGCGAGATTCGCTACCAGGTGCTCGGCGCGGAGCTGAGCGCGACCGCACGCCGCCTCGACGCCATCGGCAGCGAGTGGGAGCGGCGTCTCGCAGACATCAAGGCGATTGCGGAGGACCTCTGATGAGCACGCGCGCCACGGCTCTCCACGACGCCGGCCTACCGCCCACCACCCACCGGGCGGCATACGAGGCCCAGATCCAGCAGCTGCGCCGACGGGAGAAGGCACATACCTGCGAGGCGGACGCGATCGCGGCAGCCCGTCGTCGGCTGCCGATGGTGGAAGTGGACGGCAGCTCGGAGCTGCTCGGCCCCGAAGGCTCGACCACGCTCCTCGACGCGTTCGAGGGACGCCGCCAGCTGCTGGCCTACTACTTCATGTGGTGGCCCGGACGTCCGGCCGCAGACCAGTGCGAGGGCTGCACCTACTACACCAACCAGGTCGCCGAACTGTCGGGCCTGCACTCACGCGACATCACCTTCGCAGTCCTCCTCCAGGGTCGCAACACCGCCTACGGGCCGGGTGACGCACAGGAGTCCTACGACGCGAGCCGGCGGTACCGGAAGTTCATGGGCTGGACCATGCCCTGGTACTCCGCCCAACCCTCACTCGAGGCGCTGCTCCCCGGCCGCGAGCTCGGGCTGTTCCACCTGGTCAGCTATGCCCGCGACGGCGACCGCGTCTTCGAGACCTACTGGACGACGCGACGCGGCGTGCAGGCGATGGACTACAACTACGCGATGATGGACCTGACCGTCTGGGGGCGTCAGGAGTCCTGGGAGGACTCGCCGGCCGGTTGGCCCCAAGCCTGCACCAACGTCCGCACCGACGCCGGCGCGCCTGCCTGGACACCCACGCCAGACTGGACCGGCCGCCCTGTCGGCCAGTGGCCCCGCCTCGATGCCGGACACGACGACGCCCTCGGGACCGGGGACACCGGACCCACGCCCACCCCAGCGCCCTGTCACTGACCGATCCCGCTGCCGTTTCTTCCGCTTCGGCGGCCGACCCGTTCCCGGTGCGGCAGGCAGCAGCGGGCCGGAGCAGCCCACTGCCTGTCGGTCAGGTCGTGCCGCCTCGTCACCGCCACGCTGGGCACGAGGTCTCCGGTATGAAGTTCCTGCTTGGTCGCAGAACCAGATACCGGAGACTCTCCAGTTGTCGATCACCGCCACGCCGTGACCTCGACGCGAGCCAGCCCGGCTTACGAAACACGCCTCAGCAGTACCGGTGCACGTGGGTGGCCCAGTTCCGGTACGGCGCGACGTCGCCGAGGGCCCGTGCGGCGGCGCCGACCGAGAAGAGTCGACTGCCGCTGTAGAGGAACGCCACCGACCCGCTGGAGAGGTTGTAGTGCGCGGATTCGACCCGGTACCGCCAACCCCATGCGGCCAGGTCCTGCCGGCCGCAGTCGGAGAGCCTGCCCCGGGGATAGCCGTAGCTGGTGCGGTCGTAGAAGCAGAACCAGCCCTGCGGGCAGTCGGCGACGGCGGCCCGGGTATGGGCGGGCCGGGTCAGGGCGACGACGAACCGTCCCCCGGCGTAACTGATCTCGTTGTCGTCGAGCAGCACGCCACCGGGGTGCGCGGCGAGATATTCGGAGACCGGTTTCGGGAGATCGGCCGACCGGGCCGGTGCGCCCACGGCCGGCGGAACGGAAAATGCGACGGCTGCGGTGCCGACGAGTGTGAGCAGGACGGCTGAGCAACGTCTGACAATTGTTGTCATGGACGACCTCACGGGGGTGATTGCATGACAGGGCAACACCGGTGCCGCGGTCACCCGGAGGGCCTCGACGACGCCGGACGACTAGGTAGCCGTATCAACACTCTCCGCTGTCACCGCTGCTCCCAGAGTAGGAACGCGGGGTCCGTGATCGCCACTCGACACAGTCGAATGACGTGAGTGAATAGCTGTCGGAAATCGGAACGTGGCACGGGCCTTCTAGACTGCCCGCCCTCGGGCAAGGTCCGCCGCCAGGTCAGGGCTGTTCGCGGCGATATCGCGGTCGATCGGGTACGCGAATATGCCGTGAATCAGCGGTGCGCCACAGTGCCCGGGTGCCCGGTGACGTAAAAGTGACAGCGGTGCGTGCGGTGAAATCGGCGCCCTCGGCTCAACCCCCGAGGCGGTCGGTACGCGTCCGTTCGAGGAAGAGCACGTAGCCGCTCGTGGCGCCGTCGGTCGGGTCGGGGCCCTCGGGGCCGGGCAGCCTGCTCGTCTCCTGGCTGAGCAGTTCACCGGTCAACGTACTGAACACCAGGGTGACCCGCTCGCCGGACGGGCCGCTCTCGGCGATGTCGGCGCTGATCGCGATGCCGCCGCGTCCCGCCCGGTCCTGCACCGTGCCCCGGTAGGTCAGGCCGGCCGTTCCGGCGAGCACGGTCAGCGCGGCGGCCCGCTGCGCACGGTCGAGCGGATGGAACATGTTGAGGTCGGCCACGGCCCGCAGCCGACCCACCGGCCCGACCTGCGGCGGCTGGACCTCGTCGAGCTGTCCGGCCAGGACCGCCGGGTCCGTCGAGGGGGACGGGACGACGATCGGCAGCTCACCGGGTGGGAACGGGTGCGAGGTGCGTCGCTCGACGCCCCCGTCGGTACGGACCACGACCCGTAGCCCGGACAGGTCCCCGGCCCACCAGAGCCGCTCCTCCTCGACGGTGGCGGCCTCGTTCCGTCCGGCCGGCGTGGTCTCCCGGGACCAGAGCCGGATCCTGGTGTACGCGTACCGCCCGACCGGCGGGTCGTCGGTGCCCTGCCGGACCAGCTCGGCGAGGTAGCCGAGCCAGTCCTGCGCGGTCGCCGGTGCGGCCGGGGGCACGGGTACCCCGGGTTGGACCGGTGGACTGGACGGTGCGCGGCCGATGCCCGGAGTCGTACCGTCGGGCCGGGTGGCCAGCAGCACTCCCCCGCCACCCAGCACCACCAGCCCGGCGGCCCCCGCCACGGTGGCGGTCAGCACCCTGCGCCGGGTCCAGCCGCTGCCTACCCACCTCGGTCGGACCCGTGACGGCCGCACCGTCCCGGGCGGCCACGCCGCTGCCGTCGCACCCGCCGCCATTGCTGCGGACGCCACCGTCGCTGCGGACGCCGCCGTCGTTACGGGCAGCGCCGCCGTCGTTACGGGCAGCGCCGCCGTCGCTACGGGCACCGCCGTCGTCGGCGCTGCCGCCACCGGTGTCGTTACGGAAGCCGTTGTCGTGGGCACCACTGTCGCCGGGGACGGCAACGGGGGTCGCTGCGCTGGGCCGGACCCTCCGCACGGGTGCGGCGGCGACCCGAGGGTCGCCAGTACGTGCCGCTCGCGTTCCAGTTCGCGTACCCGGCCGAGATGCTTGCGCCAATGCCGGACGTCCGCGTCGATCCCGCCGCAGGCGAAGATCACGTGATCCAGTACCCGCTCGGTCGGCGGGCGGGTCCGGTCGACGAACTCCGCGACGATCTCCGCCTCGCCGATCGCCTCGACGGTCCACTTCCGCCGGTCCTTCCTGGTCTCACCGACGACGCTGCCGGCCGCCTCGGCCAGCCGCCGGGCCAGCTCGGCGGTGTGCAGCCGCCGGTCGGCAGAGGTGAGCACCTGACTCCGGGCGAGTGTGAGCACCGCGTCGACGAGGGCGGCACCGGTCTCGCAGCCGGCCAGCTCCGGCCGGAACGCCTTGACCGCCTCGGACGTCTCCGCCCACCCCCGAAGCACCCGGTCGTGGATGTCGCCGCCCGTGATCCGACAACCGCGCAGGAACGCCTCCACACACTCCCGGGTCGGCAGCACCTGACCGCTCCAGGCCCGAGACAACGTGGGGGTACTGCTGCTGCGGCCGATTCTCATCTGATCCAGCGGCGGCTCGCCGGCGTCCTCGTGCACCTTGCGGAGCAACCGCGCCAGCTCGGCCACCGGCCCGAACCCGAGTACCGGATTGCCGGGCCGTCCGGTCCTGGTCCCGTCGGTACGCGGTCGGCGAATGCCGCCCGCCCCGCTGGCCGGCAGGCTGGCCGGGGCAGGGTGCCCGGCCGGGCGGGGCTGGCCCGACGGACCGAACCGGCCCGACGGACCGGGCTGGCCGGGTGGATCGGACCGGCCCGACGGACCGGGCTGGCCGGGTGGACGGGCGAGCCCGCGCGGTCGGGGATCGGAACCGTGGTCGGTCGGCTGCTGGCGACGGTGCCAGTCGTTGTCGTGCACGCTCAGGCCTTTCGAGGGGCGGGTAACGCATGACCGACGTGCTGCGTCACCCGCCGGGTCCAGCGGTTCAGACCATCGTTGGAGATCATTCCCCGTCCGGGACGGTTGCAGCCGATCCCGGATGATCTCGAACGACAATTCGGATCATCCCATCAGTGGGCAGCCGAGGCTAGTCCGGAAAAAGCAAAACCTCGGCCGCGATCCGGCGGTAAATCGGTCACTCCCTATGTGTCGTGACAACATTCGCACCGTCAAGAAGTTGTCGATCAATCCGAAAATGCTTCACTTGTTCCCGTGCACGTGCATTCGCAAAACCATCCCGGAGGCCCTGTCGCCATTCGGCTACGTACTGTAAGGTCTCCACGAAACGTGGTCAGCCGGTCACAGGTTCCCGGTTCGGCCTTCGTCATGGGTCCAGCGGAATCGGGCGGGGGTCTTCCGTTGCAGCGGAAGGCCCCCATTCAACCCGTCCTCGGGACCGGTGACCGGGCCGCGCCGCAGCTTCGCCGGCCCAGTCGGATCGAGCCGTGAAGTCGCAGCTCAACCCGCCGATCCCGGGCCCGCTCCGAGCAGCACCAGCAGCTTCAGCAGCCGACCCGCCCAGCCGTCGCGCCCCGCACCCGACGCTGGCACCGTCACCCGGCGAACCACCACGACAGCCAGCAGACAGAGGACGACCACGACCACCACCGCAGGCCACAACGGCACCCCTATTTTCAGTAACAACACGATGCAGACCATCGACAACGCGAGTACGGCGACGAGCAGCATTCCGGCGACGGCGGCGCCGGCAGCGCCCCGCCCCCGCTCCGACGATTCCACACCGGAGCCGGTATCCGGATCTCTCTTCTTCCCAGCCATTGTCGGCCTCCTTGCCTACGCCGGACAGCGACACACGATGGCGCACGCCGCCCGGGGTTTTCGATGGTCACGTCGAGAGCAGCGTTTACCGGACACCATTGGGCCGCCCACTGATCTCCTCGATTCAGGGATCATGTGCAAGTGAGGAGGATTCGTCAAGACGTGCCAGAAGTCCGTGCTTGTTCCGATTTACCGACGCATTGTTCTGTGCACCGGAGGCGCGACTCGCACCACGGCGGAAAAATTGGATCGGAGGGTGGAAGAAGGTCGCAAGCTGCGACATCGTCCGACGGAACAACTCCACCGAGAGCCGGAAGAACCGGCCCGGAAACGGAGTTGCCGGCCGGGCACCGGGTACCGGGCAGGACGCCTGGCCGGAACGGCGAAAAAACCTGCTGTCCCCGACCCGACACCCGCTCACCGCTACCCGTCACCCACCGGTGGCGGTACGTGTCGCGAAGGCCCGTGGTCACTTCCCGACCAGCGGAGCCCGACCGGTTGCCGGCGAGGCAGCCGCGCCACCGGGTCCCGGCGGTGCGGCCGGACGCGCCCGACGAGGTCCGGGGCGCCGCTGAGGATCGTCGATGTTGCCGGGGCGGGCCGGCCCGTGCTGGAATGGTTCATATCGCCGCAGTGCGGGGGCAACCGCACTGGGAACGGCCAGCACGGGAGCACCGCAGCGCCGGCAGCGCGCCGCCAGCACGACGCAGTCACGACGCCGGATCCGCGCTGCGTTCGCCGGGCCAGATTCCAACCGACGACGGCAACGCTCCCGCCCAGCCCGGGTCGGCGCGTCCGACGAGATATGCCAACGCAGCAGCAACCCGGCGACGAGAGAAGACACGATCATGAGTACCCGGAACGTTTTGGCGGGGTGGTACCGCAACCGCTTCGTGTGGGTGGCGGTCATCCTGCTGGCGGTGTCGGCCGGCACGGTCGTACTGGTGAACACGGCCGGTTCCGACGCCAAGCCGGCGGATCTCCGCGGGCAGATCATGACCCGGCTGCGTACCACCCTGGAGTCGGCCGACCCGGGGCAGCACCAGCACGCCGGCCACAACGTGCAGCAGGCGACCGCCGAGAAGGACGGCAAGAAGCCGGCGATCATCTGCGGCGTCCGCGTCTACGGCTTCGAGCCGGGCGAGGTCAGCACGCTGGCCGAGGTGAAGACGGTCTACGGCTTCCACCTCTGCGGCGTCGCCGAGCAGAAGCGCCCGTGGGACTGGGCGGTCAAGCTCGCCGGACCGGTGATCGTGGACATGAACACCGAGCCGCCGGGCATCCAGGTGGTCGAGGCGACCGAGAACGTACGGTTCGTCGACCGGCTGCGGGAGATGTTCCCGGACAAGTACGAGGAGCTGGCGCTCAAGGAGTCGCTGGACGAGGACGAGATGGCCAGCCTGCGCCGCCGGTACGACGAGGCGGCAGGGCTCTGACCGTTGACCCGAGCGGCAGTCGACCGGCGACCAGCCGGCGTGACCGGGCGACCAGCCGGCGTGACCAAGCGACCAGCCGGGATGACCGGGCGGGGGCGTCGTACCGCACCCACCCGGTCGTCCGAGGTCCCGCACGGCATCCGCGGCTGCAGGGCTGACCTGCCGCGAAGCCGCCCCTAGAGGCTGAACAGCTCGGCCACCCAACCGTTCGGGCCGCCACCCGGAAGGCTCGCCCAACCGGTGCCGGTCCACCGGGCGAGGTAGTCGGTCGGCGAGCCGAGCGCCTGGGTGAACCCGCCACCGACGATCAGCTCGCCGTAGTGCACGGTGACCGCGTAGACGGTGCTGTTCAGGGTCGTACCGGGTGCGGTGGTGAACGCCGACCAGGCGCTGCCGTCCCACCGCGCGACGTGGTTCACCGCGAGCGAGCCGGCGTGGGTGAACTCCCCGCCGACCACCAGCGTTCCCTGGTAGACGGCCATGTCCCGGACCGAGTTGGACAGGCCGGTGCCGGACGGCCCGGTCAGTGCCGACCAGGCGTTGCCGTTCCACCTGGCGATGTTGTTCACCTGCACACCGTCCGCGGTGTCGAAGGAGCCCGCCGCGACCAGGTTGCCGTTGTAGTTCTCCAGCGACGCGACCGAGCCGTTGAGTTCACCGGGGTTGATGCCACCGGCCAGCGCCGACCAGGCGCTGCCGTCCCACCGGGCGATCCGGCTGGCCGGCACCCCGCCCGCCTCGGTGAAGCCGCCGCCGGCGATCAGGGCGCCGTTGTGGACGGTCAGGTCCCAGACGGCGGCGCTGTTCAGCCCGGTACCGGACGGACCGGTCAGGGTGTGCCACTCGGTGCCGTCCCAGCGTGCGATGTGGTTGGCCGGCAGACCGCCGGCGTTGAGGAACTGGCCGCCGACGATCAGGCTGCCGTTGAAGACCTGGAGGCTGCTGACGAAGTCCAGCAGGTAGGTCATCACACCGGTGCCGGCGGAACCGGTCAGCGGCTGCCAGTCCGTGCCGTCCCAGCGGGCGATGCCCCGGACGAGTTTCCCGCCCGCGTAGACGAAGGCACCACCCGCGATCAGGTCTCCGTTGAAGACCGTCATGGCACTGACCTGACTGTCGGTCCCGTTGCCGCCCGGGCCGGTGAACGCCGACCAGGCGCTGCCGTCCCACCGGGCAACGTCGTTGGCCGGCACGGCGCCGGCCTGGTCGAAGGAGCCGCCCACCATCAGTCCCGGGAGCGCGGCGGAGACGCCCGACCGCCAGGCGAAGGCGGACTCGGCGCGCAGCGCGGCAAGGTCCTCGGTCAGGATGCGCAGAGGTGGTCCGGAACTGCCGCGTACCTCCATCCGCAACGTCCCCGCCGCGTTCGCCGGGAGCGCCAGACCGAGCAGGTTCGCCCCGGCGGAGAGGGGCTGGTCGGCGACCAGCAACCGGGACGTGCGCCCCGCCGTGGTCAGGCTGACCCGCAGGTGTACGCCTGCGTCGCCCGCCCAGTCCACGGCCAGCCGGGACCGGTCGGCCCGCTCGGGACTGGGCAGCAACGTGGCGGTCAGGCTGGTGCCGGTCCCGGCTCGGGCCGCCACCGGCAGCTGGGCGCCTGCCGCTCGGCCGTCCACCAGCACGGAGAGGCAGATCGCCGCCAGCGCCAGCAGCAACGCGGCGCGTCGACGGGTCGTGGCCCCGGGTCGATGACTCATGCTCGGATTCCCTCCACCAGGTCGGACGGTGCCATTTCGGCACGGGACACGGTGACATGGGGAACCCGCCGGTCGAGGCGCGGCTCGGAGCGGCACAGCTGATCCCAGATTCCCCCGTGTACGCACCGCCAGCAGCGCGTAGATCGATCCTCCACAATTTTTCAATCACCTGTCAAGGAATTGCTGGACCTGTCGCTCGGAGGCGACTTGCCTTTACGTTGACATGAACTGTTCGACCGCAATATCTGCCGACCACGAGTGCGGCGAAGAGGTTTTCGTCGATGACAATCCCAATTTCCGAGAAGAGCGACCGCGATCCTTCCGTCCCGTAGCCGCACGGCAGCGTCGCCGCCGCCCACGCCGGCCCCTGCCGGCCCGGTACGCTGCCCACCTGCCCCGAAGACCGGAGTGAACCGTGACGACGCCGAACCGACCCCCGACCGCCGAGCACCTCGACCTGGCGCCGCATCCGGAGGGCGGCTGGTTCCGCGAGACCTGGCGCTCGGCGCACGCCTTCACCCCCGACGGGTACACCGGTCCGCGGGCCGCCGCGACCGCGATCTACTTCCTGCTGAATCCCGGGGAGCGGTCCCGCTGGCACGTCGTCCGCTCCGACGAGCTGTGGCTGTGGCACTCGGGCGGCCCGCTGCGGCTCTGGCTCGGCGGCGCGGCCGAGGAGCCGGCGACGACGCCGACCGAGATCCGGCTCGGCCCGGAGGTGGCCGCCGGTGAGCGGCCGCAGGCGGTGGTCCCCGGCGGTGTCTGGCAGTCGGCCGAGCCGGCGGGCGAGCAGCCGGTCCTGGTGAGCTGCGTGGTGGCGCCGGGCTTCGACTTCGCCGACTTCCGACTGGCCTGACCCTGGCCCTGAGTCTTGCCCTGGGTCTGACCCCTTGCCCTGAGTCTGATCCCTTGCCCTGAGTCTGACCCTGAGCGGCCCGACCGCCTGCCCCGACCGGACATGCAGGATTATTCCGCGCGTCCGATATCTATCGGCATCTATTGAAGTGAGTCGGCCGGTCGTGCTCCAATGGTTCATATCGCCGCAGTACGGGGGCAACCGTGCTGCGTGTGTGGGATCCGGGCTAAACCCAGTATCCGGTGACCGGGCGCGACGAGACACCACCACCACGCCCGTACGCCCCACCGGAGTCGCCCGACCGCGCCGCCCGACTACGAACTCCCGCCGGCAGCGGTCGAACAGAAGGGATCAACTCGTGAAACTCCTGCGCAGACTGACGGTCGTCGGTGTCACCGCCGTACTGGCCGGCGGACTCCTGGCGGTCATCTCGCCGAACCCGGCCAACGCACACGGCGCGCTGATGGTTCCGGCGAGCCGGACGTACGCCTGCTACCGCGACGGCCTGACCCCGCAGGGCAACATCGTGAACCAGAACCCCGGCTGCGTCGCCGCGGCCAACGTGAGCGGCGTCTCCCCGCTCTACAACTGGTTCAGCGTGCTCCGCTCGGACGGCGCCGGCCGGACCCAGGGCTTCATCCCGGACGGCCAACTGTGCAGCGGCGGCAACTCCACCTTCCGGGGCTGGGACCTGGCCCGTGCCGACTTCCCGAAGGCGCAGGTCAGCTCGGGCGCCAGTATCGAGTTCCGATACAGCAACTGGGCCGCGCACCCGGGCCGGTTCGACCTTTACGTCACCCGGGACAGCTGGAGCCCCACCCGCCCGCTGGCCTGGAGCGACCTGGAGTCGACGCCGTTCTCCTCGGCCACCAACCCGCCGCAGCGGGGCAACGTGGGCAGCAACGACGGTCACTACTACTGGACCGGCCGGCTGCCGTCCGGCAAGAGCGGCCACCACATCATCTACTCGGTGTGGACCCGGTCCGACAGCACGGAGACCTTCTACGGCTGCTCGGACGTCACGTTCTGACGCACCGGCACGGCGGAGGCACGACCCTGCGCCGACGCATCGCTGCCGCTGACGCACATGCCGTGCTGACGCATCGGTTCGTCCGGCCGCTCGGCAGGGCGGGCCGCGGGCACCTCGCCCGCGGCCCGCCACCAGCCACCCTCGCCACCAGCCACCCTCGCCACCAGCCACCCTCGCCACCAGCCACCCTCGCCACCAGCCCCCCTCGCCACCAGCCACCCTCGGCACCGGCCACTAACCCCCACCGGCACCTTCGCGCCGGCAACCCTCGCTGCCCGTACCCCGGCTGGCGCCGGGGCGGCACCCTTGTCCCATGACGACCGCACCCCCGCCCGGCACCTCCTACCACCGGCTGGCCCGCACCGACCGGCACCGCTGGTGGCGCCCGCTGCTCGGCAGCCTGCTGGTCCTCGGCGGCACCTTCCTGGTGCTCTGCCTGCTGTTCGGGATCGGCGCCGCGATCGCCGCCGCCACCGGACGTCCGACCGGTCCGGACGGCCTGCCGGCACTGGGCGCGCTCGCCGACCTCGTACTGCTGCTGGCCTCGATCGGCGCCGCCCTGCCGTTCGTACTCCTCGCGGCCCGCTGGGTGCAGGCCCGTCCGGCCGGTACGGTCTCCTCGGTACTCGGCCGGTTGCGCTGGCGCTGGCTCGGCTGGTGCGCCCTGGTCTCCGTGCCGGCGGTGCTGCTGTTGCTGGTCGGCAGCTTCGGGCTGCTCGCCTTGACCGGCAGTGTGGACGACGCCGGGGCCGCCGGGACCGGCTGGCCGGGCTGGGCCGGTTTCCTCGGCGCACTGGCCCTGCTGCTCCTGCTGGTGCCGTTCCAGGCCGCCGCCGAGGAGTACCTCTTCCGGGGTTGGCTGTTGCAGGCCGTCGGGGCGTTCCTCCGCACACCGTGGCCGGCGATCACCCTCCAGGCCCTGCTCTTCGCCTCGGCCCACGGCTGGGGCACCGGATGGGGCTTCGCCGACCTGGCGGTGGTGGGCGGCGTACTCGGCTGGCTGACCATCCGGACCGGCGGGTTGGAGGCGGCGGTCGCGCTGCACGTCGTGAACAACCTGGTCTCGTTCGCCGGGGCGGCGGCCCTGGGGCAGCTCGCCAGTGAGGAGACGGCCGCGGACGGCCCCTGGGAGATGTTCGTGGTGAGCCTGCTGGTGCACGCCGGGTATGCCGTCGTGGTGCTCCGGCTGGCCGGCCGCCGCCGGTTGCCGACCCGCTCAGCCGAGCAACCGGCCCCCGCACCCGGCGATCCGGCGGCGATCGCGCCCGGCCGTCCGCTCCCCCTGCCCGGACACCCGCTCCCGCCGCCGGGAGCCCAGATCCCCGCGCCAGGACACCCGATCCCCATACCGGCACACCAGGCCGCCGCCCCCGGACAACCCGACGCCGCCCCGGGACCTCCGCAAGCCGTCGCCGATCCGGCTCCGGCGGACCCGGTGCCAGCGGGCCCGGTGCCAGCGGGCCCGGTGCCAGCGGGCCCGGTGCCAGCACCACCGCTGTCAGCTGGGGAAACGCCCGGCCGATCGGTGAGCTGAGGCCGCGACGACGGACCGGTTACACCCGACGGGGTGGTTCCGGGCCGGCAACTGCGGGGGTTGCGGCTCGGTCCGTCCCGGCCGGCGGGCAGGATGGACGCCGTGGACGGGAACGAGATGCTGCTGTCCCCGGCTGGGGTGGACCAGCTCCGGACGGCACTGACCAGGGCGGGCTACACGTCGAGCGGCATCGCCGACCGGCTCGGCCCGGCGGCCACCAGCGGCCTGGCCCGCAACGACTTCCGGGCGGCGCTGCGGGCCACCGACGACCGCGACCCGCTCGCCACCCTGATCCGGCTCTTCGTCTGCGCCCAGACCGAGCCGGAGCCGGCGGTACGGGCCGCCTTCGACCCGCTGCCACTGCCCGAGGCGCTCGGCGGAGGGCTGCTCGAACGGGTCGGCGACGGGTTCCGGCAGGGCGTCGACCTGGAGCCGTACGGCGACTCCTGGTGGATTCTCTCCGACGTGCCGGCGGACGCCCGGCCGGGCCAGCCACTCGCCGCCGACCACGTGCTCGGGATCGGCGGGGCGACCACCACCCTGGTCGGGGCGACCGTCCGGCGGCCGGTCGGCAACGCCCTCGACCTCGGCACCGGCAGCGGCGTGCAGGCCCTGCACCTGGCCGAACACGCCCGCTCGGTGACCGCCACCGACGTCTCCGACCGGTCGCTGCGGTTCGCCGCCACCACCGCCGCGCTGAACGGTCACCGCTGGGAACTGCTCAAGGGTGACCTGGTCGCCCCGGTGGCCGGCCGCCGCTTCGACCTGGTGGTGAGCAACCCGCCGTTCGTGGTCGGGCCCGGCACCACCACGCACAGCTACCGGGACTCGGGCCGGGTCGGTGACGGGATCGCCGCCGAGCTGGCCGCCGCCGCACCGGGGCTGCTCACCGAGGGCGGCACCATGCAGTACCTGGCCAACTGGCTGCACGTGGCCGGGGAGGACTGGGGCGAGCGGGTGGCCGGGTGGTTCGCCGGTACCGGCCTGGACGCCTGGGTCATCCAACGCGAGGTCGCCGACCCGATGGCGTACGTCGACCTGTGGCTCGCCGACGCCAGCGAGGCGGCCGACCCGCACCGGGTGGCCGCCTGGCTGGACTGGTTCGACGCGCAGAAGGTGGAGGCGGTCGGCTTCGGCGTGGTGAGCCTGCGCCAGGGTGGGCACGTCGATCCGGTGGTACGGGTCGAGGACCTGCGGCAGGCCGTACAGCCGCCGATGGGCGAGCAGATCGCGGCCTGGTTCGACCGGCAGGACTGGCTGCGCACCCGGGACGACGACGCGCTGCTGGCCACCCGGTTCCGGGCGGTCGACGGGCTGAAGCTGCGCCAGGAGGCGTCGATGGGCTCCGACGGCTGGGTGGTGGACCGGCAGGTGCTGGCCCAGTCGCACGGGCTGCGCTGGACCGAGGAGGTGGATCCGCTGGTGCTCGCCCTGGTCGGCGGGGCCAACGGTCAGGTGCCGCTGCGCGAGCAGCTCGCGGTGCTGGCGCTGGCCCACGACGTACCCGCGGAGGATCTTGCCGACGCAGCCGGGCCGATCATCGCGCACCTGGTGGAACGCGGCGTCCTGACACCCGTGGCAGACTGACCGCCGTGCGGGCGGTGGTGCAGACGGTCAGCCGGGCCAGCGTGACGGTCGACGGCGAGGTGGTCGGAGCGGTCTCCGACGGGTTGCTGGTGCTGCTCGGGGTGACCCACCCCGACACCGCGGCCACCGCCTCGACGATGGCCCGCAAGGTGCACGAGCTGCGCATCCTGGACGACGAGCGGTCCGCCGCCGAGGTCGGGGCGCCGCTGCTGGTGGTCAGCCAGTTCACCCTGTACGGTGACGCCCGCAAGGGCCGCCGGCCCAGTTGGGGCGCGGCGGCCCCGGCCGAGCTGGCCGAACCGCTGGTGACCGCGTTCGTCCAGGCGCTGCGGGACCGGGGCGCGAAGGTGCAGACCGGCCGGTTCCAGGCGCACATGCTGGTGGAGAGCGTCAACGTCGGCCCGCGCACCGTGCTCCTGGAGCTGTGAGGCCCCGCCCGGCGGCGCGGGACAGCTCAGAAGAAGAGGCCGCGCTTCTGCATCGACTGGCGCAGCCAGCCGTCGAGCTGGCGGACCCAGTCGGTCCGGTCCACCGTGGCGTGGTCGACGACGAACCGGCCGAACGCGTCACGGCCCTCGGTGAAGAGCCCGCCCCGCTTGTCGATCTCCAGCACGATCTGCAACTGCTGCGGTGTGGCCACGAAGGTCAGTTCGAGCTGGTTGATCGCCCGGGCGTACTGCGGGCCCGGGTAGAACTCGATCTCCTGGTAGAACGGCAGGCTCTGCTGTACGCCGTAGATCTGGCCGCGCTCGACGTCGGCCCGGCTGAACCGGAAGCCGAGCTGGAGCAGGGCGTCGATGACCCGCTCCTGGGCCGGCAACGGGTACACCGCCACCGGGTCGAGGTCACCCTTGTCCACCGCCCGGGCGACCTCCAGCTCGGTACGCAGCCCCATGGTCATCCCGTGCAGGTGGCGACCGCTGATCTCGGTAAGCGGCGTCTCCCACGGCACCTCGAAGCGGAACGGGATGTCGTGGCGCTGGCCGCTCTCCAGCCGGAACGGACCGGTCACCCGCTGCCGCTGGAACTCCTGGGTGGTGTTGTACTCACTGTCACCGCTCTCCACCTCGACCCGGGTCACCAGGCCGAGTGCGACGTACTCGACGTCCACCGGGTGGTCGCCGCCGGCAACGTGGATCTGGCCCTCCAGATGGCCGCCTGGCCGGCAGTTCGGGTTGCCCAGCACCGTCTCGACCGACGGACCGCCGACACCCATCGCCTGCATCAACCGCTTGAAGACCACCACGTCCTCCATCCGTCGTCGATCTCGATCCGTCTCGCACGGTAACCGCCATCGGCAAGTACCGCCCCGGGCCGCACACCTTCGCGGCTGCCGGGCCGAGCCGAATCCGGCCGACCGGCTGACGGCTGACCCGGCCCGACGGCTGGCCGGCCGACCGCTGACCGGCCGGCAGATGATCTATCGGATCAAGGGCAGGAAACCGGGACGAACCATCCCGGACAGCTTCCCGGTTTCATGCCAACCGCACGCTCTCCTCACCTCGGCTTCACGCCCTACCGGCCAAGCTATGTGTCACCAGCGCGGTTGTCCGCTGGGACGCGCCACATTGTCGAAGCGGGGAGGCGACAGATGATGGTCCTGCAGCACAGCGAGAGCCACACTCACCCGGCCGGCGCGGCCGGCGTCGAGAACGAGCCGGCGGGGGACGGTGGGCAGGTCGTGGTCGACCTCGATGCCACCGACGAGCGCGGCGCCTCGGCGGACCTGGTCCGGGCCTACCTGAACGGTATCGGCCGGACCAAACTACTCACCGCCGTCCAGGAGGTGGACCTGGCCCGGCGGATCGAGGCGGGGCTCTACGCCGAGGAGAAGCTGAACACCGACTCCCGGGGCGAGCTGCCGGCGGAGCTGCGCGCGGATCTGGGAATCATCGCCGCCCAGGGGCGGGCCGCGAAGAACCACCTGCTGGAGGCGAACCTGCGGCTGGTGGTCAGCATCGCCAAGCGGTACACCGGGCGGGGGATGGCCTTCCTCGACCTGATCCAGGAGGGCAACCTCGGCCTGATCCGCGCCGTCGAGAAGTTCGACTACACCAAGGGCTACAAGTTCTCCACCTACGCCACCTGGTGGATCCGGCAGGCGATCACCCGGGCCATGGCCGACCAGGCCCGCACCATCCGCATCCCGGTGCACATGGTCGAGCAGGTCAACCGGATGGTCCGGACCCGACGCGACCTGGCCACCCAGTTGGGCCGGGAGCCGGGTGTGGCCGAGGTGGCCGCCGCGCTGGGCGTACCGGAGTTCCAGGTCATCGAGCTGATCTCGTACGACCGGGAGCCGGTCAGCCTCGACCAGGCGGTCGGCGAGGACGGCGAGAGCGCCCTCGGTGATTTCGTCGCCGCCGTCGACCCCCGGGAGGAGCCCGGTGACACGGTCTCGGCGGGCATGCTGCGCAACGAGGTGGAGATCGTGCTCGCCACCCTCTCGCAGCGCGAGCAGGCCGTGATCCGGCTCCGCTTCGGCCTGGACGACGGCCGGCAGCGCACCCTCGACGAGGTGGGCCGGGAGTTCGGGCTCTCCCGGGAGCGGATCCGGCAGATCGAAAAGGTCACCCTGCTCAAGCTGCGCCACCCGTCCCGGGCCGATCGTCTGGAGGCGTACGCGAGCTGACCCGCACGACGCGCGGAGCCCTCGCCACCTGGTCGACAGGGGCGAGGGCTCGCGCGTCGAGAGGCTCAGCCGATCGACACGGCTCAGCCGATCGACAGGTCCCGGCGGCGGAAACTGGCCAGGCCGAGCCCGGTCAGCGCGACCGCGACGGCGAGCAGCACCACCAGCGGCGTGACGCTCGGGTCGGCGGCCGGCACCGCCGGCAGGTGGGTGAACGGCGAGAGGTTCAGCACCGGCTGCGGAAGCTCCAGCAGCGCACCGAGCTGGCCCAGCAGCACGCAGAGCAGGAACACCGACCAGGACAGCGCCACCGACAGCCGGGGCAGCAGCCCGAACAGCAGCACCACCAGGCCGGCCAGGACCAGCGCCGCCGGTGCCTGCACCAGTCCGGCCACGGTGAGCCGGGCCGTCTCGCCGAGCACGTCGCCGCTGACCAGGCCGTAACCGAGCCCGGTACTCGCGCCGGCCAGCGCCAGCAGCACGACCGTGCCGAGCGCGGCCCAGAGCAGGTGGCCGAGCAGCCAGCGGGGCCGACTGACGGCGGTGGCGAGTACCCCCTCCAGGGTCCCGGCCGCCTCCTCGGACCGCAGCCGGAGCACCGCCTGCACCGCAAAGCCGGCCACCGCGAGTGCGAACATCGCCATCATGGTGCCGAAGAACGCGTCGATCAGCCTGTCGCTGCCGCCGAGTTGGGCGATCAGCTCCATGGCCGCCTCGTTCTCCCCGACCAGGTCGTCCACCTCGTCGCCGACCGAACCCATCGACAGTCCCATGACCACGACGCCTACCGTCCAGCCCAGCACCACGCCGCGCTGCAACCGCCAGGCCAGGCCGCTCGGGCGGAGCAGGCCACGGGCTGCCGTCGCCGGCCCCCGGCGGACCGCCAGCACCCCGCTGCCCAGGTCGCGGTGGGCGGTCAGCACGAACGCGACGCCGATCGCGAGCAGCGCGAACCCGGCGGTCAGGGCGAGCACCGGCCAGCGGTTGCCGTCGAACGCCTGGACCTGGTTGGCCCAGCCGAACGGGGAGAGCCAGGACGGCCAGGCGCTGACCACCCGCATCCCGTCGGCGGTAACGGCCCCCCAGGCGTCCCCGGCGGCCCTGAGCAGGAAGGCGAGCCCGACGAAGGCCGCCGCCATGCCGTTCGCGCCGCGCGCCGTGCCGGAGAGCTGAGCGGTCACCGCGGCCACCGCCGCGAACGCCACCCCGATGCCGGCGATCGCCGCGCCGAGGGCGAACGAGCCGGCCACCGGCAGGTCGACTGCGATGATTACCAGGGCCAGCAGCGCCCCGCTGAGCAGGTTCGCCGCGACCGCGACGAGTAGGGCCGCGGTGAGCGGCGCATGCCGGCCGACCACCGCCGAGCCGAGCAGCTCCGCCCGGCCGGTCTCCTCGTTCTGCCGGGTGTGCCGGACCACCGCGAAGGTGCTGAGCAACGCGGCGAGCAGGGCCAGCATCGTGTACGACTCTGCGGTGACCACCGACCCGAGGCTCGGCCCCGAGACCGGCCCGTTGAACGCCCGCGCGACCACGCTGGCGGCGCTGGTGGTGGCGTAGCCGATCCGGTCGGCCTCGGTGCCGTAGAGGCCGGCGACGCTCTGCGCCACCGCCGCGGTGACCCCGGGCACCGCCAGCGCCCAGACCAGCAGCTTCACCCGGTCCCGGCGCAGGGCCAGCCGGGTCAGCCGGGCGGTGCCGGTGAACGCGGTCATCGGGCTGCCGCCGGCACCGCAGGCCGCGCGGTGGTGGCCGCATCGCCGTCGCCGTAGTGCCGCATGAACAGCTCCTCGAGCGTCGGCGGCGTACTGGTCAGGGCCCGTACCCCGAACCGGGCCAGGTGGGCCAGCACCGGGTCGAGCGTGCCGGCCTCGACCTCGAACCGGGTGGTGTCGCCGGAGACGGTCACCTCGTGCACCCCGGCGAGGTCGGCGAGGCCGTCCACCGGGCGCTCGGTCTGCACCGTCATCGGGGTCCGGGTCAGGTGCCGCAGTTCGGCCAGGGTGCCGGACTCGACGGTACGGCCGGCCCGGATGATGCTGACCCGGTCGCAGAGCGCCTCCACCTCGGACATCACGTGGCTGGAGAGCAGCACGGTCCTGCCCGCGTCGCGCAGTCCGGCGACGTACTCGCGGAACACCGCCTCCATCAACGGGTCCAGCCCCGAGGTCGGCTCGTCGAGGATCAGCAGTTCCACGTCGGAGGCGAACGCGGCCACGATCGCCACCTTCTGCCGGTTGCCCTTGGAGTAGGTCCGGCACTTCTTGGTCGGGTCCAGGTCGAAGCGCTGCAACAGCTCGTCCCGGCGGGCCCGGTCCAGGCCGCCGCGCAGCGCGCCGAAGAGGTCGATCGCCTCGCCGCCGGAGAGGTTGGGCCAGAGGTTGACGTCGCCGGGCACGTACGCCAGCCGGCGGTGCAGCGACACGGCGTCCCGCCAGGGATCACCGCCGAGTACGCCGACCTTGCCCGCGTCCTTGCGGAGCAGGCCGAGCAGGATCCGGATGGTGGTGGACTTGCCGGCACCGTTCGGCCCGAGGAATCCGTGCACCTCGCCGGACCGGACGGTCAGGTCCAGCTCGTCCAGGGCGCGGGTGGTCCCGAAAGTCTTCACCAGGCCGGCCACCGAGATCGCGGTCATGACCCTCCCTTGCTAGTCGCCGATTGCGTTGTCAGTTGTCGAATGACCCGTGGACCGGTGCCCGGCGGTGGTCCGCCCAGCGTGTCCGACCACCGACGGTCCGGAAGGTTGTCTCGGCCTCAGTGTACTGACCGATGGTAGGACGACGGTCACAGATGCCTGGTCATCGGTCAGTGGCCGGTACGCTGGCCGGATGGACCGTCCGCCGCCCGTGCCAGACACCCGGAGCCGGATCCTGCGAACCGCCCTGGACCTGTTCGGCGCACAGGGCTACCAGCGCACCTCGCTGCGGCAGATCGCCGACCGGCTGGGCCTGACCAAGGCGGGCATCCTCTACCACTTCCCCAGCAAGGAACACCTGCTGGTGGCCCTGGCCGAGCCCCTCGTCTCCGACCTGGAGGCGGCGCTGGACCGGGCGGCCCGGCTGCCCTGGCCGGCGGCCCGCTGGGCGGTGCTGGAGGGCTGGCTCGACACCCTGCTACGGCACCGCCGCCCGCTGGGGACGCTCTACCACGACATGACCCTGCTCGCCCGGGGCACCACGTACGCCCGGATCATGCGCCTCGCCACCCGGGCGTACGACCTGGTCGCCGGGCCGGGTGCGACCCGGGCGGAACGGATCCGGGCCATCCAGGCGACCGGGATGCTCGGCGACCCGATCGTGTTCTTCGCCGACGTACCGGACGAGGAACTGCGGGCCGCGCTGCTCGACGGGGCGGTCCGGCTCCTCGCCGAGCCGGCGCCACCGCCCGGCGGGGGTTTGCCGCGCCCGGCCCAGCCGACCGCACGGAGCGAACCGGCCCTTCCCGACGGCCCTACGGACGACCGGCGGGAGGGCCCGACCGAGGGCCGGGAGAGCGGCCCGGCGGGCCGGGCGGCCGGTCCGGAGCGGGTCCGGCCGGGACGGCGGCGGCGGGCGGGACGGCCACCCGGCCTCGACCCCGAACAGGTACGCACGGCCCGCGCGATGCACGACGCCGGGCTGTACACCGTGGACCAGATCGCGGCCGGGCTGGGCGTCTCCCGGGCCACCCTCTACCGGCACCTGCGGGCCGCCGACCCGACCCGGCCCGAGTCATAACGAGACAGCTTTCAAGACGGATTCGAGACAGTTTTGCGACAGCCTCCGGAGGGTTCCGTCGACTGTCCCGGCCCCGCCTGCCGGCTCAGAGCGCCGGATCCTGCGGGTCGAGGCCGAGCAGCGGGAAGACCGCCTTGCGGGTCGCCATGATCGCCCGGTCAACCGCGTCCGGCTCGCCGCTCGGCTGCCACGGCTCGTACGAGCCGTCCGCCTCGTCGGTCATCCGCAGCGGCACCTCACGCTCCGGACGACGGTCCTTGGCCAGCGCCCGCCAGGCCGGCGGAGTGAGCGCGTCCGGCGCGACCGGCTCGCCGGTGGCCACCGCGAGCAGGTGCGTCCAGGCCCGGGGTACCACCTCGACCAGCGCGTAACCGCCGCCGCCGGTGGCCACCCAACGGCCCTCGCAGAGCTCGTCGGCCAGCGCCCGCAACGCCAGATAGCTCGCCCGCTGCCCGTCCACGCTCAGCCGCAGGTCCGCCAACGGATCGAGCCGGTGGCTGTCCGCGCCACACTGGGTGACCAGGATCTGCGGCCGGAACGCGCGCAGCAGCGCCGGGACGGTGGCGTGGAAGCCGCGCAGCCAACCCGCGTCACCGGTGCCGGGCGGCAGTGGCAGGTTGACCGCGCTGCCCTCGGCGCCCGGCCCCCCGGTCTCGTCGGAGAAGCCCGTACCCGGAAAGAGGGCCAGCGGCGTCTCGTGCAGGCTCACCGTCAACACCCGGGGATCGGCGTAGAAGACCTCCTGCACGCCGTCACCGTGGTGCACGTCGACATCCACGTAGGCCACCCGCTCGGCGCCGAGGTCGAGCAGCCGGGCGATGGCCACCGCCGGGTCGTTGTAGACACAGAACCCGGCAGCCCGGCTCGGCATCGCGTGGTGCAGCCCACCGGCCACGTTCACCGCCCGCCGGGCCTCACCCCGCCAGACCGCCTCGGCCGCCGCCAGGCTCGCGCCGGCCACCAGGGCACTCGCCTCGTGCATCCCGTCGAAGATCGGATTGTCCGGCGTGCCGAGGCCGTACCCGGAGAAGAGCGGGTCGCTCGGCGCCGCCCGTACCGCGTCGAGGTAGTCCGGCCGGTGCACCCGGGCCAGGGCCGCGTCGTCGGCCGGGGATGGTGCGACCAGGCGTACGCCGGGGCGGTCCAGCACGCCGAGTTCCCGGGCCAGTGCCATGGTCAGTTCCACCCGTACCGGATCGAGCGGATGGTCGCCCAGGTCGTACGCCAGCAGACTCTCGTCCCAGACCACCACCGTGTCGTCCGACATGTCGTTCATCGTCGCACGGCGCGCGGCGACCAGCCGTGATCGCGTACCGGAGCGCCGCGCGCCGCCAGCACGACCGCCAGACCAGCCCGGCTACCGCTCGGCGGGGGGCGGGTCGCCCGGATCGGCGCCGAGCGCGACCGGCCGGCCGGGATCGGTGATCCAGTTGCTCCAGGAGCCGACGTAGAGGGCCGCCCCGGGACAACCGGCCCGGTGCAGGGCGAGTACCGCCTGTGCGGCGGTCACCCCGGATCCGCAGTACGCGCCGACCCGTAGCCCGGGCCGGACGCCCGCCGCGGCGAACCGGGCCCGTAGCGCCTCGGCGGCGGGGAGCCGGCCGTCCGCGCCGACGTACTCGGTGGCCGGCACGTTCACCGCGCCGGGAATGTGCCCGGCGACCGGGTCGACCGGCTCGGTCTCGCCCTGGTAGCGGGCCGCCGCCCGCACGTCGACCAGCACCCCGTCCGCCGCCACCTCGGCCGCCGAGCCGGCGTCCAGCACCGGCATGCCGCCGGGACGCACCGTCACATCCCCCGGCCGCGACGACGAAGGCTCGGTGCTGACCGGCAGCCCGGCCGCCGTCCAGGCCGGGAAGCCCCCCTCGAGTACCCGGACCTCGGCGTGTCCGGCCCAGCGCAGCGTCCACCAGGCCCGGGCCGCCGCCATCCCGTCGCCGCCGTCGTAGACCACCACCGGCCCGCCGGTCCGGACGCCGGCGGCACGGAGTACCCGTTGCAACGCCGCCGGGTCCGGCAGCGGGTGCCGGCCGCCCTCGCCGGGCGGCCCGGACAGCTCGGTGTCCAGGTCGACGAAGACCGCGCCGGGCAGGTGCCCGGCCAGGTAGTCGGTGCGGCCGGGCGGCCCGACGAGCCGCCAGCGGACGTCGAGTACGATCGGCGGCTCGGCCGAGGCCAGTGCGGCGGCGAGCCCGGTCGGGTCAACGAGAAGGTCATCCGGTACGGACACGGCCTCCAGTCAACACCATCCGGTACACAACCGCCGGCTCGGCGGCACTGAATATCGGTGTCCCGAGGTACCATCGTGACCGGGAGGACCACTGACGTGAACGACCTAGTCGACACCACCGAGATGTACCTGCGCACCATCCTCGAGCTGGAAGAGGAGGGGGTGCCGCCGCTGCGTGCCCGGATCGCCGAGCGGCTGCGCCAGAGTGGTCCCACCGTCAGTCAGACCGTGGCCCGGATGGAGCGCGACGGCCTGCTGACCGTCGAGGACGATCGTCACCTCCAGCTCACCGCGCTCGGCCGGACGCAGGCGATCTCCGTGATGCGCAAGCACCGGCTCGCCGAACTGCTGCTCGTCAACGTGATCGGGATGCCCTACGAGGAGGCCCACGACGAGGCCTGCCGCTGGGAGCACGTGATGAGTGACTCGGTGGAGAAGAAGGTCTACGAGCTGCTCGACCGCCCGACCCGGTCGCCGTACGGCAACCCGATCCCGGGGTTGGAGGCGTTCAGCACCAACCCGGACGTCACGGTCGAAACGGTCACCGAGGGTGAGCGGAACCTCGCCTTCCCCGGGCTGAGCGGCCCGGTGGTGGTCCGGCGGATCTGCGAGAGCGTCCAGAAGGACGGCGACGTACTGCGGCAGTTGCACGCCGCCGGGGTCGACCCGGGCGCGATGGTGACCGTGGCCCAGGAGCGGGACGGGGTGACCATCGACCGCTCCGGCGACAAGGTACGCCTGCCCCGGGAGGTCGCGTCCCGGGTCTTCGTCGCCGCGCACTGACCGTCACCTGACACCGGCGGCCCTCAGCGACTACTGGTGTCGATCTTCTTCGCCAGGTTGATCATCTTAGGTGCGAGGGCGTCAGCCTCGGCCTGCTCCTGCCCGGCCGGGAAGGTGAAGCGGAGGCTGACCAGCCGGCCGTTGCCGGTAAGCCAGCCCACCTCGATCGCGCTTCCGGCGCTCTTCGCCGGGGCGGTCGTGCTGCGGTAGGCGGCCTTGCCCAACCCCTTGACGGTCTTGCCGCCGCTCGGCACCACCTCGTCGGCGAAGATCGCGGCGTCGGCCGTGGTCGGCGTCACCGAGAGCGCGAGTTCGGGCCGGGCCTCCGCCTCGCCACGCAGAACGCAGGTGTCGGTCTTGCCGTGCCGGCTCGCCGCCGCCACCTCGAACCGGGTGCCGATGGCCTCCTCGACCGCCGGATATTCCAGCAACTGGCAGGCACCGCCGGCAGCCGACGCCGGCAACCGGACCACCTTCGGGGCCGGCCCGACCGGCTGCGGCGCGTCGACCTCCTCGGCGCAGCCGGCGAGCACCAGCAGGCCGGCGCCGATCAGGCAGAGTCGTCCGCGCACCTCGCACCTCCCGCCCCACCCGGCTCGACCGCCGGGAAGTCCGTCGGACACCGTACGGGTTCGACGCTCCCGACGAAAGCCCGCGCCCGCCACCTGGCGCGCCGCGGTCGCGCCCGGACAGCAGACCCGGCTGGTGCCCCGCGCTGGCTCAGCCGGTCGTGGGGGATGCCGGGTCGTCCAGGTACGGGCAGTGCCGGCAGCCGCGTCCGCAGCAGGTGCCACGCCGGGCCAGGAAACCGGCGGTGAGCACGAACAGCCCGGTGGCCGGGTCCCGGTAGCCGGCCTCGCCGGCCGCGAGCGCGGCGGTGTGAGCCGCCAGGATCCGCGCCCGGTCCGGATGCGTCGACGAAAGCCGGGACGGATGCGGCTGGTCGAGAGGCCGAGGCGCCAACGGCAGCCGCCGCCCGCCGGTCTGCTCCTCCACCCCGTCCATCGCGTCGACCCTACGACACCCGGACCGACGGCTCCCACCGGCAGCCGCGGCTATCCGGCAGCCGCAGGGGCTACCCGGCAGCCGCAGGGGCTACCCGGCAGCCACAGGGGCTACCCGAACCAGGCCATCGACTGTCCGTGTCCCCGGGTCCAGGCCAGTGGCCGGCCGTCCAGTGCGAGCACGTTGTGGAACCCGTCGCCCGGCTCCGCCGGCAGGCCGTCGTACGGCAGCACCTCCGGCGCCTCGTTCGCGATCCAGTGGCCGGGCAGTCCGCGTACCAGTTCGGCGAAGGCCGCCTGGCGCGGCGCCGGCACCTGGTAGAGCACCGAGGTGTGGAAGACCACCAGGGTCGCGCCGGCCGGCGCCTGCGCGGCGAGCGCCGGCAGGTCGTCCACCAGGTCGCCGCGGACCAGCAGTGGCGGGTCGGCCGCCACGACCGCCGCCGCGGCCCGCAGCCGGGCCCGCCGGTGCGCGTGCTCGGGCCAGATCGTCGCGTCCAGCCAGGCGAGGTCGGCGGGTACGGTCACGTCCAGCGGGTTCAGGTCCAGGCCGGCCCGCCACACCACCTCGGGCAGCCGGGCCGGCGGCTCCGTCCCGGTGAGGGCGCAGTCGAGCACCGGCTCGCCGGCGCCGAGCGGCTGGTCGTCGTAGCGGTAGGCGTAGCGGTCCGGATAGAGGCAGAGCCCGGCGGAGGCGCCGACCTCCAGCAGCGCGAGCGGCTGCGGCAGGCGCGCGAGTACCGGCAGCAGCAGGGCGCACCGGCCCGCCTCGTTGGTCTGGGTGGCCCGGTCGACGACCTCGTCGGCGATCACCGCCCAGTTCTCCAGCACGTAGTCGTGGAAGGCCGCCGGGTCCTCGACCGGGCCGCCGAGCAGGCGTACGACGCCGAAGAGCAGGTTCGGCTGCTGCTTGGCCGGCGGCAGCGTGCCGATCAGGTCGAGCAGTTCGTCGTCGCGGGCGACCGCGAGGGAGAGCCGCTCGTAGGCGGGCGAGACGCCCCGCGCCTCGCGGGAGCCGAACTCGGCATACGTGGTGGCGATCGTCATGTCCCGATGATCGCAGCGGGTCGGGTAGCAGTCCGTCCACATCGGGTGTGGCGGGAGGTGTCCCTGCTCACCTCGTGACCGTCAACAGTCGGGATCCCGTCGGTCGCACCCTTGAGGATTCGACCGGGTCCCCGACGGCCGGACGGGGAGCCGGCTCGGCGCCGGCTCCCCGTCTGTCGCAACGATTTGCGGTCCTGACTAACTCGGGCCGGTTCTCGCGGCCGAGGCGGTTCGGTCCGACATCAGCTGCAACCGGAGGTCGAGCCGCAGCCCTCGCAGACGTAACAACTGCCGGCCGGCCGCATCTTGGTGCCGCAGGTGAAGCAGAGCGGGGCGTCGGCCGCGGTGCCGAGTACCGCCTCCAGCAGTTCGGTGGAGGAGCCGGCCTGCACCGCCGAGCGGTCCGGCGCCGCCGCGACCGGCGGCTCCGCAGCCGCCGGCTCCGGCTTGGCGGTCTCCACCGGCGCCGAGGCGGCCATCGCGGCGAGGTCCACCGCGCCTTCCGCCTCGGCCTCGGCCCGCAGCTGCGCGGCCCGCTCCTTGGCCGTGAAGATGCCCAGCTCGGCGCGGCGCTCGTAGGGCAGGAAGTCCAGTGCCAGCCGGCGGAAGATGTAGTCCATCACCGAGGCGGCCATCCGGATGTCCGGGTCGTCGGTCATCCCGGCCGGCTCGAACCGCATGTTCGTGAACTTGCTGACGTACGTCTCCAGCGGAACGCCGTACTGCAGGCCGATCGAGATGGCCACCGAGAAGGCGTCCATCACCCCGGCCAGCGTGGAGCCCTGCTTCGACATCTTCAGGAAGACCTCGCCGAGGCCGTCGTCCGGGTAGGACGAGGCGGTGAGGTAGCCCTCGGCACCGCCGACCGAGAACGAGACCGTCTCGGAGGGCCGCTTCTTCGGCAGCCGCTTGCGCACCGGCCGGTACTCGACGACCTTCTCGACCGCCTTCTCCACCGCGACCGGCTCGACCGCCTTCTCCGGCTCCTTCTTGGCGGCGGAGAGCGGCTGGCCGACCTTGCAGTTGTCCCGATAGATCGCCAGCGCCTTGAGGCCGAGCTTCCAGCCCTCGAAGTAGATCTCCTCGACCTCCTCGACGGTCGCCGACTCCGGCATGTTGACCGTCTTGGAGATCGCGCCGGAGATGAACGGCTGCACCGCCGCCATCATCCGGACGTGCCCCATCGGGGCGATCGAGCGCTGCCCCATCGCGCAGTCGAAGACGGCGTAGTGCTCCGGCTTCAGCCCCGGCGCGTCGACCACGTGGCCGTGCTCGGAGATGTGCTCGACGATGGCCTCGACCTGCTCCTCGGGGTAGCCGAGGCTGCGCAGGGCGCGCGGCACGGTCTGGTTGACGATCTGCATCGAGCCGCCGCCGACCAGCTTCTTGAACTTGACGAGCGCGAGGTCCGGCTCGACCCCGGTGGTGTCGCAGTCCATCATCAGCCCGATGGTGTTGTGGCTGACGAAGCCGCTGGCGACGTAGGTGACGTTCTCCGGCACCGACAGGTCGTACGTCGGCTGGATTCCGCCGTCCTCGTTTGCCGCGACCGTCTCGAAGAGGTAGCCGAGCGCATGCCCGAGCCGGTCGTCACCGGTCTCGGCGAAGAGCCGCATCGCCACTGCCCGGGGCACTCCGCCGGTCTTGCGAATCGACTGGGTGACCGCGTCACGCAGTTCGTGGCCGGCCGGCACGAGCAGGTCCCAGAGCCCGGCAGGCAGGTGAATCCGGTCCCGGTTGCCGGTCTGGGTCGGCTCGACGACCAGCAGGCGAGCCTTGCGCTCTCCGATGAAGCCGACCACCTCCTCGAATGCCAGGGCGTGCTCCATGTTGCGCAGCCGAACCTGCCAGATGTCGGAGCCCATACCGCTTGTCGTCCGCCGGGTGGTGCTGGCCATCCCGAGCGTGAGCAGCAGCGTCCGGACCTCGGCGGCGAACGATTCGGTCGACGTCGAGACAGCCGGCACACCGGCGGCGACACTGCCGTCCGCCTCGAACAGACCGCGCAGGAACGCCGCGTACACGGCGGGGTCGTTGGTTTCCAGGACCGCCGACGGCACCCTGGGGGACCAGCCCTTGCCGGTGTGGTCGGCCTGCGGCAGGGTCTTGGCGAATCCGGCCGCCTGCCACCACCGGGCCAACCGCACCGACTGCAGCGTCACCTCCTGGTAGCCGGTCCGTGCCGTGACGACCGGCTCCAAACCGAAAAGCCCCTTGCTCAGCACCCGGAGCCGTTCGACGACGTCCAGATCGGTGTCGGCGACGCAGAACCGCAGACCTTCGGCGTGCAGGCTGCCGTCGCCCATGAAGTAGCCGACCAGTTCGGCGAGGTCCGTGTCGACCTGGTCGGGCGCGTGCAGCCGACGATCGCCTGCGTAGTACGCCTGGTCGAGCACTGGCAGCGGCACCCGACGCGGCTCGCCGACAAGCGTGCCGAGCTGGATCGGCACCAGGTCCCCCGGGGCGACGTCCGCCATCCGCTTCCAGACCCACTCGCCGGACCGCGCGTCGACGATCTTGATCCGGTGCGCGAGGGTGCCCTGGATCGCGTAGCCGCCGGCGGTGACCACCCGCCGGGTCGGCTCCTCCCCGTTGACGAAGAACTTGGTGGCCCTGCGGGCACCCTCGTCGGTGGAGACCCGCATGTCCAGGTCCTGCCAGCGATCGCCGTAGACGTCGCCGATCTCGCCGAGCCGCGTCAGGCCACGGTCGGTCGTGACAAGCGTGTCCGGGGTCAGGCATCCGGTGGGCGCCAGCACGCTCGCCTGGGCGTTGCGCCAGCCGTGCTTGTCGCCGACCTTGTTGCCCTGGGTCCACTGCCTGGTGGCCTCCCGGACGATCTCGGTGGCGACCGCGCCGGTCGGCTTGATCGCGTCGTTCGCGGCGGCGTGCTTGCGCATCACCCGCTTGTGCGGCTCGGCGTTGCGGGCGTACCCGTCGTAGGAGCCGACCACGCCGGCCAGCTCGGCCGAGCGACGGTAGGCGGTGCCGGTCATCAGCGAGGTGATCGCGGCGGCCACCGACCGTCCGCTCTCCGAGTCGTACGGGTGGCCGGTCGCCATCAGCAGCGCGCCGAGGTTGGCGTACCCGATGCCGAGCTGCCGGTATGCCCGGGTGGTCTCGCCGATCTTCTCGGTCGGGAAGTCGGCGAAGCAGATCGAGATGTCCATCGCGGTGATGACCAGCTCGACCGACCGGACGAACTTGGCGACCTCGAACCCGCCGTCGGCGCGGAGGAACTTCATCAGGTTCAGCGAGGCGAGGTTGCACGAGGAGTTGTCCAGGTGCAGGTACTCCGAGCAGGGGTTGGAGGCGGTGATCCGGCCGGTCTCCGGGCAGGTGTGCCAGTCGTTGATGGTGTCGTCGTACTGCAGGCCGGGGTCGGCGCACTCCCAGGCTGCCTGGGAGATGGTCCGGAACAGGCCCTTGGCGTCGATGGTCTCGATCACCGCGCCGTCCAGCCGGCCGCGCAGGTCGAACTTGCCGCTGTCCTGGACCGCCCGCATGAACTCGTCGGAGACCCGGACCGAGTTGTTGGCGTTCTGGTACTGCACGCTGACGATGT
Organism: Micromonospora sp. WMMD1102; assembly: GCF_029626265.1. Taxonomy (NCBI): domain Bacteria; kingdom Bacillati; phylum Actinomycetota; class Actinomycetes; order Micromonosporales; family Micromonosporaceae; genus Micromonospora; species Micromonospora sp. WMMD1102. Next base: position 1,672,362 of record NZ_JARUBN010000001.1, on the reverse strand, counting down.
CGGAGCCGCCGAGGTCCATGTCGAAGCCGGCGTCCCGCAGCGCACGGATCTTGTGCTCCTCGCGTGCCTTGGTGAGTACGAACTCCTCGACGTCCGGGTGGTCGACGTCCAGGATGACCATCTTGGCGGCCCGCCGGGTCGCCCCGCCGGACTTGATGGTGCCGGCGCTGGCGTCCGCGCCGCGCATGAAGCTGACCGGGCCGGAGGCGGTGCCGCCGCTGGAGAGCAGCTCCTTGGACGAGCGGATCCGGGAGAGGTTCACCCCGGAACCGGAGCCGCCCTTGAAGATCAGCCCCTCTTCCTTGTACCAGTCGAGGATCGAGTCCATCGAATCATCGACAGCAAGGATGAAACAGTTGTGCACGCGGAGGTTGTCGGAAAGGTACTCCCCCGACTCGGTCTGGATGTCGTAGACCTCCATCGGGCCGAGGCGCTCGATCCGGTCGATCTGCAACCGCTTGGTCGGCTTCGCGGCCCGACCCGGCTTGCCGAACCCCTGCTCCAGCCGGTCCGACTTCCAGACATCGACGAACCCGATCTCGTCGGCGAAGATCTGCCGGTCGCCGTCGTTCTGGATCCCCAGCGACCAGCAACCGAGACGATCTTCCCGCTTATCGGCCTTGTAGGAGACCCGGGAGAAGATCCCGAAGCGCAGCAACAGCCGTTGCAGGCCACGGACCAGCTTCTCGGACACCATGTCGACCGCCACCCGGGTGGAGCTTTCCCGCGCCGAGACATACCCCTCGGCCTGGAAGATGCTCTTCAGGTACGCGGCGACCACCGGCAGCGGTGCCGCGAAGAGGGCGGCCGGCACCTCCATCGCGGTTCCCCGGTTCAGCAGGCCCCACTTGTCCACGAAGGGCCGCAGGTGCTCGCCGTAGAGGCGGGTACGCCGGCAGTCCAGGTTCTCGTCCTGGGTCGCGACCTCGCGCTCGTGTCGGTGTGCTCCCGGGAACACTTCGTCGATGGCGGTCACCACCCAGTCGAGCTCGTAGTCGTTCACCGTGATGGCCTCGATGGTCAGCGATCGGTTCGTGCCATGCGGGTACTGCCCCACGAAGCCGTCCGACTGCATCCATCCGGCCAGCGCCGCCTCGGCGATCTCCCGCAGCTGGATCTCGTCCTCGCCGTGGGCGTCCCGGCGGTGCCACTGGAGCTCGTCGCCGGCGACGAGCGTGCCTGCGGGCACGAACTGACCGCTCTCCTCACCCGTCGACTTCCAGACCAGGTGGTCGGCGGTGACATCAAGCGTGTAGCCGGCCTTGGTGTGTAGCCGCAACACGTCCTTCACGCCGTTGGCCTTGACCGCGAGGATCCTGGTCAGCCCGTGGGCGTCGTAGACCTTCGTGCCGACCGCGTTCTCCTCGACGAGCCGGCCGATCGGCACCAGGCCGCCGGGGGTACTCACCAGCGAGTCGTAGGGCTGACAGGCACTGACCTGCTGGGGCGACGCCGTTCCGACGTTGAACCAGACCGGCGAGTTGAAGCTGAACACCTGGTGCAGCAGCATCCAGGTCAGCTCGTGCGCGAAGACCTCCGCGTCGGCCGGGCTGGCGAAGTAGCCGTGCTGCTCCCCCGCCGCCCGGTACGTCTGCACCACCCGGTCGATGAGCTGCTTGAGCGACCACTCCCGCTCCGGCGTGCCGACCGCACCCCGGAAGTATTTGGTGGTGACGATGTTGGCCGCGTTGACGCTCCACGACTCCGGGAACTCGACGCCCCGCTGCTCGAAGTTGATCGAGCCGTCCCGCCAGTTCGTCATGACGACGTCCCGGCGCTCCCAGACCACCTCGTCGTACGGGTGCACTCCCTCGGTCGTCCAGACGCGCTCGACCTTCAGGCCGGCCGCCGCCGACGTCGCCCGACCACGTGACCTGCTCGCTGTCACACCTTCCCCCGACATCTCATCCGCCCCCTCACGCACGCACGACTCTTCCCGCCGTACGGCTCTGCTGATCTTTACCCGAAAGAACTAGTCGACCGACTGGCCCTGGCCCGCCGGCTGGACGGCCCCGCCACCGTCCTGCACCGGCCGGCTCCGAGCCACCGCCGCCGTCCGCAGCGAGTCGATCTCCCGCTCGAAGTCGTCCAACGACTCGAACGACCGGTACACGCTGGCGAAGCGCAGGTAGGCAACCTCGTCCAGCTCGCGCAGTGGGCCCAGGATGGCCAGCCCCACGTCGTGACTCGGGAGTTCGGCCGCGCCCTTGGCCCGGACGGTCTCCTCCACCCGCTGGGCCAGCAGGGCGATCGCGTCGTCGTCGACGGGACGGCCCTGGCACGCCTTGCGCACCCCGCCGATGATCTTCGTCCGGCTGAACGGCTCGGTGACACCGCTCCGCTTGACCACAGCCAGCACGGCCTCCTCGACCGTGGTGAACCGCTTGCCACACTCCGGGCAGGCCCGCCGGCGCCGGATCAGCTGACCGTCGTCGGCCTCCCGCGAGTCGACCACCCGCGAGTCGGCGTGCCGGCAGTACGGACACCGCATCGCCGACCTCCTTCGCACCGCCGGAACCACCCCGCCGGAGAACCACCGCGCCCACCGCCGCCCAGCGCGCGGCGACCCGCCCACAGGCAGCCGGCACCGGCGGTCCGGCCACAGTCGTGGCGCCCGCGATGTCGGGTGGACCTGAGAGCTGTGGGTAGTGGAACCCCAACTTCTAGGCGACTTACACCCATGTTACTACTACATCTAGGGGTCGACGGTATGTCGCCGAGCAGCCGAGGTCAAGTTGAACAGGGCGTGGCGCGCCCCGCAAATCTTCCAACCGCGGTGCCGAGGATCGGTTACCGCTCCGCCGGCAGGATCAACCGCTGACCGGCGTGCACCGTGTGGTCCTCCAGCCCGTTGAGCCGGCGGATCTCGTCGATCACCGCGAACGGCCGCTGGCCGGGTCGGTGCCGCTCGGCCACCGACCAGAGAGTGTCGCCCGGCAGCACCACGGCGGTCTCCGCCGGCCGGGCCGGGTCGGCCGCCCGGGAGGCGGGCGAGAGGACCGCCGCCAGCCCCGCCACGAGAAGCAGCAGGAGCACTGTCACGACCACTCGCCCCCGGCGGGTCAGCCGCAACCGGCCGGCGCCCCGGGAAGCCCTCGGGTACCCCGTCGAACCCATCGTGACCTCCAAGATCGAACATAAGTTCGAACGAACGGACGTACGATGGTTTATCAGAACAGGCGTTCGATGTCGAGCCGGCGGAAGCGACACGCCGCGCGGAATGTCGTACAGATGTTTGAAACTATGTGATCTCACCTATACGGTTTTGAACATCGACCCCGGGACCGCGTGGCACGCGGCACCGGTGCCGAGCCTACGACGCACCACGAGCCGCCAAGGCACCCACCGCCACCAGGAGGACGACGTGTCGACCGACGACCGGACGAGCCGGCAGAAGCCCCAGAAAAGCGGCGCACCGGGCAGCCGGGCCAGCCGACGTACGGCCACGCCGCGCAGCCGGGACGGCGGCCCGGCCCTGCGTGCGGTCACTCCGGTGGTGAGCGCCTTCCCCGACCTGGTCTCGGCGGACCTCACCGCCCGGCAGCGGCGCATCCTCGAGTTCATCCGCGACTGGGTGGAGCGCTACGGCTATCCGCCGAGCGTGCGGGAGATCGGCGAGGCGGTCGGCCTGGTCTCTCCGTCGAGCGTGGCCTACCAGCTCAAGGAGCTGGAGCGGAAGGGCTTCCTCCGGCGTGACCCGAACCGGCCGCGCGCCGTCGACGTGCGCCCGCCGAGCGAGCTGATCGACGACGAGACCGCCCGCGCCCAGCGCCCCACCCCGGCCTACGTGCCGCTGCTCGGTCAGATCGCCGCCGGTGGCCCGATCCTCGCCGAGCAGGCCGTCGAGGACATCTTCCCGCTGCCCCGGGAACTGGTCGGCGAGGGCGAGGTCTTCATGCTCCAGGTCAAGGGCGACTCGATGCTCGACGCGGCGATCTGCGACGGCGACTGGGTGGTCGTCCGCCAACAGCCGACCGCGAACTCGGGCGAGATCGTCGCGGCGATGCTGGACGGCGAGGCGACGGTCAAGACCTACCGCCGTCGGGACGGGCACGTCTGGCTGATGCCGGCCAACTCGGCCTTCGACCCGATCCCCGGCGACAGCGCCACCATCATGGGCCGGGTGGTGGCGGTCCTCCGCCGAATCTGACCGGCGAGTCCCTCCATCGAGACGGGCCGGTTCGTAGCCCCCGGGGTCAGTCGGTCAGCGGTAGTCGTGGTCGTCCGGGGGCCTGCCGGAGCGCTGCCGAGGCTGGCCGTACTGGCCACCCCGAGGTGCTCCACCACGCGGCCCGGCGCCCTGACCGCTGCGCGGCTGGTCGCTCCACTGGTCGTCCGGGCCGGGGCGACCACCCCGGCCGTTGCCGTTGCCGTAGGTGCCGCCCGAGGGCTGGCCGCCGTAGACACCGCCACCGCCGCCACCACCGGCCCGGGGGCGACCGGCCGGGGCGCCGCCACTGCCGCCGTAGACGCCACCGCCCGGGGCACGGCCACCGCCCTGGGAGCGTCCGCCACCGCCCTGCGGGCGGCCACCACCCCCGCCGCCCTGTGCACGGCCGCCGGCACCCTGCTGCGGGCGGCCACCGCCGGCACCCTGCGGGCGGCCACCGCCGGCACCCTGCGGACGGCCACCGCCACCCTGGGGGCGTCCGCCGCTGCCGCCGTACCCACCACCGTCGCCGGCCGGCTTCGCGCCGCCGTAGACACCACCGCCGGCCGGCTTTCCGCCGTAGACACCGCCGCCGCCCGAGGACCTGCCCCGGCCGGCCGGCTCGTAGTCGTCGGCCGGACGGTCCGAACGGTAGCCGTCGTCGTACCCGCCGGAGCGCGCCGGCCCCCAGTTCGAGTCGTCGTCGTAGTCCGATCGCCGGCCACCGGACTGCTCCCGGTCGCCACCCGGCGCCCGGTCCCGACCCGCCCGCGGGTCGAGGTCGTCACCGCCCGGCCCGACGGCACCCAGACCGTCGTCCCTCGGCCGCTTGCGGGCCCGGACGATCCCGAAGATGCCGAGCCCGACCAGCAGGGCTCCGAGCACCCCCACCGCCGCGATGAGGTAGGTGATGTCGTCAAGGGTCAATGAGCTGGTCCAGGAACCCGCCGACTTCTTGGTGTCGGCCTCGGATCCGCCGGCTGCCGCCGCCAACTCCTTCGCCGGGGTGTAGCTCAGCACCGTCACCTCCGCCTCCTCGTCGTTCAGCGAGGCGACGTCGGAGACGGTCAGGAAACTCTTGCCGTCCGCGGTGTAGGCGATGGCCTCGCCGAACGGGTCGGCCAGGGCGGTCATCCGGGGCTTCCCGGTGGTCAGGGTCTTGACCAGGTCGTCACCCTGGACGTCCCACTCGAAGGCGTCCGCGTACGTACGCAGCACCACCCGCCCGCCGTCCGGCGAACTGGCCCCGCCGGTGACGGTCACCCGGCCCGCCCCGCCGAACGGGTTGGCGGTGGTGGACTTGGGCAGGCTGATCTCACCCGCCTTCGTCAGCGGCACACCCTCGTCGTTGTTCTTCTCCAGGGCCGCGCTCGGCTTGAAGATCTCCGCCTTGCCGGTCGTCTTGGTGATGATCAACGGTACGTCGTCGGCGCCGATCAGCAGCGCCTCCGCGTCATGCCGCTTGTTCCCGGGAAAGGTGAGCCGGTGCAGGACGGGCTTGGACGCACCGCTGACCGGCATGCTCCAGAGCACGACGCTGGAGCGCCGCTCGGAATCGTTGTCACCCGTGTCGGCGATCCAGACGGTCTTGCCGTCCGCCGAGAGCGCGAGATCCTCCGGGTCGCGCGGATTACTCGCGAACTGGACGGCCTTCTTCAGCTTGCACTTGTTGTCCAGCAGGAAGACCCGCTCCCGGGAGGCGTCCTCGCTCCCGTCGTTGACCAGCACGTAACCACTCGACGTAGCGATCATGCCGGAGAGTTCCGTCATCCGCTCGTCGGTGATCGTGCAGACCTTCTTGCCGGCAGCGGCGGAGGCCGCGACAGCTCCGAACCCGAGGCTGGCTCCGAGCAGGCCAAGGGTCAGCCCGAGCAGGCCGGAGGCAACCAGCACCATGGAGAGGACTCGCCGCATCCGCCCAGTGTCGCATGCGGAGGCCGCCAACCGGGGAGGCGGCGTGATCGACGCTCCGTCACCAGCCAAGGCTACGAAGGGTCATGCCACTACCTCCCCGTACGGGGCCAACTCCGCGGCGAGCGCCTCGTCCACCCGTACGTGCAGTTTCGTCCCCTCCGGCAGGTGCGCGGTGCCGAGCACCTCGCCCCGGCGGTGCACCCGGGCCACCAGATCACCCCGGTCGTACGGCAGCACCGCGCGTACCTCGACCGCGGGGCGGGGCAGCCGGGCCTCGATGGCCGCCCGGACGTCCTCGACACCGCCACCCGTACGCGCCGAGACGAAGACCGCCTCCGGCCACGCCCGCTTCAGCCGGAGCAGGGTCTCCTCGTCCGCCGCGTCGGTCTTGTTGACCACCAGCAGCTCGGGGAGCTTGTCGGCGCCGACCTCGGCAAGGACCTCGCGTACCGCCCGGACCTGCTCCTCCGGGTCGGGGTGCGCCCCGTCCACCACGTGCACGACGAGATCGGCGTCGGCCACCTCCTCGAGCGTGGAGCGGAACGCCTCGACGATCTGGTGCGGCAGGTGCCGGACGAAGCCGACCGTGTCAGCCAGGGTGTAGATCCGCCCGTCGGCCGCGTACGCCCGGCGGGTCGTCGGGTCCAGCGTGGCGAAGAGGGCGTCCTCGACAAGTACCCCGGCATTTGTCAGCCGGTTGAGCAGGCTGGACTTGCCCGCGTTGGTGTAGCCGGCGATGGCCACCGCCGGCACGCCGTTGCGGGCCCGCCGGGCCCGCTTGGTGATCCGGGCCGTCCGCATGTTCTTGATCTCGCGGCGGAGCCGGGAGATCCGGATCCGGATCCGCCGCCGGTCGGTCTCCAGCTTGGTCTCACCGGGACCACGCAGCCCCACCCCACCACCGGCGCCGCCACCACGGCCGCTACCACCGGCCTGCCGGGAGAGGCTCTCACCCCAACCGCGCAGCCGGGGCAGCAGGTATTCGAGCTGGGCCAGCTCGACCTGGGCCTTACCCTCCCGGCTCTTGGCGTGCTGGGCGAAGATGTCGAGGATCAGCGCGGTCCGGTCGACGACCTTGACCTTGGTGCGCTGCTCCAGGTTGCGCAGCTGGGACGGGGACAGCTCGCCGTCGCAGATCACGGTGTCGGCGCCGGAGGCGAGCACCACCGAGCCGAGGTCGTCGACCTTGCCCCGGCCGATGTAAGTGGCCGGGTCGGGCCGGTTGCGCCGCTGGATCAGGCCCTCCAGCACCTGCGAACCGGCGGTCTCGGCGAGCGCGGCCAACTCGGCGAGGGAGTTCTCCGCCTCGGTCACCGAGCCTTCCGTCCAGACGCCGACCAGGACCACCCGCTCCAGCCGGAGCTGCCGGTATTCGACCTCGGTGACGTCGGCGAGCTCGGTGGAGAGGCCCGCCACCCGGCGGAGTGCCTGGCGGTCCTCCAGCTCCAGCTCGCCGGTGGTGACGTCGTCGCCATCGATGACGATGGCGTCAAGGTCCTCGTCCGCCAGCCGAACGAAGCTTTCCTGGTCTCGCAAGCCGTTCCTCCTGATCTCGTCCTGCCCATCCAGCCCGGTCAGCCCGTCCGCTCGCCGTCCGGCTGTCGCCTTCCGGTGGTCGGCCCAGCCGGTCGGAAGTTGTCGGGTCCGTCCCCGCCACTGCGTGTCGGCGACGTTCGTCGCATTGGTCACGCTCTGCGCGCTGGTCGCAATCAATCGTTACACGCGCGCTCCCGAGACGCACCCGCTATATACCCGGCTTCCGCCGGGCGGCCCGTGACTCGCGGCGACGGTCGCCCGCCCACCGCCAGAACGCCGCCACGCAGGCGGCCACCCAGCGGCCGAGGACGCGCAGGCTGGGATCGACGGCGTTCGCGCCGACATGCTCCGCCAGCAGGCAACCCACCAGAACCGGAACGAGAGCCAGCGCGAGCAGCGATCCCGGCCACCAACCGGTGGCGGCGTACCCGACGAGCAACCCGACCATTCCGAGCGAGGTGAGCAGGCCCAGGCCGAGTGCCCCGCGCAGCAGTGGGGACACCAGCGGCAGGCACCGCCACGGCGTGCGCCCGCCGTGGCGCAGCAGCCGGATCCAGAAGGCGACGGGGACCACGACGACCAGCGCGGCGACCACCCGAACCGGGACAGTGGCCGGGACCGGCAGCGCCTCGGCTGTGAGCGGAGCGGCCACGGCCAGCAGGCTGGCGCCGGCGACCAACCACAGGCTGGGCCCGGCAAGCGCCCGGCGCACCGGCCAGATCATGGCCAGCGGCCCGGTGCCGGCCGGATCGTCGGCGGCGAGGGCTGTGACGGTACGCATGAAGCCGTCGACCCGCCCCCGGTCGGCGTGCAGGAGCGCGAGCAGGCGGCGGCCCTCGACGTTGTCCGGATCGCGTCGCAACGCAGCCCGGACCGCCGCCTCCGCCGCGGCCTGGTCGGGGGCAGCCCGTTCCACGGTGGCCAGGGTCAGCAGCGAGAAGACCGAGTCCGGGTCATCCGCCAACGCCCGCTGAACCGCCTCCCGCGCCCGGTCGTACGCCTTCTCGAAGGCGAGCGCACGGGCCAGGGTCCGGTAGCTCCGGGGTTCCTGCGGATCGAGTCGGACCCCCTCGGTGGCGGCCCGCACCGCTGCCTCGCCCCGGCGAAGCGCGAGCAGGCACTCGGCCCGTTCGACGTAGGTGTCGGGGTAATTGGGCGCGACTGCCACGGTGGCGGCGCAGACGGCGAGGGACTCCGCGTACCGCCCGCACATCCGGAGCAGGTACGCGAGCAGGACCAGCAGCTCCGGGTCGTCGGGTGCGGCGGCCAGCCCGGCCCGGATCTGGCGCTCGGCCTCGTCGTACCGGCCGGACTCGACGAGCAGCCGGGCCCGCTGACGCACCTGCGCGACCGGTCTCGATACCTCGGACATCAACACATCTTGCCGGTTCCCGCCCACGGTTCGCGCGGGCGCCTCGGTGCGGAACCGCCCGAGGCCCCGCCGCGATCAGCGGGTGGGCCGGACAGCACACGGTCGGCACGCCCGCTGTGCGGGTGCGCGGACAGCAGGCGACGGCGACCGTTCGGCACAGCGGGCACTCCCCGCACCGAGCACCTGCCCGGCCCTCGGACCCAATCATCTAGTGTGGTGCGGACTCGCCGGGCGTCGGCCGGCCGACGGACGATCCGGCCCGCGGGCGAGAATGTTACGGCGGCAGCGAGGCCGCGGTAGGACGACGGAGGACCACGTGGCGATCACCCGACTGCCGAGTGCCGGATTCTCGATCACCATCCGGATCAGCGTAACGGCGGACGCCTCGGCCATCGGCCGGCTGACCACCTGTGTCGGCGAGGCCGGCGCGATCGTCACCGCACTCGACGTGGTCGACTCCGACCCCACCACGGTGGTCGTGGACCTCACCTGCGACACCGCCGACGCCACTCATGCCGACCAGGTGGTGAAGGCCCTGACCGCGCTGGACGGGGTGGACGTCCGGAAGGTCTCCGACCGCACCTTCCTGCTGCACCTCGGCGGCAAGATCGAGGTCTCCCCGAAGGTGGCGCTACGGAACCGGGACGAGCTGTCCCGGGCGTACACCCCGGGTGTGGCGCGGGTCTGCCTGGCCATCGCGGAGAATCCCGCCGACGCGCGGCGGCTCACCATCAAGCGGAACACCGTGGCGGTGGTTACGGACGGCTCGGCCGTACTGGGACTCGGCAACATCGGTCCGGCCGCCGCACTTCCGGTGATGGAGGGCAAGGCCGCGCTCTTCAAGCGGTTCGGCGGGGTGGACGCCTGGCCGGTGGTGCTGGACACCCAGGACCCCGACGAGATCGTCTCGATCGTCCGGGCGATCGCACCGCAGTACGGCGGGATCAACCTGGAGGACATCGCCGCGCCGCGCTGCTTCGAGATCGAGAACCGGTTGCGCGAGATGCTCGACATCCCGGTCTTCCACGACGACCAGCACGGCACGGCGATCGTGGTGCTGGCCGCGCTCACCAACGCGCTGCGGGTGGTCGGCAAGAAGCTCGCGGACGTCCGGGTGGTCGTCTCCGGTGCCGGCGCCGCCGGTACGGCGATCATGAAGCTGCTGCTCCGGCAGGGCGTCGGCGACATCATCGCGTACGACCGCCAGGGCGCCCTGCACCGCGGCCTGGACGGGCTGAACCCGGCCTGGCAGTGGCTCGCCGAGAACACCAACCGGGACGGCTTCTCCGGTGACCTCAAGGCCGCCCTGAACGGCGCGGACGTCTTCATCGGGGTGAGCGCCCCCAACCTGCTCACCGGCGACGACATCGCCGGGATGGCCGCCGGCTCGATCGTCTTCGCGCTGGCCAACCCGGACCCGGAGGTGGACCCCCGGGAGGCGCGCCGGCACGCGGCGGTGGTCGCCACCGGCCGGTCCGACCAGCCCAACCAGATCAACAACGTACTCGCCTTCCCGGGCGTGTTCCGCGGCATGCTGGACGCGCACGCCGAGGAGTTCACCGAGGAGATGGCGATCGCCGCCGCCCGGGCCATCGCGGACGTGGTGGGGGCTGAGAAGATCAACCCGACGGTCATCGTGCCGAGTGTCTTCGACGCCCGGGTGGCACCGGCGGTGGCCGCCGCGGTGCGGGCCGCCGCACAGCACCCGACGCCTCCGCCGGCCGCGGACCCCGGACCGGCCGACCTTCCCGAGATCGCCGCCGAGGCCGCCGCCCCGGCCAGCCCGCTGTCGAGCTGACCAGCAAGGCGTGTCGCCCACTGGACGAGGCGTCCCGGGCGGGGCGGAAACTCCCCTGTGGACCCCACCGGCGCCACAATCCTGAAGTCCGGGAACGCGGGCCTGGTCGACGCGGGAACGCTCAGGCGGCCAACGTGGCCAGCTCGACCTCGCCGTGCGCGACCAGCACGGCCGGGCCGGCCAGCCAGCAGCTCTCGTCGCCCACGGTCACCGTGAGCCGGCCGCCGGGCACGTCCACCGCCACCACTCCACCGGTACGCCCGGCGTCGCGCAGCGCCACCGCCGCCACCGCGCAGGCGCCGGAGCCGCAGGAGAGCGTCTCGGCCGAGCCGCGCTCGTACACCCGCATCCGCACGTGCAGATCGGCGCCGTCGACCGGCTCGGCCGGGGCGACGAACTCGACGTTCACGCCGCTCGGGAAGGCCGCCGGGTCGAAGCCGGGTGAACGGGTCAGGTCGAGCCCGCCCAGCTCGATGCTGGCCGGCAGTACGCAGACCAGGTGCGGGTTTCCGCAGTCCACCGCCGTACCCGCCAGGGTCAGGCCACCGAGCGTCGCCACGGCACCCCCGGTGATCCGAGGCGCCCCGAGATCCACCGCGATCTCCCCGGCCGCCACCTCGGCACGGACCACTCCGGCCCGGGTGGCGATCGGCAGGCCGCCGTCGACCGGCTCGGCCAGCCCGTTCGAGATCAGGTACCTGGTGAAGACCCGTACCCCGTTGCCGCACATCTCCGCGACGGAGCCGTCGGCGTTCCAGTAGTCCATGAACCACTCGGCCGCGTCGGCGTACCCGACCGCGTCCGGGTGCTTCGCCGCCCGGACGACCCGCAGTACCCCGTCCGCGCCGATGCCGCGACGGCGGTCGCAGAGCGCCGCGACGATCGACGGGGTCAGGTCGAGCTGGCTGTCTGGGTCGGGCAGGAGCACGAAGTCGTTACCGGTGCCGTGGCCCTTGGTGAACCGCACCCGTCCATCATCCCCGAGCGCCCGCCGGCCCCGCCGGGCACCCTCGCCCGCCGCCGTCGGACCAGCGGGTCCGGCCACCACTTCCGCCCCATCCATCCCTTCCGTCCCGCTCGTCACCGGTTCGTCACCGCCGGACCCGGGCCCGGCGACCCGGCCGGCGAGGACGGGTCGGCAGGGGAAGCCGGATCGGCCGGCACGGCCGGGTCGGCGGGTGACGCCGGATCGGCCGGTGACGGCGGGTGGGCCGGTGACGGCGGGTGGGCCGGTGACGGCGGGTGGGCCGGTGACGGCGAAGCGGCGGATGACGGCGGGGTGGCGAGGAGCGCCAGGGCTGCCTCGACCAGGTCGTCCCGGGCACCGTCCAACCAGTGGATCCGTCGGTCGCGGCGGAACCAGGAGCGCTGCCGCCGGACGAAGCGCCGGGTCGCCCGGACCGTGTCGGCCCGCGCCTCCGACTCGGAGATCTCACCGTCGAGCAGCCGGAGCACCTGCTGGTAGCCGAGCGCCCGGCTGGCGGTCCGGCCCTCCCGCAGGCCCTGTTCCACCAGCGCCCGGGTCTCGTCGACCAGACCGTCGGCCCACATCCGGTCCACCCGTACGGCGATCCGCTCGTCCAGCTCGGCCGTCTCCCGGTCCACCCCGAGCTGCACCGCGTCGCCGTAGTACGGCGTCGGGTGCGGCAGCGCGGCGGTGAACGGCGCGCCGGTCAGCTCGATCACCTCCAGCGCCCGCACGATCCGCCGCCCGTTGCCGGGCAGGATGTTCTCCGCCGCCGTCGGATCGGCGACCCGCAGCCGGGCGTACAGCGGAGCCGGCCCGGACTCGGCGAGTTCCGCCTCCAGCCGGGCCCGGACCAGCGGGTCCGTTCCGGGGAACTCGAACTCGTCGAGCACCGCCCGGACGTAGAGTCCCGAGCCGCCGACCAGCAGCGGTACCCGTCCCCGGGCCAGGATGTCGTCGACCGCCGCCCGGGCCAACGCCTGGTACGCCGCCACGCTGGCCGGCTCGGTCACCGCCCAGATGTCCAGCAGGTGGTGTGGTATCCCGGCCCGCTCGGCCGGGGTCAGCTTGGCGGTGCCGACGTCCATCCCCAGGTAGAGCTGCATCGAGTCGGCGTTGACCACTTCGCCACCGAGCGCCTCGGCCAGCGCGACGCTCAGCCCGGACTTGCCGGTGGCGGTGGGGCCGACGACGGCGACGACCCGGCCATGCCCGGTCATGCCGACGCTCCATCCGGCGTCGACGGCAGCCAGGTCGCCACGAAGTAGCTGACCCCGTAGGGCGCGGCATAGTAGGTGAGGTCGCCGTGCCAGGGTGTCCCGCTGCCGACGGCCGCGGCGGCGAGCACCTGCCAGGGTGCCCGGCCGGCGACCAGCAGCCGGGTCGCGAGTTCCGGCTCCAGACCGAGCAGGGCGGGACAGTCCGCATCCCGCAGTGCCGCGGCTGTCCGGTCGTCGTAGGGCCGGGCGCGCGGGTCGTCGTACCCCGGGGACCGCTCGCCCCGGCAGGCCGACCCGTCCCCCGACACCAGCAACGCGACCCGCTCGGCCGGATTCTCGACGAGCTCGGCACCGATCCGCCGGCACTGCTCGACGGTGGCGTCGGCGGCGACGCCGTATCCCCGGCGCGCCCCGGTCGCACCCGCCCGGTCCAGCAGCCAGGCACCGACCAGCAGACTGAGCGGCAACTCGGCCCGGCCGGTCCGGGCCCCGCCGGGCGCCAGCCGTACTTCCCGGTCCAGCCCGTACGGCCGCAGGGTGCCGGAGTCGCCGGGCCCGTAGCGGTCGCTCCGCTTCCCCGCTCCCACCAGGACGACGACGTCCGGCCCGGCCGCCAGCATCCGGCCGACCGCCTCGGCACAGGCCGTACGGAGATCATCCAGCTCACCGGCCGCGGCGGCGGCAAGTTCCGGAACGAGCAACGGAGGATGCGGGCAGACTGCGGCGGCGACCAGTGGCACGCCCCCACCGTAGCGGGGAGCGAACCTTACACCCGCGGGGTGGACGATCCGGGTGCGCTCTAGGACACCGTATGGTCACGGTCGACGATAGGCGCTCGACGCGGACGGGGTTGGACCTGTGACAATGCCGGGAGGAACTTCGCTGCGCCGTGGCGGCGACCGCCGGGGACCCCCATCCCCGGCAGCGCCGGGAGAACGAGGATGGGCTCATGAGTGACTGGACTGCCTTTGGACGGGTGGATGCGGACGGGAACGTCTACGTCAAGACGGCCGAGGGTGAGCGGATGGTCGGTTCCTGGCAGGCCGGTGCGCCGGAGGAGGGTCTGGCCCACTTCGCCCGCCGCTTCGCCGACCTGGTCACCGAGGTCGACCTGACCGAGGCCCGACTCAACTCGGGAGCGGCGGACCCGTCCGGATCGCTCGCCACCATCCGGCGGCTGCGGGCCTCCCTCGCCGACGCGCACGTGGTCGGTGACATCGACGCGCTCGCCACCCGGCTGGACCGGCTGGCCACCCTCGCCGAGGGAAAGGCCGGCGAGGCGCGGGCGGCCCGGGAGACCGCCCGGGCCGAGGCGGTGGCCAGGAAGACCGGTCTGGTCGAGGAGGCCGAGAAGCTGGCCGCGGAGTCCACCGGGTGGAAGACCGCGGGCGACCGGCTCAAGGAGATCCTGGAGGAGTGGAAGACCATCCGGGGGGTCGACAAGAAGACCGACGGCGAGCTGTGGAAGCGGTTCGCGGCCGCCCGGGACGGCTTCACCCGGCGCCGTGGGGCGCACTTCGCCACCCTGGACGCCCAGCGCAAGCAGGCTCAGGCGGCAAAGGAGGAGCTGGTGGTCGAGGCCGAGTCGCTGGCCGACTCGACGGACTGGGCCGCCACCGCCAACCGGCTGCGGGAGCTGATGGCCGAGTGGAAGGCCGCGCCGCGTGCCTCGAAGGAGGCCGAGGAGCGGCTCTGGGAACGGTTCCGAGGCGCTCAGGACAGCTTCTTCTCCAGGCGTAGCGAGGTCTTCTCGGCCCGGGACGCGGAGCAGCGCGGCAACCTCGATCGCAAGCAGGCTCTGCTCGCCGAGGCCGAGGCACTCGACGTCGACGGCGATCCGCGTGGTGCCCAGGCGAAGCTGCGGGAGATCCAGGGGCAGTGGCACGAGGCGGGTCGGGTGCCCCGGGACGCGGCGGCCAACCTGGACCGCCGGCTGCGCGCGGTGGACGAGAAGGTCCGCCAGGCGATGGACTCGGCGTGGCGGCGTACCGAGCCGTCGGCCAACCCGCTGCTCGCGCAGATGCGCGACCAGGTCGCCGAGGCCGAGCAGCGGCTGGCCCGGGCCCAGGCAGCCGGTGACGCGAAGCGGATCCGGGAGGCCGAGCAGGCCCTCGTCGCCAAGCGCCGGTTCCTGGAACTGGCCGAACAGGCCAGCTGACCCTCCTCGCGGGACCAGACCGCTGACGGTCCTCTCAGGACAGCACAGCTGACCGCCGCGCTCCGGCCACCCGGTACGTACCGGGTGGCCGGTCCGTTCCGGCCGTCCGGCCATTTACAACCATCGAAGACCGTGATTCCATCTTGAGGAAAGCGCTTGCCTCCGGACGCGACCAGAACCAGGCCGTACGGGGGCAGCGTAGGCGTGGGAGCCATCGTCTCGAACACGGCTTGGAACCGCGGCGCGGGTCGGCCGGCCACCGGGCGCCGCAGGGCACGGCACCCGAGGTGACCGGTCCAACGCGCGTGCGTCCGAACGAGAAGGAGAGCACGATGCTCGTACGACGGCGCCGGACGGCGCTGATCCTCAGCACTGCCGCCACCACTGCCGCGCTCGCCGGAGCAGGCGTCATAACCGCCGTATCCGCCTACGCCGCGGTCGGTTGTTCGGTCAGCTACTCGGTCGGCTCACAGTGGCCGGGTGGCTTCAACGGCAACGTCACGATCACCAACCTCGGCGACCCGCTCAACGGCTGGACCCTGCGCTGGTCGTATTCGGCCGGGCAGGCGGTGACCCAGGCGTGGAGCGCGAACGTGACGCAGAGCGGGAGCCAGGTCACCGCGACGAACGTCGACTACAACGGCAGTGTCGCCACCAACGCCAGCGTGTCGTTCGGGTTCAACGGCAGCTACTCGGGCTCCAGCAACCCGGCGCCGACCAGCTTCACCGTCAACGGCGTGGCCTGCACCGGCGGCACCAACCCGGGGACCCCCGGGCCGACCGCGACCACCCGGCCGCCGACCGACCCGACCACCCCGCCGACCACCGGCCCGACGCTGCCGCCGCAGACCGGGCTGGTCGGCTGGGCCACCCAGAACGGCGGCACCTCCGGCGGCGGCAACGCCGCGGCCACGACGGTGACCAGCGCGTCGGCGCTGACCAGCGCGGTCGGCTCCAGCAGCGCGGCGGTGATCCGGGTCTCCGGCACCATCTCCTGCTCCGGAATGCTCCGGGTCCGCTCCAACAAGACGATCGTCGGGGTCGGCTCCGGCGCCACCATCTCCGGCTGCGGGCTCAACATCAACGGCGACCGCAACGTCATCATCCGCAACCTCAACTTCCGGGGCTGGGACGACGACGCGATAAACGTCCAGGAGTCGGCGACGAACATCTGGATCGACCACAACAGCTTCACCAGCGGGTACGACGGTGCCGTGGACATCAAGCGCGGCTCCGACTTCGTCACCGTCTCCTGGAACCGGGTCTACGGCCACGACAAGTCGATGCTGCTCGGACACAGCGACGACAACGCCAGCCAGGACCGCGGCCACCTGCGGGTCAGCTACCACCACAACTGGTTCGACGGGTCCAACCAGCGGCACCCCCGGGTCCGGTTCGGCAACCCGGTGCACGTCTACAACAACTACTACAACAACATCGGCGGCTACGGTGTCGCCTCCACCGAAGGAGCCGGGGTACTCGTCGAGGGCAACTACTTCGAGAACACCGACGACCCGTACCACCTCGGTGAGGGCGACTCGGGGCCGGGCAGCCTGGTCGCCCGGAACAACCACTTCGTCAACTCCGGCGGCGGGCAGACCGGCGGCAGCGTGGCCGGCATCCCGTACTCGTACCAGCTCGACAGCGCCAGCAGCGTGAAGTCGATCGTCACCAGCGGTGCCGGCACCGGTCGCATCGGCCTCTGACACCCGGACCGGCCTCTGACACCCGGACCGGAAGGGCCGCCGTCGCCCGTCAGCGGGCGGCGGTGGCCCTGCCCCGGCAGCACTCAGCCGTTGCAGGCGGCGGCGGTGGGCAGCGGCGGCGGCACGCCGATGGCGGGCAGGCCGAGCGAGACCCCACCGGTACGTGTTGCCCGGCCCGCCTCGGCCGCGTCCCCGGCCCGGGTACGCCGGTGGGCCAGCGGCTCCCCGTCGGCGTTCAGGTGGTGCGGGGCCGCGTAGCTGACCGTGGTGTGCACGATGTCGCCGGGCCGGATCTTCCCCTCGTACGAGCCGGCGGCGAAGTGCACCAGCCGGCCGTCCCGGGCCCGCCCGGAGAGCCGTCCGGTGCGCTCGTCCTTGCGGCCCTCGCCGACCGCGACCAGCACCTCGACCGGGCTGCCGACGAGCTTCCCGTTCTCCGCCCAGGTGATCTCCTCGACGCAGCTGACCAGCCGCTCGTAGCGCTCCTGGACGACCTGCTTGGGCAACTGGTCCGGCATGGTCGCGGCCGGGGTGCCGGGACGCTTGGAGTACTGGAAGGTGAACGCCGAGGCGAACCGCGCCGCCCGGACCACGTCCAGGGTGCGTTCGAAGTCGGCCTCGGTCTCGCCGGGGAAACCGACGATGATGTCCGTGGTGATCGCCGCGTCCGGCATCGCCGCCCGGACCTTTTCGATGATCCCGAGATAGCGGTCCGCCCGGTACGACCGACGCATCGCCCGGAGCACGTCGTCCGAGCCGGACTGCAACGGCATGTGCAGCGAGTGGCAGACGTTCGGCGTCTCGGCCATCGCCGCGATCACGTCGTCGGTGAAGTCCTTCGGGTGCGGGCTGGTGAACCGGACCCGCTCCAGCCCGTCGATCTCGCCGGTGGCCCGGAGCAGCTTGCCGAACGCGAGCCGGTCGCCGAACTCCACGCCGTACGAGTTCACGTTCTGGCCGAGCAGGGTGACCTCCAGCACACCCTCGGCGACCAGGGCGCCTACCTCGGCCAGGATGTCGCCGGGGCGGCGGTCCTTCTCCCGGCCACGCAGGGCCGGCACGATGCAGAAGGTGCAGGTGTTGTTGCAGCCCACCGAGATCGACACCCAGCCGGCGTACGTCGACTCGCGCCGGGTCGGCAACGTGGAGGGGAAGACCTCCAGCGACTCCAGGATCTCCACCTCGGCGGCGGTGTTGTGCCGGGCCCGCTCCAGCAGCACCGGCAGCGAGCCGATGTTGTGGGTGCCGAAGACCACATCCACCCAGGGCGCCCGGCGGACGATCTCGCCCCGGTCCTTCTGCGCCAGACAGCCGCCGACCGCGATCTGCATGCCGGGGTGCTTGTCCTTGACCGGACGCAGGTGCCCGAGATTGCCGTAGAGCCGGTTGTCGGCGTTCTCACGTACCGCACAGGTGTTGAAGACCACGACGTCCGGATCGTCGGAGTCGGCGGCACGCACGTAGCCGGCCTGCTCCAGCAGTCCGGAGATCCGCTCGGAGTCGTGCACGTTCATCTGGCAGCCGTAGGTGCGCACCTGATAGGTGCGCGGGCTGCCGAGGGTTGCGGTAGTCATGACAGTGACAGAGTATCCGCAGGACCCGGGAAGCCCGATCCCCCCGGGACGTCCACCCCTGCCCCGACGGGAAGGTAGCGCCATGTGCCGGAGCATCAAGACCCTTCGCCAGCCGTACGCCGAGGTCGTCACCGAGACGGACATCGAGGCGGCGGCGTTGCAGTACGTCCGCAAGATCTCCGGGTTCCGGGCCCCGGCCGCGCACAACGCGGCGGCCTTCGACGCCGCGGTGGCCACGGTGGCCGAGGCGACCCGGACCCTGCTCGACCAGCTCGTGGTGAAGGGCGGCCCCGGCCGACCGACGCCGACCGAGCGGGCCGCAGGCTAACGACCGGGCGACCCGGTCGGCGGTCAGGCGGCGGCGAGGGCCGGGATCACCGAGTCCGGGGTCCAACGCGACCGCTGGCAGGGCGACCAGCCCCGGCAGCGCGGGCTGAGCACGGTGCAGAGCCGCTGCTCGGAGAGGACTTCGCCGTCCTCGTCCTCCCGCACGTCGTGGTGCACCGGTCGTATCGTGCCGTCCGCCGCCACCAGCAGGTGCCGTCCGGCGTCGAGGGTGTCGTCCGGCAGCAGGCAGGCCCGGCCCAGCCGCCGGGCGAACGCCGCGACGGCGCCCACCTCCGGCAGCCCTGCCGGCACCCCGTAGCAGTCGACGGAGGTCGGAAAGTCCCCGCGACGGTGCCAGACGTCGACAAGCAGCGCGCCGGACGGCACCCGAGCCGGGTCGACCCCGCCGAACGGCAGCACCGGTACGTCGAGCGCGTCGGCAAGCGCGCGGCGGATCTCCGAGGCGGCGACGCGCCTCTCCGTCCTCCAGTTCCACAGCTCGATCATTGCCGCCTCCTCGCCGTAATCGTTCGTGGCTGGATGCCGGTCTCACCTCGGGCATCCCCCGTCGGGCCGGATCACCCCTGGTGTCTGGGTGTAACGGCCTCACCCACGATGGTGCCGGGCACACCGGGCCGAGAGCGGCTAAGTTACCGGTCTGTGACCATATCCGCCGAAATAGACGAGCCTTGACTACCTATTGTAGTCGGAGCAGCACCTCGTTCCGGTGCGGCCTCGCCGGTGGCGCTCACCCAGCGTGGCCTGTTCGGCCAGCCCGGTCGGGCACCGGACAGTTCCGGACCGACCATCCTCCGGGCCCGGCTGCTCGCCAACGCTCCGACCTGGATGACGCCGGGGCCGGGTTTCCGGTCCGACTGTCGACCGGGGACACGACTGCTGGGATCCACGACACGCCCGACACACCATCTGGTGTTGCCCATCTCCCATCCCACCCAGATATGGTGTTTCCCGCAGCTGGTTCGGCCGTCCTGACTGGTCGGTCGAGACAACAGGGAACCCGGTGGAAGTCCGGGACTGCCCCGCAGCGGTGAGTGGGAACGACCGCCGTCAACCAAGCACTGGACCAGCCGGTCCGGGAAGCGACGGCCAGTAGGCGACGCCCCGGCGTCCTGCCCACGAGTCCGAAGACCTGCCAGCGCGCCGTACGCCGACCGGTGTGCGGCGGTCGAAGGCCGCGCGGGACGGCCGACGCCGGAGCCGGCCGCGGTTGTTCGCCGCGGGCCGGCGGCGTCCTCCCGCGCGCTCGACGACCTCGGGCGAGGCGTGAGGAGAGGGCCATGACGGTCGCGCACGAGCAGACCGCGGCGCCGGAGCAGGCTGCGGGTGGGCCGGACCAGGATGCAACTGGGCCGGGGCAGGCCGCGGTGCCGGAGCCGGCCGCGGTGCCGGAGCCGGCCGCGGTGCCGGAGCAGCGCCGGCAGGTCATGCGGGTCCGCAAGCGGAACGGCGACCTGGAGTCGGTGGACGTCAACAAGATCGTCCGGGCCGTGGAGCGCTGGGTCGACGACCTGGACGAGGTCGATCCGCTACGGGTGGCGACGAAGACGATAAGCGGGCTGTACGACGGGGCGACCACCGCCGAACTGGACAGGCTCTCGATCCAGACGGCGGCGGAACTCATCGGCACGGAGCCGCAGTACTCGAGACTGGCGGCCCGGTTGCTGGCCGCGTTCGTCGACAAGGAGGTACGCGGTCAGGGGGTGGCCAGCTTCAGCCAGTCCATCCGGTACGCGCACGGTCTGGGCCTGATCGGCGACGACACGGCCGCGTTCGTGGCCCGAAACGCCCGCAAGCTCGACGACGCCGTCGACCCGGACGGTGACCGGCGGTTCGAGTACTTCGGGCTGCGTACCGTCGCCGACCGTTACCTGCTGCGGCATCCGGAGACCCGACTGGTGGTGGAGACGCCGCAGCACTGGCTGTTGCGGGTCGCCTGCGGACTGTCCCGGACGCCGGGCGAGGCGATCGGGTTCTACCGGCTGATGTCGTCGCTGGCCTACCTGCCGAGTTCGCCGACGCTGTTCAACTCCGGCACCCGGCACACCCAGATGTCGTCCTGTTTCCTGGTCGACTCGCCGAGGGACGAGCTGGACTCGATCTACGAGCGTTACCACCAGGTGGCGAAGCTGTCCAAGTTCTCCGGTGGCATCGGCATCTCCTGGTCCCGGGTACGGGGCCGGGGCGCGCTGATCCGGGGCACCAACGGCCGGTCGAACGGGATCGTGCCGTTCCTCAAGACGCTCGACGCGGGTGTGGCGGCGGTGAACCAGGGTGGCCGGCGCAAGGGTGCGGCCTGCGTCTACCTGGAGCCGTGGCATCCGGACGTCGAGGAGTTCCTGGAGCTGCGGGACAACACCGGCGAGGAGGCCCGGCGTACCCACAACCTGAACCTGGCGAACTGGATCCCGGACGAGTTCATGCGTCGGGTCGAGGCCGACGGCGACTGGTCGCTGATCGACCCGTCCGACGCGCCCGAGCTGCCCGACCTGTTCGGGGACACCTTCGACGAGGCGTACCGGGCGGCCGAGAAGAAGGCCGTCCGGACCGTGCGGGCCAGGGAACTGTACGGGCGGATGATGCGCACCCTGGCGCAGACCGGCAACGGGTGGATGACGTTCAAGGACGCCTCGAACCGGCTCTCCAACCAGACCGGCGAGCCGGGCAACACCATCCACCTGTCGAATCTCTGCACCGAGATCCTGGAGGTCAACAGCGACACCGAGACCGCGGTCTGCAACCTCGGCTCGGTCAACCTGGCCGCGCACGTCACCGCCGACGGGGTCGACTGGGCGAAGCTGCGCGACACCGTACGCACGGCGGTGGTGTTCCTGGACCGGGTGATCGACATCAACTACTACCCGGCGGCGCAGGCGGCGGCGTCGAACCCCCGCTGGCGGCCGGTCGGGCTCGGGCTGATGGGCTTGCAGGACGCGTTCTTCACACTTCGGCTGCCGTTCGACTCGGCGCCGGCCCGGGAGCTGTCGACCCGGGTACAGGAGGAGATCTTCCTGACCGCGTTGGAGACCTCGGCCGGGTTGGCCGAGCGGTTCGGTCCGCATCCGGCGTACCCACAGACCCGGGCGGCCCGGGGTGAGCTGCACCCGGACCTGTGCGGCGCGGAGCCGGCCCAGGCGGAGCGGTGGGCCGCGCTGCGGTCGACGATCGCCGCGCACGGCCTGCGCAACTCGCTGCTGGTCGCGATCGCCCCGACGGCGACGATCGCCTCGATCGCCGGCTGCTACGAGTGCATCGAGCCGCAGGTCTCCAACCTGTTCAAGCGCGAGACGATGTCCGGGGAGTTCCTCCAGATCAACACCTATCTGGTACGCGAGCTGAAGGCGCGCGGACTCTGGACGGCGCCGATCCGCGACCAGATCAAGCGGGCCGAGGGCTCGGTGCAGGGCATCTCCGAACTGCCGCCGGAGGTACGGGAGCTGTTCCGCACCGCCTGGGAGCTGCCGCAGCGGGCGCTTGTCGACCTGGCCGCCGCCCGCGCGCCCTACGTCGACCAGTCGCAGTCGCTGAACCTGTTCATGAGCGCGCCGACCATCGGCAAGCTCTCCTCGATGTACCTGCACGCCTGGAAGTCCGGGCTGAAGACCACCTACTACCTGCGTTCCCGACCCGCCACCCGCATCCAGCAGGCCACCGTCGCCGTCACCCCGGTCGTCAAGCCCCTGGTGACCGTGACTGAGGACGAGGCGCTGGCCTGTTCCCTGAAAAACCCCGAGAGCTGCGAGGCCTGCCAGTGACCACCACTCCCGATCTCCGTACCAGTACCAGCAGCAGTACCGGCTCCGCTGAGCGGCGGATGCTGCTCGACCCGGGGATGGACCTGACGCTGCGACCGATGCGCTACCCGCAGTTCTTCGACCGGTTCAAGGACGCGATCAAGAACACCTGGACCGTCGAGGAGGTCGACCTGCACTCCGACCTCGCCGACCTGGCCCGGCTCTCCCCCGCCGAGCAGCACCTGGTCTCCCGGCTTGTCGCGTTCTTCGCCACCGGCGACACCATCGTGGCCAACAACCTGGTGCTGAACCTCTACCAGCACGTCAACTCCCCGGAGGGCCGGCTCTACCTCTCCCGGCAACTCTTCGAGGAGGCGGTGCACGTCCAGTTCTACCTGAACCTGCTCGACACGTACGTCCCGGACGAGCGGGAGCGGTTCGCGGCATTCGCGGCGGTGGAGAACATCCCGTCGATCGCCCGCAAGGCCGAGTTCTGCTTCAGGTGGATCGAGTCCATCTTCGAGCTGCGCGAACTGCGGACCCGGGCGGACCGGCGGGCGTTCCTGCTCAACCTGATCTGCTTCGCCGCCTGCATCGAAGGGCTGTTCTTCTACGGCGCCTTCGCGTACGTCTACTTCCTGCGCTCCCGGGGAGTGCTGCACGGGCTCGCCTCCGGCACCAACTGGGTGTTCCGGGACGAGTCCATGCACATGGCGTTCGCCTTCGACGTGGTGCAGACCGTACGCGCCGAGGAGCCGGAGCTGTTCGACGCCGAGCTGGAACAGCAGGTCCGGCAGATGCTGGCCGAGGCGGTGGAATGCGAGGTCCAGTTCGCCGAGGACCTGCTCGAACAGGGCGTCTCCGGTATGTCGCTTGCCGACATGCGCGAGTACCTCCAGCACGTCGCCGACCGCCGGCTGGCCGTACTCGGCATCGAGCCCAGCTACGGCAGCCGCAATCCGTTCGCGTTCATGGAGTTGCAGGACGTCCAAGAACTGTCGAACTTCTTCGAGCGGCGGGTCTCGGCCTACCAGGTCGGGGTGACCGGCTCGGTCAGCTTCGACGACGACTTCTGATCGAGGACCACGCCATCCGACGAGGGACCGCTGACCGGTCAAGCCGGACCGGTCGGCGGTCCCTCGTCGTGGGATGGCGGCGGTGCTGGTTCGGCACGGTCGTGGCGTCCTGAGAGGGGACTAGCAATGGCCGCAGATCGGGTTGGGAGCGCCGTCCCCCCGCCGTTGGAACGGCCGGTCGACGAGTTCGTCGTCGACGGGCGTGGGCCACACCAGCATCGGTGATGTCGCGCTCTTCCGGGTGACTTCGACACACGCGATACGCACCTCGTAGTCCGTGACGACGCAGATTCCCAGCTCCAGGAGCCTGTCCACGCGCATCCTGTCGGAGAACGCCGTCCTGCCCTCATAGGAGTACGCCCGCAGGTCCGTGTCGTTGAGGGAGCCGTAGGGGAGACTCCCGATGAAGACGGCGTATCCCCACCGCGCTTCGAGGCTGCTGTCCGGCACGTCGCAGTCCAGATATCCGGTCAGGGTGAGATAGTCGCCGTCGGTGACCTGCGTCTGCTCGATGGCCCCGGAGAAGCACGGAACGCGCAGCCATCCGCCGTCCGCCGCAGCGGATGCACCGGCGCCGAAGATCGCGACGAACGCGGCGGTCAGCACAGCCAGGTATTTCATCGGTTCTTCCCATCGATGCTGTCGGTGGGTGCGGACGAAACGGATGGCGTCGCCACGTTCAGTGCGCCGAGCGCGAGGCCCAACTGGAAGCGGTTGTCGACACCGAGGCGGTCCATCAACGCCCTCAGGGTGTAGGTGAGCGAACGGGTGGAGATGCCCATCTCCTGCGCGGAGGCGGCATCGGTGTATCCCTTGGCGAGCAGTGCGACGATCGCGTTCTCGCGTGATGTCAACACGATTGCAGGCACTCCGTTTCGGCTAGGGTCCACCGCGTTGCTCCAGTGCCGGATGAACAGTCTGACAAGCGAATCGACCGCAGCGTGGTCGACGATCTCCCATGTGCCGCGATCCAGGTCAAAAGGATCGACGGCGAGCAGTGCCACGCGTCGGTCGAAGATCATGAGTTTCTGCGGAAGCCGCGCCGCCTCCCGGTACTCGCCGCCGAGCCGGCCGAACTCGACCGCATGCTGCGCCGAGCGGTCCCCGTCCGCGGGCGGGCGGCTCAGCGTGCGCATTCGCACGCCGCGACGCAGGGCCGCGACATCCAGCGGCGCTCCGACCGTCAACTCGTCCGTGCTGAAAACCTGCTCGGGCTGCATCGACAGATGCTCGATCCGCTCCAGGGCGGCCAACTCGGCGATGCGCCGGCGGCGCGACTCGCGGTCCGGCAGGTGCCTCGCCGAGAGCGCGACCCGCTCAGATGGCCCAACAGTGCCGCCGGTAGCCGCAGCGGCACGCCGGAGCGCTTGGCGCCGCAGGGTCGTCACCACCGCAGCTGCGGGCCGTGCCCGCCAGACCGAGGCGTCCGCGCCGTGCCCCGACGGCTCGCGCTCCACCTTGACGATGTCGACGGCCAGCAACTCGTCCAGCGCGGTCCGGATCCTCCGTACCCCCAAACCAAGCTCTACCGCGACTTCACCGGCGGCTTGTGGCCCGAAGGTCAGCAGACATCGGTACACCAGATCGGCGTCCGCCGAGACCCCCCAGCGAACCAGCGCCGGTACGGCCCTTCCGATCGTGAGCACCCCCGCTCTCCTGCCTGTCATCTACGCCCTCCCCCGAACCGACAGACCTGGTACGCAGCGATACAAGCACGTGAGTACGACGATGTCTGCATTCCGCAAGATCATCAAAGAATTCGTTGCGTGATTCCGCAATCCAGCACGGTCCGCGCCCCCGCGGAACAGTCGCAGGCTCCAGGTGGACCGGGCGCCCGTGCGGGCAGACGATCTGACCGCCAAGCGGGGGAGTTATGGCAGACCCGGCGGAACACCGGAAACGGCGCACCGCCTACGATCAGGGGCGAAACAACGCCGCTGGCCTCGGAGGCGGGCAGGCGCCTGGTGGTCCTCACGGTCTTCAACACCGATGCGGCCGAGCAGCTCGGTCGGGCGGGTTCGATTCCCGTACGCCTCCGCCAGCTTTCCTCCCCGCACGGACCGCTCGCCCGGTTCGGGTCCCGCCCGAGCAGCGGACCGATGAGATGTAACTACTCACAGTCACATCTCGTTGACGGATGGTGAGGATCACCAGCCCTGCTGTTATCGCCCCGTGATGAACTCGATTACATTCCAGCACGTCAGGTCCCCTACAGTTGCGTAACCGATTCGGCCTGAATCCGGTGCGACAGCTCATGGACGAGACAGGTGGGGGCATGACCGAGCGGAGCGAGGCGGGCGAAGTGGCCGGTGCGACGACCGACCAGCCGCTCATCAGGCTTGACGGGGTCAACAAGTGGTTCGGCCCGCTGCACGTGTTGCAGGACGTCGACCTCTCCGTGCACCGGGGCGAGGTCGTCGTGGTCATCGGCCCGTCCGGCTCCGGGAAGTCGACCCTGTGCCGGGCGATCAACCGGCTGGAGCCGATCAACTCCGGGACGATCACGTTCGACGGCCAGCCGCTGCCGGCCGAGGGTCGGGCGCTGGCCCGGCTGCGCAGCGAGGTCGGCATGGTCTTCCAGTCGTTCAACCTCTTCGCCCACAAGAGCATCCTGGACAACGTGACCCTCGGCCCGATCAAGGTCCGCAAGGAGAAGCCGACCGCCGCCCGGGACCGTGCGATGCAGTTGCTGGAGCGGGTCGGCATCGCCAGCCAGGCGGAGAAATATCCCGCCCAGCTCTCCGGCGGGCAGCAGCAACGGGCCGCCATCGCCCGGGCCCTGGCCATGCAGCCGAAGGCGATGCTCTTCGACGAGCCCACCAGCGCGCTGGACCCGGAGATGGTCGGCGAGGTGCTGGAGGTGATGACCTCGCTGGCCAACGACGGCATGACGATGGTCGTGGTCACCCACGAGATGGGCTTCGCCCGGCACGCCGCCAGGCGGGTCATCTTCATGGCCGACGGCCAGCTCGTCGAGGACGCGCCGCCGGACGAGTTCTTCGGCAACCCGCGCAGCGAGCGGGCCAAGGACTTCCTGTCGAAGATCCTGACCCACTAGGTCGAACACCGGCCCCGAGCCTTTAGGTCCAGTGTGGAGCGTCGCTGCGGGCGCCGCTCCGTCAAGAGGAGGAGAAAGATAATGCGTATCGCACGCATGGCGGCGCTGACCGCGATGGCGGCGCTCGCCCTGTCGGCGGCGGCCTGTGGTGAAGAGGGCACACCGACGCCGAGCGGCGCCGGCAACGGTTCCGACGCCCCGAGCAGCGACACCTGCCAGACGTCCGGCACGACCTTCACCCCGGCCTCCAGCGTGACCATCACCGGCAGCCCGACCTACGACAAGATCAAGTCGGCCGGCAAGGTCACCGTCGGCGTCAAGTTCGACCAGCCCTTCCTCGGTTACAAGGACGCCCAGGGCACCCGGTGCGGCTTCGACATCGAGATCGCCCAGTACGTCGCGAGCAAGCTCGGCGTCGACCCGTCGAAGATCGAGTACAAGGAGATCCCGTCGGCCAACCGGGAGACCGCGATCAAGGGTGGCGAGGTCGACTACTACGTCGGCACCTACTCGATCACCGACAAGCGGAAGAACGACATCTCCTTCGCCGGGCCGTACTACGTCGCCGGGCAGGCGCTGCTGGTCCGCAAGGACGAGTCGGCGATCACCGGCAAGGACACCCTCAAGGGCAAGAAGGTCTGCTCCGCGACCGGGTCGACCCCGATCCAGAAGGTCCGGGACGAGGGCCTGACCGAGCCGGAGAACATCGTCGAGTTCAAGACGTACTCCGAGTGCGTGTCGCAGCTGCTCGACAAGAAGGTCGACGCGGTCACCACCGACGACGCCATCCTGAAGGGCTATGCCGCGCAGGCCGGCGACGAGCTGAAGGTCGTCGGCGAGCCGTTCAGCACCGAGAAGTACGGCATCGGCCTGCCCAAGGACGACAAGGCGCTGCGGGACTACGTCAACGACCAGATCGAGGCGGCGTTCACCGACGGCACCTGGCAGAAGGTCTACGACGGCACGCTGGGCAAGTCCGGCTCCGCGGCGACCCCGCCGACCCTGGAGCGGTACTGACAGTCGCGCAACCGCAACTGACCTGCTGACGACGCCGGGCGGGGAGTCCGCTCCCCGCCCGGCCCGGCGAGAACTGAGAGCGAGGCATGGGCGAGTTCTTCCGCGTGCTGACGGACAACCACAAACTGTTCGTCGACGGGTTCACCACCACCGTCCAACTCTTCCTTATCTCCGCCGTCTTCACCCTCGTTCTCGGCACCCTGCTCGGGGCGATGCGGGTCTCCCCGATCCCCGCGCTGCGCGCCTTCGGGGCAACGTACGTCAACGTGCTCCGCAACACCCCGCTGACCCTGGTCTTCGCCTTCCTCGTCTTCGCGGTGCCGAAGCTCGACGTCAACATCGACTACTTCCCGGCCGCCTGCATCGCCCTCACGCTCTACACCTCCGCGTTCGTCTGCGAGGTGGTCCGCTCCGGCGTGAACACCGTGTCGGCCGGGCAGGCCGAGGCGGCCCGGGCCCTGGGCATGACCTTCGACCAGGTACTCGGGCTGATCGTCCTGCCGCAGGCGTTCCGCTCGATGGTCCCGCCGATGATGAGCGTGCTGATCGCGATGCTCAAGAACACCACGATCGCCGCCGGCTTCTCCGTGCTGGAGGCCGGCGCCATCCCGGCGTACATGGCCGAGCGGGGTGAACCGCAGTTCGCCGTGCTGCTCTGGATCACGATCGGCTTCCTCATCCTCATCCTCCCGCTGGTCTTCCTACAGCGGTTCCTCGAGCGCAAGTGGACGGTGGCACGGTGAGCCAGGCGACGGTTCTCTATGACCTGCCCGGGCCGAAGGCACGCCGCCGCAACGGCCTGATCGGGATCCTCACGATCGTCGGCATCGCCGGCCTGATCGCCTTCGTCGGTTACCGGCTCTGGGAGACCGGCCAGTTCGAGGCGCGCAAGTGGGAGCAGTTCAGGTTCGAGGCCGTCCAGATCGAGCTGCTCAACGGGCTCTGGGCCACCCTCAAGGCGGCCGGCATCGCCGCCGTGCTCGCCCTGCTCTTCGGCGCCGTGTTCGCCAGCGCCCGGCTCAGCGACAAGTGGATCCTGCGTGCCCCGGCCAGCTTCGTCGTCGAACTCTTCCGGGCCATCCCGCTGCTGATCCTGATCTTCTTCGGCTACTACGTGCCGTTGCAGTACGGCTGGCCGATCGACAAGATCTGGGCCCTGGTCATCGGGCTGACGCTGTACAACGGCTCGGTGCTGGCCGAGATCTTCCGGGCCGGCCTCAACGCCGTGCCGCGGGGCCAGTCCGAGGGCGCGTACGCGATCGGCCTGCGGAAGAACCAGGTGCTGCGGCTGATCCTGCTGCCCCAGGCGGTCCGCTCGATGCTGCCGGCGATCGTCAGCCAGCTCGTCGTGCTGCTCAAGGACACCGCACTCGGGTTC
The DNA here is from genome assembly GCF_029626265.1 of Micromonospora sp. WMMD1102. Lineage (NCBI taxonomy): Bacteria > Bacillati > Actinomycetota > Actinomycetes > Micromonosporales > Micromonosporaceae > Micromonospora > Micromonospora sp. WMMD1102. The sequence goes on along the minus strand of NZ_JARUBN010000001.1, from coordinate 1,643,359 downwards.
ATCATCACCTACCCGGAGCTGCTCTACGTCGGCAAGACGATCGGCGGCCGGCTGTCGTTCGGGCTGCCGTACGTGCCGACGTACCTGATCGTCGCCGCCATCTACATCTCCATCTGCGGCCTGCTCTCGCTGCTGGCCTGGTGGCTACAGAAGCGGATGACGCGTACCCCGAAGACGGCCGCCCCGGTGGTGCAGGCCGGGGAGGACCTCGGCAAGCCCACCAGCGGCACCACCACCGGCACCGCCTGAGAAGCAACCGGCGGCCGGCCCTTGAGAGGCGTACGCGCGGTCGTGGTGGTCGGTCCGGTCAGCGGGCGATCTCGGTGACCCGGGACTCGCGTACCACTGTCACCCGGATCTGACCGGGATAGGTCAGCTCCTCCTCGATCTGCTTGGCCACGTCCCGGGCCAGCACCGCGGCGCCGATCTCGTCGACGTCGTCCGGCTTGACCATCACCCGGATCTCCCGTCCGGCCTGCATCGCGAAGACCTTCTCCACCCCGGACTTGCCGGCGGCGATCTCCTCGATCCGCTCCAGCCGCTTGACGTACGCCTCCAGGCTCTCCCGGCGGGCGCCCGGCCGACCGCCGGAGCAGGCGTCGGACGCCTGGGTCAGCACCGCCTCGACGGTCTGCGGCTGCACCTCGTTGTGGTGCGCCTCGATCGCGTGCACCACCTCCTCGGTCTCGCCGTACTTGCGGGCCAGGTCGGCGCCGATCAGCGCGTGGCTCCCCTCGACCTCGTGGGTGAGCGCCTTGCCGATGTCGTGCAGGAAGGCGGACCGCTTGATCAACGGGATGTCCAGGCGCAGCTCGGCAGCCATGATCCCGGCGATGTGCGCGGTCTCGACCAGGTGCTTGAGCACGTTCTGCCCGTACGACGTCCGATAGCGCAACCGGCCGAGCAGACTGACCATTTCCGGGTGGATCTCGGTGATCCCCACCTCGACCAGGGCGTCCTCGGCGGCCCGCTGGCAGAGCCGCTCCACCTCGTGCCGGGCGGTCTCGAAGACCTCCTCGATCCGGTGCGGGTGGATCCGGCCGTCGAGGACCAGCTTCTCCAGGGTCAGCCGGCCGATCTCCCGGCGTACCGGGTCGAAGCAGGAGAGCAGCACCGCCTCGGGGGTGTCGTCGATGATCAGGTTGACCCCGGTGACCGACTCGAAGGCCCGGATGTTGCGCCCCTCGCGGCCGATGATCCGGCCCTTCATCTCGTCGCCGGGCAGGTGCAGCACGCTTACCACGCTCTCGGCAGTCTGCTCGCTGGCCACCCGCTGGATGGCGTCCACCACGATGTGCCGGGCCCGCTGTTCGGCGGTGTTCCGGGCGTCGGACTCGATGTCCCGGACCAGGATCGCCGCCTCCCGCTTCGCCTGGCCCTCGATCGCCTCCACCAGCTCGACCCGGGCGGACTCGGCGGTCAGCCCGGCGATCCGCTCCAGCTCCCGCCTGCGCTGCTCCTCCGCCTCGGCCAGCGCCTTCTCCCGGGCGACCAGTGCCGCCTTGCGGGCGGCCAGTTCGGCGGCCATCGCGGTCAGCCCGCGCTCCCGCTCGGCGAGCCGCTCCACCTCCTCGGTGTGCAGCCGCTCCCGCTCGTCCATCCGCTGTGCCCGCCGCTCCACCTCGGCCGCCTGTTCCCTGGTGGTGGAGGCGAGCAGCGAGATCTCCCGCTCGCCGCTGCGCCGGGCCGCCGCGCGTACCTGCTCGGCATCCGCCTCGGCCTGCCGGTGCGCCCGGTCCAGCACGGTGTCGGCCTCGGCCCGGGCGGCGTCGAGTACCCGCTGTGCCTCGGCCCGGGCGGCGCTCGCCTCGGCCTTCGCCGCGGCGGCGTCGGCTCGGGCGGCAGCCGCGGCGGACTTGGCCGTGTCGACGCTCGACGACGCCTCGTCGGCTGCGGTACGCAGCGCCGCAAGCGACTGCTCCTGCCGGTCCTTCTCGGCGACGAAGGCCGGGTCGTCGGCTGCCGGCGCGGCGGTCACGGTTCCGATCCGGCGCAGCGCACGGGCACCCAGACTGATCGCGACGACCACCAGCGCGGCCAGCCCGACGATGGCGGCCAGCAGCGCCCATTCGAGGGCGCTCATGCCGGCACTCCGCTGCGCTGCGTGCCGCCATGAGGCACATCCGCACTGAACTGGCCGATTCGCTCGCGCTGCTCGCTCATGCCGGCACTCCGCTGCGCTGCGTGCCGCCATGAGGCACATCCGCACTGAACAGGCCGATTCGCTCGCGCTGCTCGCTCATGCCGGCACTCCGGCGTGCCTGCATCCGCTACCGATCTTGGCCCGCTCGGTCATGGCCGCCTCCCCTGTGCCGTCCGCGCCGGAGGTCACGTCCATGGGTGAGACGTGCCCTACGGCTGTCACGACGCCCGACCGAGGCGGCTGGCCGAGGGTACGGCCACCGGGCAGTGCCCCCGGGGACACCGCCGACGACCGGGTGCTGCTGGTGCTGCGGTCACCGGACCGGCCCGTTCGGTGACCGAAATATCTGGCCGGTGAACCCGGCCTGAAGTGATGCCGTACTGTTACGCGATCTATGTTGTGCGCTTAGCCTGCAATGGTCGGGAAAACTCGTCTAAGGCGAGGCTAGGTCGCGATGGGGCATTCGGTCAAGAAACTCATGATCCAGCCCCCTGCCTGACGGAGGGCGACGGCACGCTCACCACTAGCTGTTAGCAGGGCGGGCATAAGGGGGCGAGTCCGAAATCCGACTCCACCGTCGGGGCCGGCGCCGCTCAACTTTCGGTTGTCCCGAGGCCCGACGTTCGGCCGTGCCGCTGCGCGGTCAACCGGCGCCCAGCGCCACCGCCGCCGCGACCAGCTCCGCGTTGCCGGGTGCGGGTGAGCCGTCCGGGAGGGTACGGATGTCCTCCAGTCCGATCCGGGTGGCGAGCCCGCGCCGGACCGCGTCGGCCAGTACCGCCCAGGTCGCCGGGCCCTCGCCGTGCAGCAACACCGGTGGGGCGTCGTCGGGAAGTGTGCCGAGGATCGCGACGGCGTCGGCCAGCGCGTCGGCCGGCTCCGGGCGCATGCACTCGACCAGGACCCGCAGGCAGGGCACCCGCCACCGCCGGTGATTCGCCGCGGCCTCGACCGTCCAGACGCCCGCCTCGACCCCGACGCCCCGCTCGTGCAGGGCGGCGGCCACCAGCTCGGCACCCGGCTCGTGCGCGTTCACCGAGGCGAAGTCCGGCAGCACGGTCCAGCCGCGCACCGCCGCCACCCGGGCCGCCGGATCCGGCTCGATCCAGGCGCCGGTGCTGACCCCGACCGGCAGGCCGGGGCAGGCTCGACGGATCGCGCCGACCGCGGCCGCGACGTCGGCACCGGCCAGCGACTCCCGCCCGTCCCGGTCCCGAGGGTGGACGTGCACCGCGCCGGCACCGACGAGACGGCACCGGGCCGCGTCGGCGGCCAGCTCGGCGGGACTGATCGGCACGGCGGGGTGCTCGGCACGGCGTACCCCGCCGTTGAGGCATGCCTTCAGCAACACGAGAGGTCCCTAGATCGCGTCCCGATCGGGTTCCGCACCGGATTCGGCCAGCGCGTCCGCGTCGATCTGGTCGGCGAACTCGGCCGCCTCGGCGTCCCGCTCGGCAAGCGCGTCCTTCACCGCCCGGATCGCCACCCCGGGCGGGTAGCCCTTCCGGGCCAGCATCCCGACCAGCCGCCGGAAGACCGCCTCCGGCGAGCCGGTAACGGTACGCAGTTTCCGGTCGACGAGTTGCCGGGCGGTCTGCGCCTCGGTCGACTCGTCCAGCTCGCCGAGCGCCTCGGTGGCGATCTCGGCATCCACACCCCGCTGGCGCAACTCGTTGGCGAGCGCCCGGCGGGCCAGCCCCCGACCCTGGTGACGGCTGCTCACCCAGGCCCGGGCGAAGGCGGCGTCGTCGATGATGCCGACCTCGTCGTAGCGGTCGAGGACCTCGGCGGCCACCTCCGTCGAGATGCCCCGCCGGGCCATTGCGGTGGCCAGCTCGGCTCGGGTACGCGGACGTACGGCGAGCTGGCGCAGGCAGATCTCCCGGGCCGCCTCCGCCTCGTCACGCGGCTTCGGCGCCGGCGCCTCGTCCGCCCCGTCACCGGACCCGGGTGCTTCGCCGGGCCCGCCGCCCCTCCCGGGCCACCGGCCCGCGCCGGCCCCCTGGCCGGAAGCCGCCGCCGGGTCACCGGCCCTGCCTCGGCGCGAGCGGCCACTGCCACTACCGCCCGTACGGGCCGACGGGGCGGCATCCCACCCCCGGCCCGTACGGGCACCACGTCGTCCTGCCACGTCGATGTGGAGTCAGTCGACGGTCAGAAGTCCACCGGCGGCAGCTCCGGCCCGCCGGCCGCGTCCGCGCCGGAGGCCACCCCGACGCCGAGCTTCTCCAGGATCTTCTTCTCGATCTCGGCGGCCACGTCCGGGTTCTCCCGGAGGAACTCGCGGGCCTTCTCCTTGCCCTGGCCGAGCTGGTCGCCGTCGTAGGTGTACCAGGCACCGGACTTGCGGATGATCGACTGCTCGACGCCGACGTCGATCAGCGAGCCCTCCCGGGAGATGCCCTTGCCGTACATGATGTCGAACTCGGCCTGCTTGAAGGGGGCCGCGACCTTGTTCTTGACCACCTTGACCCTGGTCCGGTTGCCGACCACGTCGGTGCCGTCCTTGAGGCTCTCGATGCGTCGCACGTCGAGCCGGACCGAGGCGTAGAACTTCAGCGCTCGCCCACCGGTGGTGGTCTCCGGGCTGTTGTGTACCAGGATGCCGTCCGCGAGGTAATTGTGCGAGCCCTCGATCTCGATGTCGAACCGGTCCATCGTCTTGTAGTCGCGCCGCACCTCGATGTCGAGAATCCGTGCGGGAAGCGGATGCATGACCGGCTCCATGAACTCCGGCACCACGGCACACTGCCTACGGAACTTCGGCAGGAGCTTGTATTCCATGCATTCGGGGATGTAGGGCGCCACGAGCTCCTGGAACTTCTCCGATGCTGCGGTGGTGAACAACAAAGTGTTGACCTGGCGCTTACCTCGGCGGTCCAGTTTGACGTCGAGGCGCCAACCGTCGCGTAGGTATTCCAACAGACGTTGCCGACTTCCCTCGCTCATCGCCTCGACACAGATCTCGACGCGACCGCTGCCGCCCCTGGTTCGTTCCTGGAGCCCCTTCGAGCGCAGGGTGAAAGTCCCGTCGTCCATGTACCACACGGCGAGAGCCAGCGGAGTGAGCCCCTTGAGGTAATCCCAGCTCAGGTGCTTCTTGCCATCGCCCAGGTAGACCGCCTGACGCAACTCACCCAGCTCGGCGAGCGGTGTGAAGTCGGCGAAGACGGCACCCTTGGCGTTGGAGGTGCGACAGTGCGGGACGTTGGCCAGCAGCGAGACCTTCCAGTCCAGGTAGGTGGCCTGCTTGGCGCCGTGCCCCATCCGGAACCTTCCGCTCTCACTGTCTGGCCGGGCGGCAGGCGAGAGATTGCCGTCTCCCATCAGCGAGCCGAGCACGATCTGCCACTGCGAGGGGCCGAGCAGGTGCGGCTGGGCGAGCATCACCCGGTCGCCGACCGTAAGCTCGCCGGCCTCGCGCCAACCACCGGGGGTCATGATGAGATGGTTCCGGGTCATCGACATGGTTGCCCGACCATGTCCCGAGCCACCACCGGCCCGATCGACCTTGAACCGCAGGAACTCCTCGGTCTTACCGTTGTTGAACCAGTTGACGACCCGACGCGGCCTGAGGCAACCCAGCTCTCCGTCGTAGGAGAGCACCTCGACGTCCATCTTCTCCGTGACGATCCTGCCGAGAAGCTCCTGAGATCCGTCGGCCAGGGTCACCTTCGTATCCCATGATCCACAACCGAACATGACCCCGATCTTTTCCCGGAGCTGGTTGATGAAGATCGCGGTGGTGCCGGTGTGGCTGAGCACGCCGGTGATCTTCCGCAGCGCCTGGCTCATCAGCCGGGCCTGGAGGCCGACGTGGCTGTCGCCCATCTCACCCTCGATCTCGGCGCGCGGCACAAGCGCGGCGACCGAGTCGATCACGATGATGTCCAGCGCGCCGGACCGGATCAGCATGTCGGCGATCTCCAGCGCCTGCTCACCGGTGTCGGGCTGGGAGACGAGCATCGCGTCGGTGTCGACGCCCAGCGCCTTCGCGTACTCCGGGTCGAGGGCGTGCTCGGCGTCGATGAACGCGGCGATCCCGCCGGCCTTCTGCGCGTTGGCCACCGCGTGCAGCGCGACGGTGGTCTTACCGCTGCTCTCCGGGCCGTAGATCTCGACGACCCGGCCGCGCGGCAGGCCGCCCACGCCGAGCGCCACGTCGAGCGCGATGGAGCTGGTCGGGATCACGGCGGTCTGGATGACCGGCCGCTCCCCCAGCCGCATCACCGAGCCCTTGCCGAACTGCTTGTCGATCTGAGCGAGAGCAAGGTCGAGTGCCTTCTCCCGGTCAGGCCCTGCCGCCATGGTTGCCACCCCTGCCTTCGCCGGCTGCTTCGCTGAGCTTTTCGTCACGCGCACACGCTAGGCGCTCGGTCCGACAGAAAACAGCCGGCTGGCCGCGACCTGTGGACGGGCACCCCGCTGTGGACAATAGCCGAACAGGTGTACGACTCGACACACGACACGCCAAACTACCGTAAGTGCCCAAGCGATCACGTGGAGACGTACGTCGATCGACGGGTCAGCGTAGCCGAGCCGGCACCCGGTCGGGGTACGCCGCGCAGACCGCCCGCCACACCACCACGGTCTCCTCGCCGGCCTCCAGCGCCTCCCGGACGGTCCGGCCACCCAACTGCGGCAACACCTGGTCGGCGGCGATACTGCCGGCGTACGCCGGACCGAACGCCTGCTCCAGCCGCGCCCAGAAGTCTGTCAGCCGCACCGGAAACTCCCCCTCCACCCCGGACCCGCCGGCCCGGTCGCCTCACCCGTCGGCGCGTACCCGTGGCAGCGCCGTCCGCAACGCTAGCGCCAGCAGCGGCACCACGGCGACCGCCGCCAGCAGGTTGAGCACGGGATAGCCGGCCACCTGGATGACAAACCCGCTCAGCGCCCCGGCGAGCGCTCCGGCCAGCCCCATCGTCAGGTCGGAGAGCCCCTGCACCGACGGACGCACCTCGACCGGCACCGACTCCGACAGCAGGGTCGAGCCGGCCACCATGGTCCCGGACCAGCCCAGCCCGAGCAGGGTGAGCCCGATCGAGATCCGGACCGTGTCGTGCCCGGCCGTCCCGGCGACCGCGCAGGCGACCAGGAGCAGGCCGAGCCCGCCGAGGATCACCGCCCGCCGGCCGACCCGGTCGGTGAGCCAGCCGACCACCGGGGCGAGCGCGAACATCCCGGCGATGTGCAGGCTGAGGACCAAGCCGACCACCCGGAGCAGGTGGGCGTCGGAGTGCCACTCGCCGAGGCGTACCGGGGTCATCACCATCACCCCGACCATCACCAGGTGCCCCATCGCGACGGCGGAGATGCCGAGCCGGGCGGCCGGCAGGTCCCGGACCACCCGCAGCGCGCCGCGCAGCCCCTCGTCCCGCCCGGCCCGCGCCCCCTTGCCCGGCGCACCGCTGGCGGGCGCGCCACTGCCCGGAGCACCGGCGCCGGAAACCCCGCTGCCGGGAACGCCGCCGCCGGGCGCGCCACTGCTGGGAACGCCGCCGCCGGGAACGCCGTCGGCAGCGGTGGCGGTGGTCCCGGCACCGTCGACGGGGGTGCCGGTCGCCGCGGCGCCGTTGGCACCGGCCGCCGCGAGCCGGCGCGCGGTCAGCAGCGGGTCGGGCCGGAGGAACACCAGGAGTACGCCGGCAGCCAGCACGAAGGCGAGCACGCTGAAGACGAACGGGCCGGCCAGCACGGGTACCCCGGTCCAGGCCAGCGCCCGGTCGGCCGGCGCGGCGAGGTTCGGGGCGGTGACCGCGCCGATGGTGGTGGCCCAGACGGCGATCGACAGGTGCCGCCCCCGGCGGGTCGGCTCGGCCAGGTCGACGGCGGCGTACCGGGCCTGGAGCCCGGCGGTCGTCCCGCCGCCGAAGAACACCGCGCCGACGAAGAGCAGCGGCACCCACTCCAGCATCGCCGCGACGACGATCAGGACCCCGCCCAGCGCACCGGCCAGGTACGCGACCGCCAGCCCCGAGCGCCGCCCGCCGGTACGCATGATCCGGCTCACCGGCAGGGCGAGCAGCGCGCCGCCGACCACCGAGGCGCTCTGCACCAGGCCGGAGACCGCGGTGCCGCCGAGTCGGGCACCGAGCAGCACGCCGACGGTCATCCCGATGGTCATCCCGGTGCCGCCGATTACCTGGGTGAGGCAGAGCAGCAGCAGGGTGCGCCGCTGGACCCGGCGTACGTCGAGGGGTGCCGCCCCGACGGGTCGGGCGTCGACTCCGGTGCGCAGTTCCGTCGCCATGCAGGCCGCTCCCGTCCCCCGTCCGGACCCGCCACCGCCAGGCGCCGGGCGGCACCCGTCAGCCGCGGCAAGGAGCGGTGGGCGGGGCCATCCTTACCCGCGGATCGAAGCACGCCCGCCGGGAACTCTTCAACCCCGATTCGCCGAGGGCGCAACCCGCCCGGCCGCCGTCACAGGCCCAGATCGCGGCCGATGATCTCCTTCATGATCTCGGTCGTACCGCCGTAGATGGTCTGCACCCGCCCGTCCAGCCAGGCCCGGGCGACCGGGTACTCCAGCATGTAGCCGTAGCCGCCGTGCAGTTGCACGCAGCGGTCGGCGACCCGGTTCTGCAACTCGGTGGTCCACCACTTCACCTTCGCCGCGTCCACGGCGGTCAGCCGGCCGGCATTGTGCTCGGCGACACAGTGGTTCAGGAACGTCCGGGCGACGGTGACCTCGGTGGCCAGCTCGGCGAGGAGGAACCTGTTGTGCTGGAACGCCCCGATCGGCTGCCCGAACGCCTCCCTGGACCGGGCGTGTTCCAGGGTGACCGCGAGCAGCCGCTCGGCGGCGGCGACCGCCGCGACCGCGATGCCGAGCCGTTCCCGGGGCAGGTTCGCCATCAGGTGGTAGAAGCCCCTGTTCTGCACGCCTAGCAGGTTGGCCGCCGGCACCCGGCACCCGTCGAAGAAGAGTTCGGCCGTGTCGTTGGCCCTCAGGCCGACCTTGGCCAGCCGGCGGCCCCGGGTGAACCCGGGCGTGCCGCGCTCGACCACCAGCAGGCTCACCCCGTGCGCGCCCCGCTCCGGCGCGGTCTTCGCCACCACCACGACGAGGTCGGCCAGCTCGCCGTTGGTGATGAAGGTCTTCTGGCCGTCCAGGACGTAGTCGTCGCCGTCCCGGGTCGCGGTGGTGCGGATCCCGGCCAGGTCGGAGCCGGCGCCGGGCTCGCTCATCGCGATCGCGGTGACGATGTCGCCCGCGCAGAAGCCGGGCAGCCAGCGCGCCCGCTGCGCCTCGGTGGCCAACTCGCTCAGGTACGGCGCCACCACGTCGTTGTGCAGCCCGAATCCGAGCCCCGAGCAGCCACTGGCCACGATCTCCTCGACGAGTACGGCGTTGAACCGGAAGTCGCGCTGGCCGCCGCCGCCGTACTCCTCGGGGATGTCCGTCCCGAGCAGCCCGGCGGCACCGGCCCGGCGCCACACCTCGCGGTCCACGATGCCGGCGGACTCCCACCGGTCGTGGTGCGGCACCGCCTCGCGGGCCAGGAACGCCCGGCACAGCTCGCGGAACTCCTCGTGCACGGGCTCGTAGAGGTGCTGTTCCATGCCGGTCAGTCTGCCCCGGCGACGCACGGGGCCCAACCCGCCGTCCTCCGGCTCAGCCGAGGGCGCCGGCCACCACCAACAGGTCGGCGACCAGACCGGCGTACGCGGCGTCCCGGTCGTCGGCCCGAAGCACCGCGGACGGGTGGATGGTGGCGACCAGCCGGGTCGGCGCGACCGACTCCTGTTGTCCGGTCGGCCCGACCGGCACCTTCGCGAAGTCCTGTGGCCGCTGCGCGGACTCGGGCCAGGGCAGGATCACGCCACGGGACTGGGTGACCCGGAACGACGGGCCGAGCAGCGCCTTGGCAGCCGTCGCGCCGAGCACCACCACGACCTCGGGGTGCAGCCGGGCGAACTCGGCGACCAGCCAGGGCCGGCAGGCGACGATGTGCACCCGGTCCGGTGTCTTGTGCAGCCGGCGCTTGCCGCGCATCTCGAACCTGAAGTGCTTGACCGCGTTGGTGATGTAGAGCTGGGCGGGGTCGATGCCCGCCTCGTCGACGGCCCGCCGCAGCAGGTGCCCGGCCGGCCCGACGAACGGCAGTCCCTTCTGGTCCTCCACGTCGCCGGGCTGCTCGCCGACGAAGACCACCCGGGCGTGCTCGTCGCCCCGGCCGAAGACCGTCTGGGTGGCGTCCCGGTGCAGCTCGCAGCCCCGGCAGCCGCCGGCCGCGTCGCGCAGCTCGGCCAGGCTGCCGGCGTCGGGTGGGATGAACTCCTGCGCTCCGGGAGCGGTCTCCGTCTCAGCCATAGCGCATGTTCTACCCGCCACCCCGGCCTCACGCACCGAGCCCGCCCGGCGTGGCGGGCCGGCAAGATTCTTGTTGATCCGTGGCGAGCTGCTGACCACGGATCAACAAGAATCTTGACCGACCGGGGTGGGTCAGGCGCTCAGTGGGGTGGGGGTGGTGGTGGGGGTGGTGGCTTGGGTTATGGCGTCGGCCAGGGGGGTGATGTCCGGCTCGGCGAGCGGGCTCACCGTGATCCGGATTCCCGGGGCGCTGGCCAGCCGGAACAGCGAGCCGGGCGCCACCACGTAGCCGGCGTCGCGCAGCACCGCGACCGCCCGAGTCTCGTCGGAGACCGGCAACCAGACGTTGATCCCGGTACGCCCGTGCCCGGTCAGTCCCCGCTCGGCGAGCGCGGCACGCAGCGCGGTCACCCGCCCGGCGTAACTCCGCCGGGCCAGCGCGATCCGTTCGGCGACCGCCGGGTCCCGCCACAGCGCGAGGGTGAGCCGTTGCAGCAGCGTGGAGACCCAGCCGGAGCAGACCCGCAGCCGCCCCGCCACCCGGGCCACTGTCACCTCGTCGCCGGCCAGCACGGCCAGCCGCAGGTCCGGCCCGTACGGCTTGCTGGCCGACCGGACGAAGGCCCAGCTTCCGGTGGCGCCGGCCAGGGTGTGCAGCGGCTCGACGGACAGCTCGGCGGCGTGGTCGTCCTCGACGAGGAGTACGTCCGGGTGGCCGGCGAGTTCCGTCCGCAGCGCCGCCGCCCGCGCCGCGGTGACCACCGCCCCGGTCGGGTTCTGTGCCCGGCTGGTCACCAGCACGGCCCGGGCTCCGGCGGCAAGTGCGGCGCGCAGCCCGGCCGGGGTGGGACCGGCGTCGTCGACAGGCATCGGCACCGCCCGCAGCCCGAGGGTGGCCACCAGGTCGATGGTGTTGGCCCAGCCCGGGTCCTCGATCGCGACCGCGTCGCCGGGGCTCAGGTTGCCCAGCAGCAGCAGCTCGATGGCGTCCGACGCGCCGCCGGTCACCGTCACCGCCTCGACCGGCACCCCGTCGGCGGCCAGCCGCTCCCGGGCCGCCTCGACGAGTTCGGGGAGCAGGCCGCCGTCCCGGTAGTTGACCGGGGCACCCGCGGTCTCGGCCAGCGCGGCCAGGTGTGGGCCGATCGGCGGCAGCAGCGCCGGGTCGGGCTCGCCGACCGAGAGGTCGAGCGCGCCGGGCGGCGCGGGCAGTCGCAGCGCGGCCCGCCGGCCGGTGACAGGTGGCGTCGGGCGGATCCGGGTGCCGTTGCGACCGGCGGTCTCCACCACGCCACGCTGACGAAGCCCCTGGTACGCCTTGGCGACCGTTCCCGGGCTGACTCCGAGCCGCTGGGCGAGCGCCCGGACGGCGGGCAGCCCGGCACCGGCCGGCAGCTCTCCGGTGCGGACTCCCGCCTCCACGCTGGCCGAAATCTCGGCCGCCGTCGCCCCGGCGATCTGATAATGTGCTGTCACAGTTGTCAGATTGTACTAGAACAAAGAGCGGACGCACAATGGCCGAGCAGCCCCAGCCCCAGACGCAGCCCCAGCCCCAGACGCAGCCCCAGCCCCAGACGCAGCCCCAGCCCCAGACGCAGCCCCAGCCCCAGACGCAGCCCCAGCCCCAGACGCAGCCCCAGCCCCAGACGCAGCCCCAGCCCCAGACGCAGCCCCAGCCCCAGACGCAGCCCCAGCCCCAGACGCAGCCCCAGCCCCAGACGCAAGGTCAGGCACTGGCACCGGCACAGATGCCGAGTCAGCCGCAGCCGCAGCCGGCGGGGTCCCGGACGTATCCGCAGACCCGGCGGACCGTCGCCAGCCGGGACCGGTCGAAGATGAACTACCGGCGGGACGCCGCGCACGACCTGCTCGACGAGGCGTACCACTGCCACCTCGGATTCACCGTGGACGGTGAACCCCGGATCCTGCCCACCCTGCACGTACGGGTCGGCGAGACGCTCTACCTGCACGGCTCGACCGGCAGCCGGCCGCTGCTGGCCGCCCGGGGCGACGGCGGCCTGCCGGTCTGCGTCGCGGTCACCCAGCTCGACGGGCTGATCTACGGACGGTCCCACTTCCACCACAGCGCCAACTACCGTTCCCTGGTCGCGCACGGCACCGCCCACCTGGTCACCGACGAGGCGGAGAAGCGGCACGTGCTCACCGCCCTCGTCGAGAAGGTCGGCCGGGGACGCAGTGCCGACAGCCGGCCGCCGAGCCGCCGGGAACTCGCGAAGACAGCCGTACTCGCGCTGCCGCTGTCCGAGGTGTCGCTGCGTACCCGCACCGGGAACGCGCACGACGAGCCCGACGACTACGACCTGCCGCACTGGGCCGGGGTGCTGCCGCTGCGTACCGTCGCCGGGCGGCCCGAGCCGGACGCCGGGGTGACCGCCCCGCTGCCGGCGTACCTGCGCCCGGAACGCTCCCCCTGGCACACCCCGGCGCCGATGGCGGGCATCCACGTCCGGCTCGCCCCGCTGGCCGAGTCGCACGTCGACGCCCTCTACGCCGCCAGCCGCGACCCGGAGGTCTGGCCGCACCTGTCCGTCGCCCAGCCGGCCGACCCGGCCGGGATGGCCGGGATCGTCCGGACCGCCCTGGACGCGCACTGGCGGGGCGAGCGGGTGCCGTGGGTGCAGCTCGACGCGACGACCGGCGAGGTGGTCGGGACCACCTCCTACTACGAGATCGACCCCGAGCACCGCCGCGTCGCGATCGGGCACACCTGGCTGGGCCGGCGCTGGTGGCGTACCGGGGTGAACACCGAGGCGAAACTGCTGCTGCTGACCCGGGCCTTCGACGAGCTGGGCGCCGAGCGGGTGGTCTGGCACACCGACATCCGCAACGAGCGCTCGCAGCGTGCCATCGAGCGGCTCGGCGCCACCCGGGAGGCGGTGCTGCGGCGGCACCGGATCCGGCCGGACGGCTCGTGGCGGGACACCGTGCAGTACGTGATGCTCGCCGACGAGTGGTCGAAAGCACAGGTCAGGCTACGGGAAAGGCTTCGCGCGGCGGTCCCGGCGGGGCAATGATGACCGGCGTGCTGGGGATCACCGACATCTGGACCTACGTGCTGGGCACGGTCGCCATCATCCTGCTGCCCGGACCGAACTCGCTCTACGTGCTGACCACCGCCGCGAAGACCGGGGTACGGGCCGGCTACCGGGCGGCCGCCGGGGTCTTTCTCGGCGACACCGTGCTGATGGTCCTCTCCGCCGCCGGGGTGGCGTCGCTGCTGAAGGCGTACCCGCCGATCTTCCTGGTGATCAAGTACGCCGGTGCGGCGTACCTGGGCTATGTCGGGCTGATGATGCTGCGCGGCGCGTGGCGGCGCTGGCGTACCCGGAACGACCCGGCGGTCGCGCCGCTCGTCGACACCCGGCCGGCGGCGGCCGACCGGCCGTTCCGGCGGGCGGCGGTGATCAGCCTGCTGAACCCGAAGGCGATCCTCTTCTTCATCTCGTTCTTCATCCAGTTCGTCGACCCGGCCTATCCCTACCCGGCGCTGTCGTTCCTGCTGCTCGGGGCGATCGCCCAGGTCACCAGCGTGATCTACCTGACCATGCTGATCTTCGCCGGCACCTACCTGGCCGCGCAGTTCCGCAGTCGTCGGCGGCTGGCCGCCGGGGTGAGCACCGGGATCGGCGCGCTCTTCCTCGGCTTCGGTCTCAAGCTGGCCACCGCCAGCGCGGGCTGAGCCGGAAGCCCTCACGTGCCGCCGCCGCCACCGCCGCCGGCGGCCCCGCCCGCACCGCCGCCGATGCCGCCCTCGCCGCCGCCGATCGGGCGCAGCCCGCGCTCCGGGTCGTGGCCGGCGGCCGGCGCGGCGCCGGACGGTTCCTCGCCGGGCGGGACGCTGTCCCGGGTGTTGGTGCCGGACGGGCCGGTGTGCGACTTGTCGGGGTCACTCGGCCGGGGCGGCGGCGACGGCCGGCGTTCGGTGAGCACCCGGTAGCCGGCGGCGGTGGCCGCGTGCCGCTGTACGGCGTACCGCAGCCAGCTGTCCAGCACCGTGACCCAGTCCAGTTCGGCCGCGCCCCGGTGCGCCGCCCGGAACCGGCTGAAGCTGACGTGCCCGGCACCGGCCAGCGCCACCCGGCGGTCCAGCGCGAAGAGCACCTCCACCCGCTCCGGGTCGGTGAAGAACGACACCTCCAGCTCGCTGAACGGGCCGCCGTACAGCGGCGCCGCCCAGTACGCGATCTTCTGGTGGAACGGCAGCCGTTGGTCGATCCCGGGCAGCCGCTCGGCGAGCAGCCCGACCTGCCGCAGCTCGAAGCCGAGTTCGGCAAGTGCGCCGAGCACCCCGGCCTGGGCGGGCAGCGGATGCACGTACACCGGGCGCAGGTCACCCCGGTCGAGCAGCGCGCTGACCGCGACCTCGGTGCGCAGTCCCATCCGCAGGTTGAGCAGGCAGTGCCCGTCGACCACCGTCACCGGGGTCTCCCAGGGCACCGGCAGCTCGAAGTCGAGGACCCGGCGCTCGCCGGGGGCCAGCACGAACGCACCGGCGGCCGGCACCCGGTGGAACTCCACCGGCTGGTACTCCACCGCGCCGCCGGCCGGCTCGACCCGGGTGACCAGGCCGAGGGTGACGCGATCGACGGTTGCCGGCGACCGGCCGGCGGTGACGGTGACCCGGCCGGGCAGCGACAACCCCGGCCGGGTACTCGGATTCGGCAGCGTGGTCCGCACGGTCAGTCCCGCAGCGGGCGGAAGTCCCCCGAGACCCACCGTCACCACCTCCGGTGCTCAGCGCAGGCGGCGGCCCCGCGGGATCGGGTCGGTCTCGTCGTCGAACTCGCCGATGACCTCTTCCAGCAGGTCCTCCAGGGCCACGAAGCCGATCGGCCGACCCGCGCCGGCACCGTTGCTGACCAGCGCCAACTGCACCTGTTCGGCCCGCATCGCGGCCACCGCCTCGGTGACGGTCGCGGTCGCCTCCAGGGTGAACGGGACGGTCATCAGCTCCCGTGCCGTCGCCGCCCGGCCGGCGGTGGTGGCCCGGACCGCCTCCCGGACGTGCACCAGCCCGGCCACCTCGCCCGGTGAGTCGAAGACGGCCAGCCGGGACCGGCCGCTGGACCGGCACACCTCCTCGATCCGCTCCGCGGAGTCGTCGGGGCGTACCGAGACGATCGTGGCGACCGGCTCCATCACCTGTTCGACGGTGGTGCCCTGGAGTTGCAGCATGCTGGTCAGCATCTCGTGCTGGTCGGCGGCGAGCAGGCCGTGCTCGCGGGACTGCTGGATCAGCATCCGCAGCTCCTCCGGCCCGTGCGCCACCGCCAACTGCTCCTCGGGGCGTACCCGGACCAGCCGCAGTGTGACGTTGGCCAGCCCGTTCAGTGCGGAGAGCACCGGCCGGGCCACCCGGGCGAACGCCCGGAACGGCAGGGCGAGCAGCAGCGCGGAGCGCTCCGGGTCGGTGATCGCCCACGACTTCGGGGCCATCTCGCCGACCACCAGGTGCAAGAACGTGACCAGGCCCAGCGCGAAGACCAGCGCGACGATGTGGCTCGCCGTGTTCGGCAGGCCGACCGCGTGCAGCGCCGGGCTGAGCAGGTGTTCGATCGCCGGCTCGGCCAGCGCGCCCAGCCCCAGGGTGCAGACGGTGATGCCGAACTGCGCGCCGGCCAGCATCAGGGTCAGCTCGCGTACCCCGTCCAGCGCCGCCCGGGCCGCCCGGCCGCCGGAGGCGGCGGCCTGCTCCAGCCGGTAGCGCTTCGAGGCCAGCAGGGCGAACTCGGCGGCCACGAAGAAGCCGTTCAGGGCGAGCAGCAGCAGCGAGATCAGCAGGGCCCAGGTGGCGCTCACGAGGACCGCTCCGCCCCGCCCTGCGGCACCAGGATCCGGAGCCGGACCGAGTCGGCGACGTGCCGGTCGACGGCGAGCACCTCGACGTGCGCCCGGGGCAGCGTCGCCTCCTGGTCCGGTTCCGCCTCGGCGGAGAGCCTGATCTCCAGCCGGTCGCCGACCTCGGGGATCCGGCCCAGCTCCCGCATCACCAGCCCGGAGAGGGTGTCGTATTCGGGCGCCTCCGGCAGGGTGATCCCGGTGCTGTCGGCGACCTCGTCGATCCGCCAGCGGGCCGGCACCACCCAGGAGCCGTCGGCCTGCCGGACCGGGGCCCGCTCCGGCGGGTCGTCCTCGTCCCGGATCGGCCCGACCAGTTCCTCGGCGATGTCCTCCAGGGTGATCACCCCGGCGAAGCCGCCGTACTCGTCGACCACGCAGGCGAGCTGGCGGTGCCCGGCCCGGAGCCGGTCCAGCACCGTCGGCAGCGGCAGCGTCGCCGGCACCAGCAACGGGGGTACGGCGACCGCCTCGACCGGGGTACTGGCCCGCTTGGCCGGCGGCACCCCGAGTACGTCGGCGATCCCGACCACCCCGACGACGTCGTCCACCCCCTCGGCACCGCGGACGGGGAAGCGCGAGTGTCCGGTGTCGAGCAGCTCGACCAGCCGGCTGAGCGGCTCGTCGGGCCGTACGGTGTGCACGTCGACCCGGGGCACCATCGCCTCGGCGGCGGTGAGTTGCCGGAAGTCGAGTCCCCGGTCGAGCAGGGTGGACATCTCGGCGTCCAGGTGCCCCTCCTCGCGGGACTCGGCGATGATCTGTTCCAGGTCCTCCGGGGTCGCGCCGCTGGGCAGTTCCTCGACCGGTTCGATGCCGACCCGGCGCAGCAGCCGGGTGGCGGCGGCGTCGAAGAGCCGGATCACCGGCCCGGCGACGGCGAGGTAGAACAGCGTGGAGCGGGACAGGGCCCGGGCGAGTGCCTCGGCCCGGACGATGGCGAGATTCTTCGGGGCGAGTTCGCCGAAGACCATCTGCACGACCGTGGCGATCACCAGGGCCAGCGCGACCGCGAGCGGCGTGCTGACCGCGGCCGAGACGCCGGCCACCCCGAGCAGGTCGGCGAGGCCGTCGCCGAGGTACGGCTCGGCGACGTAACCGACGAGCAGGGCGGTGACGGTGATCCCGAGCTGGGCCCCGGAGAGCATGAAGGAGAGCCGTCCGGTGACCGTCAGGGCGCGTTCGGCGGCGACGTCGCCGTCCTCGGCGAGTTGGCGCAGTTTGTTGCGGTCTGCGGCGACGTAACCGAATTCCTGGGCGACGAAGTATCCCGTCGCCGCGGTGAGCACGATGATCAGGACAAGACCGATTGCGATCAGCACGGGGTGCTCAGCGCTCCCCGCTGTCGCGGCCGGTACGAGAGGCGCCGGGTCCGACCCGGCTGGCTACAGCTGCCCTCCTGGACAGTTGAGTCGATCACCAGACCATCCTACCGAGCCCCGCCGGCCGCTGCCGGGCAACCGCCACGGGCTGTGACCAGCCGTTTCCCGGACCTCCGACCGGGTAGAGACGCGTGTCCCGATCTGTCCCGACCCCGAGAACGCAAGGCCGGGCAGCCGAGAAGGGAGGCTCGTGTTGGGACGGGAGTGGTGCAACTGGTCGGGCAGCCTTCGATTCACCCCTCGGGAGTACGCCACGCCGGAACGCGAGGAAGACGTCCGGGCGCTTGTCGACCGGGCCCGGCAGACCTCGACCAAGCTCCGGCCGGTCGGCTCCGGCCACTCGTCCAGTCCGCTGGTCCGCACGGACGACGTACTCGTCAGCCTGGGCGGGCTGCCGCGCAGCGTGCGCCGGCACGACGACCCGAACCTGGCCACGGTCTGCGCCGGGATGCCGCTCGGCGAGTTGGGCGAGTCGCTCTACGAGGCCGGGCTCGCCATGGACAACCTGGGCGACGTCGACGTGCAGTCGATCGGAGGTGCCACCGCCACCGGCACGCACGGCACCGGTCTCCGGTTCGGCAACCTCTCCACCCAGGTGGCCGGGCTCCGGCTGGTCACCGGCACCGGCGAGGCGCTGGACATCTGCGGGCAGCGCAACCCCGAACTGCTGCCGGCGGCGCGGCTCTCCCTCGGCGCGCTCGGCGTGGTGACCGAACTGACGCTCCGGCTCACCCCCACCTACCAGCTGCGCCGGCGCAACTGGTGCTCGTCGATCGCCTGGACCCTCGATCACCTGGACCAGTTGCAGCGGCAGAACCGCAACATGGACTTCTACTGGTATCCGCGCACCGACACCACCCAGATCCGCACCCTCAACCGGGCCGGCGAGGAGCCGGAGGTGATTCCGTCCGGCGAGCCCCGGACCATGGAGACCGGCCCGAGCCACCGGACCATCCCCCGGCACCGGGACCTGCGTTTCGAGGAGATCGAGTACGCCGTGCCGTCGGAGGCCTTCCACGCCTGCTTCACCGAGATCCGGCGCCGGGTCCTGGAGCGGCACCGGACCGGGGTGGCCTGGCGGGTCCTGGTCCGCACCATCGCCCCGGACGACATCTGGCTCAGTCCGGCGTACGACCGGGCCACCACGACGATCGCCTGCCTACAGAACAACTCCCTGCCCCACCACGAGTACTTCGCCGACGTCGAGGCGGTGTTCCGGGAGCACGACGGCCGCCCGCACTGGGGCAAGAAGCACTCGCTGACCGCTCCGGACCTGCGCCGGGTCTATCCGTGCTTCGACAGCTTCCGGGAACTGCGCCGCCGGCTCGACCCGGACGGGGTGTTCCTGACCCCCGATCTCGCCCAGCTGTTGGAGGACGGCTGATGGCCGGGCTCGGCGGGCGGGTCTGGGTGGTGCCGGGCGGCCGGATCCCGTTCCCCAGCCACGGAGAGGAGCCGGAGTTCACCGGCTTCGACCAGTTGTCGGTGCTCAACACCGGGGACGAACCGGCCCACCTGGAGATCACCGTCTACTACCAGGACCGGGAGCCGGTCGGCCCGTACCCGGTCACGGTCGGCGCCCGGCGGATCCGGCACGTACGCCTCAACGACCTGGTCGACCCGGAGGCGATCTTGCTGGACCGGCCGTTCGGCTGCGTCGTCCGCTCGCCGGTACCGGTGGTGGTGCAGTTCCTCCGCCAGGACACCCGGCTGCCCGGCTCCGTCGGGCTGACCGGCACGATGGCCTTCCCCGCCGAGCCCTGACGGTCGCCGCCGAACTCGCGGTACTCGTTCCGCTGCGGACACCGTCGCCGAAACGCGGGCCACGCCCCGGCTACCGGCCGTGCGCCACCTCGACGGTCGCCTGCCACAGCAGCACCGGCGCGCCGCAGGGCGGTCCGGTCTGCGGGCAGATGTCCCAGTAGGAGGTGACGGTGGCCGGCCCGGCACCGGTGACCACGAAGCTCGCCGCCGTCACACCGGGCGGCGGCAGGGCCGGCAGGGGTACCGGGGTGAGCGCCGTGCCGGAGGTCGTGATGGGCTTCCACCAGTTGGCCGGGTTCGGATACCTGGTGGCGTCGACGGTCAGTGTCACGTGCAGGCGCTGGCGCCGGAGCAGGCAGAGGGTCCGGCCGTTGTCGGCGTTGCCGAGCCGGACGGGCCGACCGGTCGGGTCGGTGGGGGCACAGCTCGGGGTGGCCGCGGGGCCGGCCGGGGCGGCCAGGCTCAGCGCCGCCGTCACCGCCGTCGCGGCGGCGGCGAGCAACGAACGGGTACGCATGGTTCTCCTCGGTGCCGGCAGGTGCCGGTCGACTTCGCCCGTAACGGACGGCGCTCGGCACCCGGGGCCACGAATCCTATTTACAGTCTTCTATTTAGCGCAAGACTCCGACCGGACATCGTCTGGCCCGGCCGCTCACTCCACCGCGCCCGGCGCGCGGTCCCGGTCGGCCAGCTCGTCGGCGTCCAGCGAATCCCGGTCGACCCGCCCGGTGCGGTAGGCGGCCCGGCCGATCATCTGCGCCGCGAGCGGGGCGGTGGCGAGCTGCAACCCGCCGATCAGCACCAGCGTGGCCAGCTCGGCGCCGTCGCGCAGGCTCACCGCCAGCGCCAGCAGGATCAGCAGTACGCCGAGCACCTGCGGCTTGGTCGCGGTGTGCATCCGGCTGATCACGTCCGGAAAGCGGGCCAGCCCGATCGCGGCGACCAGGCTCAGCAGTCCCCCGGCGACCAGGAAGATCCCGGTCAGCACGTCCAGCGCGACGGTACAGCTCACGCCTCCTCCCCGGCGGCGAAGCGCACCAGGGCCACCGAGCCGACGAAGCCCAGCGAGCTGAGCACGATCAGGATCGGCAGTGTGGTGGCGTGCCGGTTGACCGCCGCCTCGGCGCCGAGCGCCCCGATCATGATCGAGATCAGCACCTCGGCGGCGACCACCCGGTCCAGCAGGTTCGGGCCGCGTACCACGCGGAACAGGGCCAGTGCCGCCGCGCTCGAGAGCAGGAGGGCGACGAGGATGACGGCGACGATCACGATGGTCCTCCCGGTTCGGCGTTCTCGACCGTCGCCCTGAGCAACCGAAGCTCGGCCTCGGATCCGACGGTACGGACGATGCGGGCCTCGACGGCCAGGATGCGCTCCCGGCTCCGGGTCAGGTCCTCGGCGCCGCGCACGTCCAGCACGTGCACGTAGAGGGTGCCGCTGTCCCGGTCCGCCTCGACGATCAGCGTGCCCGGGACCAGCGACAGCACCTCCGCGGTCAGCGCCAGGTTGAGGTCGGTACGCACCCGCAGCCGGACGGCGATGATCGCGTTGCGGGGCCCCGGCCCGGGGCGTACGGCGGCCCAGCCGACGTGCACGCTGGCGGCCACGAGTTCGGCGACGAACCGTACGACGAAGCCGATCACCGCCAGTGGCCGGAGCCGGCCCCCGAAGGTCACCCGGGGCAGCGGCAGGAAAACCAGGATCACGGCGGCCACCAGTACGCCGCTGACCAGGTTGCCGAAGCTGAACTCGCCCCAGAGCAGGCTCCAGGCCACGACCAGCCAGCCGACCGTGATCAGCTGGTCCCGCCAGCGTCGCCGGTCCGGAAGCCGGTCCCGCAGCGCCCGCCAGCGCAGCCGCCCGGCGCCGGTCACGGCTTGCCCTCCGGTAGCACCGCTCGCACGTACGGAAGACGTTGCCGTAGGTCGTCGGCGGCCTCGGTGCTGACCTCGAAGAGCGGCCCGGCCGCCACGGTCAGCCCGAGCCCGATCAGCACCAGCAGGGTGGTGGCGCCGACCATCAACCGGGGCAGCCGGGTCGGCTCCTCGGGATCGGCCAGCCGGGGCTGCCGCCAGAACGCCAGGCTCCACACCTTCGTCGTCGCGTAGAGGGTGAGCAGGCTGGTCAGCGTGCCGCCACCCACCAGCAGCCAGGGCATCACCCCGCCGACCGACACCCCGGCCTGGATCAGCCCCAGCTTGCCGAGGAAGCCGGACAGCGGCGGGATGCCGGACAGGCTCAGCGCCGGCACCAGGAACAGCACGCCGAGCAGCGGGGCGACCCGGGCCAGCCCGCCGATCCGGTCCAGGTGGGTGCTGCCGGCCCGCCGCTCGACCAGCCCGGCCGCCAGGAACAGGGCCGTCTGCACGGTGATGTGGTGCACCACGTAGTAGATCGCGGCGGCCAGCCCGGGTCCCGAGGCCAGCGCCACCCCGAAGAGCAGATAGCCGATGTGGCTGACCAGGGTGAAGGACAGCAGCCGCTTGATGTCGGACTGCGCGATCGCGCCCAGGATGCCGACAAGCATGGTCAGCAGGGCCAGGGCCAGCAACACCTCGGCGGCGCGGCGGTCCGGGAAGAGCAGCGTCTCGGTCCGGATGATCGCGTAGATGCCGACCTTCGTCAGCAGGCCGGCGAAGACCGCGGTGACCGGCGCCGGAGCGGTCGGGTAACTGTCCGGGAGCCAGGCCGCCAGCGGGAAGACCGCCGCCTTGATGGCGAAGGCGAGCAGCAGCAGCCCGTGCAGCGCCAGCCGCAGGTCCGAGGGCAGGGCGTCCAGCCGGCCGACCAGCTGGGCGAGGTTCAGCGTGCCGGTCGCGGCGTACACCAGGGCGATCGCGGTGAGGAAGATCAGCGACGAGAGCAGGCTGACCACGACGTACGTGGTGCCGGCCCGGATGCGCTCCTCGGTGCCGCCGAGGGTGAGCAGTACGTAGCTGGCCGAGAGCAGCACCTCGAAGCCGACGAAGAGGGTGAACAGGTCACCGGAGAGGAAGGCGTTCGTCACCCCGGCCGTCATCACCAGATAGGTGGGGTGGTAGATGACCACCGGGGCGTGCACCCCGGGATCGGCCTGGTCCTCGCCGATCGAGTAGAGCAGCACGCAGAGCGTCACCGCCGCCGAGACCGCCAGCATCAGCGCGGCCAGCTGGTCGGCGACCAGGACGATGCCGAGCGGGGCCGGCCAGCCACCGAGGCGTACGACGAGCGGGGCGTGCCAGTGCGCGTTCAGCAGCAGCAGGAGTGCGACGACCAGGGTGATGGTCAGGACGCCGACGCTGATCATCCGCTGCGCCACCGGCCGGCGGGCCAGCACCAGGGTCAGCGCGGCACCCAACAGCGGCATCACCACCGGCAGCGGTACGAGGTACCTCATCAGTCCGGCCCGTCGTCGAGTCGGCGCGGCGGCGGTTCCGGGTCGACCTGCTCCGGGTCGACGCCGGGCACCCCGTCGGGCGGCGCCCACGGCCCCTCCCCGGCGTTGTCGTCCGGGCCGGCGAGTTCGTGCCGCTCGGCGCGGCGCACGATGCGGCGGTCCTCCGGGTCGTCGCGTACCTCGTCGTGGCCGGTCAACTGCCAGCTCCGGTACGCCATCGCCAGCAGGAACGCGGTCAGGCCCAGGGTGATCACGATCGCCGTCAGCACCATCGCCTGGGCCAGCGGATCGCTCATCTCCGCGGTCGGCGTGACGCCGAGGATCGGTGCCCCGCCGGACCGGCCGCCGAGCAGGATCAACAGGTTGGTGCCGTTGGTGAGCAGGATGGTGCCGATCAGCACCCGACTGAGGGTGCGTTCCAGCAGCAGGACGACCCCGCAGCCGAAGAGCACCCCGACGACCAGCGCCAGCACCAGGTTCGGTCTCACCGCCGACCCTCCGTGCCAGCCGGCCCGGGACCGGCGGTCGGGTCGGCACCGCCGATCGGGCCAGGGGCAGCGGCCGGTCCGGGGTGGCCGGCCGGATCCGGGCCGGCCGCGGCGTCCACCGACCGCGGCGCCGGTCCCGGCGGCCGGTCCGTGCGCAGCCCGGTGCCCGGCTCGTCCTCCACCTCGATCTGCCGGTCCACCTCGGCACCGAGGCTGCGCAGGATGTCCAGCATCAGGCCGACGACGATCAGGTAGACACCGATGTCGAAGAAGACCGAGGTGACCAGGTGCAGCTCCCCGACCAGCGGCAGCTCCCAGTTGAGCTGGAAGCTGCGCAGGATCTCCCCGCCGGTCGTCATGGCCAGCAACCCGGTGCCGACCGAGACGAACAGGCCGACCCCGAGCAGCATCCCGGCGTCGACCGGGGCCGCCTGGTCGAGTTCGTGCCGTCCGCTGGCGAGGTAGCGGACCGCGAGCGCGAGTCCGGCCACCAGACCCGCGACGAAGCCGCCACCGGGGGCGTTGTGCCCGGAGAAGAGCAGGAAGATCGAGAAGAGTACGACGGTGTGGAAGATCAGCCGGACGACCACCTCGAAGACGATCGACCGGCTCCGGGTCCGCAGCGTGGGCCCGGCCCGCAGCCAGACCCGCTCGGCGCCGGGCGGCGGAAGCTCCTCCGGCCGGACCCGGTCCGGACCGCGCTTGCGCTGGAAGATCAGGCTGGCCACCCCGGTCGCCGCCACCACCAGCACGGCGATCTCGCCCATGGTGTCCCAGGCACGGATGTCCACCAGGGTCACGTTCACGATGTTGCGGCCGTACCCGAAGGACTGCGCCGGTCCGGGAAACTCGGTCGCGACCGTCGGTGCCCGCCGGGCCCCGGCCGCGACCACCGCCGCCGCGCTCACCACGGTCGCGACCGCCACCCCGAGGGCGACCCGGAACCACCGGCTGCGCCGCAGCGGACGCACCGAGAACCGTTCCGGCAGCCGGCGCAGCACCAGGACGAAGATCACGATGGTGACGGTCTCCGCCAGGAACTGCGCCAGCGCCAGGTCGGGCGCGCCGTAGAGCACGAACAGGACACCGACGCAGTACCCGGAGACGCCGGTCAGGATCACCGCGGTCAGCCGCCGTCGGGCCTTCACGGCGAGCACCGCGGCGACGGCGAGCACCACCCCGACGACGGCCTGGATCGGGTTGTCCCAGGCGCGGACGTGATCCGGCCACGAACCGCCCAGCAGCGCGCCGCCCAGCACCACCAGCAGGACCAGCAGGATGACACCGAGGTACTGCGGCAGCGAACCGCGCTGGGTCGCCCCGGTCACCACCACGGCCAACCGGTCGAGTCCCCGGCTCAGCACCTGGTAGGCGGTGTCCCCGTCGAACGGCGCCCGCACCCGGGCCTGCACCGCCCCTACCGGAGTCCGCAGCAGGAAGAGCAGCAGACCGGCGGAGAGCGCCAGCAGGGACAGCACGATGGTGAGCCCCGATCCGGGCAGCAGCCCGAGTTCGTGCGGGATCGGCCCGAAGAGCCGCGGATAACCGGCGAGCGCCTCGCCGACCGTCCCGGCCAGTACGCCGAGCACCACGACCGCGACGGCGAGCACGGCAGCCGGGGCGAGCAGGATCGCCTCGACCGGCCGGGACGGGGTCGGCTCCGCGTGCGGCCGGCTCCCGAACGCCCCCCAGGCGAACCGGATGCTGTACGCGGTACTCAGTGTCGACCCGAGCACCATCGCGGTGAGCAGCAGCGGGTCGCCGGTGAACGCGGTCAGCACCGCCTCCTTGCTGACGAACCCGAACAGCGGCGGTATCCCGGCCATCGAGGCGGTGGCGAGCAGGCCGGTCGCGCAGACCACCGGCATCCGCCGCCACAGCCCGGAGAGCAGGGCCAGGTCCCGGGTACCGGCCCGCTTGTCGATCACCCCGACCACCAGGAACAGGGTCGCCTTGAGCATGGCGTGCCCGAGCAGCAGCGCCATGCCGGCGAGCGCGGCGTCCGGGGTACCGGCGCCGAAGAGTACGACAAGCAGCCCGAGCCGGCTGACCGTGCCGTACGCCAGCAGCAGTTTCAGGTCGACCTGGCGCATCGCCGCCCAGCCGCCGGCCAGCATGGTGACGATCCCGGTCAGGTAGACGATCGGGCGCCACGGGCCGACCTGGGCGTAGCCGGGGGCGAGCAGGGCGACCAGGTAGACGCCGGCCTTCACCATCGCGGCGGCGTGCAGGTAGGCGCTGACCGGGGTGGGTGCGGCCATCGCCGCCGGCAGCCAGAAGCTGGTCGGGAAGATCGCCGACTTGCTCAGCGCGCCGACCAGGATCAGCACCAGCGCGGTCCCGAGGTACCCGCCGGGCGGCGGCGGCCGGGCCGCGATCTCCGACCACCGGTACGTGCCGGCATGCTGGCCGAGCATGACGAAGCCGACAAGCATGGCCAGCCCGCCGAGGGTGGTGACCAGCAGTGCCTGGTTGGCCGACCGCCGGCTGGCCTGCTGCTCCGGATGGTGTGCGATCAGCAGGTAGGAGAAGACGCTCGTCAGTTCCCAGAAGACGTAGAGCAGCAGCAGGTCGTCGGCGACCACGACCCCGAGCATGGCGCCGGCGAAGCCGACGAAGACGGCGGCGAACCGGCCGAGTCCGGGCTCGTCGGCGTCGAAGTAGCGGACGCAGTAGACCAGCACCAGCGCGCCGATCCCGCCGACCAGCAGCACCATCAGCCAGGAGAGGGTGGTGACCCGCAGGGCCAGCCCGATACCCAGTTCCGGCACCCACGGGTACGCCTCGACGACCGCCCCGCCGGCCGTCACGACACCCGTCTGCCCGAGTGCCCAGCCGAACGCGGCGGCCGGTGGCAGCGCCAACGGCAGGAAGGCCAACCGGCCCCACCGGTGCACCAACGCGGGCGCCAGCGCCGCAGCCACCAGGTGCAGCGCCAGCAGCATCAGCATGCGTACTCCAGGTAGGTGCCGGCACGGCCCGGCGGCGAGGACGTGGACTCAGACAGATCACACGGCGAAGTCCGGCTCGGCGCCCGAAATGGCGCGAAACCACCCGAGCGGGGCGGTATCGCTGTTCGTACGACCAGCCACTCCGCCGGGAGGTCGAGAACCGGCGGGCCGAACGCTGGCCGGGCCGAACGCTGGCCGAAGGCTCGCGGGGTTGGCGGGCTACCGGGCCGGGATCAGCCGACGGTGCACGGGAAGTCGACGGCGGGCGTCGGGCTGCCGTCGAGGCGGACCGGGGCCGTGCGCCGGTCGGGGCGGGCACCGGCGGCGCTGTCGTCCGAGGCGTCCGGTGTGGACGGCACCACCAGGTCGGGACGGCCGAGTTGCCGGACGATCTGGTTGATCACTTGTTGGGCGGCGCCGAGAGACCGCTTGGGCAGCACCCGGCCGCGCGCCGCCCGGCGCAGCACCAGGGCGTGCACCGCGGCCCGGACCCGGGCCCGGTCCGCCGCGCTTGCCGTGGCGGTGGCGGCGACCAACTGGCGGAGGGAGGCGGCGAGCCGTTCGGCGAGTTCGAGGTCGTCGCCGCGCAGGCCGGCCCGCGCCACGGTCAGATAGGTCTCGACCCGACGGGTCAGCACGTCCGTGGTGGCGGGGGCATCGCGCGGAACGCCTGTCATCCGGACCCCCTCTGGCGCCGAGCTTGGGTTTCCGAGAAGTTACTGTAAGTTGCACATCATTCGCAAGCAGTTAAGTGAGACTTAGCCCTCATCTCAGCCGAAAACAACGATCAACCGGGCATGCGGACAACCGTCCGGTGAACCTGTCGGACCGACCGGGCACGATAGTCCGGTGAGCGATGTGCTGGCGACGTTCGGCGCGGCGACCCGGGAGTGGTTCGGCGCCGCGTTCGCCGCACCCACCGAGGCCCAGGCCGGGGCGTGGCGTGCCGTCGGCGCCGGCCACAACGCCCTGGTGGTCGCGCCGACCGGCTCCGGCAAGACCCTCGCGGCGTTCCTCTGGTCACTGGACCGGTTGACTCGCGAGCCGGCCGGGGCAGACCCCCGGCGGCGCTGCCGGGTGCTCTACGTCAGCCCGCTGAAGGCGCTCGCCGTCGACGTCGAACGCAACCTACGCGCTCCGCTCACCGGCATCCGGCACGCGGCGGCCCGGCTGGGTCTGCCGCCACCCGAGATCACCGTCGGGATGCGGACCGGTGACACCCCGGCCGACGAGCGGCGGGCGTTCGCGCGTACTCCGCCGGACATCCTGATCACCACGCCGGAGTCGCTCTTCCTGCTGCTCACCTCCGCCGCCCGGGACTCGCTGCGCGGCGTGCAGACGGTGATCGTGGACGAGGTGCACGCGGTCGCCGGGACGAAGCGCGGCGCCCACCTGGCGCTCTCCCTGGAGCGGCTGGACGCCCTGCTGCCCACCCCCGCCCAGCGGATCGGGCTCTCCGCCACGGTGCGCCCGATCGACGCCACCGCCCGGTTCCTCGGCGGCGCCCGGCCGGTGACCGTGGTGCAACCGGAGACCGCGAAGACCATCGAGGTCAGCGTGCAGGTGCCGGTCGAGGACATGACCCGGCTGGACGAGCAGGAGGCGCCGGACGACGAGTTCGGCACCCCGCGCCGGGCGTCGATCTGGCCGGCGTTGGAGGAGCGGGTCTACCACCTGGTCCGGTCACACCGGTCCACGATCGTCTTCACCAACTCCCGACGCGGCGCGGAGCGGCTCTGTGCCAGGCTCAACGAGCTGGCCGCCGACGAGGCCGAGCTGGCCCCCGACCCGAGCGCCGCGGCCGGCACCGGCCGGAGCGGCGCGCCCGCTGCCGACCCGACCAGCGCACCCGGCGCCGGCCGGAGCGGCGCACCGGCGGTGCCGCCCCGGCTGCCGGCCGAGATCATGGCGCAGTCCGGGGCGGCGGCCGGGGCGGCACCGGTGATCGCCCGGGCGCACCACGGCAGCGTGTCCCGGGAGGAGCGCCGGCACATCGAGGAGGCGTTGAAGTCCGGCCAACTGCCGGCGGTGGTCGCCACCTCGAGTCTGGAACTCGGCATCGACATGGGCGCCGTCGACCTGGTGGTGCAGATCGAGGCACCGCCGAGCGTCGCCGCCGGGCTGCAACGGATCGGCCGGGCCGGGCACCAGGTCGGCGCGGTCTCCCGGGGGGTGGTCTTCCCGAAGCACCGGGGCGACCTGCTCTCCTGCGCGGTGGTGGCGGAGCGGATGACCGACGGCGCCATCGAGGAGCTGCACTATCCGCGTAACCCGCTGGACGTGCTCGCCCAGCAGATCGTGGCGATGGTCGCCCTCGACCCGTGGCGGGTCGCCGACCTGACCGCGCTGGTCCGCCGCGCCGCCCCCTTCGCCGAGCTGCCCGACTCGGCCCTGCACGCCGTACTCGACATGCTCTCCGGGCGCTATCCGTCGACCGCCTTCGCCGAGCTGCGCCCCCGGCTGGTCTGGGACCGGGCCGCCGACCTGCTCACCGGCCGGCCGGGCGCGCAGCGGCTGGCGGTGACAAGTGGCGGGACCATCCCCGACCGGGGACTCTTCGGCGTCTTCCTGGCCGGAGCCGAGCGGGCCGCCCGGGTGGGCGAGCTGGACGAGGAGATGGTCTACGAGTCCCGGGTCGGCGACGTCTTCCTGCTCGGCTCGTCGTCCTGGCGGATCGAGGACATCACCCCGGACCGGGTGCTGGTCTCCCCCGCGCCGGGCCAGGCGGCCCGGATGCCGTTCTGGAAGGGCGACCAGCTCGGCCGCCCGGTGGAGCTGGGTCGGGCGCTCGGCAGCCGGCTGCGTGGACTGGTCCGGGCCGACGACGAGGCGGCCCGTGCCGCGCTGCGCTCCGGCGGGCTGGACGACTGGGCCGCCGACAACCTGGTGGCGTACCTGCGCGAGCAGCAGGCCGCCACCCGTTCGGTGCCGGACGACCGGACGGTGCTTGTCGAGCGGTTCCGCGACGAGCTGGGCGACTGGCGACTGGCCGTGCACTGTGTGCTCGGCGCCCGGGTCAACGGCCCGTGGGCGCTCGCCGTCGCCCGCCGGCTCACCGAGCGGTACGGCGTCGACGCCCAGGTCGTCCCCTCCGACGACGGTATCGTGGTCCGGTTGCCGGACACCGCCGACGATCCGCCCGGCGCAGAGCTGGTCGTCTTCGACCCCGACGAGATCGCCGCCGTCGTGGAGGAGTCGGTCGGCACCTCCGCCCTGTTCGCCGCCAGGTTCCGGGAGTGTGCCGCCCGCGCCCTGCTGCTGCCCCGCCGCGACCCGCGCCGCCGCCAGCCGCTCTGGCAGCAACGCCAGCGGGCCGCCCAGCTGCTCGACGTCGCCCGGGAGTACGCCGACTTCCCGGTCACCCTGGAGGCGGCCCGGGAGTGCCTCCAGGACGTCTTCGACCTGCCCGGCCTGGTGGCGCTGATGCGGGAGGTTGCCGCCCGGAAGGTGCGGCTGGTCGAGGTGGAGACGCCCCGGCCGTCGCCGTTCGCCCGTTCGCTGCTCTTCGGCTATGTCGGCGCGTTCCTCTACGAGGGCGACGCGCCGCTCGCCGAGCGGCGGGCCGCCGCGCTGGCGCTGGACTCGGCCCTGCTCGGTGAGCTGCTCGGCCGGGTCGACCTGCGGGAGCTGCTCGACCCGGCGGTGGTGGCCGAGACCGAGCGGCAGTTGCGCTGGCTGACCGAGCAGCGCCGGCCCCGGGACGCCGAGGACACCGTCGAGCTGCTCCGGCTGCTCGGCGACCTGACCGACGACGAACTCGCCGAACGCGGCGTCCGGCCGGACTGGTCGACCGGGCTGGCGGAGAGCCGACGGATCCTCCGGATCCGGGTCGCCGGGCAGGAGCGCTGGATCGGCGTCGAGGACGCCGGCCGCTACCGCGACGCACTCGGGGTGGCCCTGCCGGTCGGAGTCGCGCAGGCGTACCTCGAACCGGTGGCCGACCCGCTCGGCGATCTCGTCGCCCGGTACGCCCGGACCCACGGACCCTTCGCCGCGACCACCTGCGCGGCCCGGTTCGGCCTCGGGGTCTTCGTGGTGGAGCAGACGCTGCGCCGGCTCGGCGCCGCCGGCCGGGTGGTCTCCGGCGAGTTCTCGCCGACCGGTGCCGGTCCGGAGTGGTGCGACGCGGAGGTGCTGCGGCTGCTGCGCCGCCGCTCCCTGGCCGCGCTGCGCCGGGAGATCGAACCGGTACCGGGCCAGGCGCTGGCCACCTTCCTGCCCCGCTGGCAGCAGGTCGGCGCGGCGGCCCGGGGCGTCGAGGCGGTGGCCGCCGTGGTGGAGCAGTTGCAGGGTGTCGCGGTGCCGGCGTCCGCGCTGGAGAGCCTGGTGCTGCCCGCCCGGGTCGCCGACTACTCCCCCGGCTACCTCGACGAGCTCTGCGCCAGCGGCGAGGTGGTCTGGGCGGGCTCCGGTGCGATCGGCCGGGGTGACGGCTGGATCACCCTGGCCTACGCCGACAGTGCGGCCCTGCTGCTGCCACCGCCGGACGAGGCGCTGGCGCTCACCCCGCTGCACGAGGCGGTGTTGGCGGCCCTGGACGGCGGACAGGCGCTGTTCTTCCGGTCGCTGGCCGAACGGGTCGCCACCGACGAGCGGATCGTCGGTTCGGCCAGCGGGTCGATCAGCGGCTCGGCCAGCGGCCCGGTCGAGGACGCGACGCTTGTCGGTGTCCTCTGGGACCTGGTCTGGGCCGGCTGGGTCGGCAACGACACCCTCGCCCCGCTGCGGGCCGTGGTCGGAGGCGGTGGTGCGCACCGGCCGCGGAGCGCAGCGCCCCGGACCCGCTACCGGCGCCCGGGTCGCCAGGCGCTGCCGGCCCGAGGTGGACCGCCGACGGTCGCCGGGCGCTGGTCCCGACTTCCGGTACGCGACACCGACCCGACCCGGCGGGCGGCCGCGCTCGCCGACGTACTGCTGGAACGGCACGGGGTGGTGACCCGGGGAGCGGTCGTCGCCGAGGGGGTCACCGGCGGTTTCGCCGCGGTCTACCCGGTGCTCGCCGCGCTGGAGGAACGCGGGGCGGCCCGACGGGGCTACTTCGTCGAGGGGCTGGGCGCGGCGCAGTTCGCGGTCCCCGGTGCGGTGGACCGGCTGCGGGCGCTCGCCGAACCGGACGAGTTGCGCCGACGGGGCGGCGGTGCCAGGGTGCTCGCCGCCACGGACCCGGCTAACCCGTACGGCGCCGCCCTGCCCTGGCCGTCCCGGGTGGTCGACACCGGCGACGGGACCATCGGAGTCGACACCGGCGCGACCGGCGGTACGGCCGCGACAGGCAGCACGGCCGCTGCCGGCGGTTCGGCCACGACAGGCGGCCCGGCCACGGCCGGCGCTACCGGCGCAAAGGCAGGCCCCGGCGTTACCGGCGCGAGAGCGGGCCACGGCGCTGGCGGCGGTAACGCGACCGGACACCGGGCCGGGCGGAAGGCCGGTGCCCTGGTGGTGCTGGTCGACGGCGCACTGGTGCTCTACGTCGAGCGGGGCGGCCGGACACTCCTCTCGTTCAGCGACGACGCCGGGACGCTGGCCACGGCCGCCTCGGCGCTGGCCGCCTCGGTCGCCTCCGGCGCGCTCGGTGCCCTGGCGGTGGAACGCGCCGACGGCGCCTCGGTGCACGCCTCGCCGCTGCGCGACGCGTTGACCGCCGCCGGCTTCCGGACCACTCCACGCGGGCTGCGGCTACGCGGCTGAGCCGCCGCGGGAGCCGGGCGTCGGCGGGACGAAGATCGGATCCCCCGCTGACTTTACCGCGAGGTTAGGCTAACCTAACGAGGCGCCGCACTCGTCGTACCTGCGGCGACGCGTACCGAGAGGTTGGCCGATGACCGAGCTGTCCACCGCACCGTCGCTCGTCGCCCCGTGGCGGCTCTTTCCGGCCGAGGTCGTCCGGCTGCACCGGTTGAGCCCGTCCTTCCTGCGGGTGACCTTCACCGGCGACGACTTCGACACCTTCGCCGACCCCGGCTACGACCAGCGGATCAAGCTCGTCTTCCCGCTTGCGGCGCACGGCTTCGGGCACCTGCCGACCGGTCCCGACTGGTACCCGCGCTGGCGGGCCCTCCCCACCGAGCTGCGCAACCCGTTCCGCACCTACACCACCCGGGCGGTACGCCGGGAGATCCGCGAGGTCGACGTCGACATCGTGCTGCACCCCGACGGCGGTCCGTACGGCGCGCACGGCCCCGCGGCCCGCTGGGCGATGACCGCCGCACCCGGCGACCACCTGATGATCATGGGACCGGACCACGGCTACCCCGGCGACCACGGCGGCCGGGAGTTCCAACCCGCACTCGCCGACCGCACACTGCTGCTGGCCGGGGACGAGACGGCGGTACCGGCGATCGCCGCGATCGTCGAACGGCTGCCGGTCGACAGCCGGGGCGAGGTACTGCTGGAGGTGCCGGAGCCGGCCGACGTGCTCGCTCTGTCGGCCCCGCCGCTGCTGACCGTGACCTGGTTGCCCCGGGCGGCTGCGGCGCACGGCAGCCTGCTGGTCCCGGCGGTCCGCGCCGCCGCCGAGCGGCTCCTCCCGGCGGACCGGCCAACCCAGGACGACGGGTCGGAGGACGCCCCGGACGACGAGTTGTGGGAAGTACCGGTCGGCCTCTCCGGCGGTGGGCACTACGCCTGGCTGGCCGGCGAGTCCGCCGTGATCCGGGCGTTGCGCCGGCATCTGGTCGCCGAGCGCGGCCTGGACCGCGAGTCGGTCGCCTTCATGGGCTACTGGCGGCTCGGCAAGGCGGACGACGCGGCCTGACCACACCAGCGCGGCGCTCAGGGGCGTGCGTTCGCCCGGACCCCGGTCCAGCGCAGGTCGGTCGGCAGGTGGCTCATGTCGTTGAACATCACCAGGGTGGGTGCCAGGCCGGTGCGGTACTCGATCATCGTGAGTCCCGTGTTGGCGCTGTCCAGGCTGAGCCATCGGACCGGCGGCGCCTGCAGGGCGTCGCGCACCAACCAGGCGATCGGGTACGCGTGCGTGACCAGTACCTCGTAGCTGTCGGGCCAGCCCGGCTCGGGCACCCGCGCGAACCGGTCCAGTAACGCCGCCGCCACCCGGCTGCCCGCCGCCGCCTCGGCCTCGTCGTAGCCGTCGAAGAAGCCGGCCCAGGACCGGGGCAGCTCCGCCTCGTCGGGCACGTACGGCACGTGGTCGACGAGTTCGGCGGCCTCGGCTACCGGCACACCGGGCAGGTAGCGGGCAAGCTCGTGGGCGCTGGCCACGGCCCGTGGCAGCGGCGAGTGCCAGATGTTGCCGACCGGCAGCCCGGCGAGTCGTCCGCCCAACAGGGCCGCCTGCCGGCGTCCGGACTCCTTCAACTCCCCGAACGCGTCCGCCGCACCGTGCCGGGCCAGGTAGAGGTGCCGGGTTGCCATCGGACGAACCTATCGGGTGCCCTGTTCCGCGCCGCGTGCGATGCCGAGCGTCGAGAGCAGGTCCTCGTGCAGTTCCATCCAGACGGCGTGACACGAGGCGACACCGACCCCGGCCACCCACTCCAGCTGTCCCGCACGGGCCCGGCCCAGGGCTGCCGAGAACCTCTCGTCGTAGCCGCCGAACCGGGCCAGCACCGCGGACAGGTCGCCGACGACCCGGGCCAGTTCCCGGGCGAGCGTGCCGAGTTCGTCGAGCACCCGGGCGTCCCAGGCCGGATCGCCGTGGTCGTTGGCGGCCAGCCGGTCGCCCTGGCTGGGCCGCAGCTGCCAGTCGGTGCACGCCTTCACCAGGCGCCCGTTGAGCGACTCGAACTCCTGGTGCGCCCGCTGCACGACGGTCCGGGCGCCGGCCCGGTCCAGCTCTTCGGAGAGCCTTCCGGAGTCCTCCTCGCGGCCCCGCTCGGTGAGCGTCCATCCGCCGGTACCGGCGAACTCGGCGTGGGTCACCCAGCCGTACGCCTCGTAGTCCTTCAGCAGTTCCGAAACCGTGTCCGGGTCGACACCGGTGCGCCGCGAGACGGCCGCGTCCTCGGCCAGTCCGGTCACCCGGACGGTGTGCAGGACAAGCAGTTCCGGCGTGGAGGCGTGCGTCATGACAGCGAGCATCCCCGCCGCCGGGGCGGAACGCCAACAGGTTCGTCGGGAAAGCCGGTGACCGGTGGGATGCAGCGGACGAAGTAGAGTCTGCGGCTGTGTCCGGTCAGTCACCGGTCCGGCAGGGGGAACTGGTGCTCATCGACCTGGCTGACGCCGAACCCTCGACGTCGGGCGGCAAGGCCGCCGTCCTCGCCCGGCTCCTCGGGGCGGGACTGCCGGTACCGCCGGGATTCGTGGTGCCGACAGCCGCGTACGAGGCGGCGGTCGCCGGCCTCGACCTCGCCGAGCCCGGCGCCGCGCGGCGGCGGATCGGAGAGTTGCCGCTGGCCCCCGCACTGGTAGAGGCGATCTCCCGCGCCCTCGCCCGGCTCCGCCACGAGTCCGTCGCGGTGCGTTCCTCGGCGAGCGGCGAGGACACCGCCGACGGCACGGCGGCCGGACAGCACGACACGTTCCTGGGCGTCAGCGGGCCCGAGCAGGTGGCCGGGGCGGTGGGCGGGTGCTGGGCCTCGCTGTGGTCCGAGCGTGCCGTCGGTTACCGGCGCTGGCTGGCCACGCACGGGCCGGACCGGTCGCCGACGATGGCCGTGCTGGTGCAGCGCCTGGTGGACGCCGACGTCGCGGGAGTTCTGTTCACCGGGGCGGAGGTCCGGATCGAGGCTTCGTGGGGACTCGGCGAGAGCGTGGTCGGCGGGCGGGTCACCCCGGACTCGTGGACGGTCCACGGTGACACCGTGCTCCGCCGGGTACTCGGCGGCAAGGCCAACCGGCTCGACCGGGTGCGGAGCCGGGTCGTCGCCCGCGCCGTCCCGCTCGCCGACCAGGAGCGCTTCTGCCTGACCGACGAGCAGCTCGGCCGGCTGGTGGCACTCGGCCGCGACACGGCGGACCTGCTGGGTGGGCCGCAGGACATCGAGTGGGCGATCGCCGACGGTCGGATCTGGCTCCTGCAAGCACGCCCCGTCACGGCCCCGCCGCCGGACGCGCCGGCAGCGCACCCTGGACAACCACGGCACGGCCGGTCCCCGGCGGTGGGAACCAGCGTCCTGACCGGTACGCCCGGCAGCCCGGGAATCGCAGTCGGACCAGCCCGGGTGGTCGGCGGGCCCGGCGACTTCGCCCGGGTACGCGCGGGCGACGTCCTCGTGTGCCGGACCACCGACCCGGCCTGGACACCGCTGTTCGGCGTGGTCGCCGCGGTGGTCACCGAGACCGGAGGTGTGCTCTCGCACGCCGCCATCGTGGCGCGCGAGCAGGGCCTGCCCGCCGTGCTGTCGGTGCCCGGGGCGATGGCCGCCCTGCCGGACGGTGCGACCGTCGAGGTCGACGGCGGCACCGGCCGGGTCACGTCGGCGTGATCCCGTGAGCGCGGTTGCCGGCGTCCCCCTGGCGAGAACGGTCGCGGGATCGTGGCGGGCGGGTCGGACACCAACCCGGTAACGCCGTCAGAGCCGGGGTGCCACCTCGGCGGCGATCAGGTCCAGGTGGTCCAGGTCGGCGATGTCCAGCACCTGGAGGAAGATCCGGCTGGCGCCGTGCCGGGCGTACGCCTGGATCTGTTCGACGACCTGGTCCGGCGTGCCGGCGACGCCGTACGAGCCGGCCATCTCGACCGGGTCGCGGCCGATCGCCTCGGCCCGGCGGCGCACCTCGGCGTCCGACCGCCCGCAGAGCACCGCCAGCGCGGCGGAGAGCACCAGCGGATCCCGCCCGGAGTCCGCCCGACCGGTCCGCTCGGCGGCCTCGGCCACCGCCGCGTAGCTGCGGGCCACCTCGTCGGGCGAGCTGAACGGCACGTTGAACTCGTCGGCGAACCGGGCGGCCAGCATCGGGGTACGCCGAACCCCCTTGCCACCGACGATCACCGGTATCCCAGGCGTCTGGACCGGCTTCGGCAGCGCGGGCGAGTCGGTGAGCTGGTAGTAACTGCCCCGGTGGTCGAAGGTCTCGCCGAGCGGGGTACGCCACAGCCCGGTGACCACCTGCAACTGCTCGGTGAGCCGGCCGAACCGCTCGGCGAGCGGCGGGAACGGGATGCCGTACGCCAGGTGTTCCTCCTCGAACCATCCGGTGCCGAGGCCGAGTTCGACCCGGCCGCCGCTCATCTCGTCCACCTGCGCGACGCTGATCGCCAGCGGTCCCGGCAGCCGGAACGTCGCCGAGGTGACGAGCGTGCCGAGCCGGATCCGGGTGGTCTGCACGGCCAGGGCGGCGAGGGTGAGCCAGGCGTCGGTCGGACCGGGCAGCCCGGTGCCGCCCATCGTGAGGTAGTGGTCGGAGCGGAAGAAGCCGTCGAACCCGCACTCCTCGGTGTGCCGGGCGATCCGGAGCAGGTCGGCGTAGCTGGCGCCCTGCTGGGGTTCGGTGAAGATAACCAAGCGCATGCGGCTACCTTGCCAGGTGCCGGGCGGCAGGGCGGCAGGGCGGCACCTGGTGAGGCTTCCGGTCCGGACGTCCGGACCGGCGGAACCGATCCGGACGCCTCCGGCCAGCCGGACGCCTCCAGCCGGCCGGGCCTCAGCGCACGTCGCCTCAGCGCACGTCGATGCCGTGCAGCAGCCCGTCCTGGTCGCCGACCAGGAGTAGGTCACCGACGACGACCGGCGGGCTGTAGCAGTACCCGGTGGTGGTCATCTGTAGCCGGGCCCGGACCGATCCGGTGGCCAGGTCGAGCGCGACCAGCAGGCCGGTGGTGGTCGGAATCCACGCGACGGAACGGTGGATCGCCGCGCCGGTGCTGACCGGGCGCGCGCCGAGCCCGGTCGTCCACCGGGCCACTCCGGTGTCCGGGTCGACCCGGGCCGCGGTACGCCCTCCGTCGTCGCACATCAGCACGTCGCCGTCGTCGAGCAGCAGCTTGGGGGCGTAGATGTAGGAGCCCGGCACCGACCAGCGCTCCTGCCCGGTGACGGCATCCAGCGCGGACGCCTTCGCCACGGTGGAGACCAGGACCAGGCCGTTCGGGAGTACCTCCAGGTTGTCCGCCCACGGGCCGTAGATGAGCCGGCTGTACGCGGTGGTGCGGTCGGTGGTGGAGAACGACCACTGGACGGCGCCGGTCCGGGCGTCATGGGCGTAGACGTTGCCGTCCCCGGCACCGGCGTAGACCCGGGTGCCGTCGCTGGCCGCGCGCCCGGCGAACATGCCCGACCCGGTCACCCGCCACACCCGGACGCCGGTGCGCGCGTCGACCGCCTGCCGGGTCTCGCCGGCGGCGAAGACGACCAGGGTGCGGCCGGCCACCGTGGTGACCAGCGGGCTGCCCAGCACCGGGGCGCCGGCCCGGTAGGCGAACCTGCGCCGGCCGGTCGCCGGGTCGAGGGCGTGCAGATGGTGGTCGGCCGAGGGCACGTAGACGGTCCGGCCGTCGGGTGCGAACGCCGGCCGGCCGTACACCGAGCCGATCCGGGTCCGCCAGCTCTGCCCCAGTCCCTTGCGGGTGGGCCGGGCGCCGAGCACGGCGCCATCGCTGGTGGTGGCGACCAGCAGGCCGTCCCGAGCGGCAAGGCCGGCCTGCACCGGTGCGCCGAGCTGTTCCCGCCAGCGCAGCCGCCGCCGGGGGTCGGGGAGGGCGAACGTCCGGGTCTGCTCGTACCAGGCGCCCTCGGGGTCGGTGACCCGTACGGTCATCCGGTGCTCGCCGGGCGGCAGTGCGGCGATGTCCAGGTTGGTGCCGAAGCGGCGGCCGGAGGGGTCGGCGGCGAGGTCCCGCCACTGGCCGGCGTCCTTGAGACCGTACGTGTGCTGGGGGTAGAGCTGGGCCTGCACGCTGGCCGCCGTCGCGCGCGGAGCGAGCCGCACCGAGACCGCCAGGGCGGAGCCGGCCGGGGTCAGCGAAAGCGCCTGGGGCCGCTGCGCGAAAGCGGTCCGTGCGCCGTCGAGCGGGATCTCCAGCACCGGTCGGGTCTCGGCGCTGCCGTCGGCGGCCCGCTGCACGGCCGTGATCCGCAGCGCCGAACCGGCCCGGCCGGAGGTGCGCTCCACCCAGTAGTAGATCGGTGTCCCGCGGGTGTCGTCGACCGCCAACTGGGTCAACCCGTTGAACCGCTGGACCTGCTCGGCGTGCACGTGCCCGGCGAACACGGCCCGTACGTTGTGGCGGTCGAGGAGACCCAGCAGCCGTTCCTGGTCGTTGACGTAGTAGTTGTCACCGCCGAACGGGAAGTGGCAGAGCAGCACGATCGGCACACTGGCCGGTACCCGCTTCAGGTCCCGGGTCAGCCAGGCGATGCCGGACTCACCGAAGCCGCCCGGCTCCTGAAGCAGGTGGCTGGGGTCCAGTGCGACGAAGTGCAGGCCGGCGTGGTCGAAGGAGTACCGGCTCGGCCCGAACAGCGCGCCGTAGCGCGCCCCGGCGGTGCTGTCCCACCGCCAGTCGTGGTTGCCGGGAACGTGCCGGATCCGGGGCCGCAACGCCGCCGGAATGGTGCCCAGGTAGGTGTCGTACTCGGCCACCGAGCCGTGCTCGACGATGTCTCCGACGTGGCAGACGATCGACGGGTCTGCCGCGGCCATGTGCTGGTACGCCCAGCTCACGATCTCGGTCCGCTCGGGGATGTCCACGTCGATCTGGGTGTCACCGAGCAGCGCGAACCCGGACCGGGCGGGGCCGCCGGGCCAGGGCCAGTTGGCGGCGGTCGGTGCGCCGAGGGCGGGCGAGCCGCCGACCGCCGCGCCGGCGGCCACCGCGGCGGCGGTACCGGCGCTCAACCGGAGGATCCGGCGGCGGTCCAGCCGGAGGGGGTCAGGCTCACGGGCGGGCATCGATGACATCGGGTCCCTGTCCTTCCGGCTGACGTCGTCTGAAGTGCCGGTGAGCGTGGCACGGGCCCGAGTTTTCGATCAAGGTGGTCCGGGTGAATCGGCGATGATCTCGCAGGAAACCGTCAAAGATGGCCGGCGGAATGTCGGCTCCTTGCATCCGCCCCGGTCACCGCCCCGGCCGGACCTGGTGCGCGGCCTGGCGCAGGTGCCGGCATGGCCGTGGCAAGGGGTCGGCCGGGCCGGGCTCAGGTGCCGGCGTGGGCGGGCTCGGGTGCCGAGACGGGTAGCACCATCCCGGCCCGTTTGACGGAGCGGAGGGCTACCGCGACGTCGGCGTGCTGGAGGCCGGGTAGCTGGCCGACCGTCTCGGAGAGGAAGTCGTAGAGCGCGCTGTCGCTGGCCAGCGCGATCTCACCGCAGAGGTTCCGGTCTCCGGTCGTCGCGGCGATCATGAGTACGGCCGGGTGGGCGGCGAGGAGTTCGCCGGCCTGCCCGAGCTGGGTCGGATTCACGTTGAGCGAGACGAAGGCGTTCACCGGAAGCCCGACCACAGCTGGCTCGACAAGCGTCCGCATACGCAGGAACCCGGCGGTCATCATCGCCTCGGCCCGCCGCCGTACGGTGACCGGACTCGCGCCGCACCGCTCGGCCAACTGCTGCCAGCCCTGACGGCCATCCCGGCTCAGACCGGTGACGATCGCCTCGTCCAGCGGGCTCAGCCGTGGTGGCGGGACGGTGGGCACCTGTTCGTTCCACTGGTCCATCCGCTGGTCGCGCAGCCGGTCGACCACGTCGGGGGGAAGCAGGCTCGGGCTCCAGCCGTGTGGGGTGGAGAACCTGCGGATCACCTGGTTGCTCCAGACGGCGAGGATCCCGTCCAGGCCGGGCAGTTGCTCGAACATGAGCTGGCAGAGGTGCTCGTTCGAGGTGTAGGAGACCTCGGCCACGCACTCGACGCTGCCGGTGACCAGCTTGACCGATCCGCTCTCCGACCACCGGGCCAGGTGCTCCGCCGACCGGCTGGCGGTACCCGGCCGGCAGCGCAGCCGGACGAAGAGCGATCGCGCCCGACGGGTCGTCTCGCTGTCCATCACCCCGATCACCCGGACGGCCCCGCTGCGCATGAGTCGTGGCAGCCGGCGGGAGACGGTCGCCTCCGAGGTGAAGACCGCCTCGCCGATCTGCGCGTGGGTGGCCCGCGGATGTGCGAGCAGGGCGCCGATGATGCGGCGATCGAGTGCGTCCAACAAAGCCCCATACCCATCACTTTGGCGCGATGACATGCTGAAGTCTTGCATTCGCCGTGGAAAAGTTGACACTCTACCTCGCCGGTCCGCAGACTCGCGCTCACCTTCTTCCGGGGTGAGGAGACAGCGAATGGCGCTTCCGGTCAGGCGGCGGCACGTGGTCCGGACAATCGCGGCGGCGACGATCGCGCTGCTCGCGGCCGTTACGGTACCCCCAGGCCCGGCACCCGCCACCCCGCCGCCGCCCTCGTCGACGCCGCTGGCCCGGCCCGCGCAGCGGGTAATTTTGTTCGACTTCGACGGATTCGACCCACGGTTCGTCTCCGGCCGGTACGCCGGCGTGGCGGAGCTGCCGAACCTTCGGGCACTGATCGAAGAGGGCTCGTACGGCGTCGCGCGCGGCTCCTTCTCGTCGTACTCGAACTCGTCGAGGGCGACGACAGCGACCGGCACGTACCCGATCACCCACCGGAACACCGGCTACTACTACAGCCGGGACACCGATCGGGGCGTCTCCCAGGAGCGCTACCTCGAGCCCGGTGTCGAGACGATCGCCCAGTCGCTGCGGCGGCAGGACCGCACCGCCGCCTACCTCCAGTGGTACGTCGTGCAGAACTACGGTGCCGCCTTCGGCGACCCCGCCGCCCTCTACACCCAACCGGGCGGAGACTGCCAGACCCGCGCCGACCAGGCGATCGCGCTGCTGCACGGTGAGCCGGTCGACTCCGGGGGCACGATGGTCGACCCGGCGCGGATCCCGGACCTGATCACCGTCTACTGCGACGACGTCGACGCGGTGCTGCACTCCGACGGGTTCTCCGCCGCCGGCCTGCCGGCCGCGCTGGCCCGGGTGGACGCCCAGATCGGGCGGGTCCGGGACGCCGCCCGGGAGGCGGGCATCCTGGACGAGACCGCATTCGTCGTCACCGCCGACCACGGCGCCCGGGACTGGACCATCCCGCTGCTGCCCGAGGTGGTCGACCGGCTCGCCGGGACGGGCCTGACGGTCGAGGTCATCTCCTCCTCCGGTGGTGCACCGGACCCGGCGAGTGAGATCGTCATCGTGGCGGCGCCGCGTACCGCCGACATCACCCTCCGGGGCCGGGCCGACACACCGGCGCAGGCCCGGAACATCGCCAGGATCATCCGTTCCGTCCCTGGGATCGCGGCCGTCTACGACGAGCGGGACCTGCGCCGGATGAAGGCCAGCGACAAGCTCGGTGACCTCGTCGTCGAGCCGATCGAGCCGTACCACCTCTCCACGCTCACCGACGGCAAGCCGCGCGGCTCGCACGGCGGCCTGGCCGAGGCGTACGTGCCGCTGGTGCTCTCCGGCGCCGGGATCCGGGCCGGTGTCCCGCTGCACGACGTCGGTCTGGTCGACGTGGCCGCCACCATCGGCGCCCTGCTCGGTGTGCATCCGCCGTCGACCTCCCGGGGGCAGGCCGTTCGCCAAGCCATCGAGCGGCCCTGACCGGGCCGGGCTCTGCCGCCGACCCAGCTCCGATCCCAACGCATATCGAGGAGATGACACATATGACCCAGCGGACCAGGCGCGGGTACGTGGCGGCGGTCGCCGCCACGGCCGCGCTCACACTGCTCGCCGGCTGCGGCGACTCCGGTGATTCGGATGCGGGCGACCGCAACGAGATCACCGTCTGGACGCCGCAGACGACCCCGGAACGGGTCGCGGTGCAGCAGCAGGTGGCGGCCCGGTTCACCGAGAAGACCGGCATCGCCGTACAGGTCGTACCGCTGGCCGAAGCCGACCAGCGGCAGTCCCTGGTGACCGGCGCCGCCTCCGGCGACGTACCCGACGTGATCCTGCACAGTGCCACGTCGACGTCCGCCTGGCGCTCGCAGGGGCTGCTGGACACCAAGGCCGCGCAGCAGGTCGTCGACGACCTCGGTGCCGGCACCTTCAACCAGAACGCCCTGACCGCCTTCGGTCTCGACGGCGAGGTCGGCGCCGTGCCGAGCGACGGCTGGGTGCACCTGCTCGCCTACCGCAAGGACCTGCTCCAGGCCGCCGGGGTCCAGGTCCCCACCAACCTGACGGAGGTGGCGCAGGCCGCCACCAGGATGAAGGCGACCGGGGTGACCGGCATCGCCCTCGGCACCCAGACCGGCACCGCCTCGGGCACCGAGGCGATCTACTCGATGTTCCAGAGTGCCGGCTGCGAACTGGTCGACAACGGCGCGGTCACGATCGACTCGGCCGAGTGCACCCGGGCGGCCGAACTCTTCAAGGCGCTGCGGGACTCCAGCGTGCAGGGGGACTTCGACGTGACCAGCGCGCGGGCGGCGTACCTCGCCGGGCGTGCCTCGATGCTGCTCTTCTCGACCCACATCCTCGACGAGCTGGCCGGCCTCGACCCGGCGAACCCGCCGACCTGCCCGCAGTGCAAGGACGACCCGGCGTTCCTCGCGAAGAACTCCGGCTTCATCACGGTGCTCGACCGCAACCACCCGGCCCAGTACGGTGCGACGCTCGGCTACGCCATCCCGGAGGGCGCCCACACCTCGGAGGCGCAGCAGTACGTCAAGTTCGTGCTGGAGGAGGGGTACGCCGACACGCTCGGCTCGGCGACCGAGGGGCGGATCCCGCTGCGTAACGGCACCGCCGCCGAGCCGAACGCCTACCTCGACGCGTGGGGCAAGCTCGGCATCGGCCCGCAGCGGACGAAGTCCGTGGCCGAGCTGTACGGCCCGGAGATGGTCACCGCGATCCGGGACGGCATGAACGCCGTCCGGCTGTGGGGCATGGGGACCAAGGACTCCCCGCTGGCCGGTGAGGTCACCACGCAGGGCACCCTCGCACAGTTCCTGGAGCGGCTCTACGGCGGCACCCCGCCCGCAGAGGTGACCAAGGCGATGGCCGAGGAGGTCAAGAAGGTTCAAGCCGAGCTGTGAAGACACCGACAGCTCGAACCCTCGCCCGTTGGGAGCGGCTGAGCCGCTCCCAGCGGGAGAACCTCAACGGCCAACTCCTCACCGGGCCGTCGCTACTGCTGGTCACCCTGGTCGTCCTGCTCCCGTTCGTCCTGGTCGTGGTCTTCGCCCTCTCGGACACCCGGCTGGTCGACATCCCGAGGTTGTCGCCGTCCACCATCGAGTGGAGCCTCGACAACTTCAGGGACGCGGCGCGGTCGGAGGCGTTCTGGGACGCGCTCTGGACCACGATCGCCTACGCCGGTCTGACCACGGTCGGATCCATCGGGGTCGGCCTGGCCCTCGCCCTCGCGCTACGGCGCCCGTTCCGGGGACGCGGGCTGGTCCGGGCGCTGCTGCTGGTGCCGTACGTGCTGCCGGTCATCGCGGCGGCGACGATCTGGCGCACCATGCTCAACCCGCAGTACGGCATCGTCAACGCGGTGGGCCAGGAGTACCTGGGCTGGCAGACTCCGATCGGTTTCCTCAGCACCACGTCCGCGGAGCTGGCCGGGGTACCGGTGCCGGTGTCGCTGCTCGTCGTCATCTGTTTCGAGATCTGGAAGTCCTTCCCGCTCGCCTTCCTGTTCATCACCGCCCGGCTGCAGAGCGTGCCGGGCGAGATCGAGGAGGCCGGCGCGCTGGACGGGGCCTCCGGCGGGCAGAGCCTGCGCCACCTCGTCCTCCCCC
This sequence comes from Micromonospora sp. WMMD1102, assembly GCF_029626265.1. Lineage (NCBI taxonomy): Bacteria > Bacillati > Actinomycetota > Actinomycetes > Micromonosporales > Micromonosporaceae > Micromonospora > Micromonospora sp. WMMD1102. Next base: position 1,599,416 of record NZ_JARUBN010000001.1, on the reverse strand, counting down.
AACTGCGGGGGGTCATCCTGCTCCTGGCGCTGCTGCGCTTCATCTGGTCGTTCCAGAACTTCAACGACGTCTACCTGTTGACCGAGGGTGCCGGTGGCACCCAGGTCATGGCGATCAAGGTCTACACGGAGTTGGTCACCAGGGCCGACATCGGCGGCGCCGCGGCGTACGGGCTGCTGATGTCGCTGATCCTGAGCGTGCTGCTCGCCGGCTACCTGCTGCTGTCCCGGCGCAAGGAGCCGATGTGAACACCGGTGACGGAGTCGAGATGCACACCGGCGACGGAGTCGACGTGCACACCGGCGGCACGGCGCGGCCCCGCGGCACGGCCACGAACCGAGGAGGCAACCGGTGAGTTCACCGATGCGGCCGTCACGTCCGGCCACCGTCCTGCGGTGGACGTTCATCGTGGTGGCCCTCGCATGCAGCGTCGGACCGGTCCTCTACGGGGTACTGCTGTCGCTGCGCCCGTACTCCGCCGCCCTGCTGGACCCGCTCGACATCGTTCCCGGGCTGGGCGAGATCGACCTGTCCAGTTACGTCGCGGCGATGAAGGACGAGTCGGCCGGAGGATTCGGGCTGGGCCGGTTCGTGCTCAACTCCCTGCTGGTCGCCCTCGCCACCGTCGTCGTGTCGATCGTCGCGTGCATCTTCGGGGCGTACGCCGTCGCCCGGCTCCGCTATCGGGGCCGCCGCGTCACCAGCGCGATCATCCTCGGCGTCTACCTGTTTCCGGGCATCGTGCTCGCGGTACCGAAGTTCGTCATCCTGAGCCGGCTGGGGCTGACCGGGTCGCTCGTCGGGCTGCTCGTCATCTACGTCGCCGCCACCGTCCCGGTCGCGCTGTACATGATGCGCAACTACTTCCTCGCCCTGCCGGAGAGCGTCGAGGAGGCGGCCCTGCTCGACGGCTGCTCGCTGCCGATGATGCTGCGCAAGGTGGTGCTGCCGATCGCCCTGCCCGGCGTCGTCGCAACCGCCATCTACGTCTTCATGATCGCGTGGAACGAGTACTTCTACGCGCTGCTCTTCCTCGTCCAGGACCGTTCGCTGTGGACCGCGCCGCTCGGCCTCTCCCAGCTCACCGACTTCCAGGTGCCGGTGACCGTGCTCCTGGCCGGCTCCATCGCGGTGACCGTGCCGGTCATCGTCATCTTCTTCCTCGCCCAGCGCTACATCGTCGCCGGCCTGACCTCGGGAGCGGACCGGTGAGCCCGGAAAGGACGTCGGTGAGCCCCGACAGGATGTTGGTGACCCCAGAAAGGATGATCGACGTGACAGGCCCGGCGCCATCCGGCACACGTCCGTTACGACTGCTCGTGCTCGGCGCGGGAGGGAGGGGCGCGCACGCGTACGCGCGGTGGTGCCTGGAGCACCCGGACGAGGCCCAGGTCGTCGCGGTCGCCGACCCCGACCCGGAGCGCCGCCACCGGCTGGGCGACACCCACGCCGTCCCGGACTCGGGACGGTTCACCGACTGGCGGCAGGCGCTCGCGGCGCCCGGACCGTGGGACGGCGTCATCGTCGCGACACCGGACCGCGACCACGTGGAACCCACGCTCCGCGCCCTTGAGCTGGGACGGCACGTCCTGCTGGAGAAGCCGATCGCGCCGACGCAGGAGGAGGTGCAACGGCTAACCGTCGCGGCCCAGCGCAGCAGCGGCACGGTCACCGTCGCCCACGTACTCCGGTACACCCCGTTCTTCCGTACGCTCCGCAGGCTGCTCGACGAGGGACGCATCGGCCAGTTACAGGGCATCTCCCACATCGAGAACGTCGCCTACTGGCATTTCGCGCACAGCTACGTACGCGGCAACTGGCACCGCACCGACCTGTCGAGCCCCATGCTGCTGGCGAAGGCGTGCCACGACATCGACATCCTCCGGTGGCTGGTCGGCGCGCCGTGCGTGGCGGTCGCGTCGTTCGGCGAACGCCGGCACTTCCGGGCCGAGCACGCCCCGAAGGGATCGACGGAACGCTGCATCGACGGCTGCGCCGCCGCCGACACCTGCCCGTACAACGCCGAACGGCTCTACGTCGACCAGCTCGCCACCGTCAACGGCCCGCCGGTGACGGTCATCACGAACGACACCAGCGTCGCCGGCCGGCGCCACGCACTGCGGACGACCGACTACGGGCGGTGCGTCTATCGGATGGACAACGACGTCGTGGACCACCAGACGTCGACGCTGCTGTTCGGCAACGGCGTCACGGCGTCGCTGGTGGTCTCCGCGTTCACCGCCCAGAACACCCGCACCCTGGTGCTGATGGGCAGCCACGGGCAGATCACCGCCGACATGCGCTCCGGACGGATCGAGGTCGCGCCGTTCCTGGAGACACCACCCCAGGTGGACGGGCGCAGGGCCAACCCGACGCTGGAGGTCGGCGCCGGCGCCCGCGGGATCACCGAGGAGGTCACCGAGGCCTTCACCGGGCACGGCGGCGGAGACTCCGGGCTGATGACCGACTTCGTGCGGCGGGTCCGGCACCGGCTGCACGGCGACGACCTCGGGGACGCCCCGAGTTCGCTGGCGGAGAGCCTGGAGAGCCACCTCATCGCGTTCGCCGCCGAACGGTCGCGGCGCAACCGCACGGTGGAGGAGCTGTAGCGATGCGGGGCCTTCTCCGGGAGCTGCTGGTGCGCGTCACCGGCAGCGCCGACCGGGTACGGGTGGAGCGGATCCCGGCCGCCGACGACGGCAGCGCGGTCGCCGGGTACGAGTGCCGGGACGGCGAACTCACCCTGCGCGGCTCGGCCCCGGTCGCCGCGGCCGCCGCCTTCGGGCAGTACCTGAAGGCGTACGCCGGCCGCCAGGTGAGCTGGGACAGCCCGCGCCTCGACCCGCCGCTGGCCTGCTGGCCGGCGGCCCCGCCGACCCGGCTGGGCACCCCGTTCCCGATCCGCTACCACCTCAACGCCGTGACCTACGGGTATTCGACGGCGTTCTGGGACTGGGACCGCTGGGAGCGGGAGATCGACTGGATGGCGCTGCACGGCGTCACTTATCCGCTCATGCAGGTCGGGCACGAGGCGGTGCTGGCGGAGCTGTACCGGCGGGCCGGGCTCGCCCCGGCCCGGATCGACGAGTGGATCGGAAGCGCGGCACATTTCCCGTGGACCTGGATGGGCAACACCCACTCGTTCGGCGGACCGCTGCCGGCGACCTGGATCGGCCGGCACGTCGAGTTGGCCCACCGGATCCTTTCCCGGATGCGGGCGCTGGGCATGACGCCGGTGCTGCCGACGTTCGGCGGGCACGTGCCGCCGGAACTCGCCGACCCGTCGGCCGGTGAACTCGAATGGCAGGGCTGGCGCACGCCGATCCTCGGGCCGGAAAGCCCGCGGTTCGCGCGGCTCGCCGCCGAGTTCCTGGGCATCCAACGCGAACTGTTCGGCACCGACCACCACTACGCCGTCGACCCGTTCGTCGAGTCCGTGCCGCCGAGTGGCGAGCCCGGCTATCTGGCGTCGATGGGTCGGGCGGTCTACCGGACGATGGCGGAACGCGATCCCGAGGCGGTCTGGGTACTGGCCGGCTGGCCGTTCCACTACCAGCGCGAGTTCTGGACGCCGGACCGGGTACGCGCGTTCCTCTCCGACATACCGGCCGAGCGGCTGCTGCTGCTCGACCTCTGGGGCGAGTACGCCCCGATGTGGCGCCGGGACGGCATGTACGGGCGGCGCTGGATCTGGTGCGCGATCCACAACTTCGGCGGCCGTTTCGCGCTCTTCGGCGACCTGCATGGGCTGGCCCGGGACGTCGACGAGCTGCGGCAGCGCCGGCCGTCCGGGTTGGTCGGCATCGGGCTGGCCCCGGAGGCGATCGAGAACAACACCGTCTTCTACGAGTTGGCCACCGACCTCGCCTGGGGCGTACCGCTGGTTTCCGAGTGGCTCGACGCGTTCGCCCGGCAGCGCTACGCGACCGCGCACGACGACGTCGTACGGGCGTGGCGGATCCTGGCCGACACGCTTTACGGGCCGGGGCGTACCCGTTCCATCCCGTCTCCGGTCATCGCCCGCCCCTGGGGGGTCGGCACCCCCTTCGCGGCGCAGCGCCTCGCCGGCGAATTCGTCCCGCAGGACGCCGAGCCACAATTCGTCCCGCAGGACGCCGAGCCACAATTCGTCCCGCAGGACGCCGAGTCACCACCGGAGCTGGCGGACGGCGACGCGGAGGTGGTACGGCCGTCGGCGAACATCGACGCGGAGAACGACCCGCTGGTGCTCGGCGCCCTGCCCCGGATCGCCCAGGCCGCGCGGCTGCTGCTGCGGCGGGCGGCCGAGGTGACCGTCCGGGATCCGCTGGAACGCGACGTCGCCGAACTGGTCGGCCACGTGCTGGCCCAGGGCGCCCGGGTGCACATCCGCGGCATCGTGGCGGCCTTCGCCGAGCGGGATCCGGCGGCGATCCTGGCGCATCTCGCCCGGCTCCGGAGCGACCTGCTCGACCTCGACGAACTCGCCGGCACCCGGGCGGATTCCAGGGTCGGGCAGTGGATCGCCGCCGCCCGCGCCTGGGGTGACTCCCCGGCCGAGGCGGACGTGATGGAGCGGGACGCCCGCAGCCTCGTCTCGGTCTGGGGACACCAGTCGAGCGGGCTGCACGACTATTCCGGACGCCACTGGTCCGGCCTCGTCCGGGATTACTACCTGCCCCGCTGGGAGTTGTGGGGCAGCTGGCTGGCCGAGGCGGCACGGGCCGGACGGGAGCCGGACGTCGGCGTGCTGCGGGATCGCATCGTCGCGCACGAGGAATCCTGGCGGGACGCCCTGGGCGGCTACTCCGCCGAGCCCGACGGCGACACCTGCGAGGTCGCGGCGCGGATCCTCGACCGGCTCGGGCGCTGACCCGGGCGCTCCCGGCCGCGCAGCCCGACTTCCCCGGCTCGGTCGAACCGTCTGCGCCGGCCTGAGCTGGTCCGGGCGCCGCGCCGGGCTACCCTTTACGGCTGTGCCCGGTTACCCATGGCTCAGCCTGACCACCGACTACGGTCTCTCCGACGGGTTCGTGGCCGCCTGCCACGGGGTGGTCGCCCGGATCGCCCCCGCCGTCCGGGTGATCGACGTCAGCCATCTGATCCCGCCCGGAGACGTCGCCCGGGGCGCCACGGTACTGGCCCAGACCGTCGGACACCTGCCGCCGGCCGTGCACGTGGCGGTGGTCGACCCGGGCGTGGGTACCGCGCGCCGGGGCGTCGCCCTGGGTACGCCCGGCGGCGTGCTCGTCGGGCCGGACAACGGACTGCTGCCCCGGGCCGCGGAGGTGCTCGGCGGGATCGTCGCGGCGGTGGAGCTGACCAGTCCGGAGTGGTTTCCCGAGCCGTCCCGTACCTTCCACGGCCGGGACGTCTTCGCCCCGGCCGCCGCCCGGTTCGCGCTCGGCGCCGCGCTGACCGAGGCCGGTCCGGCGTTCGACCCGGCGACCCTGGTGCGCCTTCCCGAGCCGGTCTTCGTGGCGGGTGCCGGCTGGCTGGAGGCCGAGGTGCTGACGGTCGACCACTTCGGCAACGTGCAGCTCGCCGCCCCCGGGTCCGCGCTGCGGCGGCTCGGTCCGGTGATCCGGATCGGCGAACGCCGGGCGGTCCGGGGCGGTACCTTCGGCGACGCCCCGCCCGGCGACCTCGTCGTGTTCGCCGACTCGGCAGACCGGCTGGCGGTCGCGGTCAACGGCGGCCGGGCGGACGCCCTGCTCGGCGTCACCCCGGGCGACGTACTCCGCCTGGAATGACCGCTCCCGGCCCGACGCTCCTGCCCTGCGCTCCCGGCCCGACGCTTGCGGCCCGGCAACGCAGGCCGGCGGGACGACGGAGGATGGCAGAACCGTCTACTGTGCCCGTGCCGGGGCGCTGTGAAATGCTTACCCGCGTGGGGAAACACTCGATCGATGTCGCCTCCTGCCCGTGCTGCGCGCACCGGACCGGCGGGGGCACCTGCCCAGTCTGCTTCTGGACCGACGACGGTTCCACCGACCAGAATGCCGGCACCGCCCGGGGCGGCCCCAACGGTGACCTGAGCCTGTCCGACGCCCGGCTCAACTACGCCATCTACGGCGCGAGCCACCCGCGTTACCAGGACGCCGTGCGTCCGGCCCGTCCCGAGGAGTTGCCCTGATCCTGGGTGGACGGCGCTAGGCGGGCCGCTGGCGTCCACCTCGCCGTCCACCCGACGGGCAGGATCATCAGACGTTTCGGGCGCGGTGCCCGGCGCGGTGTGCCGGTCGGCACCACCCTGAAGGGCCGCTTCGGGTCCATGATCGCGGCAGATTCCCTCTTCCCGGCCCAGATGCCGCCGGCACGGCTTCAGCGTGCCTCCGATAAGACGTCATACCAATTACGTTCAAGTTGTTCTATGATTTCGGCGCGGTGCTCGCCGGGCTCCTACCACACCGAGGAACCAGCATGAACGTCTTGAACCTCCGCCGCGGACGGCTGGCGGCGATCGGCGCGTTAGCGCTCAGCATGGTCGGTGGCTCCGTCCTGGCCACCCAGGTACACGTCGCCGTCGCGGCGCCGGGCCCGTCCCCGGCCGCGGCCATCGTCCCGGGCCAGAGCGCACCGATCACCGGTGTCGCGTCCGGCCGGTGCATGGAGGTGCCGAACTCCAGCACCACCAACGGCACCCAGACACAGCTGTGGGACTGCACCGGCGCCACCAACCAGACCTGGACCTACAGCTCCAACCGGCAGTTGACGGTGTACGGCAACAAGTGCCTGGACGCCAGCGGTGGCGGCACCGGCAACGGCACCCAGGTGATCATCTGGGACTGCCACGGCAACGCCAACCAGCAGTGGAACGTCAACAGCAACGGCACGATCACCAGCGCCCAGTCCGGACTCTGCCTGGACGCGAACGGGGCCGCCACGGGCAACGGCACCAAGCTCATCCTCTGGTCCTGCCACGGCGCCACCAACCAGCAGTGGAGCTCACCGTCGACGCCGCCGACCCCCACGCCGACCGTTACCCCGCCACCAGCCGGCTCCCTGCCGTGTGACATCTACGCGGCCGGTGGTACGCCATGCGTGGCGGCGCACAGCACCACCCGGGCGCTGTACGCGACCTACCGGGGGAACCTCTACCAGGTGCGGCGCTCGTCCGACAACACCACCCGGGACATCGGCCTGCTGACCACCGGCGGCACGGCCAACGCGGCGACGCAGGACTCGTTCTGCGCCGGCACACAGTGTGTGATCACCGTGGTCTACGACCAGTCCGGCCGGGGCAACGACCTGTGGTACCAGGGCTCCACCGTCGTACCCGGCTCGCCGCAGAGCCGGCCCGCGATCGCCACCTCCGAGTCGTTGAGCATCGGCGGCGGCAAGGCGTACTCGTTGTACATCAATCCGGGCAACAGCTACTGGCGCGACGGTCACCTCACCGGCGTGCCGACCGGTGCCGCACCCGAGGGCATGTACATGGTGACCAGCGGCACGCACGTCAACAACGGCTGCTGCTTCGACTACGGCAACAGCGAGACGACCCGCAAGGCGGACGCGGCCGGGGCGATGGACGCGATCAACTTCAGTACCCAGTGCTGGTTCGGCGGCTGCTCCGGGACGGGGCCGTGGGTGCAGGCGGACCTGGAGTGGGGCCTCTTCCCCGGCGGCAGCCAATCCTGGAACCCGAACCAGCGGGCCTTCCCGCACAAGTTCGTCACCGCCACCCTGAAGAACAACGGCACCACACGCTTCGCCATCAAGGGCAGCAACGCCCAGTCCGGCAGCCTCTACACGCTCTACGACGGGGCGCTGCCGCCGGGATACAGCCCGATGAAGAAGCAGGGCGCGATCATCCTGGGCAGCGGCGGCGACTGCTGCAAGCCCGACGGCGGGGCGAACCTCAGCGCCGGCACCTTCTACGAGGGTGCGATGGTCGCCGGCTACCCCTCCGACGCCACCGAGAACGCCGTGCACGCCAACATCATCGCCGCCAACTACCGCTAGGCGGTCCCGCTACCACCCCGACCATCCCCGCAACCGGTGGCCGGCGTTCCGTCCCGAAGCAGGGCGGCGCCGGCCACCGCTGTCGAGGAAACTCCGCCGGCCCCGGCCCCGGCCAGGCCCGGGGCGGGCGGGCCACCCGTCGGCGCGTACGCCGCTTCCAGCGGTGTCGCCGGAGGAGGATGGACGGGTGCCCGAAGGCGACACCGTGTGGAACACCGCCCGCGCGCTGCACCGCGCCCTGGCCGGTGACCGGCTGACCGCCAGCGACTTCCGGGTACCGCAGCTCGCCACCGCCGACCTGGCCGGGGCCACCGTGCTGGAGTCCGCCGCCCGGGGCAAGCACCTGCTGCTGCGGCTGCTGACCCCGGACGACGGGGCACGGCTCACCCTGCACTCGCACCTGCGGATGGACGGCGCCTGGCGGGCGTACGCCCCGGGGGAGCGCTGGGCGGCCCGCCCCGCACACACCATCCGGGTGGTACTCCGCAGCGCCGCGGCGGTGGCCGTCGGCTACCACCTGCACGAGCTGGCCCTGCTGCCGACCGCCGACGAGACCTCGCTGGTCGGGCACCTCGGACCGGACCTGCTCGGCCCGGACTGGGACCCGGCCGAGGCGGTACGCCGGCTCGCCGCCCAGCCGTCCCGGAGCATCGCCGAGGCACTGCTCGACCAGACCAACCTGGCCGGGATCGGCAACCTCTACAAGTCCGAGCTGCTGTTCCTGCGCGGCGTCTCGCCGTGGACGCCGGTCCGGGAGGTCCCCGACCTGCCCGGCATGGTGGCGCTGGCGCACCGGCTGCTGATGGCGAACCGGGGTCGGTGGACGCAGAACACCACCGGCTCGCTGCACCGGGGCCGGACCAGTTACGTCTACGGCCGCCGGGCCGAGCCGTGCCGCCGGTGTGGCGCGACGATCCGGAAAGGGGACCAGGGTGAACGGGTCACCTACTGGTGCCCGATCTGCCAGCCCGAGCCGGGGCACCGCGCGGGCTCCGGCCCCGGCCGGCCCGCCCGCTGAGGACCGCTCGATCCCGGCCGGAACCAGAAGGTTTTCAGCTGCCTGGCGACCGTATCCAACACTGGCCGTACGCGGTTGACTGCTTACGGATCGTCAGCAGCCCAGCGGGCCGGTCGGGCAGAACTCCTCCGGGTTCCCGTGGCGCTGGCGGACGGAGCGATCCGGTCGAGCTGATCTTCCCGGAAAGGGGTGCGGTCATGTTCAAGAGGTTCGCGGCAAGCCTGGCGGTCCGGGCGGGACAGGCCAGGCGATTGAGCGGGGACAGCCCGGAAGCCGGCACCGGCCGGACCGCTGCGACGGTGGTGCCGGCCGCCCGGACCAGCGCCGACGCCCTGCCGGCGGCCACCCTCGACCCGACCGCCCCGCCGGACTACTTCGGGTTCGTGCCCAACTTCGCCTACAGCCCGCTGCCGGTCTGCGACGCCGCCGGGCGGGTGGCGCCGGGCACCGGCATCCGCAAGTTCGTCGCCGCCCTCCCCCGGCCCGGCGACGTCCCGAACGAACTGGGCAACCTGATCCCGGTCGCGGTGCCGGACACCATCACCTACCCGGGCTGCGACTACTACGAGATCGGCGTGCAGGAGTACCGGCAGCAACTGCATCCCGACCTGCCGCCGACCCGGCTGCGCGGCTACCGGCAACTGAACAACGGCACCGACGACACCGGGCACAACACGGTGGCGCCACCGCTGCGGCCGTACCACCTCGGGCCGCTGATCCTGGCCCGGCGGGACCGCCCGGTCCGGGTCAAGTACGTCAACCGGCTGCCGGTCGGCCCGGCCGGCACGCTCTTCCTGCCGGTGGACCCGACCGTGCCGGGCGCCGGTACGGGTCCACTCGGCGGCACCGAGCACTATCCGCAGAACCGCTGCGCCGTCCACCTGCACGGCGGGTGTACCCCGTGGATCAGCAACGGCGGCCCGGCCCAGTGGACGACCCCGGCCGGCGAACCGACGTCGTACCCGCGCGGCGCCGGCTTCGCCGCCGTGCCGGACATGCCGGAGCCCGGTGCCGGGGCGAGTACCGCCTACTACCCCAACCAGCAGAGCGGGCGGTTGCTCTGCTGGCATGACCAGTCCGAGGGGATCGCCCGGCTCACCGTCTACTCCGGACAGCTCGGCCTCTACCGGCTGGACGACCCGGTGCAGCGCCGCCTGGTCGACGACGGCGTACTGCCGGCCGAGGAGGTCGTGCTGGTGCTCCAGGACCGGACCTTCGTACCGGACGAGACCCAGCTCGCCGCCCAGGACCCGACCTGGGACGTGGCCCGCTGGGGCGGCCCGGGGAGCCTCTGGTTCCCGCACGTCTACATGCCGAGCCAGAACCCGTACAACGAGTCGGGGACGAACCCGATGGGCCGGTGGGACTACGGGCCGTGGTTCTGGCCGCCGTTCACCGGCATCACCCACCCGGCGGCACCGAACCCGCACCACGACCCGCTGGCCCGGCCGTGGCAGCCGCCGGTCCAGCCGGGCACCCCGACCCCGTCGGCGGTGCCGGACGCCTTCGGCGACACCCCGCTGGTCAACGGTGCCGCCTACCCCTACCTGCGGCTGCGGCCGGCGGCGTACCGGTTCCGGATCCTCAACGCCTGCAACGACCGCAGCCTGAACCTCCAGCTCTACTACGCGGCCTCGAACGCGCCGATGTGGGGTCCGGACGGCACGCTGCTCGACGGCGGGGCCGGCGAGGTGCCGATGGTCCCGGCCCGGCCGAACCCGGACTTCCCGCCCGGCTGGCCGACCGACGGCCGGTGTGGCGGGGTGCCGGACCCGAACGCGACAGGTCCGGACTGGATCCAGCTCGGCACCGGCGGCGGGCTGCTGCCGGCGGTCGCGGTGCTGCCCAGCCAGCCGATCGACTACCGGTACGACCGGCAGGACGGCGCCGTGCCCGAGGTGACCGGGCACGCCCTGCTGCTCGGCCCCGGCGAGCGCGCCGACGTGGTCGTCGACCTCTCCTCCGTACCGTCCGGGTCGAACCTGGTCCTCTACAACGACTGCCCGGCGCCGCTGCCGGGCTGCGACCCGCGCAACGACCAGTACACCGGCGCCCCGGACCGGACCCCGTCGGGCGGGCCGCCGGGCACCCGCCCCGGCTACGGCCCGAACACCCGGACACTGCTCCAGATCCAGGTGGTCGGGACCCCGGCACCGCCGTTCGACACCGACCGGCTCCGGGTCGCGCTCCCGGCGGCGTACGCGGCGAGCCAGCCGCCGCCGATCGTGCCGCAGCCGGCGTACGACGTGGCGTTCGGCACCGCCACCGCGCCGGACGGGTACGCCCCGGCCGAGGCCGATTCGCTCACCTTCGTCCCGTACGGCGGCGGCACGCCGGTGACCCTGCCGTTGCACCGCAAGGCGATCGTGGCCGAGTTCGACACCGGGTACGGCCGGCGGACCTCCCTGCTCGGCACCGAACTGCCGAAGTCCAGCTCGCTGGTGCAGACCACCGTCCCGCTGACCCGGATCGACCCTCCGACCGAGGTGCTGCTCCCCTCCGACCCCGCCGCCCCGGTCGGCTCCCCCGGCGACAACAGCCAGCTCTGGAAGATCGTGCACCACGGCACGGAGACCGAGTTCGTGCACTTCCAGCACGTCGACGTCCAGTTGGTGAACCGGATCGGCCGGGACGGCACGGTCCGGCCACCCGAGCGCAACGAGTTCGGCTGGCGGGACACCGTCCGGGTGCACCCGTTCGAGGCGGCGGTGGTGGCGCTCCGCCCGACGCTGCCACCGGCGCTGCCGTTCACCGTGCCGGACAGCGTCCGGCTCGCCGACCCGACCCGTCCGGCCGGCGAGTCCGAATGCCACGCCCAGGTCGACCCGGTGACCGGCGAGCCGGCCGTGGTGGTCAACCGGCGGCACGACCTCGGCTGGGAGTACCTCTGGCACTCGCAACTGCTCGGCCACGCCGAGGGCCGGATGGCCCGGCCGTTGGTGCTGCGCTTCTCCCCGGCGGCGCCGACCGGTCTCGCCGCCCGGCCGGAACCCGGCTCGGCGAGCGTGCTCCCGGCGATCGTCCTGGCCTGGACGGACAACTCCCGGCGCGGCGCCGTGCCGGGGCCGCCAGCCACCCGCTGCCGGGTGCAGCGGGCCGTCGACCCCGGATTCGGCCGGGACCTGCACACCTTCGTCGTCCCGGCCGAGCAGAACCGGTACGTCGACTCGACGGTCGTCCCCGGAGTCACCTACTACTACCGGGTACGGGCCGAGAACGCCGTCGCCCACTCCGGGTACTCCAACACCACGAGCGCGCAGGTGTGGCTGCGGGCGCCGACCGGACTGGTCGCCACGGTGGCGAGCGGGCCACCGCTGCGGGTCAACCGGGGCTGGGTGAACCGCTCCTTCGCCACCACGGTGGAACTGCAACGGGCCACCAACCCGACCTTCAGCAGCGGGCTGGTCACCAGCACCCGCCCGGTCACCGGCAGCTGCCCGGACACCCGGGTGACGCCGGAGACCACCTACTACTACCGGGTGCGTACCAGCTATCTGGGCGCCTCGTCACCCTGGTCGAACGTCTGCACGGTGGTGATCCCGGCGGTGCCGCCGACGCCGACCGACCTCACGGTGACGCTGGACCGCACACCGGGGCCGGGCGGCGGCAGCCTGGTGCTGACCTGGCGGGTCCCGTTGACGAGCGTGGTCGGAAGTTTCCGGCTGCACCGGGCCACCGACGCCGGTTTCAGCTCGGCGCTGGTGACGTCCCGGCTGCCGGGCACGGTCCGCTCGTTCACCGACACCGGACTCGCCCCGGACACCGTCTACCACTACCGGATCCAGGCCGCCAACCCGGCCGGTACGTCGGAGGTCAGCCGCCCGGTCTCGATCCGCACCCCGAGCTGACCTGTCAGGTGTCAGGGCCGCCCCGCCCCCACCACTGTCGGCTCGGTCAGGACATCGCCTGGGTCGGGCCGGTCCGGGAGCGCAGCTCCGCCAACCCGCCGGCCACGCCCCGGAGCAGGTCGGTCGCCTCGGTGAGCCGGGTCACCGAGGAGTGGTCGTCGTACTCGCGGCCCTCCTCGGCCACGAAACCGGCCGCCGCCGCCACCAGCCGCTCGTACGCCGACACACCGCTCTCGAGCTGCGCGGTCAGGTGCCGGTGCGCGGCCTCCAGTTCGGCGCGGGTGTCGGCGGGCGCCACCCGCACCGCCCGGTCCACACTGGCCACCCGCTCGGCGAGGTCCCGGAGGGACTGCTCCGCCACCGTCGCCTCCAGCAGGGCGGGGCCGGCCGGACCGGTGAGCCGCCCGGCGAGCCCGGCCATCGTGACCGCGGCCCGGTCCAGCCGGGCCCACGGCTCGGCCGCGGCCGAGCCGCGCAGGGCGACCCGGGCACGCTGCCGGCGTACCTCGGCGAGAGCCTGACGCCCGGCGGGCAGTCGCTCGACCGCGGCGACCAGCCGGGCACCGACCTGTTCCGGGGTGATCGGCTCGGGAGGCGGCGGCACCGGCTGGGCGGCCAGCTCGCGGAGATCGGCCCAGCGCCAGACCGCCAGCATGACCGAACCACCGGCCGCCGCCACCCAGGCCGCGTCCGGCAGCCCCAGCCCCTGGTAGGGGGTGAGGACCGCCGCCGCACCGCCAAGACCGCCCGCGAGCACGCTCCACCGCCGCACCGACCGGCGCAGGCTACGCAGCCGGCGCAGGTGGCGGGTACGCAGATCCGCCATCTCGACCCCACTCCCCGACGACCGCCGGCCCGGCCGGCGGCTCCGCTGTGGTTCACCGGCCGCTCCGTCCGGGCCGCCGGGTCCTGCCGGTCAGCCTGCGGCGCTGCTGCTGCCGCCGCCGGTCTGCTTGTCCCGGCCCAGGCTGGCCCGGATCTCGTCCAGCCGGGCAACCCCGGCCGGATCCGCCGCCGGTGCCGGCTCGACCGCCGGGTTGGCGGTCCCGCCGGCAAGCTTCTCGCCGGCCATGCTGGAGCGGATCTGCTCCAGCCGGGACGCGCCGGCCAGGTCGAGGGTGGACTTCTGGATCTCCAGCATCCGCCCCTCGACCGAGTTGCCGGCCAGCTCGGCCCGGCCCATCGCGTTGGCGTAGCGCTGCTCGATCCGGTCCCGCACCTCGTCGAGCGACGGGGTGTTGCCGGGTGCGGCCAGCGCGGACATCGACTCCAGCGACTTGGCCACACTCTCCTGCATCTTGGCCTGTTCGAGCTGGCTGAGCAGCTTCGCCCGCTCGGCCAGCTTCTGCTGGAGGATCATCGAGTTGTTCTCGACCGCCCGGCGAGCCTGTGCGGCGGCACCGATCGCCTGGTCGTGCAGGGTCTTGAGATCCTCGGTCGACTGCTCGGCGGCGACGAGCTGGGTGGCGACGGTCTGCGCACTCTGCTCGTACTTGGTGGCCTCGGTCTCGTCACCGGCGGCCCGGGCCCGGTCGGCGAGCACCAGGGCCTGCCGGGCCATGCCCTGTAGCCGCTCGACCTCGGACATCTGGCGGGACAGCCGCATCTCGAGCTGACGCTGGTTGCCGATGACCGCCGCAGCCTGCTGGACGAGCGCCTGGTGCTGGCGCTGCGCCTCCTCGACAGCCTGCTGGATCTGCACCTTGGGATCGGCGTATTCGTCGATCTTGGCGCCGAACAGCGCCATCATGTAGCGCCAGCCCTTGACGAACGGGTTCGCCATCTCCCGGTATCCCCTCAGTGTCATCAGTCCGGTGGCCATGTCGGCCGGCGGCGGAAAGCGCCCGCACGACAGGATCTCCATCGTCCCAGGATCGCGCCACCCCGGCCTACGACCTCAGGGGGATATCCACCGGATATGCCGCTGGGGCCCACCGTAACGCGGTAGGCCCTCGGCGAGCCACACTTCACCGCCGCCGGGCCCCTGACGGACGGATCAGCCGGCATCGCGGCCGGTCAGCCGACGCAGACGACGTCGCGCTCGGGACTGGCGGTGGGGCGGATCCGCCGGGTGGTCCGCAGGGTCGTCTTGAGCGGCGATTCCTGCCGTACCGTCACCGAAACGGTGCCGTCGGTCGCGATCTGCCGTACCGGCTCGGCGGCCAGCGGGTGCACGCCGCCGTCGGCGAGCGTACGCACGGTCCGGTCGGCCAGCGCCGGCCCGACCAGGGACGCCTCGACCAGCGCCGACTGGGCGGCGGGCTCGGTACGCGCCGGCTCGGCCGCTGCGGCCTGCCGGGCCGGCTCGGCGGTCCCGGACTGGCGTACCGGCTCGGCCGCCGTCTCGCGGGTCGGCTCGGCCGCACCGGACTGCCGGGCCGGTGCCGGGTAGGTCGGAGCGGCCCGCCCGGCCTCCTCGGCCGGTCCACCCGACTCCGGACGCTTCGCTCCGGCCCGCCCCGGGGCCGGGCTCTCCTGGACCGGTATCAGCACTCCGGGCACCCCTTCGGCCACTTCGACCGTGTCGCTGACGTCCCGGAGCAGCTCGGAGAGCCGGGCTCCCAGCGCGTCGCAGATGGCGGCGAGCAGCTCGCTCGATGCCTCCTTCTGACCGCGCTCGATCTCGGAGAGGTAGCCCAGGCTGACGTTCGCGGCGGAGGAGACCTCGCGCAGGGTCCGGTGCTGCCCCTGCCGACGCGCCCGTAACGCGTCACCGATCACCCGGCGTAGCAGGACCATCGCACCTCCCGTGTCGCGGGCTCAGACTCTCCCGGACGTCGGACCGGCGTCGTCACGCCGACCCCGCCGTGCTGCGGCGACACCGACCTCGCCGCGGGTGCGGCGCGTCGATCCGGCCGCGATGCGGGGGGTACCGCGACGTCGACTGCCCGAGCCTTCCCGCAACCGTACCCGCTACGGCCGCCGACGACATCCCGCCCCGCCAGTTGGTCAGCGGGCGCCGCCGACCGGGCTCCCGTCGACCCCGGCGTGCAGCCGCTCGCTGAGCAGGTGCAGGGCACCACTCACCGCCTCGATCCGGATCCGCAGCCGGTTGCCGCTGATGTCGAGCCGGCGTACCTCGGTGCCGGTGGGTCCGGCCGCCGCCACGAAGACGAGCCCGACCGGTTTGCCGTCCTGTGGTTCGGGACCGGCGACGCCGGTGGTGGCGAGGCACCAGTCCGCGGCACAGCGCTGCCGGCCGCCCTCGGCCAGCGCCACCGCCACGTCCGGGTCGACCGCGCCGCGCTGGTCGAGCAGCTCGGCCGGTACGCCCACCAGCGACGACTTCAACTCGGTCGCGTACGCCACCAGGCCGCCCCGGAACACGCTGCTGACCCCGGCGATGTCGACGATGGTGGCGGAGAGCAGGCCGCCGGTGAGCGACTCCACCACCGCGAGCGTGGCACCCCGGTCGGCGAGCGCGTGCACCACCGCCGCCGCCGCGTTGTCGGCTGCCCGTGCGGGATCCTCCGCCATCCGGTCCTCCTGTCGGTTCTCGGCCGGGCCGTGCGGCCGGTACTGCTGTGCGTGCCCCGTCCTGCGGCGGCCGGTCAGCGGGCCGGGCGACGCAGCCGCAGCGCCCGGACCACGTAGTCGAGCCCGGTCACCACGGTCACCACCACGGCGACGCCGAGGATCCACGGTCCTACCCAGGCGACGCTCTCCGGAACCGGCCAGAGGTACCAGACGATGGCCAGGATCTGGACGGCGGTCTTGGCCTTGCCGCCCCGGCTGGCCGCGATGACGCCGTACCGGATCACCCAGAAGCGCATCAGCGTGATGCCGAACTCGCGTACCAGGATGAGCACGGTGATCCACCAGGGGATCCGGTCATACCAGGACAATAGAACCAGAGCGGTGCCGGTCAGGGCCTTGTCGGCGATCGGGTCGGCCACTTTTCCGAACGAGGTGACCAGCGCCCAGCGCCGGGCGATCCACCCGTCCACCAGATCCGTCACCGAGGCGACGACGAAGGTCAGACAGGCGGCCACCCGCCAGCCGGGGTGCACCATCCCGGAGGCGACCACCAGACCGACGAAGACGGGCACCAACGCCAGTCGGAGCGCGGTGAGCCCGTTGGCCGCGTTGACCAGCGGAACCGGACCCACCCGCCCGGTCGCCACCGGATCGGTCACCGGATCGGCCATCGGGTCGGTCCGCACCGGATGGAGCGCCATCGGATCGCCGGTCGCCGGATCGACGTCCGCGGCAGCCCGGCCAGCCGGTACCGCCGACGCCGCCACGCCTGGTACCGCCACGCCGGGTACCGCCGCGCCCGGCACCGCCGAGGCCGCCGCGCCGGGTACCGGATCCGCCGCCCCGGTCACGACGGCTTCCCGCCGCCGGCGGCGCCCCGGCGGGTCATCCCCGGCGGGACCGTCGCTGCCACCGGGGTCACCCCGCCCCACGCGGCGCCGCCGAGATCATCTCCTCCGGCACGGCCACCAGGTCCACGCCCTCGGTGCCGGTGACCCTGGCCCGGACCAGGTCGCCCGGGCAGAGCGCGGCCAGGTCGACCCCGCCGCCGGTCGGCGCGACCAGGGTGGTCGAGCCGTCCACCTCCGGCGCCTGGTGGGCCGCCCGGCCCTCCACGACGCCGTCGTCCACCGAGTCGACGAGCACCTCGACGCTGGAGCCGAGCCGCTCCTCGGCACGTTGCGAGCAGAGCTCGTCGGCGAGCGCGGAGAGCCGGTCGTAGCGCCGCTTGACCGTGGCCGGCGACACCTTGCCCGACAGGGTGGCGGCCTCGGTGCCGTCCTCGTCGCTGTAGTCGAAGACCCCGATCGCGTCCAGCCGGGCGGCGGTGAGGAAGCGCTCCAGCTCCGCCACGTCCGCCCGGGTCTCGCCGGGGAAGCCGACGATCACGTTGCTCCGGGCTCCGGCGTCGGGCGCGAGCCGCCGGACCGAGGCGAGCAGGTCGAGGAACCGGTCGGTCGAGCCGAATCGGCGCATCCGGCGGAGTACCGCCTCGCTGGAGTGCTGGAACGAGAGGTCGAAGTAGGGCGCCACCCCGGGTGTGCTGGCGATCGCCTCGACCAGCCCCGGACGGGTCTCCGCCGGCTGGAGGTAGCTGGCCCGGACCCGGACGATGCCGTCGACCGCGGCCAGCTGCGGGAGCAGTTTCTCCAGCAGCCGGGGGTCGCCGAGATCCTTGCCGTACGAGGTGGAGTTCTCGCTGACCAGCACCAGCTCCCGTACGCCGGAGCGGGCCAGCCACTCCGCCTCGGCGAGCAGCTCGTCCGGGGTACGCGAGACGAAGGCGCCACGGAACGCCGGGATCGCGCAGAACGCGCAGCGCCGGTCGCAGCCACTTGCCAGCTTCAACGAGGCGACCGGGCCGGAGTCGAGCCGGTGCCGGAGTACCGGGCGCAGGTGCGCCGGGGTGTGCTCGTCGGCCACCAGCGCACCGCCGGCCGGACGGCTCGCGGCGCCGCCCGACACCGGCCCGCCTGCCGGCCCCGGCACCGCCGCGTCGCCGGCCGGACGGCCGGCCGCGTCGCCGTGCCCGGGCACCACCACGGAGCCGCCGTGCCGGGCCACCGGAGTCAACGGCAGCAGCTCGCGCCGGTCCCGGGGGGTGTGCGCGGGGAGCTGCTTGCCGGCCAGCACGTCGTCCAGCCGGGCGGAGATGTCGGGATAGTCGTCGAAGCTGAGCACGGCGCCGGCCTCGGGCATGCCGTCGGCCAGCTCCCGGCCGTACCGCTCGGCCATGCAGCCGGCCGCCACGACCTTGGCTCCGGTGTCGGCGGCGGCCAGCAGGGTCTGGATCGAGTCCTGCTTGGCCTTCTCCACGAAGCCACAGGTGTTGACCAGCACCACGTCGGCGCCCTCGCCGTCGGTGGTCACCTGCCAGCCGTCGGCGTCCAGCCGGGCGGCCAGCTCCTCCGAGTCGACCTCGTTACGGGCACAGCCGAGAGTGAGCAGCGCGACCCGGCGCCGGGAGGAGGAATCGGCAGACACCATCCGAGCCTACCGGGAGGGCGGGCGGGCCCCGGCACGGCGCCCGCCCGGAGCGCTCGGGTCACCCCGCCCGGCGGCTCGGTCACCCCGCCCGGCGGCCCGGGTCACCCGCAGCCGGCGTTCCGTCCCGGCGCCGCCACACCGGCCGCCTCGCCCGGAGCCGCACCCGTCGACCCGGCCGGGACCGCATCCGTCGACCCGACCGAGGCGGCACTGGTCGGCTCCCGCTTCGGCCTGGTCAGCCGGTCGAGCAGGAACGCCTCGGCGCCGGCCAGGCCCACCGAGCAGAAGACGGTCACCTGGTCCGCCGTGGTCCGGCCGGGCAGCACCCCGCCCAGCGCCCGCAACCGCCCGGCGTACGCCCCGACGGTGCCGAGCATCGGCGGGTCGTACGCCCCGGCCTGCTCTAGTGACTCGGTGACCAGCAGATCCGCCCGGTCCAGCAGGTCGGGACCGAACTCCGCCCGACCCACCTGCTTGGGGCCGACGGTGTTGAGGTGGCAGCCGGGGCTCAGGTCGGCGGCCGAGATCACCGGTGTAGGGCTGCTGGTGGCGAGTACCACGATGTCGCGGTCGCGTACCGCCTCGGGGCCGGTGGACACCGGCCGGGCCGGGATGCCCAGTTCGGAGCGGACCCGGGCGGCGAACTTCTCCCGCCCGGCGGGGCTACGGCAGAAGACCGTCACCTCGCGCAGCCGGCGCACCGCCGCGACGGCCCAGACCTGCGCCCACGCCTGGCCACCGGCCCCGATCACACCCAGGGTGGCCGCGTCCGGCCGGGCGAGTGCCCGCACCGCCACCCCGCCGAACGCCCCGGTACGCCGGGACCCGATCTCCGCGCCGACCGCGATCGCCCGGACCCGTCCGGTACCGGCCTCGTGCAGGGCCACCACCTGCTCGCTCTCGCCATGCCCGAAGGTGTCGTACGAGCCGTAGCCGTACCACTCGCCGGTGAGCTGGCCGGCGGCGAGCACCAGCCGGCCACCCGCCAGCGGCACGGCCGCCCTGGGCGGGGTGACGAACCGGCCCCGGTACGCCGCCAGCAGGGCGTCCCGGATCGCCTCCACCGCGGTCGCCGCGTCCAGCCGGGCCGAAACCTCGGCGTCGGTGATGAACTGGGTCATCATCCGATTCTGGTACGTGAACCACGATTGAGGTCAACCGTGGTGTCCGGGTGAGGTGTCCCGGAGGGTGAACGCCGCTGCGGGTGCGGAGCCATTCCGGGATCTCTCCGACCTGTCCACTCCTCCGGCCGGCTCAGTCCTCCGGCCGGAGCGCCGCCAGTGCCTCCTCCAGCTCGTCTGGCTTGACCAGCACGTCCCGGGCCTTCGAGCCCTCGGACGGCCCGACGATCCCCCGGGTCTCCATCAGGTCCATCAGCCGGCCCGCCTTGGCGAAGCCGACCCGCAGCTTGCGTTGCAGCATCGAGGTCGAGCCGAACTGCGATGTCACCACCAGCTCGATCGCCTGCACCAGCAGGTCGACGTCGTCGCCGATCTCCTCGTCGACCTTTTTCTTGGTGTCCTGCGCCGGGGTCAGCACGTCGGGCCGGAACTCCGGCTCCCGCTGGTCCTTGCAGAACTTGACGATGTCGTTGATCTCGTTTTCGGTCACCCAGGCGCCCTGGATGCGTACCGGCTTGGAGGCGCCCATCGGCAGGAACAGCCCGTCGCCCCGGCCGATCAGCTTCTCCGCGCCGGGCTGGTCGAGGATGACCCGGGAGTCGGCAAGCGAGGAGGTCGCGAAGGCGAGCCGGGACGGCACGTTCGCCTTGATCAGACCGGTCACCACGTCGACCGAGGGGCGCTGGGTGGCCAGCACCAGGTGGATACCGGCGGCCCGGGCGAGCTGGGTGATCCGGACGACCGAGTCCTCCACGTCGCGCGGCGCCACCATCATCAGGTCGGCCAGCTCGTCCACGATCACCAGCAGGTACGGGTACGGCCGGATCTCCCGCTCACTGCCCGGCGGCGGCTTGATCTGCCCGGCCCGGACCTTGCGGTTGTAGTCGTCGATGTGGCGCACCCCGGCGGCGGCCAGGTCGTCGTAGCGCATGTCCATCTCGCGGACCACCCAGTCCAGCGAGTCGGCCGCCTTCTTCGGGTTGGTCACGATCGGGGTGACCAGGTGCGGAATCCCCTCGTAGTTCGTCATCTCGACCCGCTTCGGGTCGATCAGCAGCAGCCGCACCTCGTCCGGAGTGGCCCGGGTCAGAATTGACACAAGCAGACTGTTCAGACATGAGCTCTTGCCCGCACCCGTCGCCCCGGCGATGAGGATGTGCGGCATCTTGGCCAGGTTGGCCACCACGAAGCCGCCCTCGATGTCCTTGCCGAGCGCCACCAGCATCGGGTGGTGGTCACTCGCCGCCGCCCGGGACCGGAGCACGTCGCCGAGCGCCACGTCCTCCCGGTCGCTGTTCGGGATCTCGACACCGACCGCGCTCTTGCCCGGGATCGGGCTGAGGATCCGGACGTCCGGCGACTTGACCGCGTACGCGATGTTGCGGGAGAGCTGGGTGATCCGCTCGACCTTCACGCCGTGCCCGAGTTCGACCTCGTACCGGGTGACGGTCGGGCCCCGGGTGAAACCGGTCACCGCCGCGTCCACGTCGAACTGCTCGAAGACCCCGGTCAGCGCAGCGATCACCTCGTCGTTGGCCCGGCTGCGGGTCTTCGGCGCACCGCCGGGACGCAGCAGGTTGGCCGGTGGCAGCGTGTAGTCGCCGGCCAGCCCGGTGATCGCCAACTGCTCGGCCCGGGTCGGTGCCGGCGAGTGCTCCGGCGGTTCCGGCGGCTTCCGGGCCGCCGGTACCTTCCCCTTCGACCGGCGCGACGGCGGCACCGCCTCGGGCTCCGGAGTGTCGACCTCGTAGCCGGGCTCCTCCTCCTCGTCGGCCGGGCCGGGCAGCGGCGACGGGCGGCGGCGGGCCGGCCGGCGTCCCTCCGCGCCACGCGCCGATCCGGCTTCGGCGTCCTCGTCGGACTCCGGCCGGCCGAGCACCGCGCCGGCCAGCAGCCCGAGTCGCTCCGGCACCTTGTTGATCGGGGTCGCGGTCACCACCAGCAGACCGAAGAGCAACAGCAACACCAGCAGCGGTACGGCGACCCAGGCGCTTACCGCGCTCTCCAGCGGGCCGCCGACCCCGGCCCCGATCAGGCCACCGGCGTAGTCCCGCTCGGCGTTGTTCACCGGACGGGTTCCGATGTGCAGCAGGGCTGCCGTACCGACGATCAGCGCGGTCCAGCCGACCAGGCCCCGCCCCCGGTGCTCCGGCTCGGTGGGTGCCCGCATCAGCCTGACCGAGCCGATCAGCAGCAGGACCGGCAGCACGATGGAGATCGCGCCGAAGAAGAGCCGGATGGTGTCGGCGAGCTGGCCACCCAGCGGCCCGGCCGAGGAGAACCAGACCGCCACGGCACTGAGAATCGCCAGGCCGAGCAGGAGCAGGCCGGCACCGTCCCGGCGGTGCTCCGGGTCGAGGTCGCGGGCGGTCGCCGCCTGCCGGCCGGCCGCCCGCATGGCCCAGCCGACGCTGTGCGCCAGCCCCATCCAGGTCGCCCCGATCGCCCGGCCGACGTAGACCGCCGGACTGGTCCGGGTCGGCCGGCGTGCGGCGGCGGCCCGGCCCCGGGTCGGCTGACGTGCCCGGGTGTTGCCCGCCCGGGTACCGCCGGCGCGGGATGTCGACCCGTTCCGGCGCCGGTTCGCCTGAGAGGAGGCACGGCCCGCCATAAGTTCACACGTTAGCGGTGCGCGCAGGAGATTCCCCGCTTCTGCGGGTCGTGTCGGCCCGGCTACCTCGCAGATCACAGGTGCCGACGTAGTGAGCGCCGACGCGGGCAGTGCCGACGCAGCGAGTGCTGACGTAGCGAGGCCGCCACGCTGGGTAAGCTCACCGCCGGTCGGACCTCGCCGAAGAAAGGCACTCCCATGACCCAGCCCCGGGCAGCGGTCGGGTGACCGCCGACGAGTTGGCCGCCGCACTGGCGGACGCCCGGGACCGGCCGGACGACGCGGCCAAGCTCGCCGAACTCGACCGGATCGTGGCGTACGCCGACGCGGCCGGCGACCTGCGGCTCGGCTTCACGGCCCGGCTCGCCCTGGTCGAGGTGCGACAGCAGATCGAGCCGTGGCGGCTGCTCCCGCCGGTGCGATGGTGTCTCGACCTCGTCGACCGGGTGCCGGGGACGGTCGAGCAGTTCGACGCCGACCGGCTGCCCGACTACCACCGGGCGGCGGTGGCCGCCCTCTGCGCCACCTCCCGGCTGGCACTGGCCCGCGCCGAAGCCGCCCTCGACGACCTGGAGCGGCGACTCGGGGCGGCCGGGCGGAGCCGACGTCCGGCGTACGCGCTGCGTTGCCGGATCGCCGACCACGTCGGTGCCGAGCCGGCCGCCCGGCGGTGGTTGGCGCGGTGGCGGGCGGCGCCCCGGGACGGCTGGAGCGGTTGCGCCGGTTGCGAGGCGGTCGAGCAGGCGAGGCTGTTGACCGGCTGGGGCCGGTGGACCGAGGCGGTGCAGACCGTCGAGCCGGTGCTCACCGGCCGGCTGGACTGCCCCGACCAGCCGGAGCGGGCGCTCGGCACCGTCCAGTTGGCATATCTGCGCCTGGGCCGGTACGCCGAGGCCGCCGACGCGCACGTACGCGCCCACCGGCGGCACCGGCGGGAACGGGCCGGGTTCGCGTTCCTCGCCGACCACCTGCGGTTCTGTGCGCTCGCCGGGCACCACGACCGTGGGCTGACGATCCTCGCCCGGCACCTGCCCGAGTTGGACCGCCGGCACGACGAGGCGTCCGCGCTGGAGTTCGCCGCCGCCGGTGCGCTGCTCTGCCGGCTGGCCGGCGCGGCCGGTCTCGCCCGGCACCGGCCGCACCGTGCCGGACACGCGCAACGGCACCCCGCCGAGCTGACCGTCGCCGCGCTCGGCGGCGAACTCACGGTCACCGCCGAGGATCTGGCCGGCCGGTTCGACGCCCGCAACGGGACGAGCCACCAGTCCGGCCGGATCGCCGGCTGGCTGGCCGAATGCCCGGTGCCCGGCCCGGTGCCGCTGCCACCGGCGCCGACCGGCGCCGATCGGCGACCTGCTGCGATGCCGGGCGATCCGCGACGTGCCGAGGAATCAGGCGATCGTCGACCTGCTGCCCTGTCGCGCGATCCCCGGCGTGCCGGAAGACCAGACGATCCCCGGCGTGCCGAGGGACCAGACGATCACCGACGTGCCGAGGGACCGGGCGGAGCGCCACGTTCGCGGTCCGGCGGACACGATCGCGGACCGGTGGCGTGACGGGCTGCCCTGATCCGCGGCGCCGGCCCGGAGTCCTGGGCCGGGTCGAGCCGGTGCGCCGGGCGCAGCCGCCGGAACAGGCCGAGCCGGTGGGCCAGGCCGAGCCAGGAGACCAGGATCAGCACCGCGACGAGCGTCTGGGCGAGCCCGGCGTACCGCTCGGGATAGACCACGCCCTCGATGTAGCGGTCGATGAACCCCTGCCCGACGCCGGACTCGCCGGCCCGACGCCGTGCCCAGTGTTCGAGGTGGGTGAGCGGGCAGGCCAGGCGGGCGGCGACCACCAGCACCGCCCAGCCGGCAGTCGCCAGGTGCGGCCAGATCGTCCTCGGCCAGCGCCAGGCGATGAATCCGCCGAGCACCAGGTAGGCCAGGAAGCCGAAGTGCAGCGTCAACGCCAGCGTGACCAACAACCGGTAACTCATTGCCGCCTCCCGGGGCAAAGGCTACCCAGTCGGGCGACCGGCGGACCGGGTACGGATACTCAGCCCGCCGGCCGGCGCTGTATCGACTCGGGCCCCGGCCCCGCCCTTCGAATCGGAGCCGGGGTCGAAGCCAGAGCCGGGGTCGGGGGCAGCCTCAGCGAACCGAGAAGCCCAGGGTGTAGTCGCCGGAGCCGCGCCGGGCCTCGACCCGGTATCGGTAGAAGCCGGCGCTGCCGGTGAAGGAGATCCGCTCGTCGGCGGTCGGCCCGGCGGAGACGGCCACGGTACGCCAGCCACCCCGGCTCCACCTCTGGAGTACCAGGTCGAAGTTGGCCCCGTCCGGCCCGTCCAGGCAGCCGGTCTGCCGGCCGTGCCCGGCCCGGAAGTAACGGCCGGCGGGCTGCACCTGGCGGCGCCCGGCGCCCAGGGTGGCCGCCTTCAACGCCCTGTGCCCGACACACTCCGAACCCGGCGGCGCCTCGGCCGCTGGCGGGTCCTCGCCGGCCGGCGGCTCGGTGGCCGGCGGTTCGGTCGCGGCGGGCGGCTCGGTGCCGGCCGGCGGCTCGGCAGGCGGCGTCGCACCGTCGGCGGTGGTGACCAGGGTGAGCTGGTTGACCTCCAGGATCTCGGTCAGCGGCTGGAAGAACGTGGTGCCGCCCACCGTGCAGTCGCCGGAGCCACCGGAGGTGACCCCCTGGGCCTGGTCCCCGGACATCCACGAACCGCCGGAGTCGCCCGGCTCGGCGCAGACGTCCGTCCGGGTCAGCCCGGTGACCGTGCCCTCCGGGTAGACGACGGTGGCGTTCAGCGCCTCCACGACACCGCAGCGGGCCCCGGTGGTGGAGCCGAAGCGGCAGATCGAGCTGCCCACCGGCGCCTCCTGGCCACCGGCGACGGCGATCGTGCCGCCGTCGAAGTCGTTCACCACCGGCTGCGGCACCCAGTCGTCGTTGGTCTGCACCACGCCCCAGTCGTCACCGGGGAACGAGGAGGCCGAGACGACACCCTGGGCGACCCCGTCCGGGCTGCTGGTGGTGGCACCCTCCGCTCCACAGTGGCCGGCGGTGACGAAGCCGCCGACGACGGAGAAGCCGATCGAGCAACGCGCCCGCCCGTCGATCAGGTAGGGGTCACCGCCCCGCACGTCGATCAGCGGCACCGGCGCCTCCGCCGAGGCGACCACCTCGACCGCGTCCGCCGGGGCGCCACTGGCCCGGACGAAGCGCCGCACGTCGGCCTCGGTTCCCGGCTGGGCGCGTACCACGACGCGGTTGTTGGAGACGTCGACGTACCAGCCGGCGACGTCCGGGGTCGCCTCCTCGGCGATCCGGTCGAGGCTCGCCTTCACCGTGTCGAGCTGTCGGGCGTTCCGGGTGACGAGCTTCGGCTCGGCCCCGGCGGCACGTACCCGCGCCGCGGTCCCCTGGTCCGTCACCGCCACCATCAGCCGGTTGCCGTCGGCGGTGAACCAGGCGCCGCCGTACCCGGCACCCAGCTCGGCACGCAGCTGACGAGTGGTGGTCCGGGCCCACCGCTCACGGTCGAGGCGGGTGCGCGCCTGCGCCTCGGTCAGCGACAGGTCCCGGCGCAACGCGTCGACGAGCTGGCGGGACGGGTTGGCCGGTTCCGGTCGCGGCGGATCCTCGCCAGCCAACGCCGGCCAGGTCACCGCCGCCAGACCGGCCACGGTCGCCACCGTCACGCCGATCGCGATCCCCCGCCGCTGTGCCGTACTCCGCCGACTGACCGTGCCTCGCCGGCTCCGCGTCGCGCGTCCGCGATCCATCGATCGCCTCCTTCACCTCGGGCAGCCCGCGGGAAGGTACGGCCGACAGCCAGCCGGCGATGAACGATCGGCGATGGGCAATCTCACAGCCGATCGGTTGAACCGTCAGCGCCACGGCTACGTAGAAGGAAGGGCCCCCTCTTATCGCTTTGCGTTGTAGAGGGGGCCCTTCCTTACACCTGAGGCGGGGCGGTCAGACCTCGACCACGGTCGGGACGATCATCGGGCGGCGCCGGTACGCGTCGTTCACCCAGCGGCCGACGGTCCGGCGGACGATCTGCTGCAACTGGTGCGGGTCGGTGATCCCGTCGGTGGCCGCCCGGCCGAGCGCCTCGGTGATCAGCGGGATCACCGGGTTGAACGCCTCCGGGTCGTCGGAGAAGCCCTTGGCGGAGATGGCCGGGCCGCCGACCACCTTGCCGGTGACCGAGTCGACCACCACGGTCGCCGAGATGAAGCCGCCGTCGCCGAGGATCCGCCGCTCGGTGAGGAGCGACTCGCCGACGTCGCCGACGGCGAGGCCGTCGACGTAGACGTACCGGCTCTTCAGGTGGCCGACCACCCGGGCGTGCCCCTCGACGAGGTCGACGACGTCGCCGTCCTCGCAGAGCACCACCCGGTCCGGCGAGACCCCGGACTCGATGCCGAGCCGGGCGTGCGCCCGCAGGTGCCGCCACTCGCCGTGCACCGGCATCAGGTTGCTCGGTCGGACGACGTTGAGCAGGTAGAGCAGTTCACCGGCGGGGGCGTGCCCGGAGACGTGCACCTTGGCCACGTCCTTGTGGATCACGGTCGCGCCGGCCCGGGAGAGCTGGTTGATCACCCGGTAGACCGAGGTCTCGTTTCCCGGCACCAGCGAGCTGGCCAGCACGACGGTGTCGCCGGGGGCGACGGTGATGTGCCGGTGGTCGCCGGTGGCCATCCGGCCCAGCGCGCTCATCGGCTCGCCCTGGGAACCGGTCGACATCAGCACGATCCGGTCCGGCGGCAGCGCGGTCGCCTCGTCCAGCCCGACGACCAGGCCCGGCTCGATCCGGAGCAGCCCGAGGTCGCGGGCGATGCCCATGTTGCGCACCATCGACCGGCCGATGAAGGCGACCTTGC
This sequence comes from Micromonospora sp. WMMD1102, assembly GCF_029626265.1. NCBI lineage: Bacteria > Bacillati > Actinomycetota > Actinomycetes > Micromonosporales > Micromonosporaceae > Micromonospora > Micromonospora sp. WMMD1102. The sequence goes on along the minus strand of NZ_JARUBN010000001.1, from coordinate 1,572,039 downwards.
GGCCGTGCTCGGCGGCGGAGTCCAGTACCTGCTGCACCCGGTGCACGTGCGAGGCGAACGAGGCGACGATGATCCGGCCGCGCGCCTTGGCGAAGATCGAGTCGAGTACCGGGCCGATCTCCCGCTCCGGGGTGACGAAGCCGGGGATCTCGGCGTTCGTCGAGTCGGAGAGGAGCAGGTCGACGCCCTCGCCGCCGAGCCGGGCGAAGCCGGCCAGGTCGGTGATCCGGCCGTCCAGCGGGAGCTGGTCCATCTTGAAGTCGCCGGTGTGCAGCACCAGCCCGGCCGGGGTGCGGATCGCCACCGCGAGGGCGTCCGGGATCGAGTGGTTGACCGCGAAGAACTCACACTCGAACGGGCCGAGCCGCTCCCGGCCGCCCTCCCGGACCGTCAGGGTGTACGGCTCGATCCGCCGCTCGGCCAGCTTCGCCTCGACCAGGGCGAGGGTGAACTGCGAACCGACCAGCGGGATGTCCGGTTTGTGGGCGAGTAGGTATGGAACCGCCCCGATGTGGTCCTCGTGCCCGTGGGTCAACACGATCGCCTGCACGTCGCCGAGCCGGTCCAGGATCGCGGCGAAGTCCGGCAGGATCAGGTCCACCCCGGGCTGCTCGACGTCGGGGAAGAGCACCCCGCAGTCGACGATCAGCAGCTTGCCGTCGTACTCGAAGACGGTCATGTTCCGCCCGATGGCGCCGAGCCCGCCCAGTGGCATGATCCGCAGCCCGCCCTCGGGCAGCGGCGGCGGCGGCTCCAGCTCGATTCCCGGCTGGCTCATGCCGTCACTCCGCAACGCCGTGCCCCGGCAACACCCCGCGCCCCGGCGCGAAGCCGTGCCCCGATCTTCCCGCGCGTGCTCACGGCAGCTCCAGCCCGGCGTCGGCGCAGTCGACCCGCAACTGGGCGACCTCGTCGGCGGTGGCCTCCACCAGTGGTGGGCGTACCGGCCCGGCGGGCAGCCCCCGGGCGGCCAGGGCCGCCTTGACCAGGATGGTGCCCTGGGTGCGGAAGATGCCGGTGAACAGCGGCAGCAGCCGTCGGTGCAGGGCCAGCGCCTCGGCGGTGGCGCCCCGGTCGTACGCCTCGATCATCTGCTTGGTGAGTGCCCCGGTCAGGTGGGTGGAGGTGCCGACCAGGCCGACCCCGCCGATCGCCAGGGCGGGCAGCGTCAGGGCGTCCTCGCCGGAGTAGTACGCCAGGTCGGTCCGGCCGGTAACCGCCGAGCTGGCGATCAGGTCGCCCTTGGCGTCCTTCACCGCGACGATCCGCTCGTGCCCGGCGAGCCGCAACAGGGTCTCGGTGGCGATCGCCACCCCGCTGCGGTGCGGGATGTCGTAGAGCATCACCGGCAGCGCGGTGGCGTCGGCGACCGCGGTGAAGTGCCGGACCAGCCCGGCCTGCGGCGGCTTGTTGTAGTACGGCGTGACCACCAGCAGCCCGTGCGCCCCGGCCTTCTCGGCGGCACCGGCCAGCTCGATGGTGTGCCGGGTGTCGTTGGTGCCGACCCCGGCGACCACCCGGGCCCGGTCGCCCACCGTCTCGACCACCGTGCGGACCAGCCGCTCCTTCTCCGCGTCGCTGGTGGTCGGCGACTCACCGGTGGTGCCGTTCACGACCAGCGCGTCGTTGCCCTGCTCGTCCACCAGGTAGGCCGCAAGCCGGGCCGCACCGTCGAGATCCAGCGAGCCGTCGGTGGTGAACGGGGTCACCATCGCGGTGAGCAGACGGCCGAACGGGCGGGGTGCGGCCCGATCGGCGTTGACAGGGTGGTGGGTCATGCGAACAACCTATCGGACTGCCGCCGCCCGACCGGCGGGGAAGGGTTCAGGACAACTGGGCGTACGGGCTGGTGGCGATCTCGGTGCCGTCCGGCAGCGCCTTGATGGTGAAGTCGCCGAAGACGTTCGGGGCGACCCGCTGGAGTTGCCGCAGGCACTCGACGGCCAGCTCGCGGATCTCGACGTCGGCGCCCTCGGTGGCCCGCATCGCCACGAAGTGCCGCCAGGCGCGGTAGTTGCCGGTGACCACGATCCGGGTCTCGGTGGCGTTCGGCAGCACCGCCCGGGCGGCCTGCCGGGCCTGCTTGCGGCGCAGTGTCGGGTTCTGCACGTCGGCGAACCGCCGCTCCAGCCCCTCCAGCAGGTCGTTGTACGCCCGCAGGCTCGCCACACCCGCCTCCACGAAACGCTTGTGCAGCTCCGGGTCGTCGGCGATCACCGCCGGCTCCACCATCGCGGCCTCCCGCTCCGGCACGTACCGCTGGGAGAGCTGGGAGTAGGAGAAGTGCCGGTGCCGGACGAGTTCGTGGGTGAACGAGCGGGACACGCCGGTGAAGTAGAAGGTCACGCTGCCGTGCTCCAGCACGGAGAGGTGCTGGCTCTCCAGGATGTGCGTGAGATAGCCCGCGTTTGTCGCGGTGGCCGGGTTGGGCTTGCGCCACGACTGGTAGCAGGCCCGGCCGGCGAACTCGGCGAGCGCCTGGCCGCCGTCCGCGTCGGTCGACCAGGGGACGTCCTCCGGGGGTTCGAAGTGCGTCCACGCGATGACCTTGACCTGGGGGACCACCATCTCCGGCATTCCTCGGACTCTAGTCCGCCCCCGCCGCCGGCCGGACGACCCCCTGCCGACCTGTCGGCCGGCGCGTGCGGAGCGGTCGCCGGGGACGGCGGCCGGGCATGCCGGATCGGGCCTCAACGCTGGCCGGGCCGCCGGGGGCCGGGATGCGGGCGGGGGCCGGGATGCGGGCGGGGGCCGGGATGCGGGCGCGCAGGCCGGCGGCGGTGCCGTGGCCGATACCCGGCGGGTGGGCGGTCCCGCGGCCGATCCGGCACGATCACCCCGCCCGGCCCGCCCGGCCCGCCCGGCCCGCGCAGCCCTGCCGACCTGTCCGGCCCGTCCGGCGCCGGTTCGTCCGGGCGGGGCGGGCGGGGCGCCGGGGGACCGCACCGGCGCAGCCAGGCCCGAGCGGTCGCGGTCGCCACGGCGGTGCCGAGGAGCAGCAACCCGGTTCCCCAGAGTCGGGCACGATGAGGCATTCTGTCATCGACCTTCCACGATCAGTGATCTTCCCAGTGGTGGTCCTGCCGCAACCGGCGCGGGCTTGCCGACCGGCCGGCGCGGCAGGACCACGGCACGCCCGCCAGCCGGACCGACCGGCGAGGAACCGCAGGTACTCTCGCCGGCCCGTCGACTGTCGGAAAAGAGCACCGGCGCCCTACCCCCGCGTTCCCGACAGCCCCGCCGAATGTCGGGAACACCCACACCCGGCAAGGACGACCGACATGCCCTCCGGACCTCCCGGCATCGACGACGACACGATCCGCGCCCGCTGCGCCAGTACCGAGGCGGCGGCGTACACGCTCTACGTCCGGCGGCTGGCCGGCGGGCCGGAGCTGGCCGGCGGGCCGGCGGAGGTGCTGCGCAGGGCGGCTGCCCGGGGCGTACTGCCGGCCCGTTTCAGCAGGCAGACCCTCTCCGAGCACCTTTCCGGGCGCTACCGGCACGGGCCGCCGTGGGAGACCACAGAGATGATCATCGAGTGCCTGCCGGCGGACGCACCCCGGGACCGCATCCGGGCCGAGGCCGCCGACCTGCACCGCCGGGCCGAGGCAGCCGCGGCACAGCACCGGCCTTCCGCCGGACAGCCCGCCCGGCGTCGGAAAACGGCGCACCCGAGTTCCGACAAGCCGAGTTCCGACAAGCCCGGTTCCGACAAGCCCGGTTCCGACAACCCGCCCGATCCCGCTCGGACGGCGGCGCACACCAGTTCCGACAGACCCGGACCCGACAACCCGACCGGTCCCGACAGGCCGCCCCGCCCGGACAACTTGCCCCGCCCGGACGTCACCGGTCCGGAACCGGCCGGTTCCGGCGGCTCCGTCGACCGCTCTGCGGTCCGGAACCGGGCCGGTCTGGGGGTACGCCGGCCGAACGCCCCCGGGCCGGGCCGGCACGCCGCGACCCCGGCCGGACGTACCCCGAACAGCGCACCGGGCGCCGACGGCAGGCCGGACGCCAACCAGGCCCGGAGGCAGTACGGGTCGGCAGCGGATCGGGGCGGGCCGGGCCGCGACGTCGCGGTCGACATCGCGGACCTGCGGGCCGACTGTGCCCGGCTGACGGTGCAGGTGCTGCTGCTCGGGGAACACGGCAGCCGTCCGGACCACCGGACCGCCGAGCTGTTCGCCGCGCTCCAGGGACGGCAGCGCGGCCCGCTCGGCCAGCTCTCCCGGCACATCGTCCCGGCCGCGCCACTGCCGCTGCGCGCCCTGGCCCAGTACCTCTGCGCGTACGCCGAACTCGGTCGCTGCACCGTCACCGAACTGGCCGTCCGGACCGGGCTCTCGGTGGCGACGGTGGCCGAGATCCTCGCCGCCCGGCGGCCGCCGACCGAGGCCGAGCTGCACGACCTGGCCACCGTGCTCGGCGCGGACGCCGGGGTCGTCCGGCAGCTCGCCGGTCACGCCCGGAGCGTCCGGGCCGGCACGCCGGGGGCGCACCGGTAGATCCGCCCTGGCCGGTCCCGGTGGGCCGGGCCGGCCGAGTCCTTTTCGGACAGCTGAACCGCCGGTCGATCATCTCAATCTATGGACGTCAATGTTGCTGCTTCTCCGGCGATGTGTTTCGGTCGATGTGCAGCCGTGCCGGTATGACCGGTATCCAGGGGAGGCACACCATGAATCCAGTTAAAAGGCTTACGTGGGGAGTAACGGGTCTCGCCCTGCTGGTCACGTTCGCCGTACCGGGACCGCCGGCCGGCACGGCTGCCCTGGCGGCACCGCCGGGACAGACCGGGTACGCGGCAGCGGCGCCGACCGGGTTCCCGCCAGCGGCCGGGTCGCCGACCCCACCCGGCACCGGCCAGACCGACCCGTCGGCGGGTACCGGCGCCCGGACGGTCAGCCTGGTCACCGGCGACCGGGTCACCGTCACGGCCGACTTCAAGGCCAGCGTCGAGCCAGGACCCGGCCGGACCGGCGTCGAGTTCCTGACCCGCCGGATCGGCGACCGGCTGCACGTGATCCCGACCGACGCCCTCGCCCTGGTCCGGGGTGGGCGGCTGGACGAGCGGCTCTTCGACGTCACCGCCCTGCTGGAGTTCGGCTACGACCGCCGGGGCGACCTGCCGCTGCTGGTGACGTACGCCGGTGCCGACGACCGGGCACAGGGCGGGAGCGCGCTGGTCGGAGCCGGCGCACGACTGGTCCGCGACCTGCCGCCGGTGGCCGGACAGGCGGTGACGGTGGACCGGGACGGGCTGCCCCGGTTCTGGACCGGCCTCACCGGCGCCGAGCCGACCCGGCGCACCATGGCCGCGACCGTGCGCACCGTCTGGCTCGACGGACTGCGCCGGCCCGCCCTCGCCGAGAGTGTGCCCCAGGTCGGCGCCCCGGCCGCCTGGGCCGCCGGTTTCGACGGCAGCGGGGTGACGGTCGCCGTACTGGACACCGGGATCGACGAGACCCACCCGGATCTCGCCGGACAGGTGACCGGACAGCGCAACTTCACCGACGGCGTCGAGGACGACCGGGACACCATCGGGCACGGCACCCACGTGGCCTCCACGGTGGCCGGTACCGGCGCGGCCCGATTCACCGGCGTCGCACCCGGCGCCCGGCTGCTGGACGGCAAGGTCTGCGCGGCGAACGGCTGCACCGAGTCGGCGATCATCGCCGGGATGCAGTGGGCGGCGGAGTCCGGCGCCCGGGTGGTCAACATGAGCCTGACCGGCACCGACACCCCGGTGGTGGACCCGATCGAGCAGGCGCTCGGGCAGTTGACCGAGGCGCACGACACCCTCTTCGTCGTCGCCGCCGGCAACATCCCGGGCGCCGGTACCGTCGGCTCGCCGGCCACCGCCGACGCCGCCCTGGCGGTCGGCGCGGTGAGCAAGTCCGACGGGCTGGCCGGCTTCTCCAGCCAGGGCCCCCGACTCGGCGACGGCGCCATCAAGCCCGACCTGACCGCGCCCGGCCTGGAGATCGTCGCCGCCCGCAGCGTCGACTCCGGGCCGGAGGTGCCGGAAGGAAGCGGCATCGCCATGTCCGGCACCTCGATGGCCACCCCGCACGTCGCCGGAGCCGCCGCGATCCTGGCCCAGCGCCGGCCGAACCTGCCGGCGCCCCGACTCAAGGCGGCGCTGATGGCCGCCGCCCGGCCCAACCCCGAACTCGGCGTCTTCGCCCAGGGTGCCGGCCGGCTCGACGTCGCCCGCGCCGTCGACCAGCAGGTCACCGCCGACCCGCCGAGCCTGAGCTTCGGCCGCCAGTCCTGGCCGCACGACGACGACACCCCGGTCCGGCGTACGGTGCGCTACCACAACGCCGGCAGCACGCCGGTGACGATGCAGGTCGGGGTACGGGCGGTCGCGCCGGACGGTGTCGCCGTACCCGCCGGGATGTTCACGGTCACGCCGAGCAGCGTCACCGTACCGGCCGGCGGCACCGCCGAGGCGACGGTCACCGCCGACACGGCCGGCAGCGGCGGCCCGCTCGGGCAGCTCACCGGCCTGCTCACCGCGACCGTGAGCGGCGGCGGCGGTGTGCCCACCCCGCTGGCGCTGGACCGCGAGGTGGAGAGCTACGACGTCAAGGTCGCGCACCTCGGCCACGCCGGCGAGCCGACCACCGGCTACCTGACCATGCTGGCCGGACTGGACCGGTCGTACGCGGTCTCGATGCCGGCCACCGGCGACGGCACGGCCACCCTGCGGGTGCCGAAGGGGCGCTACTCGGCCCTCACCGCCATCACCAGCCCGCTGGACGGGGTCTACCTGACAAGCGTCCTGGCCCAGCCGGAGCTGGACGTCAGCGGCGACCGGAGCGTCGTGCTCGACGCCCGGCTGGGTCGGCCGCTCTCGGTGACCGTGCCGACCAGCGGCGCCCGGCAGGTCTTCGCCGAACTGGCCACCAGCGTGCTGGCCGCCGGGCGCACCGTCGAGGTCGGCACCCTCGGCAGCACCTTCGAGCGGCTGCGCACCGGCCGGGTCGGGCCGGACCAGGCCGCCGCCGGGTTCGTCTCCCGGACCACCGCCACCTTCGCCCCGCCGGAGCCGGCCGACCACTCGTACGCGTACCTGCTCTGCTGGCTGGACGAGGGGCGGATGGGCAGCGGCTTCACCCGGCAGGTGACCGCCGCCGAGCTGGCGACCGTCCGGGCCGACCACGGTCACGAGTCCTCCGGCAGCAACGGCCGGAAACTCGCCTGGGCGGTGCTGCCGGAGTCGGTGATGGGCGGCTTCGCACACGCGATGACGTTCCCGCTGCCGTCGACCCGGACCGAGTACTACAACACCGACGGCCGGGCCCAGTGGTTCCGGTCGGTCGACGAGACCACCGGCTCCGGTGCGGAGCAGGCGTACCTGACCAGCCTGGTGGCGCCGCCGATGACGTACCGGCCCGGACAGGCGTACCAGGAGCAGTGGAGTCGCGGGGTGTTCGGGCCGACGGTGGCGGCACCGCCGTACGAGCACCAGTGGGTGACCCGGCTCGGCGACACCCTCACCGTGCAGGCCCCGCTCTACGGCGACGGCGTCGGCCGGGCCGGCTTCTCCTCGATCGCCACCGGACGGATAACCCTGGAACACGACGGCAAGGTGATCAGCGACCTCGACGGCCTGTACGGGACGATCGAGCTGCCCCCGGAGACCGGCGACTACCGGCTGACGATGACGGCCGAACGCGGCGGCCCGGCGACGCTCTCCACCAGGGTCGGCGTCACCTGGACCTTCCGTTCCGGGCACGTCGACGGGGAGACGCCGAGCCGGTTGCCGATCTCCACCGTCCGCTTCTCGCCCCGGGTGGACAGCGACAACAGCACCCCGGCCGGCCAGACCGGCACCGTGCCGGTGACCGTCACGGCACAACCCGGGTCGGGAGCCGGCGCCAACGAGGAGCTGACCGTCGAGGTGTCCTACGACGACGGCGTCACCTGGGCTCCGGCCGAGGTGACAGCCGGGCAGGCGGTACTGCGGCATCCGGCCGAGTCGGGGTACGTCTCGCTGCGGGCCAGCGCCACCGACACCGCCGGGAACACGGTCACCCAGACGGTGATCCGGGCGTACAGGATCGGCTGACGGCGGATCTGGGCCTCCGGCCGCAGGTTGGCGGTGGGCGGGCGACGGGCTTGTCCGGGGTGGCCCGGCCGGCTCAGGTCGGCGGCTCGACGAGGAGGGACTGCCGCTCGCTCCACAGCCAGTGCAGGTACTGCCGCAGCTCGTCCAGGGTGGCGACCCAGCCCCGCTGCTGGTAGCTGAGGATCCGGACCGCCTCGCCGGGAAGCAGGTCGTAGGCGCTCGCCCCGGTCTCCGGGACGGCGCTGCCCGGCGGGACCGGTGTCGGGTCCGGGACGAGGGCCACCCGGACACCCCGCCGGCCGAGCGCCTTGAGCACCGTGAGGTAGACCCGGGGCAGGTGGTACGCGGAGACGCTGAGCCCGAGGCTCGCCAGGCCGAGCACGTCGACCTGCTCGGCGATCCACCCCGCCTGTAGTCCGGTGTTGGGGGCCGGCTCGGCCTGTAGGTGCACCCGGTCGAGCCGGCGCAGGCCGAGCCCGCGCAGGTAGTCGAGGGTGATCTCGGTGTACGTCTCCTCCGCCGGGTTGCCGTTCGCGACCAGGAGGTGGCCGATGTCCCGGTTGGTCTCCCAGCGCCGGATGGCGTGCCGCAGCCGGCCTTCCTCGCCCTGGCCGACCGGCACGACGAGCGCGTCGACGCGGTCGACGGCCGCCCGCGGCAGGGCCAGGATCGTCGTGAAGGCCGCCAGCACGTCGGTCAGCTGGGCGGCCGTGAAGCCGGCGAGATCTTCGGCCGGCGTCACCCGGCGGGGCAGTGTGGTCAGCGGCACCGGAGGTGGGTCTCCCGTCTCGGTTCTGGACATTTCGGATTCAGTTCTGGCGCTGGCTCTGGCGTGGAACGCGTGCAGGTTAGCGTGCGGGTCAGCCGGTCGAGGTACGGTCCTGGCGATTCGTACCCCGAAATCCGGCGAGGATGCCGGGCCGACGGACTGGAGGACGCCGATGGCCGGGCCTGTCACCTTCGACCGGGTCGCCCCGGTGGTACCGGTACGCGACCTGGACGCCGCGCTCGACCGCTACCGGCGGCTGGGCTTCACCGTACGCCCCTACACCGGTGCCGACCGGTACGGCTTCGTCGAGCGCGGTGCGGTCTGCCTGCACCTGACGGAGTGGGCCGAACACGATCCCGCCAGGACAGCCTCCACCGTCTACCTCTACGTCTCGGACGCCGACGCCCTGCACGCCGCCTGGGCCGGCGCGGGTGTCGAGGGCCGGCTCGGCGAGGTACGCGAGACCCCCTACGGGCTGCGCGAGTTCGCGTTCGTCGACCCGGACGGGACGCTGCACCGGATCGGCTCCCCGAGCCCGACCGGCACGCCGTAGCGGGCCGGGTGGGGCCGGATCAGACGTAGAACGCGTCGAACGGGGCCCAGGGCAGGTTGCGCAGTACCGAGAAGACGCCCCAGGCGGCCAGGAAGATGCCGATCGTCTTCGGGGTGATCTCCAGTTGAGGCAGCCGCCAGCCGAAGATCTGCTTCCCGGCCCAGGCGACGTAGAGGTAGAGCAGGAAGGGCAGGGCGAAGACGAAGAGCAGGTGGTGCCGGGCTGCTGCCGGCAGGTCGCCGTTCAGGACGTACCAGAAGGCGCGGGTGCCGCCGCAGCCCGGACAGTCCAGTCCGGTGGTGAGCTTGAGGATGCAGGACGGGGCGGCGTCGGGAGCGCTGCGGGTCGGATCGGTGAAGAGGGTGAAGCCGACGGCACCGGCCAGGCAGCCGAGCGCCGCCACCGGGGCGAGCCAGCGGGGTGCCCGCGCCTGGATCCGGTTGACGAACCGGGTGAGCCGGTCGGGTTCGGCGGCGGCGTACGGCGGCACCGCATAGCCCGGGTAACCCGGATAGTCGGGGTGACCGGGGTGACCCGGATGCTCGGTGGTCCCGGCCGGATCGGACCGGGTGTCGTCAACGTTTGTCATTCCGCCTCGCCCGTCACCGGTTCCGTCCACCAGGTCACCGTACCGCGAGCATGCCGGCGAGGGCGGCGGCGAGCGGCCCGGCCAGGTCTCCCCCGGTCGGCGGCGCCACGGTGGCCAGGCCGAGCCAGCCGGCCAGCCGGTGCAACTCGGCGGCGAGCGCCCCGGCCGTCTCGACCGGGTCGGTGCCGGGCTCGGCCCAGGCCGCCGGCACCAGCAGTGTCCCGGCCTTCCGGTCGGCCTTCAGGTCGACCCGGGCGACGAACCGGTCGCCGAGCAGGAACGGCAGCACGTAGTAGCCGTGGACCCGCTGCGGGGCGGGCACGTAGATCTCGATCCGGTAGCTGAACCCGAAGAGGCGTTCGGTGCGGGACCGTTCCCAGATCAGCGGGTCGAAGGGGCTGACCAGGGTGCTGGCCCGGACCCACCGAGGCAGCCGGGCGTCCCGGTGCAGATAGGCCGGCAGCCGCCAGCCCCGCACGGTGACCGGGCGCAACTCGCCCGCCTCGACCAGCTCGGCGAGGGCGGTCCGGGCGGCGGCGACCGGCAGCCGGAAGTAGTCCCGCAGCTCCGGCTCGGCCGCCACCCCGAGCGCCTGGGCCGCGATCCCGACCAGCTGCCGGTAAGCCTGCGCCGGCTCCGGGGTCGGGGTGGCCAGCACCTCCGGCGGCAACACCCGCTCGGGTATGTCGTAGACCCGGGCGAAGGCGCTGTTCCGGGCGGCGGCGGTCAGTTCGCCGGCCCAGAAGAGGTATTCGCAGGCGCGTTTGACCGCCGACCAGTTCCAGCCCCAGTTGCCGGTCTCCCGGGGCGCGTCGTGCTCGATCTCGGCGGCGGTCATCGGGCCGCCGTCGCGTACCTCGTCGAGGACCCGGGCGACCAGGGCCGGCTGCTCGACCGCGATCCGGCGCATCCCGCCCCAGGCGTCGGTGTGCGCGGCAGCCATCCGCCAGCGCAGCGCCGGTTGCAGGTCGACCCGGACCAGTGACGCCTCGTGCCCCCAGTATTCGAAGAGATCCCGGGGGCGCCGGTAGGCGGACCGGTCCAGCAGCTCGGTCGGATAGGGCCCGAGCCGGCTGTAGAGCGGCAGGTAGTGCGCCCGTTGCAGGACGTTCACCGAGTCCATCTGGAGCAGCCCGAGCCGGCCGAGCACCCGGCGCAGGTGCCGGCGGGTCGGCACGGCTCCCGGAGCGGGGTCACCGAAGCCCTGGGCGGCCAGCGCGATCCGCCGGGCCTGGGACAGCGACAAAGATTCGGGTACGGCCATCGCTGTAGGACCCTAGCCGATAGGTCCGACACCGTGCTGGACCTGACCGCCGGAACCGGATAAAACCGTCATGTGCCAGCTATCAGTCCCGAGCTTCCCGACGACGCCCCGGCCATCGCCGAGGTGCACGTGCGGAGCTGGCAGGCGGGGTACGCCGAACTCATGCCCGCCGAGGTGCTGGCCCGGCTGAACGTCGCCGCCTGGGCACAGCGCCGCCGCGACCTCGGCACCGCCGAGCCCGACCACCCGTTCCGGACCCTGGTGGCCCGGGACGTCGACGGCGGGGTGCTCGGCTTCTGCACCGCCGGGCCGTACCGGATCGAACAGGACCCGGACCGCCTCGACCACCGGTACGCCGAGATCCTCGGCCTCTACGTCCGGCCCGGCCGCTGGGGTGCCGGAGTGGGCCGGCGCCTGCTGGCCGCCTCCGTCGCCGAGCTGACCGCCCTCGGCTGGACCGAGCTGCGGCTCTGGGTGCTCGCCGGCAACCTCCGGGCCCGCCGGTTCTACGAGCGGGCCGGACTAGTCGCCGATGGCGAGCGGTCGACCTACGAACTGCAACGGCCGGGGGGACGGCCGCCGCTCGGGCTGCTCGAACTCCGCTACGCCGGCCGCCTCGGCGAGCTGGCTCGGCCCCCGCACGGGTAGCACCAGCAGCAGTGCGACGCTGATCCAGACATAGAAGTTGCTGCCCAGGAAGCCGAGCAGGCCGTCGAAACGGCGCTCCCAGACCCAGACCAGTCGACTGATCAGCACCAGGTAGGCGAAGACGGCGAACCGCAGCAGCCAGCGCCGCCGCCCGCTCCCGGCCGGGGCCGCGTAGGCGTTGTCGACGAGCAGGATCAGCGCCGGGATCAACCAGACCAGGTGGTGTACCCAGGTGACCGGGCTGACCAGGCTCTGCACCACACCGGTCAGGGCCAGCCCGGTCGCCTCGTCACCGACCGCCGCCGTGGCCCGTACCCGCCAGATCCAGACCGCCACCGTCGCCGCCACCAGCGCCAGCCAGAGCACCGTGTTCGGATGGTCCGGGTCCAGCCGGGCGACCACGCCCTGCCAGGACTGGTTCGAAATGAAGGACAGCGAACCGACCCGGTCGGTGTCCCAGAGTGCGGTGGTCCAGAACTCCCGGGACGCGTCCGGGGCGATCGCGGCGGCGAGCAGGGTGGCCCCGGCGGCGCTGCCGCTGGCCACCAGCGCCGCCCGCCAGCGCCCGGTGACCAGCAGGTAGACGATGAAGATTCCCGGGGTCAGCTTGATCGCGGTGGCCAGCCCGATCCCCACCCCGGCGAACCGGCGGTACCGTTCCGGCAGCCGCCGCCCGAACGGGGTGACCGGGGCGACCAGCCAGAGCAGGTCGGCGCCGACCAGGAAGAGCAGCAGCATGTTCACCTGGCCGAAGTTGACCGTCTCACGCATCGGCTCGAAGGCCGCCGCCAGGCAGAGGGCGACGGCCAGGGTGAACCACCGGGTCCAGCCCGTCCGGCGGGCGATCGGGTCGACAAGCCACCAGATCAGCAACGCGCTGGCCAGCCCGGTCAGGATGACGCTGATCACCATCGCCGCCGGCCAGTTCAGGTACGCCAGCGGCAGCATCACCAGCGCGGCGAACGGCGGATAGGTGAAGCCGTACTTGCTGTCCGGCTTGAGCCAGTCGTAGATCTGGCCGTCGGCGCGTACCCAGTGGTGCAGCGCCCCGTAGTAGACCCGCAGATCGAAGAAGCCGTGCCGGGCGGCGGCCACGGAGAGGAACCCGGCGACCAGTACGGCCAGTGCGATCACGAACAGCACCTGGTACCGGGTACGCCAACCGGCACCCTGCGCCATTACCGCCCTCCCTACCCTGCGTAGGCTTCCCACTCATGGCTCTCGGGTACGTCCGCCCGGCGCGTCCGTCAGACGCCGGCGAGATCGCACGCATCCAACTCGCGACCTGGCGGACCGCGCACCGCAGGATGCTGCCCAAGCACGTGCTCGACAACCTGGACGAGGAGTGGCTCGGTCGCCGGTGGAGTGCGGCGGTCGAGGCGCCACCCTCCGAGCGGCACCGCGTCCTGGTCGCCGTCGAGCAGGCCGAACAATCGTATCTGGTGGGATTTGCCGCATCCGGGCCCCCCGACGAGCAGGCGCTGGCCCCGCAGGAACCGGCCGAGGCGCTCGGTCCGGCTGTGGTCGCCGTGACCGACCTGCTGGTCGAGCCGCGCTGGGGACGGCGCGGGCACGGCAGCCGGCTGCTCGCCGCCAGCGTCGACCTGTGGCGTACCGACGGCTTCGACACGGCGGTGGCCTGGGCGTTCGACGCCGACGCCGCGACCCGGAAGTTCCTCGGCGGTGCGGGCTGGGAGCCGGACGGCGCCGCCCGGGCGCTGGACGTCGACGACCTGCTGGTCCCGCAACTCCGGCTGCACGTCTCACTCGCCGCCGAACCCGGCTGAGCTGTCACAGGTGTTAGGCGGGGGCCCTTCTACCACCGAAAACGATAAGCGGGGGCCCTTCCTTACAGCAGTGGGTCGATGCCGACGGTCAGGCCGGGGCGGTGCGGCACCGAGCGCACCGCCAGCAGTACGCCCGGCATGAACGACGCCCGGTCGTACGAGTCGTGCCGGATGGTCAACGTCTCACCGGCGGTACCGAACAGCACCTCCTGGTGCGCGACCAGGCCGGTCGCCCGGACCGCGTGCACGCGTACCCCCTCGACGTCGGCGCCGCGCGCACCCGGCAGCTCGTCCTTGGTGGCGTCCGGCACGGCACCCAGGCCCGCCTCGGCCCGAGCCTGGGCGATCAGCCGGGCGGTGTGCGTGGCGGTGCCACTGGGCGCGTCGAGCTTCTTCGGATGGTGCTGCTCGATGATCTCGACCGACTCGAAGTACCGGGCCGCCCGCGCCGCGAACTGCATCATCAGCACCGCCCCGATCCCGAAGTTCGGCGCGATCAGCACGCCCACCCCGGGCCGCTCGGCGAGCCAGTCGCGCACCTGGTCGAGTCGCTGGCCGGTGAAGCCGCTGGTGCCGACGACCACGTGGATGCCCTGCTCGACGCACCAGCGCAGGTTGCCCAGCACCGCGTCCGGGTTGGTGAAGTCGACCACCACCTGCGCGGCCGCGTCGGCCACGGTGGAGAGCGGGTCGTCCTGGTCGACCCTGGCCACCAGTTCGAGGCCCTCGGCCGCCTCCACCGCCCGGCACACCTCGAGACCCATCCGGCCCCGGGCGCCCAGTACGCCGACCCGCAGCGGCCGGTCCGTCGCATCGTTCACAGGTGCACGCTCATCGCTCACGGGCCACAACCTATCCCACCGCCACACCGACCCAGGCCGCTCACCACGCCCGCAGGGACCCCGTCCGATGGCCGGCCCGCCACCGGCGAGTCGTGGCGTCAGCCCCGGGCGATGGAGAAGTCGTCGCCGTCGAACGGGCCGACCACGGCCAGCGACATCGGCCGGGCCAGCAGGTCGGCGGCGAGCGTGTTCACCTCGTCCGCGCTCACCGTGTCGACCCGGGCCAGCAGCTCGTCGACCGGCAACAAATCGCCGAAGAGCAGCTCGCCCTTTGCCAGCCGGCTCATCCGGGACCCGGTGTCCTCCAGGTTGAGCACGTAGGAGCCCTTCGCCATGCCCTTGCCCCGGGCCAGCTCGGCGTCCGTGACGCCGTGCGCGGCAACCTCGGCCAACTCGGCCCGGACCAGTTGCAGCACCTCGTCGACCTTGCCCGGGGCACAGCCCGCGTAGACGGCGAAGAGGCCGGTGTCGGCGTACTGGCTGGAGTAGGAGTAGACCGAGTAGGCCAGGCCACGCCGTTCGCGGATCTCCTGGAAGAGCCGGCTCGACATGCCGCCGCCCAGCACGTTGTTGAGTACCCCGAGGGCGAACCGCCGGTCGTCGAGCCGGCCGATGCCGGGGCAGCCGAGCACCACGTGCGCCTGCTCGGTCTCCTTGTGCTCGACGAGGCTGTCCGGTCGGCTGGTGCGTACCCGGGTCTCGGCCGGACGCAGCGGGGCCGGAGCGGCCGGCTCACCGTCGAGGGACGTACCGGCCAGCGCCTGCCGGACCAGCTTGACCACCTCGGCGTGGTCGAGATTGCCGGCGGCGGCGATCACGATCGACGGCGCGGTGTAACGGCACCGGTAGAAGCTCTGGATCTGCCGGCGGGACATCGGCGAGACGGTCTCCTCGGTGCCGGAGATCAGCCGGCCCAGCGGATGGTCGCCGTAGACCGCCCTGGCCAGCAGGTCGTGCACCTCGTCGCCGGGCTCGTCGTCGTGCATGGCGATCTCTTCGAGGATCACCCCGCGCTCGGTCTCCACGTCGGCGGCGGCCAGCACCGAGTCGGCGACCAGGTCGCACATCACGTCGATGGCCAGCGGCAGGTCCTGGTCGAGCACCCGGGCGTAGTAGCAGGTGTACTCCTTGGTGGTGAAGGCGTTCGTCTCGCCGCCCACCGCCTCGATCGCCGCCGAGATGTCCAGCGCGCTGCGCTTGCGGGTGCCCTTGAAGAGCAGGTGCTCCAGGAAGTGCGAGACACCGGCCTGCGAACCGGTCTCGTCCCGGGAGCCGACCGCCACCCAGATGCCGAACGAGACGCTGCGCATCGCCGGGATCGCCTCGGTGAGCACCCGCAGCCCGCTGGGCAGCACGGTACGGCGTACGGTGCCGCCGAGCGGGTCGCTGTCCACCACCCGGGTCACCGCCCGACCCGGCGAAACCCGACCGGGCGAAATCCGATTCGACAACGGAACCCGACTCAACGGAACTGGCTCCTCGCTCGACGTCGACGCACGTGGCGTACGCCGCTCCTGCAACGGTGCGGCAGCCGTACCCGGAGAAGGGTCCGCCTGCCGCGCGCGCCGCGCCGGCCGGGCCGCACTCTGGCCCGGCCGGCGCGGCGCGGTCGATCAGCTGTGCCGGTTGCGCCGACGGCGCGGCGCGTCGCCGCCACCGCCCTCGCCGCCGCCCTCGCCACCGTCGCGGTCGCCGCGGCTCGGGCCACGGTCGCCGCGGTCCCGGTCGCCGCGGTCACGCGGACCCCGGTCGCCGCGGTCCCGGCCGGCCGGCCGCTCGCCGCCGGACGCCTCGGCCGGCGCCTCCGCCCCCTCGGGCCGCACCTTGTCCAGGTAGATCTTGCCCCGGGCGTCGATGTCGGCGATCTGCACCTCGACCTTGTCGCCGACGTTGAGGAAGTCCTCGACCCGCTCGACCCGCTTGCCGTCGCCCACCTTGGAGATGTGCAGCAGGCCGTCCCGGCCGGGCAGCAGCGAGACGAACGCACCGAACGCGGCGGTCTTGACCACCGTGCCGAGGAACTTGTCGCCGACCTTCGGCAGCGTCGGGTTCGCGATCGCGTTGATCCGCTCGACCGCGGCCTCGGCCGACGGGCCGTTGGTCGCCCCGACGTAGATGGTGCCGTCGTCCTCGATCGAGATCTCGGCGCCGGTCTCGTCCTGGATGGCGTTGATGGTCTGGCCCTTCGGCCCGATCACCATGCCGATCTTGTCGACCGGAATCCGCACCGTGGTCACCCGGGGGGCGTAGTCCGACATCGTGGCCGGACCCTCGATCGCCTCCTGCATCACGCCGAGGATCACCTGCCGCGCCTCGTACGCCTGCTGCAGCGCCGCCGCCAGCACGTCGGACGGGATGCCGTCCAGCTTGGTGTCGAGCTGGAGCGCGGTGACGAACTCCCTGGTGCCGGCGACCTTGAAGTCCATGTCGCCGAAGGCGTCCTCGGCACCGAGGATGTCGGTGAGCGTCACGTACTGCGTCTTGCCGTCGACCTCGTCCGAGATCAGGCCCATCGCGATGCCGGCGACCGGCGCCTTCAGCGGCACACCGGCGCTCAGCAGCGCCAGGGTGGAGGCGCAGACCGAACCCATCGAGGTCGAGCCGTTCGAGCCGAGCGCCTCGGAGACCTGGCGGATCGCGTACGGGAACTCCTCGCGGCTGGGCAGCACCGGGATCAGTGCCCGCTCGGCCAGCGCCCCGTGCCCGATCTCGCGCCGCTTCGGCGCACCCACCCGGCCGGTCTCACCGGTCGAGTACGGCGGGAAGTTGTAGTTGTGCATGTAGCGCTTGGTCTTCTCCGGGGAGAGGGTGTCCAGCGCCTGCTCCATCCGGAGCATGTTCAGGGTGGTGACGCCGAGGATCTGCGTCTCGCCACGCTCGAAGAGCGCCGAGCCGTGCACCCGGGGCAGCACCGCGATCTCGGCGGTCAGCGGCCGGATGTCGCGGGGACCGCGGCCGTCCATCCGGACCTGCTCGCGGAGCACCCTGGCGCGTACCTCGGACTTGTTCAGCGAGCGGAACGCCGCGCTGAGTTCCTTTTCCCGGCCCTCGAAGTCGCCGGAGAGCTGCTCGACGACCCGGTCCTTGATCCGGTCCAGCGCCTCTTCGCGGTCCGCCTTGCCGGCGATCTTCAGCGCCTCGCCGATCTCGGCCCGGGCCACCCCGGCGACCGCCTCGTAGACGTCGTCGGAGTAGTCCAGGAAGACCGGGAAGTCGGCGACCGGCTTGGCCGCCACCTCGGCGATCTCGCTCTGCGCCCGGCACAGCTCCCGGATGGCCGGCTTGGCCGCCTCCAGGCCGCTCGCCACGACCTCCTCGGTCGGCGCCGGGGCACCACCGGCGACCAGCGCCACGGTGTGCTCGGTGGCCTCCGCCTCGACCATCATGATCGCGACGTCGCCGTCCGGCAGCGCCCGGCCGGCGACCACCATGTCGAAGGTGGCCCGGGACAGCTCCTCGACGGTCGGGAAGGCGACCCACTGGCCGTCCACGTGCGCCATCCGGGTCGCCCCGATCGGGCCGGAGAACGGCAGGCCGGAGAGCTTGGTGGAGAGCGAGGCGGCGTTGATCGCCACCACGTCGTACGGGTGCTGCGGGTCGAGCGCCAGCACGGTCTCGACGACCTGCACCTCGTTGCGCAGCCCCTTGACGAACGAGGGGCGCAGCGGCCGGTCGATCAGTCGGCAGGTGAGGATGGCGTCCTCGCTCGGCCGCCCCTCGCGGCGGAAGAACGAGCCGGGGATCCGGCCCGCCGCGTACATCCGCTCCTCGACGTCGACGGTGAGCGGGAAGAAGTCGAACTGCTCCTTCGGCTGCCTGCCCGCGGTGGTCGCGGAGAGGACCACGGTCTCGCCGAGCTGGGCGAGGACGGAACCGGCGGCCTGCTTGGCGAGCCGCCCGGTCGAGAAGGTGATCTCACGGGTGCCGAAGGACCCGTTGTCGATCACGGCGGTGCGGTGCTGGGTGCCCAGCGTGCTGCTGTTGGGGTTGGACGTTTCGGTCATGGTGCGGTAGCACTCCTTCGATCGGGGGCCGCCCGCGACTGCCCTGTCGCGCCGGTGCACACCGGCGCGGGACCGTGCCCAGCGGAGCTGCTCGGACAACCGGTCTTCGATCGAAGCGCCCGGGGCGCCGGCGGTGCCGGCCGGCCCGGGGGCCACTACCGAGGACCGGTGCGTCGACCGGCTCCCATCGGGAGGTCGCGCTGGCCCCTGGTTACGGGTTTGCGAGCTGGGCGGGTGGAGCGGCTGGCCGGGTTCCGGGCCGACGACGTCGCGTCGCCGGGACGGCACCGGGACGGCCGCTCCCCCGCTCAGATCACCGCCGCAGGCCGAGCCGCTCGATGAGCGACCGGTAGCGGCTGATGTCCTTCTTCTGCATGTAGTTGAGCAGCCGCCGACGGCGACCCACCAGCAGCAGCAGACCACGACGGCTGTGGTGGTCGTGCTTGTGCACCTTGAGGTGCTCGGTGAGGTCGGCGATCCGCTTGGTCAGTACCGCCACCTGAACCTCGGGCGACCCGGTGTCACCCTCGACGGTCGCGTACTCCTGGCGGATCTTGGCCTTGGTCTCCTGGTCGAGCGCCATTTCTCCCTGTTTCTGGATTGTCGTGTCCGCCCGTGGCCGGTCGGTGGACCGGGCCGGGGCGACCTCGCACCCGCGGCGTCGTGCAGGCACGCGAGGCCACGCCGGTAAGCCGACGTTCCCGTCAGGCTACCAGCCTGCTCCGGCCCGGCCGAGTCAAGGGCACGCCGGAGCCGGGCGCACCAGCTCAACCGAGCAGTTCCCGGGTCTGCTCGACGTCCGCGTTGATCTGCGCGACAAGCGGTTCGATCCCCTCGTAGCTGCGCGTTTCCCGCAGGTACGCCACGAAGTCCAGGGCAAGTCGCTCACCGTAGAGATCGCCGGTGAAGTCCAGCACGTACGCCTCGATCCGGCGCTCCCGGCCGGAAAAGGTCGGGTTCGTGCCGATCGACACGGCGGCGGGGAGCCGCTGCCCGCCGTTCCCGGCCGGACCGCCGCCCCGGCGGATCAGCCAGGCCGCGTAGATGCCGTCCGCCGGCACCGCCGCATAGCGGTGGCAGAGCAGGTTGGCGGTGGGGAAGCCGATCTCCCGCCCCCGCTGGTCGCCCCGGACCACCACACCCTCCAGCCGGTGTGGCCGGCCCAGCGCCGCCGCCGCGGCGGTGACGTCACCGGCGGCGACGCAGGCCCGGATGTAGGTGGACGAGAAGACCGTCTCCGCGTCGGCGACCAGCGGCGCGCCCTCGACCCCGAAGCCGAAGGTACGGCCGAGCCGCTCCAGCAGCGCCACGTCCCCGGCGGCCCGGTGGCCGAACCGGAAGTTCTCCCCCACCACCACCAGCGCGGCGTGCAACTGCTCCACGAGTACGTCGTGCACGAACGCCTCCGGCGAGAGCCGGGAGAAGTCCGGGGTGAACGGCACGACGCAGAGTACGTCCACCCCGAGTGCCTCGATCAGCTCCGCCTTGCGGGCCGGTTCGGTGAGTACCGCCGGATGTGAGCCGGCCCGGACCACCTCGGCGGGGTGCGGGTCGAAGGTGACCACCACCGACTGCACGCCCATGTCCCGGGCCCGCTTCACGGCGTGCCCGATGATCGCCTGGTGCCCCTGGTGTATCCCGTCGAAGACCCCGATGGTGACCACCGAACGGCCCCAGCCGACCGGCGCCCCGTGGTACCCCCGCCACCGCTGCATCCTGACCCGCTCCCTCTCCTGCCGTTCCTGCCGTCCGTCGTCGCCCCGCCGCGCGGACGCGTCGCCCCGCCGCGCGGACGCGTCGCCCCGCCGCGCGGACGCGTTCAGGCCGGGGCGAACACGCGCTCAGGCCGGGGCGAGCACGATCTCCGCCCGGGCCCGGCCGTCCCGGTCGCTGACGATGGCGATCAGGCCGCCCTCGGGGCCGAAAACCGCGTACGGCCCGACGATGCCGGCCGGGTCGAGCGGGCCGCCGTGCGAGAGCACCTTGGCCTCGTCGATGCTGGCCTGCCGCTGCGGGAAGAACCGCCGGGCCGCCGCCTCGACCGTGAGGTTCACCACATCCGGGGACCGGTCCGCGAGCTGCGGCAGGGTCGCCGCCTCGGCCAGGGTGAACCCGCCCACCGCGGTGCGCCGCAGCGCGGTCAGGTGCCCGCCGACCCCGAGCGCGGCCCCGAGATCCCGGGCCAGCGCCCGGATGTACGTCCCGGAGGAGCAGTCCACCGCCACGTCCACGTCCAGCACCGCCGCCCCGTCGACGGTGTCGCGCCGAAGGTCGAGTACGTCGAGGCGGGAGACGGTGACCCGACGCGCGGCCAACTCGACCGCCTCGCCGTCGCGTACCCGCTTGTAGGCGCGCTGCCCGTCGATCTTGATCGCGCTCACCGCGCTCGGCACCTGGTCGATCTCGCCGGTCAGCGGCAGCACGGCGGCGCGCACCGCCTCCTCGGTGACCCCGGCGGCGTCGGCGGTGCCGACCACCTCGCCCTCGGCGTCGTCGGTCACCGTCGACTGGCCGAGCCGGATCGTCGCGGTGTAGCTCTTGCCGGCCCCGATCACGTACGTCAGCAGCCGGGTCGCCCGGCCGACCCCGATCACCAGCACGCCGGTGGCCATCGGGTCCAGGGTGCCGCCGTGCCCGACCCGGCGGGTCCGGGCCAGCCGGCGGATCCGGGCCACCACGTCGTGCGACGTCATGCCGCCGGGCTTGTCGACCACGATCAGACCGTCAGCGCTCACGGGATACCAGCCTGCCAGAGCCCGGCGGTGCACCGGCAGGGCGCCCTCGACCCGGACTGGGGTCCCGGCTCGGGATCGATACGGGGCTCTGCCCCGGCGCGACGATGCTCAGATTCGAGGAGCCCGTTGCCGGCAGCTGTGGAGCGTCGTGGCGAAACGCCGAAATCTGTGCAGAACTGTGGTGGTGGCGGAGCCCTGTTCCGGCGCCCGTGGTAACACAATGCGTACATGGCCAATCACGACAGGTCGGTGCCTGATCACCTGCTGATCAAAATCGAGCAGCCGGACGACCCCGTCTCGATGATCTCCGAGGACGACGCCCGACGTCGCTCGCTCGCCTACCCCAAGACCATGTGGGGTGCCCCGGTCTTCGGCCTCGCCGAAGAACTGGATGCCGGTCGGTGGCGGATCATCCGGCTCGACGCCGAAGAGCCGCAGTACGCCCGGGACAGCCTCGCCCACCACCTCCGCACGCGGCACAGCGAGACACCGGACACTTCCGAGAACGCGACCGAGCGTGCCGAATGCGAAACCGCGTACGAACTGCTCGACTGGGAACCCGTCGACGACCTCACCGTCAACGGCCGCCGATACCGGATCATCCGCGCCCAACCGTTCATCCGGATAGGGCCGGACGGGCCCGAGCCGCCCCGACCCACCGACCCCGATCCGTACCCGCCCGGCCAGGCGGAGAAAGCTCCGTCCCGGATGGACGGGTTCGTCATCGACCCGACCGCCGGCACCGGGCTCACCGACGGAATCCTCCGGATGGAGATGACCTCCGCCTTCCACCGCGCGGAAACCGTCCCCGACGAGGTCCGCGCCCACTCCTACCAGGCACTGGACACCCACCCCAACGTGGTGCTGCTCCCGGTCGGTTTCACCGTCGGCGGTTACGTCGACGGCAGTTGGCGACCCAAGTCGTTCGACGCCTACCCGACCCCACAGGCTGCCCGGGACGCCGTCTCCTACTCCATCGTGCGGCCCCGGATGGACGAGAACACCACGATCGAGGAGTTCCTGGCGACGTGCGAGCGCGCCCGCGCGGCACACCAGCCGCCGCGTACCGACGACTTCGAACTGAACGGCGTGCGGTGCCGGGTCACCCGGATCGAAACCTTCGTCCGGGTCGGCCCCGACGGGCCGGAAGGGCCGCGCCCCTCGGACCACGACTCCCAACCACCACCGGCCCGACATGTCGCCGACCTTCGCGCCCAGGGCCTGATGCCCGACCCCGACTGACCTACCCGCCCCCGACCTTGTCGCCCGCCCCTATCCTGAAGGACGCTCAGCGTAATCGGAGCGGTGAGGTGCGTAGTCGAACTACCAGCCGATACGCCGGCCCGCCGCGAACGGCTGTCAACGGGAGACGGGTACACATGGGATCCATTGCCGACACCTAAGTCGGCGATCCGGGCGGCCAGCAGTTCGAGCGCCGCGTACGGAAGGCTCGGTGCCCGGTCGTCGTGGAAGGCGAGCAGCAGCCGGAGGTCGCGTCCCGGCCACCCCTTGGCGATCGGGCGCACCACCTCGACGACCAGCGCTGCCGGATCGGCCGCCCGGCCCACGCCGTCGAGCACCAGGTTCATCGGCGGCGGCTCACCGGCCAGGCTCTCCGCCAGCGACTTCCGACCGCCGAGTCGCCGCTGACCCATCCGCGTACCCGGGGTAGATATCTGATGATCGTCTCGACCGGGATCATCCAGGAGAGTGCCGAGCCCCGACCGGCGAGATAGCTGACCACGATCCCGAGGACGTGCTCGGTCTCCTCGTCGAAGACCGCCGTGCCGCTGAACCCGGGCTCCAAGGCGGGGCCGGTCGGCTCGGAGTCGAGTTGGATCCACACGCCGCCGGGTCCGCCGTCTCCGGCGAGCCGGGTCCGGGCCCAGACGCCGGTCGGGACCGTCGCGGGGAAGCCGAACATCCGTACCGCCCGACGGGCACCGGACGGCAGCCGACGCAGCACCGGACCGGAGCCGTACGGCAGCGGTTCGGCGAGCCCGAGCAGGGCCAGGTCGACCCGTTGGTCGTCCTGCGGCGGTTTCCAGCAGCCGTCGGACACGCGGCCCCGGGGAGCTGGTCCGGCGGCACGATGCCCGACCAGCTCCACCTGGAAGTCCTGGTCCGGCCGCCGGGCCTCCGCGCCCGCGATCTGCGGCAGCAGGATGTGCGCACAGGTCAGCACGTGCCGGTCACCGAGGACGATGCCCGCGCCACGGATCGCGGCGCGATCGTCCCGAATGCACGCCCGCCACTGTGCGCTGCCCGAATGCGACACACGGCAACGTTATTCGCAGGTGTCGGATCGGTGCCACCCGCAACAAGGTCGGAAAACAGTCTGCACCTCGGGCCTGCACCGAACAGGTCCGGCGAACGCCCGCCAGGTTCTCGGGTACCGGGATCAGCCCCGGTCGAGCCGAGGGCGGTGCGGACACGCCCCCCGGTGGGCGGAACCCCTGCTCGTCCGATGGAGCGTGGCTCTGTCCGGGTGCGGCGGACCGGGCGATCGACTGTCGACGATATCGCTGGCCGCCGTCATCGGCACCGAGGTGAGCTGCCGCGAAGCCGGGATGAAGCAGCGCTTTGCTTGAATGGGATTGTTCGTACTCATCGGTGCTTATTGGAGAGAGCATGTCACCAAATGGCTTTCGCTTTGGGCGGCCGGTGCTGTCATTGGCTGCGGTGGCCTGCGTGGCTGCGCTGACGGTGACGACGAATCCAGGTCCGGCGTACGCGGCCACCGATCAGCTCGCACTCTGGCTACACCCGGCCGGCCCTGTTTATCGACTCGTCGATCCACCGGCCGGATGTTTTCCGATCCGGAGTGGCTACACGGTCGTCGACAACCGCCTGGACACGTACGTCGTCGCGTTCCAGGGCGACTTCTGCACCGGACGGTCGGTTCGGGTCGAACCCGGGGTGCCGACGCAGCTTGACGTGGTCTCCCACAGCGTCCGCGTGCCTCGGTGAGAGTCCCACTCGCCCAGCTCAGCGATCCGACGGAACGGGTTCCACGGCGCTGCACGAGGTCCGGATCGGAGGTGGTGACGCACATCGCACATGTGCCTGACGTTCGCCACAGAATCAAGGAGTAACCAGCATGAAATTGTTCCGTGCATTGCTTGCCCTCATGGTCGCCAGTGTCGTTCTGGCTACCGGCACGCCGGCATCTGCCGATCCGGCACCATCGGGGGACAAAGCGGGCCGGCAGGGCCTGCTGCTGACCGGGTCGACCGCGCCGCAGTGCGTGCTGACCCTGGACCGTCCCGTGCCTGGCCAGGATCGACGTGCCGTCCGGTCCTACGAGTGCCTGTCACCCGGGGAGCAACGGTTCATCCCGCAAAGTTCACTGCTCATGACCTGGTACGACAATGTCGATTACTACGGGGCATCGACTGTCGTCGAGGACTCGTGGCCCTGCGACCCGTCGGGTTATCGGATCCCCACCGGGAGTTGGGTCAACCGCATCACGTCGTTCAAGGTTTGGAACGACTGCTACCGGACGACGGCATATGTCCAGTCCGACTGCCTCGGAATCTCCAGAGGGTACACCGGAAATGTCCCCTACGTGGGAAGTGTCATGAACGATCGCATCGGATGTTTCCGCACCCGCGCGGCCTAGCTGCAACAAGGAATGGAGAAAACAATGGCAAGGACATTCCACAAGAGGGTCTTCGGTGTGGGCCTCGCGGTATTGACGGCCACCGCCATGAGTAGCGGTCCCGCCTTCGCCGGCACCGCCGGGGCGCAGTCGGAGGCCACGGTGCAGCGCTGCGTCCTGACGCTGGGAGAACGCCCGGCGGGCTCGCTGTACAACACCATCAAGTCGTACGAATGCTTCACCGCCAGTCAAGATCGACGTCGGGTTCCGGCGGGAATGGTCGAGTTCTACAAGGGATCCGACTTTCGTGGCGACGTGTTGGAGATTGATCCCGGCGGAGGCCCCTGCGACAGCTCGGGATGGGGGATTCGACAGATGCCCTCCGGCTGGGACAACCAGATCTCTTCGTACTACACGGCCACCTGGTCTCAATGCACCAGGACCCAGGCCTTCGACCTGGCGAATTACGGTGGGTACAGCCAGACTTACGGAGGCACGGTGCCATGGGTCGGCAGTAGCCTGAACGACAAGATCACCTCCTTCCGGTGGTGGAAGGGCTAGCCGACCGGCACCCCGAATAGTGGTGGGCGCGGCTACGGAACACCCACGGGACGTGGCCGCATGACGGCGGGCATGGCCGTTCGGAAGATCGTCAAGGGTGTCGAAGCCCGGATCGACCGAGGCGGGACCATGCCCGCCGCCATCTCACCGACCGTCCTCGCGCCCGTCACGCTTCCGGTCCGGCCGGCGGCGCGATCGGCGGTCCGGGTGCCATGCTGACCCTCGTCCTCGCCCGTCCCGTTGCCGGCTAGCCTGCCGTACGCCTCGGTGAGCACCGGAAGCGCGGTCCGGCCGGTGCGCGGCCACGATCCTCGTGGCGGGCATGCAGGAACACGATCGCGCCCACGTACGGCACCTGCGCATTCCTGGGGGCGTAGTGCTTGATCAGGCTGGCCAGCCGCTTCGCCTTACGGTTCGCCAGGATGTACGGGTTGTCCTCCGGGAACGTCCGGCCGTTCGGCAGCTGCCGGGTCCAGTGGGTGCCGCTGCCCTCGATTACACCCTGCCAGTGCTTCAGCTCCACCACGTACAGACCACTGCGGGTGAGCACCGACGAATCCCGGTCAGTGGGCATATTCCGGTAGGAGCCGCCGACGGCCGTCCTTAACGGGTGGCGCCGAGTACGGCCCAGCGGCCGGAGCGGATCCGGAGCAGCAGTCCGACCAGCCGGGCCAGCACGAAAAGGGTGAGCCCGGCCCAGATCCCGCCGAGGCCGAGATCGAGGGCGTAACTGAGCCAGATCGTCGGCAGGAAGACGCCGAGACCGCTGACCACGGTCAGGTCGCGCAGGAACCGGACGTCGCCGGCACCGATGAGTACCCCGTCGAGGGCGAAGACGACGCCGGCCAGCGGCTGCATCCCGACGAACCACGGCCAGGCGATCATGGCCTGCTCACGTACCTGTGGGTCGTCGCTGAACCAGCCCGGCACCACACCGGCACCGGCGCCGATGACAACTGCGAAGGCGATCCCGCAGACGCCGCCGTAGATCGCAATCCGCCGACCCAGCAGCCGGGCGCCGGCACCGTTCCCCGCGCCGAGGGCGGCTCCGACGAGCGCCTGGGCGGCGATGGCCAGCGCGTCGAGCAGCAGCGCGGTGAAGAACCAGAGTTGCAGGGCGATCTGGTGCGCGCCGACGGCGGCCACCCCGAATCGGGCCGCCACGGTGGTCGCGGAGAGGAAGCTGACCTGGAAGGCGGCGCCCCGGATCAGCAGGTCACGGCTGAGCACGAGTTGCCGGCCGATCACCCTCGGGCGGGGTGCCAGCGGAACCCGCTCGGCGACCAGCGCGGCCGCGAAGAGCAGCCCGGAGAGGGTCTGCGCGATCGCGTTGGCGATCGCCGAGCCAGCCAGGCCGAGCCCGGCGGGATAGACGAGCAGCGGGCAGAGCAGCGCGGAGAGCAGGTTCGGCCCGAGCACGAACCAGAGCGGCCGCCGGGTGTCCTGCACGCCGCGCATCCAGCCGTTGCCGGCCGCGGCCAGCAGCAGGCCGGGGGCGCCGATCGCCGCGATCCGCAGCCAGGCTGCCGCGCCGTCGGCCACCTCGGGGGATCCGCCACCCGCGACGGTACGCGCCAGCGGGCCGGCCGCGAACTGCATGGCGACCGCCAGCAGCACTCCGGCGGCGAGGGCGAGCCAGGACGACTGGACGCCCTCGGCGACGGCTGCCGCCCGGTCGCCGTACCCGAAGCGGCGGGCCGCCCGCCCGGTGGTGCCGTACGCGGTGACGGTGCCGATCCAAACGACCAGGGTCATCACCGGCCCGCCGACGGCGAGCGCGGCGAGCGGCACCGCGCCGAGATGTCCGAGTACGGCGGTGTCGACGAGTACGTAGAGCGGCTCGGCGGCGAGCACCAGCAGGGCCGGCAGGGCGAGTCCGAGGATCCGCCGCCCGGACGCGTCGACCGCCCCCGACCCCGGTGCGCCCTCGGACGCCGGCCCCGATCCCGGGGTCGATGCGGCTCCCCGAGTCGGCACGGCCTGCGAGGTTCGTGCGTCTCCCCGGCCCGACACGGCTTCCGGGCCGGACACGGCTCCCGCGATCGGTGCACCTTGCGGGGTCGGCACGGTTTCCGGGGGCGGCGTGGTCGGCTGGTTCATCGGAACCGATGCTGGCACGGCAGTCGTAAGGAACGCAAGGCTTTCTGACGCTTACCAGCACCGCTCGGCGAATCGCCGCGGCGCGCGTCGCACTGGCCCGATCAGCGACCGGTGCCTATGCTCCGGAACCGTGTCGAACCACGGCGGGGGCCGGGCGCGAGCCGGGTAGGGCTGGGCGCCCGAGTGTTGGCAATGCCGCTGCGCTGGCTGGGGGTCGGCACCGGCGTGGCCGGGCTGGCCGCGTCGAGCCTGTTCGGCGGCCTGGAGACGGTGGCGAAGGCCGAGGTGCCGACGGTCGAGGTCGGCCAGCGGGTCGACGGCGGACCGTGGCAGGTGACGGTGACCGGCAGCAGGCTGGTCGGCAAGCTGCCGACGCTCTACCTCGCCGACGGCAAGCGCTGGTTGACGGTACTGGCGACGATCGAGAACGCCGCCAACAAGAGCCGTACCGACTTCGACGACGCCGTCAGGCTGGCCGGTGTCGCCGGAGTCACCCGGGAACAGGACGACGGCACCGCGGTGCCGGAGAGCGTGACGGTGCAGGTCTGGGGTACGACGCGCCGCCTCGACACCGTAGGCGACCGGTGGGAGTGGCTCGATCCCGAGCGTCGGGCCGAGGTCCGGGTGCCGGTGCAGGACGGGATGGCCGGATGACCGGGCCGGCCGGGCGACCCGGTTCTGATCCGGTCGCCAGTCACCGGACGCCGCCCGGTCCCGTGCAGCGGTTGGGTCTGCGAGCCGGCGCCGGCACCCTGGTCGTCGCCGCGCTGGCGGTCGGCGGGGCCATCGCGAACTGGCGGCCGGTCAACGGCGGCGGGGCCGATCACGGCTACGGACTCCAGCACCGCCGCGCCGAGCGTACGGCGTCGTCGGGCGGGCCGGCTCCGGGCCGGGGAGGTCACCGCAGTCGCGCCCGGGGTCGCCACCGATCACGGGTCACAGGGTACCGGTGCGCGGGCCGTCCCCGTGGTCCGTGCCGACCGGCTACGAATGCGCGGCCACCAAACCGGTGCGCCGCCGCTAAGCGGGTACGCCGCTAAACCGGTGCGCTGCACGCACCCGGCAGCCACTCGTCGGGCGGGATGGCGACGCGGAGCCGTTCCAGGTCCCCCAGCAGCGAGTCCAGCCGCTCCGCGCCATACTGGAGATATTCGAGTACGGCGGTCTGGAAGGCGTTCGCCATCGCGCTCGGCATCACGTCCGAGGCATCGAGGCAGAGTGGACTCCGGCTCGCCGTCAGGGTCTCCGCGATCCTCCTGCTCACCTCCGGCCGCCGGTCCACAGTGTCCGGCGCGGCGGTGTCGTCGTCGGGCCGGACGTCCCGGTTGACCGAGAAGAAGCTGCCGGCGCTGCCACCCTGCCAGATCCGCTGGGCCTGGTCGGTGGCGAGGAACTCGATCAGGCGACGGGCCGCCGGCTTGTCGCTGAACAGACCGGCGAAGTCGGCCGAGGCCATCGAACCGTCCCGCCCGGCCGGGCCGGCACCGGCGAAGACCGGGAAGGGGAAGTAGTCCGCACCGAGCACGTCCGCCGCCCGGACGGTGCCGCTCGACTCGCCTTCGAGATAGCCGGCCCGCATCCCGATCACGAACGACGCCTGGTGTTCGAGGAGGCAGCCGGGCGATCCGGTGAACATCGGCCGGCCGGCGTCGGTGAACTCGGTCAGCAGGGCGGCGGCGCTGCCGCCCCGGACCATCCCCGGGAAGCCGACCAGGTCGCCCCAGGCGTTCCAGGCCGCCCGTACCTCGGACGAGGTCCAGCCGAGCCGCCCGGCCGACCAGGCGTCGTAGGCCGCCGCGCCCGAGCGGTGCAGCAGGATGTCCTCGATCCAGTCCGTTCCCGGCCAGCCGGAGCCCGGGGTGGCGCTCATCCCCAGACACCACGGGGTCTGCCCAGCCCGTGCCAGCGACCGGCTGGTCTCGACAAGCGCCGCCCAGTCCTGCGGCGGCCCGGCCGCGCCGAACGGCACCCGCCCCGGCACATACCAGACCAGGCTCTTCAGGTCGGCCTTGATCGGCACGACGTCCAGGCCGCCACCGCCGTTGAGTTGGGCCAGTGCGCGCCACTGCGGGCTCATCGACGAGGCGGGATCGGCGTCGAGCGGCCGGAGTACGCCCCGGCGCAGGTACGCCGCCAGTTCGCTCACCGTCGGCAGCACGGCGACGTCCGGCGGGGTGCCCTTCTGCACCTCGGCCAGGAGGATCTGCCGGACCGCCCGGGTGCCCCGGTAGTCGACGTCGACGCCGAACCGCTCCTCGAACTCGCGCAGCACCGCCCGGAAGCTCTCCTCCTCGGCACCGGTCCAGGAGGCCAGCACGGTGACCGTCTCCTCGTCGGGCTGGCCCAGGCAGCCGCCGAGGCCCAGCCCGACGGCGAGCACCGGCAGCAGGACCAGCTTGGCGAGCGTTCGTCGCATCCGTTGCCTCATCTCGACCGGTACCGGTATTCCTCGATCCGCGGCCGCAGCCCCAGCCAGACGAGGAACGGAAACGGGGACGTCAGCAGCAGTACGACGAAGGCACCCGAGGTCGCCGCGGTGGCCAGTGCGGCCTGGTCGTCGACCTCCTCGGCGCGGCGCAGCACGTCCGGGTCCGCCGCCGGAAGCGCCGGGGACGACACCGCGTCCGGCGAACCGGCGGCCGTACCGGTGCGGAACACGTCGCTGGTGACCTGGCAGCCGTCCGTCGGCGGGCAGAAGTCGGCGAGCAGTTCGTCGAGTGCGGCGACCCCCTCCCGGTCGGCGCCGGTGGACTGCTCCGCCGACAGCCGGCGGACCTCCGCCAGCTCCCCGTGCGCGTCGGCGAGTTGGCCCTTCGAGACGAGCACGAACGACGTGCCGGCGGTGAGCAGCACCAGCAGCACCGTGGCGGCGGCCAGTCCCCAGTTGACCGCCCGGCGGAACCGGCGGCGCACGAAGACCTGGGTGCCGACGAGCAGGGCGAGCAGCAGCAGCGCCGGCACCAGCCAGAGTAGCGTGGCGCCGGGGCTCAGCCAGCCGGACGAGAGCCTCGCCTCCAGCGCCTCGCTCTCCGCCGCCAGCAGGCTGTCGAGCAGGGCCAGGATGCCGCCGTCGGAGTGCAGCAGGCGGGAGGCGTACCAGGCGTAGGCGGTGGCGAGGCCGCCCGGCCCGCTCTGCCGGTAGTGCGCGTCCGCCTGCCCCATCAGCCCGACGTACGTGACGAGCAGCCCCTCGACCACCTGGATCTGCCGGCTGCCGGCGCCGCCGGAGCCGATGTCCTCGGCGGCCTGGGCCAGGCTCTGGCTGGCGGCGGCGATCTGGTTCTGGTACTCCTCGCCCGGCCCGACGAGGCCGGCCTGCCGGGTCTGGAAGCTGGTGATCGCCGCCGTGTCGGCCCGGACCAGTGCGGTACGCACGGCGGACAGCTCCATCACCGAGGGCAGGCTCCGGCCGCGTACGGTGTCGGCGGTGCGGTGGGTGCCCCAGACCACGGCGAGCGAGCCGGCCAGCACCAGCGCCGTCACGCCCAGCAGGGCGCCGAGCAGGCGCAGCAGGGTACGCCGGGTGGTGCTCGCCCGGGTCGGCCCGGTCGGCGCCGTCGTCATCAGTTCACCTCGCCGCCGGCCGTCGCCGCCTCGAACGGCCGGCGGCACGCCTCACACGCCGCCGCCTCGGGTGGCGAGATCCGCCCGCATGGACAGACCTGGTCGGCACCGCCCCGGGGTGTCGGCACGGCGGCGGGCTCCGTCCCCGGCTCCGCCTCGGCCGGCAGCGGCGACCGGGGTGCGGGCCCGGGGTGCGGGGGATCCCAGGGCGGCTCCGCGTCGCCGACCATCACCGAACTGACCGCGACCCGGAGCAGCGCGCTGCGGGTCCAGTCCTGCCTGAGCCGTGCAGGGTGGTCGGAGTCGCCGGTGATCTCCACCAGCCCGGCCAGCCGGTGCAGCACCTCGGTGGCGCCGAGCCGCTGCGCCAGGACGACGGCGAGTCCGAGTTGCTCCTCGGCGAGCTTCCGGTTCCCCGCCTCCAGCGCGTCGCAGCCGGCCGCCACGGCGTCGCCCAACTCCTCCTGGCCCAGGTGTCGGGCGAGCACCGGCTCGATCCGGGTCGGCGCCACCGGGTCGTCGGTCCAGCGCAACACGATCGGCCGTGGGTCGGCGCACCGCTCGCCGGCCATCAGCAGGTCCACCCGGGCCGCCCGGCGTTCCTCCTCCAGCGGTGGGCGCTCGCCGGCGGATACGTAGCCGATCGCCAGGTCGACCAGGAAGTCGCGGCTCTCCTCGCCGGACCAGGAACCGGGGTAGAACTCGGTGGTGCGGTCGTCCAGCACCGTCGCGTGCTCGGTGAGGTCGGCAAGCGTCGGCGTCTCCTGGCGTACCGACCGGACCCGTACCCCGGGTGCGGTGGTGAGCCGGATCCGCAGGTCGGGCACCTGCTTGCCCATCGCCCTGTCCATGATGGACCCGAAGTCGGCGACCAGCTCCTCGACCTGTCCGACCGCCTCGGCCGTGCCGCGCAGCACCGAGGTGATCCGTAGCAGTTGACGGTGGTCCCAGTCGTCGCCGATGCCCCGGGCGTCGCAGACGAAGGTGCCGGCGCTGCTCGTCAGCACCTCTTCGAGCTGCTCCGCTGTCTCGTGCTCGTTACGCCCGTCGGTCAGCAGGATCGCGTGCCGCACCAGGTCCGGGTACGGCCCCAGCAGCTGGTGCGCCAGCCGCAGCCACTGCCCCATCGCGGTACCGCCGCCCGCGTAGAGGTGCCCGACCGCCCGCTTCGCCGCCGTCCGGGTACTCGCGCTGGCCACTGCCGTCCTCGCCCGGTCGGGATAGACCATCCGGGCGGTTTCGGTGCCGGCGACGATGGCGAAGCTGCTGCCGTCCCGGATGGTGTCGATCGCCGCCCGGGTCGCCTGCTTCGCCGCCACGATCTTGGACTGCGGGTAGCCCATCGAGCTGGAGCAGTCGACGAGTACCACCACCCCGGCCGTGCCGGCCGCCGGCAACGCCGACCGGTCCGGGGTCCGGGCCGTGACCCGGAGTACGACCGCCATCCCGGTGTCCGAGGTCGACCGGTACGGGTTCTGCACGACCTCCAACCCGAACGCGTGTGGCGGGCCTCCCCCGCCGGGACCTGACGTCACGCCGGCACCTCCCATCGGATCGCCACCGTCCCGGGACTCGAACCGTCGCCAGCGGCGTGTGGACTCGTCACCACGGGGTCCTCGGGCGTACCGCGTTGGCGAGGTCCACCAGGGCACCGTGGTCCTCGATCGTCCGGGCCTGCCCGGCGAGTACCCGCATCGACCGTTCCAGCCGGCGCCGGAGGCCGTCCTCGGTCGGCTCCGGGCCGAGCACGTCGGCACGGTCGCCGAGCCCTCCGCCGAGCCTCTCGCCAAGCCCTTCGCCGAGCCTGGAGCCGTGCCCTTCGCCCGGCCCGGCCCGGCCGCCGTCCCGGAACAGGCCGAGTGCCGCCGCCTGGACCAGCGCGGTCAGTCGGTCCCTGGCCTCCCCGGTCGGGTTGCCACCGTCCAGGTGCAGCGCCGGCAGCCGGCGCAGCGCCTCGGCGATGTCGTCGACGCTCGGCCCGCCGACCGGCAGCCGGCCGCAGAGGATGCGGACCGCCGCGACCCGGGCCCGCTCGTAGTGCAGGGTCTCCCTCGGCACCTCGTCCAACACCCGCACCGCCCCGGCCCGGTCGCCGTCGTGCAGCCGCAGCCGGGCCAGCCCGAACGCGGCGCTGCCCTCGCTCCGGTCCCGCCGCCAGATCGCCTGGTAGAGCTGCTCCGCCCGGAACCGCTCGCCCAGGTGCTCGGCGCAGAAGGCGAGAGCGAGCTTCGGGGCGATCTCGCCGGGACAGTCGGAGTAGACGGCGTTGAACTCGGTGTCGGCGGCGTTGAGCTGGGCCCCGGCCGCCCATGCCTCCGCCGCCGGCCCCGTCGCCCGGGACAGCGCGAGCAGGCCGCGGTGCCAGCGGACCCGCCAGTCGTGGTCGGCCAGCGGTCCGAGGTCGGTCACGGCCGCGTCCAGGGCGCCGGCCGCGCTGTCCGGATCACCCGCTTCCAGGTACGCCCGGCAGAGCGCGAACCGCACCTCGACCGACCGGAGCCCGGAGTTGGCCAACTTCTCGACCAGTCCGCGCGGGTCCGCCGCACCGGCGGTGGCCAGCAGGTCCACCGCCTCGTCGTCCGGGTCCACGACCGGCTGCGGCAGCGCACCGGCCGCCGACGACGGGGACGGCGGCGCGATGTCGAGCAGCCCGGTCTCGCCCCGGATCCAGACGTCCAGCCCCGGCACGGCGCCGAGCCCGGCGTCCAGCAGCACCGGGGTCGGCGCGAAGACGGTGGACCGGACCGGGTGCGGCCGGCCGGTACGCAGCGACAGCAGTTCCCGGAGTACCCCCTTGAGCTGCTGCGACATCTCGGCGGCGGTGGCGAACCGGCGGTCGTGCCCGGCGACGGCCCGGTTGACCAGCCGGACGAAGGACTCCACCCCGAACGCGATCCCGTCGGCCCGCCCGGCCGGCGCCGCCCGGCGCCCCTCCTCGCTGACCTCGAAGAGCACCTGGAGGGTCCGGCCGACGGTGTGGATGTCGGACCGGACGGTCAGCCCGTGCCGGCGGATCTCGTCCGGCGGAACCTGGTAGAAGTCGGTGCCGACCTTGGGACTCTGGTCGTCGTCGATCCGGCGTACGCCACCGATGTCGATCACCTTGATCCGGTCCGGGCAGCGGATCACGTTCGCCGGCTTCATGTCGCAGTAGAGCAGCCCCCGGCCGTGCAGGTACTCCATCGCCGCGAGGATCTCGTGCCCGTACGCCAGGACGTGCTCGACCGGCAGCGGCGCGACACCCCGGGCGGCGGCCTCCTGCACGTCCTGGAGGGACTGGCCGTTCAGGTACTCCATCACGATGTAGCCGGCCCGCTCGCCGGTCTGCGGGTCGCGGTGGTTGACCGAGTTGAAGATCCGGACGATGTTGGGATGGTCCAGGGTGGTCAGGAAGCGCCGTTCGGCGACCGCCAGCCGTAGCGCCGCGTCGCTGTTGGTGATCAGTCCCTTGAGGACGACCGGATTGCCGTCCAGGTGGGTGTCCCGGGCCAGGTAGACCCAGCCGAGGCCGCCCCGGGCCAGACAGCCGTCGACCTCGTACTGGTCGGCGACCAGGTCACCCCGGTGCAGCTTCGGGGCGAACGAGAACGGCGTCGTGCAGTGGCCGCAGAAGCCCTCCAGCAGGCCGGGCTGGCCGGCGTACCCCCGGCCGACCTCGGCCCGGCACCGGCCGCAGAACCGGCTCGCCTCGGGCACCTCGGTGTCGCCGCGCAACCGGCTCACCGGGTCGGCCGGTTCCAACTCCGGCATCGGCACCAGGCCGCCGACCAGCCAGGACGGGCCACCGGAGGCTGTGGAGCCAGAGCCAGAGCCGGAGCCGGTGGTGCCGGTGACGGCGAAGGACGCCGGTCCGCCGCCGGTCGTGGCGGGCAGCGGCCGGCGGTCGCAGGTGTCACAGAAGCCGGTCTCGTCCACCGTCCCGGTGCAGTCCGGACGGTTGCACCTGTCGGTCACCGCACCGCCCCCCCGTCCTGCCCCGGCCCGTCCTGCCTCAGCCCCGGCCCGTCCTGCTTCGGCGTCGAGCCGGTGGTGTGGCGCCGGATCACCGTGCCGTACCGGTCGACGAGCACGGCACACGCCGTCAGGTCGGCCGGCCCCTGCCAGAGCGCCTCGTGGGCCCGCCGGTACAGCGCGGTCAACTCCCGGTCCTCGCGCAGCGGCGCGGGCACGCCCGAGCGGTATCCGTCGAGCCGGTCCCGCAGCCGGTCGCGTTCGTCGAGGAGCGACTCCATGTCCCGCACCGCCCGCCTGGCGGCATCCAGGGCCCGGTCGGCCCTGCGCCGGCACGACTCGACGACGGGCAGCAGCGGTGTGCTGCCGGGCTGCGCGGCGGCGGCCCGCAGCGCGGTCAGCCGCAGCCGCAGCCCCGGTTCGTGTGATCCGGGAGCCGAGACCGGGGTGACCCGGGCGGCGACGTGGACGTACCGCTCCCGGGCCGCCTGTTCGGCGGCCCGCACCTCGGCGATCCGGGCGGCCAGCAGTTCGATCGCGGCGTACGGCAGGCTCGGCGCGTCGTGGTCGTGGAAGGTCAGCAGCAGCCGGAGGTTCCGTCCGGCGACCCGCTCGGCGATCGGCCGGACCACCTCGGCGACCAGTGCCGCCGGGTCGGCCGCCCGGTCCACCCCGTCGAGTACCAGGTTCATCGGCGGCGGCTCGCCCGCCATGCTGTCGGCGAGTGACTTCTCCAACTCGGCGCCGACGCTCATCCAGTTGACGATCCGGCTGCTGACCTCCGCCACCGTCCGGCCCGACACGTCGAGCGCCAGGTCGATCCGGCCCGGCCGGGACTCACCGGCGACGGCCGGCGGCGGCCCGCTCCGGTCGGGGCCGGCGGGCCGGAACTCCCGGCTGGTCCGCAGCACGACGTCGCGCAGGGCGGCCTGCGCGGGCGAGCCGGGCGCGGTGACCATGATCCGCGAGTCCGGCGGGGCGCCGGGGGCGAGAAAATCGGCGAGTTGCCGGACCACCGCCTCGTCGCTGTGCACCGGACCGACGGGCGCGGCCAGGCTGGCGTCCACCGCCGAGTCGCCGCTGACCCACTCGCGGACCCGGGGCAGGTACCTGATGATCGTCTCGACCGGGATCATCCAGGACAGTGCCGAGCCCTGGCCGGCGAGATAGCTGACCACGATCCCGAGCACCTGGTCGGTCTCCTCGTCGAAGACCGGCGTACCGCTGAACCCGGGCTCCACGGTCGGACCGGTCGGCTCGGAGTCGAGTTGGATCCACTCGCCACCCGGTCCGCCGTCCCCGGCGAGCCGGGCCCGCGCCCAGACCCCGGTCGGGACCATGTCGGGGAAGCCGAACATCCGTACCGCCCGGCGGGCGCCCGACGGCAGCCGGCGCAGCACCTGACCGGTCTCTTCCGGCAGTGGCTCGGCGAGCCCGAGCAGGGCCAGGTCGGCCCGCTGGTCGTCCTGCGGCGGCTTCCAGCAGCCGTCGACCACTCCGGCCCGGATCGGCGCCACGGCGGGACGTCGCCCGACGAGTTCGACCTCGAAGTCCCGGGCGGGCCTGGCGTGCGCGGCACCCGGTTCGCCGTGCGGCGCCGGAAGGAGGATGTGCGCACAGGTCAGCACATGCCGGTTGCCGAGCACGAGGCCGGCACCGCGAATCCCGGCATGATCGTCTCGGATGCATGCCCGCCACCGTGCGCGGCCCGAATGCGACACACGGCAACGTTATGCGCAGGTGTCGGATCACTGCCACCCGGAAAGGGGTCGGAAATCGGCCAGCATCTCGGCAGCGCGGCTGCTGGTGCTCGTTATGCTGGGCGGCACGACGGGTCGACCGCAGGGGGGGTGAGGCGATGAGCGCCGAGCCGGCGTACGAGAGGTTCCGACCGCCGCCCGGTGGGTTCACCGCCGAGGACCTCGACCGGATCCCGGGTCTTCCCCCGCACACCGAGCTGATCGACGGGAGCCTCGTCTTCGTGAGCCCGCAGAAGCTCTTCCACATGAAGACTCTTCGGTTGCTGGAGCAGGCACTGGCGCGTTCGGCGCCACCCGAGCGCTTCCGGGTCCGCCGCGAGATGTCCGTGGTGCTCGGTCCGCACCAGCGCCCCGAGCCCGACCTGATTGTGGTGAGCGCCGACGCGGACATCGACAACGACCAGACCTGGTATCCCGCCGATGCGGTGTCGCTCGCGGTGGAGGTGGTCTCGCCCGACTCGTGGTTGCGCGACCGCGAACGAAAGCCGCAGCTCTACGCGAAGGCCGGCATCCCGCACTTCTGGCGAGTGGAGGAGGCCGATGGCCAGCCCACGGTCTACGTCCACGAGCTGCTCGAGGCGCAGCGTGTCTACCAGCCGATCGGCATCTTCCACGGCCGGGTGAAGGTGAGCACGCCCTTCGAGCTCGACATCGACCTCACCGAGATCGACCGGCTCTGACGGTCGCGTCGCACGCACCGGCGACGCTGACCCGGCCCGGATCGGTTCCGGACCGACACTCTGTTCAGCCGTGATACCAGGGTGTCGTCACGATGACACACTGGTATCCACGGGCTGACGGACCTACGCCGCCCAGGTGGGGCCCAAGCCGCCGTCGGACGAGGGGCACCATCCACCCGGAGCCGTCCACCGGGGTCAGCGGCGGCCGAGGCCGAGGGCGGCGAGCGCGGCGAGCAGGGTCGGGGCGGCGCAGAGTCGGCGTACGCCGTCGCGGTCGTGCACGAGCAGCTGGCAGGTGGTGCCGTCGTAGTGGACTGCGACGGGTTGACCGGTGTGGTGCCGGGCGAGCCGGCGGATCAGCGGTACGGGATCGTCGACCTCGACCAGGCCCGGGACCGGGGTCTGCGGTACCGGGATCGGCTGGGCCGGGTCGTCGGGGACCCGCCGGGCGACGGCGGTTTCGAGCTGTTCGAGGCAGCGTGCGATCGCGGCTTCCGGGGTGGGACGGGCCGGCAGGGCGTCCGGGGCGACCGGCAGCCCCGGCGGTTCGACGCCGACGTCCCACCCTTCACCCTGGACGAGACGGGGGTCTCCCGCGTTGTCGCCGTGGTCGACGAGGGTGACCGTGACGGTGAGTCGCAGCCCGAGGAGGAGCCGGACCAGGTCGGCCAGGGGCGGCACGTCGGGCCGGCGGGCGAGCACGAACAGCCGGGCACCGGGCCGGCCTCGGGATGCCTGGCGCAGGTGTTCGGTGAGCGGATCGGCGCCGGGATAAGGCAGGGTGACGGTCCCGTCCAGCAGTCCCTGGCCGATCGAGCCGCCGCCGTCGAGTTCGGTGAGGTCGTCCGGGCGTACGGCGAATTGGTCGGCCCAGGTCGCCAGCCGGAACGGGTCGGGAAGCTGGTACACCGGCTTGCCGCCGGGTTGGGTCGCGACGTGCGGCGCCGCAAGCCGTTCGCCGGTCTGCCAGCCCTGCTCACCGGTTGCCGAGGGGTGCGCGTCGCCGTGCCAGGTGAGGTCGCCGGCCCGCCAGCCGTCCCGGTCGGCCTGCCAGTGCAGGTGGGTGACCCGGTCGGCCAGGTCGGTGAGCGTGACCGTCAGGCTGTGGTGGATACGGTGACTGTCCCGGCAGGTGTCGCAGGGCAGCGCCGACGGTCGACGACCGGCACCGGAGCACTGTGGGCAGTCCGGGTCGGCCCGGCCGGTGAACAGGACGCAGTCGCAGCGGCGGAGCCGGCTGTGCGGATCGCAGTGCGGGCAGTCGACGTACGGGATGGATGGTCCCTGCCACGACGGTGCCGGCGGCTGCCAGCCGCGCCGCAGGACGATGGTCTCCCGGAGATAGATCTGCCCGGTGTCCCATTCGCTGAACGTCTCGGCGGTGCCGGCGATCCGCAGACTGGTGTGCCACCAGCGACCGTCGCGCCAGATCGCCTGCGCCCCGGCGGTCGGCGCCCCGGTGGACAGGTCGGTGCAGTCGGCGAGCATCCGCCGTTCGAGCTGGCCCAGGTCGACGTCCGGCGGGGCGGCCGGCGGCGACGCACCGCCGGTCAGGTAGTGGGCCGGGGCGGTCCGACCGCGCGCCTCAAGGTCATAGAGCGCGTCGAGATCGGTGGTGGCGACGATCGCCCCGGTCAGGTCGTCAGAGCCGGCGCGCACGTCGGTCGGCACCGGCCCGCCCGGCACCTCGTAGCGGAGCTGCCAGGTCGGCTCGGCGGCGAGGTGCCGACGGCGGGCCTCCAGCACCAGGTCGAGGCGGAGCAGGTCGGCCAACCGGCAGCGTCGGGCCAGCTCGCGGGCGGGGTCAAGGGGCGGCTCGGCGGCGGTGCGACCGAGGTAGAGTTGCCAGGCGACATGGCCGTGCGACGCGATCGTCTCCGCCTCCAGCACGGCCCGGGTCTCCGGCGGCAGGTCCGGCCGCCAGCGGGACGGCAGCAGCAGCACGGGCCCGTCGGGTGAACCGGGTGGGTTGCGCGCCTCGGTCCAGGACCCGGCGCCGACGCTGGCGGCCAGCTCCGCCAGGATCGGCGCCAGCGGCAGATGCCAGCTTCCGCCGTCACCGGGCCAGCGCGCCGGTTCCACCACTCCGGGTACGACGTTCGCCGAGGCCACCGCCCCGGTGTCGGCATTCGCCAGGGTCAGCACGAGTTGGCCGCGCAGCCGCCCGGCCTGCCGGCAACGGTGGCAGGGGCGGGGCAGGGTGCCGGCGCCCCGGCAGAGCTGGCAGTCCAGGTATGCCTCCCCATCGCCCTGTTGCCCCGCGTCGACGAGCATCCGGTCACCGCCGCTGGTGCAGGGGCAGGCGTCGAGGACAACGGTGAGCCGGTGACAGGCGGGACAGTCGACTACCGGCGGACCGGCGCCGGGCAGCACCGCCCCGGTCACCGGTCCAGCTCCACGCTCGCGCACGGCACCTCGTGCTCGGCCCGCAGCGCGCAGCGCCGACCGGCGCCGAGGAGCCGGTCGCAGAAGAGTCGGGACTGCACGATCTGGTCGTCCTCGGCCGAGACGGTCGCCTCGGCCTGGTCGACCTGCGGCTGCTGGCCGAGCGTCCGGGCCAGCAGCCGGGCCGTCCGCCGGGCCGCGTCCTGGTCCGGCGCCGTGAACGGCACGTGTACGACGTAGCGGCCGGTCATCAGCGATCCGCCAGCCGGTGAGCCGTGGTCGACTGGCGGGACTGCCAGCGGCGCAACGCGTCCTTGATCCGGGCGTTCTGCTCCCGGACGGTCGCCAGCTCGTTGTAGGCCCTGGCCAGGTCACCGGCCACCTGGTCGAGAAAGGCTGCCACCTCGGCCGGATCGACGCCCCGCCGGGCGAAGCCGACCCGGGTGAACCGGCGCATCCTGACCTGTGACGGCAGGAGCGGCCGGTAGGTCGCCGACCGGTAAGCCTGGCCGAGTTGCCGGGGCGGCCTCCGGTACCGCCGGAACAGCCGTCGAAGCAGCATCCGCACGACACCACCAACCTTTCCGGAGCAGCTCAGGGCGTGGATGGGCGGTGCCTGCCCGGATCCCCTCTGCTGTCGGGCCGGCACCGCCCCGCCCCACCGCCGCAGCCGGAGGCAGGTACGACAGCAGGGCGTGACTCGGTGGGTCGGGGCGGGCGACTCGGACGAGCCGACCGCCCCGACCGGGAGGCACGAGCGCACCGGAGGCTGGAGACCAAGGAGCACCCGCAGGAGGGAACTTAAGCGAACTAGTTCGCTCAAGTCAAGCGTACTAGTTCGCTGTACCTACAACTTGCTGGCTGAACCCTCGTCGTGATCTCATGGCAGGCGGAGACCAAGGAGTGCCGATGCCTGTCACGAAGTGGGAGAAGCTTGCCAACCACATCCGGAACCAAGTCCAGACCGGAGAGCTGAAGCCAGGTGACAAACTGCCCTCAACCGCACAGCTCAAGGCCGAGCACGACGTGTCGGACGCCGTGATCCGCTACGCCATGCACGCGCTTCGAACCGAGGGTTTGGTCGAGAGCGTGCACGGGGTCGGCGTCTTCGTCGCCCAGCCCAAGTAGTTCTTGTGGCGGCACGGACAGCACCAGCGGGGCCGCACGCCGCACTGCTCTCAGATAGTGTTCGCTCGACCACGCGCGCGTGATGACCCGTGGCCCTACTTGCGCCCGATCCATGCGGCCATCACTCGCAGGGAGCCGGTAACTGGGGAGGACTGCATGGCCAGCATTGAGGAAGTCAAAGCAGCACTGGCACAGGCTGCGGAGCAGGGCAACACCACGCTCAACCAGATCCGGTCGTCAATCGAGAACACCGAGCAGGTGCTGGCTCGTCTCCGTGCGGTGGCTGCCGGCACCAACCACGCCATGATCGCCGAAGCGATCCAGCGCGCGGAGCAGAGCAAGCAGCGGCTCACCGAGGCGGCCACACTCATCCAGGGCAGTGCCGCCGCCGCTCGCCAGTACACAAGCGTCCTCGGCTAACCAGGGCGGCGTCGTGAGCATCCACGAGCTCAAGCGCACCATCCACAATGGCAACCAGGCGGCACACCAGGCCAAGAGAACCTTGGAGCAGGCCGCCTCCGCAGCGGGCAGCATCACAGAGCTCGCGCAACTCACCATCCACGACAGCCAGGATTGTGATGCCGAGAAGGCACTGAAGCTTCTTTTAGGCATAGACGAAGAGATCGACCACGCGGTACGGCGCATCGATGCCGCAGTCGCACATGCCAACGCCTACCTTACCTCCCTCGGATGACCGGGGACATGTCCTCAGTGGTGGCTCAGCTCTTGGAGGTACGCGAACGCCTTGCCACCACCGCCGTTGTCGCCATGCGAGCCAAAGCAGACACGCAAGTAAGCCTCGGCCACTATGCCGAAGCAACAAAAGGTGCGAGCAGATCCAGACTTGAGCAAGCCAAGACGGACATCGAGATCGCCGGCGCCAAGGCGGCAAAAGTCGCCGGTCTGTTGAGTAAGGCACGCGATCATATTTCCGCGTACGTCGACAAGATAGCTCCCGGCAGCATCGGGGGCAAGGACGACCCCGTGGATGCGATGCCCTCCGGGGAGGAACTGGTCGAGGATGCCGAGAGACGTGCCGATGCAACACCGAGTTGGGCGAGCTTCGTCCGAAAAGCGACACGAAACGCCGACAACATCCAGGACTCGACAAAAACCGTCGCGGAAGTCGCCGAACAGGGCTTCAAGATCCTCCGCAACCCTTCGGGCCCATCCGGAACCCAGACGACGGGCACACCAACCACTCCGACCGCCGCGACGCCCACAGCGAGAGCAAAAATAGACATCCCTGATACCGCCAGCCACTTGCTCGTGGTTGGCATCACCGCAATCGTCGCCGCACAAAAGGCGGATCAACTCTTCCGTAAAGGTTTTGCGAGGTTGAGGAATCGATGGACACACAGACAGAACTGAGTGAACTGATTCGGGCTATGGCTCGGCAAGATTGGGGAACCATCGATCGCCTCCTCGATGATCTCCGTCAGAAAGAGTGGGCGGGCGCCACACAGGTCATCGCCATCGCTTTCGCACTTGCGGTCCACCGCCGATTTCAGCCGAGTTATGATCTGCGAGAAATAACGAACTTCGTCACTGAAACGCGTTCCCGCTACCAGGACGGGAAGGAACTCCCCGCCCTGGCCCTGGAAGGACTAATCAGGGCAGCACTCGGCGAGGCCGACCTGATGGATGAAATCAGTCCTGAAGTGGCCTTGCCCGGCCAGATCGTAATTCTCGGCACCCTACTTCAAGAAGAGATCCAATCAGAGGCGCAACTTGAGAAATTCGTTCAGGATGTCGAAAAGTCCGCAGCGGATTTCACGTAGAACCTCAAGCGCCTGCCGGACAGTACCCACCCACCAGCTCCGACCGTCTAATCTGCACTGATGGATGTTGGCCAGCCGCCGTCGGCGCCGGTTCCTGGACAGCCGATCCCCTGGCAGCCCACGGCACCCCCGCCCGGAACCGTCCCCGGCAAGCGCCGAAAGCTCGGCCTGGGGATCGTCGCGGCCGGGCTGGCCGTGGCCGTACTCTGCTGCGCCGGGGCGGTGACGCTGGCCTTCGTGGCCCGGGATCGATTCCGTCCCGGCCCACCCGGCAGCACCACGATCCGTCTGGAGGCGGTCGGGCCGGCGGGGGCGGCCCTCGATGAGGCCGCGATCGATCGAGCTGCCCAGATGCTCGGCGACCGGGTCAGGGCCGCCGGGCTGACCAAGC
Organism: Micromonospora sp. WMMD1102; assembly: GCF_029626265.1. Classification (NCBI taxonomy): domain Bacteria; kingdom Bacillati; phylum Actinomycetota; class Actinomycetes; order Micromonosporales; family Micromonosporaceae; genus Micromonospora; species Micromonospora sp. WMMD1102. Next base: position 1,528,872 of record NZ_JARUBN010000001.1, on the reverse strand, counting down.
CGTCGGTGCAGCGCGCCGGCAGCCGCCAGATCGTCGTCCGGGTGGCCGGGACCGGCCAGGAGGAGCAACTGCGCGCCCTGGTGGCCGTCGGCGACCTCCGGTTCCGTCGGGTACTCGCCAGCATGCCCGAGTCCGACGCCGGAGCCACCGGCGCACCGACGAGGCCGACTCCCGGGGACGTACCGCCGCCCAGCCGGGACCAGGTGATCGCCAAGCTCGGTCCGGCGTACCAGGTCGCCGCGTCGCTCGCCCGCGCGCTGCCTGTCTCGCCCCAGCCCGACCCGGCGACCTCGGAAGCGCTGCTGCCCTTCGCGGCGCTCTCCGCCGCCGAACTCGCGGTCCTGCCGGCCGAGGTGCGGTACGTCGTCCCGACGGTCACCTGCGCGCAGTTGCTGGCCCGTCCGGTCGAGATGCCCGGTGCGCCCGGTGAGCGCACCGCCACCTGTGGCCGTGAGCACCCACCGGTCAAGTATCTGCTCGACGCCGCCGTACTGTCGTCGGCGGACGTGCGGACTGCCCAGGCGACGAACGAGACTGCCGGCTGGATGGTCACCGTCGGTTTCACTCCGGACGGGCAGCAGCGGTTCACCGAACTGACCCGGGTGGCGTCGACTGCTCCGGAGGGCTTCCGCCAGGTGGCCATCGCCGTTGACGACGTGGTGATCTCCGCGCCCGAGGTAGTAGGGGTGATCACCGGCGAGGTCCAGATCAGCGGTGCTTTTTCCCGGTCGGCGGTGGAGGCGCTGGCGAGTCAGCTCCGCTCCGGGCCGCTTCCGGTCGCGCTCCGGGTCGTTGACCTGACAACCAACCCGGACTGACCAGCAACCCGGAGTGGCTCTCCACGGTGGCCACACTGCTCCCGCGTTCCGTGCTCGCCGAATTTGCCTGCTGATGTCATGCGTTGGCCTGGCGGAGGCGTTCGGCTGCCTGCACCCGCAGCGCATCGGCACCCGCCGGGGCGCCACCGCACAGTGCCATCTCCCGGGCGTTGTACGCAGCCATCCACAGACTCGCCGCCCACGCGATCTCCAGCTCCACAGCCGTGAACAGGCGCCGTCGGATGTCCTGATAGGCCACCAGGAACGCCTCGGAGCTCTCGACCGGTGCCAGCGTGGGCGGCCCGTCACTCGCGAACGACCCGCTCGCCGCTCCCACCAGCGCCGCCTCCGGCTGCCACACCAGGCTGTCCCAGTCGTGCACCGCCCACACCTGCCGACCCTGCCACCGCAGGTTCTGCGCCTCGAAGTCGGCGTGGCCGAGCACGCACGGCAAGCCTGCGGCCAGCAACCGCCGCCGGGCCTGCTCAGCCGTCTGGACAACGTGCTCGGGCACGACTCCCTGGTCCAGGTTGTCGAGAAAGTCGATCGCCGGCCACACCCCGGCATCGGTGTGGTCCCAGCGCACCCAGGGCGGATTCGGCAGCGGCGGCGCGACCGTCATGCCGGCAAGTTCGGCCGTCAGCCGGGCGTACACCTTCGCGCAGCGCACAGCAATGTCCGGCGAGTTCCCGTGCAACACCTCGCCGCCACGCCGGTATTCCTCGGCGTGCACGGCCAGCGCACCGACACCGACCACCGGCGTGAGCGGCCGGGCACACGCGAACCCCTGCTCAGCCATCCGGGCCTGCGCCGCGACACACGACAAGGCCCGGCCGGCGTCGGCGCGCGCCTTGACCACGACGTCCCTGCCATCGGCCAGCCTGAGGCCGAACACCATCGAGGCCTGTTGCGTCCGGAACAACACGCCGGCCGGTTCGCCGCCCAGATGGTCAAGACACCAGGCCGGCAACCAGTTCGGCAACTCGTCCGTCGGCACACTCAGGACTGTGCCACAGGCACCGCACGCACCGGAGGCGAGACGGTGGAGCGGGCCCGGCCAGTCCTGCCGTCACGGCTTGAGCACGTACCGACCGCGTACTCCGCCCTTGGCCATCGCCCGGTGGGCGTCGGCAACCCGGTCCAGCGGCAGGACCGCGTGCACCCGGACCGGCAGCTCACCTGCGGCGGCCCGGGTGAGCAGGTCAGCCAGTCGAGAGCCGTCGGAGCGGGTCTCCACGGCAACCGGAGTGATCCCGCGTTCCGGGGCCGGGACGGCGTTCGGCCGGACGCCGACGTAGACGCCGCCGTCGCGGACCAGGGCGAGACCCCGCTCGCCGAGCGTGGCGCAGTCGGCGACCGCGTCCCAGCCGGGCTCGGCGTGTGCGGTGAACTCGGCCCCGAGGCTACCGACGAACTCCTCGTCGCCGTCCCGGGCCAGCCCGGTCACCTGCCAGCCGCGCTCCCGGGCCAGCGACAGGACGTACCCGCCGACCGCGCCGGCGGCCCCGGTGACCAGCAGCCGGTTGCCGTCCGCATCCGGGTCGCCGAGCAGGTCGACGAGCTGGGCGGCGGCCAGCCCGTTGAGCGGTACCGTCGACGCCTCGACCAGGCCCAGCCCGTCGGGTACGACGGCGACGTCGCCGGCCGGCACGACAAGCTGTTCGGCGTAGGTGCCGTAGTCGCGGTCGAAGCCGCCGACCATTCCGGCGACCCGGGCCCCGACGCGCAGTCGCACGCCGGGGCCGGCGGCCACGACGGTGCCGGCGAAGTCCCAGCCCAGACCCGTGTGCTCGGGCTGGTCGACCAGTCCCAGGCCGTGGAAGAAGCCGCCCACGACGCCGAGGTCGACGGGGTTGACCGCCGCGCCGGCGATCTCGACCCGGACCTCGCCGGGCCCGGGCTCGACAACGGGTACGTCGATGATCTCGATCGAATCCGGCCCCTCCGGAGTACGCACGACAGCGGCACGGAGGGTGGAAGTGGAAGTGGAAGTGCTCAAGGCTTCGCTCCTCGGCAAAGATGTCCAACTGTTGCCCTGCACCACTATTGGTCGGTAACTTTCCAACAGGAAGTGGGCACTTCGAAGTGCGTAGGTAACCCCTCAGGAAGGAGAAGCCGATGTCGACCCTGACGGCGGCCCAGCAGCGGGCACGGGCAAAAGCCGACTACGACGCGTTCCTGGCGGGCTGCCCCAGCCGCCAGCTGCTCGACCGGATCTCCGACAAGTGGGTCGCGCTGATCCTCGCCGCGCTCGGCAGCGACGGCCCGCAGCAGAGCCCGGCCGACCGTGTCGGCGGGCCACGGCCGATGCGCTATTCCGAGCTGTCCCGCCGACTGGCCGGGGTCAGCCAGAAGATGCTCACCCAGACGCTCCGGTCACTCGAACGCGACGGCCTGCTCACCCGGACCGTGACCCCGACCGTGCCGGTCACGGTGACCTACGAGCTGACCGAACTGGGCCTCTCCCTGCACCACCTGGTGCGCGGCATCAAGAGCTGGGCCGAGACCCACATGGACGAGGTCTACGCCAACCGCGAGAAGTACGACGTCGGCGTGGCCTGAAGTCGAACCCCGCCCACCGCCACCCGGTACGACGATCAACTCGCGGGCTCCGGGAGACCGCCTCGGACCCGTCTCCACTGCACTAGCCTGGTTTCGACATGTCTCATCGCTTATGCCGCTTTTACTCGCGCGCGGAGGCGGTATAGCCGAGACGCCAGGGAGGGCAGGTCGTGACGCGTCGGTGGCGGGGCGGACAGCCGCCGAGGCCCGTCCTCTGGCTTCGGCAGCGCAGCCGGTCGTACCGCACCAGCCAGCAGCACCTACAGGAGCCGTTGCGCCGCCGGTACGACGAGCATCCACGCACCCTCACCCAGTGGGGGCACCGGTTCGCCTGGTGGAAGGCGTTCGCCCTGCTGGGGCTTCTGGCGGCGTTCTGGGTGCTCTTCTCCGCCGTGATGCTGGTCCTGGGTTGGTTCGATTTCCAGCCCGTCCACCTCCAGAAATTCTGCTCCGGCGACAACCCGAACGACTTCTACTGCGACCAGGTGAAGTCGTTCCTCGGGATTCTGGTGCCCGCCGCCCTGCTGACCCTCGCCTTCGTCGTCCTGGTCTACTTCCGCCTCTGCCGGAGATATCGACGTCGCACCCTGAAGGAGCCGCATCGGATCATCCCGACCGCCGGTCGCGGCATCGACCGGATCGTCGGGCGCGACGAGCTGTGCCGGCTCCTCTTCCAACGCCTGCGGGACCGGCAGGACCAGCGCCCGCTGGTACTGGTCGGCGGAGTGGGCACCGGCAAGACCGTCACCCTGCTCTGCCTGGCCACGCTCCTCGCCCGGAAATGGGTACTGCCCGTCGGCATCGACCTGAGCACCGTCGATTCGGGCACGACGCTCGACTTCCGCAGTCTCGCCCGCAAGCGCCTGGAGGAGGTCATCGATCCGTGGCTGTGGTCCGGGAACGGCGCTGACCGCTTCTGGCGCTACCTGCTCCGGGAGAAGCGGATCGCCGTACTCGCCGACGGCCTGGACGAGGCACGGCCACACGATCCGGAAGGCGACCGGGACAGCGCCATCCGGACCGCCGTCCAGCAGGCCATCGACGCCGAACTGCCACTGGTGATCGCGTCACGCCCGCACCACCCGTTGCGTGGCCTCAACGCCTTCCTGTTGCAGCTGGAACCGCTGGGCGAGGGCGCGGCGATGAACTACGTGATGCCGCGCAGCTCGGCGGAGCCGGGTTGGGAGCGGATCATCCGGCTGGTCAGGGAGGCCGACATCGCCGACTCCCCGGCGTACCTGCCGGTCATCCGGGACCTCCGCGAGAGTGGCGGCCTCCCCGAGGTCGCGGACGACCTGGTCGACCGGGTCTACTCCGACCGGACCGCTTTCCGCTGGCACCTGATGCAACACTGGTGCCGTGCGTTGGTCGAAGGCCACGTGCGGGAGGACTACGACCTGCCGGAGCAGTCGCGTGCGGATGCGATCGAGCTGCTCTCCGCCCTCGCCGTCGTCGGGCTGGCCCGCGGCAGCACTTCGGTAGGGATCACCGACCTCCGGCTTCCCGACGACGACGCTCCGGTCGGGGCGAGCCAGGACCGTACCCCGCTGCTGCTTCCGGTCGGCCAGCTCCGAACGGCCATGGTGGCGGTGCGGCAGACGCTCGGCGAGGTCGGAGCGCCCGGCGGCGCCGAGCAGGACGGGCCGGACATGGCGGCGCTGCGCCGGTGTCTCCGACGGGCGTTGTTGACCAGGTTGTACCGCCTCAACCCGGCCAACCGCTCCGACCTCGATCTGGCCACCACGACCGGCCACGAGCTGGGGATCGTCATCCGGCAGGACGACAGGGTCCGGTTCCAGCACGGGGTGATCCAGGCGTTCCTGGCGGCCCGACTTCTCGATGCCGTCCTGCCGCCGTTCGATTCCGTACCGCCGGAGCATCCGGACCGCGACAGCCAGTGGTTCCTGTCGCTGGCGTTCCGGCACGGTCCGAGCAGGGAACTGCTGGCCGCGCTGACCCTCTTTTCCCGCTCGATCTCCTTCGCCGACCGGGCCCGGCCGACGAAGGACACCCAGATCGCCGACCTACTGCGGGACACTGCCGCCGATCTCAGCTCACGCGTACACGCCGGTCCGAGCAGGGTCAAGATCTTCCGAGGGGACCGGACCAAGGCGGTCGAGATGTTCGCCACCGCCCTCGACATCGACAGCCGGCTCGCCAGGTCCGGGCACCGGAAGCTGATGTACGAGATCGCCCGCCGGTGGGACGACCTGCACGAGGACCACACGGTCACCGACCGGCCGCTGGAGGAGGCGAAGCAGGTCCTGGTCCGCCGGTTCGGGGCCGCCGCCGAGTTGCTTCTCGCGCGACAGCGCGACGGCGAACCCGACCTGCCCGAACCGGAATGTCAGCTGTTCTTCCAGATGGTCCAGGTGTCGTCGTACCGGATCCGGCTGATGGCGGTGCGGGAGATAGCCCGGTTGGGTCCCGGCCCGGTGCGGTGGCTGCCCGGACGCTCGGAGTCGACGCCACCCACCGGACCGGTCGCCCATCCCGGCCCGCCCGACCGACCCGCTTTGTCGACCAGACCCGCCGAAGAGCGCCAGATGCTCGCCTGGCTGGCGCCGCTGCGCTGCATCCACGCCGGCACCGACGCCTACTCCGGATCCCACGGCGAGGCCGACGCCGACTCCGGACCGCAGAGCGGGGCCGACGCCGGCGGGGACGACCACAAGGCCGCCTGGCGGAACCTGCGGAGTTGGCTGGACCTGCTCGAACAGGACGACACCGACGACCGGATCGTCGACGAGATGAACCTCGCCCAGGGCTTCCGGCTGGCCGCCAACTGCCGGTACCCGGAAAAGGAGTCCGCAGACCGGCTGCGGCTGGTCGAGTACGCCGAGACCGCGCTGCGGCACAGCCGCTTCTGGTACTCCCAACTCGCCCTGCTACAGGCGCTCACCCTGCTGTCGCTGCCCGACGACCCGCGCCACCGACTTCCGCCGGACGGACCGACGACCGACCCGCGCGGACTTGTCGACTTCTGGCTCAGCATCGCCGGCGGCGGCACCGACGCCCCGGCACCGGACCGGCCGGCCGTGCACCCGTTCGTCCGGCGGACCGCCGACCTCTGCGCCCAGGCGCTGCTTGGTGGACATCCCGAGCGGCACCTCTGGATCGACGAGCAGGACGTCGTCCGGCGGATCGGCTCCTACAACCCCGATGCGGAGATCCGCCGCCACCAGGACTCCTGGTGCCCGGAGGCGGTGGGTTGGATGGTCCTGACCCGGCAGGCACAGCGGCTGCTCGCCGACGTCATGCTGCTGCTCAACCTCGCCGACCGGCTGGACACCCCGCAGCCCGAACGCGCCCACCGGCTCGTCCAGGCCAACCGCCGCGACCTGCCGCCGTGCCTCACGCTCGATCCGACCCCGATGCAGCCCGGCCGCAACTTCCACGCCGGCCGGCCGGCCGAACCCGGGTCGACCTGCCCCAGCGACTGCCCGTACCGGCTCTGCCCGCTGCCGTCCCAGCGCACCGGGCTCGCGTATCCGATGGACGAGGTTTTCTGCGCCCGCCAGATCGACCTGGCCGGGCCGTGGTGGCGCCGGATGGGCACCTCGTACTCCTGGCTCACCTCGCGACGCCGGATCCACCGGTTCTGGCGGGACCTGTCCCAGCGGATGGTGCCGTCCTGGCGGAGGTGAGCCCGGTCGCCGACCAGCTCGACTACCACGAGCCTCAGCCGCCGGTCCGGCCGGACAGCGCCGGCGCCGCCGGTCCGGCCGGTTCAGCCGGTCCGGCCCGTTCAGCCGGTTCGGCCCGTTCGGCCCGTTCAGCCGGTTCGGTCCGGGGCGGGGGCCGCCACTCGCCGACGACCGCCTCGGCCCCGACCTCGACCACCCCCGGACCCGGCACGGCGTACTTCACCCCGAACGCGATCCTGCCGTCGACCCGGCGATAGCCGGCCAGGGTACGCAGTGGTTCCGGTCCGGTCCGCATCCCGGTGCGCGGCTCGACCGTGGTCACCGCGCAGCGGTCGGCCAGCTTCGCGTAGACCAACTCGACGGTCCCGACGACGAGCCGGCGTGCCCGGTCCTCGGTGTGCGGGTCGGGCCAGCCGTCCAGCACGATGTTCGGGCGGAACCGGCTCATCGGCACCGGTGCGGCGTCCCGGTCGAGCAGCCGCTCGTTGAGCAGGTCCAGAGTGGACCGGGACAGCAGGTGCACGGCGCAGCTGTCGGCGTACCCGGAGGTGCCGGGATGCTCGCCGTCGGTGACCCGGTCGTGTTCCGGCGGTACCCGCACCAGCCGGCTCGGCGCCCCGAGCACCTCCGACAGCCATCCGGCGACCGCGTCCCCCTGGTCGATGCCCCGGTAGCGGGTGCCGAAGAGCAGCACGTCACGGCGGGCCGCGTCGAGTTCCACCGCCATCTCGAGCGGAGCGATGCCGGGGGCGCGCAGCGTCAGCCGGGTACCGTGCGGGTCGACCACCGGCCGGACCAGCGCCAGCCGGGGATCCCGGCGCTGGCTGCGGAAGACGCCGCCGGGGTCGACGACCATGAAGCTGCGGTCGTGGGCGAGGCCGGCCGGGGTGACCTGGCTGCGGGTCACCGGCATTCCGGCGCAACCCTTGATCGGGTACGAGATCAGTTCCCGGACGACGGCCTGCGGGGTGCGGCGGACGGCGCGGTCGGGCATCGGCGGCTTCTCCTCCTGACGGAGGCGCCCTTGTCCCGGTGGGATTCCGGGCCGAGCGTGGCGGACAGGGTCCGTCGCAGCGCCTCTCGACCCGACGTCGACAAGTCTGCGCAGCCCCGCCACCGACAGTCAAGGCCAATACCTGCCGGGCCGCTGACCGGCAGAGCCGACCGATCCCGGACCGGCGGGCCGGCGCCGGGCCGATGGTCGTGCGGTTACGACGCGTCGGGAGTGCCGCGTCGCCAGACGCAGGGCGAGCTCCCGATCAGGTAGACGTCGACCGAGCCCGGTGCGCGGTGGTAGACGGTGACACCGACCCGGTAGCCGTCGGCCGGGTCCTGCACGGTAAACCTCGGATCACCGTGGTCCCGCAGGTCGTTGACGACCTGGTAGCCGCGCCACTGCCAGTACGCCGCCAGGGTCGGCAACGCCTGGTCGGCGGGCCAGCCCGGCGGGAAGTCCAGCTCGTACTGCTGCTCCACGAAGACGCGGCCGGCCGGGCCGCCGTCGGTCGGGTCGTCGCACGGCAGCGTCCCGGTGTGGCCGAACGGCTTCATCTCGGCCCCGGGCGGGAGCTGCGCGGAAGCGTCCCGCAGGATCTCCTCGACCCGCTGGGCCGCCTGCGCGGCGGTGACGGTGGGCTGCACGTCGTCGTCTCCTCCACATGCCGAGCTCGCCAGGACGGCCACCAGAGCTGCCGCCGGTACGCCGACCCGCAGCCGGCACACCCCGTCACCGAACCTTGTCGTTCTGCCCGGTCACGATGTACGCGATGTTCTCCCGGGCCAGGTTGCCGGGATCCCAGTACGCCGAGTGGGTCGCCACCCAGTCGTCGGGGTTGCCGGGGTCGCTGCCGAACACCCGCCCGCCGAATCCCGGCTCGGTCGGGTCGACGCCGTGCACGAAGTCCGGCGACCATTCGGCGATCTCGTCGTGTCGTGCCCGGGTGGCCCACACCTCGTGGGCGGGGACGCCGCGCAACTCCGGCGCCGAGTCGACGTCCACCCCCGGGGCGCCGACGAAGACCACGGCGTCGGCGTCGATCCCGGCGCCACTGCCGGCGTGCCCGATCACCAGCGAGCCATAACTGTGCCCGAGGACGACGTTGCGGGACTGCTCCCCCTCGTGGCTGACCCGCAGGCCGTCCTGGAACCGCTGGAGTTCCCGGGCACCGGCCTCGGCGTAGCTGTTCGAGCGGGCGTCGACGACGGCGTCGTCCGGTGCGTCATAGCCGAGCCAGTACAGCGACGCGGTCTCCTGGCCCGGGTCGACCCGCCTGGCGTCCAGGGCCATCCGGTCGGCCCGTTCGATACCGGTCTCCACCCCGGCCAGCTCGGCCCCGACCCCGGGGACGTAGGTGAGCACGTTGTCGGCGGCGTCCGGGTTGCCGACCGAGACGATCGCCCGGCCGTCGTCGGCGGTGGAGAGCCCGATCAGGTACGCCCGGGGCTTGTCCGGGTCCGCCAGCCGGTCGTCGATCGGGCGGAGCCCACGCAGGGTGTCGTCGATGCGACCGCGCTCTTCGGCGATCTCGCGGAGTTCCCGTTGCCCGAGCAGGGTGCCCGGGTGGTTCCCGTTCGGATAGAGTTCGGCGGCCCGACCCTGCTCCAGCATGGCCCGGATGTGCGCCTCCCGGGCGTCCAGTTCGGCCCGGCGCTCGGTGCGCCCGTCGAGTTCCCGGTCCAGCACGATCCGGTTGGCGACGTCCCGTCTCGCCACCGGTACCCCGTCCAGGGCCCCGACGAGGTGCGGATGTTCCGAGACGGCGTACCGACGCTGGGCCGGGGTGAGCGAGTCCCACCATCTCTTCACCTCGGCCGGCGGAGTGCCCCTGGCCGGCACGCTGGAGCCGTCCACCCTGGCCGCGGGCGTACCCGAGGTCGTCGCCGTGTTCTCGGCGATCACCCTCGCGGTCCGCGCGTCGAGTTCGGCGGCCTCCCGCAGCAGCGCGTCCCGGGCCGAGACCAGCGCGGAGAGCGCCCGGGCGGTCGCGTCGGTGGCGTGTGCCTCCTCGACAGTCATCGAGCCGTCCGGATGCACGGTGACCTGTGCGGCCCGGCCCTGCTCGACGAGCTGTCGGGCCCGGCCGCGCAGTTCCGCGACGGTGTTGCCGTGCTGGGCGAGGGCCTGGGCGATCAGCAGCACCGGTGGGAACGCCGCGTCGAGTTCGCCGCACAGGCCGTCGCAGCGAGCTCCGGCCGCCGCCGAGGCCGGGCCCGACTCCCAGACAGCCGGCAGTCGCCGCCTCGATCGGACGAGCGCATCGGCCCGCTCGTCGACCGACCCGCCGAGCCGGTCCCAGTCGGCCGCCGCCCGGTGCCAGGGTTCGGGATCGACGCGCAGCAGTAGTTCGAAGGAAAGCCCGGCCATCGGGTCAGCCCACGGCACCGAGTCGGTTGCCCGGCCCGGCTGCTCCGGACGCTCCCGGTGCCGTCATCCGGCGGACCCGGGCGACCCGCTGCACGGAGCGTCTCTCGGACTCCTGGTAGTTCTCGGCGGAGCCGACCAGCAACGTCCCGGTCGCCTCGATCCGGTGGCCGAGGCCGTCGAGATAGGCCCGCCAGCCCGCCGAGGCCCTGGCGGTCGCGTCGAGGGTGGTCCAACCGTCCATCCCGGATCCGGCCGGTGGTGTCAGTCGGCCCTCGGCCGCGGCGACGTCGCGGCGCAGTCCGGCGCCGTGGCCGGCGATCTCGTCGCCGAGCCTGCGCAACCCGGGAACGTCGACCCGAACCGGCTGCGTCATCGCGCCTCCCCGCCCCGCCGTCGGCCCCGGGACACCACCCGGTCGACCAGGCTCCAACGGGAAAGCAATATAGCAACGTCGACGTACCGGTCAGCGCCCGTCGACCGTCCTCGACCGACATACGACCGCACCGGCTCTCCGGGACGGATCGGGACCGTCCGGCGGGCCGGTGCGGGTGAAGCGGTCCGGTTCGGTCACTGGCGGGTGTCCATCGACATCTGGAGTGCCCGGCGGGCCTGCTCACGGGCCTCGTCGGTGTTCTCCGGCTTGGGCTTGGTCGGCTTGGTGGCCATCGGTGGCTCCTTCCAGGGCGGGTGGCACCGCACGGGCGCGGCGCACCGCGACAGGGGTCCTGCTGATCGGCCGGGACGGCGGGGTCCGGGATCGCCGGACGGGACGGCCGGGACGGCGTGAGCCCCGGGTCGGTTGACCCTGGCAGGGCGGCTGGGCTGCGGGTTTGGCACGCCCGGTCACGGGTGGGACCGGTGCGACCGCAACCCTAGCTATCGTTCAGTTCCCTTACCCAAGTTATCGTTCAGGTCCACATCCTGTGCAGCATTCCCGGCATGCGGGACAGCGCGGCGGGCAGGCCGGACAGGCACGCGCGCGACGGGGCAGGCAGGGCGTGCGGCGCGGGGCAGGCAGATCTGGCGCGGGCAGCGTTCGGTGGCGACCGTTCAGCGGGCGAAGAAGTGCCAGCCCATCCACCACCAGAACCCGAAGAGGGCGATCCGGCCGACCGGCACCGGGCCGACCTCGTACCGCATGACGTAGGCGCAGACGTCACCGAAGGTGGGAATCCGGGACCCCTCCCGGCGGGCGGCCCACTCGACCACCACCAGGAGCACCAGCGCCACGGTGAAGCCGGCGATCGCGACGTACCTCATCGGCGCACCAGCACCCAGAAGGCGGAGAGCCAGCCGAAATAGGCGACCGAGCGGACCAGCGGGTCGTCCAGCAACGGGTCGGCTAGTTTGGAGAAGGTCGGGAAGTCGTCCCGGGAGCCGAGCATGAAGGTGCTGGCCTCGAAGACCCCGAAGACGAGTACCGGCACCAGCCACCAGCCGGCGCCGGAGCGCAACCGGTGCGGCACCGGCCGCCGGGGCACCCGGTTGGCCAGCCCCAGCCAGACCAGCGCACCACCGGTGCCGATGGCGTAGACGTTCGCCTGCGCCGAGAAGGACGGGAACTGCCCGCCGATCAGGGACAGAACGGTGAGGGTCGGAACCGTGACGACCGGCCGGTCCCAGGCCCGGGGCACATCCGCAGAGAGCTCCGGCTGCTGTTCCATGCACCGATTGTCCCCGGGCCACCGCCCAGCGGAAAGCACGACGCCGCTACGGTTACCCCTGATCTCGCCCGTCGGCGTCGCCCCGCCCGGCCACGGAAGCAGCCAGGCCCAGCTCCGACCGGATCGCGCCGACGACCTCGGACGCCGAGCCGTACCCGGTGAAGCCGGCCGCCAGCCGGTGCCCGCCGCCGCCGAGCGCCACCGCCACCCGGCTCACGTCGGTGCCGCCCTTGCTGCGCATCGAGACCGCCCACTCCCCCTCGGCGATCTGCTTGAGCACACAGCTCACGTCCGCCTCGGCGGTGCAGCGCACCGAATCGATCAACGGCTCCAGAGTGTACGGGCGCTGCCCGTGCCGGCTCAGGTCCGCAAGCGTCGCGTACGTCCACACCAGCCCCAGCCCACCGGCCCCCGACGGCTCCAGCTGGGTACGCCCCAGCACGTCGCCGTAGAGCCGGACCGCGCCGAACGGCCGGGTGTCGAAGATCCGCCGGGAGATCTCCCCGGGGCGGATGCCGGTGGCCAGCAACCGGGCGGCCATCTCGTGCACCGCCGGAGTGGTCATGTCGAACCGGAACGAGCCGGTGTCGGTGGCCAGCGCGATGTAGAGGCACTCGGCGATCCCGGCGTCCAGCGGCACCCCGAGCCGGACCAGCAGCTTCTCCACCACCACCGACGTCGCGGCGGCGTCCGGGTCGACCAGGTGGATCCCGCCGAACCCGGTGTTCGAGGCATGGTGGTCCAGCACGATCGCGGCGCCGGCCCGGTCCAGCCGGTCGGCGAGGTCGCCGAGCCGGGAGACGGCGGCGACGTCGAAGCAGATCACCAGGTCCGGGTCCGGGTCGGCGGCGGTCGCCGGGACCAGCAGGTCGAGGCCGGGCATCTCACGGAACGGCTCCGGCACCTCGGGACGGCCGGGGAAGGTGGCCTGGAGCTGCCGTACGCCGAGCCGGCGCAGGCCGAGCCCGAAGCCGAGCATGCTGCCCAGCGCGTCCCCGTCCGGGTTGACGTGGCAGATCAGCAGGATCCGGCCGTCGGCGGGCAGCCGGGTGATGGCGGAGACCGCCGCCGCCCACTCCGCCTCGGTCGGCTGGTCCGGGGCCGGCTGGGACACGGCGGCGAGCAGTGTGTCGCTCACGGCCGGTCTCCACCGTTCCCGGCGCTTCCGGCCGGCGGCCGGTCCTGGTCCCGACCCTCGTCGACCTCGTCCTCGCCCTCGACCTCGTCGTCGTCGGTTTCGAGCTTGTACGGCTGGGGCTCGCCCGCGTACTCGGCCTGGGCGGCCAGCCGCTGCACCTCCGCGTCGGCGGTACGGGCCGCGGCCAGCAGCTCGTCGATCTGCTTGACCTGGTCCTGCACGTCGTCGAGGACGAAGGTCAGGCTCGGCGAGTGCCGCAGCCCGAGTGCCTTGCCGACGGTGCTCCGCAGCAGCCCCTTTGCGCTCTCCAGCGCGGCGGCGGTGGACGCCTGGTCGGAGGCGTCCCCGAGCACGGTGTAGAAGACCGTGGCGTCCCGCAGGTCCGGGGTGATCCGGGCGTCGGTAATGGTGATCATGCCGAGGCGGGGGTCCTTGATCTGGGTACGCACCACCGACGCCACCAGTTCCCGAACCCGCTCCGCATGCCGACGCACCTTGGCCTGGTCCGTCATCTCCGCACCTCCACGCCCATCCGCGCTTCCGGGCCGGACCGGCGACGCTGGCGCGTCGCGGCCGGACCGGCCGACCTGGGAAACACTACCCGCGCATCCTGCGGCCTCGCCGCCGCCGTCGGCATCGGCCGTACCGACCGAATACCCCGCTGGGGGCGGGGTGATTCAGTCTTCCTCGCCGTGCAACCGCCGCCGTACGGAGAGCAACTCGATCTCCGGTCGACCGGCGACCAGACGCTCGCAGGCGTCCAGCACAGTACCGACGTGGGCGGGTTCGGATGCGACCAGGGCCACCCCGATCCGGGCCCGGCCGTGCAGGTCCAGCGCACCCACCTCGGCGGCCGAGACCTCGAACCTGCGCAGTGCGGCGACGATCGGGCGGACGTACGACCGCTTGGCCTTCAACGAGCGTGAGTCGCCGGGCAGCAGCAGGTCGAAGACGACGGTTCCGGTATACACGGCCGGTAACGGTACGCCATTCCAGGTATGCCTTTCGAGGCGTTTCCGCGCCGGACGGCGGGGTGGCCCGTCGACGGCCCCGCACAGGCCGGTGGCCGGAACCCCGAAGGGCTCCGGCCACCGGCATCGAACTCGCTCAGGCGCGCGGCTTCTCGCGCATCTCGAACGTCTCGATGATGTCCCCGACCTGGACGTTGTTGAAGTTGCCCAACGTCAGACCGCACTCGAAGCCCTCGCGGACCTCGGTGGCGTCGTCCTTGAACCGCTTGAGCGAGCTGATCGTGACGTTGTCGGCCACGACCGTCCCGTCACGCAGCAGCCGCGCCTTGGCGTTGCGGCGGATGACACCGGACCGGACGATACAACCGGCGATGTTGCCGATCTTGGAGGAGCGGAAGACGTCGCGGATCTCCGCGCTGCCCAGCTCGACCTCTTCGAACTCCGGCTTGAGCAGACCCTTGAGCGCGGCGTCGATCTCCTCGATGGCCTGGTAGATGACCGTGTAGTACCGGATCTCCACACCCTCGCGGTCGGCGATCTCCCGGACCTTGTTCGAGGCCCGGACGTTGAAGCCGATGATCGTGACCGCCTCGGACGAGGCACTGGCCAGCATGACGTCGCTCTCCGTGATGGCACCGACGCCCCGGTGGATGATCCGCAGTTGGACCTCCGCCGGAATGTCGAGCTTGAAGAGCGCGTCCTCCAGCGCTTCCACCGAGCCGGAGCCGTCGCCCTTGAGCACCAGGTTGAGCGAGGTCTTCTCGCCCTCCTTGAGCTGCTCCATGATCGTTTCGAGGCTCGGCCGCCGCTGCGAGTTGGCGAAGCTCGCCGCCCGCCGCCGCGCCTGCCGCTGCTCGGCGATCTGCCGGACCGTACGGTCGTCCTCGGCGGCCAGGAAGGTGTCACCCGCTCCCGGCACCGCGGTCAGACCGAGCACCATGACCGGACGTGCGGGGCCGGCCTCGGTGACCGGCTTGCCGTTCTCGTCCAGCATGGCCCGGACCCGGCCGTGCGCCCCACCGGCGACGATCGAGTCGCCGGCCCGCAGGGTGCCCTTCTGCACCAGCACCGTGGCCACCGCACCGCGACCCTTGTCCAGGTGCGCCTCGATGGCCACACCCTGGGCCGGCCCGTCGATCGGAGCGGTCAGCTCCAGCGACGCGTCGGCGGTGAGCAGGACCGCCTCGAGCAGTTCCTCGATGCCGATGCCCGGCTTGGCCGCAACGTTGACGAACATGGTGTCGCCGCCGTACTCCTCGGCGACCAGACCGTATTCCGTCAGCTGCTGCCGGACCTTGTCCGGGTTGGCCTCCGGCTTGTCGATCTTGTTGACCGCCACCACGATCGGCACGTCCGCCGCCTTGGCGTGGTTGAGCGCCTCGATCGTCTGCGGCATGACGCCGTCGTCGGCGGCGACCACCAGCACCACGATGTCGGTGACCTGGGCACCACGGGCACGCATGGCGGTGAACGCCTCGTGACCCGGGGTGTCGATGACGGTCAGCGCCCGGTCCTCACCGTCGTGCGGCACGTGCACCTGGTAGGCGCCGATGTGCTGGGTGATGCCACCGGCCTCGCCCTCGACCACGTTCGCCTTGCGGATCGCGTCGAGCAGCTTGGTCTTACCGTGGTCGACGTGACCCATGACGGTCACCACCGGCGGCCGGCTGACCAGCCGGTCCGTGGCGACCTCGGCGTCCAGGTCGATGTTGAACTGGGCGAGCAGCTCGCGGTCCTCGTCCTCCGGGCTGACGATCGAGACCTCGAAGCCGAGGTGCTCGCCGAGCAGCAGGAGGGTGTCGTCGGAGACGGACTGGGTCGCGGTGACCATCTCGCCCAGGTTGAACATCTCCTGGACCAGCGAACCGGGGTTCGCGTTGATCTTGTCCGCGAAGTCCGACAGCGACGCGCCGCGAGGCAGCCGGATGATCTGGCCCTGACCGCGCGGGGCGCCAGAGCTCATGGTCGGCGCGGACAGGTTGTCGAACTCCTGTCTGCGCTGCTTCTTGGACTTGCGACCACGGGTCGGCTTGCCACCCGGACGCCCGAAGGCACCCGCCGCACCGCCGCCACGGCCACGGCCGCCACCACCGGGGCGACCGGCACCGCCGGCCGGCGCACCGCCACCGGGACCACCCCGGTAGCCGCCGCCACCGCCGCCGCCCCCACCGGGACCACCCCGGTAACCGCCGCCACCGCCGCCGCCCCCACCGGGACCGCCACGGAAGCCGCCGCCACCGCCGCCGCCCCCACCGGGACCGCCACGGAAGCCGCCGCCGCCCCCACCGGGACGACCGGCACCGCCACCGCCACCGGGACGGCCGGGGCCGCCGCCGGGACGACCGGGCCGCTGCGTCGGCATGGACGCGGGGCTCGGCCGGGGCGGCATCGAGGCCGGGCTCGGCCGGGGCGGCATGTTCGCCGGGTTGGGCCGGGGTCCGCCCGGAGCAGCCGGACGCTGCCCGCCCGGCGTGATGCCGAACGGGTTGTTACCGCCGCTGCGTCCCGGCGGCCGGCCACCGGGCCGGCCGGGGCCGGGCGTCGGTGCGCCGGGCGGCGCGGGACGGGCCCCCGACGGGGTACCCGGACGCGGCGGAGCGGCGTTCGGACCCGGCTTCGGCCGGTTCGTCGGGCCGCCCTCGGTCGGCGGCTCCCGCCGGACCGTGTCGTTGCGCTGCTGCCGAGCCGCCTGGGCGGCCTTGACGGTCGCCTCCTGCTCGGCCTTCAGCGCGGCCGCCCGCGCCTCGGCGGCGGCCAGTTCGATGTCGTGCGCGCTCGCCGGCTTGGCGACCGGAGCCGCCGGTTGCGGCGGACCGGGCACCGGCCCCTTGGGCCTGGCCGGCGGCGTCGGGCGTCGGGGTGGTCCCGGCTTGGCGGAAACCCTGGGCTCGCCCGGACCCGGCGCCGGAGCCGTTTTCGGCGCCGGCGGCGGCGTCGGGGCGGCAGCGGGTGCCGCCGGTTCCGAGGACGCGACGAAGGCGCCGCGCAGCCGTCGGGCCACCGGGGCCTCGACAGTGCTCGACGCTGATTTGACGAACTCGCCCATTTCCTTCAACTTGGCGAGAACGGTCTTGCTTTCGACCCCGAGCTCCTTAGCCAGCTCGTGTACGCGGGCCTTGCCTGCCACTGCACTCCTCACTCCGAGGTCGTGCGGGCAGCACCCGCAGCGACCTCACTCGTGCACTTGAAGCCTGGTCATTTCTGGGACTTCATCGTGTGCTCATGTCGGTCGTCCTACCTTGCTCGGGTTCCGTTGCGTCGATCCCGCCCGGCCGGATGGCCGGTCGTGGTCGTCGACGCCTTGGATCTGCTCGGCCAACTCACTCACCTCGGGTACGCCAGCGACACGCAGCGCGCGCCCGAAGGCCCGTCGCCGCACTGCCAGCGTGAAGCAGGCCGGGTCGGGATGCAGATGCGCTCCCCTCCCCGGCAGCTTACGGGTCGGATCGGGTCGGAGGCTGTGACCAGTCTCATCGCCGACCGCTACGATCCGCAGCAGCTGGCCGGCCGGCGCCCGTTGCCGACAGCCCACACAGGTGCGCTCCGGCTCCGCACGTCGTACCACTGAGAAAGTCTACCCCTACCCGGCCGAGATCGCTCCGTCCGCCTCGGCCGCGTGATCAGGACCGCCCTGCCGACCGGCCGGCGCCTGGCTCGGCATCTGCTCGGTGTCCGGCCGGATGTCGATCCGCCAACCGGTCAACCGGGCAGCAAGCCGGGCATTCTGCCCCTCCCGACCGATGGCCAGTGACAGCTGGAAGTCCGGCACGGTCACCCGGGCGGTCCGGGTCGCCGCGTCGACGACCTCTACCCGGAGCGCCTTGGCCGGCGACAGGGCGTTGCCGACGAACTGCGCCGGGTCCTCCGACCAGTCGATGATGTCGATCTTCTCACCGTGCAGCTCGCTCATCACCGCCCGCACCCGCTGCCCCATCGGGCCGATGCAGGCGCCCTTGGCGTTCACGCCCGGCACTGTCGAACGGACGGCGATCTTGGTGCGGTGGCCGGCCTCCCGGGCGATCGCGGCGATCTCCACGGTGCCGTCGGCGATCTCCGGCACCTCCAGGGCGAAGAGCTTCTTCACCAGGTTCGGATGCGACCGGGAGAGGGTGATCTGCGGGCCGCGGAAGCCCTTGACGACGTGTACGACGACGCAGCGGATCCGCTGGCCGTGCTCGTACAGCTCGCCGGGGACCTGCTCGGCCTGGGGCAGTACGGCCTCCACCTTGCCGAGGTCGACCGAGACGATGCCCTTCTCGCTGCGCGCCTCGTGCGCCTGCACCACACCGGTGACCAGGTCACCGTCCCGGCCGGCGTACTCGCCGAAGTGCACCTCGTCGGTGGCCTCGCGCAGCCGTTGCAGGATGACCTGTTTGGCCGTCATCGCGGCGATCCGACCGAAGTCGTGCGGGGTGTCGTCGAACTCCCGGATCACCGTGCCCTCGTCGTCCTGCTCCTGGGCATAGACCAGGGCCGCGCCGGTCTTACGGTCGATCTCGACCCGGGCGTGCGCCTGGGCCCCCTCGGTGTGCCGGTACGCCGTCAGCAACGCGGTCTCGATCGCCGCGAGAATCGTGTCGAACGGGATCTCCCGTTCGCGCTCCAGGGCGCGCAACGCCGCGAGGTCGATGTTCACCGCTCCTCGCCCTCCACATCTTCGTCGTCGCCGTTCCCGACGTCGTCATAGTCGTCATCGCCGGCGTCGGTCAGATCGTCGTCGGTCAGATCGTCGTCGCCGGCATCGGCGTCGTCGTCGCCGATTTCGTCGAGCCGGCTGAACTCCACCTGGACCCGCCCCGGCCCGAGGTCGGGGTAGGCCCAGCCGACCGGTCCGGCCTCGGTCTCCAACACCACCCGCTCGTCGTCGGCGGCGACCAGCCGGGCGGTCAGTTGCCGGTCCCCGGACGCCGGCCGCTCGCCGGCACCGGCGGTCGACAGCTGCCCGGCACCGCCGGCCACCGGTTCCGGGCGCTGGCCCGGACCGTGCACTGTCACCTTCACCAGCCGGCCGACGTTGCGCCGCCAGTGCCGGGGCAGGGTCAGCGGCCGGTCCACCCCGGGCGAACTCACCTCGAGCTGGTACTCCCCGGCGACCAGGTCACCACCGGTCTCCTCCGCCTGGTCGAGCGCCTTGGACAGCAGCCGGGACACGTCCGCCACCGCGTCGAGGTTCACCCCGCCGTCGCCGTCCACCACCACCCGGACCACGTACCGCCGGCCGGCCCGGGACACCGAGAGGTCCTCCAGGTCGTAGCCGGCGGCGGTGACCACCGGTTCGATCACGGCACGGAGCCGGAGCCGACGCGCGGACTGGTCCTCGCGGGGACGGTCCGGAGCCCGGCGACCCGCTCGGGGCCGACCGGTGGTCCGGCCACGCTGCGTCATCTCCGCACCTCTCTCGGAATCGCCGGCTGCGCCCGGCGGCCATACCAGGGTGCCACCGGACTGACGCGCCCGGCGGCTGCGCAGAGCGTAACGCGCTGGCCGCCGGAGAGCCCGATCGGCGCACCGACGAGCCACGCGGACCGGGCTGACCCCGCCGGCGGCACCGCATGGTGTTGACTTGCCGGGTGCGCACCGGCAGGACGAAGCAGACGATCGGCGTGCCGGGGCGGTCCCGGCGCGAGGTGGTACGGGCCGCCGGCCTGGTGGCGCTGGCCGGAGTTGCCGGCCCGCTCACCGGCTGTGGTCTCTTCGGCGGCGAGCCGGACCCGCCACCCGCACCGGACCCGCTGGCCCCGTTGATCACCGGCGCCCTCGACCTCGCCGCCCGGTACGAGGCCGCGGTCACCGCCTTCCCGGAGCTGGCCGACCGGCTCCGCCCGGTGGCCGAGGCGCACCGTGCGCACGCCGCCGAACTGGCCCGGGTGACCGGCACCGCGCTGCCGAGCGCCAGCGCCAGCGCACCCACTCCGGGCACCGGAACGCCGGCCGGCAGCTCCGGCCAGGCCCTCGGCGAGCTACGGGAGGCCGAGCGGCAGGGCCGGGACGCCGCCGCGAAGGCCACCGCCGAGGCGCCGGCCAGCCGGGCCGCACTGGTCGGCTCGATCGCCGCCGCCCGGGCGACACACCTGGAGGTGCTCCGATGACCGCTGACGGCGGCGGAGTTCGGGAAGGGGTGGGCTGATGTCCGAGGCACTCGCGGCGGCGCTCGGCGCGGAGTACGCGGCGATCTACGCGTACGGGCTGATCGGGGTACGCCTGAAAGGGGGCGCCGCCGAGCAGGCCCGTTCCGCCGAGGCGGCGCACCGCGGCCGGCGGGACGCACTCGTGCTGCTGCTCACCGAGCGGGGCGGTCCGGTGCCGGCGGCCGAGCCGGCGTACGCGCTGCCGTTCCCGGTCACCGACCAGGCTGGTGCGCTCCGGCTGGCGGTCGAGGTCGAGGAGCGGACCGCGGCGGTCTGGCGGGCCGCGCTGCCGGCCACCGAGGGCGCCGAGCGCACCCGGGCACTGGACGGGCTCACCGACGCGGCGGTGCGCGCCACCCGGTGGCGCCTGGCGGCCGAGGTCAGCCCGGCCACCGTGCCGTTCCCGGGCCGCCCGGCCTGACCGCCGCGCCGTTCCCGGGCCGCCACCGTTCCCGTCTGGCTGGCTGGGTGGCCTCGCCCGGCCGTCGCGGAGACGGTGGCGTGGCGGGACAGTGGTGTGGCGGGACAGTGGTGTGGCGGGACGGTGGCGTGGCGGAGACGGTGGCGTGGCGGAGACGGTGGTGTGCGTGGGACCGCACGGAAGGCGGCGGGCACACTGTAGCGATGTCCGCTCTGGGAAGGCCGGTCTCCGCCGTCGGCCGGGCCGTACGCCGGCTCGGCCACTCGCGCTGGTTCGCCGCGTGTACTCCGCTGCTGGTTCCGGCCGACCGGCTGGTGGCCCGGCTGACCCGGGGCCGGGTGGTGGCGCTCGGCCTGGTGCCGTCGCTGCTGATCACCACCACCGGGCGGCGCTCCGGGCAGCCGCGCAGCAACCCGCTGCTCTACGTGCCGGATGGCGACGCCTTCGTGGTGACCGGCTCGAACTGGGGTCGGCCGGAACAGCCCGCCTGGGCGCTCAACCTGCTGGCCGACCCGTCCGCAACGGTCAGCATCGGCGGCGCCCGGATTCCGGTCCGGGCCCGGCTGGCCGAGGGCGCCGAACGGGAGCGGCTCTGGGCGCTGCTGGTGGCCGAGTGGCCGGCTTACCGGACGTACCTGCGCCGGGCCGGCGGTCGCGACATCCGCGTCTTCCGACTCGAACCGACCGCCGCACCCGACCGGAGGTAGTCACCTGGACGCCAGAGGCGTAACGCGGCCGCCGTAACGCCTCTGGTGTCCAGGTGAAGACGTGGCCGGCGCTGCCCCCGGTGGCGGGCGGGGGTCAGGTGACGCCTACGCCGATCAGTCGGCCGACCAGGTACGTCGCGGCGGCGGCTGCCGCACCGAGCAGCAGTTGCCGGCCGCCGCTGACCCACCACCGCCGTCTGGTGAAGCGGGCGACGACCGCACCGGCGACGAAGAGGCCGAGACCGCCCACCCCGAGCGCGAGCCACAGGCTGGCGAAGCCGAGCAGATAGGTGATCAGCGGAATCACCGAACCGACCGAGAAGCAGAGGAACGACGAGAAGGCGGCGGTCCACGGACTCGGCCGCTCGTCGGCGTCGACGCCCAACTCCTCCTGGACGTGCACCCGGAGTGCCTCCTCCGGGTTGTGCCGGAGTACGTCGGCGACCTGCTCGGCCAGGTCCCGGGGCAGTCCCCGCCGCACCCACGCGTCGGCGAGTTCCCGGGCCTCGCCGGCCGGGTTCCGCGCCAGCTCGCGGCGCTCCTTGGCGACCTCGGCGGCCACCTGCTCGTTCTGCGACTGCACGCTCGTGTACTCGCCGAGCCCCATCGAGATCGCCCCGGCGACCAGCCCGGCGAAACCGGTGAGCACGATGGTGCGCGGCGCGACGCCACCGCCACCGACGCCCGCGATCAACGCGATGTTGGTGACCAGGCCGTCCATCGCGCCGAAGACGGCGGGGCGCAGCCAGCCGCCGGAGACGTCGGCGTGGTGGTGCTCGCCGACCGGGGTGGACGCG
This sequence comes from Micromonospora sp. WMMD1102, assembly GCF_029626265.1. NCBI lineage: Bacteria > Bacillati > Actinomycetota > Actinomycetes > Micromonosporales > Micromonosporaceae > Micromonospora > Micromonospora sp. WMMD1102. The sequence goes on along the minus strand of NZ_JARUBN010000001.1, from coordinate 1,506,655 downwards.
TCCGTCACCGGAAAACGCCCGTGGCGACCGGCTGAGGAGCTCGTGGAGCGCCCGTCACGGCAGGGTGAGGATCTCGTGGCCGTCCTCGGTGACCACGATGGTGTGCTCGAACTGCGCGGTCCAGCGCCGGTCCTTGGTCACCACGGTCCAGCCGTCGTCCCACATGTCGTACTCGTGGGTGCCGAGGGTGATCATCGGCTCGATCGTGAAGGTCATCCCCGGCTCCATCACGTCGGTCGGCCGGGGGCTGTCGTAGTGCGGCACGTAGAGCCCGCTGTGGAACGCCTCGCCGATGCCGTGCCCGGTGAAGTCCCGCACGACGCCGTAGCCGAAGCGCTTGGCGTACGACTCGATCACCCGGCCGATCACGTTGATCTGGCGGCCCGGGGCGACCGCCCGGATGCCCCGCATCATCGCCTCGTGGGTCCGCTCGACCAGCAGCCGGGCCGGCTCGGCCACCTCGCCGACGCAGAAGGTGGCGTCGGTGTCCCCGTGCACCCCGTCCTTGTACGCGGTCACGTCGACGTTGACGATGTCGCCGTCCATCAGCACCGTCGAGTCCGGGATGCCGTGGCAGATCACCTCGTTGATGCTGGTGCAGCACGACTTCGGGAAGCCCTTGTAGCCGAGGGTGGAGGGGTAGGCGTCGTGGTCGACCAGGAACTCGTGCACCACCCGGTCGATCTCGTCGGTGGTGACGCCGGGCTTGCAGTGCTCACCCGCGAGCTGGGTGGCCTGGGCCGCGATCCGGCCGGCGACCCGCATCTTCTCGATCGTCTCGGCGGACTGCACGTGCGAGCCGCGCCACTCCTTCGGCCGCTTCTTGCCCACGTACTCGGGGCGGACGATGTGGGACGGCACCTGGCGCCACGGGGAGAGCGTGCCGGGGGTCAACGGCGCACGGACGGTCATGGCCTCCAGCCTAACGTCGGCGCCTCGGAGCGCTCACGCGTCGGTGACCCGTACGACAGCGCGGCAACCGGACGAGTTCACAGCGGGGTGACGTACGCGCCCGTTATGCCCCCGTCGACCACGAACTGCGCGGCGGTCATGAAGGAGGCGTCGTCGCTGGCCAGGAACGCGACGGCGGCGGCGATCTCCGCGGGCTCGCCGAACCGGCCCATCGGTACGTGCACCAGCCGCCGGGCCGCCCGCTCCGGGTCCTTGGCGAAGAGTTCCCGCAGCAGCGGGGTGCCGATCGGCCCCGGGCAGAGTGCGTTGACCCGGATCCCCTGCCGGGCGAACTGCACGCCGAGTTCCCGGGTCAGCGCCAGCACGCCGCCCTTGCTCGCCGTGTAGGCGATCTGCGAGGTGGCCGCCCCCATCAGCGCGACGAAGGAGGCGGTGTTGACGATCGAGCCCTTGCCCTGCCGGAGCATGTGCGGGATCACGTACTTGCAGCAGAGGAAGACGCTCGTGGCGTTGACCCGGAGCACCCGCTCCCAGGCGTCCAGGCCGGTGGTCAGGATCGAGTCGTCGTCCGGCGGGGAGATGCCGGCGTTGTTGAACGCGACGTCGATCCGGCCGCGCCGGGCCGCGACCCCGTCGAAGAGCTCGCGTACCTGTGCCTCGTCCGCCACGTCGCAGGCCACGAACTCGCCGTGCACCTCGTCGGCGGCGGCCTGCCCGGCCTCGGCCGCGACGTCGACGCAGACCACGTACGCGCCCTCGGCGGCGAGCCGGTGTGCGGTGGCCAGCCCGATCCCGCTGCCCGCTCCGGTCACCACCGCCACCCGTCCGGCCAGTCGGTCACTCGTCATCGCCGTACTCCTCCCGAGCGGGTTCGGTGGCCAGGAAGACGTTCTTGACGTCCGTGAAGGCGTGCAGGGCGTCCGGTCCGAGTTCGCGGCCCAGGCCGGAGCGCTTCATCCCGCCGAACGGCGTCCAGTACCGCACCGAGGAGTGCGAGTTGACGCTGAGGTTGCCCGCCTCGACGCCCCGGGCCACCCGGATCGCCCGACCCACGTCCCGGGTCCAGATCGAGCCGGAGAGGCCGTACTCGGTGTCGTTGGCCAGGGCCACCGCCTCGGCCTCGTCGTCGAACGGGAGCACCGAGACGACCGGACCGAAGATCTCCTCCCGCCAGTGCCGTTCGGTCGGCGAGCGGGCCAGCAGCACCGTCGGGGCGTACCAGAAACCGGGGCCCTCGGGGCAGCCGCCGGTGAAGGCGACCTCGGCACCGTCGACGGCGGACGAGACCGACTCCCGCTGGCCCGCCGAGATCAGCGGGCCCATCTCGGCCGTCTCCAGCGCCGGATCCTCCACCCGGAACGCCTTGACCGCCGGCTCCAGCAGTTCGAGGAAGCGGTCGTACACCTGGCGTTGCACCAGGATCCGCGACCGCGCGCAGCAGTCCTGCCCGGCGTTGTCGAAGACCGCGTAGGGTGCGGTCGCCGCCGCCCGCTCCAGGTCCGCGTCCGCGAAGACCAGGTTGGCGCTCTTGCCGCCGAGTTCCAGGGTGAGCCGCTTCACCTGGGCCGCGCAGCCGGCCATGATCCGGGTACCCACCTCGGTCGAGCCGGTGAAGCAGACCTTCCGGACCGCCGGATGCGCGACGAACGCCTCGCCCACCACGCTGCCCCGGCCGGGCAGCACGGTGAGGACGTCCGGCGGCAGCCCTCCCTCCCGGGCCAGCTCGCCGAGGCGGATCGCGGTCAGCGGGGTCAGCTCGGCCGGCTTGAGCAGCACCGTGTTGCCGGCGGCGAGTGCCGGGGCGAAGCCCCAGGCGGCGATCGGCATCGGGAAGTTCCACGGCACGATCACCCCGACCACGCCGAGCGGTTCGTGGAAGGTGACGTCCAGCCCGCCCGGGACCGGGATCTGCGCCCCGGTCAGCCGCTCCGGCGCCCCGGCGTAGTAGTCGAGGACGTCCCGGACGTTGCCGGCCTCCCAGCGGGCGTTGCCGATGGTGTGCCCGGCGTTGCGCACCTCCAGTTCGGCCAGTTCCTCGACGTGCGCGTCGACCACGGCGGCGAACCGGCGCAGCAGCCGGGCCCGGTCCGCCGGCGCCACCCGCCGCCACGGCCCGTACGCCCGGGCGGCCCGGTCGATCGCCGCGTCCGCCTCGGCGGCGGTGGTCCGTGGCACCGTCGCCACCACCACCCCGGTGGCCGGGTTGCGCACCTCGGTGCCGGCATCTGTGGCGTCAGAGTCGTTCGAACCCACGTCGCAACTCCCAGTCCGTCACCGCCGCGTCGAAGGCGGCCAACTCCACCCGCGCCTGGTTGGCGTAGTGTGCCACCACCTCGGCCCCGAACGCCTCGGCGGCCAGCGGCGAGGCCGTCCAGCGGTCGACGGCGGTCCGCAGGCTGGCCGGCACCCGGGGCGCGGACTCGTCGGCGTAAGCGTTGCCGGTGAACTCCGGCTCCAGCTCCAGTTCCGCCTCGATCCCGTGGACCGCCCCGGCCACCAGCGCGGCGATCGCCAGGTACGGGTTGACGTCCGCGCCCGGCAGCCGGTTCTCCACCCGCATCCCCTGGCCGTGCCCGACCAGCCGCAGCGCGCAGGTGCGGTTGTCGGTGCCCCAGCGCAGCGCGGTCGGCGCGAACGAGCCCGGCTGGTAACGCTTGTACGAGTTGACGTTCGGCGCCATCAGCAGCGCGTACTCGGGGATCGTGGCCAGCAGCCCGGCCAGTACCCGCTGCCCGGTGTCCGACAGCCCGGCCGGCCCGTCGCCGAGCATCGCCGAGCGGCCGTCCCGGCCACGCAGCGAGAAGTGGATGTGGCAGGAGTTGCCCTCCCGCTCGTTCGGCTTGGCCATGAAGGTGATCGACATGCCCTCCTGGGCGGCGATCTCCTTCGCCCCGTTCTTGTAGACGACGTGGTGGTCGGCACAGGTGAGCGCGTCGGCATACCGGAAGGCGATCTCGTGCTGGCCGAGGTTGCACTCCCCCTTGGCGCTCTCCGGGGTCAGCCCGGCGCCGGCCATCTCGGTGCGGATCCGCCGCAGCAGCGGCTCGACCCGGGCGGTGCCGAGCAGCGAGTAGTCCACGTTGTAGAGGTTCGCCGGGGTCAGCTCGCGGTAGCCCCGGCGCCAGGCGTCCTCGTACGAGTCGCGGTAGAGCACGAACTCCAGCTCGGTCCCGGCGTACGCGGTCAGCCCGTGCGCCGCCAGCCGGTCGAGCTGGCGGCGCAGGATCTGCCGGGGCGAGGCGAGTACCTCGCCGGTGCCGTCGAGCCAGCGCAGGTCGGCCAGCAGCATCGCGGTGCCGGGCTGCCAGGGGACCCGGCGCAGGGTGCTCAGGTCGGGGACCATCGCGAAGTCGCCGTAGCCGCGTTCCCAGCTCGACATCGCGTACCCGTCCACGGTGTTCATCTCGACGTCGACGGCGAGCAGGTAGTTGCAGCCCTCGCTGCCGTGCGCGAGCACCTCGGCGAGGAAGTACGGTGCGTGGAACCGCTTGCCCTGCAACCGGCCCTGCATGTCGGTGAGGGCCAGCACCACCGTGTCGATCTCGCCGCCGTCGACCGCCACCCGGAGCGCCTCCAGGCTCAGCGCCGGCACCCGGGCCGTCATCCGCGCTCCCCGCCGGCCGCGTCCGCACCGTCCACCGCGCCGGCCCGACCCGCTCCGGGTTCCACCGGGTCGGCGGCGGCGTCTTGCACCGCCGGGTCGGCAACCGCCTCCGGTACGGCCGGATCGGCGACCGCCTCCGGGGTCCCGGGGTCCGGGTCCGGTGTGGCGGGGTCGGGGGTCGGGCCCGGTGTCCCGAGTTCGGGGGCGGGGTCCGGAACCTCCGGGTCGGGCTGTGCGACGGTCGGCACGAGGTTCTGCCGGGGACCGGTGAACCAGTGCCGGGCGCCGAGCAGCCACCAGAGCCAGGCCGCGCCGAGCACCACCGCGACCGCCACGATCGTGTAGTTGAAGGTGGCCGGGGTGACCGGCGAGGTCGTCGGCAGCACGAAGAGTACGCAGATCACCCCCACCCAGCCGATCGCCAGCCAGCCGACCAGCGGGCTCCACCGGCCCAGGTGCCACGGGCCGGGCCGGAAGTCCGGGCTGCGTCGGCGCAGGAAGACCGGCCCGACGTACGCGATGTAGAGGCCGATCACCGCGATCGAGGTGGCCGCCAGGTAGGCGGTGGTGTTCCACAGCGACGGCAGCACCAGCAGGGTGGAGCAGGCCACGCAGAGCCAGATGGAGTTGGTCGGCGTACCTGTGCGGGGGTTGACCCGGCGCCAGATCGCCGAGCCGGGCAGCGCGCCGTCCCGGCTGAACGCGTACGCCATCCGGGAGTTGGCGGTGACCGAGGCCATCCCGCAGAAGAACTGCGCCACCACGCAGATGAAGAGCAGGAAGGTGCCCGTCGTCTGGCCGGTGGCGTCGATGAAGATCTGTGCCGGCGGCAGCCCCAACTCGGTCTGCCGCTGGGCGTCGTAGTCCTGGATCGCCCAGGTGATCGCGAAGAGCAGGACGAAGCCGGCGACCACCGAGACGACCACCGACAGCACGATGCCCCGGGGTGCGGCCCGGGCCGCGTCGTGGGTCTCCTCGGCGACGTGCGCGCTGGCGTCGTAGCCGGTGTACGTGTACTGCGCCATCAGCAGGCCGATCAGTACGGCGTAGACCGCCGCGCCGGAGAAGTCGAAGCCGGTGGCGTTGCGTACCTCGAAGAAGACCTCGGAGATCGGCTTGTGCTGGTCGGGCACCACCGCCAGCACCCCGACGATGACCGCCACCCCGACCAGGTGCCACCAGGCGCTGACGTCGGAGAGCACCCGGACCAGGTTGACCCCGAAGGTGTTCAGCAGGCCGTGCGCGACGATGATCACCAGGAAGACCACGAAGGTGCGTTCCGGGGTGACCGCCAGGTCGAAGGTGAGGCTGAGGAACGCCGAGGTGGTGATCGCGGCCCCGAAGTCGATCGCGGCGGTGACCGCCACCTCGCCGAGGAAGTTGAACCAGCCGACGAACCAGGCCCAGGCCGCCTTGTTCCGTTTCGCCAGGGCCGCCGCCCACCAGTAGAGCGCGCCGGCGGTCGGGTAGACCGAACAGATCTCGGCCATGGCGAGGGCGACCAGGGTCACCATGCCGCCGACGACGAGCCAGCCGAGGGTGATCGCCAGCGGGCCACCGGCGGTCATCGCGATGCCGTACGAGGTGATCGCGCCGGCCAGGATCGAGATGATCGAGAACGAGACCGCGAAGTTGGAGAAGCCGGAGAGCTTCCGGCGCAGTTCCTGCTGGTAGCCGAGTTCGGCCAGGCGCTGCTCGTCCAGGTCGGCCTCGGCCACCACCGGGGTACCGGTCGACCGGGTGGATGCGCTCATCGGTGTCTCCTGCCATCCGGGGGGATGGAGACTGTGACCGTCGTCACGCCTCTGTCGAGATCGTCCGCCCCGCCGGGATCCACGTCAACCGATCACCGGCGACGCCGCGCCGAGCGGGCGCGGTGCGGGGCGGGCCATGGCGTGTCGGCACTTGATTTCGGCAACATCATCCGGCGCATCGGCTAGGTTTTCCCGCATGGGCTTGCTGGACGACGCGGTGGCGGTACTCGACGAGCGGGGCGTACTCGACCGGCTGGGCCGGTTGATCCAGCAGGTCTACCGGCGGGCGGCCGACCGGCACGAGCCGGAACTCGGCGACGACGCGATGAGCTTCGGCACCACGGTGTGGCGCAACCTGACCAACCTGGGCAAGGCCGAGTTCGACACTCTGGACGGGATCGGGGTCCGGCTGGAGGACAACTCGCTGGAGGTCCTCTGCGCCGGCTACGTCGTCCGGCTCTACTCGTTGCAGGGCGGGATCGAGTCGATCCGCTGGGAGGGCAGCGAGGCCCGGCTCGGCGGTGCCGTGGAGAACAGCCGGCACGGGCAGCTCGCCTTCGACGACACCGAACAGTTCGCCGAACTCTTCGCCCGGGTGGCACCGCCGAAGCGGCACGTCCGGATCGCGCACACCGGCGACATCGTCACCGGCGAGCCGGTGGCGTACATCGGGCTGCCCCGGGACAACCGGGACGGCGGCTCGCCCTGGTTCGAGGTACGCCTCTGGTTCGGCGAGCCGGCCACCGCCGCCACGCCGCTGCCGATCGTCGACGGCGCCGTGCCGCAGCCGCGCACCGACGAGCTGCCCATTCCCGAGCTGGACCTGCTCGCCCTGCAGAGCGACGACCACGGCCGGTCGGCCGAGCGGTCGGCGTGACGGGTCGGCTCCGCCCGCCGGTACCCGCCGCCGCGGCCGCCGCCGCGTTCGCGCCGCACGCCCTGGCCCTGGCCCGTAGGTGGCGGCGGATACGCAAGAACGAGCTGGCCCGGCAGGTCGGGGTCACGGCGGCGGCGGTCAGCCAGTACGAGCTGGGCCAGGCCCGCCCGTCGGCGGCGACGCTGGCCCGGCTGGCCCTGGCGCTCTCGATGCCGGTCGAGTTCTTCGCCGCCGGCTTCTCCGTCCCGGTCACCTCCGGGCAGGCACACTTCCGCAGCCTCCGCACGACAAGCCAGGCCGAACGGGACCAGGCGGAGGCGTTCGGCGAACTCGCCTGGCGGGTGGTGGAGGTGGTCGAACGCCAGCTCCGGCTCCCCCGGCTGCGGCTGCCGCACCTGGAGCTGGCCGAGCCGATCGGCCCGGCCGAGGTACGCGCCGCCGCCGGCACCGCCCGGGAGGCGTTCGGCCTCGGTGCCGCCCCGGTACCGCACGTGGTGCGGCTGCTGGAATCCGCCGGGGTGATCGTGCTGGCCCTGCCGGACGTCTCCGAGCGGGTCGACGCCTTCTCACACTGGTACGGCCAGCGTCCGTTCGTCTTCCTCAACCCGGGCAAGGACGACCACGCCCGGTCCCGGATGGACGCCGCGCACGAGTTGGGCCACCTGCTGATGCACCACGACGCCGAGCCGGGCAGTCAACTGCTGGAACGGCAGGCCACCGCGTTCGCCTCTGAGTTCCTGGCCCCGAGCGTGGCGCTGCGCGACGAACTGCCGCCCCGGCTCGACTTCGACCGGCTGCACGAGCTCAAGCGCCGCTGGGGGATGAGCCTGAAGGCCCTGGTCTACCGGGGGCACGACCTCGGCGTCTACCGGGAGCACACCTACCGGCGCGGGATGGCGCTGCTCGCCCAGTGGGGCTTCCCGGAGCCGGGCGACCTCGGCCCGCGCGAACAGCCGTCGCTGCTCGGCAGGGCCGTGGAGCTGCTCGGCGGGCAGCAGGCCGCCGTGCACCGGCTGGCGGCCGGCGCCGGACTGCCGCCGGGGCTCACCGGGGACGTACTCGCCGCCGGCACCGAGCACGTACCCGAACTGGACATCACACTCGGCTGACGCTCGGCTGACCGCGACCCGGCCGCCCCGGCCCGGTGGAGGTCGACACCGGTAATTACGTTGCCGACCTGCTGTTACGTCGGCATGATTCAAGGCGTGACAGGGCAGGAATCGCACACCGGGTGCCGTCGATGTCGACGTCGGCGCGCCGGGTCGCTGGCCTGACCGGACGGCTTCGCGCGCGATCCCGCGCGCCGGTCCGGCCCAGCCGGACCTGACGGGCTCCACGGCAGGAGCCCGACGCCGGGTTCTCGGAAGACCCGGCTTCCCGCGGCGGCGCGGGGCGCGGTCACCTCTCTCACCGGGTACGACGCCTGTCGTGCCAACGCCCGCCCCGCGCCGCCGCACCACGACACAGCCCCCACAGTGGCCGGCGGCCCGGTGACGTGGTGCCGGGTCAGGTGAGGACGAGGCCGATCAGCCAGACACCGGTGATGCCGAGCGCCGCCGCCAACTCGACCAGCAGGGCCAACCCGACCGCGGACAGGGCGTGCCGGGTGGACGGCCACGCCTGCTTCGCGTCCCCGAGCCGGGCCAGCTCGGCGAGCCAGAGCCCGAGTACGAAGCCGAGCACCAACCCGACCACCGGCACCACGAAGAACCCGACCAGCCCCAGTACGCCCCCGGCGAGCAGGGACATCGTCGGCACCCCGCTGCGCTTCAGGTTCCGCCCCGGCCAGAGGTACTTGACGATGGTGCCGAGCGCCGCGATCACGGTGGCCAGGCCGAGTACCACCCAGCGGCCGAAGCCCTCGCCGTCGCCGAAGAACGACCAGACCAGTACACCCAGCCAGCACAGAATCAGCCCCGGGATGATCGGCACGATCACCCCGCAGACGCCGACCAGGATCGTCACGCCACAGAGCAGGGTCACCACTGACTCGGTCTCGGTCATGTCCACGCCTCCCAGACTGCCCTACCGGCACCGGTCCCGCCGCATCCGCCACCCGGCCTCGGCTCGGGCAGCCACCCGGCGTCAGGTCGGGCGGCGCGGACGTCAGGCCGTGCGGTCCCCGGTGGGGAGGCCGTCCCGGCGCCGCTCGGCCCGGGCGGTGAGCCACTTGGCGATCTGGCCCTCCGCCGACGGCGCGGCGAAGTAGCGGCCCTGGGCGGCGTCGCAGCCCAACGCCCGGAGCTGGTCGGCCTGGCCGAGCGTCTCCACCGCCTCGGCGGTGACCGTCAACCCGAGGGCGTGGGCCAGCCGCACCAGCGCGTCCACGATCCGCCCGTCCACCAGGCCCTGCCGGTCGCTGGACCGGATTCCCTCGACGAACGGGCCGGCGAGCTTGAGATTGTGGATCGGCAGCCGGCGCAGGTACGCCAGGTTGGAGTACCCGGTGCCGAAGTCGTCGATCGCCAGCCGTACCCCGAGGGCGGCCAGCCGGCGCAGCGCGGGCAGCGGCTCGCCCGCGGTGGCCATCACCGCGCTCTCGGTCAGTTCGAGTTGCAGCAGGTCGGCCGGGAGGCCGGTCTGCCGCAGCACCTCCGAGACCGTGCCGACGACGGCCTGGTCGCGGGCCTGCCGGGCGGCCAGGTTCACGCTGACCACCAGTCGGGCGTCGGGGAACTCCCGGTACCAGCGGCTGGCCGCCTCGCAGGCCCGGGTCAGCACCCAGCGGCCGAGTTCGACGATCAGCCCGGTCTCCTCGGCCAGCCCGATGAACTCGTCCGGGCCGAGCAGGCCCAGCTCGGGATGCTGCCACCGGACCAGCGCCTCCACCGCGCAGATGGTCTCGTCGGCCAGGGTCACGATCGGCTGGTACTCGATGGTGAACTCGTCCCGCCGGAGTCCCGCCGACATGCCGGCGACCAGAGCGGACCGGGTCTTCTCCCGGGCCCGCCGGGCCGGGTCGTAGCTCACCCACCGGTTCCGGCCCTCGGCCTTGGCCCAGTAGAGGGTCACGTCGGCGGCCCGCATCAGTTCGGCGACCGAGGTGGTGCCGAGCGGCCCGGAGACGACGCCGATGCTCGCCGACACCGAGAGCCGGTGCTTGCCGATCTGCACCGGCTCGGCGACCGCCGCCAGCGCGAGGTCGGCCACCGCCTTGACCGCCCGGCAGCCGGCGTCGTGGTCGAGCAGGATCACGAACTCGTCGCCGCCCATCCGGGCCACCAGGTGTCCCTGCCCGGCGACGCAGTCGGCCAGCCGCCGGGCCACCGTGACCAGCAGGTTGTCCCCGAGGTCGTGGCCGAGGCTGTCGTTCACCGCCTTGAAGCCGTCGAGGTCGAGGAAGCAGATCCCGACCCGGTCGTCCGGCCCGCCGGCCGCGAAGACCTCGCCGAGCCGGTCGAAGAAGAGGGTACGGTTCGGCAGCCCGGTCAGCGGGTCGTGCGACGCCTGGTAACGCAGCCGCTGCTGCAACCGGTGCCGTTCGGTGATGTCCTCCACCATCGCCACGGTGAACCGGGGCCGCCCGTCGTCGTGCCGGATCAGCGAGACGGCGAGGTCCGTCCAGACCGCGCTGCCGTCCTTGCGGTAGTAGCGCTTCTCCACCCGTACGGCGTCCCGCTTGCCCTCGATCAGCTCCTGGTACAGTTCCCACATCCCGGCCGCGTCGTCGGGGTGGAACAGTGCGGCCACGTTGATCTGCCGCAGTTCGGCGACCGAGTAGCCGAGCAGCTCGGCGAAGGCCCGGTTCACCTCGATGACCTGACCGTCGATGTCGGCGATGCCGATCCCGATCGCCGCGTCGACGAAGACCGCCCGGAACCGTGCCTCGCTGTCCCGCAGGGCCCGCTCGACCTCGTTCCGGGCCTCCCAGGCGGCTCGGGCGATCCGCTCCTGCTGGTGCAGGGTGCGTTCGCGCAGCGCGCCGGCGAATCCGGCCGACAGGGCACCCTGGAGGGCGGCGATCCGGGTCGCCGCCGCCGGCTCGGGCAGGGTGGGCAGCACGAGCGGGCGGAACTGCTCGCCGAGGGCGCGTACCGACCAGTCCAGCATGTCCGGCTCGGCCAGGTGGGCTTCGACCAGGGACCGGCCGGTGTCGTACCCGGGCTGCGCGCTGAACGGTTCGGCGAGTACCGCCCGGGCCAGCCGTACGGTCTTGGCCAGCAGCAGCCGCTCGGTCTCGGCGGTGCTCGTCGACACGAAACCGCGGTCGGACACCTCCCGGGCCCAGCGTCGCGCGTACCGCTGCGCCCCGGAACGGTCGAACCCGGATCCGGGCGGCGCGGAGCCCTCGGGGTGCCCGGAATCCGCGGCGTGCGCGGGTTCCGGGGGGCCGGGGTGCCGGGACTCCCCGTGGCCGGCACGCACGATCTCCGAGCCGCCGGACGGCGCGGGCTGCGGCTCGACGGGGTGCACGATCTCCGAGCCGCCGGACGGCGCGGGTTGCGGGTCGCCGGGGTGCGCGGTCTCCGGGACGGCGGTGGCGACCGGCGACTCGTCCCCAGCGGCTCCGGTGACGGGGGTCGACACCGCTAGCCCGCGCCCCGGTCGTGCCGGCCCACGCCGCCGAACGCGCCGAGCCGCTCCGGGTGCTCCCCCGGGTCGGCGGGGTCGTCGGGCCGCCACAGCGGCATGTGCACCAGGCCCGGCTCGACGAGCGTGAAGTCACCGAAGAAGGCGGCGATCTCGGCCCGGGAGCGGAGCGTGATCTCGGTCGCCGTCCGGGCGGAGAGGCGTTGCGCGTCCAGCATCTCCGGCGGCTGCTCCTCGTGGGTGGAGTGGGAGAGCAGCAGATAGCTGCCGGGCACGGTGGCGGCGCGCAGGGTGGCCAGGATCGAGTGCGGGTCGTCGCTGTCCGGGACGAAGTGCACCACCCCGGCCAGCAGTACGGCGACCGGCCGGTCCAGGTCGAGCACGCCCAGCTTGCCGACCTCGGCCAGGATTCGCTCCGGCTCCCGCAGGTCCGCGTGGACCACACCGGTGTACTCGTTGCCGGCCAGGATCGACCGGCTGTGCGCCACCGCCACCGGGTCGATGTCGACGTAGACGATCCGGGCCTGCGGGTTGACGGCCTGGGCGACCTCGTGCACGTTCCCGACGGTGGGGATGCCGGAGCCGATGTCGAGGAACTGGTCGATGCCCTCGCCGACCAGCATCCGTACGCCCCGGCGCAGGAACGCCCGACCGGCCCGCATCGTCTCGGCCAGGTTCGGCGTCATCCCGGCGATCTGCTCGGCGAGTTGCCGGTCGACCTCGAAGTTGTGCGCGCCGCCCAGGAAATAGTCGTAGACCCGGGCGGCGCTGGGTCGGGTCAGGTCGATGTCCGCGGGTAGCCCGTCCGGGAGTCGCATGTCCGCCTCAGCTCGTCGCTCCGGCCCGTCCAGGGGCTGTGGTCGGCCACGACCGCACCGGCAGGCAGCGCCGACCGTCCCGGCGGGTCGTGGTGATCGACCCACACTTTAGGGCCTGCCCAACGGATCCTCTACCGGCTGTCGGGCGGCGGGATAGGTTTGGCCACATGGTGCAGGCACACGTCCTCCGGGAGACCGACGTCGATGGCCCGGTCGTCGGAGGGGCCGGCGCCCAGCGGTGACGGCGGTCAGTCGGCCGGCCGTCGCGTTCGGCGCCGCGGCCTGCGTGCTGGTCGGCACGGTCGCGGTGGCCGTCGCGGTGTTCGCCGGTCCGGCTCCGGACCTCGGCGGGTACGTCAGCGAGGCCGGCGCCTCGGGCAGCAGCACGGTGTGGCCGTACCGGATCGGCCTGCTGGCCGTCGCCGCCGGACAGGTACTGCTCGGCGCGGCCCTGCCCCGCTGGCTGCGGTTGGCCTCCGGGCTGCTTCTGGCGAGCGCGGTCGCGACGGCGCTCTCGGCCGGGGTGAGTTGCCGGGCCCAGTGCCCGTTGCCGCCCTTCGACCGGGTGACCCTGGCCGACCTGGTGCACGGCGGTGCCAGTATCGCAGCGGTGGCGGGCACGGTCTTCGCGATGCTGGCCGTGGCCGGACCACCGCGCGACCTGTTCCCGTTCCCGGCGCCCCGGGGCGTGGCCGGGACGCGGCCGGTCGGCGGCCCGCCGCCCCTGGACGACGCGGTCGGGACGGGCCGGTCGGCCCCGGCGCTGCGCCGGCTCTCGGTCGTCGCCGCCGCTGTCGCGCTGCCGCTGTCGGCGGTCGCCGGCCTGGCCCTGCTGCTGGTCGGCCGGGGCGTCCTGACGGGTGCGGTCGAGCGGCTGCTCCTGCTGGACCTGGCCGTCTGGGGGGTGGCCGCCGGGCTCATCCTCGGACTCGCCCGGGAGCCCGCCGCGTCCCGGGCGCCCGCCGCGCCGTCCGGCCGTGCCGGGGGCGGGCCGCCGGAGAGGTACCCCGGATGACAGCCGGCCTGTCGGACAGCCGTCCCAGGTGAGCTGTAAGGCGTCTCACCAAGATCTGTCCTTTCGTTGCCGGCTCCGGCGTCGTATCGTCAGCGGACGATGACCAACGTCTGGTTCCTGACCGTGCGCCTGTATGTCGATCTCCGACTACAGGCCAGCGGTTGCTGTCGCGGCTGACGCGTTCCCCCCGCAGATCAGAGATCGCCTCCGGCGTAGATCACGGATCGAGAGATCAACAGATCACAGATCGATAGATCCACGGATCAGAGATCACCGACCGCAGCCCGCCGATCCGGCGCCCTCGGCGGCCAGTACCCCGCCCGCCGGATCCAGACGTTGGGACCTCCCGATGATTTCCGCACTTCGCAGAATTCCGTTCTCCGTCCAGATCCTCGCCGGTCTGGTGCTCGGTGTCGCACTGGGTTACCTGGCCCGGGCCGGCGACATCTCCTGGCTCGGCACCACCCTCGACCAGATCGGTGGCATCTTCGTCCAGTTGCTCCGGCTCGCCGTGCCGCCGCTGGTCTTCACCGCCCTGGTGGTCAGCGTCGTCAGCCTGCGCGGGGTGGCCAACGCCGCCCGGCTGGCGTTGAAGACCCTGCTCTGGTTCGGCATCACCGCGCTGATCGCGGTGAGCGTCGGCATCGGGCTGGGTCTGCTGACCAACCCGGGCCGGGGCGTCACGCTGGACGTCGCCGGTGCCGAGGCACCGGAGCGGACCGGATCGTGGACCGACTTCCTCACCGGGATCATCCCGGAGAACCCGGTCGGCGCGTTCGTCGAGAACAACGTTCTCCAGATCGTCTTCCTGGCCGTTGTCGCCGGCATCGCCGCGCTGCTGGTCGGCCAGGCCGCCGAGCCGTTCGTCAACTTCAACCGGGCGCTGCTGGCGATCACCCAGAAGGCGCTCTGGTGGCTGATCCGGCTCGCCCCGCTCGGCACCCTCGGGCTGATCGGCCACGCCGTCGAGGCGTACGGGTGGGACCTGCTGGCGCCGCTGGCCAAGTTCACCACCGCGGTCTACATCGGCTGCGCGATCGTGCTGCTGGTGGTCTACCCGCTGGTGCTGCTCGTCGCCGGCAAGCTCAACCCGCTGCGCTTCTACGCCGGCACCTGGCCGGCGATCGAACTCGCCTTCGTCTCCCGCTCGTCGGTCGGCACCATGCCGGTGACCCAGCGCTCGGTGGAGCGGATCGGCGTGCCGCGCGAGTACGCCTCGTTCGCCGTGCCGTTCGGCGCGACCACCAAAATGGACGGCTGCGCCGCGATCTATCCCGCGCTGGCGGCGATCTTCGTCGCCCAGGTCTTCGGGGTGAGCCTGAGCCCGCTGGACTACCTGCTGATCGCCTTCGTCTCGGTGGTCGGCTCGGCCGCCACCGCCGGACTGACCGGCGCGCTGGTGATGCTCACGCTGACCCTGAGCACGCTGGGCCTGCCGCTGGCCGGGGCGGGCCTGCTGCTCGCCATCGACCCGATCCTGGACATGATCCGGACCGCCACGAACGTCGCCGGGCAGGCCCTGGTGCCGACCGTGGTCGCCGCCCGGGAGGGCGTACTGGACCGGGCCGCGTACGACTCGGCCGGCCGGCGGGAGCTGCTGGACGAGGAGCCGCCGACCGGGCGGCCGACCCGGGACCGGGACCCCGCTCCGCAACCGGCCTGACGCCGGCCCCGTCGGTCCGTGGTCTCCCACCGTCGGCTGTCCGTCGGCGGTGGGAGACCGTCGGCGGTGGGAGAGCATTGCAGCTCGGCGCCCCGACCGGGGCGCCGGAGGAAGAGGCGAGGATGAGTGTGCTGTTCAGTCCGTTGACGCTGCGCGGCCTGACGCTGCCGAACCGGATCGTGATGTCGCCGATGTGCCAGTACTCGGCCGGGCCGGACGGGTTGCCGACCGACTGGCACCGGGTACACCTCGGTGCCCGCGCGGTCGGCGGGGTCGGGATGGTGATCAGCGAGGCGACCGCGGTCGTGCCGGAGGGCCGGATCAGTCCCCGGGACACCGGGCTCTGGTCGGACGCGCACGTCGACGCCTGGCGGCCGGTCACCGGGTTCGTCGCCGCCGCCGGGGCGGTGCCGGCGGTGCAGCTCGCGCACGCCGGCCGCAAGGCGTCGACCTACTGGCCCTGGTCGCCGACGAAGGGCGGGGTGCCGGACGCCGAGGGTGGCTGGCCGCCGGTCGGGCCGGGGACCGAACCGTTCGCACCGTCCTACCGGACACCGGCGGCACTGGACCGGGCCGGACTCGACCGGGTTGTCGAGGCGTTCGGACAGGCCGCCGGCCGGGCGCTGGCGGCCGGGTTCCGGGCCGTCGAGGTGCACGCCGCACACGGCTACCTGCTGCACGAGTTCCTCTCCCCGCTGGTCAACAAGCGCACCGACGACTACGGCGGTGACCTGGAAGGGCGGAGCCGGCTCGCTGTCGAGGTGACCCGGGCGGTCCGCTCGGCGGTCGGCGACGCCGTACCCGTGCTGGTCCGGATCTCGGCCACCGACTGGGTGCCGGGCGGCTGGACGCCGGCCGACAGCGTGCTGCTGGCCGGGCTGCTCGCCGAGGCCGGCGCCGACCTGGTGGACTGCTCCTCCGGCGGGGGCGTGCCGGAGGCCGAGATCCCGCTCGGTCCGGGCTACCAGGTGCCGCTGGCGGCCCGGGTACGCCGGGAGAGCAAGGTGCCGACCGGCGCGGTGGGACTGATCAGCGCGCCCAAGCACGCCGAGGCGATCGTGGCGGGCGGGGACGCCGACCTGGTGCTGCTGGGCCGGGAACTGCTGCGCGACCCGTACTGGCCGCGTCGCGCGGCGCAGCAACTCGGCGCGGCCGTGCACACTCCGGAGCAGTACCTGCGGGCCTGGTGAACACCTCCGCCGCCCGGACCGGCGCGGCGGCGAGGGTGCCTCGGATCAGCACGGCAGAGCTGCCTGAGAACAGCACGGTCGCGAAGCTGCCTCAGAACAGCACGGTCGCGAAGGTGCTTCAGAACAGCACGGTCGCGAAGGTGCCGACCGAGCGGAAGCCGCAGCGTTCGTAGACGCGGCGGGCCGGGACGTTGTAGTCGTTGACGTAGAGGCTGACGGTCGGGGCGACCCGGGCCAGCGCGTCCCGGACCACCGCCGCCATCGCGGCGACGCCGATCCCCCGCCCCCGCCAGGCGGGATCGACCCAGACCCCCTGGATCTGCGCGGTGCGCCGGGTGACGACCGCCAGTTCGGCCTTGAAGACCACCTGGCCGTCGACGATCCGGGCGTACGCCCGGCGGGCCCGGACCAGCTCGGCCACCCGCTGCCGGTACGCCCGCCCGCCATCCTCGGCCAGCGGCGACACGCCGACCTCCTCGGTGTACATCGCCACCGCCGCCGGGAACAGCGCGTCGATCTCGCCGGTGCGCACCGGGTGTACCTCCGGGTCCGGCGCCACCTGCGGCACCGAGCCGGTCATCAGCAGCGGCTGGTTCGGGCGTACGTCCCGGGCCGGTCCCCACCGCCCGGAGAGCCGCTCCCAGAGCCCGAGCACCCCGTCGGCCCGCCCGACGATCGACGAGCAGGTGCGTTCCTCGGCACCGAGCGCCTCGGCGAAGGCGGCGATCGCCGGCCGGCCGGCGCAGACCGGGGTGACCTGCCCGCCGAGCCAGCAGACGGACTCGAGGTTGTCCCGGGTGCCGTAGCCGAGCACCCGACCGTCGGCCCGCCACCAGGACAGGCCGTTCGCGGCGACCCGCTCGGCCACCTGCGCGGCGGCGAAGGGGTCGAGGTCGAGGATCCGCTCCACCGCGCCGCGCTCGGCCTCTCCGAGCTGGCGTACCGGCACCATCAGCACGCCTTCCAGCGTGCCAGATCATCGAGCGCGGAACCGGGCGGATCACCGTGCCCGCCCCGGGCAGGTCCGGACATCCCGGTCGTTACGCGGACTCCCGGACCACCAGCTCGGTGGGGAGGATGACCGCGGCGTGCGAGTCGCCGGCCAGGTGGCCCAGGAGCAGCCGGACCATCTCGGCGCTGATCCGGGCCCACGGCTGCCGGATCGTGGTCAGCCGGGGTACCGAGGTGCTGGCGACCTTGGAGTCGTCGAAGCCGCCGACGGCGACGTCCTCGGGTACCCGTCTGCCGGCCCGGTGCAGCGCGGCGATCGCGCCGGTGGCCATCAGGTCGGAGCTGACGAAGACGGCGTCCAGTTCGGGCGCCTGGCGCAGCAGCCGTTCCATCGCCGCCTCGCCGCCGTCCGAGGTGTAGTCGCCGGCCACCACCAGCCGGGGGTCGGTCTCGCCGAGCACGTCGTGGTAGCCGGCGAGCCGGTCGACGCCACCCGAGGTGTCCAGCGGGCCGGTGATGGTGCCGATGGTCCGGTGTCCCCGGGAGCGCAGATAGCTGACCATCTGCCGGGCTCCGCCCCGGTCGTCGGCGGCGACGTAGCTGACCTCGCGGTCCCAGCCGAGCGGGCGGCCGACGGCGACGAAGGGCAGCCCCCGGGCGTCCAGCTCGTCCAGCAGCGGGCTGCCGGCGTGGGTGGAGATCACCAGTGCCCCGTCCACGTGCCCGGCGGTGACGTACCGGCCGACCCGCTTGCGGTCCTCGGAGGTGCCGGCGATGGTCAGCAGCAGGGTGATGTCGTGCTCGGCCAGCTCCTGGGTGCAGCCCCGGAGCAGGATGTTGAAGTTCGGGTCCTCGAAGAGCCGGTCCTGCGGCTCGGAGAGGATGAAGGCGACCGAGTCCGAGCGCTGGGTGACCAGGCTCCGGGCGTGCTGGTTGAGCACGTACCCGGTCTTGCGGATCGCCCGGCGGACGGCCTCCAGCGCGGGGCCGCTCACGTTGTGCCCGCCGTTGAGCACCCGGGAGACGGTCCCCCGGGATACCCCGGCCACCGCCGCCACGTCGTCCATGGTCGGGCGGGGCCTCGTCCGGCGGGTACGGCTGCGGTCAGGCGCGGTCACCCTGTCATTGTCCCTGCGTCCGCACCCGGCGGCGGCACCGGAGCTTGTGACACGGCTCGCCCCCGCCCCGTCGCCCGCCGCCACGCCCCGTCACGCCTTGGTCGCGCCGGAGAGCAGGTCGATCCGCCAGTAGCGTTGCAGCGACAGGAAGAGCGCCACCAGCGGAATGATCGACACCAGCGACCCGGCGATCACCAGCCGGTAGAGCGCCGGCTGGGTGTTGCCCTGGTTGAGCAGCGTGTAGAGGCCGAGCGTTACCGGGAACCGCTCGTCGTTCGCGAGCATGATGAACGGCAGCAGGAAGTTGTTCCAGATCGCCACGAACTGCAACAGGAAGACGGTGACCAGGCCGGGCACCATCATCGGCAGCGCCACCCGGCGGAAGATGCCGAACTCGCCCGCCCCGTCGACCCGGGCCGCCTCGACGACCGAGTCCGGCACCGCCGCCGCCGCGTAGATCCGGGCCAGGTAGATGCCGTACGGGCTGACGATGCTGGGCAGCAGCACCGACCAGTACGTGTCGGTCATCCCCACCTTCGCCAGCAGCAGGTACTGCGGAACCGCCAGGGTGATCTGCGGCACCAGCACCCCGGCCAGCAGTACGTTGAACACCACCGCCCGGCCCGGGAACCGGAACTTGGCCAGGGTGTAGCCGCTCAGCCCGGAGACGGCCGCGGAGAGCGCCGCACCGACCCCGGCGTAGAGCAGGGTGTTCAGCATCCACCGCCAGAACAGCCCGTCCCGGTACGTCGAGACGTCGGCGAGGTTGCCCGGCAGCGCGTCGCCGGGGGCGAAGGTGGAGCTGGTGAAGAGACTGGCCGCGTCCTTGCTCGCGGCGACCAGCACCCAGGCCACCGGCAGCAGGCAGTAGAGCGCCCCGACCAGCAGGACCACGGTCGGGACCAGTCGGCCGAGCCGGCCCGGCGCGGGCGCACCGCCCGCCGGGTCGCGCGCCGGCAGTCCGGCCCCGGCGACCGTGGCCGGGGTGGAGACGGTGTCGGTTCCGGCCATCGCTACCGCTCCTGTCCGGCCATTGCTGCTGCTCGTCCGGCCATCGCTACTGCTCCTGTCCGAAGGCCCGCCGCTGCACCAGGCGCAGGAAGCCGAGCGACAGCACCAGGGTGGTCGCGGCGAGCAGCACCGAGGTGGCCGCGGCGGCGTACCGGTCGTCGGTGGCGAAGGCGTCCCGGTAGACCTTCATCAGCGGGGTCCAGGTCGACGGGATCGAGTTGGTCATCGGGGCCAGCGTCATCGGCTCGCTGAACACCTGCAACGTGGCGACCATCGTGAACAGCGTGGTCATCACCAGGGCCGGCGCGAGCAGCGGGATCTTGATCCGGAGGGCGATCTGGATCTCGTTGCAACCGTCCAGCCGGGCCGACTCGTACAGCTCCGGCGGGATCGCCCGGAGCGCGGTGTAGAGCACGATCATGTTGAACCCGACGCCGCCCCAGAGGGCGATGTTGACCACCGCGTAGAAGACCGCGTCGGTGCCGAGCAGGTCCGGCTCGGGCAGTCCGAACCGGGCCAGCAGGTCGTTGAGCGGACTCGTCGCCGGCAGGTAGAGGAAGCCCCAGAGCAGGCTGGCGATCACCGCCGGCACGGCGTACGGCAGGAAGATCGCGGTACGGCTGAACCGGGCGAGCTGGGCCCGGGGCCGGTCCAGCAGCAGCGCGAAGAGCAGTGCCAGCCCCAGCATGGTCGGCAGCAGCAGCGCGCCGTAGCCGAGCACCCGCAGCACCCCGGACCAGAGTTCTGAGTCGGTGACGGCGTTGCGGTAGTTCTCCAGCCCGGCGAAGACCTCGGTCCGGGAGCCCCGCCCGAGCCCCAGCCCGGAGACCCGGACCTTGCGCAGGCTCAGATATCCCGCGTACCCGATCGGGGCGAGGAAGAAGGCGAGGAACAGGATCACCGCCGGGGCGAGGAAGACGTACGGGATGCCCGTACGTCTTCCCCGGCGGCGCACCCCGGGGGTGGCCGTTCGCATCGAATCTCCGTTCGGTCAGCCGGCGATGGTGAAGCCGTTCTTGCGCATGTCTTCCACGGTTGCGGTCTGCATCGCGTCCACCGCCGCGCCGAACGGCGTCTTGGCGGTGATCGCCCTGCCGAACGCGTCCTGGTAGGTCTCGTAGGTGACGTTGACGTTCGGCCCCCAGGTGACCCCGGCGGCGGTGTCGGCGATCTGCTTGGCCAGCGGATAGAAGTCGGCCTGGTTGGCGAAGAAGTCGGGCGGCGAGGCGAGCGCCGGGCCGGACTGGGCGTCCCGGGCGGCCGGATAGACCGCGCAGTCCCGGACCAGCATGGTGGTGGCGGCCGGGTCGCTGTTCAGCCAGGTGGCGAAGCGGACCGCTGCCGTCTTGTGCTTCGAGGCGGCGGTGACCCCGGTCGAGGAGCCGCCCCAGTTGCCGGTCCTGTTCTCGCCGGCGTTCCACTGTGGCAGCGGCGCCATCGCCCATTTGCCCTTGGTGGCCGGCGCGTTGCCGACGAGCACGCCGGGGGCCCAGACCGCGCTCGGCCAGGCCAGCAGGGTGCCGTCGTTGAGCGCCTTGTTCCACTCCGGGGTGTACATCGGCTTGCCGTCGACCACGCCCTCGGCGACCAGCCCGCCCCAGTAGTCGGCGACCTTCTTCGTGCCGGCGTCGTCGACGGTGACCCGCCAGGACTCGCCGTCGATCGACCACCAGTTCGCGCCGGCCTGCTGGGCCAGCCCGGCGAACCAGCCCGGGTCGGTGGCCGAGAAGGTGGTGAGATGGTGCTTCTTCGTCTTGCCGCGCAGGCTACGGGCGGTCTGCGCGAACTCCTCCCAGGTCTTCGGCACGGTCAGCCCGTACTGTCCGAAGAGGTCGGCGCGGTAGTAGAGCATCATCGGCGCGGCGTCCTGCGGGATCGCGTACACCGCGTCGGTGCCGAGGGTCACCTGCTGCCAGTTGCCCTCGGCGAACTTCTCCTGAAGCGGCTTGGCCTGCTCGGCGATGTCGGCCAGCACGTCGTTGCTGACCAGGGTCGGCAGGGACTGGTATTCGACCTGGGCGAGGTCCGGCGGGTTGCCCGCCTTGGCGGCGGTGAGCAGCTTGGTGACGATGTCCCCGCCGCCGGCCTGCTTGCTCAGCGTCACCTTGGTCTCCGGGTTGTCGGCGTTCCACCGGTCGACCAGCTTCTCGATGTTCGGCGTCCAGGACCAGAAGGTCAGCTCGACCGGGCCGGTGGGCTCCGCCGGGTCGTCGTCGGACGAGGATGTGCAGGCGGCGACCAGGCTGGCGCCGAGAGCCACCGCGAGGATCTTCGCACCGAGCGTACGGGTCATCTCAACCTCTCAGTTTCCGTGGTGTCATCGGCTGGTGATCGACCAGAAACAACTGGGAGCGCTCACAGTCTTGGACTGGCGATCGATCATGTCAAGACACGGTTCAGCACTTGTTCGCCTTGTAGATCCGTGTGCAATCATGCGCACTACCGTTGGGAGCGCGCACAGTACGGAGAGCCCGCATGAGTCAGACCCCGCAACTCGTGGCCGCCGCCGAGGACTCCGCCGGCCGGGCCGGGCCGCTGCCCCGACTGGCCCGGCTGGCGTACGGCGGCGACTACAACCCCGAGCAGTGGCCCGAATCCGTCTGGGCCGAGGACGTCGAGCTGATGCGGGTGGCCGGGGTGAACCTGGTGAGCGTCGGGATCTTCGCCTGGGCGCTGCTCGAGCCGGCCGAGGGCCGGTTCGAGTTCGGCTGGTTCGACCGGCTGCTCGACCTGCTGCACGACGGCGGGATCGGCGTCGACCTGGCCACCCCGACCGCCGTACCGCCGGCCTGGTTCCGGCGCCGTCACCCGCAGGCCCGGCTCGTCGACCGGCACGGGACGACACTAGGCGGCGGGGCGCGACAGTCGTTCTGCCCCAGCTCCCCCGCGTACGCCGAGGCGAGCGCGCGGATCACCGAACAGCTCGCCCGCCGCTACGCCGGGCACCCGGCGCTGGTGCTCTGGCACTCGCACAACGAGTACGGCGGCGCCAACGCGCTCTGCTACTGCGCCACCTCGGCCGAGGCGTTCCGGGACTGGCTGCGTAACCGGCACGACGACGACCTGGACCGGCTCAACGCCTCCTGGGGTACCACCTTCTGGGGCCAGCGCTACTCCGACTGGGCCGAGATCGAGCCGCCGTACGCCGCGCCGACCTCGGTCAACCCGACCCAGCAGCTCGACTTCCTGCGCTTCTCCTCCGACGCCCACCTGGCCAACTTCCGGCGGGAGCGGGACATCCTGCACCGGCTCTCCCCCGGCGTGCCGGTGACCACGAACTTCATGATCGCCAACTGCAAGACCATCGACTACTGGCGCTGGGCCGCCGAGGTGGACGTGGTCTCCAACGACCACTACCTGCGGGCCGAGGAGCCGGACAACCACATCGAGCTGTCCATGTGCGCCGACCTGACCCGGGCGGTGGCCGGCGGCCGGCCCTGGCTGCTGATGGAGCACGCCACCTCGGCGGTGAACTGGCAGCCCCGCAACATCGCCAAGCGCCCCGGCGAGCTGCGCCGCAACAGCCTGGCCCACCTGGCCCGGGGTGCCGAGTCGGCGCTCTTCTTCCAGTGGCGGGCCTCCCGGTTCGGTGCCGAGAAGTTCCACAGCGCGATGCTGCCGCACGGCGGCACCGACACCCGGATCTGGCGCGAGGTGGTGGCGCTCGGCGCCGACCTGCCCAGCCTGGAACCGCTGCGCGGCACCCGGGTGGTCGCCCACGCGGCGGTGCTCTGGGACTGGGAGTCCTGGTGGGCGCTGGAACTGGACTGGCGGCCCTCGGTGGACCTGGACTACCGGGAGCGGATGGCCGCCTACTACGAGCGGCTCTGGCGGGACCGGCTCACCGTGGACTTCGCGCACCCGGAGCGGGCGCTCGACGGCTACCGGCTGGTGGTGGTGCCGAGCCTCTACCTGACCACCCCGGCCGCGGCGGAGAACCTGCGCCGGTACGTGGCGGGCGGCGGGACGCTGCTGGTCTCGTACTTCTCCGGCATCGCGGACGCCGACGACGCCATCCACCCCGGCGGGCACCCGGGGGCGCTGCGCGAGCTGCTCGGGCTGACCGTGCAGGAGTTCCTGCCGCTGCGGTCCGGCGAGACGGTCCGGCTCGGCGCCGACGGCGTCGACCCGACCGGGGAGCTGGTCGGGGACGACTCGGCCGGGGAGCTGGTCGGCAAGCTGGTCGGGGACGACTCGGCCGGGGAGCTGGTCGGGGACGTCTGGGCCGAGGTGGTCGTGCCGGACGGCGCCGCACCGGTGCTGAGCTATCTGGACGGTCCGGCCGCCGGTGGGCCGGCGGTGACCCGGCACGCCCTCGGCTCCGGCCACGCCTGGTACATCTCCACCCGGCTCGACGCCGCCGACCTGGCCCCGGTGCTCCGGGCGGCGTACCGGGACGCCGGGCTGGTCCCGCCGGACGGGATGCCCGCGGGGGTGGAACTCGTCCGCCGGGCCGGAGCCGACGGCAGCCGGTTCCTGGTCGCGGTCAACCACACCGACCGGGAGCTGGAGCTGCCCGGCACCACCGGCACCGACCTGCTGGACGGCACCTTCCACCGGGGCGTCTGCCGGGTGCCGGCCGGCGGCGTACGCGTGCTGCGTTGCTGACCAAGCGCTCGCAGCGCGGGCCCCTTGACATCGATCCACCGTGATGGTTCCGTGAGCGCTCACAACGCACTTCGTCGATATCCTTCGGAAGATCGTCGGTACTGCCAGTTCAGCACGAGACAGAACGGGCTGTGAGCGCTCCCAGCCAGTTGCCGGGACGGACAGGCGTCGCCCGGTGTTCGTCGAGGAGGAACGTGCACTGATGCCTAACCGCAAACTCGCCCTCGGGGCACTCGCGCTCGTCGCCGCCGTGGTCGTACCCGGTCCCGGTCGAGCGGCGGCGGCCGATCCCGGCAGTCCGGCGACGGTGCTTAACCCGGGCTTCGAGGCGACCGCCTCCGACGGGTCCCCGACCGGCTGGTCCGTGCGTGGCCAGCGCTCCGCCAGCTTCGTCGAGCCGGGCGGTCGGAGCGGGGCCAACCGGCTCACCCACTGGGCCGACCGGCCCTACCGGGTCGAGACGTACCAGCGGCTCACCGGGCTGCGCCGGGGGGACCACACGCTGCGGGTCTCGGTGCGCGTCAGCGGCGGCCAGCGCGACGCGTACGTCGCGCTTACCGGTTGCGGCGGCCCGGCCCGGCGGGTCGACCTGCCGCGCACCGGTGCCGAGTGGTGGGTGGAGGTGGCCGTCACCACCCGGGTCAGCACCGGCCGGTGCACCGTGGCACTGGTCTCGGACGGCAACGCCGGGGACTGGGCGCACTTCGACGACCTCGCCGTCACCCCGGCCAGCCGGCCGGCCGGCGCCCCCGCGCTGCGAATCGTCGGAGCCGACATCTCGCACCTGACCAAGAACGAGCACCACGGCGCGGTCTACGCCGATCACACCGGGCGGCCCGGCGACGCGCTGCGGATCCTCGCCTACAACGGGGTCAACTACGCCCGGCTGAAGGTCTGGGTGGACCCGGCCGACGGGTTCAGCGACAAGGCGGACGTGCTGGCCAAGGCCCGCCGGGCCAAGGCGCTCGGCATGGGGCTGCTCATCGACTTCCACTACTCGGACACCTGGGCCGACCCGGGCAAGCAGTTCAAGCCGGCCGCCTGGGCGGACCTGCCCTTCGACCAGCTGCGCGAGGCGCTCTACGCGCACACCCACGACGTGGTGGACAGCCTGCGCCGGCAGGGCACCCCGGCCGACATGGTCCAGGTCGGCAACGAGATCAACGGTGGGATGCTCTGGCCGGACGGGCGCTGGGACAACTGGGACGGGCTGGCCGCGCTGCTCACCGCCGCCAGTACCGCCGTCACCGACGCCGCACCGGGCACGACTGTCGCGCTGCACCTGGCCGAGGGCGGCAACAACGGCGGCCACCGCTGGTGGTTCGACAACGCGGTCAGCCGGGGCGTGCCGTTCGACCTGATCGCCGTCTCGCACTACACGTACTGGCACGGCCCGCTCGGCGCGCTCCAGGCCAACCTGCTGGACCTGACCGCCCGCTACGACAGGCCGGTGCTGGTGGTGGAGACCGGGTACGGCTTCACGCTCGCCGAGCACGACCACCAGGCGAACATCTTCGACGCCACCCTGCAACAGGCCGGCGGCTATCCGGCCACCCCGACCGGGCAGGCCGAGGCGATCCGCGACATGGTGAACACCGTCGCCGCCGTACCGGGTGCGCTCGGTCTCTTCTACTGGGAGCCGACCTGGACGGCTGTCGACGGGGCCGGCTGGGATCCGGCCGACCCGTCCTCCGGGGACGGCTGGGAGAACCAGGCGCTCTTCGACTACTCCGGTCGGGCGCTGCCCGGACTGCGGGTGCTCGGCGGCGCTGCCCGGTGAGCACCATCCCATCCACTCGACGGAAGGAATCCCGATGAGCGGTCCGTCCCATCCGCTCCGTACGGCCGCCGCCGCTCTCGGCGCCGTACTGCTCGCCGCTGGTCTGGTCGCCGGCCCCGCACCGGGTCCGGTCCGCGCCGCCGCCACCATCACCAACCCGGGCTTCGAGTCGTCGGGTGCCAGCCAGAGCCCGCCGGGCTGGTCCGAGTCGTCCAGCTCCGGCCAGCAGAGTGCCAGCTTCACCGAGGCCGGTGGGCGCTCCGGCAACTACCGGCTGTCGCACTGGGCCTCCGGCGCCTACCGGGTGGAGACGTACCAGCAGCTCACCGGGCTGGGCTCCGGGTCGTACACGCTGCGGGCCTGGGTCCGCTCCGGCGGCGGGCAGGTCGCCGCGTACCTGGCGCTGCGCAACTGCGGCGGCGCCGAGCAGCGGGCGAACATCCCGACCACCTCCAACTGGACCCAGATCTCGGTGACCGCCCAGGTCAGCAGCGGGCAGTGCACGGCCGCGGTGGTCTCGGACGCCCGGGCCGGCAACTGGATCAACGTGGACGACGTGGAGTTCACCGGGGGCGGCACCGGGAATCCGGGCGGCAGCATCTCGATCCGCGGCGCCGACGTCTCCACCCTGCTCAAGAGCCAGGACCGCGGCGGGATCTACCGGGACGCCGCCGGCAACCAGCGCGATCCGCTGCAACTGCTGCGCGCGGGCGGCGTCGACTACGCCCGGCTGAAGGTCTGGGTCAACCCCGCCGACGGCTACAACAACAAGGCCCGGGTGCTGAGCATGGCCAGCCGGGTCAAGGCGCAGGGGATGCGGCTGCTGATCGACTTCCACTACTCGGACAGCTGGGCCGACCCGGGCAAGCAGAACAAGCCCGCCGCCTGGAGCGGCTACAACTTCAACCAGCTCCGGGACGCGGTCTACCACCACACGTACGACGTGCTCAGCGCCCTCAAGGCGCAGGGTACGACGGCCGACATGGTGCAGGTCGGCAACGAGATCAACGACGGCATGCTCTGGCCGGACGGGCGGAGCAACAACTGGGCCAACCTGGCCGCCCTGCTCACCGCCGGGGGCAATGCGGTGAAGGCGGTGAACGGCTCCACCCAGGTGCTGCTGCACCTCGCCGAGGGCGGCAACAACTCGCAGCACCGGTGGTGGTTCGACCAGGCCGTCTCGCGGGGTGTGCCGTTCGACGTGATCGGGGTGTCGCACTACCTCTACTGGCACGGCTCGCTGAGCAGCCTCCAGGCCAACCTCAACGACCTCGCCGCCCGGTACGGCAAGCCGGTGCTGGTCGCCGAGACCGCGTACGGCTTCACCCTGAACGCCGACGACAGCGAGCCGAACATCTTCAACTCCTCGCTGCAACAGGCCGGCGGCTATCCGGCCACCCCGCAGGGCCAGGCCGACGCGTTGCGGGCGGTCTTCGACGTCGTCCGTTCGGTGCCGAACGGACGGGGGCTGGGGGTCTTCTACTGGGAGCCGACCTGGACGGCGGTCTCCGGCAACGGCTGGGACCCGACCAACCCGTCCTCCGGCAACGGTTGGGAGAACCAGGCGCTCTTCGACTACGGCGACCGGGCACTTCCCGGGCTCTCGGTCTTCGGCTCGGTCTGATCCGAGGCCCGACCGGTCAAGTCGGACCGGCGTAGGCGGCCCCGCCCGGACCCACCGGGCGGGGCCGCCGTGCCGTGCGTCCCGCGATGCCCCATAAGATAGACAGGACTAAATAAAACCTGTTACAAGGTGTTAGCGAAGGTCACGGGTCAGTATCGAAGTCCTTCGATGTAATCTGGTAGCCGGCGTCCGTTTACCTACCGGCCACCGGATGATATCCAGGAGGACAGGACCCATGCCCCAACTCGCCCTCTTTGCGGCGGACATCGTCGCAGTGATCTTGCTCGTGTTCGGGCTCTACTTCCCCCGCCACCGGCGCCGAGACCTGGTCGCCGCGTACCTCGGTGTCAACATCGGGGTGATGGCGGTGGCGAGTTCGCTCGGCACCAGCAGCGCCGGCACCGGCCTGGGGCTCGGACTGGCGCTCTTCGGGGTGCTCTCCATCATCCGGCTCCGCTCCACCGAGCTCGACCAGCACGAGGTGGCGTACTACTTCTCCGCGCTGGCCCTCGGCATCCTCTCCGCCCTCGGCGGCGGGCCGGCTTGGCAGGTCCCGACCATGATGACCCTGATCCTGGTGGTGATGTTCGTCGGCGACCACCCCCGGCTGTTCCGCAGCTACCGGCGGCAGAGCATGTTCCTCGACTCGGCCATCACCGACCACGTCGCGCTGGTCGCCTACCTCGAACAGAAGCTCGGCGCCCGGGTGCACTCGGCCAGCGTCCAGCGCCTCGACCTGGTCAACGACACCACCCTGGTCGACGTGCGGTATTCCTACCCGGCGGTACAGCGGGCGGTCCGCAACGCCGAGGTGGCCACCAGCGGGGTGCCGCGATGACCACCGCCGCCGGCTGCGCCCCACCGGCGCACCTCGAGTCGATCGGACTCGCCGAACTCACCGAACGCGCCGCGTTGCAGACCCGGGTGGACCGCAAGTACGTCCTTCCGATCGACGAGGCGCGGTCGGTCGTCAGCCAGGTCGGGCCGGACACCATGGTCCTGGAGATCGACGGGCAGCGCTGCTTTGGCTACCGCTCCGTCTACTTCGACACCCCGGAGCTGACCAGCTATCTGCTCACCGCCCAGCGCCGTCGGCGCCGGTTCAAGGTGCGCACCCGGACCTACCTCGACTCGGCGGAGTGCTGGCTGGAGGTGAAGACCCAGGGCCCCCGGGGCAACACCGTCAAGGACCGGCTGCCGTACCGGCCGGACCACGAGACGAGCCTCTCCCCCGGGCGGCAGTTCGTCGACGACGTACTGGCCAGAGAGTCGATCGAGGTCGGCGACCGGGTCTTCGCCCCGGTCCTGGTCACCCGCTACCGGCGCAGCACGCTCTTCCTCGCCGCCACGGTGAGCCGGGTGACGATCGACACCGACCTGACCTGGGAGGACGACTCCGGTCCGCTCCGGCTTCCCGAGCTGGCGGTGATCGAGACCAAGACCGGCTCCACCGCGTCCTGCGTGGACCGCCTGCTCTGGGCGCGCGGCCACCGGCCGGTACGGATCTCCAAGTACGCCACCGGACTGGCCGCACTCCGACCGGAGCTGCCGTCCGCGCCCTGGCGCCGAACCCTGCGCCGGCACTTCACCCTCATCGGGGCCCCCACCGACGGCCAGCCCGCCCGGTCCGAAGTCGAACGAGCCGACTTCAGCCTGGTGGCGAGCACGGTCCGTCCCCCGAGCAGCACCGGAACGGAGTAGGGAAGATGCGCAGATTCGGCTATCTGCTGGCGGGCGTCCTGGTCGCCGCCGCACTGGGCCCGGCGGCCGGACCCGCCCAGGCCCGCGAAGACAGGTCGGACCGGCCGGTCCCGGCCGCCCAGGACACGTCAACGCGGAGCGGCGGCGGGGCGGCTGCCCCGCCCGCGAGCGGCGCAACCGACGCGGCGGTCGCGGCCCAGGCCGACCCGACCGGCGACATCACCTTCTCGGTGCCGAGCGGCACCTTCCAGGGCCAGGTCTCGGTCGCACTGGGCAGCACGGTGGCCGGGGCGGAGGTGCGGTACACCACGAACGGCCAACCGCCCGTCGCCAGCTCGCCGGTCTACGCCGGCACCCCGCTGACCTTCACCCGCAGCACCCAGCTGCGGGCCCAGGCATACCTGAACGGCGCCCCGACCGGCGAACCCGGCACCGCCATGTACGTCGCCCGCGCCGTCAACACCGCCCACGACCTGCCGGTACTCCTGCTCGACGCGTACGGGGCCGGCGCACCGGGGCGGGAGTACGTCGACACCGCCGTCATGCAGTTCTCGCCGACGAACGAGACGACCTCGCTCTCCGCCGCGCCGAGCCTGGTCAGCCGGGGCGGTTTCCACCTGCGCGGACAGTCCAGCGCGACGTTCCCGAAGACGCCGTACCGGCTGGAGTTGCGGGACAACGCGGACGACGACGTCGACCTGCCGCTGCTCGGCATGCCGGCGGACTCGGACTGGGTGCTGCGCGGGCCGTACACCGACAAGGCGCTGATCCGGGACGCCTTCGTGCACGGCCTCGGCCAGGACATGGGCCTCTACGCCTCGCGCTACGCCTTCGCCGAGGTGTATGTGAACACCGACGCGAACCCGGTGGCCGCGAACGACTACCTCGGGGTCTATCTGATCATCGAGACCATCAAGAACTCGAAGAACCGGCTCGACCTGAAGCAGCTCGACGAGGAGGACGTCACGCTGCCGAAGATCACCGGAGGTTACATCTTCAAGTTCGAGTGGCTGGCGGCCGAGGAGCCGATCCTGCCCTGCCAGGGTGCCGACGCCACCTGCTGGCACTACCTGGAGGTGGTCGACCCGGACCCGCTGCAACCCGCCCAGGCCGAGTGGCTCCGACAACACCTCCAGCAGTTCCACGACGTGCTGCGAAGTCCGAACTTCGCCGACCCGACGACCGGTTATCCCTCGTTCATCGACGTCGACTCCTGGGTGGACATGCTCATCGTCAACGAGCTGACCCGGGGCATGGACGCGTACCTGCGCAGCGCGTACTTCTACAAGGACCGGGACAGCAAGATCGTCGCCGGGCCGCTCTGGGACTTCGACCTGACCTTCGGGGTGGGTGGCTACTTCCAGAACGACCAGATCGCCGGCTGGCAGTACCTACAGACCCGCAGCCCGAGCGCGAACGACTGGTTCCAGCGGCTGATCCAGGATCCGGGGTTCGTCAACCTGGTCAAGGCGCGCTGGCAGGAACTGCGCCGGGGACTGTTCTCCAACGCCCAGCTCCAGGCCCGGATCGACCGGCTGACCGCACCGCTGACCGCCGCCGCGCAGCGGAACTTCCAGCGCTGGCCGAACCTGAGCACCCGGATGCTCGGCCCGTTCATCACCCCGACCTCGCCGACCTGGCAGGGACAGGTGCAGTACATGCGCGACTGGATGTTCCAGCGGGCGAACTGGCTGGACACCACCGGCGGCTGGGGCACCGGCGGGCCGACCAGCCCGCCCACCACCCCGCCGACCACCAGGCCGCCGACTCCGCCGGCCACCACCCCACCGGCCTCCGGCCGCACGTGTACGGCGGCCTACAGCATCGTCGGCCAGTGGACCGGTGGCTTCCAGGGCAGCGTCCGGGTCACCGCCGGTTCGTCGGCGATCAGCGGCTGGCGGGTCACCTGGACGTTCGCCAACGGCCAGACGGTGAACCAGTCCTGGGATGCGACGGTCACCAGCAGCGGTGCGGCGGTGACCGCGACCAACGCCGCGCACAACGGGGCGCTGGGAGCCGGCGCGAGCGCCACGTTCGGGTTCCTCGGCAGCTGGAACGGCACCAACAGCCTGCCCACCGCGACCTGTACGGCGTCCTGACCGCAGGCACCGGGTAAGCCGAACGCCTCTCTGCCGGCGTCGGTCCTTCTGGGCCGACGCCGGCAGCGTGATTTGGGTCACCCCTCTGTCCTTGTCGAGCAGGCGCGTTGTCGTCGATAGCTTGCCGATATATCGTCGAGGTATCAACGACAGTATTGAGGAGGCTCAGATGGGTTGGCATCGAGGATTCCAGGCGATGCACGAGACGCGGATGCGAGGTTTCGGCTTCCCGGCGGGCGGCCCCGGTTGGGGCGGCGGGCACGGTCGCGGCCGGGGGCGCGGCGGCGGCCGGGGGCGGCGGCCGAACGTCCGGGCCGCCGTACTGGCCCTGTTGACCGAGCGGCCGATGCACGGCTACGAGATGATCCAGGAGCTGGACTCCCGCACCGGGGGTGCCTGGCGGCCGAGTCCGGGGTCGATCTATCCGACCCTGCAACTGCTGGAGGACGAGGGCCTGATCGCCGGCACTTCCGACTCGGGCGGCGGACGGCGCCGCTTCGGGCTCACCGAGGCCGGGCAGGCGGAGGCAACCCAGGCCGCCGCGCAGCCACCGTGGGCGGAGTTCGCCCAGGACACCATCAACAGCTGGCACGACATCCGGGAGGCCGGCTTCCAGGCGATGAACGCGCTGCGCCAGGTGATGATGACCGGTACCGACGACCAGCGCGAGCGAGCCGCTCAGGTGCTCGACGAGACCCGCCGCAAGCTCTACGCGATCCTCGCCGAGTCGGACCCGGAGTCGGCGGAATAGCTCCCAGCCGGGCCCGGGCGGCGACCGAGGCCGGGCCGGGCAGGCGGTACCCCGCTGCCCGGCCAGCCGGCCAGCCGGGAGCGGGATGGTCGAGCGGGAGACTGTCGAGCTGCCCCGCCTGTGCTACCGGCCTCGGCTACCGCCGTCGGCATTGTCCCCGGGTCGTTGCCGGCTGCGCGGTCAGTGCACCGTGACGGTGGGCTTGACGACCAGGTCGCGCAGCTCCTCGGGCAGTTCGGCACCCATCTCGTCGGCGAGCCGGACAGCCTCCTCGATCAGGGTCTCCACGATCTGCCCCTCGGGCACGGTCTTGATCACCTGACCCTTGACGAAGATCTGCCCCTTGCCGTTGCCGGAGGCGACCCCGAGGTCGGCCTCGCGCGCCTCGCCCGGACCGTTCACCACGCAGCCCATCACCGCCACCCGCAGCGGCACCGGCAGTCCTTCCAGACCGGCGGTGACCTCCTCGGCCAGCTTGTAGACGTCGACCTGGGCCCGGCCGCAGGACGGGCACGAGACGATCTCCAGGCCGCGCTCGCGCAGCCCCAGCGACTCCAGGATGGCCGCGCCGACCTTGATCTCCTCGACCGGCGGGGCCGAGAGCGAGACCCGGATGGTGTCGCCGATCCCCTCCGCGAGCAGCGCGCCGAAGGCCACCGCCGACTTGACGGTGCCCTGGAACGCCGGACCCGCCTCGGTCACCCCGAGGTGCAGCGGATAGTCGCACGCCTCGGCGAGCTGCCGGTACGCCCGGATCATCACCACCGGGTCGTTGTGCTTGACCGAGATCTTGATGTCCCGGAAGCCGTGCTCCTCGAAGAGCGAGCACTCCCACAGTGCCGACTCGACGAGCGCCTCG
Organism: Micromonospora sp. WMMD1102; assembly: GCF_029626265.1. NCBI lineage: Bacteria > Bacillati > Actinomycetota > Actinomycetes > Micromonosporales > Micromonosporaceae > Micromonospora > Micromonospora sp. WMMD1102. The sequence continues at coordinate 1,473,790 of NZ_JARUBN010000001.1, read as the reverse complement.
GCGGTGGCCTTGCCGTACTTGGCCAGCAGTCGCTTGTCCAACGAGCCCGCGTTGACGCCGATCCGGATCGGCGTACCGGCAGCCGAGGCCGCCGCCGCGATCTCCTTGACCTTGTCGTCGAACTGCCGGATGTTGCCCGGGTTGACCCGGACCGCCGCGCAACCGGCGTCGATCGCCGCGAAGACGTACTTCGGCTGGAAGTGGATGTCGGCGATCACCGGGATCTGCGACTTCTTGGCGATCGCCGGCAGCGCCTCCACATCGTCCTGGGACGGCACCGCCACCCGGACGATCTGGCAGCCGGAGGCGGTCAGCTCGGCGATCTGCTGGAGGGTGGTGTTGACGTCGGCGGTAAGCGTGGTGGTCATCGACTGCACCGACACCGGCGCCCCACCGCCGACCAGCACCGAACCGACCTTGATCTGTCGGCTGGCCCGCCGGGTCGCCAGTGGTGGCGGCGGTACGGCGGGCATGCCGAGGCTGACGGCGGTCACTGTCTTCACCTCTGGATCAGGGTTATCGGATTGACCACGTCGGCGGTGATGGTGAGCAGCGTGAAAGCACCGCCGATCAGGATCAAAGCGTACGTTACGGGCATCAGTTTGAAATAGTCGACCCGCCCCGGGTCGGGCTTGCCGAGCCGGGCGAAGAGCCAGGACCGGGCCCGTTCGAACCAGGCGATGGCGATGTGCCCACCGTCCATCGGCAGCAGCGGGAGCAGGTTGAACACGCCGATGAAGAAGTTCAGTGAGATGAAGAGGAGGACGAAGACCTCCCAGAGGCCGTGCTGGACGGCCTCGCCGCCGAGCCGGCTCGCCCCGACCACGCTGATCGGGGTGTCGATGTCCCGCTCCTCGCCGGTGATCGACGCCCAGAGGGCCGGAATCTTCTGCGGAAGCCGCTGGATCGCCCTGGCGGTGTTGACCGCCATGTCGCCGGTGAAGTCGGCGGTGGCACCGAAGGCGCCGATCGGACTGTAGGTGACCGTCGGCGGGGTGCCGAGCCCCACGCCGAGCGCCGAGACCGGACCGACCGGGCCGTCCGCCTGGTCCTGCGGCGGACGCTGCACCTCGGCCAGGTCGACCCGGGTGGTCTGGGTCGCGCCGTCGCGCCGGAAGGTCACGTCCACCGGCCCCGGCTTGGTGGCCCGGATGGCGTCCAGCATCTGGCCCCAGTTCGCCACCGGGATGGTGCCGATCGCCGTGATCACGTCACCGTCGCGCAGGTTGGCCTGGGCCGCCGGGCTGGCCAGGTCGCCGGGCTGGCAGGCCCGGGGCTCGTTCGGCTGGACCACGCAGGGCGCCAACTCGATCCGGGCCGGCTCGCTGCGGATCTCGGCGGTGTTCGTCGGGTAGTCGGGGTTCGGCAGTCCCATGAAGATCGCGGCGAACCAGAGGGTGACGATGGCGAGGGTGAAGTGCGCCACCGAGCCGGCGGCCATCACGGCGGTCCGCTTCCAGAGCGGGTACCGCCACATCACCCGGGGCTCGTCCGCCGGGTCCACGTCGTCGTCCTGCGGCGTCATGCCGACGATCTTGCAGAAGCCGCCCAGCGGGATGGCCTTGAGGCCGTACTCGGTCTCGCCGCGCCGGAAGGACCAGATGGTGGGGCCGAAGCCGACGAAGTAACGGGTGACCTTCATCCCGAACCGCTTGGCCACGAGCATGTGCCCGGCCTCGTGCAGGCTCACCGAGATCAGGATCCCCAGGGCGAATGCCACCACCCCGAGCAGATACAGCATCAGGCTCCTTCCACCGCTTCCGCGATGATCTCCTGGGCGTGCGCCCGCGCCCAGGACTCGGCGGCGAGCACTTCCTCGACGTTACCCGGTTCGGCAAAATCCGGGGCCGCCTCCAACACCCGCTCGAGCGTGTCGACGATGCCGAGGAACGGCAGCCGGCCGGCGAGGAAGGCGGCGACACACTCCTCGTTCGCCGCGTTGTATATCGCCGGACGGCAGCGGCCCGCCATCCCGGCCTGCTTGGCCAGGCGTACGGCCGGGAACGCCGACTCGTCGAGCGGGCCGAAGTCCCACTTCTGGCCGGCGGTCCAGTCGACCGCACCGGCGGCGTCCGGCACCCGGTCCGGCCAGCCGAGGGCGAGCGCGATCGGCAGCCGCATGTCCGGCGGGCTGGCCTGGGCCAGGGTCGAGCCGTCGACGAACTCGACCATCGAGTGGATCACCGACTGGGGGTGCACCACCACGTCGATCCGGTCGTACGGCACGCCGAACAGCTCGTGCGTCTCGATCATCTCCAGCGCCTTGTTCACCAGGTTGGCGCAGTTGATCGTGATCACCGGCCCCATGTTCCAGGTCGGGTGCGCGAGGGCCTGCTCGGGCGTGACCCGGGTCAGCTCGTCGCGCCGCCGGCCCCGGAACGGGCCGCCGCTGGCGGTCAGGAGCAGCCGGCGCACCTCTGCCCGGCTGCCGCCACGCAGGCACTGGGCCAGTGCCGAGTGCTCGGAGTCGACCGGCACGATCTGGTCCGGGCGCTGGATCGCGGCCCGCACCACCGGACCGCCCGCCACCAGCGACTCCTTGTTGGCCAGCGCCAACGTACGCCCGGCGCGCAGCGCGGCCAGGGTCGGCGCCAGCCCGAGCGAGCCGACGACGCCGTTGAGCACGATGTCGCAGGGCCACTCGGCAAGCTCGGTCATCGCGTCCGGCCCGGCGACGATCTTCGGAAGCTTGAAGTCGCCGCTGGACCAGCCCCGCTTGCCCGCCTCGGCATAGAAGGCCAGTTGCAGGTCCTGCGCGGCGGAGGCCTTGGCCACCCCGACCGCCTCGACCCCGAGTTCGAGGGCCTGGGTGGCGAGCTGGGCCACGTTGCCGCCACCGGCACCGAGGGCGACCACCCGGAACCGGTCCGGGTTGCGCCGGACTATGTCGATCGCCTGGGTGCCGATCGAGCCGGTCGAGCCGAGCAGGACGATCTCGCGCGGGGAACTCACCCGGCCATTCTCCCTGACCGCCGCCGGACGTCCGCCGGAGCCTCGACCCTTCGCCCCCGAGGTCCCTCTCACTGCCTCGTTGAGCGGCCGAGAGCCCGCCACACCGAGCGGCCGAGAGCCGGTCGCGTCTCGGCGGGCCGGTGCGTCGGCCACGGGCTGCCAGACGGCGTCCTGGCGCCGTCAGAGTTCGTCGGTGGTGATCAGGCCGTCCTGCAACGCGCGGGCGACGAGGGCGGCCTTGGTGGGTGCCTCGCGGCCGACGTTCGCGTACTTGACGCGTACCCGTTCGAGGCAGGAGTTGACCCGGTGGACGGTGAGCCGGAGGCGGCGGGCGACCATCTCCTTCGACTCCGAGTGGAACCATTCGATCAGCACCTGGTGCTCGCGCGGGGAGAGCCGGGGGCGCTGCGGACGCTCGTCGGTGCCGAAGGCACCGGCAAGGGCGGGCGGGGTGTACGGCGTCCCGGCCGCGGCGGCGGTGATGGCGGCCACCAGGTGCTCCTCCCCCTCGGCCTTGGTCAGATAGGTGAAGGCGCCGATGTCGAGGGCGGTGAGGACGCTGTCCCGGTCACTGCGCATGCTGTAGACGACGACCTGGCGACCCGCGTCGACGAGCCGCTTCAGGTCGCCGTACGCGGGGCCGGTGACGTCGAGTTGGAGGTCGAAGACGACGACGTCGGCCCGGTCGCCCGGGTCGAGCCAGGCGACGGCGACGGTCGGGCCGGCGGCGACGACGCTTATCGGCGGGTCGGCCAGGGCACACCAGGCGCGCACCCCGGCGACGACGACGGGATGGTCGTCCACGACTACCGCAGTGATCATCGTTCTCCCTGCCAGGCGGCCTGGATCCACAGGCGATCTCCGACGACCGTCCTGGACTGCCGGACCCCGTCGCCGTCGGGCATCGGTGGCGGGGCCGAACACGCGGCGACGACGCTGACCGTCACCGTCTCGCGGATGCCGCTGACGGCCACCGTCTCACCGGCGCTGCTCACGGACACCGTCTCGCGGGTGCCGCGGGCGGACACCGTCTCGCGGGTGCCGCGGGCGGGCACCGTCTCACCGGCGCTGCTCACGGGCAGCGTCTCGCGGATGCCGCTGACGGGCACCGTCTCGCGGGTGCTGGCGACCGTGAGCCGGGCCCTGCCACGGGCGGTGGCGAGGGCGGCGATGGCCGGCTCGACGAGCCGCTGGCAGACAAGTGGCGGCAGCTCGGGGCGGGTGCCGCACTCCGCGAAGGAGACCGCGACGCCGTTGCGCTCGGCCTGCTCGATACAGGCCCGCAACTCGTGCGACAGCGAGTCGGCGGCACCGTCGGTGGCGATGAGCCGGCGCATCCGGGCGGCTTCGGCAGCGCACCTCCGGCGCACGGACTCGTCACCCGGGTCCAGCTCGCCGGAGGCCAGGCCCGCCAGCAGCGGTACGGCGGTGGCCGCCAGCCCGGACAGCCTGCTGGTCCGGTCGGCGTGCAGGTGCCGGGCGACATCGTCGGAGGTACGTGCCCGTTCGGCGGCGCGCAGGGCCTGGGCGGTCGAGGTCGCCATGCCCCGCAGGACGGCGGCGATCATCGCGATCGCGAGCTGGTAGGCGAGTACGGCCCAGGTGGCGCTCACCGCACCGGCGACGCTCAGGGCGGCCTCACCGGCTGCGACGGCCTGCCCGAACGTCAGAAGGTAGTGGGCGGCGAGGACGGCGACGAAGGCGGGGATCCGGCCGTCCATCATCAGCAGCACGACCTGCCAGCCCGCGTCCCCCTCCGACCAGTGCGCGGCGCCGAGCAGGTATTCCGGTCGCACCGACGCGGTCGCCAGGGCGGAGAGCGCGAAGACCAGCACGAGCAGCACCGGCCGCCACCGGCCGAGCGGGCGGTCGCGCCAGGTGGCCAGGGCTACCGCCAGGGTCACCGCGACCAGACCGACCCAGGTGACGACCTGGGGCCAGGACGCGGTGTACGCCTCGCCGCTGGACAGCAGCCGTGGCAGGTCGAGAAGCAGCAGGATCGCCAGGGACATCACGACGACTGCCCAGCGCAGCCCGCGTTGGAACGAGCTGGCGATGATCTCCTGATCGTTGCCACCGAGGTCCGGGACGGTACGGGGACAGCTGAGCGTGACGGTCGTACCCTGGCCCGGACGGCTCTGGATCCGCGCCGCACCGCCGATCCGGATCATCCGTTCCACAAGTGACCGGGTCACCCCGTACCGGTGGCTGCCGACGCTGGCCGGGTCGAAGCCGCGGCCCCGGTCGGTGATCTGCACGGTGACCCGCTCGGCGTCGTACTCCACCCGGATCTCGGCCCGGTCGGTGCCGGCGTGCCGGGCGACGTTCGTCAACGCCTCGCGCACCCCGCGACTGAGCGACACGGCGTCCGCGGCCGGCAGCAGCAAGGCGTCCGGAGTCTGCCAGGCGATGTGCGGAAGGGCGTTGTCGGCGACCTCGTGCAGCAGCGGGACCAGGTCTGCCTCGCCGTGCAGCACGTCCTCGGAGCGCCGCAGCTCCCGCAGGTCCCGGCGGGCCTGCTCGGCGAGCCACGGCCCGGTCCGGTCGACCACGCCGCTGCCCACCATCAGCAACGTCGCCGCTGCGGTGTCGTGCAGTGCCGCGAGGTACTCCCGTTCGTCGCGCCGCCGCGCCGCCGCGACCGCCGCGGCGTGCCGCAACTCGGCGGCGCGTGCGATGGTCCGGTCCGCGGTCCGGGCACCACGCCGGACGAATCGGTAGAGCCCCCACGAGAGCGCCGCCTCGGCGGCCGTCCAGGGCCCGATCGACGGGTCGACGAGCCAGCCGCCCGGATCGGCGAGCGTCGCGCCCACGTAGTAGGCGGCCACGATCGTGACCGTGGCCCCGGCGAGCAGCCGCCAGCCGAGCTGCCAGGGGTAGGTGACGACGACCAGGTTCACGGCGACGAAGATCCAGGTCCCACCGCCGCGCGGGTCGGAGGTGACCGTCCAGGGCTGGGTCAGGCAGGCGGCGCAGACCGCCGCGACGTCGGCGAGCGGCAGCCAGCGGCGGACCGATCGGGAGCCCCGGACCAGGGCCACGGCGTAGCACAGGCTCCAGCAGTTGAAGGCGGCCACCACGGGCACGGCGACTGCCCGGTCGGGCACCGGCGCGAGCGCGAGGTAGACCGCACTGGACAGACCGATCACGACGAGGCGGAGACCGAGCGCGTAGATCAGCCCTCGACGGAGGAGCCGTTGTTCCACCGGGCCCGGCACGCGGCTCATGCTATCGCCGCGTGTCACATCCGGGGTACCGATGGTGGTCGAACGACCATCACCGCCCAACCGACCCGATTCATACGCTCGATGACGCAGGCGAAACAGCGGGTAGTCGAATGGGGGCACCATGACGGGTGGGCTGCCGTACCCGGCCGGTCCGGTTCCGCCCCGGCCGCCGAGGCCGTTCCGTTGGGCGACCGGGCTGCGCTGGGCCGCCGCGGTAGCAGCCACGGCTGCCCTGATCGGGCTCGCGGTGATCGTCTTCGTGCAGGCGGGTGAGATCGACGAGTTGCGCGGCGACGTGGCCCGGGCACAGCGCGACGCGGAGAACGCCGCGGACGGTATTGACCAACGACTGGACAGTATGGACGGTCGGCTCAGCTCGGTGGAGAAGCAGAACGAGCAGGACTTCGACCCGCAGGCGGTCGCGGCCGCCGTGCTGCCCAGCGTCTTCCAGGTGATCGCGGACGACTTCACCGGCAGTGCGTTCGCGGTCGGAAAGGCCAGCGCGACCGGGCGTACCAACGTGTTGACCGCCTTTCACGTCATCGAGCCGGTCTGGGCCCGGAACGGCAGGTCGGTGAAGCTCGAACGGGACGGCAAGCGGTACACCGCGCAGATCGCGGACGTGGACCAGTCGCAGGACATCGCGCTGCTGCGGGTCGACACCGCGCTGACCGGACTGCCGGCTGCCGCCGAGGAACCCGATCCCGGCGAGAACGTCCTGGTCGTCGGCACGCCACTCGGCCTCTCCCAGACCGTCACGACCGGCGTGGTCAGTGCGGTTCGTGAGCGGCCCGACGGACCCGGGTCGATGATCCAGTTCGATGCACCGGTCAATCCCGGCAACTCCGGCGGGCCGGTCGTCAACACGCGCCGGGAGGTCGTCGGGATCGCCGACGCGAAGGCCCGGGACGCGGAGGGCATCGGGCTCGCCGTACCGATCCGGGC